>CAVZPU010000010.1:0-465696 GCA_963777185.1 uncultured Solirubrobacterales bacterium
CGACGCGCAGGTCGCGGCACGGCAAGCGCCCGCCGGCGCCGACGCGACGCCTGGCCCTGCCGGTGCTCGGCGGCGCCGCCGCCGTACCCTGGCCTCCCTGCGCGGCAAGGTCGTGGTGGTCAACGTCTTCGCCTCCTGGTGTCGAGCCTGCCAGGCCGAGGCCCCGATCCTCGAGAGCGCGCAGCGACTGCTCGCCGCCCACGGCGGCACGATCCTCGGTGTCACCTACCTCGACAACTCGAGCGACTCCGAGGCGCTTCGTGCACCAGTGGCACATCACCTATCCGGTCGTGCGCGACGTGGACGGCAACTCGTGCGCTCGTTCGGGACCACGGGCGTCCCCGAGACCTTCGTGATCGACCGCCAGGGCCGGATCGTCGCCCTGCGCCGCTACCAGCTCGACGGGAGCTGGCTGGCGCAGACGCTGCCCCCGATCCTCGGCGAGCGCGTCATGAGCGCGGCGCCCGTGCCCGCTCCTGCTCGTCGCGCTGGCCATCGCCGTGACGCTCGCTGCCCGCGCAGCGGCCGTGGCCGCCAAGCCGCGCGCCTCCCTGACCGACGATCGAGAACGACGTCATGTGCCCGTCCTGCCGCGAGTCGCTGGCCGTGGCCGAGTCGCCCCAGGCCTACGCCGAGCGCGACTACATCCGCAAGCTCATCGCCCAGGGCCTGGACAAGCAGCAGATCGAGCGCAACCTCGTCGGCCAGTACGGGCCGGCGGTGCTGGCCAAGCCGCCGGCCAGCGGCTTCAACCTCACCGTCTACGTCCTGCCGGCGGCGATCGTCATCGTCGGGCTCGCGGATCCTGGCCGTCGTGCTGCCGCGCTGGCGCCGGGCGGCCCGCGGCGCCGGCCGCCGTCCCCCGCCCGGCCAGCGGCCGCGAGGCTCAGCGCCTCGAGGACGACCGGCGCTCGAGGAGGACCTGGGCCCGGTACCCCGACTGAGCTCGTCCGGCGGAAGCGCTGCTACATCGACTCGGGCGCGGAGACCCCGAGCAGCCCGAGCGTCAGCGCGATGACGCGCTGGGTGACCGAGGAGAGCGCGATCCGGAAGGACTCGACGCGGCTCGGGGTCGCGCCGACCACCCGGCACTGCTCGTAGAAGGCGGTGAAGTCCTGGGCCAGGGCCAGCGCGTAGGCGGCCATGCGGTGCGGCGCCCGGCGCGGCCGCGGCCTCGGCGAGCTCCTCGGGGAAGGCGGCCAGCTGCTTGATCAGCGCGCGCTCGCTCGGCCTGCAGCGCTCCTGGCCCCATCCGCCGGGCCGGCCAGCGCCGCCTCGCGGCGGTCGGCGTCCAGCCGGGCCAGCATCGAGGCGATGCGGGCGTGGGCGTACTGGACGTAGTAGACCGGGTTCTCGCGCGACTGCTTGCGCGCCAGGTCGAGGTCGAGGTCGAGCGTGCGGTCGTGGGAGCTGCGCAGCATGAAGAAGCGCGTGGCGTCGACGCCGATCTCGTCGAGCAGCTCGTCGAGGGTGACGAACTCGCCGCGGCGCTTGGACATCGCCGCCGCCTCGCCGCCGGAGACGAGGTGCACGAACTGGATGAGCGGCACCTCGAAGGTGTCGGGGTCGCCGCCCAGGGCGCTGCACACCGCCTTCATCTCGCGCGCCCAGCCGTGGTGGTCGGAGCCCACCGGGACGAGCTGGCGCTCAAAGCCCCGCTCGCGCTTGTCCTGCAGGTAGGCGATGTCGGCGGCCAGGTAGGTCGGCTCGCCGTTGCGAGCGGATGACGACGCGGTCCTTGTCGTCGCCGAAGGTCGTCGTGCGCAGCCAG
Source organism: uncultured Solirubrobacterales bacterium (assembly GCA_963777185.1). Classification (GTDB taxonomy): domain Bacteria; phylum Actinomycetota; class Thermoleophilia; order Solirubrobacterales; family Solirubrobacteraceae; genus Palsa-465. The sequence goes on from CAVZPU010000010.1 coordinate 1,772, forward strand.
GTGGCGCCCTCGGAGCGGTAGATGTGGCCGCGCGTCCTCGAGCGCGGCCAGGGCGCGCTCGACGGCGCTCGGCTCGCCCTCGTGCAGCGTGCGCTCGCTGAAGAAGCGGTCGAAGCGCACGCCGTAGCGCTCGAGCGTGGCCTTGATCTGCGCCAGCAGCAGCTCGACGGCGGCGCGGGCCAGCCACGTCGACGTCGGCCGCTGGCGGCGTCGGGGATCTGCCGCCGCCAGCTCGCGCACGTAGTCGCCCTGATAGCCGCCCTCGGGCACCTCCTCGCCGCGGGCCCGCGCCTGCACGGAGGCGCCGAGCAGCCGGATCTGGTTGCCGGCGTCGTTGAAGTAGTACTCGCGGGCCACCGTGTGGCCGTGGTGCTCGAGGATCCGCGCCAGCGCGTCGCCGTAGGCGGCGTGGCGGCCGCTGGCCGCGACCAGCGGGCCGGTCGGGTTGGCGGAGACGAACTCGATCAGGATGCGCTCGGCCGGCGCCGGCGCGCGCCGGCGCCGAGCCGCTGCCCCCGCGCCGCGCGACCGCGGCCAGCGTCCGCCGGTACCAGCCGTCGGTCAGAAACAGGTTGAGAAAGCCCGGGCCGGCGACCTCGGTGCGGGCCAGGTCCTCGCCGAGCCGGGCCTCGCAGCTCCTCGCCGATCCGCTCGGCGATGGCCCGCGGGGCCATGCTTGAGCGCGGGCGCCAGGAGCATGGCGGCGTTGGTCGAGAAGTCGCCCTGGCCGGCGTGCTTGGGGCGCTCGAGCGGATCTGGGCCGAGTCCTTGCGCGCCCTCGCCGCGCACCGCGCCGGCGGCCGCGGAGACGACCGCGGCAGCAGAGCTGCCCGCAGCGGGTCGTGGATCGAGTCGGTCGATGCATGGCCACCTGCGCAGCGTAGCCCGGCGGCGCTCAGTAGTGGTAGGGCTCCCCGGCCAGGATCTTGTGGCCCGCGGTAGAGCTGCTCGAGCAGCACGACGCGGGCAAGCTGATGGGGCAGCGTCATCGCGTCCGAGCGAGAGCCGGTGCTCGACGGCGTCGAGCTCGAGCCCGTAGGGCCCGCCGACCACGAAGCAGAGGTCGCGGCCGCTCTGGCGGCGCTCCTCGAGAAAGCGGCTGAAGCCACCGAGTCCATCTGCTCCCCGCCGCTGTCGAGCAGCGAGACGAAGGCCCGCTCGGGCAGCCGGCGCACGACCGTGCTCGTCCTCGCGGACCTCGACCAGCTCAGGCGCGCGTGGCGGGCGAGCAGCTTCTGGTAGTGCTGGACGTCGTCGGCGTACGGAGGGCGCAGCCGGCCCACGGCGACGACGACGATCCGCACGATGGGATACTAGGCCTATGGACGACCCCAACCGCCCCGAGCGCCACATCAACATCCACTTCTCGCCGGACATCATGGCCGGCGTCTACGCGAACTTCGCCAACGTCAGCCACTCCGACTACGAGTTCACCGATCACCTTCGCGCGCGTGGACCATGAGGTCGAGGACGAGGAGATCCCCGGCGTCGTCGTCTCCCGCATCAACCTCTCCCCCCGGTTCATGCGCGAGCTGATCGACGCCATGCAGGACAACTACTCCAAGTGGCAGACCCGCGAGGGGATCAAGAACCTGCCGGAGTTACGGCGGGCGGGCCCGCTCAGCCGGAGACTGAGCCGCCAGCGCCGCGGCGCCGATCCGCTCGGCCGTCGAGGGGTGGGTGGCCAGAGCAGCCGCGTCACCCACGCGCGGCGGGTCGAGATCGGCGACGTTCTGGAGCGCGATCGCGCGCTCGAAGGAGATGAAGGCCTCCGGCGCCCCGGCGAGGCGGAGGGCGAACGCGTCGGCGCGGCGCTCGATCGCCCGCGAGAGGCGGTTGGCGATCAGCCCGGCGGCGGCGGCGACGCAGGCCGGCCGCCAGCGCGAGCGCGGGCAGCCTGGCGGCCCGCGCTGGGCCGCCGGGCCAGCGCCGCCGCTCAGGCGCTGGGTGGCCAGCGCGGCGGGAGCGGCCACGATCGCCCCGAAGAGCGACGCTGCGCAGCACGTCGCGATGGCGCGACGTGGGCGAGCTCGTGGGCGACGACCGAGCGGACCTCGTCGCGGCTCGTAGCGGTCCAGCAGCGTGTCGAACAGGACGACGCGCTTGGTCGGGCCCAGGCCGGTCACGTAGGCGTTGGCGGCGGTCGTGCGGCGGCTGGCATCGACCGAGAACACCTCGCCCACCCGCACCCCGGCCGCCTCGGCCAGCGCCAGCACATCGCCGCGCAGCGTGCCCTCGGGCAACGGCGTGAAGTCGTTGAACAGCGGGTCGAGGAGGACGGGGGCCAGCGCGCCCAGCAGCGTGCCCAAGCGCGACCGAGCCCGCCGGCCGCGGGCAGCCACCAGCCGCGGGGCCAGCGCCGGGTGAGCTCGGACCACGGCGCGCCGACCGCGGCCGCCATCACGGCCTCGATCGCCGTCGCCTTGACCATGTCGGCGCCCCAGCCCCGCCACGACTGCGTGGCCAGACCGACCGCGAGCGCGCGCCGGCGCGCCAGCGCGGCCAGCGGCAGTCCGGCGAGCCGTGGGGCCGAGCGGCCAGGCCGGCCCCGGCGAGCGGCCCGCGGCGGCGGCCGAGCGCCGGTCGCCGGCCGCGCGCGGGCCCGCTGCGACGGCGCGCCGGCGGCGCCGCGCGCGCACCCGCGCCGTAGGGCGACGAGCGCCGCAGCTGCACGGCCGCAGCGCGCCAGCGCCCAGCGCGAGCTGGGGGCGGGCGTAGCGCCGCCCGCGGTCGATCTCGGCCTCGGCGAAGTACGTCACGCAGGTCGACGCGGCAGGCTCGGGCAGGCGCTCGCGCGGCGTCAGCAGGCGTGCTCCGAGCTCCGCCGCGGCGAGCGCGAGCAGGGCCGGCCCGAGGACTGCGCGGCGTGAGGGGCCCTCACCAGCCAGACTGTAGCCCCATGCGCGTCGCGATCGTGTCCGATATCCACGGCAACCGGCACGCCTTCGAGGCCGTGCTGGAGGCCATCGCGGACTCGAGTGCGAGGAGCTGTGGTGCCTGGGCGATCTCGTCGGCTACGGCGCCGATCCCGACGCCTGCGTGGAGCTGGCCCGCGCCCACGCCGCGGTCTGGCTGGCCGGCAATCACGATCTCGGCGTGTGCGGGCGCCTGACCTGGAGGACTTCTCCCGCGGCGCCGCGCTGGCCGCGCGCTGGACCCAGGCCACGCTATCCCCGAGCGCCATGCGGCTATCTCGACGAGCTCGAGCCCAGGCCGACGAGGAGGAGGTCGCCCTCTACCACGCCAGCCCGCGCGATCCGGTGTGGGAGTACGTGCTCTCCTCGCTGCAGGCCGAGCTGTGCCTCGATGCCCAGAGCCGGCGCGTCGCGCTCATCGGCCACTCCCACGTCGCCCTGGCGTTCTGGCGCATGCCCGGCGAGGCGGCCACCGGGCAGACCGCGGCCGACGGCGACGAGCTCGACCTGGGCCACCGGGGAATGGCTGATCAACCCCGGCAGCGTCGGCCAGCCCCGCGACGGCGATCCCCGGGCGGCCTGGCTCGAGCTCGACCTCGACGGCTGGCGCGCGGTCTATCACCGGGTGCGAATACGACATCGACGGCGCGGCGGCGGCGATCCGGGCCGCCCGCCTGCCCGATTCGCTGGCCGAGCGCCTGTACTTCGGCCAATAGAGCGCCGCCCGCGGGGCGCGCCTAACCGGCGCCAACCGGCGGAGCTGACTAAAGTCAGACGCCGGATGCGCTATGTCCCTCGCGCGCTCCTCGCCGGTCTATCGGGCGTCGCAGTGTCGCTGCTGGCCGCCTGTGGCAGCAGCGGCAGCCTGCTGTCCGCTGATCAGGGGAGCACACTCAACGCCCAGCTGAACTCCGTCTCCGCCGCTCTGGCGGCGCATAACTGCGCGGCGGTGGCGGACGCGGCCGCCACGCTGACCGAACTCGGCCAGCAGCCTGTCCGGGGTCGACTCGCGCGCTCAGCAGCCGTGGCCCAGGGCGCCAGCACCGTGCTCGCCGACACCCAGAAGCCAGTGCCCGGCGGCCCGACGAGTCGACGACGACCACGACGCACCCCACCGAGCACGACGACGCACGGCCCTCGACGCCGACGACCACGCCGACCACCCCGACCGGCCACGACGAGCACGGCCGACGCCCACCACGAACGCCACCACGCCGACGACGACGACGCCGCCGCCCTGCAACCACGCCGACCGGCCCGGGTACTACTTCTACGGGGGAGGACTGGCGGCGCCGGCATCGGCGACGCGGCGGCTCCCAGGGAGCGGCGGATCGGGCGGCGCAGACGGCGGCTCGGGCGCCACGGCGCGGGTCAGGGGCCAGAACGGTGAATAGGTGAACATGGCAAGCGCAACAACGATCGCCGGGCGATACCGCATCGAGGGCCGCCTCGGCGTCGGCGGCATGGCCACGGTGCAGCTCGCCTTCGACCAGCGCCTGGAGCGCTATGTCGCGCTCAAGCTGCTGGCCGAGCACCTGGCCGACGATCCCGCCTTCGTGTCGCGCTTCCGCCGCGAGGCGCTCTCGGCCGCCCGGCTCGTGCACCCCAACATCGTGCAGGTGTTCGACTTCGGGTTCGACGAGCGCCAGCACCAGCACTTCATCGTCATGGAGCACGTGCCCGGCCATTCGTGCGCCGAGCTGCTGCGCGACCACGGCCATCTCGACGTCGATACGGCCGTCGACATGCTCGCCAGGCCTGCCGGGGGCTCGATTACGCCCACCGCAACGGCGTCGTGCACCGCGACGTCAAGCCGGGCAACCTGCTCGTCTCCGACGCCCAGGTGGTCAAGCTGGCCGACTTCGGCATCGCCCGGGCCACCGACCAGTCGAGCATCACCCAGGTCGGCTCGGTGCTCGGCACCGCCGCCTATCTCGCCCCCGAGCAGGCGCGCGGCGAGGAGGCCGGCCCCCGGGCCGACATCTACTCGCTGGGCGTCGTGGCCTACCAGCTGCTCTCCGGCCGCCTGCCCTACGAGGCCAACTCGCTGTCCGAGCTCGCGCTCAAGCAGCAGCGCGAGGCGCCGCCGCCGCTGGATCAGCTCAACCCGCGCGTTACCGCCGGAGCTCGCCCTGGCCGTGGCGATGGCGCTGGCCATCGACCAGGAGGACCGGCCCGCGGACGCGTGGTCGATGGCCGAGACGCTGCGCAACGGCGCCGCCGGGCATCAGCCCGTTCCGACCGGGTCGCGCGCGCCCGCAGTGCGCGCCCCGGCTCCGGCGACACGCGACGCGACCCGGGTCGTGCGCCGCGACCGCGGCACCGGCGCCACCCGCGCCACCCGCCTGGCCCCGGCCGCGCCCGCGCGACGGCCCCGGACGGCCCCAGTCCGTCCGCCTCGCGCCGCGCGCCCGTCCCGAGCCGGCCGGAGCCGACGCCGGCCGGTGCCTACGAACGGCCGGTACCCGCCGCCGCGCCTCGGCGCCGCCGCCCCGAGCGCCGCCGCGCCGCGCAGCGGGCGCGGCGTCCGCCGCCTGGTCGGGCTGCTCGTCCTGCTGTGCGTGCTCGGCGCCGCGGTGATCGTCGCCGTCTCGATCGCCAGCAGCACCTCCTCCACGCTGCATCCGCGCCAGCACGTGGTCAGTCACGACGCACCAGTCGGCGATTCAGCAGCTGCGCGACCTGATCGGCCAGAACACCAAGAAGTAGGCCTCGCCTCCGAGGCGCTGAGCCTCGTCCCCGCGAGCCGGCCGCGGCCACCTCGGCGAGCGTGCCGGCGTCGATGGCCGCGCGCAGCTCGGCCATCAGCCGCGGCGATGAAGGTGAGGTTGTGCAGGGTGACGAGCCGCAGCGCCGGTGAGCTCGCCGGCGCGCAGCAGGTAGTGCAGGTAGCCGCGCGTGAAGCCGGCGCCCGCAGGCCGGGCACGAGCAGCCGTCGAGGATCGGCTCCCGGGCGACCGCGCCAGCGGCCCTTGGCCAGGTCGAGGCGCCAGCGCGTGCTCGGGTCGGGCACCAGCGCGACGCCGTGGCGGCCGAGCCGCGTGGGCAGCGCGCAGTCGAAGGTGTCGATGCCGAGCTGCACGCCGGCGATGAGGTCGTCGATGTCGCCGATGCCGAGCAGATGGCGGGGCCGGTCGGGCGCGTGGCGTCGAGCTCCGCCGGTGGTCCAGGCCACGACCTCATACATCTGGGCCTTGTCCTGGCCCAGCGAGCCGCCGATGGCGATCCCGTCGCAGGCGCTGGCTGCGACCGCCTGGCGCGGACTCGCGGCGCAGGTCGGCCTCCACGCCGCCCTGGACGATCCCGTAGACGGCCTGGTCGCCGGGCCCGTGCGTCGGCGTGCCAGCGCAGGCAGCGCTCCAGCCAGCGGTGGGTGCGCTCGGTCGAGCGCGCCGTGTAGTCGCGGGTGACGTGAAAGGGCGTGCACTCGTCGAACACGAGCGCGATGTCGGAGTGCAGCGCGGCCTGGACGGCCATCGACTCCTCGGGCCCGAGGAAGCGCTCGCCGCCGTCGACGTAGGAGCGAAAGCGCACGCCCGCCTCCTCGATGGCCAGGATCGCGCCGGTGCGCTCGGCGTCCGGCCGGCGCCGCCCCGGTTGCGGCCCTTGATCTCGTCGGCGACGCCGCCGTGGCCCATCGAGAAGACCTGAAAGCCGCCCGAGTCGGTGATGATCGGGCGCTCCCAGCGCATGAACTCGTGCAGGCCGCCGAAGCCGTCGATCAGCTCGGCGCCGGGCGCGAGGAAGAGGTGAAACGTGTTGCCGAGGACCATCTCGTAGCCGAGCGCCTCGACGTCGCGCGGCTCGAGCGTCTTGACCGTGCCCTTGGTGGCCAGGGGCACGAAGGCGGGCGTCTGCACGTCGCCGTGGGCGAGGTGCAGGGTGCCGGTGCGCGCGCGGCGGGTCGGGGCAGCGGTGCGGACGGTGAACATGGGGCCGGACCACGGTAGCGAGCCGGGCGCGCCCGGGCTTGCGCGCGCCCGGAGGTCGCCAGGCGCCGGGGCCCGCGTCGGCGTCGCGGACGACGGCGCCGGCCGCGGTGCGCGCCCGCGCCGCGGTGCGGCGGACGGCGCCGTCCACCGCGGTGAGCGGCTTGGCGATGCCTTCCAGGCGCATGCGCTCGGCCTTGACCCCGAAGAGGATCTCGACCAGGCCGCCGAGGATCATCAGCCCCGAGCCGAGGATCAGCGCCACGAACACGTCCGAGGTCTTGCCGGTCGGCGATCAGCCGGCCGAAGAGCTGCGGCCCGATGATGCCGCCGAGCCCGGTGCCCAGGGCGTAGAAGATCGCGATGGCCAGCGCTCGGGTCTCCATCGGGAAGATCTCGCTCACGGTCAGGTAGGCCGCGCTGACGCCGGCCGAGGCGAAGAAGAACACCACCGACCAGGCCAGCGTCAGGGTGCCGGCGCTCAGCGAGTGCTGGTCGAACAGGTAGCCGGTGATGAGCAGCAGCACCCCGGAGAGGATGTAGGTGCCGGCGATCATCGGCTTGCGCCCGACCGTGTCGAACAGCGGCCCGAGGATGATCGGACCGAGCAGGTTGCCCACCGCGAAGGCGACCAGGTAGTACGGCGCGTTGTTGGTGCTAACGCCGAAGAACGTGCTCAGCAGGGTGGCGTAGCCGAACAGGATCGCGTTGTAGAGGAAGGCCTGCCCGATGAACAGGGCCATGCCGAGGACGAAGCGCTTGGGATAGTGCCGGACGATGGCCCTGGGGATCTCGCCACAGGCCGATCGACTTGCGCTGGCTTGATGGCGATCGTGTCATCGGCGGGGACGGTCCGGCAGCGGGCCCTCGGTTGATTCCATGACCTGGCGCTCGATGTCGCGCGTGATCGCCTCGGCCTCCTGCTCGCGGCCGTGGATGAACAGCCAGCGCGGGCTCTCGGGGACGTGGCGGCGGACGATGAGGATCGCGATACCGAGGACGAAGCCGAGGCCGAAGCACACCCGCCAGCTGAGGAGGGGCGAGAAGACGTGCAGGGCGGCAACCGAGAGCAGCGCGCCGGCGGCCGCGCCCGCCCAGTAGGTGCCGTTGATGAGGATGTCGATGCGGCCGCGGTGCTGGGCCGGGATGAGCTCGTCGATGGCCGAGTTGATGGCGCTGTACTCCCCGCCGATGCCCATGCCGGTGACGAAGCGGCAGGCGAAGAAGAAGAGCGGCGTCCAGGCGAAGGCGGTGGCGAAGGTGGCCAGCAAGTACACGCCGAGGGTGATCATGAACAGCTTCTTGCGCCCGAACATGTCGGTCAGGCGGCCGAACAGCAACGCGCCGACGCAGGCGCCGGCCACGTACATCGAGGCCGCCCAGCCGGCGACCTCGCCCGTGGAGATGTCGATGCCGCTCCCCTTGGCCGAGATCGCGCCGGCGATCGAGCCGACGATCGTGACCTCGAGCCCGTCGAGGATCCAGACCGTCCCCAGTCCGATGAGGATCCGCCAGTGCCACTTCGACCAGGGCAGCCGGTCCAGCCGGGCCGGGATGTCGGTCTCGATGGTGCCGAGGCTCGTCGCTGGCCGGAAAGTGCTGCATCCGCCATTGTCTACCTCCCTTCCGCGCCTGGGAGCTACCCGGGGCGGGGGGCGAAAACCGCGGCCGGTCGGGCTCGCCGGGGCCGCCGGGCTCACCCGGGGCCGCGGGACCGGCCCTCGCCTCGGACGGTCGACGGACCACCGCTCGCCGGCTGAGCCGGAGGCGGTGGCGGGGGCGCGTGGGGGCGGTGGACGCTTAGGCGGCCGAACCGCTGAGCTCGGCCGCGCCGTTGTGCTCGGCGCCGGCCGCGCCCGCGGCGGACTCGGCGCCCTCGATCGTCGGCTGGGCGCCGCCGACCGAGATCGAGACCTTGCGCGGCTTGCGCTGCTCGGGCTTGGGGATGCGGACCTCGAGCACGCCGCGGTCAAAGGCGGCCTGGACGGCCTCGGGATCGACGCCCTCGGGCAGGGTCAGCGAGCGGGAGAACGAGCCCCACGCGCGCTCGACGCGGTAGTAGCCCTCCTTGCTGCTCCTCGTGCGCGGCCTTGCGCTCGCCCGAGATCGTGAGCACGTTGTCCTCGAGCTCGATGGTGACGTCCTGCTCAGCCAGGCCGGGCAGGTCGGCGCTGCAGGACGAAGTCCTCGGCGGTCTCGATCAGGTCCATGGCCGGAACCCAGCGGCGCAGCGGCGAGGCGGTTGGCTGCCGCTGCCCCGGTCGGGGTGTCGAAGAAAGTGTTGAAGAGCCGGTTCATCTCGTTCTGGATGCGTGCCGAGCTCACGGACCGGCTCCCAGCGAATAAGTGCCATTGCAACCTCCGTAAAGGTTGGGGGTGGAGTCGAGGATGATTATAGATCTAAGTCTTGTCGTGTCAAGTCTTATCCTGTGGACCGACACAGAAAGACTGCGCTCAGGGGCCTCCGGGTACCAACGTATACAGTCGATGGTGGATTACCTACACGGAGGGTATACGCGGAGCATGTCGCTCGCCACCGACCATCGATACCGCCCTCGACCGCACGATCGCCCTCGGCTACGGCAACGTCGGCCTGGCCCTGCGCCGGCGCCTGCCCGGCTGGCCCGCTGACCCGCCCCGGATGGACGGCAAGCCTGGTGCTCGTCACCGGCGCGGCGTCGGGCATCGGCCTGGCCTCGGCGCTCGGGTTCGCCCGGCTCGGCGCCACCGTGCTCGCGGTCGCCCGGGACGAGCGACCGCGCGGCGCAGGCCCGGCGCCAGATCCTGGCCGCGCGAGCCCTGCGCCGACGTGCGGCCGCTGGCCTGCGACGTCAGCAGCCTCACCGCGCTGCGCCGGCTGACCGACGCGCGTCACGGCCGAGCACCGCGGCTCGACGTGCTGGTCAACAACGCCGGGGTCATGCCCGACGAGCGCACGCGCTCACCCGAGGGCCACGAGCTGATGTTCGCCACCCATGTGCTCGCGCCCGTTCGCGCTGACCTCATGGCTCGAGGACCTTCTCCGGGCCGAGCGCTCCGGCTCGGGTCATCAACGTGAGCTCGGGCGGCATGTACGGCCAGATCGCTGCCGGGCGAGGACGTCGAGTCCGAGCACCGCCCGCTACGGCCCCAAGAAGCTCTACGCGCGCACCAAGCGCGAGGAGGTCGTCATCACCGAGCAGTGGGCCGAGCGGCTGCAGGGCAGCGGGGTCGTCGTCCATGCCATGCATCCTGGCTGGGTGGACACGAAGGGCGTGCGCGAGTGGCTGCCGGTCTTCCGGGCGCGTCACGCGGCCGATCCTCCGCAGCCCCGAGCAGGGCGCGGACACGATCGTGTGGCTGGGCGCCTCTCCGCGAGGCGCTCGAGAGCACCGGGCAGCTTCTGGCACGACCGGCGGGCCCGGCCCGACTCGCTACCCGCTCGGTGCCGATCCGGGCAGCGAGGAGGACCGGCGACGGCTCTGGGCGCCACTGCCAGTCGGCGCTCGAGGCTCTGAAGACTCGCGCATCGGATCCGGCTGGCCGAGCCGGTGGCGGGGCTTGCCGAGCAGGAGCTGCACGTCGCAGATCCGCCGCTCGGCGAAGCCGGCCTCGCAGTAGGCCAGGTAGAGCGTCCACAGCCGCCGGAAGCGCTCGTCGTAGCCGAGGCGCTCGAGTCGCCGTGCGCGGGCGGCGAAGCGCTCGCGCCAGCGGCGCAGGGTCTCCACGTAGTGGCGGGTGATGTCGTCGAGGTGCAGCATCTGCATGTCGGTGCGGCGGGCGAGGTTGCGGGCGATGACCTCCAGCGAGGGCAGCGATCCGCCGGGGAAGATGTAGGTGCGGATGAACGAACGCGGAGATCTTCTCGACCTCGTAGGCGCGGTCGTCGATGGTGATGGCCTGCAACAGCATCGCGCCGTCGGCCTCGAGCAGCTCTCGAGCACTTGGCGAAGAAGCGGCCGAGCTGGCGCCAGCCGACCGCCTCGATCATCTCGATCGAGACCAGCTTGTCGTAGCGGCCCTGGAGGTCGCGGTAGTCGTCCAGCAGCACGGTGACCCGGTCCTCCAGCCCGGCTCGGCGCACCTGCTCTCGGGCGTAGTCGTACTGCGCCCGCGAGATCGTCGTCGTGGTCACGCTGGCAGCCCCGCGTGCGCGCCGCGTAGACGGCCAGCGCTCCCCAGCCGGTCCCGATCTCGAGCAGACGGTCGGTGGGCCCGAGCTCGAGCAGCGCGCAGACCCGCTCGAGCTTGGCGATCTGGGCCTCCTCGAGCGTCATCGCCGGCTCGGCGAAGATGCGCGCACGAGTAGCTCAGAGTCGGATCGAGCATGAGCGAGAACAGCTCGTTTCCGAGGTCGTAGTGGGCAGAGATGTCTTGGCGGCTGCGGTCGCGCGTCGCTGGCCGGGCGCACCGCCCGGAGGAGCTGCAGCGGGCCGCGGACGGCCGCCAGGCGCCGGCGGGGCCCGTCGAGCCGCCGGCCGTTGCGAGCGGCCAGCCGGATGACCGCCACGAGATCCGGTGAGTCCCACCAGCCCTGGGCGTAGGCCTCGGCCATGCCGCGGCTGCCGTGCAAAAGCGCCCGCCACAGGCGGGCGTCGAGGACCTCGATGGTGGCCACGGGCGGCCCCGAACCGATCGTCCGGTGGCGCCCGCGCTCGGCCACGACGAGGGTGCCCACCTCGATGCGGTGCAGCAGCTTGAGCACGACGGCCCGGGCGCCGGCGTCGAGGGCGCTCACGCCGGTACCTCGGCCGAGGGTGAGGACCCCGCGCTCGGGTGCGGGTGCACGGGGACTCCGCGCAGCCAGAGCCCGGCGGCATGGCCGTAGATGAGGGCGAGCACGCGGAGGGTCGCGAACGGATAGCGGGCGAGCACGCCGGCCAACGTCCGCCCGTTGAGGGCGCGGCGACGCAGAGAGAGCGTGGCGTCGAAGACCGGGCGCCCGCCGTCTTCGATGCTCTCGATGTGGACCGAGAGGGTCTCCCGGGGCGCTGAGATACGGGCCCGGTAGCGGTGGTCCATGCCCATGAACGGCGAGACGTGCAGAGCTTTGGCGAACTCGCCGGCCAGGACCCGAGAGCCGGGCGCCGCGTCGGTGAGCGCGTAGCAGTGGCGCTCACCCCACGGCGTGTTGGTCACCTCGGCGATGACCGTGTCGGGCCGGGCGCCATCGGAGTCGAGGCAGAAGTAGAAGCTCACGGGGTTGAAGCAGTGACCGAAGGTGCGCAGCTGGGTGAGCACCCGGATCGGACCGGCCGGCCGTCGCCCGGTGAGCTCGAGCGCCGTGTCGCGAACGGCCTCGTCGAGCGGGACCGACGGGTCGCCCAGGTAGTCCAAGCGGCGAAAGCGGGCCAGTCCCGGCCGCGCGGCGACCAGGCGCCCGCCCAGCAAGCCGTGAAGCTCCTCGAGGTCGAGGTAGGCGAGGGCGAGCCCGTGCGTGAACTCGCTGCCGGCGCACGGCAAAGCGGCGATGGCGGACGCGTCCCTCGTACAGGCAACTCGCGGTCACAGCGCGGCCCCAAAGGCGTCGGCCACCCGCAGCGCCGCTGCGCACCCCGTCCTCGTGAAAGCCCCATCCCCAGTAGGCGCCGCAGTAATGGGTGCGGTCTACTGCCGCTGATCTCCCCCACCCGCTGTTGGGCCCGCATCCCGGCCGGGGTGAATACCGGGTGCGAGTAGCGGATGACGCGGATGACCCGGGACGGGTCGATGTCGCCTGTCCGGTTCAGAGTCACACAGAACTCTGACCGCGAGTGCAGCGACTGCAGGCGGTTCATGTGGTAAGTGACTGCTGCCGGCGCCGTCGCCCCCCGGCAGCAGGTGGTAATTCCAGCTCGCCCAGGCCCGGCGGCGGCGCGGTAACACGGTGGCGTCGGTATGCAGGACCGCCTCGTTGGCCTGGTAGGGAATGGCGCCGAGCACGGAGCGCTCGGCCGGCGTGGGATCGGTGAGCATGGCCAGGGCCTGGTCGGAGTGGGTGGCGATGACGACGTCGTCGAAGCGCTCCGCCTCCCCGCCCCGCGGCGTCACGAGCACGTGGCTGTCGCGGCGCTCAATCGCCGCGACCGGCGTGTCGAGCCGAAGCCGAGAGCCAAACGGGCGCGTCAGCGCCTCCACATAGCGGGCCGAGCCGCCCCGGATGACCCGCCACCGGGGGCGGTCCCGCAGCGAGAGCATCCCGTGGTTGGCGAAGAACTCGAGCCAGAAAGCGGGCCGGAAAGCTCCACATCTGCCGCGGCTCGGCCGACCACACGGCGGCTGCTTGGGGCACGATGAGCCGCTCGATGAAGGCGCGGGAGAAGCGCTGGCGGCGGAGCCACTCGGCCAGGGAGACGTCCTGGTCGTCCTCGGCCAGCAGCCGGCGGCACGCTCGCTGGAAGCGTGGGACCTCGGCCACCATGCGGTGAAAGGCCGGGCTCAGCGCGTTGGCCCGGGTGGCGAACAGACCGTTCAGGGAGGTGCTGGCGTACTCGAAGCGGCCTTCCGCGTCGCTGACGCTGAAGCTCATCGAGGTGGGTTGCCAGGGAACGTGTAACCGTTCGAGGAGGCGCTCGAAGTCGGGGTAGTTGCGATCGTTGAAGACGATGAAGCCCGTGTCAACGTGGTACGTGCCCTCATCGGTGTCAACGGGGACCGTGTGGGTGTGTCCCCCGGCGTAGGGAGCCGCCTCGAAGACGGTGATTTCATGCCGGGGGTGCAGGAGGTGGGCCACCACGAGCCCAGAAACCCCTGCCCCGACGATCGCTACGCGCATCGAACTGGTGATCGGGCATGCATACCGAATATTCGGGACCGCACCCGCCCGCGGATCACCGCGCGTACGCCAGCGGACGGGGGGCCGGTACGCCAGCGGACGGGGGTCGGTGCCGGCGCCGGCCTGGGGAGGGGGCGGTCGGCCTGCGGGAGGGGGCGGTCGGCGAGGTGAAGGCTGTGGTGACCGCTTCAGGCCCCGATCGCCGCGCGGCCCGGGCCGCGGACTCGCGCCCGCGGTCCCGGCCGCCCCCAAGCGCTCGGCCAGCCGCCGCAGCCCGAGCGCCCAACCCGCCGGAACCCCGGCAGCCCCGGCACCCCGCCCCCAGCCGAGGTCAGCCGATCAGCGACCCGCCGGTCATCTGCGCCGGCTGCTCGATCCCCAGCACCTCGAGCACCGTCGGTGCCACGTCGGCGAGCACCCCGCCGGTGCGCAGCTCGAGCCCGGGAGCGGTGACGATGAAGGGCACCGGGTTGAGGGAGTGGGCGGTGTTGACGCTTCCATCCTCGTCGAGCATGTGGTCGGCGTTGCCGTGGTCGGCGGTCACCAGGCACACGCCGCCCGCCCCATGGACGGACTCGACGACACGGCCGAGGCACTCGTCGACCGTCTCGACCGCCGTGATGGCCGCCTCGATGACCCCGGTGTGACCGACCATGTCGGCGTTGGCGAAGTTGATGATCCCGAACCGGGGCCCGTCCTGCTCCCACGCGGCCACGAAGGCGTCGGTGGCCTCCCGGGCGCTCATCTCCGGTTTGTGGTCGTAGGTGGGGACGTCGCGCGGGGAGTCGACGAGCTCGCGCCGCTCGCCCTTGTACGGGCTCTCCTCCCCGCCGCCGAAGAAGTAGGTGACGTGCGGGTACTTCTCCGTCTCGGCCACGTGCAGCTGACGCGCCCCCTGCTCGGCGAGGACCGCGGGCAGGGTCACGGCGGGCCGCTCGGGGGGAAAGGCGACGGGATAGGGCCAGCCTTCCTCGTACTCGGTCATCGTCGTGTAGCGCTGCACCGGCTCGGCCCCGCCCCGGTCGACCTCGGAGAACGAGGGGTCGGCGAGAGCACGGGTGATCTCGCGCATGCGGTCGGGTCGGAAGTTGAAGGCGAGCACCGAGTCCCCGGGCCGGATCGACCCCTCCTCGCCGACCCGCACCGGGGTGATGAACTCGTCGGTCTCCTCGCGCTCGTAGGCGTCGCGCACCGCCTCGGCGCCCGTCGCCGCCGCATGGGCGGCAGAGCCGTGGACGAGCAGGTCGTAGGCCTTCTGGACCCGGTCCCAGCGCCGGTCGCGGTCCATGGCGTAGTAGCGGCCGACCACCGAGCCCACGCGGCCCACGCCGGCTTCGGCCATCCACCCCTCGACCGTCTCGAGGAAGCCGGCGCCGGAGTCGGGCGCCGTGTCGCGCCCGTCAGTGAAGGCGTGCAGCACGAGGTCGGGGACCTCGAGGGACGCGGCGAGCCGGATCAGCGCCTCGAGGTGGCCGAGGCTCGAGTGCACGCCGCCGTCGGAGACCAAGCCGATCAGGTGGACCCGCTCGGCGTCTGCCAACGCCGAGCGCAGGGCCTCGATGGAGCGCAGCTCGCCGCGCTGGGCGCACAGGTCGATGCGCATGAGGTCCTGCATGACCACCGCCCCGGCACCGAGATTCAGGTGGCCGACCTCCGAGTTGCCCATCTGGCCCTGCGGCAACCCGACCGCTTCGCCGCAGGCCGTCAGCTCGGTATGGGGAAACGAGGACCACAGCTCGTCGAACACCGGCGTCTGCGCCTGCGTCACGGCGTTGCCAGGCCCCTCCGGGGCCAGACCCCAGCCGTCGAGGACGATCAAGCGCCGCGCAGGGCGCCGGCAGCGATATCGCCTCCCGGTGCAACCCACCGCCGCTCATCGCGGGGCGGCGTCAACGATGGCGGCGAACGACTCGGCGTCGAGGCTGGCGCCGCCGACCAGGGCGCCGTCCACGTCGGGCAGGGCGAGCAGCTCGGCGGCGTTATCGGCCTTGACGCTGCCGCCGTAGAGCACGCGCGTGCGCTCGGCCTGCTCGCGGGAGCGATCGGCCGACCAGCGCCCGGATGAAGGCGATGGCCTCCTGGGCCTGCTCCGCCGTGGCCACGAGCCCGGTCCCGATGGCCCAGATCGGCTCATAGGCGATGACCACGTCGCCCAGCTGCGCGGTCTCGACGCGGGCGAGGTCCTCCTGCACCTGGTGGCGGAGCTTGCGCTCGGTGTCCCCCGCCTCGCGCTCCTCCTCGGTCTCCCCCACGCAGAGCACGGGAATGAAGCCCGGCGTCGAGCGCGGCCGGGACCTTGTGGGCCAGGGCGCTGGTCGGTCTCGCCGAACATCTCCCGGCGCTCGGAGTGGCCGAGGATGACGCCGTGGACGCCGATCTCGTCGAGCATGACGGGCGAGACCTCGCCGGTGAAGGCACCCGATTCGGAGAAGTGCATGTTCTGGGCGTAGACCTGGACCCGGGAGCCGCGGGTGGAGTCGAGCATGGCCTGCAGGGCCAGGAACGGCGGGCAGATGGCCACGTCGACGTCGGTCGGCCGTGGAGACGCGGGGCAGCAGGGCCTGGATGAAGTCCTCGGCCTCCTCGATGGTCTTGTGCATCTTCCAGTTGCCGGCCACCAGCGGCGTTCGCGCGCTCACTCCAGGACCTCCACACCGGGCAACGAACGGCCCTCGATGAGCTCGAGCGCCGCCCCGCCGCCGGTCGACAGGTGCGTGACGCGGTCGCGCAGCCCGAACTGCACCAGCGCCGCCGCCGAGTCGCCGCCGCCGACCACGGTCGTCCCGGGGGCGTCGGCCACCGCCTGGGCCACGGCCCGCGTGCCGGCGGCAAACGGCTCGAGCTCGAAGGCGCCCATGGGCCCGTTCCAGAACACCGTGCCCGCGTCGGCGATCGTCCCCGCGTAGGCCTCGGCCGTCCGCGGTCCGATGTCGAGCCCCATCAAACCCGCCGGGCACGTCGACGCCGTCGAGCGCCTGCGGCGCGGCGTCGGCGGCGAACCGCTCGGCCACAGACGAGGTCGACCGGGCAGCTCAAGCTCGCCTGCCCGTCCCGCCGATCGAGCAGCCGCCGCGCCAGCTCGACGTCGCTCTGGCGCACAGAGCGATGCGCCCGACGCTGTGGCCCTGGGCGGCGAAGAAGGGAAAGCACATGGCCCCGCCGATGAGGATCGTGTCGGCGACCTCGCGAAAGCGCTCGATGACGGCGATCTTGTCGCTCACCTTGGCCCCGCCGAGCACGGCCACGAGCGGCCGCGCCGGGTCCTCGAGCACGCCCCGCAGGGTGCTCACCTCGCGCTCGAGCAGCCGGCCGGCCGCCCGCTCGGGCGACCAGACGGGCCACGCCCTCGGTCGAGGCGTGGGCGCGGTGGGCGGCGCCGAAGGCATCGTTGACGTAGACATCGGCCAGCTCGGCCAGCGCTTGGGCGAGCTCGGGGTCGTTCTCGGTCTCGCCCGGCTCGTAGCGGACGTTCTCGAGCATCGAGGATGTCGCCCGGCGCGAGATTCTCGGCGAAGGCCCGGACCTCGTCGCCGACCACCCCGGGGGCCAGCGTGACGTCGGCGCCGGTCAGCTCGGCCAGCCGGTCGGCGGCCGGGCGCATCGACAGCTCGGGCTCGCGGTCCTTGGGCCGGCCGAGGTGCGAGACGAGCACGAGCCGGGCGCCGCGGCTCGCGCAGCGCCTCGATCGTCGGCAGGGCGGCCCGGATGCGCGTGTCGTCGGCCACCTCGCCGTCGGCCAGCGGCACGTTGAAGTCGACCCGGACGAGCACGCGCTTGCCGTCGAGCTCGCCGAGGTCGTCGAGGGTCCTCACAGGAGCTTGGTCACCAGGTCGACGATGCGGTTGGAGTAGCCCCACTCGTTGTCGTACCAGGACACGAGCTTGACCATGGTCCCGTCCATGACCGCGGTGAGCTGGGCGTCGAGGATCGACGAGGCGGTGGACTTGACGATGTCGCTGGAGACGATCGGGTCCTCGGTGTAGCGCAGGATGCCCTGCAGCGGGCCCTCGGCGGCCGCCCGCAGCGCCTCGTTGATCTCCTCCACCGACGTCTCGCGCTCGGCCTCGACGGTGAGGTCGACGACGCTGCCGGTGGGCACGGGGGCGCGGACGGCGAAGCCGTGCAGCTTGCCGTTGAGCTCGGGGATGACCGGCCCGATCGCCTTGGCCGCGCCGGTGGAGGCGGGGATCAGGTTGACCGCGGCGGCGCGGGCCCGGCGCAGGTCGCGGTGGGGCATGTCCTGCAGGCGCTGATCGGCCGTGTAGGCGTGGATGGTGGTCATCAGCCCGTGCTTGATGCCGACCGTGTCGTGCAGGACCTTGGCGATCGGGGCCAGGCAGTTGGTCGTGCAGGAGGCGTTGGAGATGACCTCGTGGCTGTCTCCGGTCGTAGGCGTCGTCGAAGTTGACCCCGAGGGCGACGGTGACGTCGGGATCGGTGGCCGGAGCGGAGATGACGACCTTCTGGGCGCCGGCCGACAGGTGCTTGGACGCGTTCTCGCGGTCGGTGAACAGGCCCGGTGGACTCGATCACGACCTCGGCGCCCGAGCTCCTCCCAGGGCAGCGCGGCCGGGTCGCGCTCGGCCAGCACGCGGATCTCGTTGCCGTCGACGCGCAGGCCGGTGTCGGTGGCCTCGACCTCGCCCGGGAACGGGCCGTAGTTGGAGTCGTACTTGAGCAGGTGGGCGATCGTCTTGCGGGTCGACGAGGTCGTTGACGGCCAGCCACTCGATGTCGGCCCCTCGCTCGTAGGCGGCGCGGAAGACGTTTCGACCGATGCGGCCGAAGCCGTTGATCCCGACGCGTACCGGCATGCCTGTCTACTCCCTGTCGTATCCCAGAAATGCGAATGCCGACTCCCGGCCGGCAGCCCAAATGTACCTGGCTCGGCCCCGGCGAGCCCGCCGGGCTCGCCAGCGAGTTTCGCGTACGCGAAACTCGGGCGCCAGTGACCAACCCCTAGCGGCGGCTGACGACCTCGACCCGCAGGCCGTCGGGATCGCGCAGGTAGCCGGCGTAGTAGCGGCGGCCGTACTGCGGCCGCGGGCCCGGTTCGCCCTCCCCGCTGCCCCCGTGGGCGAGCCCGGCCGCGTGGGCGGCATCGACGGCGGCCTTGCCGCTGGCCTGCAGCGCGACGTGGCCGTAGCCGGCCGCGGGCGCCGCCCGCGGACGACGATCCAGAACTGGGGGTCGTTGATGCCGTAGGCGATGGCATGCTCGGAGTCGAGCATCCGCCGGGCCCCGAGGGCGTAGAAGACGGCGTCGTAGAAGCGGGCCGAGCGAGCCAGGTCGCTGACCTCGAAGCCGACGTGGTCGATCACGCCGGTCGGCCGATGTCGCGGTGGACGACCTCGACGAGGTAGTCGCCGTCGACGTCGTAGCGCTCGGCCAGGTGGCGGGCGATGGCCACCGAGCGGTGGCGCCCGCCCGTGCAGCCGATGGCCACGACGAGGTGGGCCTTGCCCTCGGCCAGGTAGGCGGGCAGCAGGTAGTCGAGCAGCGGATGCAGGCGCTCGTAGAAGCGGTCGAGGTCGCCGTCGCGGTTGATGAAGTCGACCACCTCGCGATCGTCGCCGGTGTAGCGGCCGCAGGTCGCGGCTCGTAGTGGGGGTTGGGCAGGAAGCGGACGTCGAAGAGGAGGTCGGGATCGCGCGCGGGGCCGTTCTTGAAGCCGAAGCTCTGGAAGGTGACGACCAGGCGCCCGGGGGTCGCTGGCCGGCAGCAGCTCGTCGGCCAGCTTGCGCCGCAGCATGGCCGCGGTCAGGCCGGTGGTGTCGATGACGACGTCGGCCCGGGCGCGCAGGGGGCGCAGGATCTCGCGCTCGCGGGCGATGCCGTCGGCCACGCTGCCCTGCGGGGCGAGCGGGTGGCGGCGGCGCGTCTCCTTGTAGCGGGTCATGCAGCGCCTGCTCGTCGGCCTCGAGGAACAGGACCCGGTGCGCGACCCCGACGGCTTGAGGTCGTCGAGCATCTCGGCCAGCCCCTCGAAGTAGCTGCCGCCGCGCACGTCGGAGACGACGGCCGCCCGGGCCACCTTCGAGCCCGCGTGCATGAACAGCTCGACGAGCGAGCGGATCATCTCCGAGGGCAGGTTGTCGACGCAGAAGTAGCCCTCGTCCTCGAAGGCGGCCATGGCCGTCGACTTGCCCGCGCCCGAGAAGCCCGGTGATGATGACCAGGTCGGTGAGCGCCGAGACGCCCCGGTGTCGGCGGGCGCTCCTGCCGGAGGGGCCGCTCCTGCGGCGGGCTGGGCTGCCGGGGCTCCACGGTCATAGCTTGACGCGCGGCGCGGACGCGCGCGGCTCCGCAGGTCCGGTGTGCCAGCATGGCCCGCGTGCGCCACGCCCTTCTGCTGCCGGTCGCGCTGGCCCTCAGCCTCATCGGCGTCGCCGCCGGCCCCCGCGCTGGGCCCAGACGCCGCAAGCGCCCGTCTCGGCCACGGTGGCCGACAACCTCGATCGGGCAGCCGATGGCGCCCGGCTTCGTCGGCGTGTCGATCGAGTTCTCGGCCGTCCGCGCCTACACGGGCAGCGATCCCCGGCCATCAACCCGGTCCTCGTCAACCTGCTGCACGCGCTGGCCCCGGGCCAGGCTCCGGTCATCCGGATCGGCGGCAACAGCACCGACCGCACCTGGTGGCCGGTTCGCCACGCCAAGGCACCGGGCGGCGTCACCTACACCCTGACTCCGGGCTGGCTGCAGACGACCCGGCGCGCTCGCCGCGCCACCAGCGCCCGTCTCATCATCGGGCGTCAACCTGGCCGCCGACCGGCCCGCCCTGGCCGCGACCGAGGCGCGGGCGTTCCTCCAGGGCATCGGCCGCGCTACATCGAGGCGCTCGAGATCGGCAACGAGCCCGACGTCTACAGCGAGTTTCCCTGGTACACGGGCAAGCACGGGCTCGCCTACTACGCCCGCCCCCACGACTACGACCTCAGCGTCTACAGGCAGGACTTCAGCGCGCTGGGCGGGCGCGCTGCCGAGCGCTCCGCTGGCCGGCCCGGCCTTCGCCGAGCTCACCTGGCTGAGCGGCCTGGGCCAGTTCATCGCCGCCGAGCCCCGCCTCAAGCTCGTGACCATCCACCGCTACCCCCTGCGGGGCTGCGAGAGCGACCCGATCGCCCCCGGCTTCGCCTCGATCTCCACCCTGCTGCAGGACAGCTCCTCGAGCGGGATGGCCGACTCGCTCGCCCCCTACGTCAAGCGTCGACCCACGACGCCGGGCTTGCCCTTTCGCGTCGGGGAGATGAACTCGGCCTCGTGCGGCGGGCGCAGACAGGGGTCAGCAACACCTTCGCCGCCGTCGCTGTGGGTGCTCGACACCCTGTTCAACTTCGCCAGCGTCGGGCGTCGACGGGGTCAACCTCCACACGCTGCCCGGCGCGCCCTACGAGCTCTTCACCTTCACGCACCACCCGCATCACCGCTGGCTCGGCTTCGTCCACCCCGAGTACTACGGGATGCTCATGTTCACCCAGGCTTTCCCGCCCGGAGCCCAGCTGCTGCCGGTCAACGCGCCGGACGGCCCGGTGCAAGATCTGGGCCACCCGCGCGCCCAACGGGCGCACCCGGGTGGTGCTCATCAACAAGAGCCCATCGGCCTCGGCCCGCGTCTCGGTGCAGGTGCCCGGCGCCGGCGGCCGGGCCAGCCTCGAGTGGCTCACGCGCCCCCTCGATCTCGGCCACCACGGGCGTCAGCCTCGGGCGGCCAGAGCTTCGGCACGGCCACGCGCGAGCGGGACGCTGGCCGCGGCGCACACCGACCCGATCACAGGCGACGCAGGGCACCTACTCGCTCACGCTGCCCGCGGCCAGCGCGGTGCTCTACCCAGTAGCCCGGACGCGCCCGGGCGCGGGGTGGATCGCGAGGCCGCGCGGGCGGCCTCGCGGCACGTGTGCGAGCCCAACGTGCAACTCGCGGGCCCGGCGCACCATTTGGTTGCCGGCCGGTGCATGCACCGGCCGGGGCCGGGCCGCATGCGGCCCGGCCGGCGGCGGCGCATGCGCCGCCGCCTCTGATTACACACCCGGTCTTGTGCAGCTCCCGGTAGACCTCGCGGGCCAGCTTGCCCGGCAGTCCCGGGCACCGCCTCGAGCTCCTCGCGGCTGGCCCCCAGGATGGCGTCGGGCGAGCCGAAGTGGGTCAGCAGGGCGCGCTTGCGCGCCGGCCCCACCCCGGGCAGCTCGTCGAGGATCGACGCCGTCATGGCCCGGTCGCGGCGGATGCGGTGGTGGGTGATGGCGAAGCGGTGGGCCTCGTCGCGGACGCGCTGGAGCAGCTGGAGCTCCGGCGTGTCGTGGTCGAGCAGCAGCGGCGCCTCGCGCCCGGGAATGAACACCTCCTCGATCCGCTTGGCCAGCGAGATGACGAGCACGCCGCGCGTCGCGGAACGGCTGCAGCGCCCGCAGCCCGGCGGAGAGCTGGCCCTTGCCGCCGTCGATGACGATCACGTTGGGCAGGGCGGCGAAGCTGGGGTCGTACTCCTTGTCGTGCGGGGAGACGTCGAGCTGGCGCTCGAACTGGCGCATCCGCCGGCCCAGCACCTCCTCCATGGCCGCGAAGTCGTCGGGCTGGCCGATCGTCCCGCCGCCGTTGCCGCTCGGGGCCTCAGCGAAGCGGACCTTGAAGCGGCGGTAGTCGGACTTCTTCGGCGCGCCGCCCTCGAAGACGACCATCGAGGCCACCGTGTTCGTGCCCATCAGGGTGGAGATGTCAAAGCACTCGATGCGCAGCGGGATCGTGTCAAGGCCGAGCGCCTGCTGGAGGCCGTCGAGCGCCTCGACGCGCTGCTGGCGGCGGCGCTCGGAGCGCAGCTGCTCCTGATCGAGGGCGAGCTGGGCGTTGCGCTCGGCCAGCTCGAGGATCCGCCGCTTGTCGCCCCGCTCGGCGGCCCGGATCTCGACCTGGCCCCCGCGGCGGGCGCTCAGCGCCTCGGCCAGGGCCCCGGGTTCGCCGAGCTCGCGCTGGACGACGAGCAGCGGCGGGACCATCATGGCGCTGGCGTAGTACTGGAGGATGAACGCCTCGGCCACCTCGGCGATGCCGCCGCCGGCCGCGTTGTCGAGGTAGAAGCTCTGGCGGTCGGAGAGGACGCCGTCGCGGACCTGGAAGACCTGGGCGTTGGCCTCGGTCTCGTGGACGGCCACGGCGATGGCGTCGAGCGTGCCCGTGGCCTCGTTGGCCACCCGCTGGCGCTCGAGCAGCGAGTGCACACCGCGCAGCCGGTTGCGCTCGCGGGCGGCGTCCTCGAAGCGCTGCTCGGCCGCCGCCTCGCGCATCGAGGCCTCGAGCTCGCGCTCGATCTCGCGATAGCGGCCGGAGAGGAAGTCGATCGACGCCGTCGATGCCGGCGCCGGTAGTCCTCCCGGCTCACGTAGCCGACGCAGGGGGCCTCGCAGCGCTTGATGTAGTAGTCCAGGCACGGCGAGCCGCTGCGCCGCCCCGGCGTCGGGCCCTCGCAGGAGCGGAACATGAACACCTTGCCGAGCACCTCGAGCGTGGAGCGCACGCGCTTGGCATTGGAGTAGGGGCCGAAGTAGGCCCGGTCGCGGCGGTGGCGCTCGCGGGTGAAGTAGACGCGGGGGAAGTCCTCGTCGAGCGAGATCGCGATGTAGGGATAGGACTTGTCGTCGCGCAGGCGGATGTTGAAGCGCGGCTTGTACTGCTTGATGAAGTTCTGCTCGGCGAGCAGCGCCTCGGCCTCGGTGTGCACGACGAGCGCCTCGATCTGGTCGATCATCGGCAGGAGGTCGCGGCCCGCCCGGGTGCTCGGGTTGGAGAAGTGCGAGGCCACGCGCTTGCGGATCGAGATGGCCTTGCCGACGTAGAGGACCTTGCCGCGGCGGTCGCGGAACAGGTAGACGCCCGGCTCGTCGGGGAGCTGGCGGCGCTTGTCGGCGGGAGACGACGGACATCCGCCTTCGAGGATAGGTCCCGGGTCGGGGTCTCGACGGGCGGTCACGCGCCCGGGGGTGCAGGCTGTGGTGACCGCTAGTCGGCCGTGAACGACAGCGCCAGGCCGGCCACCGCCACCGCCAGCGCGACCAGGGCCACCGTCTCCCCCGGGCCGGGCGACGGGTGGTCGCGAGCGACGGTCGGACCCGGCGTCTGGCCGGGGGCGAGGTCCGGAGTGGGCCCGATCTGGTCGACCAGGCCGCTGGCCAGAGGCAGGCTCGGGGTGGACAGGTTGACCCCGTTGGTCGGCGGGGTGGCGCGGGCGTGCACGACGAAGGCCAGCGCGACAGCGCCGGCACGAGCGCCGCCAGGCGGGCCGGCCGGGTGCCCACGAAGGACACATAGAGAAGCGCGCCGGCGAGCAGGGCGAGGCACACGTCGGCGGCCGAGTAGACCTGCCAGGCGGTGGGATCGCGGGGCACCCCGCGCAGGGCGCCGCGGCGCCCCACCGCCCCGGAAGGCGGCCGGGAACTGGTGGCTCCAGATCAGGAACAGCGAGGCGACCAGGGCCAGGGCGCCGAGCGAGCATCAGCCAGTCGGCGATCGCCTCGCGCAGGACTCGGGACACCGCGGGCGGAGTCTAGGCGGCGGGCCAGAGCGGCTTGCGGTCCGAGTCAGCGGCCGAGCGGCCGCTACCGGCGCGCGGCCACGACGACCGGCGACCACGGCGTAGACGCACCCCGCCAGCAGGACCAGCCAGGCCACCGAGCCGGCGCTCGTCGACCACATCCGGCTGCGTCGCGGTCAGGGTCACCGCGGCCACGCCGGCGGCGACGTAGAGGATGGCCCGGCGCCGATCGCCGAGCGCGTCCAGCGTGTAGCGGTGCTGGCGGTACATGACGAGGCGAACCAGGCGAGCGCGGCCAGGAAGGCCAGCGACACGGCCTGGGTGAGCACGTTCGCGCCGGTGCCGCCGCCGGGCACGATCACCACGACGGCGGCGATGAGCAGGACGATGGCGATGTTGCGGACGTGATGGAGCATCTGCGGCCTCGTGCAGTTTAGGGCCCCGCGGCCACCTGCTCCCAGCGGCGGTAGAGCTCCTCCACGGCCCGCTTGGCCTGCTCGTGGCGGGCGGCGTTGGTCGCGGTGCGCTCGGCGCATCGGCCCAGGCCGCCGGGTCGGCGAGCTCGTCCTCGACGGCGCGCAGCGCCGCCTCGGCGGCCTCGATCTCCTGCTCGAGCCGGCGCTCCTCGCCGCCCGGGCGCCCGGCCTGACCTTTGGCCACCGGCGCGGGGCGCCGCCGGCTTCGGCGGACCCGGGGCGCGCGGCGGGCTTGGCGGGCGCGGAGGGCTTGGCCCGGGCCGCGGCCGCCCGCTCCTCCCGCACGCGGACGTACTCGGGCCACCCGCCGACGTAGCTGCGCAGCGTTCCCTCCTCGAAGGCCACCGTGCGCGAGCCCACCGCGTCGAGCAGGGCCCGGTCGTGGGAGACGAGCAGCAGCGAGCCCTGGAACTCGCCCAGCGCCTGCTCGAGCGCCTCCCGGCTCTCGAGGTCGAGGTGGTTGGTCGGCTCGTCGAGGATGAGCACGTTGGCGCCCGAGTGGACGAGGATGGCCAGCGACAGCCGCCGGCGCTCGCCGCCCGAGAGCCCGTCGAGCGGCTTCTCGGCCTCCTCGCCCGAGAACAGGAAGCGGCCGAGCAGGGCCCGCGCCTTGCCCGGGGTCAGCCCGGTCAGGCGGCCGGCGGCCTCGAGCACCGTGCGCGCGTTGCCAGCGTGGAGCTCCTCGGCGTGCTGGGAGAGGTAGCCGATCTTGACGTTGTGGCCGGTGCGGAGCTTGCCGGCCACCAGCGGACCGCCGCCGGGCGGCGCCTCGCCGAGCGGGCGGCGGCCGGCCAGGGTCTCGATCAGCGTCGTCTTGCCGGCGCCGTTGGGGCCGACCAGCGAGACGTGCTCGCCGCGCTCGAGCCATAGCTCGGCCGCGTCGAGAAGCACGCGGTCGCCGACCGCGAGCCGGCCGCCCTCGAGCTCGAAGACGACCCGGCCGCTGCGCTCAGGTGGCTTGAAGGCGAAGGCGAGCGCCGCGCCGTCCGCCGGAGCCGCGCGTGATGCGGTCGATCTTCTCCAGCTTCTTGGCCCGCGACTGGGCTTGGCGGGCGCGCGTGCCGGCGCGAAAGCGGGTGACGAAGCGCTCGAGGCGGGCGATCTCGGCCTGCTGGCGCTCGATGGCGCGGCCGAGGGCGAGCTCGCGCGCCGCCTTCTCCTTGCGCCAGGCGTGCCAGGGGCCGGGGAAGAACTTGCCGCGCCCGCCCTCGAGCTCGAGCACCGAGGTGCCGACCGCTTCCAAGAACCAGCGGTCGTGGGCGACGAGGACGATGGCCGCGTCGAGAGCGACCAGGTGCTGCTCGAGCCACTCGAGCGAGGCGATGTCGAGATGGTTGGTCGGCTCGTCGAGCAGCAGCAGGTCGGGCGCCCCGGCCAGCGCGCGTCCGAGCGAGGCCCGGGTCAGCTCGCCGCCGGAGAACGTGTGCAGAGGGCGGTCGAGATCGGCGTCGTCGCGAAAGCCGAGACCGTGCAGGGTGGAGAGGGCCCGCTCGCGCCACCCGTAGCCGCCGGCGTGCTCGAGCCGAGCCTGGGCGTCGGCGTAGCGGTTCAGCGTCGCCTCCTCGTGGTCACCGCCGGCCATGCGCTGCTCGAGCGCGGCCAGCTCCGCCTCGATCTCGACCAGCTCGCGCGCCCCGCTGAGGACGTACTCGCGCAGCGACAGGTCGCGCTCGCGCGGCGGGCGCTGGTCGTGGAGGGCGACCTTGGCGCCCTTGGCCAGGACCAGCTCGCCCTGATCGACTGACGCCTCGCCGACGAGCATGCGCAGCAGCGTCGTCTTGCCCGCGCCGTTGCGGCCGGACAGGGTCATGCGGTCGCGGCGCTCGAGCTTGAACGAGATGCCGCGCAGGAGCGGCTCCCCGGCCATGTCCTTGCCCAGGTCGGATGCGATCACGACGGCCATCGGCGCTCATGGTAGGTCGGCGTCCCGAGCCGCCGGGGTAGGATGGCCCCGTGCCCACGACTGCTGGCCTCCGGACCCGCCAACCGAGATGTTGCCCGCGGCCACCGTCCGGGTGCCCGACCGGGGTGAGTTCTTCCTTCGCGACAGCGGCGGCCCCGGCCAGCCGGTCATGCTCCTCCACGGCTGGATGGCCACCGCTGATCTCAACTGGTGGGGCGCCTACGCGGACCTCGCGCACGCCGGCTACCGCGTGCTGGCCATCGACCACCGCGGCCATGGTCGCGGGCTGCGACCGATCGGGCCCTTCCGGCTGCGCGACTGTGCCGATGACGCCGCCGCGGTGCTGAGCACGCTCTCGCTCACCCCGGCGATCGTGGTCGGCTACTCGATGGGGGGTGCCATCGCCCAGCTCGTCGCCCGCCACCATCCCGACCTGGTCACCGGCCTGGTGCTCAGCGGCACCGCCCAGCATTGGCAGGACCGGCGCACCCAGCGGTCGTTCAAGGGCCTCGGGCTGCTCGGCCTCTCCCTCTCGCTGGCGCCGCGACTGACCTACCGGGCGGGCTTCCGGCGGGCTGGGCTTCGGGACTCCCGGCGCACGGCCTGGCTGCAGTCGGAGCTCATGCGCCACTCGGCCTCGGACATCGCCGAGGCGGGACGCGAGCTCGGGCGCTTCGATTCCCGCCCCTGGCTGGGCGAGCTCGAGGTTCCCAGCGCGGTCGTGCTAACCACGCGCGATGAGCTCGTCGCGCCGCGCAAGCAGCGTGAGCTGGCCGCCGCCGCCCGTGCCGAGGTCTTCGAGGTCGCGCTCAGCCACCTCCAGATCACCCTCGAGGCCAAGGAGTACAACCCGGCCCTGCTCGAGGCCCTGGCTGCGGTGGGCACGAGCCGGGACGCGCGGGCGGCCTGAGCCGGCGCCGCTGACCCCCGCCTTCGCGGCGCCCCGCCCCTGAGGTAATCTCTGGAGCCCATGCGAGTCCGCCGCCTGAGCGCCGTCCTCATCGCCGTCCTCACCGGGGCGCTTGCCGCGGCACCGGCCGCTCTGGCCCACGCCGGCGGAGGTGAAGGCTGGTACGGGGAGACCACCGACCCGGTGATCACCAGCGCCATGTTCCTGGTCATCATCTTCTTCCCCACCGTCATCATCGTGTTCTCCACCATCCAGTGGTGGCTCGACCGGCGCCACCACGCGCGCATGGATGCGGCCAAGCGGCGGGCCATGAACGCCGATTGGCGCGGCGGCTGGTAGCCGACCGGCTCCCCTACCTCCCCGCCAGCTCGAGCAGCACCCCCTCGCGCAGCCCACCCCCCACGAGCTCGAGCGGCACACCGAAGCGCTCGTGCACGGCGCGCAGGATGACGAGCCCGGCCGGGAGCAGGCGGACCCGCTGGACGTCGAGGCCGTAGCGGCGAGCCAGGTCATCGGCGGGCGCTCCAGGAGCACGGCCAGGGCGGTAGCGAAGGCGGGCCCGTCGAGCCGGGGGCCGCCCAGGCGGTACAGGGAGGCAGCGCTGCCGCCCACGGCGACGGCGCGCGCCGGGACGGGGACGTCCAAGCCGTCCAGAGCCGCGGCAACGTGATCGGCGGCGCGCTCGATGTCGCGCTGAGACGGCGGATCGTCCTGAAAGCAGGCGTCGGCCAGCAGCCCCGAGCCGAGGGCCAGTGAGGCCGACCACCGGATCCGATCGGGGAAGGCCCCCACGACGAGCTCGGAGGACCCGCCCCCCACGTCGACGACTCCGAGCTCGGCGCCGGCCTCGGCCGGCTCCCCGCTGCGGGCCACGGCCCCACACGCGCCAAGAAAGGCGAGCCGCGCCTCCTCGGTCTCGGACAGGATCTGGAGCTCACAGCCGCAGCGCTCCCGCAGCGCCGCCGCCAGCGCGCTCCCGTCACGGGCCCGGCGCACCGCCGCCGTGGCCACGAGGGCGACGTGCTCGGCGCCGAGCGCCTGGGCCACGGCCAGCTGCTCTTGCACCACCTCGACCACCTCGTCGATCTTCGCGGCCCCGATGGCGCCATCGCGAGACAGGGCCCGGCGCAGATGGGTGAACGTCCGGCGTTGATCGACCTCGTGCAGAGCGCCGTTGGTGCTGTCCGCCACCAGCAACCGGGTCGTATTGGAGCCGATGTCGATGCAGGCGCGGCGCACCGCTCCGAACGCTACAGCGGCGGCGGCTCGGCCGCCGGGCGCAGGACGACCGGGTGGGGGCGCAGAACGGCCCAGCTGGCGGCGGCGATGGCCAGCGAACCGGCCGCGCCCACCGCGAGCGCTGCCCGCGGGCCGGCCAGCGTGGCGATGACGCCGCCGGCCACGATGCCGAGCCCCGGAACCGCCTTGCTCATCGAGTCGTTGAAGCTCATGATCAGCGCCATCCAGCTCTCGTCGGTCTGCTCCTGCAGGGCCGTGCGCACGGCCACCGCCTCGACGCCATTGCCGACCCCGGCCATCCCGGCGGCCAGCAGGGCCACCGACAGGCTGGGCGCGGCCGCCATACCGCCAAGGCCCACCATCAGCGCGAGGGCGCTCAGCGCGATGAGCGGCCGGGCATCGGCGCCTCGCCAGCGCAGGTACACGGCACTGCCGGCTACCACCCCGGCCCCCCAGGCGGCCAGGAGCGCCCCATAGCCCCCGGCTCCGGCGTGCAGCGAATGCTGGGTGTAGACGACTTCGACCGGGATCGAGAGAGTGAAGAAGAACAGCGCCGCCGCCTGGATGCCGACCAGGGAGCGGATCGCCGCGTGGCGGCGGGCATAGTCGAGGGCCGCGCGGATCGGGTGTCCGCCTGGCCGCGCCGCCAGCGTGGGCTCCGGCAGGCCCCGCGCCGTGGCGAGGTCGACGGCGACGAGCGCGAACAGGCCGGTGGTGACGAACAGGGCGACCCGCGTGCCCCCGGCCGCCACGAGGATCCCGCCGATGGCGGGTCCGATCATGGTGGCGATCGAAAAGCAGAAGTTGCTCACCGCATTGCCTTCCCGCAGCAGGCCTCGCGACGAGATCACGGCCACCGTCGTGGCCACCGCCAGCGGCCGGGCCGTGAGGGCCAGAATGCCATCGATGACGGTGAGCGAAAAGCACGAGCGCCAAGCCCAGGTGCATCAGCAGCGCCGCCAGCACCAGGGCGATCGCGGCCTCGGACGTGTACAGGACCGGCAGCACCCTTCGCGCCGGGAGCTGGTCGAGCTGCGCCACGACCAGCGGAGCGAGGAGGGCGGGCACGAACAGCGAGCACACGAAGAAAGCGGTCGAGCCCAGAGCGCTCCCCGTCTTGCGGTAGACGAAGTAGGACAGGGTGAGAGGGCCCACGGCCCAGGCCAGCTCGTTGAGGGCGTAGGCGACCAGCAGCCGCCGGTAGGCCGTCAGCCGCAGCACCTCCCTCATCGCGCGTCAGCCTCGCTCGCGACGGGCGCTGCCATCATGGCGGCCATGGCCGATCTGGCGATTGAGGTTCGGGACCTGCGCAAGAGCTACGGTGAGTTTCAGGCCGTCCGTGGCATCGACTTCGAGGTTCGCCGGGGCGAAGTGTTCGGACTGCTCGGTCCCAATGGCGCCGGAAAGACTACGACGGTCGAGATATTGGAGGGGTACCGGCTGCGCTCGAGCGGCGAGGTCCGCGTCCTCGGCTTCGATCCCGGGAGCCGGCCGCGCGAGCTCCGGGCCCGCGTGGGCATCGTTCTGCAGAGCACGGGCCTGTACCGCCACATCCGCGTCCGCGAGGCGCTGGCGCACTTCGCCGCCATGTACCCCCACCCCCGCGACGTCGACGAGGTGATCGCGCTGGCCGGCCTGGCGGGCAAGGAGGGCGCCATGGCGCGCACGCTCTCGGGCGGCCAGCTGCGGCGCCTCGACCTGGCCCTGGCCCTCGTCGGCGACCCCGAGCTCATCTTCCTCGACGAGCCCACCACCGGCTTTGATCCCGCCGCCCGGCGCAACGCCTGGGAGACGATCCGCTCGCTCGGCCAGCTCGGCAAGACCGTGCTCTTGACCACCCACTACCTCGACGAGGCCCAGGCGCTGGCGGACCGCGTGGCCATCATCAAGGACGGGCGCATCGTCATCGAGGGCGCCCCGCGCGAGCTCGGCGCGGGCGCCGGGGACGGCTCCCTACCGGATCACCTACCGCGCGCCGAGCGGCGAGCTCGTCGAGCACCAGACCGAGGATCCCACCACCCTTCTCACGAGCTCACGGCCGCGGCGCTGGCCCGCGGCGAGCGGCTCGAGGGGCTCAGCGTCTCGCGCCCGACGCTCGAAGACGTCTATCTCGAGCTCACGGCCGGATCGGAGGACCCCGTGGCCGCGGTGCCCACCGGCGGAGGCCGGCGCGGTCGCGGGCGCCGCCGGGGCGGGCCCGGCACCGGCCGGGGCACCCGCCGGCGAGGCGATGCGGTTCCGGCAGACCCGGTCCGGCCGGAGGCCCGCGATGGCTGAGACGCTGACGCTGGCCTGGCGCCAGTACCGCCTCGAGCGCCGGCTGTTCTGGCGCAACCCGAGCGCCGCCTTCTTCAACTTCCTGCTGCCGCTGCTCTTCCTGGTCTTCTTCGGGGCCATCTTCAACGGCAACCAGCACGACCTCAACGTGATCGTGCCCGGGATCGCCGGCATGAGCGTGATGTCGACGACCTTTTCCGCCCTGGCCTTCAACATGGTCTTCCTGCGCGAGCAGGGGGTGCTCAAGCGGATCCGGGGCACGCCGATGCCGGGCAGCTCCTACCTGCTGGGGATCGCCGGCAACGCCGTGACCAACACGGCGGTGCAGATCGCCATCATCACCGTGGCCGGACGGGTGTTCTTCGGCACCGGATGGCCCAAGGACTGCGCCGAGCTCGTGCTGTTCGTGGCCGCCGGGGTGCTGTGCTTCGCCTCGCTGGGCGTGGCCTTCTCGCACGCCATCCCCAACTTCGACTCCGCCCCGCCTACGTCAACGCCGTGTTCCTTCCGGTGATCTTCATCTCCGGCGTGTTCTATGACGCCACCAACGCCCCCGGGTTCCTCAAGGGCATCGCCTCCGCCCTGCCGCTCAAGCCCGTCATCGACGGGCTGTCGGGCGCCATGGTCACCGGCGCGGGGATCGGCAGCCACGTCACCCAGCTCGGCATCATCGCCGCCTGGTCGGTGATCGGGGTCACGTTCGCCATCCGCGGCTTCAGCTGGGAGATCGCCCGGGCCTCCTGAGCCGGGAGCGGCACCCCGATCGGCTAGCGTCCGCGCCGTGACCCTCGCCCTCCTCTACGACGTGCACGGCAACCTGCCGGCGCTCGAGGCCGTGCTCGCCGACGCCCGCGACGCCGGGGCGCAGCGCTACCTGCTCGGCGGCGACTACGCCCTGTTCGGACCCTGGCCGGCCGAGACGGTGGCCCGGTTGCGCGCCCTCCCCGACGCTACGTGGATCCGCGGCAACGTCGACCGCTGGAGCGCGGATCGCGACGCCACCGACCTCGACGACACCGGGCGGGAGGCCGTCGACGCCTGCCGTGGCGCGCTCGGCGAGGCGCTGGCCGCCGAGCTGGGAGCCCTTCCCGAGCAGACCGTGCTCGACGGCATTCGCTACTGCCACGCCTCCCCCCTCTCCGACATGCGCTCCTTTGTTCCCCAGCCGGCGCAGGACGAGGACGAGCTCCTGGGTGGTGTGACCGAGCGGCGCATCGTGTTCGGCCACACCCACCTGGCCTTTCGCCGCACCCGTCCCGACGGCATCGAGCTGCTCAACCCGGGCAGCGTCGGCATGCCCTTGGACGGCGACCCGGCCGCCGCCTACGCCCTCGTGCACGTGGACGGCTCGATCGAGCACCGGCGGGTCAGATACGACCACGAGGGCAGTGCCGTCGCCGTCCGCGAGCGCTTCGGTGACGCCGCCTGGGCTGTGCGCAGCGAGCGCCGGCTGCGGAGCGCCCAGCCGTGAAGGAGCTGGCGCCCGACGTCCACCTCCTCGATGGCCTGCCGCCCTATGCCATCAACGTCTACCTGGTCGGCGACGTGCTCGTCGATGCCGCCTCGCGCCGGGCGGGCCGGCGCATCCTGCGCCAGCTCCAGGGCCGGGCGGTCAGCGCCCACGCGATCACCCACGCCCATCCCGATCACCAGGGCGCCAGCCACGAGGTGTGCGAGACCCTGGGGATCGAGCTGTGGTGCGGGGAGGGCGATACGGCGGCCATGGAGGCGGGCGGCATCCGCGAGCGCCAGCCCAGCCATCCCCTCAACACCCTGTTTGATCGGATCTGGACGGGCCCGCCGCACCCGGTGGCCCGGCGCCTGCACGAGGGTGACGAGGTGGCGGGCTTCACCGTGCTCGACACCCCCGGTCACTCAGCCGGTCACATCTCGCTGTGGCGCGAGGCCGACCGGACGCTCATCTGTGGCGACGTGTTCACCAACATCGACACGCTCACCGGCCTCCCCGGTCTGCACGAGCCCAAGCCGTTCTTCACCCCGGATCCGCCGCGCAACCGCGAATCCATGCGCCGTCTGGCCTCCCTGGCGCCGGACCTCGTCTGCTTTGGCCACGGGCGGCCGCTGCGCGATCCGGCCAAGCTCGCGGCCTTCACCGCCCGGCTGGCGGATTAGCGCGGCTGCCATCCTCTGCACCATGCCCCGAAGCGACCGGGCCTGGGAGTGGACCCACACCTTCTCCCACCGCGACTTCCCCCTCGAGCGCCTCGCCGCCACGCCCCGCCCGACGGTGTCGCTCTGCCTGCCGGCCCGCGACGAGGCCCGCACCATCGGGCCGATTCTCGCTGCCCTGCAGCCGCTGCAGGCGCGCGAGATCGTCAATCAGATCGTGGTCGTCGATCACTCCAGCGATGGGACCGCAGAGATCGCCCGCGGCCGGGGCGCCGAGGTCTATTCCCAGGAGGAGCTCCGGCCTGAGCTGGGCGCGGTGCTGGGCAAGGGCGACGCCATGTGGCGGGCGCTCAGCGTCCTGCACGGGGACATCATCTGCTTCATGGACGCCGACTCCGAGGATTTCGGCGCCCACTTCGCCCGCGGTCTCATCGGGCCCCTGCTGGGCGATCCTGCCCTGTCCTTCGTCAAGGGCTTCTACCGCCGTCCCTTCCGGATCGGCGAGACGACGCTCCCCGACGGGGGCGGCCGGGTCACCGAGCTGACGGCACGGCCCCTGCTCAAGACCTTCTATCCCGAGCTGGCCGCCATCCGCCAGCCGCTGGCCGGCGAGGTGGCCGCACGCCGGGAACTCCTCGAGCGCCTGCCCTTCGTCACCGGCTACGGCGTCGACATCGCCCTGCTCCTCGACGCCTACGCCCAGGTCGGCCTCGAGGGGATCGCCCAGGTCGACCTCGACGTGCGTCAGAACGCCCACCAGCCGCTGCGCGAACTCGGGCCGATGGCCGATGCCGTCCTCCAGGCGGTGGCCGCCCGGCTGGCCGGCGACGGTCGCCTGGCGGCGGACGCGGGCGCAGGTGAGCCGGTGCAGCGGCCGCCCCTGGCCCGCCTGCGCGCGGCCGCCTGACGCGCGGTGTCCAGGCGGGTGTGCTGAACTGGCCGGGTGACCGAGACCATCAAGACGTTCTCCCTCGGGGCCGAGCGCAGCGAGGACGGCGCCTTTCACCGCCAGCGCAGCCGCTTCCGGCGCTGGGTCAGCGCCGACAGCTCCACCGGGCTGCCCGCCGTGGCCGGCCGCTATCACCTCTACGTGGCCCGGGCCTGTCCCTGGGCGCACCGGACGATCATCGCCCGCGAGCTCATGGGCCTGCAGAAGGCCATCAGCATCTCGTTCGTGGACCCGATCCGCGACGACCGGGGCTGGCGGTTCAGCGGCGGGGGCTACACCGATCCGGTCAACGGCTTCGCCTTCCTGCGCGAGGCCTACACCGCCACCGATCCGGAATTTGGCGACCGGGTCAGCGTGCCGGTGCTGTGGGACCGCGAGCAGGGGGCGATCGTCAACAACGAGTCAGCCGACGTCCTGCGCATGCTCAGCACCGCCTTCCGGGAGCTGGCCGCCCATCCGGTGGCGTTGTGTCCCGAACCGCTGCGGCCCGAGATCGACGAGCTCAACCGCCACTTGTACGAGAACGTCAACAACGCCGTCTACCAGGCCGGCTTCGCCGGCAACCAGCGGGTCTACGAGTGGGCGGTGAACAAGCTCTTTGGAGCCCTCGACGAGGTCGACGAGCGCCTGGCGGGCACGCGGTTCTTGTTCGGCGAGGAGCCCGTGGAGACCGACTGGCGGCTGTTCACGACGCTGCTGCGCTTCGATGCGGTCTACCAGGTTCACTTCAAATGCTCGCGGCGCAAGCTCATCGAGTACGAGCACCTGTGGCCCTACGCCCGCGACCTGTACCAGTGGCCCGGAGTGGCGGCGCACCGTGTCCTTCGACGAGATCCGCGCCCACTATTACCGTACCCATCCGATGATCAACCCGAGCGGGCTGGTGGCGGTGATGCCGGCGGTGGACTGGTCAGAGCCCCCGCGGCGGTCATAACCGGGGCGCAGTTGCGGGGCATCGTGCCTGCCTGCCCACCCTGAGACCGCCCTCGGGGCGGCCCTCCAGGCCGCCTGCGCGACGCTCTGGGCCGCCGGTCCCGCATGGTGGACGGCGGTGGTCAGGGGCGGTAGGCCCGGCACGGCTCACCGCGCAGGCCCGGACAGGGTGAGAGCCCGCCTGTGACCTGCACGCCGGAGACGACCGGCAGCACCAATCGGGAGGGCTCGCTGGCGGAGTGGATCAGCCACACCCGGGCCCGGCCGCGGGGCTGGAGGTGACCGAAGGCCCACACCGGCTGATCACCGCCGGGCGCGCTGATGATGACCCGGAGCCGCGAGCCGGCCCGGTAGACGTGCCCCTCGTAATAGAGCGGAATCACCACCTTGGTGAAGCGGCCCCGGGGCAGCGGCGCGGCGGTGGCCCGGCGCAGGCTGAGCACCGGTTCGAGCAGGGTGCTCCGGGCCGGGTCGAGCGCGCGCACGCTCGTGCGCAGCCAGCCGCTCTGCACGAACGTCTCCTGGCCGTCGGGACGGACCTCGGTGACCGTGGCCTGCAGGTCGACGCTGGGCGCCGAGGCCCGGATCCAGGCCTGGACGGCGCCCGCCCCGATGACCACCGTGTTCTGTTTCAGCGGCGCCGTCACATAGGCCAGCGCCGTGCCCACCGGGTTCTCGGTCCAGTCGTAGGCCGGGTCGGCCGTCCACAGCCCGCCCGGGCCGTCCGGACCGCGGAAGTCGGTGGCCGGCCGGGCGGCCGGGTTCCAGGTGAAGCGGTCGGTTCCGGCCTGGCGGGGACGGCCCGGAGCCAGGACCCCACCCCGATCGAGATACCACGAGACCGCGTGCGTCCCGGGGACCGGGAAGCGCGAGAACGCCGCCGCGAAGCGGGGCACGGGCTGTCCGGGGATGGCGCCCCCGGCCCCGTTGTCGAACAGGACGCGGATGGCGGGCAGCCGCTCGAAAGCGGCGAGCGCCACCGCGTAGCTGGGCTGCGCCTGAATCGGATCGGGAGGAAGGCTCAGACCTGGAATGCCGAGCGCGGTATTCCAGATGGCGCTGGTCAACGGACGCAGCCTCGCGGGGAAGCGGGGAGCCGCGCGAGCCACGTAGAGATCGAGAAAGTCCAGCCAGCGATCGAAGGTGGCGGGGTCGAGCGAGTCGCCGTGCACGCCGTTGGTAAACGTGAACCACTTGTGTGCCGTGCCGGTCATGTGGCTGGCCAGGGCGGGGCAGTGCCCTCCCGTCTGCTCGTCGTTGAATTGGCAGGCAACGAACACGGGCACCGTGATCCGGTGCACGAAGGTGACCGGATCGAGGGGGTCCTCGACGGCCGGCACGTAGAAGCGGTAGGCGCGGATCTGAGCCAGCGGGTTCATGGCCTCGGCGTGCAGGGCCTGATTGCGCCGGCAGGTCTGATCACCGTGGGCGATGCGGTCCCAGGCCCAGGGCTGCCCGGCGCTCGGCGAGGCAACCTGGGCGTCGTAGGCCCGGTCGCGAGCCCAGGCCACGGCGAAGCCGGGATTGAGGATGCCGCCGGGATACAGCGTGGTGATCGTGCTGTCGATCACCGACAGCGGCGCGATGGCCGCCAGGTGCGGGGGCCGGGTGGCGGCCACGAAGAGCTGACTGATCCCCCCGTAGGAGATACCGATCATGCCCACCCGGTGGTGCAGGACCCAGGGCTGGCGGGCGACCGTCTCGATCGCGTCGTAGCCGTCGAGGCTCTGCAGCGGCTCGAAATAGTCAAAGGCTCCGCCCGAGCAGCCGGTGCCGCGCATGTCGATGTCCACGACCGCGAATCCGAGGGCCTGGGCCAGCGTGGCGATGCCGCTGTCGGGCCCGTGGTAGGGGTCGGCATAGCCGTAGCCGCCGTATTCGATGAGGGTCGGATACGGCCCGGCCCGGGCCAGCCAGGGCAGGCGGACGTCGATGGCCAGCCTCGTGCCGTCCCGCGTGGTCAGGTAGCCGTAGCCCGAACGGGGAATGCGCTGGCCGTAGATCGCCGTGCTCGGGGGCGCGGGGCGGTCGGGTCCGACGGTCAGGGGTGGGGAGTCGCCGGCGCGCTGCTGCACGCGGTAGCCGGACCCCGGGGCCACGCCGCGAAACAGGACCGCGCCCAAGCGGTCGGGGCGCCGGCGGGCCACCGTGCGGCCGTGGCGGTCGACGAGGACCAGCGGCGCCCGGGTACTCGCCCCGGTGACGTAGACCTGCTCCACGCTGCCGTGGGCGTGAAAAGCGGCAGGGTGGGCGGGCACGGCGGGAGCCAGGGCGAGGGCGAGGGCCGTGACGAGGGCGAGGGCCGTGGCCACCAGGACGCGCACAGGCCAACTGTGTCACCCGGCTGGGTGTGGGGCGCCAAACGCAACCATGCGTCGCGTTTTGCGCCCCACCCCGCCGCGAGGGGTGCCCTACATCTGCACGGCGGCCATCAGCGTGAGGCCACCGTCGACGACAAGCGAGCTGCCCGTCGTGTAGCTGGCCTCCGGTGAGGCCAGGTAGGCCACAGCGGCGGCGATCTCGCGCGTGTGGCCCGGCCGCCCGGTGGGGATGGTCTGCGCCCGGTCGATGTCCTCGGGGTCGACGTCGTGGGCGCCGGTGAGCGGCGTGGCCGTCTCGCCCGGGGCGACCGAGTTGACGGTGATGCCGTGCTCGGTCAGCTCCAGGGCCATGACCTTGGTCAGCAGGCCGAGACCGCCCTTGGCGGCGCAGTAGGCGCTGGCCTGTTTGAGCGGGACGTGCTCGTGGATGCTCGTGATGTTGATGATCCGCCCGCCCCGGCCCGCCGCCACCATCCGTCGTGCCGCCTCCTGGGCGACGGTGAAGGCCGCGGTCAGATCGACCTCGAGCACGCGGCGCCACTCGTCGAGGCCGAGCTCGAGAAAGGGCGTGGTGTGGCCGGTGCCGGCATTGTTGACGAGCACATCGATGCCGCCCAGGGCATCGGCCAGCTCCCCGATCGCGCGCGGACCGGCGCCCTCGTCGGTCAGGTCGAGCTGACGGGACTCGACCCGCCGCCCGCGCTGGCCGATCTCGGAGGCCGTGCCCTGGGCGCCCTCCTCGTCGTCATGCCAGGTGAAGCCGATGTCGAAGCCGCGGCCGGCCAGGACCACCGCGGTGGCCTTTCCGATCCCGGAGTCCGCCCCGGTGACGACGGCCACGCTCACCCGGGGTGCGTCTCTCCGCCGACCGGCGCCAGCACCTCGCCTGTGTAGTAGCTCGAGAGCTGCTCGGAGGCGAAGAACACATAGGACGGGGCGATCTCGTCCGGCTGGGCGGCCCGCCCCATCGGCACCTGCTGGCCGAAGGACTGCACCTTCTCCTCCGGGAACGTGGCCGGGATCAGCGGCGTCCACACCGGCCCCGGCGCGACGCAGTTGACACGAATGCCGCGGTCAGCGAGGGCCTGGGCCAGCGACATCGTGAGCACGTGCACGGCACCCTTGCTGGCCGCGTAGTCAATCAGCGACCCGTTGCCGCGCAGCCCGTTGACCGAGCCGGTGTTGATGATCGCGGCGCCCGACTCCATGTGCTGCAGCGCGGCCATGGTGGTCCAAAACGGACCGTAGACGTTGGTCTTGAAGGTCCCGTCGAACTGCTCGGTGGAGATCTCCTGCGGATCGTCGACCGGTGTCTGCGTGCCGTGGTGGTTGACCAGGACGTCGAGGCGGCCGAGCTCGTCGACGGTCTCGCGGACGATGCGCTGGCACTCCTCCTCGCGCTGCAGATCGCAGGCCAGCGTCAACGCGCGCCGGCCCTCGGCCTCGACGAGCTCCTTCGTGTGCTCGGCGTCGTCGTGCTCGCTCAGGTAGGCGATGGCCACATCGGCGCCCTCCTTGGCGAAGGCCACGCACACCGCCCGGCCGATCCCCGAGTCGCCGCCGGTGACGAGCGCGACGCGACCCTCGAGCTTGCCCGTGCCCCGGTAGTCGCGCATCTCGTCGTGGGGCTCGGGGGACATCTCGCCCTCGTAGCCGGGACGCTCCTGCTCCTGCGGTGGAAACTCCTGCTCCTCAGAACCCATGGCGGGCGACTTACCCGGCGCCCGCGGACGAAAACCCTCAGCACGTCGAGGAGGGCAACGGCGAGCCGGGCGGGGGGCGCGCGGGCGCCCGGGCCGTTAGCGTGCCGGTGGGCGCGCGGTGAACGTGTGTGGCGCCGCAGCGCCAGAGCAAGCCGAAGGCCAGCAGCGCTATGGCCAGCAGGCGTGAGAACATGCGTGAACCGGACCAGGAGATCTGATGGGTTTTGACCAGTATCACGAGCCGCCGGAGGAGCTGCCGGCGCAGACGCGCACGTTCGCCCGCCTGTGCGCGTCGCTGACCGAGGAGGCCGAGGCCATCGGCTGGTATGAGCAGCGCCTGGCCGTGGAACGCGATCCGGACGCGCGCGCCGTGATGAGCGACGCCCAGGGCGAGGAGTTCAAGCACTTCGCCATGGACCTCGAGCTCCTGTTTCGCAGGGTGCCGGCCTGGCGCAAGATCGCCCAGGGGATCCTGTTCCAGCCCGGCGATGTCGTCGAACACGGCGAGGAATCCGAGGAGGCCGTGCTCGAAGGCGGACAAGGCGCCGCCGAAGGACCGTCCGAGGACGGGTCGCTCGGTATCGGCAGCCTGCGAGGAGGAGGACGATGAACCACCTGCTTCGGCCCCTGGCCCCGATCAGCGACGACGGCTGGCAGGAGCTCGACGAGGAGGCGCGGGAACGGTTGCTGCCCGCGCTGGCCGCCCGCAAGCTGGTCGATTTCGCCGGACCGCAGGGCTGGGAGTACTCGGCCACCAACCTGGGTCGCACGGCACCGGTGGAGTCCGCGCCCTGCCAGGGCGTTCGCGCCCGGCGGCGCCGCGTTCTGCCCCTGATCGAGCTGCGGGCCGACTTCGAGCTCTCCCGCGAGGAGCTGGCCACCATCGACCGCGGGGCGCAGGACGCCGACCTCGAGCCGCTCGAAACCGCCGCCCACCAGATCGCGGTGGCCGAGAACATCGCCGTCTTCCATGGCTGGCCGGATGCATCCATCGAGGGGATCACCGAGGTTTCCCCTTACGACCGCGTCCCGCTGGGCGACGACCCCAATGAGTATCCCCGACCGGTGGCCACCGCCGTGGAGCGCCTGCTGCACGCCGGCATCAGCGGTCCCTATGCCCTGGCCCTGGGCGGCGATCAGTACCTGCGCGTGGCCGAGACGGCCGAGCATGGCGGCTACCCCCTCCTCGACCACCTCGGCAAGATCCTTGGAGGCCCGATCGTCTGGGCCCCCGGGGTCAGAGGCGCGATCGTGCTCAGCACGAGCGGCGGCGATTTTCTCTTCGAGTCCGGTCAGGACTTGTCGATCGGCTACCGAGCCCACGACGCCGACCGCGTCCAGCTCTATCTCGAGGAGAGCTTCACCTTCCGCGTGGTCACGCCCGAGGCCGCCGTGGTCCTGGACGGCTGACTCAGAGCCCGACTTGAGCCGGGCAGTGGCCGCCGACGGTCACCGCCGTTCCACGGGCGGGGACGGGAGCACCGCGCGGGTATTCGATGACCGCGCTGACCGGCGCGGGCGGCGGATGCAGGGCATCTGACTCGGGCTGGCCCTGCCAGTACCCGATCACGCGGTGGGCGGCGCCCACCCACACCCCGGTCAATGGCGCCGGGGTGTCGTCCATCCAGAACGACGGCGTATCCGGCGGGGAGTAGGCGAAGACCATCGGTCGCACCACGTGCTTGACCCCCTGCAGACCCTGGTGCTGGGCGCCGAGCGAGGAGGCCACGGGCAGGCACTGGACGCGGCCACCGATGCTCACCTGGTGCCAGTCAAAGCCGGTGTTCTCCACCACGCAGCTGACCACGGCGAAGGCGGTGACCGTGAGAGCCGCGACACCGACGGTCACGAGGGCCACGAGCCGACTCATTGCCGTGCGTTCCCCGTCATGACCGGGACGCTAGCTCGAAGCGACGGCCGGCCAGCATCCCGCCGCAGGCCCACCGGCCGTGGCGTAGAACTTGACCACGATGGCCAAGCCCGATGAGGTCTTCCTCCAAGCCGGCGGTCGCGACGTGCGGATCTCCAATCCCGAGCGCGTGATCTTCCCCGCCACCGAGCGCTCGGCCGCGGTGACCAAGCTCGACATCGTCAAGTACTACCTCGCGGTCGAGCGACGGCATCATGCGCGCCCTGCAGCGCCGGCCCACGACGCTCGAGCGCTGGCCCAAGGGCGTGCATCCGGGCATCGTGCTCTCCACCCGGGACCGAGGTGGCGGCGACGCCTTCTATCAGAAGCGGGTGCCCAAGGGCGCTCCCGACTACGTGCAGACCGCGCGGATCCAGTTTCCCTCCGGCCGCACCGCCGACGAGGTCTGCCCGACCGAGACCGGCCGTCGTCGCCTGGGCGGCGCAGATGGGGACGATCACCTTTCACCCCTGGCCGGTGCGCCGCGACGACGTCGACCATCCCGACGAGCTGCGCATCGACCTCGATCCCCAGCCGGGGACCGATTTCGCCGACGCCGCGCAGCGTCGCCGGTCGAGGCCCGGGAGCTCCTGGGCGAGCTCGGCTACGCCGGCTTTCCCAAGACCTCGGGCGGGCGCGGCATGCACCTGTACATCCGCATCGAGCCGCGCTGGACGTTCACCGACGTCCGCCACGCCGCCATCGCCTTCGGCCGCGAGCTCGAGCGCCGCCTGCCCGAGCAGGTGACGACCAAGTGGTGGAAGGAGGAGCGCGGCGAGCGGATCTTCATCGACTACAACCAGAACGCGCGCGACCGCACGATCGCCTCCGCCTACAGCATCCGGCCCAAGCCCGGCGCGCCCGTCTCGGCGCCTCTGACGCTGGGACGAGCTTGCCGACGTCGCGCCCGAGGAGTTCACGGTGGCCACGATGCCGGCGCGCTTCGCGCAGCTCGGCGACCTGCACGCCGACATCGACGAGCGTCGCCCACTCGCTCGAGCCGCTGCTTGACGATGTACGAGCGCGACGATGAGCCGGAGGGGCTGCGGCGACATGCCCTATCCCGCCGGATTACCCGAAGATGCCGGGCGAGCCCAAGCGGGTGCAGCCCTCGCGCGACCGGGACCGGCCACGCTGCGGCGATCAGCGGGCCTGAGGCAGCTTGACCGCCG
The DNA here is from genome assembly GCA_963777185.1 of uncultured Solirubrobacterales bacterium. Classification (GTDB taxonomy): domain Bacteria; phylum Actinomycetota; class Thermoleophilia; order Solirubrobacterales; family Solirubrobacteraceae; genus Palsa-465. The sequence continues at coordinate 43,794 of CAVZPU010000010.1, forward strand.
CGCCGCTGCAGGCGGCGCGGAGGGCGGCGGCACCACCGGCCCGATGTCGCCGTCCGGCGCCTCGTCGAGGTCGACGATGACCGGTGCGTGGTCGCTCGGGCCCTTGCCCTTGCGCGCCTGGCGGTCGACCCAGGCCGCCTGCACCCGGCCGGCGACGGCCGTGCTGGCCAGGACGAGATCGATCCGCATGCCGAGGTCCTTGGTGGAACATCCCGGCGCGGTAATCCCAGTAGGTGAAGACCCGCTCCTGCGGCCAGCGGTCGCGCACGACGTCGCGCAGTCCGAGGGACTGAAGCTCGGCGAGCGCGGCGCGCTCGGGCGGCGGTGACATGGGTCTGGCCGACGTAGGCCTCCGGATCGAAGACGTCGGCGTCGGCGGGGGCGATGTTCATGTCGCCGCACACCACGAGCGCCTCGGGGCCCGCGGCCACGAGCTCGCGCAACGCGGCCAGCCATGCCAGCTTGTAGCGGTAGTGGTCGGAGTCCGGGCGCCCGCCCGTTGGGGACATAGACCGAGACGACCCGGATCCCGCCGCACGTGGCCGACACGGCCCGCGCCTCCGGATGGGGAAAGCCGGGCGCCCCGGGGAGCCCGACGACAACCTCCTCGAGCCCCGGCCGGGAGAGGATGGCCACGCCGTTCCAGGCCGCCTCGCCGTGACAGCGCGACGGCGTAGCCGCGCTCGGCCAGCGCGTCTGCCCAGGAGCTCCATGAACGCGTCGTCGGGGAGCTTGGTCTCCTGCAGGCAGACGACGTCCGGCTGGCGCTCGTCGAGCCAGGGCAGCAGGCGGGGAAGCCGCTGCTTGATCGAGTTGACGTTCCAGGTGGCGATCCGCACTCAGATGACCGTAGCGTCGACAGCGGCTCCGGCGACCCTGGCCGCGAAGCCGTGGCGGCAGTGCTCGGAGCAGAAGTAATAGGTCTGCCCGGCGCGCTCGGCGGTGAGCGCCCGGCCCCGGTCGATCTTCATGCCACAGACCGGGTCGGTGGCGCCCCGGCGAGCGGTGAGCGCCATGAGCGCGGCAAACAGGCCCAGGGCGACCACGTTGAGCACAAGCTTGTAGTTGACGGCGATGGAGCTGAAGATGTCGGTCCGGGTGGGGCGGGCGCCGGATGGGATGAGCCCCAGGGCGCTGAAGACCGCGTCGATCCCGAGGGCGGCGGCGACCATGGTCACGAACATGAGCGCGGTGATACGCAAGGCGTAGCTCGTGCCGTAGTACTTGCGATAGATGGCGATGATCGGGAGCACGATCAGGTCGGCGAAGAGAAAGCCCAGGACCCCGGCAAAGGAGATGCCACCGCTCCACAGCACCGCCGCCAGCGGCACGTTTCCGACCGAGCAGACGAACGAGAGCACGGCGATCACGGGACCGATGATGGCCCCCCAGAGTGACTGCACGATCCCGGGCGCCCCGGTCAGAAAGAGATGGTGAAAGACGCCGTTGTCGACCTGGGCCACGAAGCCGGCGAGCAGAAAGCCGATGGTGATCTCCTTCCACAGCATCTGCCAGTCGCCGCGGAAGTTGTGGGCCACGTCAGACCAGGCGGCGGCGCTGCGCACGCGCTCGCGCCAGCCCATGGCCGGGCTGAGCGCGTGGTGCTGATGGCCGGCGTCGGCCCTCTCGGCGCGCCCCCGAGCCCGAGCTTCGAGGCCCGGCGACACGAACGCGCGCAGCAGGATCCCCATCAACCCGATCATCACCACTCCGCCCACGTACTCGGCCAGGGTGAACGGCCAGCCGATCAGCACCCACAGCACAAGCCCGAGCTCCCACACGAGGTTGGTGGAAGCGAACTGGAAGGCGAGCGCCGACGCTGCGGAGGCCCCCTTTTCGAACAGGCTCTTGGCGATGGCGACGGCCGCATACGAACACGAGGAGGAGGCCGCCCCCAGGCCGGTGGCCGTGGCCACCGACCGCGGGCCACCGCCCGACAAAGCGCGCTCGATGCGCCCGCGCGGTACCCAGGCCTGCACGACAGCCGAGATGAAGAAGCCAAGCACGAGCGCCCAGCACACCTCCCAGGCCATCAGCCCGGCATCGCGCAGGCCATGCCAGAGCACATCGAGCACGGCGGCCATGGTTGCAGTATACCCCCCGGGGGTAGTAGTATCTCTTTCCCGTTATGACTTCCGGCCCCTCCCCCACACGTGGCTACGCCGCATCCAAGGATCAGCTGCTGGGCCGCCTGCGCCGCATCGAAGGCCAGGTCGGCGGCATCGGCCGCATGGTCAACGAGGATCGCTACTGCATCGACGTGCTGACCCAGATCGCCGCCGTGCAGGCGGCGCTCGACAAGGTCGCTCTGGGCCTGCTCGACGACCACGCTCACCACTGCGTGCTCGGGGCGGAGACCCACGAGCGCGAGGCCAAGACCGAGGAGCTCATGGCCGCGGTCGGCCGGTTGCTGCGTCGCGGGTAGGCACGCGTCCGTGCCCGACCTCCGGATCGCCATCGTCGGCTACGGCCTGGCCGGTCGCTTCTTTCACGCCCCGCTCATCGCCGCCACCGCGGGGCTCGAGCTGAGCTGGGTCGTGACCGGCAGCGAGACTCGCCGCCGCCAGCTTGCCGCCGAGCATCCCGGCGCCCGCGCGGTCGCTCAGGTCGACAATCTCTGGTCAGCCTCGCCGCCGCCGGATGCGATCGTCGTGGCCACCCCCAACACCGCCCACGTGCCCGTGGCCGCCGCCGCGCTGGCGCACGGGATCCCCACCGTCGTCGACAAGCCGCTGGCCATCACCGCCGCCGGGGCCGAGGCCTTGGTGGCGCAGGCGCAGCGAGCCGGCGTGCTCCTCACCGTGTTTCAGAACCGTCGCTGGGACACCGATCAGCTCACCCTGCGCCGCCTGATGGCCGAGGGCGCCCTGGGGGCGATCAGGCGCTACGAGTCGCGCTTCGAGCGCTGGCGGCCCGTCGCCGATCCGGAGAAGTGGCGCGAGGTTCAGTCGCCCGAGGAGGGCGGCGGCGTGCTCTTGGACCTCGGCAGCCACCTCGTCGACCAGGCTCTGCTCCTGTTTGGCCCTGCTGTTCAGGTCTACGCCGAAATCGACGCTCGCCGGGAAGCGGCGGGCGAGGACGACGTGTTCGTGGCCCTGCGCCACGCCAGCGGGACGACGAGCCACCTGTGGGCCTCGGCGTTGGCGCCCGCGGCCGGGCCCCGCCTGCGCGTCCAGGGCTCCTCGGGCGGCTTTGTCGTCAGCGGACTCGATCCGCAGGAAGCCGCGTTGCGCGACGGGCACCGCCCCGACACCACCCCAAGCTGGGGAAAGCCGGCCGAGTGGGAGCACGGCCGGCTCGTGGCCGGGGAACGCAGCGTCCCCGTGCCGCCGGAGCCCGGGGACTGGCCCCGGTTCTACGCCCTGCTCCGAGAAGCGCTGCAGGAGGGCGGGCCGCCGCCCGTCGACCCGCGCGACGCCGTGGTCACGCTCCGGGTGCTCGAGGCGGCCCGCACGGCCGCCCGGGCGGGCGGCGTGGTCACCCTCTAGGCCTTGCCCGGAGAGCTAAAGTTGTCAGGGCACGGAACGCACCAGGCCGGGGTTCACTCGCCATCGACACCATCTCCTTCACCCTCAGTCCCGCCTCGCGGGCGCTGCGCGAGATCGCGGCCGCCGATCCCGGGCGCGCGGCGCTCGAGATCGACGGCCAGGCGATCACCTATGCCGAGCTCAACGAGCAGGCCGACGGCCTCGCCCACGGCCTGCTCGACGTCATCTCCGACGGCGCCGCACGGGTGGCGCTGCGGGCTGCGGGCACCCACGCCGTGGCGGTGGGCTTCGTGGCCATCCAGCGCGCCGGCAAGGTGGCGGTCGCCATCGACCCGACGGCCCCGGCCGAGCGGGTGGCGACCATCCTGGCCGACGTCGAGGCCTCGCTGCTGCTCAGTGACGTCGACGGCGACGAGGATCTTGGGCTGCCCGCACCGGTCGCACACCCGCTCCAGCTGACCGGCGAGCGAACGCCCGTCGACCGGCCGCGCGGCGAGCTCGTGTCCATCGTCTACACGTCGGGGTCGACGGGCGCGCCCAAGGGGATCATGGTGGGGCGGGACGCCTTCGACGCCCTCCTGACCGGTATGGACAAGTGGGGCGCCATCCCCGAGGCCCGCGTGGGCCAGATCCTCGCCGGAACGGTGGCGCACACCGAATTGTCCATCATGGGGGTGCTGTCGCTGCGCGGCACCCTCGTGGCGTATGAGATCCGGCGCCATCAGATCGCTCCGCTGGCCGACTGGATCGACGCCAGCAGGATCGAGTTCCTCAGCCTGGTCCCCACGGTGCTGCGCTTCCTTCTCGCCGGCCTCGCCCCCGATCGGCGCTTTTCGCATGTGCGCCGGTTGAGCCTGGGGGGCGAGACGGCCACCTGGGAGGATGTCGTCCGCCTGCGCCCGCATGTGGACCGTAACGCTGTCATCGTCAACGTTCTCGGGCAGTCCGAGTCGCTCATGCTGGCGTCTTTCGAGATCCCCGCGACCATGCCGGCCGGTCTGGGGCCCCTCCCCGCGGGCCGGCCGATCTCCGGCATCGAGGTTGTCATCCTGGATGAGGACGGCCACGAGCTCCCTGCCGGCCAGGTCGGCGAGATCGTCACCCGCAGCCACGTCTGCGCCCTCGGCTACTGGCGCCGTCCTGAGCTGACCCCGGGCACGTTCCGAGAACTGCCCGACGGCCGCCGGCAGGTGCGCACGGGAGATGCCGGCCGCCTGCGCCCCGATGGGATCCTCGAGCACCGCGGTCGCCTCGATCACCTCGTGAAGGTGTACGGCAACCGCATCGAGCTCGGCGAGGTGGAAGCGGAGCTGCACCGGCTCGAGGGCATCGAGGCCACGGCCGTGGCGACCTACCTCGAGGGCGAGCACACCCGGCTCGTGGCCTGCATCGTGCCCGAGGCCGGCCGCCAGCTCGACGCCCGCGTGCTGCGGACCGCGCTGGCCCGGCGCGTGCCGGGTTACATGGTGCCGAGCCGGATCGCCTTCGCCCCCCAGCTGCCCCAACTCCCCGGGGGCAAGATCGACCGCGCCGCCGTCGCCGCCTTGCCGGATGCCGGGAGCGAGGCTGCGGCAGCTGACGAGGACCCCGTGGGACCGCTGGAGACGGAGCTCGCCGCGATCTGGTGCCAGGTACTGGGACTCGAGCGGGTCGGTCGCCACGACTCCTTCTTCGCGATCGGGGGCGACTCACTGCGCGCGGCCCAGATGATCCCCCTCATCGCCAAGCGGCTCGGCTTCGACCGTCCGGTGTCGCTGCTGGCCGAGGCCCCCACGATCGCGTCACTCGCGCTCATGCTCGAAAGCGACGCCATGAGCTGGGACGCCCCGATGGCCATCCGGACCGAGGGAGCGCGGCCGCCGCTGTTTGTCATCCACGACGGCCAAGGCAGCCTTCTCTTCGCCCGCGGGCTCGCCGAAGCGCTGGGCGAGGACCAGCCCATCTACGGGCTGCGCTGCCGCCTCCTGGATGGCGGCCCGGCACGCTGGTCGAGCTTTCAGGAGTTTGCGGCCGGCTATGTGGCCCGCATACAAGACCTCTATCCCGAGGGGCCCTACCTGTTCTACGGCGTCTCGATGGGCGGCCTCATTGCGCTCGAGGTGGCACGCCAGTTACTGGCCGCAGGGAGCGAGGTGCCTCTCGTGATCCTCGGCAACTCCGTCCCCGTCCCCACCCTCCAGCAGATACGCCGCATGGAGCAGCGCCGCGAGCTGGCCGCGCGCGGCGCGCTCGGGCAGGGACGCTACCTGCTGGACCTGCTCGTCGGGAAGCTCGCCCACACGCTCTCCTCCCGCGGGGAGCGGCACTCAGGAGACGGGGCTGTGGCGGCGGCGGCCGCTCCTCACTCGCCAGTCGCGCCCGAGCTCAGGGCTTCGTGGGCTTTCCAGATCATGTTCGCGCTGGCGGGCGGCTACGCCTCGGAGCCGCCGTTTCCCGACCGGGTGCTCCTCCTTCGGGCCGGCGGCCTTCAGGGCGCCCACGATCGAGGGTGGGGACCGCTGCTCGGCGACCGGCTGCACATCGTCGACGTCCCGGTCCTCCACGCTGAGCTGGGCCAGGAGGCCAGCGCAGGGGTGGTCGGTCCGGTGCTCGCACGCGCCCTCGAGGAGCGGCTCGCCCAGGCATGAGCGAAGCGCTTCCGCGCTCGTCGGCGCCTGTGTACTCACCCGACGATCCTGAGCTGGACCGCAACCCCTACGAGGTGTGGCGGTGGCTGCGCGACGAGGAGCCGCTGTACCACAACGAGGAGCTCGGCTTCTGGGCGGTCAGCCGGTTCCAGGACGTCCGAGAGTTCGCGCTCGACTGGCAGCGCTTCAGCTCCGCTCGGGGTGCCCTGCTCGGTCCGGCCAAGCGCCGAGAGCCGGTCTCGCTGGGGAACTTCGCCTTCGAAGATCCTCCCCTGCACAACGGCCACCGCCAGCTGCTCGCCTCGACCTTCGCCCCGCGGCGCATCGCCGCCCTGGAGCCGGCGCTGCGAGCGGCCTGTCGCCACATACTCGAGGTTGGCCGCGATGCCGGTGGCTTGGACTTCGCCGTCGACCTTGGCATCGGAATGTCGCTGCGAGCGATCGAGCTGCTCTTCGACATCCCCGAGGACATGGGGCAGCGGATTCGCCGCTACCTCCAGCCGGCGGTGCAAGACCCCCAGGGATCGCGCTCGATCACTCCGGGACTGAGCTTCGGGATCTCGGAATATGTGCGCTGGCGGTTGCGCCATCCAACCGAGGACCGAGTCACGGCCCTCGCCGCCGCGCACATCGAGGACCCGGTGGGCGGTCGGCGCGCGCTCGGCGAGGCAGAGCTGCTGACCTGTGTGTGGGTGGTCGCCGTCGCGGCGCTGGAGACAACGGCGAAGCTGATCGGCTGGACCGGGTACTGCCTGGCCCGCTGGCCTGATCAGCGCCGCCTGCTCGTCGAGGATCCCGCGCTCATCCCCGGCGCCGTGGAGGAGCTCCTGCGCTACGAGTCGCCGGCGGCCGCCCAGGCTCGCACGGTCACCGTGGACGTCCACCTCTATGACCGGCTGATGCCCGCCGGGTCGGTGGTGCTGTTGTTGAGCGCGGCGGCCAACCGTGATGACCGCGCCTTCCCCGACCCCGACCGCCTCGATGTCAGGCGACGGCTCGACCGCCACGTGGCCTTCGGCTACGGCGTTCACTTCTGCCTGGGGAACGCCGTCGCGCGCCTTCTGGGGCGGATCGTGCTCGAGGAGACGCTCGGCCGCTTCCCCGAGTGGGAGCTCATCGCGGACGGTCTGGTGTGGGACGATGTGAGCATCAGCCGCGGCTGGCACCACGTCCCAGTCGGCGTCTGATGGTCAGGAGCCGACCGGCGTGACCGACTGCAGCGCGTGCAGGTGGGCGTACATACCGCCGCCACGCACAAGCTCCGCGTGAGAGCCACGCTCGACGACCCGGCCTTCATCGAGGACGATGAGCTGGTCGGCGTGCAGCACGGTGGACAGCCGGTGGGCGATGACGATCGCCGTGCGGCCGTGCATCAGTCGCTCAAGCCCCTCCTGCACGAACCGCTCGGAGCGGCTGTCGAGGTGGGAGGTGGCCTCGTCGAGAATGAGGACCCGCGGGTCGCGAATAATCGTTCGCGCGACGGCGACACGCTGACGTTCTCCACCGCTCAGGCGATGACCGCGCTCGCCGACCACGGTGTCCAACCCATCGGGCAGCCGGGCCACCACCTCCCCGAGGTAGGCATCCCGGACGGCCGCGGCCAGCGCCTGATCATCTGCCTGCGGACGCCCGTAGAGGAGGTTCTCTCGCAACGTGGCATGGAAGAGAAAGGTCTCCTGGGCCACGAGACCGACGGCGTCGCTGATGCTGGCCAGTGTGAGCTCGCGCACGTCGTGCCCGTCGAGTGACACCGACCCGCTCTGCGGGTCGAGCAGCCGGGCGATGAGGGCGCCGAGGGTGGTCTTGCCCGCGCCGCTCGGGCCGACGAGGGCCACGAGCTGTCCCGGCTCGACCGAGAAGGAGATCTCGCGCACCGCCGGTTCGGTCTGACCGGGATAACAGAAGGTGACCGAGTTCAGGCCCACCTCGCCGCGGACGGCGGTCAGCCGGAGTGCCCCCGGCCGCTCGACGACCTCGGGCGGCTCGTCGAGGATGGCGAAGATGCGCTGCCACAGGGCGCTCGATCCGAGCGCGCTGGCCGCGGCCGTGGCCATGCCCTGCAGCGAGAAGAAGAGCCGCCCGACAATGAGCGTGCCGAACACGAGGACGGTGCCGGGCGAGGCCTCGTGGTGGGTGATCAGGAGGCCTCCGAGCAGGAGGATGGTCACCGGAGCGACCGATCCGAGCAGGGTGAGGACGATCGCGAAGCGCTGCGCGGTCATAGAGGCGGCGATCTCGCGCCGGCGCATCTCGGCGTTGATGTCGCGAAAGCGCGCAAGCTCGGCGTCCTGGCGCCCGAACACCCGCAGCAGGAGCATGCCGGAGAGACCAAGCGTCTCTTGCAGGTAGGCGGTCATGCCGGCCAGCTGCTCCTGCACGCCTCCGCGGGCCGCGGAGATGCGCTGGCCGGCCCGGCGGGCCGGCAGCGCCACCACGGGCACAACCACGAACGCGGCCAGGGCCAGGCGCCAGTCGAGCACGACCATGAGCACCACGGTGGCGGTGATCTGAAGCGCGGACTGGCCGAGCGCGAGGAGCGTGGTCGACAGCGTGGTGTCGACACCGCCGATGTCGCCGAGGATGCGCGAGAGCACATCGCCGGCGCGCTTGCGCGTGTAGAAGGCGGCTCCCTGACCGATCAGGGTGGCGAACAGCTCCTGCCTGAGGTCGAAGACGATGCCCTCGCTGATCTGCTCGAGCAGAAGGGCGCCGAAAAGGCCGGCCACTGTTGCCGCGAGCGCCGCTGCGAAGGCGACGAGGACCGGAACGGCCAGGCTGCCGAGTGACGGCGTGCCGTGGGTGATGCGATCGACGAGCACCTTGGCCGCCACGAGGGGCACCAAGATGAGGAGAGACTGCAGGACGCTGACCAGGAGCGCGAGCGCCGCGCGGAGACGGTACGGGCTCAGGTAAGAGAGCACTCGCCGAGCCAGAAGGCGGTGCTCGGAGCCGATCATGCTTCAGACCTCGGGGTCGCTCTAGTCTGACGTGGGTGTCCGAGCCTGACGGCCTCTCCGAAGCGCTGCGCTTCCTGCGCCTCGTGCGCCAGGACCCGGACCTGCGCGCGCGGCTGCGGGCGCTTGACCCCGAGGATGGGCTCGACCCGGTGCTCGCTCTCGCGGCCGCGGCCGGGTGCGCGGTGACGGCGGAAAGTCTGCGGCGCGCCCATCGGATCGACTGGCAGCTGCGGCGGGCCCGCTACGCCTGAGCGAGGGCGGCCAGGACGGTCGCCGTCGTGAAGAGGGAGTCGTCGTCGAGGTAGGTCAAAGTGCTCGCCGGCGAGCCGAGAGGGTCGGGCTCGTCCGGAGCCGGCACACGCAGCCGCGCCGATGGAGTCCAGCTCCCGTCCGCGCGCTGCTGGCCGAGCAACCAGCGCACTGCCCGCGTGGCCGCCTCCGCCGCCGAGGCCGCCGTGAATATGATCGAGGCGGCCAGGGCGGTGGCAAAGGGAGAGGGTGCGCCGCTGCTCGGTGAGACGACGGCCCCGCGGGGGGAATCCGCCGTCGGGCCCACTCGGCGGCACGGGTCACCTCCCGTGTGTGACCATGAGCGCCGAGGACCTCCACCGCCCGTAGCGTGGCGTACTCGTCGTCGTCCCACCAGTGGCCGCTCCAGGCGCCGTCGGGACGTTGTGCGCGCCGGAGATAGTCCAGCGACGCACGGTACGAAGTGAGGGCGGCCGCCGCGGCGGTCACGCACAGGTGAGCGCCACACCATCCGTCGTAGTCGCGGGCATCTGGAGAAAGTCGGCCAGCGCCGGGGCCGCTTCCACCGGATAGGTGGACCCCCCCTCGTCATCCGTCTGGCTGGCGACGAACGCCCGCGCCTCGACCAGGCGCGGGGCTTCCGGAGCGCCGACGGCGGCGGCCAGCCGCAGGACCCACGTCGTCGTGTCGGCGTCGGCGGGCAGCAGAGCGTGGTAGCCCCAGCCGCCGGACTCCCGGCGGCCGAGCAGAAGATCGAGGGCTTCGCGCGCGGCCGTCCCGGCGGCCGGACGCGGCACGCGGCCGGGAGCGCCGCGACGTAGGCGGTGACCCATTCGTCGCTCGAGTAGCCGGTGACCGCGCGTCGGCTGCCGAGGGCCGGGCGCGGTCGAAGAAATCGCGCCACCAGCCGGCTTGGTTGCGGCGCTCGAGCAGGTAGGCCAGGCCACGATCGATGGCCTCTGGCACCGACGACGCCGCCCGCAGTGCCGCCGGCTCTCGGCGGCAGGCGGCGGGGGCTCGTGGCGCCAGAAGACGTGCCCCGCGCCGAAGTAGGCCTTCGCCGAAACGTGGCATCAGGCTCGAGGGTTACCTTCACGTGGCTGAGCCGGCGCTCGAACACACCGAGGCGGTCGGGCTCGGCCTGGAGATCGGCGACGAGGAAGGGGTCGGGCCACGCCTCCGTGCGGTCGGGCGTAATCGTGGCCGGCCAGTCGAGGAGGTGACGCGTGCGCCCCGGGTCGGCGGCTCCGGCCGCGACCAGCCGGTCCAGCAGCGCCCGCCATCGGGGATCCGTGCCATGGGGCTGGGAGAAGAAGGCCTCGAGGCCAAGCCGGGGCAGCAGATCACCGACGACATCGAGGCAGAGCACGAGGGTGTCGGCATGGTCGAGGAGCAACCGGGCGGCCTCCGACGGCTCGCTCCCCAGCCCCCGGCCATCCGACCGCTCGCAGATAGGCGCCGAGGTCGCCGAGGCGCACCCCGCTGACGTGCAGGCGGACCGCTTGAACCGGGCGGCCGAGCATGACGCCGAGATGACTGAGCCACGCCCCGGGACGGCAGGCCGACGCACAGCGGCTCAGCACCTCGTCCACCGGGCCCACCGTCAGTCCGAGGGTGGCGCAGAGGTAGCTCCAGACGCGGGCGGGGTCGCCGTCACGGGCCAGAGCCAGAAAGAGCGATGGCGCCAGCGTCTCGAGCGCCGGCGGTCGGTCGGGTTCGAGGCGGTCGAGCTCGCACCAGAGCTCAACCGCAGTGTCGCAAAGCTCAGAGCCCGAGGTCAGCCAGTCGCGACAGAGTCGCTCGACGGGCTCCCACGCCGGTGCAAGCACGCCGTCATCCCGGACGCGAGCGAGGAACCGCCGGACCCCGTGGCTCTCCTCGCGCCGCCCACCCACCTGCAGGTCCACGGAAGCGCCCGGCGCTTCCCGCAGGCGGCATTCCAGCCCGACCGCGGGAAAAGGCGGCAGCACGCCGACCTCCTGCTCGAGCCGCGCGACGTCGGCGGCCTCGACCAGCGACGGCGAGAGCCCGCCGCGCCCGAGCGCGAACGTAGCGGCCAGAGACGAAGGGCGCCGGCCCGGCGCCGGTCGCGCCGCCCGTCGGCTCAGGAGCTGTAGTAGGTGGCGCTGTCGGCTGGACTGAAGGTGCCGCCGCCGCCTGCGGTCAGTTCGGCCAGCGAGCCCAGTTCCTCGAGCTTTGGAGCCTGATAGGGGCGGCGCTCGCCGCTAGCTGGCATGGAGTTATCGTTCATGGGTACCCCCTTGTGCGTCCTGCGTGTGCACGTCGTGCAGTCAGCCAATTGAACCACAAAGATGTGCGAGATCTCAATGGCCCGTGCCGGAGAAGGCGCGGATCAGTGCCATCGCCGTCGCCGGGACCATGGGCCGGGACTCCGGCCGGCGCTGCTTGTAAGGCCGGGTGCCAGCCCGCCGTCGGACCGCTCAGGAGCTTTGATAGGTGGTGCTGTCGCTCGGGTTGTGGTGGCCGCTGCCGCCCGCGGTCAGCTCGGACATGGGACCGAGGTCCTCGAGCATCGGCGACTGGTAGGGACGGCGCTTGCCGCTCTCTGGTGTGGACTTCTCGTTCATCGATCCCCCTCTGTGCGTCCTGCGTGTGCACCCGGTGCAGTCAGCCAATTGAACCACAAGGATGTGGTCAATCTCAATCGTCGGGCAGCGAGAGGGCACCGATCAGCGTGGTGGCGGCCGATGAGACCATGGGCAGCGAGTCCGGCCGGCGCAGCTCGTAGCCCCGAACCTGCTGCACGAGCTGGCCGAGGCGGGTGAAGTCTCGTTCGTGCTCAGCCCGGCCGAGGGTGTGGCTCATGTGCCGGTTGATCACCAGTTTGTGGAGCAGATCGAGCGCGGGGGACAGGTGAAGCTGCGGCGCGTCGGCGGTGCCGGCCCGGGCGAGGACAACGATCGCCCGCAGGATGGTGGTCTCGCCGGCCGGGCTGGGCGCGGCGGCGAAGAAGCGCTTGGCGGGGCGCGGCTGGCGCTCGTCCCAGACGGGCGCCAGCCCGTCAAAGCGGGCCCCGAGCGCGTCCGCGGATTCGGGCGTGACCCGGATGCGGGACCGACCGGGGGCGACCTGCCAGCCGTTGCGCCCGAAACGGATTGCCGCGACGTCGTCGGAGAGCAACGGCACGCCGGCCAGGCTCAGCGCGAGGGCGAGCGTCGACTTTCCCGCTCCCCTTCTCCCCCACGATGGCCACGGCCCCGCCGCCGAGCAGGACCACGCTCGCGTGTAGGCACGTCCATCCGCGCTGGACCAGGAGAGAGGTGAACACGTTGGCGGCAAGAACCTCGGAGATCTCCGGCAGCGATGCCCCCTGGCTGAGGGTGAGGTGTACGGTCGTCCCGCCCTCGTCGATGAGGAAATCGGCCCACTCTCCGTCAAGGCCGCTCAGCCGCAACCGCAGTCGCGAGCCGTCGCGCGTGGCCTGCCGCCACGTCGATCCCGCCGATCCCACGGCAACCCATTCCCCATCGAGGGCCGGTTGTGCGTCGGCCCTCGTGACGAGCACGCGGATGTCGACGGGCCCGCCGGTGGCGGGCGTCAGCGCCGGCAGCTCGGCGCTGGACGCGATCGTGAGGCCGTAGTGGCGGTGGCGATGGGTCAGTTGCGGTGCCACAGCCAGTAGGCGAGGCCGAGGGCTCGGTCGCGGGCGAACCGTTCTGAGCTGGCATCCGCACCGTGGGCGAGCAGCTCGGCCCGCAGCGTGCCGCGATCGACGAAGCGATCAAGCTCCGGGCAGTGCATCACCATGTCGGCGAGCGCGGTCAGCGTGTCGTCGGTGACGCCGGCCGGCGCCCGGACGCCGAGCGGGGTCTTGGGCCGCAGCCGTACCTCCTCGGGCAGGCGCCCGGTAGCGGTCTCGCGGAGGATGCGCTTGCCGGCGAGCCAGGGGTCGGGGGCGAGGCTGCGTACGAAGTCGATGAGGCGCAGATCGACGAGGGGAAAGCGAAAGCGCACGGGCAGGCCGGTGAAGCTGGGATCGCCGTGGCGAAACTCGGACGCCCACAGCGGCGAGTGCACCAGACCGCGGGCGTCGCGGTCGCTCGAGCTCAGGCGGGCCGCGAGGCGGTCCGGTCGACGAGGGGCGGACAGCCAGCGCGGAGCGGCGTCCGGTCTCGTTCGGGCTTGGCGTATGGCGGGCCGGATCCCGAGCCGGAGCCGGTGATGCGCCCGCGCACCGGCGGTGAGGGCCCGCGCGGTCCGCGAGAGCGAGCCCTGAAGCACCCACTCGGCCCAGTACCACGGCACGTAGCCGAAGAGCTGGTCGCCTCCGTGACCGGAGAGGCTGACCCGGCTCCACTGTGCCTGCAGCTCAGCGAGATGGAGAGTCAGGCCGGTGTAGGCGTAGGGCAGCGGTTCGGGCAGGTAGGCGGGCTGCGTGCGGGGATCGATCGGGGACTCATGTGAGGCGTCAAGGACGTGGATCTGGACCCCCAGATGTCGGGCCACCTGGCGCGCCAGCTCGCCCTCGCGATCGCCGCTGTCCGCGCCGAGCGTGAGGGCGAAGGCATGGACTTCGCCCCCGCGTGGACGGAGGGTGGCGGCCGCGCTGGCGGCCACGCTCGTCGAGTCCATGCCGCCGCTGAGCTGCACGGCCACACGCCGCGGCCCGAGCCGGTCGGCCACGGCCTCGTCCAGGCGCTCGGTGAGCGCCCCTGCCGCATCCTGAGCGCGAGCGAAGCTGCGCAGCGACGGTCGCGGGGGCAGGCGCGGGTAGCGCTCGAGGCGCACCTCTGTCGGTGTCCACACGAGGCGGTGGGCGGGCGGAAGCTGGCGGATGGCGGCAAAGGCGGTGGCCGCCGGGTCGGTATAGAGGCCGAAGGCCAGAAAGTCGGTGATCGCGTTGCCGTCAAGCTCGCCTGAGACACGAGGATGGGCGAGGAGGGCCTCGAGCACGCTGGCCACGAGGAGCCCCTCCCCCTGCTGCACGTAGTGCAGCGGCACGACTCCGAGCTGGTCGCGGGCGCAGACCAGCCGCTCATTGACGCCATCGAAGAGCGCGAAGGCGAAGTCGCCGCTGATGTGCTCGACGAGACCTTCGCCCCAGACTTCGTAGGCACGCAGGAGCAGCGCGGCGGCGTGCTCGTCCGCGCTCGCGGCCGGCATGCCGGCCCGCCGCAGGCCTGCCGCGAGGGCCCCGGGGTCGTCGAGGCGCACGGCCGCTGCGATCCACGTGTGACCGTCGAGGCAGAGTCGACCCCCTCGCTCGCCGTCGGTGCGCAGCAGCGCGTGACCGAGGCCGGCTCGCGCCCACCGCCGGTAGGCGTGGCCATCGGGGCCCGCCTTGGTGGAGATGCCGGTCGCCGGCTCGAGCCAGGCAGCATCGGCGGGGTCGGCCGCGCGCGCAGCGTAGGCGACGATGGCGGTCACGGGGCGTCGGAATCAACGCTGATGAGGCCCGCCGCGACGAGCCGCTTCACAAACGCGTGCAGATCGACGCGGAGCCTGTCGGCGTCCACGTCGAACTCGCCATGGCGAGCCGCTCGGCAGCAGCGTCGACGTCGCCGAGCTCGGCCAGCTCTCCCACATCCGGCTGCCGACCTCGTCGAGACGGAAATAGCGCTCGGAGTCGAGCTCGAGCATCACGACGCGCTCATCGATGACCTGCCACGCGGTGGTGTCGGGGACGGTCACGCGCATAGAAGGTGCCATTGTGCTCGACCGCGCGCCCAGGCGGCTGGGACGGCGCCGCGAGGTCATCTTTTCCGTGCGCCTGACGCGGCGAGGTAGGTTTGCGCTCCTACGAGTTTCTCTGCCCTGACAGAAACTGCCACCGACACGCCGGCGGCAAGCGCCGACCGCGATCTGCTGGTGGCGTACGAGCCCATCGTCCGCTACACCCAGGGCGAGCTGTTCTTTCCCACGGCCGTCGGCCCGTACGCGGCGCAATGCAGCCTCTGGGCCGGCACCGCCGAGCGGAAGTCGGAGCTGATCGCGCCCGTCGGCGCGCTGTCCCTCGAGCGGCTGTGCGAGGCGGCCAAGCTCCATCGCGACCGTCCCCTCTACATGCGCTTCGTCGAGGAGCCGCTCGGGCGTCGAGAGTACCGGCGCTGGCGGCGCCACTCGCCGCAGCGGCTGAGCACGGCCGGGCGCCTGACCACGACCGGCATCGCGGGTCGGCTCATCGATGCCGGCGTCCGCGCTTCCCTGCTCGTGCGCGGCAAGGTCCCAGCGGGGCTGACCGCGGCCGCCCACATCAGCTATCGCGCCCATCTGGAGCCCGGCCGCTTCCCCTACTACGGGCGTGTGGTTCGGGAGGGCGGCTACATCTGCCTTCAGTACTGGTTCTTCTACGCCATGAACGATTGGCGCTCGACGTTTCACGGCATCAACGATCACGAGGCGGACTGGGAGCTCGTCACCATCTATCTGGCCGAGGGCGGCGCCGAGCCACCACATCCGGTATGGGCCGCATTCTCTTCGCACGACTACCGCGGCGACGACCTACGCCGGCGTTGGGACGATCCACAGCTCGAGCGTGAGGGGGATCACGCGATCGTGTTCGCGGGAGCGGGGTCTCATTCCGGCGCCTTCCTCCCGGGCGATTATGTGGTCCGGGTCGATCCTCCTGCGCTGCGCACGGCGCTCGGCTTCGTGCGGGGCCTACGACAACGGGGCCTACGACAAGGTTCTCGTCGGCGGCGCTCGACCGCGCCCGAAGCCGGGTTTGGCATCCCCTTCGTCGACTACGCACGCGGCGACGGTGTCGCGGTCGGGCCCGGCCACGAGGCGACCTGGACTCCGATCCTGATCGACGACACGACGCCATGGGTGCGGGAATATCGCGGGCTCTGGGGTCTCGACACACGCGATCGCTTCGGCGGCGAGCGCGCACCTGCCGGGCCGCGCTACGAGCGCAGTGGCGCGGTACGAAGCGCCTGGGCGGACCCGCTTGGATGGGCCGGGCTGCTCAAAGTGTCGCCGTCGCAGGACGCTGCCGTATTCCTGGCCAACCGCACGCGCGCGCTCGAGGCCGAGCTGAGCGAGCTCGATGTGCTGATCGAGGCCGAGCGGACGGCGCTGCGACAGACCTGCGCGGAAGCCCGCTCACTTGGAGCCTACGCGCCGGGCCGAGCCCTCGCCGCCGCGCGCTGGGCCGAGGTGGCCGAGCGTGAGGGATCCCTGGAGAAGACGATCGCGGCGCGTACTGCGCTGGCCGAGGAGCGCAGCGCGCACCTCGCCACGCTGGAGCGCCCCTTGGCGCCAGAGCCACTCCAGGCCCACGTCGAGCGCCCGCACGAGCCGT
This sequence comes from uncultured Solirubrobacterales bacterium, assembly GCA_963777185.1. GTDB lineage: Bacteria > Actinomycetota > Thermoleophilia > Solirubrobacterales > Solirubrobacteraceae > Palsa-465. The sequence continues at coordinate 60,379 of CAVZPU010000010.1, forward strand.
TGCGGGTCAGCCAAGACGAGCTGTCGCGGCTGTTGAAGCTGTGGGCGAGGATCAGCATTCCCCTGCTCCTCGGGAGCATCGTCGTGGCGCTGACCGCGTCACCGCTCGCACTCGCGACGACGCTCGTGGTCATCGGCGCCGCGTTCGCGAGCGTGGAAGCCATCGCCCGTCGGCGCTTTCTCTCCCTCGTACTCGGGGTCGGTCTGCTGGTAGCGACGTTGATGCTGTCCGGGGCGATAGTCCTGCTCTTCCTGACCCACTGGCGCCTTGCGGTATCGGTGCTGCTCGGGGTCGCGGCACTCGCGTTGCTCACGGTGAATCTCCTGCGCGGATGAGCTAGCAAGCCGCCGGTTGGCAAAGCGAAAACGCCCCCGGACCGGTGGTCGGTTCGGGGGCGTCTGTAAGGTGGAGACGGCGGGAATTGAACCCGCGTCCGCGGTCGCGTAAGAGATGGCGTCTACGAGCGTAGCCGGCGCTCTGATCTCACCCTCGACTCGCCTCGCCGGCGGGGTTGTCGAGAGCCAGCTCCCGTAAAAGTCCTCGGATCGGACGGAGCGAACCTCACCGAGCAAGCCTACTATCTGATCCCGGCGATCCCCACCGCGGGCGAGCGGGGGCCGAGAAGACCTAGGTCGGCGGTTTAGATGCCGGCGAGGTCGTACGTGTGCGTGTCCGCACTTATTGTTTTCCCGGGTTTTTTACGAGGCCTCCCGGGATCCTCGACTCGCAACCACCCCCACGAACCGACCACGTCGAAGCCTGTCGTCCCCGGGGGTTGCTGCCCGGTCACTATAGAACCGCCCCGGTCGCGGCCGGATCCGGGCCGCGGGCGCGGCTCGAGGTCGCGGCGGCGGTTCGATCGTTCGTCCAGTCTCGGCTCATCTGCCTCTCAGAGCCTTCCCCGCCGCGGCCGAAAAGCCCAGTGTTCGAAAAAGGCAAACCCGTCGCGAGGCGGGGACGCAAAGCCAGGGGTCTCCCGCAGACAGCCCAGCCGCCGACTTCTATCGATCACGGCTCGTCGGCGACGGCGGCCAGACATGGAGGTCACACATGCCGTTCGTCATCCACCCGCGGGTCCGCAAGGGGCTCGGACGCCTCGCCGCGCTGACGCACGTCGGGGTGCTTCGCCAGCACAGGCGTCGCCGCCGCGGCCTCTGCCCCAGCACAACGCCGACCACGCCGCTCCCTCAGCATGCGGCGACACCAACAGCTACTTCCTCGCCCCCGGCGGGCACGTTCGAAGGTGCTCACTTCCGGCCGGGCTGGACCGCCACCGGCGCTTCCCTGTCCGCGGGCAACGAGCCGTTCCACGTCGTCAATGCCGAGGACAATCAGTCACTTACCATCCAAGCCGGCGGCTCGGTCACCACGGCCTATATCGTGCGTCGACAGCACGATGCCCGACATGCGGTTCTTCGCCCGTCAGGCGGCGCGCGGGAAGCGACCTCAAGGTCGACGTGCTCGTCAAGCCCTTCGGGCACGCTCGACTTCCCGCTGCCGATTTGGCCGACGGAGCTCGATGAGCAACGGCTCGATGCGCGCCCGCGAGCTGACCGCGCCCAACCGGGCGACTCGCCATCCCCGTCGGGATGACAGTCCAGGCCGCGCTGCGGTTCACGGTCCCGGGCAGCACGGGCAGCTGGCAGATCGACGACATCTACGTCGATCCCTACCGGAGCGCCTGACCGCCGCTGATCACCCGCTCGGTCGGGGACCGCGACGGGTCGCCGGGATGGCGAAGGGCACGGGGTAATCGCCGGCCCGAGGCGCGCCTCCCCTGGCGATGGCAGTTGAGCCCCCGCTCACCCGGACGCCGACACCAGCGCTGCGCCGATCACCTTCCGCTGCCACGCCGATCACCTGACGTGACTCGCCGGTCTCGAAGAAATGTCCAGCCCGCCGACTGGGCCCTCGAATCTCGCTGTGGACCCTGTGCCGCCGACAACCCGAGTGTTCGATAAAGGCAAACTCGTCGCGAGGCGAGGACGCAAAGCCAGGGGTCTCGGAGCCAGACCGCCCAGCCGCCGATCTCCTATCGATGACTGGGTCGCCCTCGCCGGGCGGCCGACAGGGAAGTCGCCAAGTGCTGTTTACAGAATCCGCGGGTGTCAGCCAGCGCGACCGCCGGCGGTGGTCGTCGAGATCTCGGTCGGCATCGCATCGGCGGCCAGCCGCATCGGCCCGAGCGCGCCGCATCCGGCCGCCCTGCTCCCCTGTCGATCGCCCTGCTCCGCCGCTACGTCGACGGCGGCCGAGGCAACTAGCCAGACCATGGGCGGCGCGGAATCCTACAGCAGAGACGCAGTCGGCCACCGAGCGGCTGCTCGAGGACAGCTGGGAGACGCGCGAGCGGCACAGCGCCTCGCGGCGGGAGTCGTCGTCGAGGCGCCGCCGCCGCGCTGTTCGTGGCGTCGCGGTGGTGCTGCTCCTGCTCGCACCGGGGCGCTCGGCGCACGGCATCGGCCTGGCCGCGTCTGCTGCTCGTCGCCGCCTACACGGTCGTCGCCCGGGTCGAGTTCCCGGTCGGGGCCGGGCTACGTCGTGCCGACCCAGCTCGTGCTCATGCCGATGCTCGTGCTGCTGCCGCCCGGCGCTCGTGCCGCTGCTCGTGGCCAGCCGCGCTGGTCCTCAACACGGTTGACTGGGTCTGCGGCCGCGCGGCGCCGCGACGCATCCTGTCCCGCGTGCCCGACGCCTGGCACGCCGTCGGTCCCGCGGCCGTGCTGCTCATCGCCGGCTCGCCGGCCATCGGTCTCGGACAGCTGCCGCTCATGGTCCGTGGCCTTCGTCGCCTGCTGCCTCGTCGACCTCGTGGTCTCGCTCGCGCGCGTGCGCCTGATCGGCCTCGTGCCCGACCTCACGGTCCAGATGCGGGTGATCATGTCCGTGTGGGCGGTCGACGCCTCGCTGGCCCCGCTCGGCTTCCTGGCCGCGATCGAGAGCCGAGCGCGGCTCGTCGGCCATCGCTCTTCGTGCTGCCGCTGGCCTTCCTGCTGTGGATGCTGGCCCGCGACCGCAGCGCGCGCATCCAGCAGGCCCACGGCCGCCTCAAGCTCGTCGAGCAGGAGCGCGTCCGCCTGCAGTCCGCCGTGCGCCGGCTCGGCGACGCCTTCGCGGCCAAGCTCGAGCTCGACGCGCTGCTGGAGATCCTTCTGCACGGGTCGGTCGAGGCGCTCGACGCCGCCGCCGGGCGCCTCGAGCTGATCGGGATCGCCGCGCTGGCGCACGCTGCAGACGGGCTCGCCGAGCGGAGTCTGCGGCGCACTCGAGGCCTCGCGCCGGCGCCGGGCACGCCGAGGCCCGCTCCAGAGCGAGATGGCCGGCGGCTGGATGCTGCGCGTCCCGGTGCGGATCGCCGCCACCCCCGCGAGGTCACGGGCACGCTCGCCTTCGCCCGGCCGCGAGCGCGCGCTTCGAGGCCGACGAGATCGAACTGACGCGCAGCTCATCGCCAAGGCCGAGCTGGCCGCGGCCGAGATCCTCGCCCACCACGCGCTGCGCGAGCAGGCCGTGACCGACGCGCTGACCGGGCTGGGCAACCGCCGCCAGCTGAGCGCCGACCTCAGCGCTCGCCTTCGAGCGCGCCGCCGCCGGGCAGCCCGTCGCTGCTGCTGCTCTTCGACCTCGACGGCTTCAAGGGCTACAACGACACCTTCGGCCACCTCGCCGGCGACGCGCTGCTCGCGCGTCTGGGCACCAAGCTGCGCCGACGCCGTGGCCGGCCACGGCGTCGGCCTACCGGCTCGGCGGCGACGAGTTCTGCGCCCGGCTCGAGCTCGACGGCACGCCGACCCCGACGAGCTCATCCGCCGCGCCGCCGAGCGCGCTGACCGAGAGCGGCGGCCAGTTCAACGTCCGCGCCTCGCTCGGCGTCGTCCTGCTCCCCCACGAGGCCGACAGCCCCGATCACGCCCTGCAGCTCGCCGACGAGCGCATGTACGTCAACAAGCGCGGTCGCGCCAGCGGCGGCGCGCGCAACCAGGCCCGCGACGTGCTCATGCGCACCATGCAGGCCAAGCAGCCCGACCTCGACGAGCACTCGAGCAGCGTGGCCGCGCTGGCCGTCCGGGTCGGCCCGCCGCTTGGGTCTGCGCGGCGAGGAGCTCGACGAGATCGCCCGCGCGGCCGAGCTGCACGACGTCGGCAAGGTCGGCATCCCCGACGCCATTCTCAACAAGCCCGGCGCGCTGACCCAGATCGAGTGGGACTTCATCCACCAGCACACGATCCTCGGCGAGCGCATCCTGCACGCCGCTCCGGCGCTGCGCCCGGTCGCCCGGCTCGTGCGGGCCAGCCACGAGGGCTGGGACGGCACGGGCTACCCCGATCGGCCTGGCCGGCGAGGAGATCCCGCTCGGCGCGCGCATCGTCGCCGTCTGCGACGCCTACGAGGCGATGACGACCAACCGGCCCTACCGCGAGGCGATGTCCGACGAGGCAGGCGTGCCACGAGCTGCGGGCGGCGGCGGGCACCCAGTTCGATCCCGCGCGTCGTCGAGGCGTTCCTGGCCGCGCTCGACGACGATGTCGACCGCCGCCGAGCGACGACGCGGTCGGCGAGGCGTCCGCGCACGTGCGCGCGCTGCTCGCCCTCGCGCCGGCGCCCCGGCGCCGCACGGCCGACGCCCTGCCGAGCGCTGAAGAGCGACGAAGAGCCGCGGCCAGGGTCGAACGCCTGCCACAATCGACTAGCGATGCCGACCTGCTCCGACCGTCGGACCTCGCGGCGCCGCCCGACGCTCGACCACCCGGGTCCGAGCCGGCTGCTGGACGCCTTCGCGCCCCCGGCTACCAGCCTCCGAGCCGCCCGCCGCACCCAGTCGGCGCCTGCGGCGCCGGCTCGGCCCGATCGATCGCCGCGATCGCCGCCTTCTTGGCCAAGTTCAAGGCGATCCTGCTGCTGCTGCCGAAGATCAAGCTGCTGGCCACGGCGGGCTCGAGCCTCGTCTCGATCGCCGCCTACGCGCTGCTCTGGGGCTGGCAGTTCGCCGTCGGCTTCGTCGTGCTGCTGTTCGTGCACGAGATGGGTCACGTCATCCAGCTGCGCCGCGAGGGGCTCAAGGCGAGCGCGCCGATGTTCATCCCCTTCATGGGCGCGGTCATCTCGGCCCGGTCGCTGGGCGACAACGCGCTGGCCGAGGCGCGCGTGGGCCTGGCCGGCCCGATCCTCGGCAGCATCGGCGCGGCCGCCTGCATCGGCCTCTGGCACGCGACCGGCAACGACCTCTTCCGCGCGCTGGCCTACATCGGCTTCTTCCTGAACCTGTTCAACCTGCTCCCGGTGGTGCCCCTCGACGGCGGCCGGGCGATGGCGGCGATGGCGCCGTGGATGTGGTTTGTCGGCTTCGCCGCGCTGATCCCGCTGCTGTTCGTCTTCCCCAACCCGATCTTCGTGATCATCCTGCTCTTCGCCGGGTCGCGAGACCTGGATGCGCTGGCAGCGCCGCCGCCGGGCGGCGCCGCAGCAGAGGCCTACTACCGGGTGCGTCCGCTGGACCGCGTGCTCGTCGCCGCCGTGTACCTGGCGTTGATCGCGCTGCTGGTGGCCGGCATGCACGCCACCTGCCGCACGCTCAGACGGCTGGCCGGCGCCGACGGCTGCCAGGCTGATGCTAGTACGGTCGGCGGGGGCCGGCGGGCGCACGCGGGTCTCGTCGTAGGCGGAGGCCGCCGCGCGGCGCGACCACGCGAACGTGTAGATCAGCGAGAGGATGAGCCCGACCACGCCGACGATGAGCAGGACGGTGCCGGCCGTCTGGATGTTGAAGCCGTTGCGTGTGCGCGGTGACCGCCCACTTGAGGATGGCCCCGATCGCGATCAGCAGGATCGACGTACCGATGGTCATGAGCCGGTCTACCCAGGATCTCGGCTGCGCCAATCGCGGCGTGCGCGCAGCCTCAGCGCCGCGACTTCGCGCAGCTCGCGCTGCACGTCGCGGGCCATCTCGCGCGTGCGGATCGTCTCGCGCTTGTCGTGGACGTCCTTGCCCTTGGCCAGGGCGAGCTCGAGCTTGGCCCGCGAGCCCTCCGGGCGTGAAGTAGATCCGCGTCGGCACGAGCGTCAGCCCCCGCTCGCGCGTCCTGCCGACAAGGCGCTCGATCTCGGAGCGGTGCAGCAGCAGCTTGCGCGGGCGCTCGGGCTCGTGGTTCTCCCGCGAGGCCGGCCCGTAGGGCGGGATGTAGAGGCCGATCAGCCACACCTCGCCGTCGCGCACCGCGGCGTAGGCGTCCTTGAGCTGAGCCTTGCCCTCGCGCAGGGACTTGACCTCGGTCCCGGTGAGCACGATCCCGCACTCGAAGCGCTCGAGCAGGTGGTAGCGGTAGGCGGCCTGGCGGTTGCTCGCCACGTCCCCGGCGCCGCTTTGCGCTTGCCTCCCTTGGCCATCTCGAGTCCTAGTCCTCGCTCGACCGCCGGTAGAAGATCCACCCTACCTCGCGGCGCATCGATCTGCCCGACGCGCACGCGTCACCGGATCGCCCAGCCGGATCGGCTCGCCCGCTGCGCGTGCCCGACGAGCATCGTGGCCTCCTCGTTGAGCTCCCACCAGTCCCCGCGCAGCCGGCGGACCGGCAGCAGGCCCTCGAAGGCCCCGTCCTCGCCGAAGGCGACGAACGCGCCCACGCCGGCCAGTCCGACCACCTCGCCCTCGAACACGGCGTCGGAGCCGGAGCCGAACAGCTCGCGCTCGAGGATAGAAGCAGCGGGCGATGTCGTCGGCGGTCGCGCTCGATCGCCATCGCCTCGCGCTCGCGCGCGGAGGTCCACGGCCCCGCCGCCGCCACCCACGCCGGCGTCGGGCGGCGGCGCCTCGCCGTCGAGGCCCGAGAGCAGCGCGCGATGGCAGATGAGGTCGGGGTAGCGGCGGATCGGCGAGGTGAAGTGGCAGTAGTGCGGGGACTGCAGCCCGGCGTGGCCGAGGTTGCGGGGGTCGTAGTAGGCCTGCTTGAGCGAGCGCAGGACGAGGCTGGTGAGCGCCCGGCGGCCGCGGCCCTGGGTCGCCACCCACTGCTCGACGAGCTGGGAGGCCTCGCCGACGATCTCGGCGGCCTGCTGGGGGGTCATGTGCCCGCGCGGGCCGGCGGCGTGGGGACGCCCGAGCGAGGCCAGCTGCTCGACCAGCCGCTCCGACCGCGGTGCCGTCGGGCCGCTCGTGGACGCGGTACAGGGCGGGGATGCGGCGGCGTCTCGAGGAACCCGGCCACCTGCTCGTTGGCGGCGATCATGAGGTGCTCGATGAGCCGGTGGGACTCGGTCTGGGCCACCGCGCGAGCCGACGAGACGTCGCCGTCGGCATCGAAGCCGAACTCGGGCTCGGTCGACTCGAGCGTGAGGGCCGCCTGCGCCGGCCCGGCGGGCGGCCAGCGCGGCGGCCGCCGCGCGCGCGGCCGACGAGCGGCGTCCCCCACGGCTCCGGCGCCCGCTCCTGCCCGGCGAAGATGCGATCGACCCGGTCGTAGTCGAGGCGCTCGTCGGAGCGGATGAGCGACACGGTAAAAGGCGCTGCGGCGCACCCGGTCGCCGGCGAGGACCATCTCGACGGTGACCGTCGCCCGGTCCTGGCCGGGGACGAGCGAGCAGGCGTGGTTCGAGAGCGCCTCGGGCAGCATCGGCTCGACCGCGCCAGGGACGTAGACGCTCGTGCTCGCCGGTAGGCCTCGCGATCGACGAGCGACTTCGGGCGTCACGTAGGCGCAGACGTCGGCGATGTGCACCCACACCCGCCAGCTGCCGTCGTCCAGCGCCTCGGCCGAGATGGCGTCGTCGAAGTCCCGCGCGGTGGCCGGATCGATCGTGAACGTGGGCAGCGCGCGCAGGTCGCGCCGCCCGCGGCGCCCGGCGCCTCGGCGGCCGAGGCCTCGCGGGCCTCGTGGGCCACGGCGGGATCGAAGGTCCGCCGCAGCCCGCGATCGAGCATCAGCGCCTCGATCACGTCGCGCGCGACGTCCGGGCGGCCGAGCGCCGGCGACCGACGGCTCGGCGCCCGCCGCCGTCGCCGCGTCCGGCCTCCTGAGCGCACGAGCGACGAGATCGCCGACCGACGCGCGCCCGTCGCGCGTGACGGCGAGCCGCGGACCCGGGCCGAAGAACGGCTCGGCGACGATGAACTTCCCGTGACGCTCGAGCACGGCGACGCGGGCCGCGACCGCCCGCGTCCGCTGCGGCCCGCGCGGCGCGCGCCGCAGCGCGCCCGCGGCGCGACGCGCTCACCGGACTTCGGCCGCCGACCGTGCGCTCGGCCAGGTCAGCGCTTCGTCGGGGGTCGTGCTGCGGGTTGTCCAGGGCGTAGACGTTGGGCGTGATGCCGGCGCCCTGGCGGACGCCGCCGCCGCCGAGATTGCGCCCGCTCGGGGTGAAGTACTCGCCCGACCGTGATGTCGAGCGCGCCGCCGTTGGGCAGCGGCTCGATCTCCTGAAAGACGCCCTTGCCGTAGGTGTGGGTGCCCGACGACCTTGGCCCGGCCGCGGTCCTGCAGCGCGCCGGTGACGATCTCGGCCGCCGAGGCGGTGCCGCTTGTCGACGAGCACGACCATGGGAGATCGTGGGCGCCGAGCGCATCGCCCCGGGCGACGTAGACCTGGCGGGGCTGGCTGCGTCCGTCGGTGGAGACGATCGTGCCGTCGGGGATGAACAGGCTGGCCACGTTGACGGCCTCCTCGAGCAGTCCGCCGCCGTTCTCGCGCAGGTCGAGAATGAGCGCCTGGGCGTGGGCGTGCCAGCGCCTTGCGCACCTGGGCCTTGACCTCATCGCCCGAGCCCTGGGTGAAGCTCGTCAGCTCGAGGTAGCCGATCCGCACGTGGTAGGTGAGCATGCCGCTCGGCGGTGACGGGGACCTGGATTCGGCCCGCGTGACCGTGATCACCGCGCGCGGCGCCGCGCAGCACGGTCAGCGTGACCCGCGTGCCGGCCTTGCCCTCGATCAGGCTCGAGCTCGTAGTCGGCGGAGCGGCTGGCCAGCGACGTGGAGCCCACGCGCACGATCAGGTCTCCGCCCTTCAGCCCGGCCCGCGCGGCCGGCGAGCCGGCGAAGACATCGATCACGCGCAAGCCCTGGGGATCGAGCAGGACGTCGATCCCGATCCCGCTCAGATGCGGGTTGGTCTCGTTCATGAACGAGCTGTAGTCGGTCGGGTCGAAGTAGTGCGAGTAGGGATCGTTGAGGCTGGCCACCATCCCGCCAGGCCCTTGTCGACCAGCTGCGGAGCGGTTGAGCGGCCGGTAGTACTGGTTCTGGAGCATGCCGAGGACCTGGTCGACCAGGCGGTTGCTGGTTGTCCTGGAAGAACGCCCCGCGCAGGGGCGAGGGCAGCGCGCTCGGGTGGCCGCCGAGCCAGATGCCGACGAGCACGAGCACGACTCCCGCGAGACGCGGCGACCACGATGCTCTGCCGGCGAGGGCGACGCCGAGATGCATGCCCCGAGAGTAGCCGAGGCGCCGCCGCGGCCCACGCCACCGCGTCCGGTGTTCCCTAGCGCGTCCACGCGAAGTGGAACACCGTCGTCGAGTCGAACGTCTGACTCCGGGTCGAGGAGCGACCGACGGCCACCCGGCTCGCCATCGATGTGGTGCGGGGAATCCGGGAAGTGCTGGGTCTCCAGGGTGAAGGCGTCGCCGGGCCGGTAGATCCGGCCGCCGGTGCCGACGAGGTCACCGACGAGGAAGTTCGCCGTGTAGACCTGCAGACCCGGCTCGGTCGTGTACACGGTCAGCCGGCGCCCGCTGCTCGGATCCTCCGCCACCGCCGCCAGCTCGCAGGCCCGAGCCGTCGAGCACCCAGTTGTGGTCATAGCCGTGGGCGAGCACGAGCTGCTCACCCTGCGGCAGATCGGCCCGGCGCAGATCGCGACCGATCGGCTTGGCCCGGCGGAAGTCAAACGGCGTGCCGGCCACCGGGGCGAAGGCCCCGGTCGGGATCTGGTCCGCATCGGTCGGCAGGAACGGCTTCGGCGTTGATCTGCAACCGCTGGCCGTAGACGTCGCCCGAGCCTTCGCCGGCCAGGTTGAAGTACGTGTGGTTGGTCGGATTGATCACCGTCGGCTTGGTGGTCGTCGCGTTGTAGTGGATCTCAAGCGCGTTCTCCTCGGTCACCGTGTAGGTGACCGAGGCCGTGACCTCTCCCGGGAAGCCGTTGTAGCCGTCCGGGTCGACGTAGGTCAGGCGCAGGGAAACGCGATCTCCATGGACGCGTTCCTGGGCCGCCCACACCTGGCTGTTCTAGCCGTCGGGCCGCCGTGCAGCGTGTTGATGTCGTTGGGCCCGTTGTTGCCCGCCAGCTCGTAGGTCGGTCCGTCGAGGGTGAACGCGTGGTCGGCGATGCGGTTGGCGTAGCGCCCGACGATGGCGCCGAAGTACGTGGCGGCGGCCAAGGCTGGAAGATCGTTGACGTAGTCGCCGAGGTCGCGAAAGCCGAGCGCCACGTCGGCCGCTTGCCCGTAGCGATCGGGGACCCAGATCGACTGCAGGACGCCGCCGTAGTTGGTGACTCGCACGGTCAGCCGCCGGCCCGAGTCCAGCGTCCAGAGCCGGACGGCTGCGCCGTCGACCTCCCCCCACGCCTCGCTGCGGATCCCGACCGGACCGGCGCCGACCGCCTAGACGCGCAGGAAGCGGCGCAGCGAAAGCCCGGAGCCGAGCGCCGAGACGAGCACGCCGGCCGCCGAGCAGCACGGCCACCAGCGCGCCGAAGGCGATCGTCCGCGGAGCGGCGATGAGCGTCCAGTGGTTGGCCAGCGGGTCGAGCAGGGCCACCTTCGTGACGCCGAGCACGACGATGGCCAACAACGCGCCGGCGGCGCCGACGACCGTGCCCTCGATCACGAACGGCCAGCGGATGAACCAGTCCGTGGCACCGACGAGCTTCATCACCTCGACCTCGCGGCGGCGGGCGTAGAGCGAGAGCCGGATCGTGTTGGCGATGAGCAGGATCGAGGCCAGCGTCAGCAGCACCGTCAGCACGGCGGCGGTGATCGTGACCAGGTTGGTGACCTCGAGGATCTTCTTGGTGTCGCTGCTTCTTGTTGGACACGCTCGATACGCCGGGTCGAAGGGCTGCGCCACACCGGCTCCGGGTCAGCGCGCTGCGCACGGCGAGCACGTTGCCGGGCTGATCGGGGGTGACGTGGAAGGTGTCGGGCAGCGGGTTGGTCGCCAGCAGGGCGTAGGCCTGCGGGTCCTGCTTGGACTGCTGCGCGTAGGCCGTCTGCTTGGAGACGAACTGCACCGAGCGCACGTGCGGGACGTGCCAGCAGCTCGCTGCGCACCCGCGCCTCGTCGGCGCGCGGTGGCGTTGGTCTTCATGTAGACGTCGACCAGGACGCGGCTGCGCACGCTGTTGGCGGCGCCGTTGGTGGCCTGCACGATCGGGATGAACACCCCGAGCACGAGCATCGTCACGAGCACCGTGGCCAGCGCGGCAAAGCTCGGCGCGGCGTTGCGGCGCATCGAGCGCAGCGACTCGCGCAGGAAGAAGCCGAGCCTCACGCGCTCAGACTCCCGGCGGGCGGCCGCGCCGGCGCGCGCAGGCGCTGGGCGAACTCGCGCGTGCTCTCGTCGCGGGTGTAGCGGCCGGTGGCCTCGTCGCGCACGACGCGCCCGTGCGAGAGCTCGAGCACGCGGCGGCGCATCTTGTCGACCATCGCGTGGTCGTGGGTGGCCACCAGCACGGTCGTGCCGGTCGCGGTTGATCCGGTAGAGCAGCCGCATGATGTCGATGCTCGTCTCCGGATCGAGGTTGCCGGTCGGCTCGTCGGCCAGCAGCAACGGCGGATGGTTGACGAACGCCCGCGCGATCGAGACGCGCTGCTGCTCGCCGCCGGAGAGCTGGTCGGGATAGTTGTGCAGCTTCGTGGAGAGGCCGGTCAGGCGCAGGATGTCGGGCACCTTGGCCCGGATCTCCTTGCGCGTGCCGCCCGTCACCTGCAGCGCGTAGGCGACGTTGTCGTAGACGGTGCGGTTGGGCAGCAGCTTGAAGTCCTGGAAGACCACGCCGATGTTGCGCCGGTAGAACGGCACGCGCTTGCGGGCGATCGCGCCGAGCACGTGGCCGGCCACGCGGATCGTGCCCTCGGTGGGCTCGAGCTCCTTGATGAGCAGCCGCATGACGGTCGACTTGCCCGAGCCGGTGGCGCCGACGAGGAAGACGAACTCCTCGCGATCGATGCTGAAGGTGGCGCCGTCGAGGCCCGTGTCGCCGCTCGGGTAGCGCATCGATACGCCGCGGAACTCGATGACCGGACGGCCGCGGTCGGCGCGGCGCGGCTGCGCGCGGGTGCGTCCGGGAGGCCGGCAACCGCGGGACGCCGGGTCCGCGGCTCAGTGCTTTGGCGATGGCCATGGTGGCGGCAGCCTAGCGAGCGCCGACCTCGTTCTCCCAGCGCACGGCGCCTGTGCAACGGTCGCTTGCACCGGCCCTCCGAGGGTCGCCCTGACCGCTCGGTAGGGTTCGCACGATGCCTGAGATCCGCACCAGCACGCTCGCCAACGGCCTGCCCGTGTACCGCATCGCGGTCGAGGGAACCCGCGCGACCACGATCCTCGTCGCCTTCGACGCCGGCGCGCGCACCGAGCGGCGCGGAGGAGAACGGGATGGCCCACTTCCTCGAGCATCTCGTGTTCAAGGGCGGCGAGAAGTACCCGACCTACCGCGACGTCAACGAGGCGGCCGAGCGCATCGGCGCCGTGCTCAACGCCTACACCAGCCACGACCTCGTCGCCTTCCACATCACCGCCCGCGCGCACGTCGCGCTCGCGGCGGCCGACCTGCTCACCGACTTCGTCGGGCGGCCGCGCATCGACGCCGACGAGCTCGAGCGCGAGCGCGGGGTCGTCGTGCAGGAGATCGCCCGCGCCAACGACCAGCCCTCGATGCTGGCCGAGCATCTGATCGACCAGGCGGCGTTCGGCGATCACCCGCTCGGGCGCCCGGTGCTCGGGCCGGCCGAGCACCTGCGCGACACGTTCACCCGCGAGGGCATCGTCGCCTTCCGCGACCGCCGCTGGTCGCCCCAGCGCGGGCGCCGCGTTCCTGGTCGGCAACCTCGACGGCCTCGAGCGACGACGGCGCCGTCGAGCGAGCTGTTCGAGCGCTTCCCGACGCTGCCCGACGCCGGATGCCGTTCGAGCCCGCGCCGGCCGCTCGAGCCCCGCGTGCTCGTCGAGCGAGCGCGACTCCAACCAGTCGCACCTGCGCATGTCCTACCGCCCGCCGATCGATCCGGCCGACCCGCGCCAGCGCGCCGCGCTGGTGATCTACACGACGCTGCTGGGCGGCTCGATGGGCTCGCGGCTGTTCGACGAGATCCGCGAGCAGCGCGGCCTGGCCTACTCGGTCCACGCCGGCGCCCACGCCTACGCCGACGTGCCCGTCCTGCAGCTCTCGGCCGGCCTGGAGTCGGGCAAGGCGTCGAGGCCTACCGGCGCATGCGCGAGATCGTCACCGAGCTGCGCGACGCACGGGCCGACCGAGGCCGAGGTGGAGCGGGCCCGCGCCTACGCCGCCGGCGCCCGCGCGATCGCCTTTGAGAACAGCGGCGCGGTGGCCCGCCACGCCGCCCAGCAGACGATCGTGTTCGGCGAGGAGGTCGAGCCCGACCGCACGATCGCGCTGCTCGACGAGGTCACCTTCGACGAGGTCCGCGAGGTGGCCGCGGGCGTCGCGGACGGCTCTCGATCGCCTGCGTCGGGCCCGCACACCGAGCAGGAGTTCACAGACGCTCTAAAGCACGCCGCGCTATTGCGTCTGATCCGGCGTCCAGGCGGCGAGAATCGCGCCGTGGACTGCCGGACCTCCCGCGTCAACCGGCGCGAGCTGCGCGCGCTACCTCGACCGGATCGGCGACCGCTGGCCGATCGAGACCGCGCTCCTGGCCGGCGCGCGCGTCCACGACGAGCAGGGCGCGCCGCCGCAGCGCGAGCGCGGGCCCGGAGTTCGTGGTCATCCTCGTCTCCGCGGCCTACGAGGGGATGCCGTGGCTCGAGCGCGTCTACCAGGCCGGCTCGCTGTGGGACGGCTGGAGATGGGCGCCCCGGCCGACGTGCACTGCTACACGCCGGCCGAGTTCGAGCGCAAGCGCGAGACGCTGCGCGCGGTGCGCGAGGCGCTCGACCGCGGGCTCGACCTGCTCGCCGAGGCGCCGGCCTGACGCCGAGCCCGGCTCGCTCAGCTGATCGCGACCATGCGCTCGATCGGGACCCGCGCCCGCTGCGGCGACCGCGTCGGGCACCTTGACCTCGTGGACGCCGTCGCGCAGGGCGTCGCGCAGCTTGGGCAGCGTGATCATCTTCATGTACCGGCAGTGCGCGGCCTCGTTGGCGGCGATGAACTCGACGTCGGGCGCGGCCTGGCGCAGCGGGTGCAGCATGCCCGTCTCGGTGGCCACGATCGCCGTGCCGCCGCGCGTGCTCGCGGGCGTAGCCGAGCATCCCGCCCGTGGAGAGCATGTGCACGCCCTCGGTGTCGACGTCCCCGGCGGCGACGTACTCCATGACGCTGGTCGAGCAGCCGCACTCGGGGTGGATGAGGAAGTCGGCGCCGGGATGGGCCGGCGCGCACGGCGGCGATGTCGTCGGGCTTGATGCCCGGCGTGGACGTGGCACTCGCCGTCCCACACGTGCATCGGGCGACCGAGCGTCTTCTCGACGTAGGCGCCGAGGAACATGTCGGGGCCGAACAGGATCTCGGTGTCGGGGCCGTGCTCGCGCAGGATGTGCTCGACGACCGCACGGCGTTGGCCGAGGTGCAGCAGTAGTCGGTCTCGGCCTTGACCTCGGCCGTGGTGTTGACGTACATGACGACGATCGCGCCGGGGTGGCGCGCCTTCCAGGCCCGCAGCTGCTCGGCGGTGATCGAGTCGGCCAGCGAGCAGCCGGCGTCGCGGATCGGGGATGAGCACGCGCTTGTCCGGGCACAGCACCGAGGCGGTCTCGGCCATGAAGTGCACGCCGCAGAACACGATCGTCTCGGCATCGGCGCGCGCCGCCTGCTGGGAGAGCCCGAGCGAGTCGCCGACGTAGTCGGCGACGTCCTGGATCTCGGGCAGCTGGTAGTTGTGGGCGAGGATCACCGCGCCGCGCTCGCGCGGCCAGCGCGCGCACCTCGTCCTGCAGCGCGGGGATGTTCTCGAGCATCAGCGGTGCGTCGAGCGCACCGAGCATGGGGAGGTTCATGGGATCGGCTGGAGGAGGAGGGAAAGGTCGAGCGCGGGCGCGCTGTGGGTCAGGGCGCCCACTGAGATGAAGTCTACCCCCGTCTCGGCGATCTCCCGGAGCGCGTCGAGGGTCACGCCGCCGCTGGCCTCGAGCTCGGCGCGGCCCGGCCACGTGCGCCGCCGCCTCGCGCAGCTGCGCCGGGGTCATGTTGTCGAGCAGGATGCGCGGGGCGCCCGGCGCCGAGCGCCTCGTCGCACCTCCGCCGAGGTCGCGGCACTCGACCTCGAGCGGCAGCTCCGGCGCCGCCGCCCGGGCCTGGCGCACCGCCTCCCCGACGCCGCCGGCCGCGGCGGCGTGGTTCTCCTTGATGAGGATGGCGTCGTAGAGGCCGGCGCGGTGGTTGGTGCCGCCCCCGGCCACGCACCGCCGCCTTCTCGAGCGCGCGCAGGCCCGGCGTGGTCTTGCGGGTGTCGAGGATGCGCACGCCGGTGCCCTGCACGGCTCGCGCACGTAGCGCGCGGTCGGCCGTGGCCACGCCGGAGAGGCGGCCGAGGAAGTTCAGCGCGGTCCGCTCGGCCGGAGCAGGATCGCCCGGGCGCGGCCCTCGATCTCGAGCACCGGGCCGCCCTCGCGCCAGTCGGCCTTCGGCCGCCTGGCGCTCGACCTGCACGTCGGGATCGAGCGCGCGGAAGCGCCGCCTCGGCCGCCTCGAGCCCGAAGATCACGCCCGGGGCCTTCTGGGTGATCGTGCGCCCGCGCCCGGGCGTCCGCGGGCACCGTGGCGGCGCTGGTCACGTCGCCGTCGCCGAGGTCCTCGGCCAGCGCGCGGGCGACCGTCGTCGCTGAGGCTCTCGTCGTCCATGGCGGCGAGGATAGGTTCGCTCGTCGGCGAGGCCCGGCACGGCAGAACTTTCGCCGCAGCGGCGTGTTTAATGCCCGCGCTGCCGGGATTGGCAGCGCCTGGGCACGGAGCCTGGCCCTATCTCACTCAAGGGAGCTACATGCTCAAACGAGTACTGACGGTCCTCGGTGCGTCCGCCGCCGCCTGCGGACGGCATGGCGGCCTCCGCGGCCGCCGCGTCCGGGCCCGCCGCTGCCAAAGGCGGCCAACGGCAAGCCGGTCCAGCTGGTCGCCGCCGGGCTGACCACGCCGACCGCCTTCGCCTTCGGCGGCGGACGGTGTTCGGGGCGACGGCGGCACCTGCCCGGCGACCCCCGGCGGGCGTCTACGTGCTCAAGACCGGCAAGGCCACGCATGATCCCGGCTCGCCCGCGTTCGTGGCCGGCCTCGCCTGGCACAAGGACACGCTCTACGTGGCCGGCTCGAACGTCGGTGCCAAGTGGCACGATCACGTCCAAGCTGCGGCCTGGAGCGGCTGGAACGGCACGAAGTTCACCAGCCAGAAGGTCATCTACACCGCGCCCAAGGGCTTCCCGGGCTTCAACGGCCTCGCCTTCGGCCCCGACGGCCGTCTGTACGTCGGCGTCGACGTCGGCGCTGGACAGACCAACGACCACGGTCCGGCGACCAAGAAGACGCCGTACCTGTACGACATCCTCTCCTTCAACACCAACGGCAAGGGCTTCGAGGTGTACGCCACCGGCATGCGCCAGCCGTGGCAGATCGCCTTCGCCGGGCGACTAGCAACCCGTTCGTGACCGACTTCGGTCAGGACTGCACGGGCAAGAACCCTGCCCGGCCAACGCCAAGCCGCCCCCTGCCGGACTTCCTGCTGCACGTCAAGAAGGGCGACAACTACGGCTTCCCGCAGTGCAACTGGGTCAAGCCGGCTCAAGACGTGCAAGGGCTTCACCAAGCCGTTCAAGATGTTCTCGCCCCACACCGACGTCGGCGGCATCGCCATCGTCGGCAAGACGATCTACCTCGGCGAGTTCGGCTTCGACGCCCGCGCCAAGCCGCAGGTCGTCACCGTCTCGCTCAAGGGCGGCAAGGCCAAGCCGTTCCTGACCGGCACTCCGGTGCCGATCATCGGCCTCGGCGCCTCCGGCGGCTACCTGTACGTCGGGGCTCCGGGACAGCGCCGGCCAGGGCTTCGTCTACCGCGTCAAGCTGTAGTCGCTGCGGTGCGTTCAGGGGACCGGCTGCGGCCGGCTCCCCTGAGCAGCCACGCGGCAGCCGCGTCGTCAATGTGCGCGGCATGCACGTCGTCGTCGGCGATCGTCTGCCTCATCGCTCTGGCCACGCTGCTGGCTCGAGTTCTTCCTCGTCTTTCCTGCTTCCCTCGGCGGGTCAAGCGCGAGCCCCGGGTGGCCCGTGAGCTCCTGCGCATGCTGTGGATCCCGTGGCGGGCGCTTCGGCCAGCGCCTGCCCCGCGGCCTGGCCGACACGCATGCTCGGGCGTCTTTGGCCCGCTCGGCCTGCTGGCCATCCTGGGCACGCTCAGCGTCGGCGTGATCCTGTGCTTCGCCGGCCTGCGGGTGGGCGGCGCTCCACACGCCTGAGCGGACCTGGCACGGCCGGCTTCGCCCGCCATCTCTACGTGAGCGCCGGTGTGTTCTTCAGCGCCTCGACGCACGTCGCTGCCCCAGACCGGCCTGGGCAAGGTCGCTGCAGGTCGTCGAGGCGGCCACCGGCTTCGGTTTCCTGGCCATCGCCATCGGCTACCTGCCCGCTCTCTACCAGGCCTTTTCCCGGCGCGAGACCGCGGTGTCACGGCTCGACCCGCGGGCCGGCTCGCCGCCCAGCGCCGGCGTCCTGCTCGAGAGTGCGGGACAGCGGGGCGGCTGGCACCAGCTCAACGAGTACATGCGCGAGTGGGAGGAGTGGGCGGCCGAGCTCATGGAGACCCACCTCTCCTATCCGATCCTCGGCTACTTCCGCTCCGAGCACGTCAACCAGAACTGGCTGGCTGCGCTGACCACGATCGTCGACGCCTGCGCGTACGCCATCGCCTTCGGGCCAGAGGAGGAAACGCAATCGGCCCGGCTCACCTTCCGGATCGGGCGCCACGCGCTCGCCGATCTCACCCACGCCTTCAGCCCCCGCTGGGACCGGCGCGAGATCGGGCCCCGCTCGGACCCGGCTGAGCACGGAGAAGCCTCCACGAGCTGCGCGAGCGGCTCGAGAGCGAGGGCCTGTCCACCCACGAGGAGGCCGAAGGCGAGGAACGCCTGGACGAGCTGCGCGAGAGCTACGAGCCCTACGCCCAGGAGATCGCCCACCAGCTCGCCCTCGAGCTGCCGGAGTGGTTGCCCGATGAGGTCCAGGAGAACTGGCGCACGGCGCCTAATCAGCGGGGCGGACTGCTCCCGTAGCCGCGAGCGCCGTGGTCGGGCTCGTGGCGCGCGGCTCGACGAGGCAGCGCACGGTGGCGAAGCTGGGGTCGGCGGCGCCGTGCAGGCGCGCCCCCGCCGCCGGTGAGGGCGCGCAGATAGCCGACCACCTCGGCGGTCACCCGCTCGCCGGGGAGCAGCGCCGGAACGCCCGGCGGGTACCCGGCGATCGACTCGCATGCAGATGCGGCCGGTGGCCTCGTCCACAGCGACGGCCTCACTGGCGCCGAGGAAGGCCTCCCGCGGCGCCGCCACGATCTCGTACTCGAGGGCCGCCGGCGGCCGGGAGACGGCCGGGGCCGCGCCCGGGCGGCGAGATCCGCTTGACGGTCTCGGCGAAGTCGTGGGCGAGTCGCTCGAGCGGCTCGACCGGCTCGGCGAGCCCGAGGACGAGCACGAGCGTGGCGTGCGTGGCCAGCTCGATGTAGATGTCATAGGAGCCCCGCAGCTCGGCCGCCACCTCGTAGCCGGTCGCGCCGGTGCCGCGGACGTCGATGACGATCCGCAGCGGGTCCCAGCCGGCGATCCCCGCCTGCCCGACCATCCGCGCGCCGAGCGTGACGCATCCCGGGGCGGCGTCGATGGCGATCCGGGCCCGCATCGAGGCCGCGATCGTGCGGTCGAGCAACGCCTCGCCGTGGACGGCGAGCTGGCGCCGGGCGGCGTCGAGCGAGGCCATGAGCAGGGCGCTGGGGCTCGTGGAGCGGACGAGGCGCACCGCGCGGGCGACCGCCTCCGGGTCCACCCGCCCGCCGGGCGCGACGAGCAGCATGGCCGACTGGGTCAGGCTGCCGACGATCTTATGGGTGGAGGCGACCATGGCGTCGGCGCCGAGGGACAGCGGCGACGCGGGCAGCGCCGCGTGAAAGCCGAAATGCGATCCCCACGCGTTGTCGACCACGAGGGCGGCGTTCGCCGCGTGGGCCACCTCGGCGCAGGCGGCCACGTCGGCGGCCATTCCGTAGTAGGTCGGGGAGACGATGAACGCGGCGGTGGCGTCGGGGTGGGCGTCAACGGCGGTTTGGAGAGCGTCCGGGGTGACCCCGTGGGCCATCCCGAGCTCGACGTCGTACTCCGGCGCCACCCACCCGGGCATGCCGCCGCTCAGGACCAGGCCGTCGATCAGGCTGGCGTGCGAGTTGCGCTGGAGAACCACGCACTGGCCGGGGCCGGCCAGGGCGAGGCACAGGGCGTGGTTGCCCTGCGTGGCGCCGTTGGTGAGAAACCATGTGCACTCGGCGCCGTAGGCCTCGGCGGCCAGCCGCTCGGCCCGCTCATACGGTGTCGGTGACGGTCCGACATCGATGCCCTCGATGTCCTGGGGCACGTCGAGGAGCAGCGCCCGGTCGCCGAGCGCGCTGCGCAGGCCGGGGTCGGCGCCGGCGCCGCCCTTGTGGCCCGGAACGTGAAAGCGCAGCGAGCCACGGAAGCCGTAGGCGGTGACCGCCTCGAGGTAGGGCGCGCTGGGCTGGGCGGGGGGCCGGCGGCTCACCGAGCCGGTCTGGCCTGCGCGGCCGCGCTCTTGAGGAGGTAGGCGCGGACGAACCCGTCGAGGTCTCCGCCGAGGACACGGCTCGTGTCTCCCATCTCGAAGTCGGTGCGGTGATCCTTGACCATCGAGTAGGGGTGCAGAACGTAGGAGCGGATCTGAGAGCCGAAGTTGACGTCCTGGGCCTCGCCCTTCTCGCGGGCGATCTCCTCGCGGCGCTTGCGTTCCTCGAGCTCGAGCAGCTTCGAGCGCAGCATGGTCATCGCCTCGGCCTTGTTCGAGGACTGCGAGCGCTCGTTCTGGCATTGCACGACGATGCCCGTGGGCCGGTGGGTGATGCGCACGGCGGAGTCGGTCTTGTTGACGTGCTGGCCGCCGGCGCCGCTGGCCCGGTAGGTGTCGATCTGCAGGTCGTCATCGTCGATCTCGACCTCGGCGATGTCGTCCACCACCGGGGAGACCTCGACGCCGGCAAAGCTCGTCTGGCGCCGGTGGGCGGCATCGAAGGGACTGAGGCGGACGAGGCGGTGCACGCCCTTCTCGCTGTCGTAGAGGCCGTAGGCGTTCTCGCCCTTGACCATGAAGGTGGCCGACTTGATCCCCGCCTCCTCCCCGGGCGAGACCTCGAGCAGCTCGGCCTGGAAACCCCGCTTCTCGGCCCAGCGCATCTCCATGCGCAGCACCATCTCCGCCCAGTCCTGGGCATCGGTGCCGCCGGCGCCGGAGTTGACGGTGACCAGTGCGTCGCCGGCGTCGTAGCGGCCGGAGAACAGCCGCTGCTCCTCGAGCTCGTCGAGGCTCTGCTGGACGGCCTGGATCTGCTCCTCGAGCTCGGCGGCGAGGTCGGGGTCCTCCTCGGCCAGCTCGGCCAGGGGCTCGAGGTCCTCCACGTTGGCTTCCAGGGCGCGGAAGGTGGCCAGCCGGCGGCTGGCCCGAGCGTGCTCGGCGCTTACCTTGGCCGCGCGCTCCTGGTCATCCCAGAAGCCCGTCTCCCCCATCTCGGCTTCGAGCGCGGTGACGCGCTCGCTCAACCCAGCGGGGTCAAAGATAGTCCGCGAGCAGCTTGAGCTGGTCGCGGATCGCCGTGAGGCGCTGGGAGAGAGGCTCTGAGGGGGCGGTGGCCATGGTTGGGTAGACCGTAGCACCGCGGGTACGGTGCGCCCATGGCCACTCTCGACGATCCCGAAGTCCGCAAGCTCCTCACCGAGCCCAATCACGCCGTCGTCTCGACGTTCAATCCTGACGGCTCCATCCACAGCACCGTGGTGTGGATCGACCTCGAGGACGGGCAGCTCGCCGTCAACAGCGCGAAGGGCCGGCGTTGGCCGAGCAACCTCGAGCGCGATTCCCGCATCACCGCCCTCATCTACGAGCAGGGCAACCCCTACAACTACGTCGCCGTGCGCGGCACCGCCACCGGTACGACCGACGGTGCGGACGAGCACATCAACCGGCTGAGCAAGAAGTTCATCGACCAGGACGAGTATCCCTTCCGCCAGCCGGGCGAGCAGCGCATCAAGTTCGTCATCACGCCCGAGCGGGTGGTCCACCAGAAGCAGGGCTAGGCGAACCCTGCGGGTTCGCCAGTGCCCCTAACGGCCGCGCGGGGCGGCCCGGCCGGGGATCACAGCACACCCGCGCCGCTCCAAAACCGTGGTGTGTCGCCCTACCCCCGTTATTCGGGGCCCGGGGCACTCACCTCTCCGAAGGGAGCGAGGTGTGTGCGGTAATCCCCGTTGTCGCGCCGGCGCTACCCGGTGAAACGACCCGACCTCCGGCCGCCGCCGCCGCTGGAGCCGCTCGGTCCGCCGGACGCCCCCGCCCGCGACCATTCCCCCCGCTCGCGCGCGTCTGGCTGGGCGTCGCGTTCACCACAGCCTGCACCCCCCTGCGCTGTGCGGGGTGCAGGCCCTGGCGTACGGATTCCGGTCGCGGCAGCCTTCACCCCGCCGAGGGGCGGGGGTGCAGGCCGCCGTGTACCCCTTTAGTGTCGCCGGCGCTCGGCCCGGCGCTCGAGCCGCTCCGCCCGCCTGCCCTGCGCCTCGCGGCCGCGTCGGTCCCGCTCGCGCTCGTCGAGCTCGCGCTCGAGCCGGTCGAGCTCGGGCGCCGGCCCGTAGAGCCGCCAGCCGCCGCGCAGCAGGGGGATGATGGCCACGAGGGCCACCCAGATGGGCCAGAAGGCACCGTGGGCACCCGAGGCCAGCCAGATCACCGTGCAGATGGCGAAGGGCACGATGGCCCCGCCCGCGCTCTGGAGAAGGCGGCGCTGAAGCTGGCTGCGCCGGGCGGCGAGCTCGGCCCGGGCGGCCTCGGGCGAGACGGGCAGCGACGGGAGATCGTCCGTCAGCGTCCGCAGCTCGTTCACGCTCGACGCCGCGTAGAGGGCCCGCAAGCGCTCCCCCAGCTCGTCCTGGCTCAGCCGTCCGGCGGCGAAGTGCTCGCGCAGCGCGGCCGCGCTGAGCTCGCGATCTTCGTCTGAGGCCCGGACGTCGCCCTGCATCGGGCCGAAGGCTACGCCCGGTGGAGGTCCCCGGCGGGCCTTCCTGGCCCGCGATCTGATGATCTCCCGCGGCCTCCTGCCGCGGTTGACCGTGTCACGGCGCTAGGCGCCGTGGCACTTCTTGTACTTCTTGCCCGAGCCGCACCAGCACGGGTCGTTGCGCCCGATCTGCTGGTCCTCGTCAACGCGGCGCTGCTCGACATGCGGAGTGGCCTCGGCCTCGGCGGCCAGGGCCTGCGCCTCGGGGGCTCCGGCCGCGGCCATGGCCAGGGCGCTCGGCTGGGCGGCGCCGCCACCCGAGTAGGTGACGTTGCGGTTGCCGGTGCTCGAGCTGCGGGCGGCGCTTGGCCGGCGGGGCGGGGCGGGAGCCGGCGCGCCGGCCGGATCCTGGCCCTCGACCACGACCTCGACGTGGAAGATCTGGCGGGCGAAGTCGCCCCAGATGCTGTTCATGAGATCGCGGAAGAGCTCGAAGGCCTCGTTCTTGTAGGCCACGAGGGGCTCGATCTGGGCGAAGCCGCGCAGGTGGATGCCCTCGCGCAGGTAGTCCATGTCGTAGAGGTGCTCGCGCCAGCGCTGGTCGATGATCTGCAGCAGCAGGAAGCGCTCGAGCGCCCGCATGAGCTCGTCCCCGAGTTCCTGCTCGCGCCGGTCGTACTGCGCCATCGCCTCCTGCTGGAGGATCTCGATGAGGTCCTCGCGGGCGTCGGGCAGGGCGTCGATGCCGGCCGCGCTCGGCGCTCGGGCGTGAAGATCTCCTGCACCCGGCGCAGCAGGCCCGCCGACGTCCCAGTCCTCGACGTAGTCACCGGCGGTGTACTCCTCGACCAGGCGCTCGATGAGGCTCCCCACCTCTTCGCGGGCCGCCTCGCTCATGTCGCGGCCCTCGAGGATCTCGTCGCGGTAGGTGTAGATCACCTCGCGCTGCTGGTTGAGCACGTCGTCGTACTCGAGCGTGTGCTTGCGGATGAGGAAGTTCTGCTCCTCGACCTTCTTCTGCGCCTTCTCGATCTGCTTGGAGAGCATCTTGGCCTCGATCGGCTCCTCGTTGCCCTCCTCGTCGGTCCTGCCCAGACGATCGAGGATCTTGTAGATGCGCTCTCCGGCGAACAGCCGCACGAGGTCGTCCTGGGCGGAGAGGAAGAACCGCGACTCGCCCGGATCGCCCTGGCGGCCGGAGCGGCCGCGCAACTGGTTGTCGATGCGGCGCGACTCGTGGCGCTCGGTGCCCAGGATGTAGAGGCCGCCGGCTTCCAGGATCTGCTCGCGCTGGGCGTCCACATGCTGCTCGATCTAGGGCAGCACATGCGCGTAGTGCTCGTCGTAGTCGGGCATGCCCGGCTGGAGGCCCAGCTTGACCATCTCCAGGTGGGCGAGATGCTCGGCGTTGCCGCCGAGCTTGATGTCCACGCCACGGCCGGCCATGTTGGTGGCGATGGTCACCGCGCCAGGCGTGCCCGCCTCGGCGATCACCTCGCCCTCGCGCTCGGCGTGCTCGGGCTTGGCGTTGAGGACCGTGTGCGGGATGCCCCTGGCGGCCAGCCGCTTGGACAACAGCTCGGAGACCTCGACCGAGATCGTTCCCACCAGCACCGGCTGGCCCTTGGCGTGACGGGCGTCGATCTCGCGGACGACCGCGCTCCACTTGCCGTCCTTGGTCTTGTAGACCTGATCGTTCTGGTCGGCGCGGACCATCGGCCGGTTGGTCGGGATCTGCACGACGGGAAGCTCGTAGATCTTCATGAACTCCGTCGCTTCGGTGAGCGCCGTGCCCGTCATGCCGGCCAGCTTGTCGTACATGCGGAAGTAGTTCTGCAGCGTGACCGTGGCCAGCGTCTGGTTCTCCTCCTGGACGCGCACGCCCTCCTTGGCCTCGACCGCCTGGTGCAGCCCCTCCGACCAGCGCCGGCCCTCGAGGATCCGCCCGGTGAACTCGTCGATGATCTTGACCTCGCCGTCGATCACGGCGTAGTCGACATCGCGCTTGTACAGCGACTCGGCCTTCAGGGCCTGGATCAGGTGGTTGACCAGGTGACCGTTCTCGGCCCGGTAGAGGTGGTCGATGCTCAGGAAGCGCTCGGCCTTGGCCACGCCCTGCTCGGTGACCGCCACCGTCTTGTGCTTCTCGTCGAACTCGTAGTCGAAGTCGGCCACGAACTCCTTGCGCGTGCGCGGGTCAAGCCCCTCGGGCGTCTTGCCCGGCTCCATCTTCGGGGCCAGGCGGGCGAACTTGCCGTAGAGGTCGGCGGCCTGCTCGGGGGCGCCCGAGATGATCAGCGGCGTACGCGCCTCGTCGATGAGGATGTTGTCGACCTCGTCGACGATCGCGAAGGCGTGGTAGTGCGACTTGCCGCTCTCGGGCTTGGGGCGGCCGCCATGCTGGACCTTCTCCTCGAGCGAAAGGGCCATGTTGTCGCGCAGGTAGTCGAAGCCGAACTCGGAGTTCGTTCCGTACGTGACGTCGGCGGCGTAGGCGGCGCGCTTCTCCTCGTAGGGCTGCATGTTCTGCAGCACGCCGACGCTCACCCCGAGCATGTCGTAGATGGGCTTCATCCACATCGCGTCGCGGCGGGCCAGGTAGTCGTTGACGGTGACGACGTGGACGCCGCGACCGCCCAGCGAGTTGAGGACCACGGCGAGCGTGGCGGTCAGCGTCTTGCCCTCGCCGGTCTTCATCTCGGCGATGGCGCCGTCGTGAAGGACCATGCCGCCGATCAGCTGGACGTCGAAGTGGCGCATGCCCATGGCCCGCTTGCCCGCCTCGCGGACCAGCGCGAAGCACTCGAACATGAGCTCGTCGAGGCTCTCGCCCTCTCGGGCCCGCTCGCGCAGGCCATCGGCCGCCTCGCGGAGCTCCTGCGTCGCTGTAGTGCTCGAGCTCCTCCTCGAAGTCACCGATCCGGCTGACGCGCTGCTCGTAGGACTTGAACTTCTTCGCTTCGCCCATGCGAAGCGCGCGGTCCAGGAAGGACATGGGGGCTAGCGTAGCAGGGTCCGGGCCAGACCCCGCGGCGGGGATAAAAGCCCCTGAAGAGGGGCCCGAAGGCCGTCGATGACCCCGGGCTGGCGGCGTCGACGGGGGCCATCGCGGGGGCGCTCGCCGGTGGCGGTGCCGCCGCCGCGGCCCGCGCCTCGCGGCGCTTGCGCCGCTTGTCGCGATGGCGCTTGACCTGCACGGCGAGCTCGTCGGCACACAGGTTGATCGAGCGGGCCATGTCGGGCGAGCGGTCGCGGGCGCGCAGCGTCACGCCCTTGAGATGCAGCGTCGCCTCGGCGATCTGCCAGTCGGCGATCGCGGGGTTGCGCTCCTCGCAGAGCTCGACCTCGAGCTCGGCCAGTTCCGAGACCTGCTTGGCGACCTTGGCAAAGCGCTTGTGCACGTGCTCCTTGAGGTCCTCGGAAACGGACAGGTTGCGGCCCTTGACCTCGATCCGCATCGGCCGACCTCCTCTCGGAAGGGATGTAAACGTGTTGTAGTGAGATTAGTCCTCCCATAACCGTTTGTCGATTGCCACAATCACGCCGTGAGCCCGCAGATCTCATGGTCGTTGGAGCCCAGCGTGCTCATCGGCGTGGTGGTCCTGGGCGGGGCGTACCTGTGGGCGTGGCGACGCGCGCGGCGACCGGGCGCGCCGCATCCGCCCGGGTATGGACGCCTCGCTCTGTTCGCCGCCGGCCTGCTCACCGTGCTCGTGGCGCTCGTCTCGCCCCTGGACTCGCTCGGCGACCAGCTCATGGTCATGCACATGGTCCAGCACATGCTGCTGCTCGACATCGCGCCGATCCTGATGATCCTCGGACTGACCAAGGGGCTGCTGCGACCGGTGACCCGCCGCATCCACAGCCTCGAGCGCCGAGCCGGGCCGTTCGCTCATCCGGCCTTCGCCGTGGCCGCCTACGCCGGGCTGCTCTGGCTCTGGCACATGCCGTTCATGTACGACCAGGCCCAGGGCTCGAGCGCCATCCATGTCCTCGAGCACCTGTGCTTCGCGGCGGCGGGGACGCTGTACTGGTGGCATCTGCTCTCGCCCATCCGCAGCCGTCTGCGCCTCGGCGGCCTGGGACCGATCGCTTACATGGTCGTGACCAAGCTGCTGGTCGGCATCCTCGGCGTCGTGCTCGCCTTCGCCCCCTCGACGATCTACGCCTTCTACGCCCATAAGCCCGCCTACTGGGGGCTGTCGCCCCAGTTCGATCAGTCGATGGCCGGCCTGGTCATGGCGCTCGAGCAGTCGATCGTCATGGGCATCGCGCTCGTCTACCTGTTCGTGCGCATGCTCGGCGAGTCCGAGCGCGAGGCCGAGCGGGCCGAGCGGTTCGGCTGGGCCTGACGCGCCAGCAGCGCGGCGCCGATCGCGCCGCCGAGGTCGCCGAGGCCCGCCAGGTGGACATCGGGCGGCCGGCTGGAGTTGAAGATGTGCGGGGCCATGGCCGGCTCGATCCGGCGCACCATCGGCTCGCCGAAGCGCACGCCCAATCCCCCGCCGATGATGACCGCCTCGACGTCGAGCAGGTTGACGGCCGAGGCGATGCCCGCCCCCAGGGCCGCGACCGCCTCGTCGATGAGCTCGGTGGCCAGGTGGTCGCCGTGCTCGATCGCCTTGGCCCAGACGGCGCTGGTCAGCTTCGTGCGCCCGCGCTTCTCCATGATCTTGAACAGGTCGGTGTGCCGGCCCTCGGCGTGGAGCTTGCGCGCCCGGGCCTCCATGGCCGCGCGGCCGGCGTAGGCCTCCATGCAGCCGCGCCGCCCGCAGGGGCAGTGGCGGCCGTCGATCTTGACCACCATGTGACCGATCTCGCCGGCCGCCCCGCGGCCGTGCCAGGGCCGCCCGTCGAGGATGAGACCGCCGCCCACTCCGGTGCCCCAGAACACGCCCAGAAGGGAGCGATACGGGCGCCCGGCCCCGAGCTCGAACTCGGCGTCGGTGGCCACCGAGACGTCGTTGCCGACGGTGACGGCCACGCCCAGCGCCTCCTGCAGCGCCGGCCCCAGCGCGAAGCTGGCCTCCCAGCCCGGGAGATTGCCCGCGCCCGCCACCGTCCCCGCGGCCGGGTCGACGACGCCCGGCGAGCCGACCCCCACACCGGCCAGTTCGGTGACCTCCAGCTGGGCGGCGCTGCACGCCTCGCGCACCGCGGCCGCCATGGCCGCCGCCACATCGGCGGGACCGCCGGTCGATGGGGTGGGACGCCGCGAGCTGCCGAGCACCTGATGGTCATCGTCGAAGACCGCGGCCTCGATCTTCGTGCCGCCGAGGTCGATGCCCGCCACCGCCGTCATGCCCACGACTCCCGGTAATGCGCCTGGTCCGCGGTCGGCTCGTCGATCTGGACTCCGAGCGCCTCGAGCTTGAGACGCCCCACCTCGCTGTCGATGGCGTGGGGCACCGCGTGGACTCCGGGTCCGAGCTCCCCGGCGGTGTGCACGAGGTGCTCGACGCACAGGGCCTGCAGAGCGAAGGAGACGTCCATCACGGCGGCCGGGTGCCCTTCGGCGGCGGCCAGGTTGACCACGCGTCCGCCGGCCAGCAGGTTCAGGCGCCGCCCGGAGGGCAGCTCGTACTGCTCGACCAGCGGCCGGACTTGCCGCGCGTGGCCGCCGGCCAGCGCGCGCAGCTCCTCGAGGTCGAGCTCGACGTCGAAGTGACCGGCATTGGCGAGCAGCGCGCCGTCCTTCATACGCCCGAAGTGCTCGCGGGAGAGGACCCGTCGCGAACCGGTGACGGTGATGAAGATGTCTCCCCGTTCGCTGGCCACGAGCGCGGGCATGACCTCATAGCCGCTCATGCGCGCCTCGAGGGCCCGGAGCGCGTCGACCTCGCACACGACCACCGCCGCCCCGGCGCCGCGCGCCCGCTCGGCGATGCCCTGACCCGCCCAGCCGTAGCCGAGGACGACGACGGTTTGGCCGGCGAGGAGCACGTTGCTGGCCCGGACGATCCCATCGAGCGCCGACTGTCCGGTGCCGTGACGGTCATTGAGGGCCCTCTCGGTGCGGGCCTCGTTGGAGGCGAGCACGGGCTTGCGCAGCGCTCCGCGCTCCTGGAGCCGTCGCAGGCGCACGAGCCCCGTCGTGGTCTCCTCCACCCCGCCGCGCAGTTCCTCGAGGGCCTCGGAACCCGGCTCGTGGGCGGTCATGAGCAGGTCGGCGCCGTCGTCGATGGTGATCTGTGGCCGGCCGGTCAACAGGGCTCGCACGTGCTCGGCGTAGACGCTGAGCGCCTCGTTGCGGCTGGCCCGGACCTCCAGCCCGTGGTCCTGGACGAGGGTGGCGGCGACGTCATCCTGGGCCGAGAGCGGGTTGGCCGAGCACAGCGCCGGCCGGGCGCCTCCGGCCAGCAGGGTGAGGACGAGGTTGGCCGTCTCGGCGGTTACATGCAGACAGGCGGCGATCCGCACGCCGGCGAGCGGGCGCTCACGGTGAAACCGTTCGCGCACCGCTCGCAAGACCGGCATCTGCTCCCGCGCCCAGGCGACGCGCGCGGCGCCATCGGCGGCCAGGCTGAGATCGGCGACCTCGAAGGGTGGGAGCCCTGTGGTCGCCATTGGTCACCTAGTAGCGGTAGTGGTCTGACTTGAAGGGGCCACCGACCGGGATCCCCAGGTAGGCCGCCTGCTCATCGCTGAGCTGGTGAGCTTGGCCCCGAGCGCGTCGAGATGGAGCCGCGCCACCTTCTCGTCCAGGTGCTTGGGCAGCGTGTAGACCTGGGTCTCGTAGCGCTCGGTGTGGGCGTAGAGCTCGATCTGGGCGATCACCTGGTTGGTGAACGAGTTGCTCATCACGAAGCTCGGATGCCCGGTGGCGTTGCCGAGGTTGAGCAGCCGTCCCTCGGAGAGCACGATCACCGCGTGCCCGTCTTCAAAGACGAACTCGTCGACCTGCGGCTTGATGTTGGTCCGCTCGATTCCGGACAGGCGGCCGAGGCCGGCCATGTCGATCTCGTTGTCGAAGTGGCCGATGTTGCCCACGATGGCCTGATGCTTCATCCGGGACATGTGCTCGGCGGTGATGACGTCCTTGTTGCCCGTCGCGGTGACGAAGATGTCGGCGCTCTCGACCACGTCCTCGAGCGTGGCCACCTGGTAGCCGTCCATGGCCGCCTGCAGCGCGCAGATCGGGTCGATCTCGGTGACGATGACCCGGGCGCCCTGGCCGCGCAGGGACTCGGCGCAGCCCTTGCCGACGTCGCCGTAGCCGCAGACGACGGCGACCTTGCCGCCGATGAGCACGTCGGTGGCCCGGTTGATGCCGTCGATGAGGGAGTGGCGGCACCCGTACTTGTTGTCGAACTTCGACTTGGTCACCGAGTCGTTGACGTTGATGGCCGGGAAGAGCAGCTCGCCTCGCTCGGCGAACTGGTAGAGCCGGTGCACGCCGGTCGTCGTCTCCTCGGTGACGCCCTTGATGTTCTCGGCGATCTTCGTCCAGCGCTGGTTGTCCTCGGACAGGGAGCGGGTCAGCACTTCGAGGATGATCCGGAACTCGTCGTTGTCGGCGCTGGCGGGGTCGGGCACCGCGCCGGCCTTCTCGAATTCCGCGCCCTTGTGGACGAGCAGCGTGGCGTCGCCGCCGTCGTCGAGGATCATGTTCGGGCCCTCGCCGTCAGGCCAGGTCAGCGCCTGCTCGGTGCACCACCAGTACTCCTCCAGGGTCTCACCCTTCCAGGCGTACACGGGCACCCCTTGCGGGTCCTCGGGCGTCCCCTCCGGGCCGACCACGACGGCCGCCGCGGCATGGTCCTGGGTCGAGAAGATGTTGCACGAGGCCCAGCGCACCTCCGCGCCGAGGGCAACGAGCGTCTCGATGAGTACCGCCGTCTGAACGGTCATGTGCAGCGAGCCGGTGACGCGGGCGCCGCGCAACGGCTGGGCATCGGCGAACTCGGCCCGGGTCGCCATCAGGCCCGGCATCTCGTGCTCGGCGAGGCGAATCTCGCGGCGGCCGAAGTCGGCCTCCTCGAGGTTGGCAACTTTGAAATCCGTCTTGGCGGCGGTGGTGCTCACGTGGGGTCTCCAGACATCGGGGTCATGGTCAGCTGCTCAGGCGGTGGCCAGCAGGCGCTCGTGCTTGCGCTGCTCGAAGCGAAGCCAGTCGTCGGCGGTCACGTCGGCCGGACGGCTGGGCTTCTCCTGCAGCCAGTCCCTCACGGCGTCGTGCAGCTCCGGGCTCGTCTCGAGGCGAGCGGCGAAGGCGACGTCGGAGAGACCCAGCTCGAAGCGCGCCAGCAGTTCCTTCAGCGTGCGCAGGCGCTGAAGCTGCTCGGCGCCGTAGAGCCGGTATCCGGAGCTCGATCGCTCCGGTCTGATCAGTCCCGTTTGTTCCACATAGCGGAGCATTCGTGGCGACCAACCGGTGGTCCGGGCGGCTTCGTTTATCGTCAGGCCATCCATCGCCCCCAACATTACCACGACCGTGTCAAGGTTCCGGCGGCTTCCGCCGCCTCAGGGGCTACAACTTCTGTCGAAAAAAACTCATCTTCTCTCCAGTTTCTGCCGATAGGACCAATGCCGGAAGTAGGGAATTAGAGTCGGAGTCCCGGTGTCTGACCACAGCACTCGTCCAACCCTCATCGGGCGCGGTAAGCGCCTGAGCGGCCGCGCGCTTGCGGCGGCCCTCATCAGCGGTGCCGCGTTCGGCGTCTCCGGCGCTTCCGGTCATGGTGACCATCTCGGACGTCCGCCCTTGGGCTCTCGTGCCGCGTGGCTGGCCCGCCCGGAGGCGACGCCCAGCCCTCCGGCCTCCTCCCTGACCGTGGCCCGGAGCTCCGGCCCCAGCTCGTCCGGGGAGGCGACAGCATCCACCTCCCACGGCCGGTGGTCGAGCACGGCAGCGAGCTCCACCCCCGCGACCAGCAGCCAGACAGGCTCGACCCCCGGGTCGGCGTCATCCGCCGGCCAACCGTGCCCGACCGGCAGTTCGTCGGACGCTTCCCAGGCTTCCGGCTCCGGCCTGGGCGGCCAATCGGGGTCAGACAAGACCGTCAAGGGCGCCGATTTCGGCCAGGGCGACGGTGACGGAGGGGGCAACGGCTGGGGCGATGGATCGTGGCCCTCGGCCGGTGGCTCGGGCGAGACAGGCGGCGGCTCGAGTGACACCGGCGGCGGGTCCGACGCCGGCGGCTCAGGCGGCGGCAGTAGCTCGGGTGCCACCGGGAGCGGGTCCGGCGAGAGCGGAAGCGGCTCGGGTGCCACCGGGAGCGGCTCTGGACAGACCGGCAGCGGCTCGAATACGGGCAGCGGCTCGGGTGCCACCGGCAGTGGCTCGGGCAGCAGCAGCCATCACGGCAGCGGCCAAGCCGGCGGCGGGACCGGGTCCGGCAGCGCCTCCTCACCGCCCCCGGTCACCACGCCAGTGGGCGCCGGCGGGAGCGGGTCGACACCCGGCACCCCCGTACCGGTGAGTCCCACCCCCATCACGCCCGTGACCACGCAGGTGCCCGCCTCCCCTCAGGTGCCCGCGAGCGCCCCCTCCCCGGTCACGCCGAGCCCGACGACGACGCTGCCCGGCCAGGACACGTTCTCGACCTCGCCGCTCGAGACCCTGCCGAGCTCACCCGGCTCGAGCACGTCCCGCACCGGCACCACGCTGATCGGAGCGCCCGGACGCGCTGTTTCCTCGAGCGCGCTCCTGACCCTGCCCACGCTCACCGGCGGCTCCCGTCCCCGGGGAGCGAGCTCGATCACCGTGGTCGGCTTGTTCCCCACCGCCACCGGCGTGACGGCGGGCACCGACGGCGCGGTCGCGCCTCCCGCCACCTCGACGCAGAACACCCCGTCGGCCAGCCGCCGCCGGAGCGCCCGCGAGCCGTCTCACAGCTCCTCCGCGTTCCCGCTGATCTCGCAACCGGTGACGATCCTCGAGAAGGTCGTGCCCGGATGGGTGTGGGGAACGCTGGGCGGTCTGATCGCGCTGAGCGCCGTCGGTGCCGGGACGGCGTTGCGGTTCCGCCGGCGCGTGCACCGTCAGGCCGGAGAGATTCGTCAAGGCCTCGGCAGCCGCACTCACCGACCCGCTGACCGGCGCCTTGAACCGCCGTGGCTTCACCGCGGCGGTCGAGCGTGAGCTCGCCCGCTCGCGCCGCTACGAGCGGCCGTTCGTGCTCGCCTACGTCGACGTGCGCGGGCTCAAGGGCATCAACGACACCCAGGGCCACATGGCCGGCGATGAGCTGCTGCGCACGGTCTCCTCGGTGCTGACCAACTCCGCCCGGGCCCACGACGTGGTCGGACGGCTCGGCGGAGACGAGTTCGGCCTGCTCCTCGTCGAGCAGTCTGCCGACGACGCCAAGGCGGTCACCGACCGCATCACCGAGCGGGTCCAGGCCAGCCGCGCGGCTCTCGGCTTCCAGGCCGCCTGGGATCTGACCGTGGGCACGGCCGCCTTCCCCGCGGACGGCGACAGCGCCGCCGCCCTGCTCGCCGTGGCCGATCGTCGGCTCTACGAGCAGCGCGGCATCGCCCTCGGCTAACGGCTCGCGCCGGCGATAGGGCATCGCCCGAGGGCGTGCTCGAACTCGGTCGGGCCGGCACGCCCGCGGCGCGCCGCCCGCTGCGCGCACCCCCGCCGTCCGCCGCGCGCACCCCCGCCGCGGTACGGCCGGGTGCAAAACCCCCCAACCACACGCTCCAGCTCGCGCGATGCGGCGTTTTGCACCTCACAGGTGCATAGGTCCCCAAGCTCGTGCCCGATCCTGCACGTTGGGGGGTTATGCACCCGGCCTGAGCCCCCCGAGGACGGCTCTTCAGCCCCCGGCCAGCGCCATCTTGAGTCGCTCGAGGATCTCCACCGGTCCCGGGTCGACGCCCCGCAGCACGGCCAGATAGAGCGAGACGAGGTCGCCCAGGAGCACGAGCGAGACGAGCCGCTCGGTGGCTGAGGTGCCGATGCTCTCCAGACGGAAGGTGGCGGCGGCGTCGGCGGCGATCAGGCCGCGGGTGAGCTCGATTCGCTGGCGGATGCGGGGATGGAGATCGGCATCGTCGAGGAACACGGCGGCGAAGCGCCCGAGGTCCGGTGCCCCCTCCCAGCCGGCGAGCTCGTTGTGGTCGAGCTCGGGCAGCTCGTGGTGAAAGCACGGCACCTTGGCGTTCTCGTTGATCTGAGTCTTCCACCGGTAGGCGATGGGCGCGGTCAACCCGGCCCCCGCGACCTGGACGATGGTCCCCTGCAGGGCCCGCGCCACCTCCTTGGGCAGCGCGTCGGGCGGGCCGTCCGGCGCCCATTGGGTCACGAGGCGCTCGGCGTGCGCGGCGGCGACGTCGATCTCGGCGTGCAGGCGCTCCCCGGCGCCGCACAGGCCGACCACCTCGAGGGCGACGACCAGCGAGTAGGCGACGGCCGCCCGCGGCTGAAAGCCGCCCGGCAGGGGGATGACCGGGACCCCGTCCGGCGCGGGCCGCCTCGGCCAGCTTGCCTCCGGTGGTGGCGGCGATCCGCCGTGCTCCCAATGCCCCCGCCGCGTCGTAGGCGGCCAGCGTCTCCTCCGTGTTCCCGGAGTAGCTGCAGCACAGCACGGTGGCCTCGGGCGTGGCCGAGGCGGGCAGCTCGTAGCTCGAGGCCAGCATGATCGGGCGCGAGGCCCGCACACCGAGCGCGGCCCGGGCCAGCGCCCCGCCGATGGCCGAGCCGCCCATGCCGGCCACGATGAGCCCGCCCGGGGGAGTCGTGCGGCTGCAGCTTGGCCGACTCCACCCGCCAGAGTGCATCTCGCAGCTGCTCGGGCATGGCCAGGATGTCCTGGAGCTGGCGGCTCGAGTCGATGGCGGCGACGGCCTCGGCGCCGAGATCCGAGGTGCTGGTCAAAACGTGATTGCTCGGTCGGGCAGCTGCACGCCGGGAAAGATACGGGCGCCGGCCGCCAGCATGTTGTCCGACCCGAGGCGGACGTCGGCGCCCAGCACCACGCCGGTCTCGACATGGCAGCGGTCGCCGACGCTGGCGCCCGGCCCGAGGATGGCCCCGCTGATCACGCTGTGGGCGCCGACACTGGCCCCGTCGAACAGCACCGAGCCCTCGATGTGGGCGCCCTCGCCGATCCGCACGCTCGCGCCCGAGCACGGTGCGCCCGCCGACGATCGCCCCACGGTCGACCATCGAGCCCTCACCGACATAGGCGGGAGCGACGACACGGCCGTCGATCTCGGCTCCGTTGACGAGCGTGTGACCGGCCGCCTGGAGGCGCTGGCCGAGCTCGGTGACGACGTTGCCCTCGATGATGTCGTACGTGGCGTGCAGGTAGCGCTCGGGCGTCCCGATATCGAGCCAGTAGCCCGCCGCTTCATAGCCGAAGAGCCCCTCGCCGACCAGGCGCGGGAAGACCTCGCGCTCGATCGAGATCTGGGTTCCGGCCGGCGCCATGATGTCGAGGACGCTGCGCTGCAGCACATAGGCCCCGGCGTTGACCAGATGGGTGTCGATCTGGTCCTCGGCGGGCTTCTCCACGAACTCGCGGACCGACAGGTCGGGATTGCAGCGCACGAGGCCGTAGGCCGACGGGTCCTCAACGGCGATGAGGGCCAGCGTGGCCCGCGCGCCCGTTTGCTCGTGCTGGCGCAACTGGGCCGTGAGGTCGATGTCGGTGAGCACGTCACCGTTGAGCATGAAAAAGCGCTCGTCGAGCAGGTCCTCGGCGAACTTCAGGGCCCCGCCCGTGCCGAGCGGGCTCGGCTCCTCGAGGTAGCGCAGGCGCAGGCCCAGTGACGCGCCGTCCCCGAGAACCGCCCGCACGCCGTCGGCCATGAAGCCGCAGGAGAGGATCACGTCGTCGACGCCGTGGCGGCGCAGCCACTCGAGCATGTAGGAGATGAAGGGCTGGGCCGCGAGGGGCACCACCGGCTTGGGGATCGTGGAGGTCAGTGGCCGCAGCCGGGTGCCCTCGCCACCGGCGAGAATGAGCGCCTGCACCTAGCGGCCTCGCCCCGAGGGGACCACTAGCGCCCGATGCCTTCGTAGGCGAACCCGGCCGCCTGAACGGCGGCGCGATCGATGACGTTGCGCCCGTCGATGAGCAGCCGGCCGTTCATCCGCTCAGCGACCGCGGCCCAGTCGAGGTTGGTGAACTCGGGCCACTCGGTGACGACGATGGCCGCGTCGGCGCCCTGCACCGCCCCCAGGGCGCTGTCGGCGAAGTCCACGCCCACCATCAGCTTGCGGGCCTCGTCCTCGGCCACCGGATCGTAGGCGCGCACCTGGGCGCCGTCAGCCTGCAGGCGGGCGGCGAGCACGAGCGAGGAAGCCTCGCGCATGTCATCGGTGTTGGCCTTGAAGGCCAGGCCCAGGAGGGCCACCTGCTTGCCCACGAGGGTGCCGAGATGTTTGTGCAGTTTGCCGATCACCCGGCGCTTCTGCAGCTCGTTGACCTCGATGACCGAGGTCAGGAGCTGAAAGTGATAGCCCGAGTTGCCGGCCAGCTGCTTGAGCGCGGAGACGTCCTTGGGAAAGCACGAGCCCCCGAAGCCGATCCCGGGGCGCAGGAAGTGCGGCCCGATGCGCCGGTCCAATCCGATCCCGCTGGCCACCTCGAGCACGTCGGCGCCCGTGACCTCGCACACGTTGGCGATCTCGTTGATGAAGGAGATCTTCGTGGCCAAGAACGCGTTGGCGGCCAGCTTGATCATCTCGGCGCTCGGGATGTCGGTCCGCAGCAGGGGGGCTTCGAGCGGGCGGTAGAGCTCCGCCACCGCGTCCCCGGCCCAATCGCCCTCGTCGCCGACCACGACCCGGTCGGGGTGCAGGAAGTCGTCGAGGGCCGAGCCCTCCTTGAGGAACTCGGGGCAGGAGACGTAGGCAAACTCTTTGCCCTGCTCACCGAAGATGCGCTGGATGGCCTTCCCCGTCCCCACCGGCACCGTCGACTTCATGACCAGCGCGTGATGGTCAGAGGCCGGCATCGATTGCACGACCGCGTTGACCGCCGAGAGATCGGCATCGCCGGAGTAGGTGGGCGGAGTGCCCACGGCCACGAAGAGAAGCCGGGCATGCTCGAGCGCCGGAGCCAGCTCGGTGCCGAAGTGCATCCGCTCCCGGTTGCGCTCCACGCACTCGGCCAGGCCGGGCTCGTAGATGGGAATCTCGCCCCGGCGCAGCCGCGCGATCTTGTCCGCGTCGACATCGACGCACCACACCTCGCTGCCGAGCTCGGCGAAGCCGGCGGCGGTGACCAGCCCGACATAGCCGGTGCCGATGACGGCGATTGGTTCACGCACGGTGCCCATCCGAGCCGCCCAGGGTAGCGAGCCGGCGCCCTGCGGGCGGTCGGTCAGCGAAGCTGGTGCGGGAGCGGGGTCATCGAACCCGGGTCAGCGACGCCGCCATGGCGATCATCTGCTGGCTGCCGATGGTGCTCGTCAGCGAGTTGGAGATCCAGTAGACGCCCTGTGGCGTGCGCCAAGCGACGAGCGTGAGCTGGCGCCCGTTGAAGAACAGCATGAGGTTCTTGCCGTTGACCGAGCGCGTCTCGGTGGGGCTGCTGAGAATCGGCGGGTTCTGCCAGGCCGTGCCCTGGACCCCGTAGTACTCGCCGAGCAGCGGATTGATCGAGATCGTCATCCGGTAGGCGTAGTAGGACTTGCCGCTCTGGTCTCGCAGCAGGTAGGCCCGGGGATAGCCGCTGGGGACGCCGATCTGCGCCGGAGTCTGGCCCTCCTCGACCGTGCAGGTCGTGCTCTCGGGCGTGCAGTAGTTCGAGCCGGCCATGATCAGCGACGGCGCGTAGATGGGCATTCCCGCCCCGGACAGAGCGCCCCCCTGCGCCTGGCCGTCTCGCAGATCGCTCGTCAGGCCCGGCGGGGGCCCGCCGGCATGGGGCTTGGCCCTCGTGGCGGAAGGGCTGCCCGCCGGCGCGGCCGGCTGGGGCTGGGTCGGGGTCATGAGGGCGGTGTAGGCCCGGGCCTCGGCGTCCGGCGTGGCGGTCACGTAGCACGGCGTCTGCTGAACCTGGCTGCTTGCGCCCGGAGGGGGCCCGCCGCACGGCTGGATGATGGCCGGGAAGGGAATCTGCTTGATGGCGTGCCCGGAGGAAAAGGCGACGAGGTTGAACAGGTTGATGAGGCCGTCGACGCTGTGCAGGTTGGCGTCGGTCTGCGTGTTGGCCCCGAAGATGGCCATGAGCTGGTCGCGCTGGCTGATGAGCGATGACTCGGTGTACTGGTCCTTGGCCCAGCGCAGGAAGTCCTGCTGGCGAGCGTTGCGGACGATGTCGTTGTCGGTGTGGCGGAAGCGCACGAAGGCCAGCGCGTCGGTCCCGCACAGCTTCTGGTAGCCCGGTTCGATGTCGATGCTCGAGTAGTCGGTGACCGCCGTGTTGTTGTAGTAGCGCTGGTCGACGTCGGTGTAGACGCAGCCGATGGCGTTCACGAGCTTGGAGAAGCCGCCGAAGTTGACGTCGACGACGTGGTTGATGGCGAGGCTGGGGATGATGTTCTGCTTGATCGTGCGCACGAGCAGGCTGGTGCCGCCGATCGAGTAAGCGGAGTTGAGCTTGTTGGTCCCGTATCCGGGGATCTGGACCTCGAGATCACGCGGGAGGGAGAGCACGTTGATGGTCGAGGAGCTCGGATCGATCCGGACGAGCATCATCGTGTCGGTGTTGGCCGAGCTGTAGGGAGTGCCGGCGCGATGGTCGGAGCCCACAAGCAGCAGCGTCTGCGGGTTGCCCGGGTTGGCGATGGTCACCTGCGTGCGACTGAGGGCCGGATTGGCCGAGATGTACTTGGCGATCTGCCTGAACTGCAGCAGGCCCCCCACGGCGGTGGTGGCGGCGACGAACATCACGACGATGAACGCGCCCAGCGCAAAGCGCCACAGTGCCCCGGCGCGGGTCTGGGGCAGAAGCTTCATGGCCGCTCCCCCTCGACGGCCCGGAGCATGGGCGCCGGAGCCGGCGGCGCGGGCCGCTCGGGTCCGTCCGACGCGGGCGGTGGCGCCCACTCAGGCGCCTCCGGTGCAGCGGCTGGCAAGCTGAAGGGCAGCGTGCGGACGAAGTCGCCCAGCGAGCGCCGGTAGCGGGCCAGCGAGCTCACCGAGACCCATTCGTGCGGCCCGTGATGCCCGTCGCCGGCCGGTCCGAACTCGACGGCCGGGATTCCGGCCCCCAGGAAGGCCGCCGCATCCGAGGCTCCGTCGCGGCCGACGCTCATCACCTCGTCCCGGGTCGAGCGAGCCACGGCGTCGCGCAGGGCTTGGACGTAGGGATTGGTCCGGGAGACGGTGACCGGCGGATAGATGAAGGTGCGGGTGACGTCGATGTCCGGGATCTGGCGCACCTGGGCGAGGATCTCGGCCGGGTCCTGGTGGGGCAGGTAGCGGACGTCGACGGCCATGGTGCACCGGTCGGGCACCTTGTTGAGCGCGTCGCCTCCTTGAATGCGGCCGAGGTTGATCGAAGGACGATCGAACAGCTCGGAGGATTCGCGGGCGAAGGGCAGCGACTCGATGGCCCGGAAGACGTCGATGGCCTTGAGCACCGCGTTGTCGCCCAGCCACGGAGTCGAGCTGTGCGCGGCGCGGCCCTGCACCTCGATGCGCAGGACGACCACGCCCTTGGCCTGGATGCCGATCTGGAGGTTCGTGGGCTCGCCCGTGATGGCGAAGTTCCCGCCGAGGCCCATGCGAACGGAGCGGTCGGTGGAGCGCTCGTCGAGCTCCTCGGACTCCTCGTCGGGCACGCAGAGCAGCCGCACCCGGACTCGATCCTGGCGCTCGAGGTCCTTCAGGGCGCACATCATGGCCGCCAGGCCGCCCTTCATGTCATAGGCGCCACGGCCGATCAGCCGGTCGCCCTCAATCCGGGGCTGGAACTGGCCCTCGCGCCCCGGCACGACATCGATATGGCCGTGGAAGACGACGCACGGCGCCGCTTCGTCGGCCGGGCCGACCTCCGCCACCAGCACCGGCAACCCGTTGTGGTCATGATGGCGCACTTCGATGTCGCGGGATTCGAGCCACCCCTGGACGAATCCTGCGGCGGCCACGATCTCCTCCGGCCGCGAGGTGTCGTAGCACACGAGCCGCTCGGCCAATACCCGTTCGTCAACCATTCGCTGCGAGAGGATAGGGCGCGCCGCCGCCGTATCGTGGCGGCGAGTGACCAACCCCGAGTTCTCGAAGCGAACTCGCCAGCGAGACCGAAGGTCTCGCCGTTAGCGGGAGCTCTCGGCGATCTCGATGAACCGCTCGTAGCGGCGCTTATCGCGCTCGGCCACCTTGCGCCGCTCGGAGTCCTCTTCGGCGTTCTCCAGCTCCCGTTCGGCCTGCTGGAGGCGGTCCTTGAGGTCCGAGGCGTCGAGGCTGTCGGGCTCGTGGGCCTCTTCGACCAGCACCATGACATGGTTGCTGGCGACCTGAAGGTAGCCCTCGGCCTGGGCGAAGCTGACCACGTCGTTCTCGGAGGTGAACAGGCGCAGCTCAGTCGGGTCGAGCATCGCCAGCACGGGAGCATGATGGGCGAGGATGCCGATCGAGCCCACGGCCGTCTTGGTCGAGACCATCTCGACCTCGTCGTTGAAGACCTCGCCCTCCGGGGTGAGGACCTCGACCCGGAACTTCTCGTGGGCCATTACTTGTCGTCGCTGTCGTCGTCGGAGTCAGAGTCGGCGTCGGAGTCCGAGCTGGACTGCGAGTCGGAATCGGATTCCGACTTGGAATCGTTGTCCTCGTCCTCATCCTCGTCCTCGTCTCCGCCGGCCTCCTCGACCACCTCGTCGATCGTGCCCTTCATGAAGAAGGCGCGCTCGGGCAGGTCGTCGTGCTTGCCGTCGAGGATCTCCTTGAAGCCCTTGATCGTGTCCTCGATCTTGACGTAGGTGCCGGGCTGGCCCGTGAACTGCTCGGCGACGTGGAAAGGCTGGGAGAGGAAGCGCTCGAGCCGGCGGGCCCGGTTGACCGTCTGGCGGTCCTCGTCGGAGAGCTCCTCGATGCCGAGGATGGCGATGATGTCCTGGAGGTCGCGGTACTTCTGCAGCACCTCCTTGACGTCGTTGGCCACCTGGAAGTGCTCCTCGCCGAGGATGTCCTCCTTGAGGATCGTCGAGGTCGAGTCGAGCGGATCGACGGCCGGGTAGATGCCCTTCTCGGAGATCGACCGCGACAGGGTCGTGGTCGCGTTGAGGTGGGCGAACACCGACGCCGGGGCCGGGTCGGTGAGGTCGTCGGCGGGCACGTAGATGGCCTGGATCGAGGTCACCGAGCCGTTGCTGGTCGAGGTGATGCGCTCCTGGAGCTGGCCCATCTCGGACTCGAGCGTGGGCTGGTAGCCGACCTGTGAGGGCATCCGGCCGAGCAGGGCGGAGACCTCCTGGCCGGCCTGGACGAAGCGGAAGATGTTGTCGATGAAGAGGAGCACGTCCTGGCCCTCCTCGTCGCGGAAGTACTCCGCCATGGTCAAGCCGGAAAGGGCGACCCGCATGCGGGCGCCGGGCGGCTCGTTCATCTGCCCGAAGATGAGCATCGTCTTTTCGAGGACTCCGGACTCCTTCATCTCGAGCCACAGGTCGTTGCCTTCGCGGGAGCGCTCGCCGACGCCGCAGAAGGCCGACAGGCCGCCGTGCTCCTGGGCCAGGTTGTGAATGAGCTCCTGGATGATGACCGTCTTGCCCACGCCGGCGCCGCCGAACAGGCCGACCTTTCCGCCCTTGGCGTAGGGGGCGAGCAGGTCGATGACCTTGATGCCGGTCTCGAACATCTCCGTCGTCGGGATGAGGGTCTCGACCGTCGGCGCCTCGCGGTGGATCGGCCAGCGATCGACGTCATCGGGGAGGTCGTCGCCCATGTCGATGGGCTCGCCGAGCAGGTTGAAGATCCGGCCCAGCGTGACGTCGCCCACCGGCACGGTGATCGGGCCGCCGGTGTCGATGACCTCGAGGCCACGGGAGAGGCCGTCGGTCGTGTCCATGGCGACGGCGCGGACGCGGTCGTCGCCGACGTGCTGCTGGACCTCGCAGACCAAGCTAATCCGCCGACGCGGAGGCAGGCTCGACCCCCTCCACCGGGGCCATCGCCTCGGGGCGCTTGATCTTGATCGCGTGGTTGATCTCAGGAAGCTTGTCGGGGAAGACGGCCTCGATGACGACGCCGAGGACCTCCTCGATGTGCCCGACGTTCTCCTCGCTGTCCTGGCTCTCGTCGCGCTGCTCCTCGCGCTCCTCGCCGCCCTGCTCTTCGGACTCTTCTTTGGACTCTGTGGTTGCCATCTCTGTCTCCCTAGGTTAGCCGGAGAGCCCTTCCGCTCCGGCGACGACTTCCAGGATCTCCTGCGTAATTTCCGCCTGCCGGGCCCGGTTCATCTGCATGGTCAGATCGTCGATCATCTCCTTGGCGTTGTCCGAGGCGCTGCGCATCGAGGTCATGCGGGCCCCGTGCTCGGAGGCGGTGGATTCGAGCAGGGCGCGGAAGATCGAGATCTCGACGTAGTCGGGCACGAGCCGCTCGAGGATCTGCTCCGGGTCGGGCTCGTACTCCACGAGCGGTCCGGGGCCGTCGTCGTCGCGCTCATCGGAGTCGGAGTCCTCGTCTTCCTCCTCATCACCGAGGATGGTGGCCTTCTGCAGGGGCAGCAAGGTCTCCTGGGTGACCTCCTGGGACATGGCCGAGAAGTAGCGGTTGTAGAAGATGTCGACCTGGTCGACCTCCTCGTCGACGAAGGCGGCGATGAGCCGCTCGGCGATCCGGCGGGCGTCGGCGTAGGCCGGGCGGTCGGTGAAACCGGTGAAGCTCTCGGCCGGCTCCTCCCCCCGGAAGCTGAGTGACGAGGCGGCGCGCTTGCCCGAGGCGAAGTACACGACGTCGCGTCCGTCCTTTTCGTGGCGCCGGCCCTCTTTGGTTCCGGCCCGCACGATGCTCGAATTGAACGCGCCGGCCAGTCCGCGGTCGCCGGCCACGAGCAGCAGACCGACCGTGCGCACCTCGTCGGGATTGCGCAGGATGGGCAGGCGCGGCAGATCGCCCGCCGCATCCGCCGCCTGGCGGGTCATGCGCCGGATGGCGCTGGCGTAAGGCCGCAGATCCTCGATCCGCTGCTCGGCCTTGCGCAGCCGGGCTGCCGCCACCATCTCCATGGCCCGCGTGATCTGGCGGATGTTCTTGACCGAATCGATCCGGCCCTTGATGTCCTGGGTGTTCGACATACCTGCGACCTCGTCGTGCGCTGCCTAGGCGGCCTGAGCTTCCTGGTCGCGATCCTCGGACTGATTCTCGTCGCCGTCGTCGCCGCCGTCCTGGCTCTGGCTGTCGCTGCTGTCCTCGTCGTCCTCGTCCTCGTCGAGCGGCTGCCCTTCCTCGTCGAGGTCGTAGCCGAAGTCCTCGGCGAACTCGTCGACCGCCTTGCCGAGCTCCTCCTGGACCTCGTCGCTCCAGTCGCCGTCGGCGATCTTGTCGAGCAGGTCGGAGTTGTGACCCTGCACGTGATCGTTGAGATCGACGAGGAACCGCTCCACCTTGTCGACCTTGATCCGGTCCAGGTAGCCGTTCGTGGCCGCGTAGATCTGCACCACCTGGTCCCCGATGGCCAGGGGCTTTCCCTCGTCCTGGTTGAGCGCCTTGACGAGCCGCTCGCCACGGGCCAGCGTCTTCTGGGTCTCGGAGTCGAGCTCGGAGCCGAACTGGGCAAAGGCCTCGAGCTCCCGGTACTGGGAGAGTTCGAGTTTCATCGAGCCCGACACCTTCTTCATCGGCGTGAGCTGGGCGTTGCCGCCGACGCGGGAGACCGAGATGCCGACGTTGATGGCCGGCCGCACGCCCTGGTGGAACAGGTTGGGCTCGAGGAAGATCTGCCCGTCGGTGATCGAGATGACGTTGGTCGGGATGTAGGCCGACACGTCGCCGGCCTGGGTCTCGATGATCGGCAGCGCGGTCAGCGAGCCACCCCCTGGGAGCTCTTCGCCCGTATGGGGGTCGGTGAGGTCATCGCTCAGCTTCACGGCGCGCTCGAGCAGGCGCGAGTGCAGGTAGAAGACGTCGCCCGGGTAGGCCTCGCGACCGGGCGGACGGCGGAGCAGGAGCGACATCTGCCGGTAGGCGGTGGCGTGCTTGCTCAGGTCGTCGTAGACGACGAGGGCCGCCTTGCCGTTGTAGGTGAAGTACTCGCCCATGGCGCAGCCGGCGTAGGGAGCCAGGAACTTGATCGGCGCGGCCTCGTCGGCGGCGGCCAGGACGATGATGGTGTTGTCGAGCGCCCCGACCTCCTCGAGCCGGTTGGCGAAGGACACCACCGTCTGCTTGCGCTGGCCGATGGCCACGTAGATGCAGATGAGGTCCTGATCCTTGTTGTTGATGATGGTGTCGATGGCGATGGCGCTCTTGCCGGTCTGCCGGTCGCCGATGATGAGCTCGCGCTGACCGCGGCCGATGGGAATGATCGAATCGATGGCCTTCAGGCCGGTGAGCATCGGCTCGGTCACGGGCTGGCGCTGAACGACGCCGGGCGCCTTGTGCTCGGAGGGACGGGTCTCGCTCGTATCGATCTCGCCCTTGCCGTCGAGGGGATGGCCGAGCGGATCGACGATCCGGCCGAGCAGCTCGTCGCCGACGGGCACCTCGAGCAGGCGCTCGGTCCGGCGCACGGTGTCGCCCTCGACGACCTTCTCCCACTCGCCGAACATCACGACGCCGACGTTGTCGGCCTCGAGGTTGAGGGCCAGGCCGGTGACGTCGTGCGGGAACTCGAGCATCTCGAAGGACATGCAGTTCTCGAGGCCGTGCACGCGGCAGATGCCGTCGGCCACCGACAGCACCGTGCCGACCTCGGCCAGATCGGCCTCCCCTTCGTCGAGGTCCTCGATCCGGCTCTTGAGGATCGAGGTGATCTCGTCGGGCTTGATCTCCATGTATGGCTCCTTCGCGGACTAGGCCCGCGCGACTTGCTTTCTCAGTTGGTTGAGGCGGTTGCGAATCGAGGCGTCCATGATCTGGTTGCCGACCCGGAGCACGATCCCGCCGATGATGTCGGGATCGACCTTGCTCGAAAGCTCAACTTTACGGCCGGTCTCCTCGCCGATCCGGTCCCCGA
Organism: uncultured Solirubrobacterales bacterium; assembly: GCA_963777185.1. Lineage (GTDB taxonomy): Bacteria > Actinomycetota > Thermoleophilia > Solirubrobacterales > Solirubrobacteraceae > Palsa-465. Next base: position 104,812 of record CAVZPU010000010.1, read on the forward strand.
TGCCCGAGACGATGTCCTCGTCGAGCTCGATCGCGGTGGTGACTTCGACCGCGAGGAGCTTGTTCTCCTCCTTCCACATGTCCTCGTAGCGGCTGCGGATGCGGAAGATGACCGGCATCCGGTGGCGCTCGAGAAGGAGCTGGAGGAAGTTCATGAACGTCTCGTCCACGTCCTGGACGGCCTTCTCCAGGCCGTCCTTCTTCTCCTGCGTGGAGAAGTAGGGCGAGAACAGGAACACCCGCAGGTCACGGCTGTCGTTCAGAGCGTCGGCGAACTCGTTCAGCTCGTCGCGGATCTCGTCGAGCTTGTCGTGTTCCTTGGCAACCTCGAACAGAGAGCGCGTGTAGACCTCGGCGATTTCTTCCACTACTAACGCCCTCCCGGACTGAGCGCGGAGAAGTCGAGCTCGCTGAGGGCGTCTTCGATCAGACGCCGCTGGTCGTCCTCGGTCAGCGTCCTGCGCGTGACCTTCTCGGTGGCAATGAGGGTCAGGTCCGCGACCTCCCGGCGGATGGCATCGATGGCCCGGCGGGTCTCGGCTTCGATGTCCCGCCGGGTCTTCTCCATCATCTCCTCGCGCCGCTGAACCGCCTCCTTCTGAGCCTTCTCCTCGTGGACCTCCGCTGTCCGCCGCGCTCGCTCGACGATCTGATCTGACTGCCGCCGGGCTTCGTGCAGCCGTTCGCGGTATTCCTGCAGCAGCCGGTCGGCCTGCCGGCGGGTCTCCTCGGCCGTGTCGATCGACTCCTCGATGGCGCGCTGGCGACGATCGAGAGCCGCGGTAATGCGCGGGAACGCGAGCTTGGCCAAGGCGTACATCGAGATCGCGAACAGCAGCAGCGTCCACACCATCAGCCCCACGTTGGGGCTGATCAGCGGCGATGAGGCGGCGAAACCGACCATCAGCCCATAACCGAGGAGATCAGCCCAGCGACCAAGCCGTAGAAGAAACAGGCTTCGGTCAAGGCGAAGCCGAGCCACTGGATGCTCGTGATCTCATCGCGCATCTCGGGCTGACGGGTGACCGACTCGATCACCTTGCCGAAGATGTAGCCGATGCCCACGCCGGCGCCCACGGCCCCGAGGCCGCCGCCGATGCCGATGCCGAGGCCCTTGGAGGCCTGGGCGAAGAGAAGGATGTGTGAAAGCACGGGACGCTGCTCCTATCTATACGTATTAGTGTTCCTCTACCGCGCCGCCAAGGTAGATGGCAGCCAGAGTCGCGAAGATGAAGGCCTGCAGGGTGGCCACCAGGCCAACCTCGAAGATGTAGACGAGGACGGCCGCCGGCATCGTGAACCAGCCCAGGGCCGACAGGCCCTGCAGCACGGCCAGGCCCCCAGCCATGAACAGGATGATCATGTGCCCGGCGAGGATGTTGGCCCAGAGTCGGATGGTCAGCGAGATGAGGCGCATGAAGTTGGAGATGATTTCCAGCGGCGCGATGAGGACGAGCATGCCCTTACCCACTCCACCCGGCATTAGGTGCGAGATGTAGCCGCCAAAGCCCCACTTCTTGATCCCCTCGAGGTTGAAGACGATGAACACCACGAGGGCGAGGATCGCCGCCACGGACACGTTGGCCGTGGCCGCGTAGAAGGCGAAGGTTGGGACATAGATCCCGAGGATCTTGACCGTCTCCTCGCTGTTCGTCGGCAACGGCAAGTAGCCGAGCATGTTGTTCCACCAGATGAACAAAAACAGTGTCCCGATGAACGGGAACCACTTGCGCGCCATGTACCGGTCCATGTTGCCCCAGGTGATGTTGTCGCGCATGAGCGAGAACATCACCTCGACCGCCGTCTGCACGCGGTTGGGGCGTTGGCGCATCTTCCGCGAGACGTACAGGATGGTCAGGAATGTGGCGATCGTCGAGAGGAACACATAGGCCACGGCCCGGTTGATCTCCAAGGGCCCCAACGCCGCCCAGGGGGTGAGCTTGAAATCGTCCTGGATGTTGAAGTTGGCCCCGCCGATCGTTCCGGCCTTGGGCCCCTTGCCAAAGGCCACGGCGAGCGCCACGGTGCCGGCAATCCAGACGACGAAAATCGCTATGCCCACCCGCTTCTTGGTCATCGTCATCGCTTCCTCGGGCGGTAAATGACCGAGAGCGTCAACTCGACGGTGAAGGCGACCAGGATGACCAGCAGGGCCGCGAGGGCCGCGTGACGGCCGTCGTCATTGCGCAACAGGACGACCATCACAGCCAGCCCGAACAGGCGCCCGAGCAGGTAGGCGAGGCGCAGGCCGATCTCGATGCGGGAAGACGGGATGGCCAGGGCGAGACGGTCGATGCCCACGCCCACCAACCGCAGAACAATCCAGGCGCCGGCGGCGATCAGGTAGGCCGGAGCCGAGACGCCGGCCACCAGGAGAACCGGAGCCGCCACCACGAGCAGGACGACGTCGAGCAGCCCCTTGACGCTCAGCGGGGTGTGCGGGCCGGGCGGTTGACCGATTCGCTTGGGGGGCGGTTCGGACGCGCCTTCGGGCCCGGGCACCTCCGGCGGTGGAGGCGGAGTGGCGAGGTCGGGAGACGGTGTGGTGGGAAGGCGGTTCACGAGTGCAGGCCTCAGGTGCGCGTAGACTACCCAGCAAAGGGCACCGTCTGTCACTCGACATTCAGGCGCACCGCCCAGCGGTGGCCGAGGGGCTCGGGCCAGGGTATCTAGCGCGAGATGAGGGTGAGGCGACGGGGGGCCGTCGCCGACCGGCGCGGCAGCCCCGGCTTCGGTAGCTGGCCCTCCGCCCACAGCGCCGCCAGGCTCGCGCGGGGCAGGCCCATGGCGCCCTGGTAGACCAGGTAGCGCGGCTCCCAGCGGGGGAAGAACTTGGCGTTGAAGCGGTACAGGCTCTCGATCTGAAAGAACGGGTTGCCGAGGGCCACGAGCCGGCCCAGCACGCGCTCGTGCACCCGCTCGGGGCTGTGGATCCACCGCGCGAAGGCGGCGAAGTTGAGCGACATCTCGTCCAGACCGCGGTCGCGAAGCAGCTCGGCCGCTCGGGCGACGAGAAACTCGGTGAGCCCGTTGGGCGTGGCCGGGTCCCGGCGCATGAAGGACAGCGACACGGCGGGGCGGCCGTAGACCGGCACGAAGTGCAGCACGCCGCGAATGACGCCGTCGCCATCCCGGGCCAGCACGACGAGCGTCTCCGCGGCCCGCTCGCTGGTGATGGAGTCCATGGCCATCGAGAAGCCTCGTTCGGGCGCGCCCTGGCGCCCGATCTCCAGCACCTTCTCGACTTGGGCGACGGTGTCGGCATCGAGGGACCCGAACGCATGCAGCTCGGCCGAGAATCCCGCCTTGGTCAGCCGGGTCACCGACTGGCGGACCTTGCGGATGGGGCGCCCCTCGAGCGAGAAACGCGGGAGCTCGATGATCGCCTCGTCGCCGAGATAGATGGTCCGCAGTCCGAGCTCCTCGTAGAGCGGGCGCAGGCGCTCGCTGGCTCCGACCGCCCCGAGCTTGAGCCCGCGGCTGGTGGCGAAGTCCCGCAGGTCGCAGAGCAGCGGGGGGAACTTGTCCTGCGGCCCGACCGGATCGCCGGAGACGAGCAGCACGCCGTTCTCGATCCGGTAGCCGACGAAGGCCTGGCGATCGTCGCTGAAGAAGTACAGGTGGTCGGTGCGGAGCTTGAAGAAGGAGAGCGTGTCGTGGCCGTGGGAGACGATGAGCGAGGCGGCGGCGCGGCGAGCGGCGGGCGTGGGCAGGGCGCGTGGCGCGGCCAGTGGACGAAAGATCACGTAGGCCATGGCCAGCAGCGTGGTGATCTCGATCAAGTGCACGCCGAGCGGAATCCAGGAGAACTGGTGATGCAGGGCGCCGTGGGGCTCGAAGTGCAGCGGCCCTGCCTGCCAGCGCAGCAGGTCGGCGGTCTCGGCGAGGACCGAATGCCACGAGGGATGGCCCAGGGAGACCCACGTGGCGAGGACGGCGACCAGCAATCCGGCGAAGCCGAGTGTCGGGACCCGCCACGATGCCGAGCGCAGCGTCACCGGATCGTGGCGGACGGTGAAGGCCCGGCGTCCGGCCACGAGCGCGGCGGCCACCGCCCAGGTGAGCAGCGTCTCCTCGAAGTCGAGGCCCTTGAGCAGGTCTAGACAGCCAAGGGCGATCATGAGCAGCGTTGCCACCTGCCAGGCGCGGTAGCGACGCTTGGCCAGATACGGCGCCACGAGTAGCAGCGCGGCGCCGGCGGGCAGGGCCACGGCGTGGAATAGCCGCAGCGCTTCGACACCCTCGAGCTGCAGGAGCAGATGGCCGCGCCAGCGGATGTCGGGGGTGATCGCCGAGGCGATGTTGACCAGGCCGATCAGCGCCACGGCGATCGCGGCCACAAGCGGCACCCGCTGCCGCATCGCTTGATTGACGGAGTTCATGGTGACTTAGGTCCGGCGGCGAAGGACCGACTAACGGGCTATGCGCCGCCCTCTGCCGACGTTGCTCAAAGTACGGCGCCGGCCGTCCTTAGTTACGCCGATCCTAGCCGCAGTCCTTCTTGGCATCGTGCCTTCGTTCGCCCGTGCGGACCCCTACGTGCCGCCGGGACGACAGATCTTTCAGGGCGAGGCAGGCCCGCCCGTCTCACAGTACGAGCAAGCGGTCGGCAAGCATGCGGCGGTGTATCAAGTGTTCTCGGCCTGGGGCGAGTATCTGCCGGCCATCTTTCAGGATGCCGCGAACGCACAGGCCCGCTTGATGATCCACGTCACCACGGCCTCGGGGCCGAGCGAGGTGATCACCCCGGCCGCGATCGCCGACGGGGCGGGCGACGCCTGGTTGATCGCCCTGAACAACGCCATCTACGCCAGCGGGCGCATCACCTATGTGCGCCTCATGGCGGAGATGGACAACGCCGCCAACGAGTACAGCGCCTTCAACGCCGACGGCACCTCGCGGGGCCCGGCTCACTCCCCCGCCGCCTACAAGCAGGCCTGGCGCCGCATCACCCTCATCCTCCGCGGCGGGCCCCTGTCGGTGATCGACGCCAAGCTGCGGGCGCTGGGCATGCCGCCGCTGCACGCCGCCGGCGATCTCCCCCAGCCCCAGGTGGCCATGCTCTGGGTGCCCATGACCGCGGGCTCACCCGATATCCGCGGTAACCAGCCCAGCGACTACTGGCCCGGCGGCCAATGGGTCGATTGGGTGGGCACCGACTTCTACAGCAAGTTCCCCGACTTCCGCGACCTCGACTCTTTCTACGCCGCCTTCCCCGGCTTCCCCTTCGCGTTTGGGGAATGGGCGGTCTGGGGCGCCGACGACCCCGGCTTCGTCGATCAGTTCTTCGCCTGGATCCGCTCGCACCCGCGCGTGCGCCTGGTCATGTACAACCAGGGCCTGAACCCCACCGGACCGCTGCGGCTGAGCTGGTATCCGAGGGCGGCGGCCGAGCTGCGGCGCATCCTCAGCGACCCGCTCTTCGCCGCCTTTACCCCGGACTGGGGCGGGCAGGCCACCGGCACGGCGGCCTCGGCGGCGTACCCGGCCCAGCCGCGGTTGGCGGACACGCAGCAGCGCCGTGTGCGCCCGCTGGGCCGGGAGCGGGTCCGCACCCCTCGCCACCCGGCGCGGCGTCGTCACCCGCATCGCGGCGCGCCGCCGCGACTCACCGTGCTTCGCTGGCTCTGAGCGCGACCCCGAGAACGGCGGCAGCCATTCTCGGGCGAGCGGCTCGCCTATTCGAACGCCGCCACGGCCCCCAGGACCACGAAGGTGACCATGAGCGCCACGCCCTCGAACACAGTGGCCTCCCCATCGCCGGTGATCTGCCAGAGGATGAGCGCGGTTCCGAAGAGGGCGCCGATGTACACCGGGGAGATGGCGAAGGTCAGCGTGGTGGCGGTGAGCAGGGAGACGAGGACGAGGACGGGATAGAGCAGGGCGGCGATCTGGGAGACGGAGTTCTTGACCACCGAGATGGCGAGATCGGAGCGTCCCTTGTGGGCCAGCACGATGCCGGTCACGTTCTCGACGGCGTTGCCGGCGATGGCCACGATGACCAGGCCGGCGAAGGCCTGCGAGATGTGCAGCGTCGTGATCGTCGGCTGCAGAGCGTGGACGAACCAGTCCGAGACGAAGGCCGAACCGCCGCCGGCCACCAGGAGCAGGGCGCTCGCGGCGCGGAGCGAGAGCCGCGGTGGGTCGCTCTCACCGGCGGGCGCCTCGTCGGAGGCCAGGTACTGGCGTAGCCACACGGCATACGTGATCAGCAGGCCGATCGCCCCCACGATGGAGATGGTCTTGGTGTGGCGGCTGGCCGGATCGTGGGCGGCCGTGGTGAGGCCGATGAGAACGATGATGAAGGAGGAGAGGAGCAGCAGCGTGGCCGTGTCCATGGGCAGACGGACACTGAAGCGCATGACCCCGTCGCGGGCCTGCCGCGCTCCGGCCACGATGACCAAGCCGAGGACGAGCAGCGCGTTAACGAGGATGGAGCCCAGGATCGCCGTCTGGGCGACGACGAGCTCGTGGGCGCCCAGCGCGAAGATGACGACGAAGAACTCGGGCAGGTTGCCGAGCGTCGATTGCATCAATCCGGTGATGCCGGGACCGAACCGCCGTCCGAGCTGGTCGGTGCCAAAGGACACCATCCAGGCCAGGCCGGCCAGGGCCAGCGCTGCGCACACGAAGGCGACGACCTCCGAGACTCCGGCCACGTAGCGCGTGACTCCGGCCGCGGCCGTGACCAGCGCGATCGCAACGAGGAGCGCGCGTTCGTTCCGCGTGACGCCCGTCACGAACGCACGCGATCGAATTCGCCCGTCTCGAACTCCCGCCGCGCCTGCTCCTCGACCTCGTGCTCGCTCGTGTCCGGGTCGGCGCGACGCAGCTCGACGACCCGGCGGTGACGGAACTTGAGGATCTCGAGGACGTACACGAGGTAGATGCTGGCCGCCACGGCGATCACGCCGAGAACGACGATCACCGCCACCCAGCCCCACCGGTAGTAGCTCGGGTGCCGGTGGTGGTAGGGAATGAACCGCAGGGACACGGCCAGGCCTGCCAGCATCGCCGTCCACGCGTACATGTAGGCGACCGTGCGGCGCGGACTGAAGCCGATGCGGGCCATGCGATGGTGAAAGTGGTTGGCATCCGCGGTCCAGGGCGTGCGGCGGTACTTGAGCCGCTTGGCCACCACGAACCCCGTGTCGAGGAAGGGCACGGCGAGGATGACCAGGGGGACGATGAGGGCGACGACGGCGTTGGTCTTGACCGAGCCCACCACGGCGACGATCCCGAGCAGGTAGCCGAGGAGGTTGGCCCCCGAGTCGCCCATGAAGACCTTGGCCGGATAGAAGTTGTGGACGAGGAAGCCGAGGGCGGCGCCGGCCGTGAGCGCGGCCAGGATGCCGGCCGAGTTGACGCCCAGATTGAAGGCGATGATCGAGAACGCCACCCCGTCGATCGCGCACAGCCCGGCCGCCAGGCCGTCGACTCCGTCGGAGAAGTTGACCACGTTCATGATCCCCACCAGCCAGATGACGCTCAGCGCCCCGCCGCCGTGCGGGAACTGCAGGGCGCCGATGAAGGGCAGGGTGACGTCGGTGACGGCCACGCCGCCGGACACGGCCACGAGCGCGGCGACGAGCTGACCGAGGAACTTCCAGTGGGGGCGCAGCTCCACGATGTCATCGATCGCCCCGACGAGGGCGATCACGCACGCGCCGGCCACGATCGACCAGGTGTCGACCACCGGACCGGGTCCGGGGCCGGCGTGCGGGGCCCGCGGCAGATGGATGTGGGCGGGCATCCACAGCACCATGGCCAGCACGGTGGCGATGAGGATGGCGGCACCGCCCAGCTGCGGGGTGTCGCGCTCGGCCATCCCCCGCTCGCGCGGGTGGGCGATGGCGCCGACCCACCAGGCCAGGCGGCCGGTCAGGGGAGTCAACACAGCGGCCGCCGCCAGCGCGACCAGAAAGGCGAACACCGCGTGCCACTGCTCCATGCGCCCCGAAGCATGGCAGCCCGGGAGGACTGGGCTCTTCACCGCGGTTCTCTCAGGCGGCCTGGGCGGTGAGGGCCATGGCGATCCGGGCGATGACCGCCAGCGGCTCCTCGACGAGCTGGCGCCAGGTGACGCGGATGACCCGGTAGCCGGCCGCGGCCAGGGTTTGATCGCGGCGGCGGTCGCGCTCGAAGGCGGCGCGGTGGCCGTGGAACTGATAGCCGTCGATCTCCACGATGAGGCGCTGGTCGGGCCAGCGGAAGTCGACCTCGAGGCCGTGGACGCGGCCGTTGACGATGGGGGCCGGCAGCTGGGCGTCGCGGATGAGGGCGAGCATCCGCTCCTCGGCCTCCTTACGGGTCAAGGCCGGATCGCGCCCGGCTTCCAAAAGGGCGCGGAGCCGCGCGACGCCACGGTGGTGGGGCGCGCGCTCGATGGCGTCTTCGAGGTCTCCCGGGCGAAGAAGGCGCTGGACCTGGGCCTCGGCCAGCACCCGCTCGAGTGAGGATCCCAGGGCGGCGATGTCGAGGACCGTGCGCGCCGGCGAGGTCACCGGTAGCCGGTGGCGGCGCCGGAGGTCGGCACGGTCGAGCTGGGTGACGCGGTGAAAATGGAGACCCGAGCGGGAGCGCAGGTCGCGGCCCACGAGGGTGACCGAGACGTCGTCCGGCCGGGCCGGCGTGAGCGCCCAGAGGTGGGCGGCGGTCAGGTGGCTAAGGACGGCGTGGCCGGCGCAGAAGAGGACCGCCGCCGTCTCGCGCCCTAGCGGCTCCAAGGACGGGCGCCCGACGAGGTAGACGCCCTTGTGGTGGAGGGTGAGGCGGCCGGTGGTGAGGCGGTGGGCGATGGCGTGGCGCGTGAGTCCAGCCGCGGCGAGCTGGTCGTGCGTGACGAAGCCCCGTTGGAGGGCGCCGAGCCGGGAGATCTCGTGATCGCCAGTCCCGCGAACCGGCTCTGGAGCCCAAAACCCGGCGCAGAGCGGCCCGTTGGGTTCTCGGACCGGTATAGGCGGCTCGTCATCCCATGGGGTCGGTTCGGAGGACCGTTTGGGTTCTGGAGCCGGTTGAGCCGGGGCCATGAACGCCCAGTATCGGCCCGCCGACGCCCCACAACGCCGTGAGCGCCGGGGATTGGAACAGAGTTGAAACGAATGCCCGCCGCTAGACGACCGCGGCGTGGCGCAACCCCGCGTAGAGCGGGTAGCGCTCGGCGATCGCCGCCGCCCGCTCGGCCAGCTCGGCCTGGCGATCCTCGAACGGCGAGGCGGTGAGGGCCTCGGCGATAATCCGGCCGACCTCGACGAAATCCTCGGCCTGGAGCCCGCGGGTGGCCAGAGCCGGTGTCCCGATCCGCAGGCCGCTCGAGACCGCCGGCGGCCGGGGGTCGAAGGGCACGGCGTTGCGGTTCACGGTGATGCCGATCGAGTGCAGGCGGTCTTCGGCCTGCTTGCCGTCCAGGGCCGACTCGCGCAGGTCGCACAGCACGAGGTGCACGTCGGTCCCGCCGGTCAACACGTTGACCCCCCCGCCCGCGCCGAGCAGCTCGGCCGCCACCGCCCGCGCGCCCTCGAGCGTCCGGACCTGCCGCTCCCGGAAGGCCTCCGATTGGGCGATCCGAAGGGCCACCGCCTTGCCGGCGATGGCGTGCTCCAGCGGTCCTCCCTGCTGGCCCGGGAACACGGCCGAGTCGATCTTCTTGGCCAGGTCGCCCTGGCAGAGGATCATGCCGGCCCGGGCGCCGCCGAGCGTCTTGTGGATGGTGGTCGTCACCACGTGGGCGTGGGGCACCGGCGAAGGATGCAGACCGGCCGCCACGAGCCCGGCGAAGTGCGCCATGTCCACGAACAGGTAGGCCCCGACGGAGTCGGCGATGGCCCGGAAGCGCTCGAAGTCGAGGACCCGCGGATAGGCCGACCAGCCGGCCAGGATCATCTTCGGGCGGCGCTCGAGGGCCAGCCGCTGCACCTCATCCATGTCGACCAGAGAGCTCTCGCGATCGACGTGATAGGGGACGATGTCGTAGAGGCGGCCCGAGAAGTTGATCTTCATGCCGTGGGTCAGGTGGCCGCCGTGGGCCAGCTCGAGGCCCATGACCGTGTCGCCGGGCTGGAGCAGGGCGTGGTAGACGGCGGCGTTGGCCTGGGCGCCGGCGTGGGGCTGGACGTTGGCGTGCTCGGCACCGAACAGGGCCTTGGCCCGGTCGATGGCCAGCTGCTCGATGACATCGACGTACTCACAGCCGCCGTAGTACCGGCGGCCGGGATAGCCCTCGGCGTACTTGTTGGTCAGCACCGAGCCCTGGGCCTCGAGCACGGAGACGGGCACGAAGTTCTCCGACGCGATCATCTCGAGCGTGCGCTGCTGGCGCTCGAGCTCGTTGTCGATGGCCTCGGCGACCTCGGGGTCGACCTCGGCCAGGGGCCGGTTGAAGAAGTCAGGCGGCAGCTCGGTGGTCATGGGGCGACCTTATCAGCGGTCCCGGGCCCTCCAGATCGCGGCCGAAGCACCGCGAGCGGGGCGAGTCGGCGTAGACGCCGAAGGGCGGGATCGGGCTCAAAGCCGTGGCGCCGGTACACAGCGATGGCCTCGGGCTGCTCGGTCCCGCATTCCAAAACGAGCCGCGCGCCGCCCAGCGACCGGGCGCGCTCCAGCACCGCGGCCAGGAGCGCGTCGGCGATCCCCTGCCCCCGTGCCACGCCCCGCACGTACATCCGCCGCAGCTCGAACACCACGCCCTCATACACCCGTAATGCCGCACATCCCACCGGCCGTCCCGACCCATCCCGGGCCACGAAGAAGGCCACGACATCGCCGTCGTCAGGCAGCGCCCCCGCCTCGGCCCCGGGAGCGCCGTAGCGCCGGCGCAGATCGGCCACGAGCTCCGAGCGCAGCGCCACGCTGTCCCCAGCGTCGATCGGCTCGGCCGCCACCGCAAACCGCAAACCATCGAGGGCCGTTGCTACCGCCGCCGCCGCCACTGCCCCCTCCCGCACCACGCGCCACTCCCCCGCGGCCTCGAAGCGGCGCAGATCGATCACCGTCGACGGCGTGCCGGGCAACTGGCCGCCGTCGAGGACCAGATCGGCGGTGCAGCGAAGCGCCGCCGGCACCTCGTCGAGCCGGACCGGGTCCGGCCCCCCGGCCAGGTTGGCGCTCGACTGCAGCACCGGGCGCCGGACCTCGGCCAGCAACGGGACCGCGGGCACGCGCAGACCGAGCGTGAACGGATCAGCGCCACACGCGAGCGGGAAGCGCCGCGCCGGGTTCTCCAGCGAGCACCGAGACACCCCCGGGCATGACCCGCCGCAGCGCGGCGCGCGTGCGCCGGCCGAGTTCGGGCACCGCGTCGAGCGCCAGCTCCAGCGAGAAGAACATGACTGCCGAGGGCTTCTCCAGCGTGCGCCCCTTCATCCGGTACAGGCGCTGCACCGCCGCCTGGTCAGCCGGGTCGCAGGCCAGCCCGTACACGGTGTCGGCCGGAAACACGGCCACGCCGCCCGCGGCCAGGCACTCCTCGAGCGCATGAGGCCGCCGAGCTCACCGGCGTCCCACCACGACCCGCTCGATTCCGGCCAGATCGCTTCGCCGCTCGACACGGCCAAACCCCGCCGCCGCGGCCAGCTCGGCCACCGCGCCGGCCTGACCGGCGCCCACCTCGAGGGCCACAAATCCGACGCCCCCGAGCCCGGCCACCAACCGCCGCACCACCTCCAAACCGTCGGCACCCCCGAACAGAGCCAACCCGGGCTCATACTGCGCCACGTCCGCCGGCAGCGGATCATCGTCGGCCACGTAGGGCGGGTTGGCCACCACGGCGTCAAACGCCCCCGCCACCCCATCGAGCAGATCGGCCACCACGAAGCGCACCGCCAGACCGAGCCGCTCGGCGTTCAGGCGAGCTACGGCCACGGCGTCGGGGCTGACGTCGCTGCCCCACACAGCCAGATCGGGCCGCTCGTCAGCCAGCGCCAGGGCCACCGCCCCGCTCCCGGTGCCCACGTCGAGTACGCGCGCCCCCGACGGCAGCGAAAGCGCCGCCTCGACGAGCGTCTCGGTCTCCGGGCGCGGAACGAGCACGCGGCGATCCACGGTCAACGTCAGCCGGCGAAAGTCCCGGCGTCCGAGGATGTAGGCCACCGGCTCATGGGCGCGACGGCGGGCCACCAAACGGCGATAACGCGCCCACACATCGGCGGGCACCGGCAGGGTCGCATCCACCACCAGCCGCGCCCGGTCCACCCCCAGCACCTCGGCAAGCAGGAGCTCCGCATCGAGACGACCAGACTCAGAGCCCGCCAGCTCCCCCAACCCCCACCGCAGCGCCCCCCGGTAGGAAACGCCGGCGAGCGCCTCAGGCAACCGCCTGAGCCTCCAAGCGCCGGCGCTTCTCATCGTCCTGCAGCGCGCTGGTCAGCTCGTCGAGCTCGCCGATGAGGACGCCATCCAGGTTGTGCACGCGCAGATTGATGCGGTGGTCGGTGACCCGCTGTTCGGGGAAGTTGTAGGTGCGGATCTTCTCCGCCCTCTCCCCGGTGCCCACCTGCGCCTGGCGGGTGGCGGCCAGCTCGGCTTGCTGCTCGGCCAGCGCGCGCTCGTACAGCCGCGCCCGCAGCACCCGCATCGCCCGCTCGCGGTTCTGCAACTGGGATTTCTCGTCCTGCATGGAGACGACGATGCCGCTGGGCTTGTGGGTGATGCGGACCGCCGAGTCGGTGGTGTTGACCGACTGGCCGCCGGGCCCCGAGCTGCGGTAGACGTCGATCTGCAGATCCCCGGGATCGACCTCCACCTCGACGTCGTCGGCCTCGGGGAGCACGGCCACGGTGGCCGTCGAGGTGTGGATCCGCCCCTGGGACTCGGTCTCGGGCACGCGCTGGACGCGGTGGGTCCCGGCCTCGAACTTGAACACCGAGTAGGCGCCGTGACCCTTGACCGCGAACGTGTAGGTGCCGTCGCCGATGGCCATGGTCTCCACCGTGAAGCCGCGCCGCTCGGCGTAGCGGGTGAGCATCCGGTACAGATCGCCGGCCCACAGCGCCGGCCTCGTCGCCCCCGGCACCGGGGCGGATCTCGACGATGACGTTTTTCTCGTCGTTGGGGTCGCGCTCGACCATGGCCAGGCGGATCTCCTCCTCGAGCACCTCCAGCCGCTCGCGGGAGCTGTCGAGCAGCGCCCGCAGCTCGGAGTCGCTCGCGTCCTCGGCCAGGAGCTCGCGCGCTCCCTCCATGTCATCCCGGGTGTGCCGGTACTCGGCCGCCAGCTGGGCCGCCGGCTCGAGCTCACGGTAGGCCCGGCTGGTGGCGGTGAAGTGCTCGCGGTTGCCGATCACCTCAGGGGCCGAGAGCTGGCCTTCGAGCTCGGCGAACCGGGCTTCGATCTGGGCGACGAGATCGTCGATCATGCACCGGCGAGTGTAGGAGCACTGACCGGTGCCGGATCGGGGAGCGGCATGAGCTCGTACTCGCGGGGCTCGAACACGCGCACGCGCCGCACGTACTCGTCCATGTAGCCCGGCCACTGGGTGACGATGCGGCCGTCTTGTGTGCGATACCAGGAATGGCAGTCCACCCACGCGGTGCCGGGAAAGCGCGACTGGGTTTCGCGGTCGCTGGCCGCCTCGACCTCGGGGCGCACGGCGATCCCGGCCGCCTCGTGCGCGCGCACGTGCTCGAGGGCCTGGCGGATGTAGCCGGCCTGCGCCTCCTCGAAGGCGACGATCGATCCGCCCGAGCTGTTCGTGTTGGGCCCGTAGACGATGAACAGAGACGGGAACCCGGGCAGCGCCAGGCCGAGATGGGCATGAGGGCCGCCGGCCCATACCTCGCGCAGCGAGCGGCCGCCGGCGCCGTGGATCTCCATCGGGAACATGAACTCGGTGGTCCGAAAGCCGGTGCCGTAGATGATGCAGTCGACGTCGCGGTGCACGCCGTCGGCGGTGACCACCCCCGTCCCGGTCACCCGCTCGATCGGGCTCGGTGACGAGCTCGACGTTGCGCCGCTGCAGCGCGGGCAGGAAGTGGGAGCTGAAGAGCACGCGCTTGCAGCCAAAGGTGTAGTCGGGCCAGGCCTTGCGCCGGACCTCGGGGTCGCGCAGCTGGCGGCGCATGAACGTCCCCGAGATGGCATGTCCGAGCCGCCCGGCCGTGCGGGGATGTCGGATCATGATCGTGAGGAACTCGATGTAGCGGTAGAAGATCCGCCGGCGCAGCGCCTGGACGCCCGGAACGTGGACGAGGATCGCGCGCAGCCAGCGCGGGTAAGGCCGGTTGCGCCGCGGCAAGAACCAGTTTCCCGTCCGCTGAAAGACGTGAAGCTGCGCCGCTTCCTCGGCCACCTCGGGGACGAACTGCACCGCGCTCGCGCCCGTCCCCACCACGGCCACCCGCCGGCCGCGCAGATCAACGGAGTGGTCCCACAGCGCCGAGTGAAAGCTCGGCCCGCTGAACTCCTCCTGGCCCTCGAGGCGGGGGATCGCCGGTTGGTGAAGCTGACCGGTGGCCAGGATCACGGCATCGGCTTCCCAGTGGCGGCCGTCGGCCGCGCTCACCGTCCAGCGGCGGGTGGCGTCGTCGAAGGCGCACCCGGCGACCTCCGTGTGCGGGACGACGAGCCGCTCGACGTCGAAGCGCCGGGCCACCTCGCGCAGGTAGCCGAGGATCTCATCCTGGGGCGAGCAGAGCCGCGACCAGCCGCGGCGCTGGGCGAAGGAGTAGGAGTACAGGTGGCTCGGGACGTCGCAGGCGCAGCCCGGGTAGGTGTTGTAGTGCCAGGTGCCGCCGAGCTCGGGGCCTCGCTCGAGCACGGTCACGTCGTCGAACCCGTGGCGGCGCAGCTCGATGGCGGCCGCCAGGCCACCGAAACCGGCCCCGACGATGACCACGCTGAGGCTTCGCACATGCGAAGCCTACCTCGCCCCTCAGGCCACGACTTCGAGTCCGAGCAGCTCCCCGTCGGCTCCCTCGGCCCGCTCGCGGTGCAGCACGGCCTCAAGCGCGGCGATGGCCACGGCGAGCTGATCGAGGTCGGGGTCCCGGGTGGTCAGCTTCTGGAGCTGCAGGCCAGGAAACATGAGGGCCCGGACCCAGCTCCTGGCCCGGTGACGGCCGGCCCACTTGATGATCTCGAAGGAGAGGCCGGCGATGACGGGCACGCCGAGCACGCGGGTGATCACGAGCACCCACCAGGCCGGCAACCCGATGGGGGCAAAGACGAAGATGGCCACGACCATGACCACGAGGAGGAAGCTCGTACCGCAGCGGGGGTGTAGCCGGGAGTAGAGCCCCGCCCGCTCCGGGACGAGCACGTCGCCCGCTTCGTAGCAGGAGATGGCCTTGTGCTCGGCGCCGTGGTACTGAAAGACGCGGCGCAGATCGGGCAGCCGGGAGAGGAGCGAGGAGATAGCCGAGGAAGATCGCCGTGCGCAACACGCCCTCGACCAGCCAGAACAGCACCGAGGAACCGAGTTGATGGCGGATCAGGCTGGTCACGCCCACGGGCACGACGAAGAACAGGCCGACGGCGAAGGCGACGCCGACGAGCACCGTCCCCGCCCAGGCCGCGCCCGAGAGCTCGCCGGACGTGCCCTCCGGCATCTGCGCGCCGGCAGACAGGGCAAGCGCCCGCATCCCGATCCGCAGCGACTCGACCAGAGCCACCACACCGCGCACGAGCGGCAGGCGCAGAACGCGATGCCGGCGGGCCACCGAGGTCAGCGAGAACGACCGGACGTCGATCGTGGCCCCCGCCTCGAGCGGCCTCCGGACAGCGAGCGCCCAGCTGCCGATGCCGCGCATCATCACGCCCTCGAGCACGGCCTGGCCGCCCAGGGGAGCGTCGCGAGTGGAGGTCAGGGGCCGGCGGCCCGGGTCACTCCCACCCGTGGCGCGCCCCCGCGGCACCGTTCGGGGGGCCCTAGGCGCCGGTCGTGGATCGCGTGGCGCGCCGGCCCTTGGCCACGCGACGCTGGAAGCGCTCGACGCGGCCGCCGGTATCGACGAGCTTCTGCTTGCCCGTGTAGAACGGGTGGCAGGCGGAGCAGATCTCGACGTGGATCTGAGGCTTGGTGGACCGAGTCGTGAACTGGTTGCCGCACGTGCAGGTGACGTGCGCTTCGACGTACTCGGGATGGATATCGGTCTTCATAGCTTCACGAAGTATAGCGTCGGAGCTGCCGAGGCTCAGCTGGAGGTCGGGGCCGGACACGACACGGTCAGCGTGTTGTTGGTCCGGTCGGCGTCGTCGATGCGCAGTTGAGGGTCGACGGTGACTGTGATCGGATCCCCGTCCGCACAGGCCGGCGCCACGAACTGCACGCGCCGTTGCGCGCCCGGCCCCAGCGAGGCGACGTTCTGGGTGAACATGTGACCCGCGGGCAGGGTCAGCTGCACCTGAAACCGGCCGGCACGGGTCGCGCCCCGGTTGGTGATCTCGGTGCTGTAGCGATCCTCTCCGGGGGAGCCGGTCACCGGCGACGGAGGTGCGATCGAGCTCACGGCCAGGTCGGGGCGCAGCTCGAGTTGGTGACAGAGCGGGGTCTGGAGCGTCTGGGCGGCCAGCCGTCGGCCGCTCGCGTCCAACCAGCGGAAGGTCACCCGCAGCCGGAAGTACGCGGGAGCGCTCAATCCCGACCACCGGATGGGAGACGCGCCACACATCGCCAGGGGCTTGACCGAGCGTGGGGTCGGGAGGGGTCAGCCAGGTTCCAAGGTTGGGGCCGGCTGACCGTGCGCAAGGGGCCATGGCGGCGGATCGCGCGCAGCAGCGTGAAGCGCAGCTGGAGCTTGTGCGTCGAGGTCATCGGGCGCATGACCGCGGTGACGGTCATGCTGCGCAGCGGTGGATCGACCGCCCGCACGCAGCGATAGCCGGCGAGCTGGTCGCGCGGGGCGCCAGCCAGCGCCGGCGTCGCCGACACGGCGGCCAGGCCAACGCCGGCCGCAAGCACGCTCAGGGCTCCTCGCACGTTCACACCCGGTCAGAACAGTCCGGGCGCGCGGAAGTTTCTGGGCAAGCCCTTCGGGCTCGCCGGCGTAGGGCGGTGCCCTACGTG
Source organism: uncultured Solirubrobacterales bacterium (assembly GCA_963777185.1). Lineage (GTDB taxonomy): Bacteria > Actinomycetota > Thermoleophilia > Solirubrobacterales > Solirubrobacteraceae > Palsa-465. The sequence continues at coordinate 121,811 of CAVZPU010000010.1, forward strand.
AGCTGGTACAGCGGCCCGTCGCCGCCCTCGGGCGGAGTCAGCCGGCCGCCCTTGGCCGTGATGGCGCCGCACTGCACGCAGTTGGTGTAGTTGACGATCACGTCGACGTTGCCCTCCTCGGGGGCGTCCTCGGGTAGCTCGTAGACGCCCGCCGGGCACATCCACACCCAGGCCTCGGCGATCTCGCGCGGCACGTTGCGGTGCAGGCGGATGTGGTTGGGGGCGTCGTCCCGGGTGGCGTTGCCCGAGATGTAGACGGAGGAGAGCTTGTCGAAGATGTACTTGCCGTCGGGCTTGGGATAGCTGTCCTTGGTGTCGCCGACGAACATCGGCTGCTCGTCGTTGCGATCCCATTCCATCCGCCCGCCCGGGAGCTTGCCCTTGGTGGCGATGGCCAGGTTGACCATCGGGGCGCCCTGGATGAAGCCCTTGGAGAACGGCTGGCGCGTGTTGCGGACCTGGTAGAGCTCCTTGGCGATGCTCGAGTTCTCGACCATGTCCTCGTACTGGGACAGCGACTCACCGCGCTTGAGCGAGGCGTAGATCGCCTCCGCGGCCAGATGGCCGGACTTGATGCAGTGGTGCACGCCCTTGAGCGCCACCGTGTCGACCATTCCGGCGGAGTCGCCGACGAGCAGGGCGCCGGGCATGGTCAGCTTGGGCATCGACCAGTAGCCGCCACCCGGCAGGGCCTTGGCCCCCCAGCCGACCCGCTCGCCGCCCTCGAGGATGCCCTTGACCAGCGGATGGGTCTTGAACAGCTGCAGGAGGTCGTGGGCCGAGGTGGTGGCATCGCGGTACTCGAGATCGACGACGAAGCCGATGGAGACGAGGTCATCACCGGTCTTCTCGTCCTTCATCGGGTAAAGCCAGGTCCCGCCGATCTGCCCGTACTTGGCCGCCAGCTTCAGCGGCCACGGGCCGATGGTGTGGATGACCCGGTCAAGCGGCTTGGGGACCTTCCAGAGCTCCTTGACACCGAGCTCCCACACCTGGGGCTCGCGATTCTCGGCCAGCTGGAACTCGCTTGATGGCCGCCCCGGTCAGATGGCCCCAGCACCCTTCGGCGAGCACGGTCACGCGGGCCTTGATATCGGTGCCGGGCTCGAAGTTGCCGAGCTCCTCGCCCTCCTTGCCCCGGCCCTTGTCGCCCGAGCGCACACCGACGACCTTGCCGTCCTCCACGATGAGCTGGGTGGCCGAGGTCTCGGTGAGCACGTAGGCGCCGCCCTCCTCGGCCTTGGCGCTGCTGAAAGCGGGCCAGCGCCGAGACCGAGACGACCTCGTTGCCATGGTTCTTGAACGGCGGCGGCGTGGGGATGCGCAGCTTGGCCTTGCCGCTCGGCAGCATGTAGACGGCTTCCTTTTTCACCTCGCCGAAGGCGAAGTGCTCCTTGCGCCAGTCCTCCCGGCTCATGTCCGGGAAGAGCTCCTGCAACGGCTCGGGCCGCATGACGGCGCCCGACAGGTTATGGCCGCCGCACGTCTTGGCCTTCTCGACCACGGCCACGGGTACCTCGCCGAGCTTCTCCATGAGCTCGGGGTCGTCGCCGAGCAGCTGGAGCAGCCGGTTGGCGCAGGCCAGGCCGGCGGTGCCGCCGCCGACGATGACCACGCCGACCTCGATCAGCTCATCTTCGGGGTCGAGCCCGCGCTTGACGAACTCCTTGACCGAGTCGACGGGCGGCGGGAACTCGCTCGGGGCGTGCGGCTCGTGACCGTTGCGCGACGCCATCGCCTTGAACCCTTCTTGGCCTTGACGGCGTCGGTGAGCTTGGGCAGGATCTTGTTCAGATCGCCCACGATCCCGAGGTCGGAGAACTCGAAGATCGGCGCATTGGCGTCCTTGTTGATGGCCACGATGTTCTCCGAGGACTGCATGCCGACCTTGTGCTGGATGGCGCCTGAGATGCCGGCGGCCAAATACAGCTTCGGTGCCACCGTCTTGCCGGTCTGGCCGATCTGGGCCGCGTACGGGTACCAGCCGGCATCGACCACCGCGCGGGTGGCGGCGACGGCCGTGTTGCCGCCGAAGGCCGCGGCCAGGTCCTCGGCCAGCTAGAAGTTCTCGGCCTTGCCGAGACCGCGACCGCCGGCGACGAGGATGTCGGCGCCTTCGATGTCGACGTCGGCACCCCGCTGCTCACCGCGCTGGACCATCGTGGCCTTGGTCGACCACGGGGAGAGCTCGACGTCGACGTCGACCACCTCGGCCGAGGCGCCGTCGCGCTGCTGGGCCTCGAAGGCGTTGATGCGGCCGATGATGATGCCCAGCTCGCCCCGGTAGCGGGAGACCGACACCTTGGAGTCCTGGAGGATCGGCCGCTCGGCCACGAGCTTGCCATCCTCGGCGCGCACGCCGGTGACCTCCATGGTCACGCCGGCCTGCTTACGCGCGGCCAGGCCGGCGCCGATCTCGAATCCGAGCAGCCCGCCGCCGAACAGCGCGTAGGCGTGGCCGTTCTCATCGATGACCTTGGCCATCACGTCGACGACCGGCTGGGCGAGGCCCTCTGGCCCCTTGCCACGGAACACCTTGGTGGCGCCGTAGGCGCCGAGCGACTGGCAGAGCTCGTCGGTCAGATCGTCGCCGCCGACCACGACGGCGTGGCACTCGCCTCCGATCTCGCTCGCCCGCGTCGCTCCCTCGGAGACCGCGCCGAGCGAGTTCTTGTTGAACTCGCCCTCGCGGTGCAGTACGTAGGTGAGAACGTCAGCCATTTAGATCAATTTCCTTTCATCGAGCCAAGTGACGATCTTCTCGACCGTCTCGTTCGTGTCCTCGTCCTCGATGATCTGCCCGGCCGACTTGGCCGGCGGATCGTGGAAATCGCCGCACTGGACGCGGGAGCCGTCCTCGCCCACGAGCGAGGTGTCGATGCCGATGTCGCCCGCGCCGACCGTCTCCAGGGGCTTCTTGTGCGCGCCCATGATCGCCTTGAGCGAGGGGTAGCGGGGTTCGTTGATGGCGTCCCCGACCGAGATGACGGCCGGCAGCTCGACGTCGACGGTGTCATAGCCGTACTCGGCCTGACGCTCGCAGCGCAGTGAGCTGTCCTGGACGTCGAGCTTGATGACCTGGGTCAGCGACGGCATCTCGAGGTGGTCGGCGACCACGGCGCCGATCGTGTAGCACTCGCCGTCGTCGGACTGCTGGCCCAGGAGGACCAGATCGGGCTGCTCCTTCTCTAGCGCCTTGGCCAGCGCGTACCCGGTCGCCGCCACGTCAGAGCCGGACAGGGCCTCGTCGGTCAGATGCAGGGAGCGGTCAGCCCCCAGCGAGACGGCCTTGTGCAGCGCGCGGACCGCCGAGTCCGGACCCATGGTCACGGCGACGATCTCCTCGACCTCGGACACGCCGCCTTCGCGGATCTGCATGGCAGCCTCGATGGCATGCGTGTCGTAGGGGTTGAGGTTCTTTTCCCCTGAGCGGTCCATCCGCCCCGTCGAAGGATTGATGCGCTTCTCGACGGCGGCGTCCGGTACCTCTTTGACCAGGACGCAAATCTTCAAGTTGGCCTCCTAAAAGTTTCCTGAGGCGCCCAATAGTACCGAGTTGACTGACGAGTCAATCGGCGGCTCTGGACGCGTCTCTTTCCCAGCGCACTGCAATCCAGTAGAACCACGCGATCCGGAGCTCAGGCGTGAACGGCGCTGCGGATGAACTCGACCGCGTCCTGCGTCGAGGCGCCGGGTGTGAACACCTCGGCCACGCCGAGGCGCTTGAGCTCGTCGACGTCATCGGAGGGGATCGTCCCCCCCAGGGTGACGACCACGTCATCGACGCCCTGCTCGCCCAGCAGCTCCATGATCCGCGGCACCAACGTCATGTGGGCTCCGGAGAGGATCGACAGACCGACCGCGTCGGCGTCTTCCTGAATCACCGTCTCCACGATCTGCTCCGGGGTCTGGTGCAGGCCGGTGTAGATGACCTCCATGCCCGCGTCGCGCAACGCCCGAGCGATGATCTTGGCGCCGCGGTCGTGACCGTCGAGGCCGGGCTTGGCGACCACGACGCGGATCTTCTTCTCAGATGGAGCCATGGGAGAAAACGCGGGGGAGCCGCGAGCGGCGGCAATTCTAGTGCAGGGGCTACGCATGGGCGGCCGGCCCGGTGGCGCGCGTACCGTGCCAGAGCTCAAGTTCACCGACCGGCGGTCGATAACCCCAGGGTGGTGCGGCGCAGAGGGTCGTGGACGGCGAGGCGGCGACCGTTCGCCTGCCTGGCCATCGCCCTCTTCATGGCCTCGGCGGCCCCGATGGCCTCAGCCGAGGTCGTCCATCTCGAAGGCGGCCACTTCCTCGGCGTGTCCCCGCACAGCGGGATCAACGGCGCCCAGCTCCCCGGCGCGGTGGCCAAACACGAGCTCTTACCGCGGACCGCGAGCGCGGCCTCGGGCCAGCTCGACGACCACGGCGGACCGGTGGTGCACTCCAGCGCCCCCTACCTGATCTTCTGGACGCCCCCCGGGCAGAGCGTGCCGGCCACGACGACGTCGCTGTTCGGGCGCTACTTCGCGGACGTCGCGGCAGCGGGCGCCGGTGTCAACGCCGTCGGGCGTCAGTACACCGACGCGTCGGGCTTCGCCGGCGCCGCTCAGACCTTCTCGACCGCCAGCCAGACGCTGAGCGACACGCAGCCCTACCCGGCGAGGGACACCACGGGCTGCCCCGATGTCTCGACGCGCTATCCCATCTGCCTCACCGACACCCAGCTTCAGAGCGAGCTCACGCGCGAGCTCTCCAGCGCCCGGTTGCCCGACGACGGGCCCGCCGGCGAGAGCTCGTTGCCGGCTGGGGCTCCGATCTACTTCGTCGTGCTGCCCAGCGACGTCAACGTCTGCTTCACCGACAGCGGCCAGACCTCGTGCGCCGATAACGCGTTCTGCGCCTACCACGCTTCCCTGACGGGTGCCCACGGGCACACAGTTCTCTACGCCGCCATCCCCACCGTCATGTTCGCTTCGGGGCAGAACCCGAAGTACTGCCAGTGGGACGGAAACCCACAGCTTCAGGAGCCCAATCGGAGCATCGCCGACGTCGCCATCAAGTACCTCAACCACGAGGACACCGAGACCATCACCGACCCGCTCGGAAACGGCTGGTGGAACACGGCGACCGGGAACGAGGAAGGCGACGAGTGCAACGCGTACGGCGACGCGGACCCGGCGGCCGGGACCAGCCCCAAGGCCTTTGCGCCCGTGCTGGGCGGCAGCGCGGCGGCCGGAACGCTCTATGACCAGCTCATCCACGGCGATGAGTACTACGTGCAGAGCACGTGGAGCGACGGCGACGGCGGCTGTCTGCTCGGGCCTCCGGCCGACGCCATGGGCGCCGGCATCAGCGGACCTGCCGGCGTCACCGCGCCCGGCCAGTCGATCACCCTCACCCCGTCGGCGGACGCCCAGCTCTCAAGCGCCACCTGGGCCTTCGGCGACGGAAGCCCCGCGGCCTTCCAGGGCCCCGGCCACGCGCTCGACGCGATCACCCACACCTTCACCGCCGCCGGCACCTACGCGGTCACCGTGACTCTCGTGGACAGCCACGGCAACCTGACCACGGCCACGCGCCAGGTCACGGTCGAGCCCGCGCCGGTCCCCGCCTTCTCGATGACCACCACCGCCCCGGGGTCCGGGCGCCCGACCGCGGTCAGCGCCGCCGACTCGAGCGATGCGGCCGCCACGATCACCACCTACGCCTGGCAGTTCGGAGACGGCAGCACGGGGACGGGGGCAAGCGCGACCCACATCTACGCCTCGCCCGGCACCTACACGGTCACGCTGACCATCACCGACAGCCTGGGCCGACACGCGGCGGTCTCCCACCCGGTCACCATCGCCGGCCCGACGGCCAGCTTCCGCACCACGGCCGGCGTCGCCGGACAGCCGACGACGCTGGACGCACGGGCCTCGAGCGACTCACAAGCGGGGGTGGCCATCACCACGTACGCCTGGAGCTTCGGGGATGGCGTCGCCGACACCGGCCCCTCCGCCACCGCTTCGCACGTCTACGGCGCGCAGGGGAGCTACCCCGTCATCCTCACCGTCACCGACGCCGCCGGGGACAGCAGCTCGGTGTCGGGGACCGTCACCGTGGGCGAGCTCGCGCCCACGGCCAGCTTCTCGGTCGACCCCGCCGGCGCCGGCTCGGGTCAGCCGGTCACCTTCGACGCCTCCGGATCCACCGAAGCCGACGGCACCATCATCAGCTACGACTGGGATTTCGGCGACGGCAGCACCGGCGCCGGGGAGAGACCGGTGCACGTCTACGGCGCGCCGGGGACCTACACCGCCACCCTGACGGTGGAAAACGACGTCGGTCAGACCGCCACCACCACACAGTGGCTGACGGTGGCCGGCCCGGCGGCCGCCGTCGCCGGGCCAGCCACCGCGATCGTCGGGCGCACGCTGGCCTTCGACGGCACGCAGTCCAGCGCCGGGCCCGGCAGCGCCCTGACCTACAGCTGGAGCTTCGGGGACGGCGCGAGCGCGAGCGGGGCTACGGCCACCCACGCGTACGCCGCCACGGGCATGTATACGGTGACGCTCACGGTCACCAACGAGCTCGGCCAGAGCGACACGACGAGCTGGACGGTCACCGTGCGCCTGGCGCCCCCAACGGCAGCCTTCACGATCGGTACGGGCGCGACGGTCGCCTCGACCGCGCAGCCGGTCTCCTTCGACGGCCGTGGCTCGGGCGGCGGGGTCATCGCCTATACCTGGCGCTTCGGAGACGGCGGGGCGGCCAGCGGGGCCACCGCCACCCATCAGTACACCTTCCCCGGCACCTATACGGCGACCCTGACCGTCACCGGCAGCGACGAGCAGACGGCCACGATCAGCCAGACCATCACCGTCGACGCGCCCCCGGTGGCCGCCTTCTCGCTCGCGCCCACCGGTTCCTCCGGGGCACTGAGCTTCGACGCCCGTTCTTCGAGCGAGCCCCAGGGCGGCGTGGCCATCGCGGCCTATGCGTGGAACTTCGGCGACGGCACCGTGGCCAGCGGCGACCAAGCCACGCACGCCTACAGCCAGCCGGGCACCTACACGGTGACGCTCACCGTCACCAACTCCCTCGGCCTCACCGACACCACCACCGGGCAGGTCGACGTGGCGCCGAACTCCGCTTTTGTCATGCGCGGAGACGGGCCGCTGGCCGGTTCGCCCGTGCGCTTTGACGGCGCGCCCTCGGGCAGCGGCATCACCGCCTACACCTGGAACTTCGGCGACGGGTCATCGGCTGGACGGGGCGTGAGTCCGACCCACGTCTACCGCTCACCCGGTACCTACACGGTCACGCTCACGGTGACCGACGCCTCCGGTCAGCGCAGCTCGGTCCGGGGCACCGTCCGGGTGGCACCGGCGCCGCGGATCACCGCCGTCCATGTTCGCCGCACCGGCGCGCGCACGGTTCTGCTCGTCAGCGTCAACGCGGCCGGCCGACTGACGGTGGGCCGCACCGGGGTCGAGCTCCACCGGCCGGGGACCGCCCGGCTCAGGCTCCGGCTGAGCAGCGCCCAGACCCGCGCCCTGGCCCTGACCGGCGTCACCCGGATCCGGGCCGCCATCGACTTCGCGCCTCAGGATGGGCCGGCCAGTGCCCGCTCCATCACGGTGACCGTTCTCTCCCCCTCCGGGCGCGCGGGGTGAGCCTCAGCGGAAGCTGAGGATGCGGTGGCGCCGGCCGGGAAGCCAGCGGCGGACCGGCTGGCCGAGCGCCGAGCGCCGGGCGCGGGCCGCGATGGCCGCACTTCCGACCCCACCGGCCAGGGCCGCCCCGAGCAGGCCCGCCGTGGTCTTCAGCCGCCGCCCGAGCCGGTCGAAGCGCAGCACCTCCCATCCCTCGCTGCGCGCCGTGGCCGCCAGCTCGCGGTCCGGGTTGACGGCCACGGGGTGCCCGACCGACCGCAGCATAGGTAGGTCGGACTCGGAATCGGAGTACGCGTACGAGCACTCGAGGTCGATGCCCTCGCGCTCGGCCAGCGCGCAGACGGCCTTGGCCTTGTCGGCCCGGTAGACGAAGTAGCCGGCCGGACGGCCCGTGTAGATGCCGTCGCGCACCTCGGAGAACTGAGAACCGATGCCGCCATCGAAGGCCAGCACCCGGGCCAGCGCGTCGGCCAGCTCCTGGGCGGCGGCGGTGACGATGTACACGCGCCGGCCCTCGTCCTGATGGCGGTAGGCGACCTCGAGCATCTGGGGGTAGATGCGGGGCAGGACCCCGGCCAGCACGTCGGGCCCCAGCCGCTGCAGGTCGCGGACGCGGGTGCCGGTCAGGGCATGGGAGATGCGGTCGCGCAGCGCGAGCGTGTCGGCGTCGGTCGAGCCGCGCAGCCGGAACCTCACATTCGCCCAGGCGTCGGCCAGCAGCTGGCGGCGGCTCAGCAGGCCGGCCTTGTAGGCGGCGCGCCCGAACTGAAAGGCCGAGGAGCCCTCCATGAGGGTGCGGTCGAGGTCAAAGAACGCGGCGGCCGGGCGGCCACCAACCTCCGGGTCGGGCGTCCCCGCCGAGGTGCGATCAGCGCCCATTCAGCTCCCATTCACTTCCACGATGACGGCGTCGCCCTGGCCCCCGCCCGAGCAGATGGCCACGCAGCCGAGCCCGCCCCCGCGGCGGCGCAGCTCGAGCACGAGACTGCCCAGAATGCGGGCCCCGGAGGCGCCGATGGGATGGCCGAGGGCCACCGCTCCGCCGTTGACGTTGACCCTGTCCTCGTCGAGGCCGAGCATGCGGATCGAGTTCAAGGTCACCGAAGCGAAGGCCTCGTTGATCTCCCACACATCGATGTCCTCCGCGCTCAGCCCCGCCTTCTCGAGGGCGCGCCGGGCCGCGTTGGCGGGCGTGCGGGCCAGATAGGCGAATTCATCGGCCACCTGGGCCTGGGCCACGACCGTGGCCAGGGCGACCTTGCCGTGGCGCTTGGCCCACTCGTCGCTGGCCAGCACGAGGGCACCGCCCCCATCGTTGACGCCGGGGGAGTTGCCGGCCGTGTGCGACCCGTCCTCGCCATAGAGCGGCTTGAGCTTGGCCAGGGCCTCGAGGCTGGCGTCGCGGCGGGGTGCCTCGTCCACCTCGACCACGGTGTCGCCCCTGCGCCCCGTGACCGTGACGGGCACGATCTCCTCGGCCAGCCGACCCTCGTCGGTGGCCTGGACGGCCCGCTCGTGGGAGCGCAGAGCCCAGCGGTCGAGGTCGGGCCGGCTGAGCTCGAGCTCGGTGGCCACCTCGGTCGCCTCCTGGGCCATCTGCTTGCCCGAGAAGGGGTTGGTGAGCCCGTCGGTGACCAGGGCGTCGAGAGCTTGGCCGTCGCCCATGCGCAGGCCGAAGCGCTCCTCCTTGATCAGGTACGGGGCCCGCGACATCGACTCCATACCCCCGCCGACGGCCACCTCGAGGTCGCCGGCCCGGATCGCCGCGTCGAGGATGGCTGCGGCGCGCAGCCCGGAGGCACAGACCTTGTTGATGGTCTCCGAGGAGACCTCCTTGGGGATGCCGGCTTTGATCTGGGCCTGGCGGGAGGGGATCTGGCCCTGACCGGCCTGGAGGACCTGGCCCATGATCACGTGCTGGATCTCCTGCGGGGCGACCTGCGCCCGCTCGAGTGCGCACTGAATGGCCGTGGCACCGAGCTCCGTCGCGTCGACGGTGGACAGGCCACCGCCGAGCTTGCCGATGGGCGTGCGGGCGGCGGACAAGATCACGGTCCTGGGCATGGGCCCACCCATCCTAGTGAGGGGTGACGGACCGCCCGTCCCTCCACGCTAAGGTCGCGCCGATGCAGGTGCAGGCCACCACCGAGGCCCCGCTCGACAGCGGCGCCGACACCCTGGCCGTCGGCGTCTTCGACGGCGAAGACGTCGCCGACGATCTGCCCGGACAGCCGGTCGCCGCGCTGCTGAGCAGCGGCGAGGCGAGTGGCGAGGCGCGCCGGCTCGCCGTCGCCCACGCCGAAGGCCGGCGCGTTATCGTGGTCGGGCTCGGCTCGCGCGCGCGCTGGGATGGCGAGCACGCGCGGGCCGCCGCCGCCGTGGTTCACGGCCGCGCCCGCGAAATCGGCGCCACGCGATTGTGCTGGGCGCTTCCCCGTGGCGGCGACGAGGAGACGGCGGCCGCCCTCGTGCAGGGCACCCTGCTTCACGCCTACCGCTTTGACCGCTTCAAGCGCTCGGCAAACGGCCGCAGCGTGGAGACGCTGCTCGTGAGCGATCCTCGTGACCTGGGCCCGAGCGTCGCGCGCGCCGCGGTGATCACCGGGGCCCAGAACCGGGCCCGCGACCTCGGCAATCTGCCGCCCAACGAGCTCACGCCCACCGCCCTCGCGGCCTACGCGCGTGGCCTCGACGCTGGTCCGCGACTGAGCGTGAGCGTGCTCGACGAGGACGGGATCCGAGCCGAGGGGATGGGCGCGTTCGCCGCCGTGGCCCAGGGATCGGCCCAGCCGGCCCAGCTCATCGAGCTGCGCTACGAGGGCGGGGAGAACCGCGAGGCGCCGCTGCTGGCCCTAGTGGGCAAGGCCGTGACCTTCGATTCCGGCGGCATCTCGCTCAAGCCGGCCGGCGCCATGCACGAGATGAAGTTCGACATGGCCGGCGGCGCGGCGGTGATCGAGGCCATCCACGCCCTGGCCGAGCTCGAGGCGCCGGTGCGCGTGCTCGGGATCGTGGGCGCGACCGAGAACCTGCCCAGCTCCACGGCGGTCAAGCCGAGCGACATCGTCACCGCGCTGGACGGGACGACGATCGAGATCAACAACACCGACGCCGAGGGGCGGCTGGTGCTGGCCGATTGCCTCACGCGCGCGCGCCGTGAGGGCGCGGCCCGGATCGTCGATGTCGCCACCTTGACGGGGGCGATCACCGTGGCCCTCGGCTCCACCTACGCCGGGCTCATGAGCAACGACGACGACCTGGCCGCGGCGGTGGCCCAGGCCGGGGCCCGCACCGGCGAGCTCGTGTGGCGGATGCCGCTGCACGAGCGCTACGCCGACATGATCCGCGGTCGCTACGCCGACATCACCAACCGAACCGAGCGCCGCGAGGCGGCGGCGATCACCGCGGCCGAGTTCCTGCACCGCTTCGCCGCCGACGTCCCGTGGGCGCACCTCGACATCGCCGCCGTGGCCGATAACGTGCCCCGGCCCTATCTCGACAAGCGCGCGAGCGGGTTCGGAGTGCGACTGCTCACCGATCTGGCCGCCTCGCTGGCGAGCGCCGACTGATGCGCCGCCGGCGAGCCATCGCCGCCCTCACCCCCTGGCTCGTGGCCGGCGTGACGGCCGGGCTCGCCGCTGGGCCGGCCCACGCGGCCACTCCCGCCCCCCGGCAGGCCCGCGCCGCCGCGTCCCCCGCCCCGCCCCGCGGCTGGCCGGCACCTTTGCCATGACGGGCCATGTGACCGTGGCCGACAACGTTCGCGGCGAGCACCGGGGCCAGGCCGTGCTGCGGACGTGGGCGTTCCTGCCGACATGCGCCGCGGGGCCCTGCCCCACGATCGCGCTCCTGCGCCGGCGCGCTCACGGCACCGACCGGGTCACCCTGCACCGGCGAGGGCCCGACCTCTACCGGGGACATGGGGTGTTCTACGGCCCGCTGTACTGCGCCGGCCGCGTGCACCACCCCGGGCAACGGGTACCGTTCACGATCACCGTCCATGTCACCGCGACGGCCGTGAGCGGCGGCCAGCTCGTGGCCACCCGGCTCAGCGCCACCTACGTCAATCCGGCCCGAGTCAACCTCACGCGCTGCGTGGCCTTCCTCGGCCACGACGCCGCCCGCTACCGGGGCGCGCTCATGGGCTGACGGTCGCGATCCGCAGCGAGCTCAACACCCGCTCGAGCACACGGAGCTGGCCGGCACGATGCCCTCCCGGCCCCGCGACCACGAGGTAGAGACAGAACGGCCGTCCTGAGGCCGTGAAGAAACGCTGGACGCCGAGCTGGCCGGGCCGGGGATGCTGAAGGCGGCTGGCCGAGAACTCGGCCGGGTCGAGCCGTACGGGCGCCCGCCGGGCGGAGAACAGGCCGCGCCCGGGCACGAGGCCGGCCCCGGACCGGTACTCGGTGAGGGCCAGAAAGCAACCCGGCGCGGGCATGCGGCCCGTGCTGCGGTCGCCGAACTCCCCGTCTCTGAGGGCGAGCGGGAAGTCACCGGCGTGGACGGTGGCCACTGCGCCTGAGCGACTGAAGACCCGCGCGCTCCAGCCGCCGGGCACCTCGAGGGTGATCCCGTGCGCGGAGACGATCACAGAAGCGCCCCCGCCGCCGCCACCATTCCCAGACTGGCCAGCGCTACGACCGCCGCCCAGCGGCTGCGAGCTCGCCACCGTGCCAGGGCGCCATGCAGGGCCACGAGCTGGGCCGGGCTGCGCACGCCCGCTGCCAGCACGGGGGTCAGACCCCGCATCGCGCCGAAGCAAGCGCCGATGAACGCCCCGGTGAGCGGCCCCGCACTGAGCAAGGCGGCCAGAAGCGCCACGTAGGTTCCGGCGCTCGTGACCACGGTGGTCACCCCCAGCCCGAGCTGCGTGCCGAAGCCGAGGCCGTAGAGCCAGCCGCGGAACTCGTCCAGCCAACGCTCGTTGACCTGGCGGCGCGGGCCCGGGACGGGTCGGGCGCGGGCATCCACGGCCGCGGCCACGAGCAGCGCGCCGGCCAGCAGGGCCAGGCGGGGGCGCAGGCCCAAGCCACCGTGCCCCTCGACGCCCAGCAGCAGGGCCCCCAGCGCGCCCGCGAGCGCCCCGGCGCCCGCGCCGCCCGACAGGCCTCCCAGCGCGAAGGCGACCACCGTCACCCCCCATGTCGATCCGCGGCCCCGCTCCCCGAGCGGGGTGATGCTCGCGAGCATCGACTCGCCTCAGGGTGACCAGGCCGCCCGCACCGCGGCGAGCAGCGCGACGCCGGCCCCCAGGACCACGGCCAGGATCATGGCGGGGCCCCGGGGTCTGCGCCGGGATAGAGGCTGGGGTGGTCGGGGCCGATGCCGTTCGCCACCAGCACGGCGTCGACTTCCCGCGCCCGAGCGGCACCCGCCGGCTCCCGGCGCCCAGCGGGAGCGGGCGCCGCCGGGACGCCCTCCTCCTCGGCGACGGCATCGCCGACCAGCGAGGCCAGCGCCGACCATGTGGAGGCGACCCCCTCCCCCAGCACCGTGCGCTCGACGAGGACGAAGTACGGAGGGCCGGGCACGCCGTAGTCCGACCACGCCGCCGTGGACATGACCACGGCCATCCCCGCCGGGGCGAGCGCATGCACGGCCGCCGGCCGCTCGCCCTCGCTGCCCCGGGTCACGATCACCGTCTCGACACGGGCGGGCAGCCGCGGCTCGGCGAGGGCGGACCAGAACTCGGCACAGGTGCCACACCCGGTGGTCAGGAACGCGAGCAGGGTGAGGTGGCCGCCCCCACGAGAGAAGTCGAGCCGGACGGCGTCGCCGGCCGGCGTGGTGCCGCTGAGCACCGGCGCCGGGCGCCGCTCACGGTCGCGCGCCTCGGGCGGCGCGACGGCAAGCCCGCCGTCCGCGGCGCCACCCCCCGGTCCCAGCCGCCGCAGGATTTCGGCGTGGCTGCGCAGCAGCCCGGCCACGAGCACCACGAGCAGGACGAGGAGCACCGTTTCGATCGATACGAGGACGGTCATTGGTGCCCTAGGCCCCCCCGGTCCCGGGAAGCTGCACGGCCAAGCCCTCTAGGCAGCCGGCCTCATGGGTGCAGGTGGTGTCGTCGACCATCTCGGTGCCGTTGCAATTCATGTCGGTCACCGTGGCCGGGTTGCGGCAGACGACGAGCCGGCAGACCACCTCGGTGGTGCCTTCGATCTGGGTGTTGCACTGGCCGTAGCGAAACTGGTTGCAGTCCACGCGCCGGTTGGCGCAGCTGCCCTGGGCGCACTGGCACCCGCCCGGGAAGACGTGACCGGGGATGCGGTTGCAGTCGACGTAGTAGCGCACACCCTGCTCGTGGCACAGCCCCGATCCCTGATAGCTCGTGCACTTCCACCAGCCGGCCACGTAGCTGCCGGCCGGGCAGCGGTTGAGGCCGTGCTCGATCTGACAGCAGAACGCGGTGTAGCCGTCCGTGCACAGGCCCGATCCACAGTCGCCGGGCGTGATCACCGCCCACGCCGTCCCCGGGCGGATCAGGTAGCGCACGGGCGCGACGGCGAATGCGGCCCCGGCGACGGCGACGCGCGAGAGCGCCCGCCGGCGCGTGACCCGGCGCTCCAGCAGCCGGCCCGCCGCCGTGGCCAGCCACCGGCTCATCGCGGCGCGCTCCACGAACTCCAGGCGGCCGGGAGCTCGGTGTAGGCGAGCACGGCGGCGTAGACGGCACCCACGAGCCCGACACCGAGGACGCACACCGTCGCCGGCGAGCGGCCAAGCAGCCCGTGCAGCCCCTCCGGTGGCCAGACGGCGGCCACCGCGCAGGCCAGGGCCAGCGCCGCGCTCAGCCCAGTCTGGGCCCCCGAGGCGGGTGCCTGGCCCTCGCCAAAGCAGCCGCAGGCGGCGCGGCGGCGAGCGAGGCGGAGCGAGAAGGCGGCGAAGCCGGCGTAGGCGCCGGCCACCGTGGCGGCCGGCCAGCGGCCGCCGGCGACGAGGGCGAGGAGGCCGAGGGTCAGCTCGGCCCCCGAGAGCACCCGCACGACCCACCGCCGGGCCGGGAGGCCCGCGACGACGAGCGCCTGCACCGCCGGGTCCGGGCGGCGCAGCTTGGCCACGCCCGAGACGCACAGCAGCCCTGCCGCGGCCAGATAGGGGCCGGTCAGGGCTGCGCTCATCACCTCTCCGGCGCCGGCTGGCGCTCGAGGATGCATCCGGCCGCGCTCGCCGGGTCGAGCTCGCGCGAGACCACCCGGTCAAGGAGCTCCTGAACCTCGGCGTCCTCGCGCAGCGAGGCTTCGAGCTGGGTGCGCATGCGGAAGGTGGCGATGGCCAGAACCTCGTTCATGAGGTTGCGCCGGCGACGCTCGGAGAGCATGCCCTCGGCCTCGATGTACGCGCGGTGCTCGGCCAGCTTGTCGGCGAGCTCCTCGACGCCGCGGCCCTGCACGGCCTCGGTGCGGATGATCGGCACCTGCCAGTCGCGCTCGGGGCCGAGGGCGAGAACGCCCTTGATCTCGCGGATCATGGTGTCGGTCAGCGGGTGCTCGGCCTTGTTGACGACGATCACGTCGGGGATCTCCATGACCCCGGCCTTCAGGGCCTGGATGGAGTCGCCCGAGCCGGGCATGAGCACGAGCACGACGGTGTCGGCGTGATCGATGATGTCGACCTCGGCCTGACCGACGCCGACGGTCTCGAGCAGGACGACGTCGCGGCCGGAGGCGTCCATGAGCAGAGCGGCCTGCAGCGCGGCCTCGCTCAGACCGCCCAGAGCGCCGCGGTTGGCCATCGAGCGGATGTAGACGCCCGGGTCGAGGAAGTGCTCGGTGAGCCGGATGCGGTCGCCGAGCAGGGCGCCGTTGCGTGAACGGCGACGAGGGGTCGATGGAGAGCACGGCGACCGTGCGCTCGCGCTCGCGCTCGTAGCTTGGTCAGGGCGGCCAGGAGCGTCGACTTGCCCACGCCGGGCGGTCCCGTAAAGCCGATCACGGCCGCCTGGCCGGTGCGCGGATAGACCTCGCGGACGAGCTCCCACCCGGCAGGGTCGTCGTTCTCGACCAGCGTGATGGCGCGGGCCAGCGCGCGCTTCTCGCCGGCCAGCAGGCGCTCCGCCAGGCTCTGTTCGCTGCCCGCCATTCGACGGCCAATGATGCCAGGGAACGCTGACCGGCGTCGTGGCAGGGAAGCCAGCGATTAGACGCTATGCGAACTGCCGTTCGCAGGCGAACGGCAAGGGAGGCGACGTTCATGCCCATCACGGACCCGGCCGGGAGACCCATCTCGGCGGGCACCGAGCTCTCGCCCTAACCTCCGCGGCGGCCGGGTTCGCCGTACCCTCCCAGGGGATGACGTCGACCCGCACGCCCGAGCTCGAGCGACCGCCCGTCCTCCCGGCCCTGCCGCCCGCGGTGCGCTCGGGACCGCCGCCACTGCACGGCGGACCGCTCACCTTTCTGCGCTTCGCCCGGCGCCACCACATGCTGCGCTTCAACTACGGCGTGCTCATCGTCCGGTGGCTGTGGCTCAAGCTTCGCTGGCGCGGTCGCCTGCGTACCGACGGGCTGTGCTTCATCTGTCCCGGGGTCAAATTCGAGATCGGCCGGCAGGCGACGGTGACGCTGGGGCGCTGGTCGTGGATCGGGCACGGATGCAAGGTCCGCGCCCACGAAGGCGAGGTCTCGATCGGCGCAAAGTCGGTGCTCGGACAGGAGTGCACGATCTCCGCCTTTCAGCACGTGGCCATCGGCCGCGAGTGCATCATCGCCGACCGGGTGATGATGATCGACTTCGATCACGGGATGGTCGAGGTCGAGCGGCCGATCCGCCTGCAGGGCATCTACAAGCGCGATGTCAACGTCGGTCACAACGTGTGGATCGGCTACGGGGCCTGCGTCCTGCGCGGCGTTCAGGTCGGTGACAACGCCGTCATCGGCACCAACTCCGTGGTCACAGCCGACGTGCCCGACAACGCCGTGGTGGGCGGGGTCCCGGCCAAGCTGATCCGCATGCGCCGGGCGCCGCGCACCTTCCGCTGGGGTTAGGGGCCGGCTCCGCCGGCCTCGGGCCGCCCGCCTTCAAGGCGATTTCACACAGACGGCGAGGAAGTCAAGCGCCGTATCGAGCTCCCCGGTCCGCAGCGCGAAGTCACGGCTGGAGATGGCCGGCGTGAAGCGGTCATAGAAGGCCTCGGTGATCCCGAGCCGCTTGTGCACGGCATCCCAGCCCGCCGCGCAGGGCCAGCTCGTGGAGGCGCAGCTTGCGGGCGTGAAAGAGACCGAACAGCTCGACGCGGTCGAACACCTCCCGGCACAGAACCCCGAACTCCTCGGCCCGGTACTCCTTGAGATGCCAGGGGTTGTCGGACTTGGCCGCGCCCGGCGGGGCGAGAGTGAGCAGGTTGGGCGTGGTCACGTACGTCGCGCCGCCCGGGGCCAGCAGGGCGTGGAAGTGGCGCAGCACGCCCACGGGGTCCGGGAGGTGCTCGATCGTCTGCAGGAGCACCACGGCGTCATATGACGCCGGCTCGCCGAACACCTCGACCATGGATCGCTCGAAGCGGAGGTTCGAGCGCACGTATCGCCGGCGGGCGTGCTCGAAAGCCTCGAGGTTGGCGTCCACCCCGACCACGTTGGCGGCGGAGCGCGAGAGCACCTCGGAGCCGTACCCCTCCCCGCAGGCCATGTCGAGCACCCGCTGACCGACGACCCGGGCGCCGATCCATTCATAGACGGCGAGGTGGCGGCGATACCAATAGTTCTCGGCCGGCACGTCGGGGAGCGTGCGCTCGCCGGTGAGCTGCAAAGGCGGCACGCCCGGGGGCTGGTCGCGCTGGACGTACAGGTCCGTGGCCACGGCGACAGGGTAATGTCCGCGCCGCCATGACGGCCCTACGCACCGCCGACGACATCCGGGATGTCAACACCCGCTACCACGACGTGGCGGCGGCCAGCTACGACATGAAGTGGGGCATCGACTTCGGCCCGACCGGTCAACAGCAGGTCCTCGGCAAGCTGCGCAAGCTGGTCGGATCAGACCTCGACCGCGGCTTTAACCGCTCTCTGGAGATCGGGGCCGGCACGGGCTACTTCTCGCTCAACCTGCTCCAGGCCGGCGTGGTGCGCGAGGCCACGTGCACCGACATCTCTCCCGGCATGGTCGGGACGTGCGCCGCCAACGCCGAGCGGCTCGGCCTCGAGGTCAAGACCGCGCGGGCCGACGCCGAGTCGCTGCCCTTCCCGGATCAGAGCTTCGATCTCGTCGTGGGCCACGCCGTCCTGCATCACCTGCCCGACCTCAACAAGGCGTTCTCGGAGTTTCACCGCGTGCTCGCGCCCGGCGGGCGGATCGCCTTCGCCGGTGAGCCCTCCCGGTTCGGCGACCGCATCGCCGCGTGGCCGAAGCGCGGCGCCGTCAAGCTGGCGCCGCTGTGGCGAGCCGCGCTTCGTGCCCGGCCGGCCCCGCCGCCGGCGATGAACGGCAACGGCGGCGAGGCGCACGACCACGCCCTCGAGCGCCTCGTCGACATCCATGCCTTTGGTCCCGGTGACCTGTCCCGCTACGCCCGCGACGCCGGCTTCACGGGGGTCACGGTGCGCGGCGAGGAGCTTGTGGCCAACTGGTTTGGATGGTTTAACCGGACCCTGGAGGCCCTGGCCGATCCGGCCGACGTGCCCATGACGTGGCGACGGTATGCCTTTCACGGCTACCTGCTCTTGCAGCGTGTGGACGAGCGCGCGCTCGAGCCAGTGCTGCCGCCGGCCATCTTCTACAACCTCCTGCTCAGCGCGCGGCGACGCTGACCGGCCCCGACCGCCCGCCATACTCTGAAAGCGCGATGCCGGACCGGCTCCGCTCCGAGTTCCCGCTCTTCCCTCTCGGCATGGTGGCCCTGCCCGGTGAGCACGTGCCCCTGCACATCTTCGAGGAGCGCTACAAGAAGATGATGAACGAGTGCCTGCGCTCCCAGCGCGAGTTCGGGATCGTGTGGCTCTCCGACGACGGGCTCTCCGAGGTCGGTTGCGCCTGCCGCATCGACCGCGTGCTCGAACGAATGGAGGACGGGCGGATGAACATCGTCGTGCGCGGCACGCGCCCGTTTCGCATCCTCGAGCGCCAGAGCCATCTGGCCTACCCCGCTGGCCTCATCGAGTTGCTGAGCGACGACGCCGAGGACTCCGACGCCCGGCTCGCGGAGACCGCCCACGACGCCTACGGGGACCTCGTGCGGCTGGCCACCGATCGCGACCCCTCGACCGAGGAGCTGGACGAGCTCAGCGCCTACGCCATGGCCGCCACCGTGGACTTCGGCGTGCACGCCAAGCAGGAGCTCCTCAACCTGCGCTCCGAGAACGCCCGCCTGCGCCTGCTCCTGCGCTTGCTGCGCGCCGCCGTCAAGCGGATGGAGCTCGTCGAGCAGGCCCAGGAGCGGGCCCGCTCGAACGGCAAGGTCAAGCTCAATTAGAGGTTGTAGATGACCATCGCCACGCCGAACACCACGCAGTAGATCCCGAACGGGGTCAGGTTCCCGCGCCGGAGGTACCGGCTCAGGAAGTGCACGGTGATGACCGCGGCGACGGCGGCGACGGCGGCGGCGAGCACGGCCGCGCCCCGGATGCCGGCCCCCAGCGGGCCGGTGAGGTCGCCGAACTTGAAGATGCCGGCGGCCAGGATGATGGGCGTGGCGAGCAGGAAGGCGAACCGACCAGCGTCGTAGTTGTCGAGGCCCCGGAACAGGCCGGCCGCCATGACGATCCCGTCCCGGCTGATCCCGGCGATCAGCGCCGTGGCCTGGACGAGACCGATGACGCCGGCTTCACGGTACTCGAGCGTCTCGAGGTCGCGACCGCGGCGCGCGCCAAGGCGACCGCGCCCACCGGTGACGGCGCGCTCCTCGGTCCGGGGTGGCGCTTGCGTGGTGGCCACCGCCGTGGCCCCGGCCCCGGGCGCCGCTTGCGCGGTGGCCACCGCCGTGGCCCCGGCCCCGGGCGCCTCGCCGGGGCGGGCGTGGACCGCCGCGGGCGCCTCGCCGGGGCGGGCGTGGACGGGGACCGCTGCCTCGCCGCCCGCATAGGCCGGCGTGCGCACGTGGGCTACGCGGCGCAGCCGCTCGGCGCCCAGAAGGATGAACCCGTTGACGATGAGGAAGATGGAGGCGATGAGCGGCTTGGCCGTGGCCGTTCGGGCGGGGTGCTCGAGGACCAGGCCGAGGATTCCGGTGGGAATGCTCGCGCACACGATCAGCCAGGCCAGGCGCTCGGTCGAGGTCTCGATGCGGCGCTTGGCCAGCGTGGCGAAGAAGGCCCGGATGATCTCGATCCAGTCGCGCCAGAAGTAGACGAGCAGGCCGATGGCGCTGCCCACGTGGAGCATGACGATGAAGGCCAGCCAGGGCGACTCGGGTTGCGACTGCCAGCTGACGATGTTCGACCAGCCGAACAGGTTCGGAAAGATGACCGTGTGGCCGAGGCTCGAGACCGGGAAAAGCTCGGTGACGCCCTGCAGCAACCCCAGGACGATGGCCTGAAAGGTGCTGACGTGGGCGGCGGCGGCGGTGTGAAGCACGGCGGGGAACGCTAGCGGGAGACCTAAAGGAGGGTTGATCCGGTCCTATGCCTTCTCTTACTTGCAGCTCTTTTCCGCCTGCAAAGCGAAGAGTTCAGCCTGCGCCAACTCATGTCGGCGACTCCCGGCGGTGTCGGGGAAGGTGATCGTTCCGGCCTGGAGCTGGACCGTGTAGCGGTAGACGGTGTTGAGCCCGGGCGCGATGTGGAGCCCCGTCTGGGCGTCGGCGTTCAGCGTCGTGGCGAGGTCACGAGCCGCGAGGAGCTGGGGACCGGGCAGCGCCCGCGCCGGGCCGCCGTTGCAGCGCACCGTGCCGGCGTCGTTGACCAGGAGGCGGAGCGTCGTGCCCTGGCCGGTCCGGGTGAGCACGAAGAGGTCCGGCGACTGGACGTTGAGCCCGCACCCCGCGCATGCGGTCGCGGCCAGCAGCGCGATGGCCAGCTCTCGCCTCACGCCGGCACGACGACGGCCGCCCCTCCGCGGCGGGGATCGCCCGCGCCGCGCAGCGTCCCGGCCCGGTCACGTTCCACCGCCTGCACCCCGCCGAAGAACAGGTTCGGGGCCCGGAATCGGGCCACGGTCGCCCCCGCGCGCTCGATCTCGGCCGCGTCGACGCCAGGCTCGACGTAGACGACTCCGTCCTCGAAGTGGACGCGCGGGGCCTCCACGGCCGCCCGCACGGGCAGCCCGTCGTCGAGCACGCGAACGATGGTCTGCAGGATGGCGGAGCGGATCCGGTTAGAGCCCGCGCTCCCCAGCACGAGGCGCGGGGTGCCCTTGGCGAGCACGGTGGTGGGCGCCATCATGCTCGGCAGCCGCCGCCCCGGCGCGTAACGGTGAAAGCCGAGCGGGTTGAGGTCCTGCTCACCGAGCATGTTGTTGAGATGGATTCCGGTGCCGGGCACGATCACGCCCGAGCACGACCCGTTGGAGCAGGTGACCGAGCACGCCCAGCCGGCCTGGTCGAGCACGGCGATGTGGGTGGTGGAGCCCAAGGGGCCGGCGCGGTGCAGAAACCGATCAGCGAAGCCGGGATCGCCCAGCCCATCGAGGAACTCGGGGGTCCGCTCGCCCTGCGTGACCTCCATGGCTGTGACCAGCTGCTCCACGCTGGGCGGCCCGGGCTCGTCGCCCAGCAGCTCGAGGGCCCGGGCGATGAGGATGCCCCCCGCCGAGGGCGGCGGGTTGGTCAGGACGTCGCGTCCGCGGTAGGCGACCCGGATCGGGGGCCGGTCGGCCACCTCGTAGGCGGCCAGGTCGGCAGTCGTGAGCAGGCCGCCGCGCGCCTCGACCCACTCGGCGATGGCGGCGGCGACGTCGCCGACGTAGAAGGGCGCCGCCCCCTCCGCGGCCAGCCGTTGCAGCGCATCGGCAAGCTCGGGCTGAACCATCCGCTCTCCGGCGCGCAGCACCCGACCGGCCGGAGCGAACAGGGCGCGTGCTTCGGGCGTCGAGGTGACGATGCCGGCCAGGATCTCCGCCACGTAGGCCTGCTGGCGGCTGAGCTCGACGCCGGCGCGGGCCAGCTTCGCCGCCGGCGCGGCGAGGTCGTCCAGGGGCACGCGCCCGAAGCGCCGCGAGGCTTCGCAGATGCCCGCCGCCACGCCGTAGGTGCCCGCGGAGGCGACGCCGATGTTGAAGATCTGGATCGCATCGCCGAACGAGACGTCGATGGGGATGAGCTCGGCCCGTGTCGACGGGTCAGCGGTGCGTCCGGGCGCTTCGACGAAGAAGTCGAGGAGCACCGGGGGCTGGTCGGGCGGGGTGACGAGCATGTACCCGCCGGCCCCGAGTCCGGTGAGCAGGGGCTCGCACACGCAGGAGACGAGCATGGCCCCGAGCGCCGCATCGACGGCGTTGCCTCCCGCGCTGAGCACGTCGGCCCCGGCCTGCGCACTGAGCGGGTGCCCGGCCGCCACCACGCCGAGCTCCTGCTCGGCCATTGGCCCGGCTATCTCCGCGGCATGAATTCCGGCACGTCGAGCTCCGTCGCCGAGCTCGACGTCCGAACGCGGCTCACGCGGGGCTCGCCGGCCGGCTCGCGCAGGGTGGCCGCCCGCGGCCCTTCGGTCCGCCTGGCGCCGCGCTCGGGCTCCCGGCGCGCGGGGCGCCCGTCGCCGAAGCCGGTGGCCACTACCGTCACCCACACGTTGTCGACGAGATCCTCGTCGACCATGGCGCCGAAGATGATGTTGGCATCCGGATGAGCGGCCTCAGCCACCGTCTTGGCCGCTTCGTTGACCTCCCACAGAGACAGGTCGCGGCTGGCCGTGATCGAGAGCAGAATCGAGCGGGCCCCGTCCATGCTCGTCTCGAGCAGCGGGGAGGCAACGGCTTGCTCGGCGGCGTCGACCGCGCGCCGGTCCCCGGTGCCCATGCCGATGCCGAGCAGGGCCGTGCCGGCCCCTGACATGATCGTGCGCACGTCGGCGAAGTCGAGGTTGATCAGGCCCGGCAGGGTGACCAGGTCGGAGATGCCCTGGACGCCCTGGCGAAGCACATCGTCGGCGACTCGGAACGCCTCCACCATCGAGGTGTTGCGGTCCAGGACCGAGAGCAGGCGGTTGTTGGGGACGACGATGAGGGTGTCGACCTCGTCGGCCAGCTCGGCGATGCCCGCCTCGGCCTGCTCGCGCCGCCGGGACCCCTCGAAGTGAAACGGCCGGGTGACGATGCCCACGGTCAGGGCGCCGATCTCCCGGGCGATCTCAGCCACCACAGGGGCGGCGCCCGTGCCGGTCCCGCCGCCCGCTCCGGCGGCGATGAAGACCATGTCCGAGCCGCGGAGCATGGCCTTGACCCGGTCGTACTCGTCGCGGGCGGCCTGGCGGCCCAGGTCGGGGTTGGCGCCCGAGCCGAGCCCGCGGGTGATCCGCTCGCCGATGTGCAGCGTCTGGTCGGCCGCCGACTGCTGTAGGGACTGCAGATCGGTGTTGACGGCCATGAACTCGACGCCGGCGATCCCGGCTTCGACCATTCGGTTGACGGCGTTGACGCCGGCGCCGCCGACGCCGACCACCCGCAGGACCGGGGTGCCGACGGCGTGCGGGGCGGCAAAGGCCTCGCTGGCGCGCTCCGGGCGGGCGTAGACATCCCGCGGCGGCTCCGCGGCCCGGGCAGGTGCGGGCGCAGCCGGGGGCGTGGGGCTCAGGATGTTCTCGGGCAGCTCGGAGGAAAAAGCGCTGCGCAGCCGCTCCTGCGGCGAGGGAACGATCCGCTCCTGCGGCGGCTCGGGCGGCGAGGGCGTGCGCAGGGAGGGGTGGGGGCCGGACTGGGCCGGAAGCTCGGGGTGCTCGGGCAGCGGCTCGGCCGTGGAGTCGACCACGTCGTCGGAGGTCTTGCGAAACAGGGCCGCCAGCGGCCCTTCGCGCATGCTTGCGCGCTTACCGGTTGGCATTCGAGAGGACCTCCTTGGCGAGCTGCCTGTAGGCGTGAGCGGCCAGACCGTCAGGATCGTATTTGAGCACAGACATACCCTTGACGGGCGCTTCGGCGAACCGAATCGTCTTGCGGATGCGCGATGCGAAGACGCGATCGCCGAAGTTCTCCTCCAGCAGCTCGATCGCCTCCTTGGCATGGAGGGTGCGGGTGTCAACAAGCGTCGGCAGGATGCCCTCGATTTCCACGTCCGGGTTCAGGTTCTCGCGGATCATGGCCAGCGTGTTCTGGAGCTGGATCAACCCCCGCATGGACAGATACTCGCACTGAACGGGGACGATAACCCGGTGAGCGGCGGTTAGGGCATTGATGGTCAGCAGGCCCAGGCTCGGGGGCGTATCGATGAAGACGAAGTCGTAGTCGTCTTCGATGTCGGCCAGCGCCTTCTCGAGGGCCCGCTCGCGCCCGATCATGGTCGACATGGCGATCTCGGCTCCGGCCAGGTCGATCGAGGCACAGGCCACGTCGACCTCTCGCTTGCGGATCACTTCCCGGACCGAGAGCTTGTGCACGAGCACGTCGTACATCGACTTGTCGAGGTTGTCGGGATCGATGCCCTGAGACATCGTCAGGTTGCCCTGGGGGTCCATGTCGCAGCAGAGCACCCGGTGGCCCTCCTCGGCGAAGGCCACGGCAAGGTTGAGTGTGGTCGTGGTCTTGGCGACGCCGCCCTTCTGGTTGGCGAACGCGATCACCTTGGCGGTGGCCGTCACGAGGGGTGCCTCCGAGGGGTCGGGCGACTCATTCGCGGCTGTATTCGCAGCGGCGGGGCGAATTCCTCTGGCCGCTCATCCCCGGCCGCGGCGGGTACAGGCCGGCGACGAAGAGACCGTCGAGCTGGCCCGGCCCATCCTCGAGCAGGAGCAAGCGGCGGCCCAGAAGCTCGACGGCCTCATCGAGCAGGTGGCCGATCACAACCTGGGCGAGATGGGTATGGCCGCCTGACGGCCGGCCTCTGCGTCGGCCGGCGCGGGCGCGGCCAGCCCTGACCGGCATCGCCGGGTCGGCTGCGCCCGGGGCCGACCCGGGTGGCCTGCCGGGGCCGGGCAGCCAGTATTTTTCCGCCACCGTGCCCAGCCTCTTCGATAAACGCCTGGTATTCGTGACCGGCAAAGGCGGCGTGGGCAAGTCGACGGTGGCCACGGCGCTCGGCCTGGTGGCCGCTCGGCAGGGCTTGCGCACAATCGTGGCTGAGCTGGCCAGTCAGCAGCGTGTGCAGCGGACTTTCGACCGCAACGGAGCCCCCCACGGCGAGCTCGAGCTCGAGCCGGGCCTCTTCGCCATCTCGATCGACCCCCAGCACGCGATGGAGGAGTACCTGCAGCTCAAGGCCGGCGCCGTCGGCCACGTGCTCGGCTCGAGCCGGCTGTTCCACGCCTTCGCCATGGCCACGCCGGGCATGCGCGAGCTCCTCAGCATCGGCAAGGTGTGGGAGCTCGCCCAGTTCGAGCGCCGGACCGAAGGCGCGGCTGCCTATGACTTCGTGGTCGTCGACGCGCCGGCCACCGGCCACGGCGTGGGCATCCTGCGCACTCCCCGGACCTTTGCCGATATCGCCCGAGTGGGACCGATTGCCCGCCAGGGCCGCACGATCGCCGACACCATCGCCGACCGCACCTTCACCGGCGTCGTCGCGGTGGCCATCCCGGAGGAGATGGCCGTCAACGAGACGCTTGCCCTCCGTGACGCTCTGCGCGAGGACGCGCTCGACCTCGATGCCGTGATTCTCAACGCCCGTTATCCGGACCGGTTCCGCGCCCGCGAACTGAGCCAGCTCGACCGCGCGCTGGCCGACGCCGCCTCCCCGCTGGCTCGCAGCGCGCTGCGCGCGGCCCTCTCCGAGCACGCCCGGGCCCACAGCCAGAGCGAGCAGGTGGAGCGCCTCGTGCAGGGACTCGGCGCCCCGACGGTGGAGCTCCCGTACCTGTTCTGTGAGCGTCTGGAGCGCGCCGAATTGTTCGTGCTCGCCGACGAGCTCGGGGCGCAACTGTGAGCATCGCCGACCTCCTGGCCGGCAAGCGGGTGTGCGTCTGCGGCGGCTCGGGCGGGGTGGGCAAGACGACGACCTCGGCCGCCATCGCCCTGGGCATGGCCGCCGCCGGGGCCAAGGTGGCGGTGGTGACGATCGACCCGGCCAAGCGGCTGGCCAACGCGCTCGGCCTGGAAGAGCTGGCCAACGAGCCCCGGCTCGTGCCCAGCGAGCAGATTGCGGCGGCCGGACTGCCGATGCAGGGTGAGCTGTGGGCGATGATGCTCGACCCCAAGCGAACCTTCGACGAGCTGATCGATCGCATCGCTCCCACGCCGGCGCGGGCACAGGAGATCAAGGCCAACCGCGTCTACAGCGAGCTCTCCACGGCCGTCTCGGGCTCGCAGGAGTTCACCGCCGTCTCCAAGCTCTACGAGCTCGGCTCGAGCGGCGAGTTCGACCTGCTGATCCTGGACACGCCGCCCTCGCGCAACGCCCTCGACTTCCTCGACGCCCCGGGCCGGCTGTCCTCGTTCTTGGAGGGCCGCGCCTTGAAGGCCCTCACAAGGCCGACAGGACTGGGGATGCGCGTGCTGGGCCGGGGTGCCATGCCCTTCATCGCCGGCTTGCGGCGCGTCACCGGCATCGACCTGCTCACCGACCTCTCGACCTTCTTCGCGCTGCTCGGGGACATGACCACGGACTTCAGCACCCGTGCGGCCGCTGTCGAGCAGATGCTGCGCGCCCCCACCACGGCCTTCGTGCTCGTCACCTCGGCCCAGCACGAGGTCCTCGACGAGGCGGTGTGGTTCGCCCGCACCCTCGAGCGCGGAGGATTCCCCTTCGAGGGCGTGGTGGTCAACCGGGTGCACCATGACCTGCTGGGCGACCGCGAGCCCGAGGACGTGCTCGGGGCCCTGCAGGAGGTCCTCCCGGCGGCGCTGGCGGCCAAGGTGGCCGAGAACTTCGAGGACTACCACGTGCTCGCCCGGCGCGACGGTCACAACCTGGCCGGCCTCGAAGCGCGAGCTGGGCCGGCGGCCGCTCCTGCTCGTCCCCCACCTCGACGACGACGTCCACGACGTCGCCGGCCTTCTGCGCGTGCACCGTTACCTGTTCGCCTCCGACGCCGAGCGCCGGCAGCTCATCGCCGACGTGGTGGCGTAGCGCTCCGGCTAGCCGTCTTGCTCACGGTACTGGCGCCGGGACTCCTCGATCGTCTTCAGGGCCGCATCGAGATCGTCCCATCCGTCGACCTCGGAGTGCTTGCCTTTGTCGAGGTCCTTGTAGACGGAGAAGAAGTGGGTGATCTCGGCCCGCAGCAGCGGGGGAAGATCATCGATGCTCTCGAGATAATTCCAACCCGGGTCGTCACAGGGCACGCAGAGGACGTGGTCGTCGCGCCCCTTCTCGTCGCTCATCTTGAACAGGCCGATCGGCTTGGCCTTCACGAAGCAGCCCGGGAAAGTGGGTTCTGAGACGCACACGAGCACGTCGAGAGGGTCGCCGTCGGGGGCCAGGGTCTCGGGGATATAGCCATAGTCGGTCGGATAGACGACGGAAGCGGAGACGAAGCGATCGAGCTTGATGCCGCCGAGATCCTCGTCGTACTCGTACTTGTTGCGGCTTCCCTTGGGGATCTCGACGATGCAGGTGAAGGGCTCGGCGCTCATGGTCTCTCCTCGTGGCTAGTTCATTTCCCCGCGCATGACCGCCACACAGGCCTCGCAATGGGGCCAGGGCGGATCCCAGGGATAGCCGGTCACGTCCTTGCCGCACAACGCGGTGTCGGGGTCCTCGGCCGGTGACGATGTGGCACAGCTCCTCGAAGCCGTCATCGCCGATCCCGGGAACGTTGGCGCAGCGCGGGTGGACGTTGGGAAGGCGAACCGGCGGTCGGGCGGGCGCAGACACGCGGGCAGGATAACTCCGGGTCTCAGACGCCGTCGACGCCCTGCAGAGCCAGCCACTGTGCCACGTAGTCGGGTGGGTCCCCATGGAACTCCGCCCGGGCCGCCAGCCGCAGCAACTCCACCGGTGGCGCTGCGAGCTCGTCGCGACGGTGAGCGAGATAGACGACGACGGCGCGGGCCATGGTCAGCGGGGCGTCGCCCTCGTCGGCATCGATCGGCCCGAGCGCCTCGTCGAGACGCTGCTCGATATTGAGCACGGTGCTGATGGGCTCGTCGGCGTCTTCGAAGCGCATGAGCAGGTCATCGAGGCCCTCGCTCGCGCCGTCATCGCAGACCTCGACGGCGGTGCGCACGACTTCGGACAGCGTGACGGGATCCGGCTCGGTCGGCATCGGACCTGCAGCTACCCCGGCCGAGCAGCCTCCGAACACGAAAGGCGAGCGGGCCGGGGCCCGCCCGCCTTGAACGGTCGCGCTCCCCCTGACTACTTGGGAGCCCCAGGACTTACGTGTTGTGCCTGGCGGCAAAACACTCCCGGCCCCCGAAGGGGCCGAGTGGGGAGCGGCCTTCTCCTACAGCCTAGCGCTGAGGCGACAGTCGGCAGCGCGTCTGCGCGGCGCTGGCGCGATCGCCGCCCGCGCGCTCCGGGCCTGTTACGAGGCGTTGGCCTCGGCCAGCAATTCGTCGGCGAGGCCCCGCACGTCGGCGTCGAGGTGGCCACACAGGATGTCGCGGAGGATGGCTCGCAGGTGCTCGGCGAGCTCGGCGACCAGGGCGTCGACGCCCGGCTCGGCCGGGGCCTCGCCGGCGATCACCGCGTACTCCAAGGCGATGGCCCGGCCGGCGCGCTCGCGCAGCTCGGGCCGCTGGGCCGGCTGGCGCAGAGGGCGGCCAAGCGGCTGGGAAGGCGGCCGCTGGCCGGGCCCTCGGGCTCGAGCAGGGCCCGCAGGGCGAGCAGGTAGTCGGTGAGCGACTCGAAGGGCGCGATCCGCTCGCAGCCCATCTCGTAGCGGGCCAGCGCCCAGGCCACTTCGCCCGGAACCGGGAGCCCGGCGGGCAATCAGGTTGTGAAAGGCCCGCAGCTCATCCTCGTGGCCGGCGGCGAGGAACGTGACCGACCGCGGCCGTCCGCTGCCGCCGAGGGCCACGGCGTGCCAGGCGCCGCCGTCCGCGCGCGACCCAGGCCAGCGGACCGAGCGCATAGCCACCGCGCTCGAACAGCCGCAGAGCAGTGAGCAGGCGGCGAAAGCGCGCCCGGGCGGCCGACCATGGGCGAGCGCGCGGAGCGATCCTCGGTCACGGTCAGCGACGCCAGCACGTCTGCTCGCGACCCTCGCCGCCACAGCGCCTCGGCGGGCGCCTCGGGGACGCAGTCTCCGCGCACCAGCGCCAGCCCGTCGTCGAGCGCCAGCTCCCGGATCTCGTGGTCGAGGGCCAGTCCCAGGACAGGCGCGATCACCGTCGTCGTGCGCTTGTCCTGATAGAGAGCGAGCTCGAGCTCGGCGTAGGCCTGCTCGAAGCGCTCGCGCTCGAAGCCAAAGCGGCTGCGCTCGGCGAATACCCGGGCCAGGAAGGACGCCAGCGCGGCGTCAGCCCGTTCGCGCGGGTCGGTGGGCGCTTGACGCTCACCCCGCCGCCGGAGGTAGTCGCCGAGGCCGTCCTGGGAGGCCAGGGCGCGCACGGCCGGGGCGTAGCTCGTCAGCGCGCTGAGCAGGCCGGCCCGCTCGCCGATGAACCGCCCGGTCAGCGGGCGGTAGCAGTACAAGGGCGAGCTGCCCCCCGGTTCGGCGACCAGCTCGAAGTCAATCTCTGCCCCGCTCTGTGCCTCGGCGGCCAGGCGGACGGCGGCGTCGGCAGTGAAGGCCTCGAGCACCGAGTGCAGGGTGGCGTTGCGCACGGGGCACGATTCGCCCTGGGCGGCCGGCTTCCTGCTGGGGTGGACACGCGGTGTGAACACGCGGGCCTTCACCCCCGGGCTTCGCCCCGACGGTCAGTCGGCTTCGATCTCGGCGACGTGCTCGATGTTGGCCCGGTCCTCGGCCTCCTGGCTCGCAGCCGCGCTGAACCAGGCATCGAGGATCTCCCCCAGGAGCGCGGGCGAGGTGAGCCGAAGGCTGAGGGCGAGGACGTTGGCGTCGTTCCACCGCCGGGCGCCCGTGGCGGTCTCGGCATCGGTGCACAGGGCAGCCCGGATGCCGGGCACCTTGTTGGCGGCGATCGAGGCGCCCGTGCCCGTCCAGCATGCGACCACCGCTTGCTCGGCCCGGCCCTCGGCCACATCTCGGGCGGCCCGTTCGCTGGCCCAGGCCCAGTCCGACGGCTCTCCCTCAGCGTAGGCCCCGCGGGGAAGGGGCTCGAGCCCGCGACGCCGGAGCTCGTCGAGCAGCTCAGGGGCCACGCCGGTCAGCTCGTCGGCGGACACTGCGATGCGCATGGACGCTGGGCTCAGGCGATGGCGACGGCCGGCTCGCGAGCGCCGGCTTCGTCCGCGTCAGCAGCGGACCCGGCATCTGCGCTCTCTGCCGTCTCGCCGGCGGGATCGCATCCGAGCCACTGGCGCCCGTAGGCCCGCATGTCCTCGATCAAGGGCACGAGCGCCTGACCCTTGGCGGTCAGGGCGTACTCGACCCGGGGCGGGACCTCCGGGAAGGTCTGGCGCTCGACGATGCCTTCCTCTTCCAGGGCGCGCAGGCGCAAGCGACAGCGTGCGGGGGCTGATGCCGTGCAGCGAGCGTTCGAGCTCGCAGAAGCGCGAGCGGCCCTCGGCCAGGTCGCGGATGACCAGCAGCGTCCACTTGCCACACACGATCTCGGCCGTGCGGCATACGGGACAGGAGTCATTCACAGCCACGAAAGCCGATTCTAGCGCAATGCTTCACGAACTGAAGCTATGACGGCCTGGTGGTGGCCAAGCTCGGGAACCCGGCGGGCCGCAGTGGGTGCAACCCGGCGGGCTGCAGTGGGCGGAAACCGGGAGGCGGCGCGGCGGCGAGACCGGGCGGCAGCTAGGCGGCGATCCCGGGCGGCGGCGTCGAAGCGGCCGGACGCGGCCCGCTCGGCTGCGGCGGGGCGCTCGCCGGAGCGACAGGCGAGTCTGTCTCCTGCGAGGACTCGGGCTCCCGGCGGCGGCTGGCGTCGCCAAGATCGTCCATCGAGGTCGCGGTGCGTCCGTCGCCGGCGACCAGGAGCTTGAAGTCGTGGGGGCTGGTGGCCACGCGCAGAGCGTCCTCCATGGCCACGCGGCCCGCCTTGAAGTGGAAGAGCAGGGCCTGGTCGAAGGTCTGCATGCCGTAGTAGGCGCCCTCGGCGATCACTTCGCGCAGCCCCTCGGTCTGCTCGGGGTCGACGACCATGTCACGCGCCCGGCCGGTCATGCGCAGGATCTCGCACACGGCCACGCGTCCCCGGCCGTCGGGAGTGGGCACCAGGCGCTGGGAGACCACACCCTTGAGCGTGCCGGCCAGCATCGACCGGGCCTGCTGCTGCTCATGGGGCTGGAAGAAGTCGATGATGCGGTTGATGCTCTCGGCGGCGTCGAGGGTGTGGACGGTGGAGAGGACGAGGTGTCCGGTCTCAGCCGCGGAGAGGGCCGTGCGCACCGTCTCCTCGTCGCGCATCTCGCCGATGAGGATGACATCGGGGTCCTGACGGAGGACTCGGCGCATGGCCCGACCGAACGAGCCGGTGTCGTTGCCGACCTCGCGCTGGTTGATGATCGACTTGCGGTCGGTGTGCAGATACTCGATCGGGTCCTCGATGGTGACGATGTGTCGTGACTTGGCCGTGTTGATGTGGTCGATGATCGCGGCCAGCGTCGTGGACTTGCCGGAGCCGGTGGTGCCGGTGAGCAGGATGAGGCCGCGCTCCTCCTCGGCCAGGGTGCGGATAGCCGTCGGCAGCCCGAGCTCGTCGATCGTCTTGACCGAGTACGGGATCACGCGGGCGACGATGGAGACCGAGCCGCGCTGACGGAAGGCGTTGACGCGAAAGCGAGCGAGGTCCTTCACCGCGTAGGCGAAGTCCACCTCGCCGTCGCTGTCGAACTCGCGGAGCTTCTCGGGGTGGTCGGTCAGCATCTCGCGCAGCACCGTGTCGGTGTCGTCGGGCCGCATCTGGTCGTACTGAACGAGGGGCACGAGCCGCCCGTGGATCCGGCCCAGCGGCCGGGAGGGGACCTTCAGGTGAAGGTCGGACCCCTCATGGCTGACGATGAAGCGAAGCGCGTCGTCCAGGACGAACATTGCCCACGGTGATCGGCGGCTGGCGGCCACGGCTTGAGCGAACCGCCGCTCCTCTGGGCGGCTGCCCCAGCCGGGCGCGAACGATGGCGATCTACCGGTGCCCTACACCGGTGAATGTCCGTTCATCGCCGGCGGGCGCCCGCGTGGCCGCGCAGCGATCAACGGCGCGCGGACCGGCGTGGCCGGCCCCGCCCGGACTACGCGACGTCGCGAAGCTTCTGCGCCTCGGCCAGCGACTGAAGCTTCTTGAGCGACTGATTCTCGATCTGGCGGATCCGCTCGCGCGTGACGTTGAACGTGCGCCCGACCTCGTCGAGCGTGCGAGGATGCTCGCCCCCAAGCCCGTAGCGGAGCTCGAGCACCCGGCGCTCGCGGTAGCTGAGGTTCTCCAGCGCCTCGCGCAGGGCCTCCTTGGTGAGGATCTCGGCCGCCCGCTCGTAGGGGGACTCGGCCCGCTCGTCGGCGATGAACTGGCCGAACTCGGACTCCTCCTCGTCGCCGACCGGCTTCTCGAGCGAGACCGGCGCCTGAGCGGAGCGCTTGATCGACTCCACCTCCTCCGGCTCGATCCCGGTCACCTCGGCGATCTCCTCGGCCGTGGGCTCACGACCGAGCTCGGTCACGAGCTTGCGCTCGGCCCGCCCGATCTTGTTGAGCTTCTCGACCACGTGAACGGGGATGCGAATGGTGCGGGCCTTGTCGGCCAGGGCCCGAGCGATGGCCTGGCGGATCCACCACGTGGCGTAGGTGGAGAACTTGAAGCCCTTGCGGTAGTCGAACTTCTCCGCCGCGCGGACGAGACCGAGCGTCCCCTCCTGAATGAGGTCCAGGAACGGCAGGCCCTGGTTGCGGTAGTTCTTGGCGATCGAGACGACCAGGCGGAGGTTGGACTCGACCATCTTCTGCTTGGCATCGAGGTCGCCCCGCTCGATCCGCTTGGCCAGGTCGACTTCCTCCTGGGCGGTGAGGAGCCGGACCTTCCCGATGTCCTTCAGGAAGAGCTGAAGGGAATCGGTCGTCATGTCCGGCTTGAGGTCAAGCGCGGTCTTGGCCTTGCGGCGGCCGCGCTTGTCCGGAGCGCGCTCGACATCGGCGGCGGCAATCGCCGGGTCGAGCTCCTCCACAAGTTCGATCTCGGCGCGCTCGAGGAAGCCGTGGAGCTCCTCGACGTCCGCCTCGTCGAGATCCAACTCGCCCACCGCGGTGGCAATTTCGGCAAACGTGAGCACGCCGAGTTGCTGGCCGCGGGTGACAAGACCCTTGATCTCTTCAAGTTCCTGCAGTTCCGCTACTGACATCTCATCCCGTTCTCGTCGTGCACAACGGCATTGAACTGGCCTGGCTAGAGGGTCAGCGGCCCTGGTAGCGCGCTCCGCGCGCAGACCCGCCACTCAAACATGCCGAACTACTATAGGCGCTATATTTTTTGAAGTCAAAGTCCGGCGCAGCGGACGGGTCTAGGCAGGGGCTGCCTTGATGCCGCACGCGCGGCACCTCGTCTGTACACCTATACGAGGAAGAGTCGGAGTAGTTTCAGCCCCAACCACGGAATTTTTCCGTGGACTCAACGGATGTGCGCCTGGATTCCGCCGCTAGGATCGTCGCGATCGTCAGCGGCCGTGAGTGGGGTTATGAGCGAGGAACGAAGGGATTCAGTGGTGACCACGGAGCAGGGCGCGGGCACCGAGGTGCTCGGCAGCCTGCCGCGGTCGCGGCCACATCGCCGCAGCGCGAAGCGAAGTACGGCGCGCGCGGGTGCGAAGGCGACCGATGGAGGCGCCGCGCCAAAGGCCAATGGAGGCTCCGCCGCCGTCCGCTCGGCCAGCCGCGCGACCGCCGCCAAACCCCGCCGCAGCGCCAATGGGCGCCGGCGCGCCGAGACCCTGCGCCAGCCGCCCCAGCCGCGCGGCGTGCCCCCGAAGCCCAAGCCGCGTGAGCCGGCGCCGGAGCAGAAGCCGGACATTCTCACCACCGCGGTCCAGGCGGCCGCCGAGCTGGCCGAGATCGGGCTCTCGGCGGGGGCCCGGGCACTGCGCCAGGCCGTCTCGCGCCTACCCCGCCCGTAGTCGCGGGGCACAGCCCCCGTACAGCCCGTCAGGAGTCCGCTCCGCGAGCCGGCGCGGCCTCGATCCGGGAAGCGGACGGGCTCCGGCCGAGCGCGTGCTTATACTCCCGCGCCAGCCGAGCGATCGTCCCTCCGCGGGCGGTCGGCGGGGGACCCACTTGCGGCCGTAGGCCGCAGGGGCGAATCGGTCCGTTTGCGACCGTAGCGCCACCCGCGCGAGCCCGTCAGCTCACCCCGTAGGCGCCAGCAGTCAACTGAAACCTATACGTGAGTCCTCGCGCCATCGCCAAGCGTGTCGTCCCCATCGGTGCCCTCGCCGCGCTGCTGGCCCTGCCCAGCTCGGGCCAAGCCGCATCGGGCGCCGCCAACCAGAACGGATCGGGCGGCGCCAGCCTGTCGGCGCCCCCGGCGCCGAATGCCGCCGCCGCGCCGTCATCGCCCAACGCGACCGCCCCACCAGGTACGACCCAGCCGGGCAGCCAGCTTTTGACCGTCACGGGCCCCGGCATCACCATCTCCAGCCGCGCCTTCGCCCTGCTGCGGGGCCAGCTGCGGATCACGGGCCACGTCCGGCCCGCCCTGGGCGGCGCGACCATGGTGATCGAGCGACGGGGCCGGCAGACCGCCTGGCGATGGACACCGACGGTCAGCGCCCCGATCTCGGGCGCGGGCACTTTCACGGCCCTCTGGAAGGCCAACCACATTGGCCGGTTCGCCATCCGCGCCGTGCTCGAACCACCCGCCCCCGTGCGTGCCGCCGTGGCCTCCCCCACCCTGACCGTCACCGTCTACCGGCCTTCGGTGGCCACCATCTTCGGTCCCGGTTTCTTCGGAAACGAGACGGCGTGCGGGGAGATCCTGGGCCACGCCACGCTTGGGGTGGCCAACCGGACGCTGCCCTGCGGCACGCCGGTCGCGCTTCTCTACCGCGGGCGCACCCTCACCGTGCCCGTCATCGACCGCGGACCCTACGTCCAGGGTGTCGATTGGGACCTCACCTCGGCCACGGCCAAGGCGCTGGGAATCACAGGCACGGCCACCATCGGCGCCGTCTCGCTCCCCTCGCGCAACTGAGCGCGCGAACGGGCGGGCGAACTCTTGACTTTGGCGTTGCCCCGGATATAGGTTTGCCGCAACCCGGAACGCTCGGACGCCGCCCGAAAGGCCAGGAGGGCACCGCATAAGGAGGACCAGATGGTGGGGCACTGGAACCGGCGTGCGCTCCTGGCGCTTGCGAGCATCGTCACCGCGGGGGTGTTGTCGGTGTCGGCGGCGCCGGCGATGGCTGCGCCGACCGCGTGCACCATGACGAGCTCCAAGGGCACGGTCTTCAAGACCGCGACGCAGTCAATCCACATCGAGAATGCGTTGAGCACCGACCTGACCGCCACCGAGGTGCTGGTGCTGCGCAGCTTGACGGGCTCGGCCGACTTCTTCCGGCTGCAGACGCTGACCACGGCGAGCTGCAAGAAGGGCACGGCGCCGCCGGAGGAAGGTGGTGCGACGGACAACACCTTCGTGGGACAGGGGACGGGCAGTTTCGGCCCCGACTCCGCGCACACCGCCACCGGCTACACGATCACTTTCGAGATCGGCGACGACGGTGATGGCACCTCGACCGAGAGCACCACGGCGGATCTCGTGAGCTTCAAGGTCAGCGACAGCCACGGCACGGTGGTGTGGCAGGGCGGGCCGCTCGCCCATCTGACAAGCGGCATGGAGGAGCTCGCCGAGGGATCGAACAAGCCGCCGCCGCCCGGATCATGTGAGCCGTCGAGCTCGCTGTCCGTGCTCGTGCAGGGCAAGAACGTAACGTCCTACGTGCCCAAGGGCAACTGGGAGGGCGGTGCGACGGGCATCTCGGCCGTCAACGTGGAGGGTTCGAGCATCACCCCGACCCTGATTCCCACGCCCAATGCCGTCAACTCGGCCGCCTCCAACCCCACCACGGGCGAGACCGTGGCGACGTCAAACGGCACCGACGTCTACACCATCGTGGGCACAACCCTGACCCACACCTTGACCGACAGCGGCAGCGGGAACATGATCTTCTCCGGTGGCTTTCCCACCACCGGTGGAGTGGCGATGGATGCCGTCCACAACCGGGCCCTGCTCGGCCTGAGCCTCACGGGGGGCCCGGGATTCCAGTTCCTCGATCTCGCCAGCAACACGTTCAGTCCAGGGTTCGTCTCGCCGTCGGGCGAGATCTCGGAGGACCCGCTCATCGACCCGAGCCGGAACCTGCTCCTGTCGGCGGCGGAGAACAACAACTACGAGATCGCCAACATCTCGAACCCGTCCAGCCCGGCCTTCTTCGAGAACCCCATCGGGGGCCCCGGGGAGGCGGACTCCTCGGGCGAGGACTGCACCACCGGGATCGCGCTCGCACCCTACGAGGGCGCCGACCCATCGCAGGTGTTCGTCACCGACCTGACCCAGGCGAAGTTCACGGCCGGCTCGCCGGGCACGTGGACGGCTCCGTCCCAGATCCAGACGCTCACGGAGTCGAGCCTGAGCGCCGGGGCCAGCGGCATCGCCGTCGCCCAGGGAACCCACAGCGGGGTCGTCGCCGGGGAGTTCGGCGGTAACGAGATCACCGCGTTCACACTGCCCGCCACCTCGGGGACCGGCACGCCGGCGATCACCGACTGGGTGTCGTGCACGATCGGGAACACGCCCGATTCGAACGTGTGGAATGAGGGCTTTGACCCCCACACCCTGACCTCGTATCAGAGCCCAAACAGCAGCGACGCGATCGGGCTGTTCGCCAACGACGAGGCCAACTGGCTGGCGCGGGTCGATCTGACCCAGCTCCTCGGCGCCCCTCGCGACGCAGCGGGGCACCTGTGCGCCTCGGGCACGATCCCATCCTCGATGGAGAGCTTCATCGCGGTTCCGTAACCAAGCTCTCCCACCGACCCGCGAGGGGCTCGCCACGGCGGGCCCCTCGCCCGTCCGGCGCCATGACTCCCGCGCGCCACCCCAGCCGGCGCGGGTCACAATGTCCCCATGCTGCTGAGCATCGCCGAGGCCCGGGAACGCGTGCTTGCCGCCACCCCCCGTCTCCCGGCCGAGGCGGTGTCCCTCCTCGAGGCCGTCGGGCGGGTGCTGGCCGAGGAGGTCGTGGCCGGCACCGATAAGCCGCCGTTCCCCTCTTCGGCCATGGACGGCTACGCCGTTAAAGCCGGCTCCAAAGGCCGTGCGCTCGAGCTGGTCGGCGAGTCCCGGGCCGGGGCCCCCGCCAGCCGGGCGCTCGCCGCCGGAGAGGCGATCAGGATCTCCACCGGTGCGGTGATTCCCGAGGGCGCGGAGGCCGTCATCCGCCAGGAGGACACGGAAGGCCGGGACGGTGAGATCACCACGACGGCCGCGGTGGCCACCGGCGAGCACATCCGCTTCGCCGGCGAGGACATGCGCGCCGGCGCCCCCGTCCTGGCCGGCGGCATCGTCGTCGGGCCCGCCGAGGCCGGCGCCGCCGCCGCAGCCGGCAGCGCCGAGCTCGCCGTCGCCTGCCGACCCCGCGCCCATGTGCTGTGCACCGGCGATGAGCTCGTCGAACCCGGCGCGCCGCTCGGCCCCGGCCAGATCCACAACTCGAACGGGCCGATGCTCGTGGCCCTGGCGCGGCAGGCCGGCGCGGAGGTCCCAGGGTTCGGACGCCTCGAGGACGATCGTGCCGCTACCGAGGCGGCCCTCGCCGCCGCCCTCGAGCAGGCCAACGTGGTCCTCGTCTCGGGCGGCGTCTCGGTCGGTCCCCACGACCACGTCAAGCCCGCCCTGCAAGCCCTTGGCGTCGTCGAGGAGTTCTGGGGCGTGGCCCTCGCGCCGGGCAAGCCCACCTGGTTCGGGACCCGGGAGGACACGCTCGTGTTCGGCCTGCCCGGCAACCCGGTCTCTGCCTTTGTCACCTTCAGGCTGTTCGCCGCCCCCGCCCTCGCCGCCCTCCAGGGCCGGCGCGACGCGACCCGGCTGCGCACCGCGCCGCTCGGCACGTCCGTGGTCCGCAATCGCCAGCGCGACCAGGCCATCCGGGTCCGCCTAGAGGGCGAGGACGGCGAGCCCGTGGCCGTGCCCAACGGTCCGCAGGGCTCGCACATCGTTACCTCCCTCATCGGCGCGGACGCGCTGGCGGTGATCCCCAGAGGGGCGGGCGAGCTCCCGGCCGGCGAACGGGTCGAGCTCCTCCTCCTGCACGGATGAACTCGGTCGAGTCGGGGCAGACTCGCTCCATGCTCCAAGTCTTGCTCGGAGTCCTCGTGTCGATGGTGACGCTGCTCTTCACTCGCCGCCAGCGCCGCCGCCGCCGGCTGCCCGCTCAGGCGGTGATCATCTCCTCCCCGGACGCCAGCTCGATCGCTCGGGACGGG
Organism: uncultured Solirubrobacterales bacterium; assembly: GCA_963777185.1. Taxonomy (GTDB): domain Bacteria; phylum Actinomycetota; class Thermoleophilia; order Solirubrobacterales; family Solirubrobacteraceae; genus Palsa-465. The sequence continues at coordinate 159,960 of CAVZPU010000010.1, forward strand.
GCGGTGCGCTCGGTCCAGTCGGCCGAGCTGACCGTGCCCCGCGAGTATCTGGAGTCGCACTGGAGCGCTCCCAACCTCGAGAACCTGGCCCGAACCTACTGGCGCTTTTTATCCCGGGTCACGCTCGGGCTCATCCGGGTCACCTACGGCGAGAATGAGCGCGCCGTCGTCCTCCTCGGCCGGCCGCTGACCGTGCTGCGCTTCGACGCGCCCCATTACGAGATGCGCCCGGATTACGGCCGCGTCCGCTGGCAGATCCGCGACGGCCTGCTCGTCGCGCGCAGCGGCCGGGGCTCAGGCTTTTTGACCATCGAGGTCCACCGTCTCGACGACGAGGTCCCCACCTCCCCGCATGTCAAGCTGCGCATCGACATCGAGGTGGCCAACTTCTATCCGGCCATTGCCGCGGGGTTTGGCACCATCGTCTACGAGGCCACGCAGTCCGCTATCCACCTGCTGGTCACCCACGCCTTCCTGCGCTCGCTGGCCACACTGGACCTCGCGCAATCGAAGGTGGGACGGCTGACCGTCCCCGACCCGGCTCAGAACGGCGGGGCGCCCGAGGTCATCCGTAGCGCTCCCCAGTGATGACCCGCAGCTTGCGGCGATCGTGGCGGCCGAAGACCCGGCGCACGGTCCCCGAGCGTGAGCGCATGACCAGCGACTCCGTCGTGGCGCCCTGCCCGCCCTGGTAGCGGACACCCTGGAGCACATCGCCGTCGGTCACCCCGGTGGCCGAGAAGAAGACGTCCTGGCCGGCCACGAGGTCGTCGCAGGTGAGCACGCGCTCGAGGTCGTATCCGGCGTCGCGGGCGGCCTCGCGCTCCTCGTCGCTGCGCGGCCATAGACGGCCGAGCAGCTGGCCACCGATGCACTTGATGGCCGCCGCGGAGATGACCCCTTCGGGCGTGCCGCCGATCCCCCACAGGAGGTCCACGGGCGAGTTGTCGCTCACGGACAAGAGCGCCGCCGAGACGTCGCCGTCGAGGATCAGGCGCACGCGGGCGCCGGCCTCGCGCACCTCGCGCATGGCCTCATGGTGGCGCTCGCGATCGAGCATGACCACCATGACGTCGCGGATGTCGATGCCCTTGCGCTCGGCCACGAGACCCAGGGTCTCGGCGAGCGGGCGGTCGAGATCGAGCAGGTCGGCGACCTCGGGCCCGCCGGCGATCTTCTCCATGTACACGCACGGCCCCGGGTCGAACATCGTGCCGCGCTCCGACAAGGCGATGACGGCCAGCGCGCTGGGCATGCCGAGCGCCGTCAGCCGCGTCCCCTCCAGCGGATCGACGGCGATATCGACCTGTGGTGGCGTGCCGTCGCCGATCTGCTCGCCGTTGAAGAGCATCGGGGCCTCGTCCTTCTCGCCCTCGCCGATGACCACGACCCCGTCCATGGACACCGAGTCGAGCACGTAGCGCATGGCGTCAACGGCGGCCTGGTCGGCTCCCTCCTTGTCCCCGCGGCCGACCATGCGGGCGGCGGCCAGCGCCGCCGCCTCGGTGACCCGCACGAGCTCGAGGGCCAGATTGCGATCCGGCCGTGCGCTGGAGGTCGATGAGCTCACAGGACGCCGGGCGGCTTGCGCTCGGATTCGCTCTCGGCGGTGCGCCAAACGGCCCCGACGAGGATGAGCACTCCAGCCAGAAGTCCGATGAACCACCCGTAGGTGAGGCTGATCTCATCGCGGGGCGTCCCCGGCTTATCGAGGAGGCCCTCGAAGACGATGAGGATGAGGCCGAGCAGCGCGAAGATGGCCGTCACCTGACCGCGCGGCCAGGACAGGGCATGGCCGCGAAGGACGACGTAGGCCAGAACCAGCGGCGTAATGGCCACGATGGCGATCAGGTAGCGGATCAACGACAGGCTCGACCAGCCGGTGCAGGCCGTGTTGGGACCCTTGCAGGAGTTGAGCGACGTGTGGATGTTGCCCAGCGTGTACCAGTGCAGGGCGAGGGAGACGAGGAGCAGGATGCCGCCGAATACGGCGATTGCCTCTCCTCGCGACAGCTCCTTGAAGTGCATCGGCGGGCAGCCTAACCGGTTTGCAGGACGCCGTCACCCGAGGCGGGCGGATGGTAGGTTCGCCCCGTGACCGACTCCTCCGACGGGCCCGGGCCGCAGTTCCGGCGCTTGCTCCCGCAGGCGGGGACGGTGAGCGCCGCGGAGATGCTGGATTCGATCGACCTTGGGGGGGCCGCTCCGCCCACCCGGCCCTACACGGTGGTCAACTTCGTGGTCAGCGCCGATGGGCGGGCGGCCATCCAGGGCCGCTCGGCGCCACTGAGCAGCCCTGGGGACCGGGTCATGTTCCATGGTCTGCGCGAGCGGGTGGACGCCATCCTGGCCGGCACCGGGACGATGCGGGCCGAGCGCTACGGCCGCCTCGTCCGTGACCCCGAGCGGCGCGCCCGCCGGGCCGCGCGGGGGCTCTCGCCCGATCCCCTGGCCTGCCTGATCACCCGGGACGGCGACGTGCCCCTTGACATCCCGCTCTTTGAGGACGCCCATTCGCGCGTGGTCGTGTTCAGCCCTCGCACCCTGGACCTCGGCGACTCGGCGGCCGCGGTGGATACGGTCAGACTCGATCCGGGCGAGCTCACGCTGACCACGATGATGCGACGGCTGCGCGCGGACTACGACGTGCGGGGGCTGCTCTGTGAAGGCGGCCCGACGTTGTTCGGGGCGATGCTCCAGGAAGGGCTCATCGACGAGCTGTTTCTCACCGTCACGCCCCTCCTGGCCGGGGGCGGCGACGATCCGCCGATCACCTCGGGGGGGCCGCTGGCCGAGCCGGCCGAGCTCGAGCTGGACTGGGTCCTCGAGCACGAGGGCACGCTGTTTCTGCGCTACGCGCGGCGATGAGGCGATTGCCCGGCGGCCGCGGAAGGTAGCCCTCCAGCCATGCGCATCGATGGCACTACGGCGTTCGTTGCCGGAGGCGCCTCCGGGCTCGGTGCGGCCACGGCCCGGCGGCTGCACGCCAGGGGGGCCGAGGTGGTCATCGCCGACCTCAGCGAGGAGAAGGGTCAGGCGCTCGCCGCCGAGCTCGGTGAGGGCGCGCGGTTCGTGCGCACCGATGTCACCGATGAGGACTCGGTGCACAGCGCCCTCGGCGAGGTGCCCGGACTGCGGATCGCCGTCTCCTGCGCGGGCATCGGCTGGGCCCAGCGGGTGGCGGGCCGGCGCGGCCCGCACGCACTCGAGCCCTTTCAGCGCGTCCTCGCCATCAACCTCGTCGGCACGTTCAACGTACTGCGTCTCGCTGCGACGGCCATGCTGGAGAACGAACCCGATGGGGACGGTCACCGCGGGGTCTGCATCAACACGGCGTCGGTCGCCGCCTACGACGGTCAGATCGGGCAGATCGCCTACTCAGCCTCCAAAGGCGCGATCGTCGGCATGACCCTGCCGGCGGCCCGCGACCTGGCCGACGGCGGCATCCGCGTCTGCACGATCGCCCCCGGGACCTTCGATACGCCCCTGCTCGGCGAGCTGCCCGATGACGCCCGCGACGCCCTCGCCCAGGCCATCCCCTTCCCGCGCCGCCTCGGCCGGCCCGAGGAGTTCGGCGCTCTGGCGGCCCACATCGTGGAGAACGACATGCTCAACGGCGAGGTCATCCGGCTCGACGGCGCGCTGCGTATGCCTCCTCGTTGAGGGTGTGTCCAGGGGGCTCAAGTAGCCCGATGGCGCTCCGACAACGAGGACATGCAGAAGATCACCACGATCGCCGCGACGTTCGCGCTGGCGCTCACGGGTGTCCCGGCGGCCGCCACGGCGGCGACGGTCACCCGCCATCACGATCCGATCGCTCACATGGCCATCACCGGGCACGGCCGGCACGCGGCCCAGCACGCTCCCGCCCGGGGGCATCACCGGGCTCGCGGCCACCGCGCGACCGGCCCCCGCTGAGCGGCGAGGCCTCGGCCTCGCGGGCGAGATTCGCGGCGTGAAACTCGGCGCACCGCCGCGAGCGGCTAGCTGAGCCGCTCGATGAGCATCGCCTGGCCCATGCCGCCGGCGACGCACATCGACTCGATCCCGTAGGTTCCACCCACGGCCTGCAGGCCGTTGATCAGCGTGGTCATGATGCGCGCGCCCGTCATCCCGAAGGGATGGCCCAGGGCGATGGCGCCACCGAAGGGGTTGAGCTTGTCCTCGGAGATGCCGAGCTCGTCGCGGCACGGGACGATCTGAGCGGCGAAGGCCTCGTTGATCTCGACGATGTCGACATCGTCGATGCTCATCCCGGTCGCCTTGAGCAGCGCCTGGATGGCCGGGATCGGCCCGAGACCCATGATCTCCGGCCGGATGGCGGCCACGGTCGAGGCGATGATGCGCGCCTTGGGCGTGAGGCCGAGGGCCTTGGCCTTCTCGTCGGACATGACGAGCACCGCCGCCGCGCCGTCGTTGAGCGGGCAGGCGTTGCCGGCCGTGACGGTGCCATCCTCGCGGAAGGCGGGCTTGAGCTTGCCGAGCACCTCCATCGTGGTGCCCGCGCGGGGGCCATCGTCGTGGCGCACGACCGTCTCGGCCACGTCGATCTCGTTGCCCTCCCGGTCGGTGTCCTTGTGGGCCGCAACGGGGACGGGGACGATCTCGGCGTCGAAGTGACCGGAGTCGCGGGCCTCGACGGCCCGGTTCTGGGAGATCACGGCCCACTCGTCCTGCTGCTCGCGCGTGACGTGGCAGCGGTCGGCCACGTTCTCGGCCGTCAGCCCCATGGGGATGTAGACGTCGTAGAGGGAGCCGTCTGACCCGTTCAGCTTGGGATGCTTGGCCTCCTCCATCATCCCCGCGCCGAGGCCCGCGCGCGAGACCGCCTCGACGCCGGCGGCGATGTACTGGTCGCCTTCCCCGGCCCGGATGGCGTGCGAGGCCATGCGGATCGTCATGAGCGAAGAGGCGCAGAAACGGTTGACCGTGCAGCCGGGGATGTGGTGGTCCAGGCCCGCCAGCAGGGCGGCGTTGCGGCCCACGTTGTAGCCCTGCTCGCCGATGCCTGAAGCCGCCCCCATGAGCACGTCGTTGGTCTCGGAGAAGTCGACGCCGGGGTTGCGCTCGACCAGAGCGCGCAGCGGGATGGCGGCGAGGTCATCGGCCCGCACGGTCTTCAGCGAGCCTTTGCCCGCGCGGCCGATCGGCGTGCGGATGGCGTCAACAATCACGGCTTCAGGCATTCAGGACAGCTCCTCATTCGGGTTGTACCTACAGAGTACGCGGCGGCCCGAGGTGGACGCCCCGCCCGAGACCCCCAGCGGCCGCGTGCCGAGCCCGTTCCAGAACCCAAAAGGGCGCGCCCCGGGTCGAGGCCTACCGCCGCCCCGGGTCGAGGCCTACCGCCGCCCCGGGCCGAGGCCACCCGCCCGCCCCGGGGCCGAGCTGCCGCTCACAACCCCAGGCCCCGGACCCCGCGCTCGTTCCATCCGAGGTGGTGGGCGAGCTCGTGGCGGACCGTCCGGCGGACCTGGCGGGCCAGGAGCTCGGGGTCGTGGCCGAAGTCGCGCATCAGCGTGTCGCGGAAGATGATGATCCGATCGTGAAAGAAGTCCTGCGCCACGGTGTCGCCCTGATAGAGGCCGTAGGCGCCATAACGGTCTCCGCCCTCGTCGACGACCACGGCGACGTGCTCGAGGGCGCGGTGAAACTCGAGGGGGAGCTCGTCCAGGGCCGTCCGCACCAGGGCATCGAAGTCGTCCTCGGTGCGGATGGGAGGGATCGTCGCCAGCCGCTCGCTGCGCTGCACCAGGGCTTCGAACTCCTGCTCGGACTCCGGTTCGCGCCACCCACCGAGGCGGACGAGCACTAGGCCGACGACGCCGCCCAGGACGGCGGCCCCGGCCACGAACACAGCCACCGCCTCGATCAGGCGGATGGGCAGCGACGTGCTGAACCCGTCCATGAGGCTGACCACGGTCAGCCCGACGCTGAGCGCCACCGCGGCGCAGATCAGGGTCCGGCGCAGGTTCGGCCCCTCGGGCATGCCTACCGCAGGGCCCGGGCGATTACGAGACGCTGAATTTCGTTCGTCCCCTCATAGATCTGGGTGATTTTGGCATCGCGCATCATCCGCTCGACCGGGTACTCCTTGACGTAGCCATAGCCGCCGAGGACCTGGATGGCCTCGATGGTGACCTTCATGGCCATGTCGGAGCAGAACAGCTTGGCCATGGACGTGTACTTGCCCATGTCGTTATCGCCGCGGTCCACCTTGGCGCACGCCTGATAGAGCAGCTCCCGGGCGGCGGCGCACTGGGTCTCCATGTCGGCCAGCTTGAACTGGATGGCCTGAAAGGCGTTGATCGGCTGCCCGAACTGGCGGCGCTCGCGGGCATAGGCGGCGGCGTAGTCGGCCGCTCCCTGGGCGATGCCCAGCGCCTGGGCGCCGGCGCCGAGACGGGAGCGATCCAGGGTGGCCATGGCCACGCGAAAGCCCCGGTCGACCTCGCCGACGACGTTTGCCTCCGGGACGCGGACACCGTCGAAGATCGGCTGCCCGGTCGGCGAGCCTCGGATGCCGAGCTTCTTCTCCAGCTTGCCGACGCTGAAGCCGGGGCGGTCGGCCTCGACCACGAACGCGGTGATCCCCCGGGAGTGGCCGGCGCTGGAATCGGTGACCGCGAAGACGACGTAGAAGTCGGCTACGCCGAGGTTGGTGATCCAGTTCTTCGTGCCGTCGATCACCCACTCGTCGCCGTCCTTGACGGCCCGCGTGCGCATGCCGCCGGGGTCCGAGCCGGCCTCGGGCTCAGAGAGCGCGAACGCCGGCGTCCACTCGCCCGAGGCGCAGCGGGGCAGGAACCGGGCCTTGAGCTCGTCGGAGCCGAAGAGCTTGATCGGCAGCGTTCCGAGCTCCTGGATCATGAGGATCAGGGCGGTCGAGGCGCAGGCCTTGGCGATCTCCTCGATCGCCATGTTGAGCATCAGGGTGCCGGTGCCGGTGCCGCCGTACTCGGTGTCGAAGGGCAGGCCGAGGACATCGTGCTCGGCCAGCAGCTGGCGCAGATCGTGGGGGTACTCGGCCTTTTCGTCGATCTCCGCCGCCCGCGGGGCGACGCGCTCGCGGGCGATCTGGGCGATCGTGTCGCGAAAGTCGAGGTACTCCTGAGGGATGGTGTAAAGCTCAGCAAGGGCAGACATGTGCCCCGGATGCTACGCGAGCGATCCGGGGCACAGCCTGCGAATTAGTAGCCGGGGTAGTGGCGGACGACGTAGTCGCCGCCGTCGGACAGGTTCCCGGTGGGGTTGGAGCGCCACCGGGGACCACTTCCGCCCGGGATGTTCGGCCCGCCGAAATCGGCGGTGTCGAAGGCGCGGCCGTCCACGACCATGAAGGCGTGGCCGGAATCCGCATAGACGGTGATCCACTTGCCGGGGCCGGACGCGCCCCAGGACTCGAGATCGGTGGAGTCCTCCGGAGAGGAGAGCAGGCCGCCGCCGTGGAGCGCGAAGCTGACCGCGCCCGAGCAGTCGTAGCCGTTGGAGATGAAGCTGGCGTGCCCGCCGCCGTACACGTACGGCTGGTTGATGATCTGGTTCGCTGCCGCGACCACGTTCTTGACCACCGTCGGGGCGTTGGCCGGAGCCGTCGCCGTCCCATCGCCATTGATCCTGATCGGTCCGGAGGGTGGATCGGCCTCGACCGCCTTGACCTTGTTGCGCAAGGCGACCTCGACCGGCACGGTGACCACGCCGTTGGCATTGAAGCCCGCCGCCCTCTCGAAGGCGATGACGCTGGTCACGGTCAGCGGACCGAAGCCCCCGTCGACGCTGGTCGGGTATCCCGCCAGGCTCAGGTAGGCCTGCAGCACGCGTACGTCATGGCCGCTCATGCCCTCGCGGAGCACGCGGTCGCCAAGATGACGGGAGCCGCCGGCCGGCTTGATCGCCGTCTTCTTAGCCTTCTTCTTGGGGGCCTTGGCCTTGGGCCCTGGCGCGGAGGAGCCACCAAAGCCCGCTCCGCCAGAGCCGTTACCTGCCGCCGCAGAGTGGGCGGCTTTCTTGGTCCCGGCCGCCGCCGCGGGGGCTGCTACCAGCCCGATGGCCAGGAGCAAAGCCGTGAGCGCGGCGCTTCCACGCATGGGGCGCGTGGCACGTGTGAACCATGGGTACGACAAGCACAACCCTTTCTCTTTCTCGTGCCTGCGGGGTTAGCTGTCGGGCTCGCGCTGAAAGAGATCGCGCTACGCCGGATTTCCGGCGACTCGCCCCAGGAGCCAGATGGCCCCAATGGGTTCCCCGCTCCCCGACGCCTCGGCGCCGTGGGATTAGGCTGGTTGTATGTTCGGCCGGGCACAGTACCCGACTTGCAAGACGAATGTCACGTGCGCCGTTATGTCGACATGATCTATCTGACCCTTGAGCGAATCGGTCCCGGGGCGGGGTACGCTGAAGGGCTCCGAGCCCCCGAAATCGAGGTCGCTAGCCTCACGGGGGTGGACGGCGACTACACCCCCCGCCAGGTCGCGGAACTCCTGCACCGGGGCGAAATTCAGCTCGTCGACGTGCGCGAGCCCGACGAGTACGCCGCCGGGCGAATCGCCGCCGGTCGCCACATCGAGCTCGCTCAGCTGACCGAGCAGGCCCACACGATCGACCGCGGCCGCCCGGTCGTCTTCTACTGCCGCAGCGGAGCGCGTTCGGCGATGGCCGCCGAGGCCTTCCGAGGCGCCGGCTACGACGCCCACAACATGACCGGCGGACTGCTCGAGTGGCAGGCCGGCGGCCTGCCCCTGGACCCGGAGAACGGGCGCGTGGCCTAGGCCGGTTGGGGCCGATGACGTCTCCTGGACGTCAAATCCCCCACGCGTCGCAAAAGGAAGGGGGGGCGGCGAGGCCGTCGGGGGCGGAACGGCCTCGCCGCGGGTTGGGGTCACGCCGGGGGCAGCGGCGTCGATGAGCCGCTCCTCAGAGCGGCTTCCCGACACGTTGAACGCGGGGCATCCGGCCAGGTTGGCCGTTAGGTGAAGTTATTTGGCCCTCGGGCCGCATCGCCGCTCGCGGGCACCGCGAGCGAGAGCCTGGGTCAGGGCGGGCCGCCGACCGTCCACGTGTCGCCGGCCAGGAGCAGCTCGGCCAGCTCCCCGTCGCAGGCGGGCTCCGAACGCCCCGGGGAGCGTCCGAAGACGGGGCGCTCGATGTCCCGAAAGACCCCGAGGGGAGTGGGACCGCTCGGGTCGTCGGCCAGCCTGGCCAGCGAGAAGGCCAGTCCCGGATCGGCGCGCCGGGGATCGTGGACGATCAGCCCCTCCTCCCCCATCTCGGCCACATCGACGATCTCGAGGCCGCCGTCGGCGCCCCGGGCCACCCCGCGTTCGTGGTTGACGCCGAAGCGAATCGGCCGGCCGGCCTCGAGCCGGATCTGGTTGTGGTCCTTGACGTCCTTCTCGGTCAGCGCGGCGAAGGCGCCGTCGTTGAAGACCGGACAGTTCTGATAGATCTCGATCAGCGCCGCGCCCGGATGGCCGGCCGCCGCGCGCAGGACCTCGGTGAGGTGGCGGCGATCGCGGTCGATCGTGCGTGCCACGAAGCTCGCTTCGGCGCCCAGCGCGAGTGCCACCGGGTTAAAGGGCTGATCGGCGACGCCGAAGGGTGTCGACTTGGTGACCTTGCCCAGCTCCGAAGTGGGCGAGGCTTGGCCTTTGGTCAGCCCGTAGATCTGGTTGTTGAAGAGCAGGATCTTGATCGGGACGTTGCGCCGCAGGGCGTGGATGAGATGGTTGCCGCCGATCGACAGCGAGTCCCCATCGCCGGTCACCACCCAGATCGAGAGGTCCGCGCGGGCGGCCGCCAGGCCGGTGGCCAGGGCGGGGGCCCGGCCGTGGATCCCGTGCATGCCGTAGGTGTCCATGTAGTAGGCGAAGCGGCCCGCGCAGCCGATTCCGGTGATGAAGACGATCCGCTCGGGCGGGATGCCCAGCTCGGGCATGAATTGCTGGACGGCGGCCAGGACCGCGTAGTCCCCGCAGCCCGGGCACCACCGGGTCTCCTGGTCGGATTGAAAGTCGGCCTTGTGCAGCTCGGTGGCGCTCATCGGCGTTCCTCGAGCCGCGTCATGACTTCGCGCTCGATCTCGGCCGCGAACAGCGGCTGGCCCTGAACCTTGGTGAACGACTCGATGTCGAGGAGAAAGCGGCCTCGGAGCACCTGCGCGAGCTGGCCGGTGTTCATCTCGGGCACGAGCACGCGGTCGAAGGACCGCAGCACGTCGCCGAGGTTGGCGGGCAGCGGGTTGAGGTGGCGAAGCTGGGCGCAGGCCACCCGAGCGCCTTGCCCGCGGGCGGCCCGGACCCCGGCCCGGATCGCCCCCTCACTGGAGCCCCAGCCGAGCACGAGCAGCCGAGCGCCGGGGTCGGCATCCACAGCCAGGGCGGGGAGCTCGCGGGCGATCCCGGCCACCTTGGCCGCTCTTAGCTCCGTCATACGGGCATGGTTGGCCCCGTCGTAGGAGATGTTCCCGGTGCCGTCCGCCTTCTCGAGCCCGCCGATCCGGTGCTGGAGGCCCGGCGTGCCGGGGATGGCCCACGGCCGCGCCAGGCGCTCGTCGCGCCGATAGGGCTGAAAACCCGCTTCCGCCTCGGCCGGCAGGGCGAAGGCCGGATCGATCCGGGGCAGGTCCCCGACGGCCGGCAGACGCCAGGGCTCCGAGGACGACGCCAGGAAGGTGTCGGAGAGGAGGATGACCGGCGTGCGGTAGCGGACGGCCACCGCCGCGGCCTCGAAGGCGGCCTCGAAGCAACCGCCGGGAGTGGTGGGCGCGAAGACCGGCAGGGGCGACTCGCCGTGGCGCCCGTACAGCGCGGCGAGCAGGTCCGACTGCTCGGTCTTGGTCGGCATGCCGGTCGAAGGCCCGGCCCGCTGCACGTCGATGACGATGAGCGGCAACTCGAGGGCCACGGCGAGACCGATGGTCTCCGCTTTGAGGTCCAGGCCGGGCCCGCTCGTGGCGGTCACGCCGAGCCGGCCCCCGAAGGAGGCGCCCAAAGCCATGCCGGCCGCGGCGATCTCGTCCTCGGCCTGGATCGTGCGCACGCCGTAGCCCGCGTGGCGCGAGAGCTCATGCAGGAGCTCCGAGGCCGGCGTGATCGGGTAGCTGGCCAGAACCAGCGGCAGGCGGCTGCGCACGCTCGCCGCCACGAGCCCGAGGGCCAGCGCCGTGGTGCCGTTGACAGTGCGATAGATGCCCGGCACGGTCTCGTCCGAGGGCGGCACCCGGTACTGCACGTCGAGGAGCTCCGTCGTCTCGCCAAACGACCAGCCGGCGTTGAACGCGGCCAAGTTGGCCTTGAGCACCGCGGGGTTACGGCCGAACTTCTGGGCCATCCACCGCTCCGTGACGTCGGTGGGACGGCCGTAGAGCCAGGACAAGACACCGAGCGCAAACAGGTTCTTGGCCCGCGCCGCGTCGCGCGTGGAGGCGCCCTCGACGGCCTCGACGGCCCGTTGGGTGAGCGAGGTCATCGGGAGCCGGTGGACGCGGTGGGCGGCCAGCGAGCCGTCCTCGAGAGGGTTGACGACATAGCCGGCCTTGTCGAGGTTGCGCTTGGTGAAGGCATCCTCGTTGACGATGATCGTCGCGCCCCGCTCGAGCTCGGACAGGTTGGCCTTCAGAGCGGCGGGGTTCATGGCCACGAGGACATTGGGGGCATCCCCGGGGGTGAGGATGTCGCGCGAGGCGAAATGGATCTGAAAGGCGGAGACCCCGGCCAGGGTCCCGGCCGGAGCGCGAATCTCGGCGGGGAAATTGGGCAGCGTGGCCAGGTCGTTGCCGAGCACTGCCGTGGCATCGGTAAAGCGGCTGCCCGCAAGCTGCATACCGTCGCCCGAGTCGCCCGCGAAGCGGACGACCACCCGCTCGCGCTCCTCGACTGCCTTAGTCACATATCACTTACTTCACGCGGTGTGCCACTTACGAAGGAATAGTAGGCCACCGGCCGGACCAGCACGCCGGTAAGTCCGCACGAGCGACCATCCGGTCGCTGTCGGGCCCCTCGTGGGGGCCCAATATATGAGCACACCGCCCGGGGGCGTTGGGGGCCCCCGGCGCACCAAACGCGGCGTCTAGAGCCGGGTGACGTTGACGGCCTTGGGGCCCTTGGGCCCGGCCTCTTCCTCGTAGGAGACCTTCGAGCCCTCGGCCAGAGAGCGATAGCCGTCGGCGCTGATGTTGCTGTGATGAACGAAGAGGTCGCGGCTGCCCTCATCGGGCGTGATGAAGCCGAATCCCTTGTCGTCGCTGAACCACTTGACGGTTCCGGTTGGCATGTGGAGCTTCCTCCGTAGCTTTGAGTGCTGCTACCGCGGAGGATGCGACGTTGGCACCAACCCCGGGCCTGCACCTGCGTGTCGCCGTCTCGACTCAGCGAGACGGCCCTATGGGCGGGGACGGTAGCACGCCCCTGTGCGCCGCAGTGAATTTCTGGGTCGCGCGCGCCCGCGCGGCACGGATGTTGCATCGCACGCGCGGGAAGACCGCGCGCGCGGGAAGGCTGACGGCGTGGATGACCCCATGCCCATCGGCCCCCACGCCGCGATCCCGCTTTCGGAGGTCGCCCTGCGCGCCTCACGGTCCTCCGGTCCCGGCGGCCAGCACGCCAACGTGACCGCCTCCCGGGTCGAGGCGCGGTTCGACGTCGCCGCCTCCCGGGCGCTCAGCGAGGAGCAGCGGCGGCGGCTGCTCGCCCGCCTGGGTCCGCGCGTGGTCGCGGTCGCCCAGGACGCGCGCAGCCAGGGCCGCAACCGTGAGCTCGCGCTGCAGCGCCTCCAGCGGCGGCTGACCGCCGGTCTGGCCACCCGCCGTCCCCGCCTGGCCACCCGGCCCACGGCGGCCTCGGTGGACCGCCAAGCGCAGGCCAAGCGCCGCCAGGCCCAGCGCAAGCGCGAGCGCCGCGCGCCCCCTCAGGATGCGGGTTGATCCCTACTCTGCGGGCATGCGCTGGCTCGTCGACGGCATGAATGTCATCGGCACGCGGCCGGATGGCTGGTGGAAGGACCGCGACGGCGCCATGCTGAGGCTCGTCAAGTTGCTCGAGCAATGGGCGGCCGAGGAGGGTGAGGAGGTCACGGTGGTCTTCGAGCGCCCGCCCTCGCCTCCGATCCGCTCCACGGTGATCGAGATCGCCCACGCCCCCAAGCCACGGGCCAACGCCGCCGACGACGAGATCATCCGCCGGCTCCGGGCCGACCCGCAGCCCGGGGCGGTTCGGGTCGTGACCTCGGACCGGTGGCTGGCCGACCAGGCCTGGGCCGTCGGCGCCACGGTCGTGGGCTCGGAGTCGTTCCGGACGCGGATCGATTAGCCGACCGCGTCTTCCCGGCCACCCCGCCCGTCAAGGCCGAACGCGGGCACGATCACTTCACCGGGCCGGGGACCTACCACTTCATCTGTGTGCGGGCCACGATCGTGGTGAAGTAGCCGTCGCGCGGCGCCGCGCCGCCGGCGCGCAACAGACCCGGCTGGCGCGCTTGCCACAATCGTGGTATGGCCGAAGAGCCTGAACGCCGCAACGAGCCCGCCAGCCGCCGCGGACTCCCCGGCCTGCCCGGGGGCGCCAGCCCGCGCCGAGGCGCGCCACCGGGCGAGGGACCAGGCGCTCAGCGTGGCGGTCCGGGCCAGCCGGGGTGGCGAGTCACGCCGCCCCCCGACGACGGCAAGCGCGGTAACCGGCCCGCGCGCCCGGGCGGCAATCGCTGGCTGGCCGTGCTGCTCGTCGTCGCTCTGCTGGCCCTCAACGTCTATATCTCCTCCGAGGCCCTGAAGCCGGCCGCGCGGGTCGCCATTCCGTATTCCCCGACGTTCCTGGCGCAGGTCGACAAGGGCAACGTCAGCGAGATCTCCTCGCACGGGCGACTCGATCCAGGGAACGTTCAAGTCGGCGGTGAAATACCCCCAGAGCTCCGCGGACGCCCAGGCCACGACCTACTTCTCCACCGAGGTGCCGTCGTTTGCCAACGGCACCCAGCTCTCGGAGCGGCTCCAGCGCGAAGGCGTCGTCGAGAACGCCAAACCGCCGGGGGAACCTCGTTGCTGGCCGAGATCATCCTCGGCTTCGGGCCCACGCTGCTGCTGGTGGCGTTGTTCATCTTCATCATGCGCCGGGCGGCCGGCGCCGGAGGCGGCCCGGGGGGTCTGATGTCGTTCGGGCGCTCGCGCGCGCGGCGGGTGGAGGCGTCCGATCAGCACGTCACCTTCGCCGACGTGGCCGGAATCGACGAGGCCAAGGAGGAGCTGACCGAGATCGTCGACTTCCTCAAGAACCCCGACAAGTACCTCAGGCTCGGCGGTCGCATCCCGCGCGGGGTGCTCCTCAGCGGCGCCCCGGGCACGGGCAAGACGCTGCTGGCCCGGGCAGTGGCCGGCGAAGCCGGCGTGCCGTTCTTTCAGATGTCGGCCTCTGAGTTCGTCGAGATGATCGTCGGCGTCGGAGCCTCACGCGTGCGCGACCTGTTTGCCCAGGCCAAGGCCGCCGGCTCGGCGATCATCTTCATCGACGAGCTCGACGCCATCGGCCGCTCGCGGGCGGGCGGGGGCCCGAACATCTCGGGCGGCCACGACGAGCGCGAGCAGACGCTCAACCAGATCCTCACCGAGATGGACGGCTTCGATCCCCGTGACGGGGTCATCGTGCTCGGGGCCACGAACCGTCCCGAGATCCTCGACCCGGCGCTGCTGCGCCCGGGCCGCTTCGACCGGCGCGTGTCCGTTCAGCCTCCCGACCGGGCCGGCCGCGAGGCGATCCTCAAGGTCCATACGCGCTCGGTGCCGCTGGCCCCCGAGCTCGACCTGGGCGCGCTGGCCTCCTCGACCCCGGGCATGGTCGGCGCCGACCTGGCCAACCTGGTCAACGAGGCGGCGCTGCTGGCCGCCCGGCGCAACCACGATGCCGTCAACTCCGAGGATCTCACCGACGCCCTCGAGCGGATCATCCTCGGCGCCGAGCGCAAGGTCATGCTCAGTGAGGACGATCGCCGCCGCACGGCCTACCACGAGGCCGGGCATGCCATCGTCGGCATGCTCACCCCCGGCGCCGACCCGGTGCGCAAGGTGTCGATCATCCCGCGTGGCCAGGCCCTCGGGGTGACCTTCTCCGCCCCCGACGCCGATCGCTTCAACTTCGACGAGCGCTATCTGCTGGCCCAGATCAAGGTCGCCCTGGGAGGGCGCGCGGCCGAGGAGACGGTGTTCGGTGACCTGACCACGGGCGCGGAGTCCGACATCCAGCACCTGACGCGGATCGCCCGCCACATGGTGGGCCGCTGGGGGATGAGCCCGGCCATCGGCCCGATCGCCGTCGTGCCCGATGGACGGCATGGGCCCGCTGCTCCCCGGCGCCTCGGAGACCTCCGAGGCGACCCAGCGGCTGATCGACGACGAGGTGCGCCGGATCGTCGACTCCGCCCACGCCGAGGTGACGGCGCTGCTGCGCGAGCACCGTGGCCACCTCGACTCGCTGGCCGGCGCCCTGCTCGAGCGCGAGACGCTCGACGAAGCCGACGCCTACGCCGCGCGCGGGCCTGCCGCGCAACCCGGCGCCCGGCGCCTGCCGCAGGCCGACGGTCCTCGCGTCGCCGAGTCGCGTGCACGCCGAGGTCGGGTCATCCGCGCGAGAGCCTCGTGGCACTCGACGACCCGCTGCTTGACCGGATCGCTGTCGGGGCGGTCATGCACGAGGTCCCAGGTGCGGTCGGCGATCTCGCGGGCGTTCTCCGGCGTGGCCGACTCCCACAGCCGGTTGACCAGCAGCAGCTCGAACTCCTGCAGCTGATCGGCCGGGTCGCCCGGGGCCAGGCGCGGCAGCGGCTCCCCGGTCGTCTCCTTCCACATGCCGGTGGCCACGAGCAGCCGATTCCGCAAGGTGATCTGGTCCATCGCCGCCATCATCCCAGGTTCGGCAGCTGCTGAACGGTCTCGACCGCCGGGGCGAACAGATCGCCGAACTGCTCTATGCGCGCCAGCACCTGGTCGGTCTCGAAGCTGAGCAGCGACGGATCGCCGCTGGCCCGGCAGCGCTCGACCTCCTCCCAGCTGCAGCGGCGTCGACACGGTCGGCCGCTCGCGGGCGCGCACCGAGTACACGTTCACCGTCGTCTTGTGCTCGTCGTTCTGACTCCAGTCGACGAGCACCTTGCCGCCGCGCAGCTGCTTGGTCATGCGCGAGACGACGAGCTCGGGCATCCGCTGCTCGAGCAGCTCGGCGATGCGCCGGGCAAACGGCTTGGTCTGCTTCATAGCTCGTCTGGCGTGTTCAGCGGCACGTAGACCTGCAGGCCCTTGGAGCCCGAGGTCTTGACCACGGACTCGAGGCCGAGCTGGCTGAACAGGCCGCGCAGGACGAGGGCCGACCTCGCAGCACTCGAGGATGCCGGCCGGCGGGCCTGGATCGAGGTCGAAGACCATCATCGTCGGCCGCTCCGGCGCGTGGGCGAGGGCGAGCGAGGTATGGAGCTCGATGTCGGCCAGGTTGGCCAGCCACACGAGCGTGGGCCGGTCCTGGGCCAGCGTGAAGTTGATGTTCCCGACCCGCTGCGGTGCGCACCAAGTCGGGGCGGTGCGACGGCGACTGCTTCTCATAGAAGTACTCGGCGCTCGACGCCGCTCGGGGTAGCGCTTGAGCGTCAGCGCGCGGTCGCGCAGGTGGGGCAGCACCGCGGGCGCGATCCGGGCGTAATAGGCGACGAGGTCGCCCTTGGTAAAGCCGCTGGCCCCGAACAGCACCTTGTCCCAGTTGGAGAGCTTGAGCCGCCGGCCGTCGCTCAGCACCGACGAGCGACCCGTCGGGCAGCTCTGCTACCTCGTCGAAGAGCGCCTGGGGCGAGTCGGGCGCCGGCGCGCTCGGCCTCGGCGCGCCGTCTCGGCGCCTGGAAGTCCTCGAGGACGACGTCACGGGGAGCTTTGTCTTCGCGCAGTCCCTTGAAGGAGGGCGCGCGCATGATCCGCTCGCGCGTCCACTCCCGGATCTCGATCTCGGCCACCAGGCACGGCTCCACGTAGACGGCGTTGCGCGGCAGCTTGGGCGCGCCGGTGAACGGGCTGGTCGGCCGGCGCAGCGGCTCCAGCCTCTCGGCCAGCTCGGCCAGGGTCTGGTCGGTGAAGCCCGTGCCCACCCGGCCCGCGTAGCGGAAGGCGCCGTCCTCGTAGTAACCCATGAGCAGCGCGCCGATGCGCTGGGCGCGACGTCCCTCGCCCGGCAGCCAGCCCCCGATGACGAGCTCCTGGCGGCGGGTGTGCTTGATCTTCAGCCACGTGCCCGTGCGCCGCCCGCCCTCGTAGCGGGAGTCCAGGCGCTTGGCCACGATGCCCTCGAGCCCCTGCAGCCGCGTGGCCTCGAGCAGGCGGCCGCCCTGGCCCGGGTGGGCGGCCGGGATGCGCCAGCCCGGGCTGGCGTCCTCGGGCCGCAGGGCCTCCAGCGCCCGGCGCCGTGCCGTGTAGGGCTGCTCCATCAGGGAGTGGCCGTCGAGGTAGAGCAGGTCGAAGGCGGCGTAGACGACCGGCGTGGAGGCGGCGAGCCGCCGGATCGACGAGGCCGAGGTGACGTGCATGCGCCGCTGCAGGCGCTCGAAGCTCGGGCGCCCCTGATCGTCGAAGGCGACGATCTCGCCGTCGAGGACCGCCTCGCGCATCCCGAGGTCGGCGGTGAGCGCCCGCAGCTCGGGGTAGGCTGTCGGTGATCTCGTTGCCGTTGCGGCTCTCCAGGCGCAGGCGGCCGGGCTGGACGTAGGCGAGCGCCCGCACGCCGTCCCACTTGACCTCGAAGGCCCAGTTCGCCTCGTCTTCGGGAAGGTCCCCGGGCCGGGCGAGCATGGGCAGGATGTGCTCGGGCAGGGGCTCGCGGCCGGGGTCCGAGGCAGCGTCCATGCGGTGGATCATCCAGTCCTTGCCGCCCGGCTCGCGGCCGATCGGAAACAGGCCGTAGCGGCCCGCGGAGGCGCTCGCCGTGGAAGGTGACCTCGACCTTGCGCTCCTCCCACTTGTGCAGCTCGTAGGTGCCGGTGTCCCAGATCGTCATCTTCCCGGCGCCGTAGTGGCCCTTGGGGATCTCGCCGTGGAAGTCGAGGTACTCGAGCGGGTGATCCTCGGTGCGCACGGCCAGACGGTTCTCCGCCGGGTCGGGGGGAATGCCGTTGGGCACCGCCCACGAGGCGAGCACGCCGTCGTGCTCGAGGCGCAGGTCCCAGTGCAGGCGGGTGGCGTGATGCTCCTGGACGACGAACCGCCCCCCCAGTTCGGCGGTCGCCGGTGGCTCGGCACTCGCCGACGCGTCGGCCGATCCGCCCGGCTCGGGGGTGGCGGCGAAGTCGCGCTTGGCGCGGTAGCGGGTGAGCTTCTCGGGCACCTGCGGTGATTCTGGCGGATGAGCCGTGCGCAAAACGGGGATGGGAGAACTCGCGCGGTTCGATTCGCGGCGCTGTGTGGTCCCATCCCCGGATACCGGGGACAGGAGCACACAGGCCTCGAAAACTCGCCGGGGGTGTGCTGATATCCCCTCTTGGGCGGCGGTCGCGTCGCCGTCTTCACCAACTTTTAGCGCCAACCGCCACCATTCACCATGGCCCGCGTCCTCGTGGTCGACGATGAACCCGCCGTGCGCCGAGCGCTGGAGCGTGCGCTGGCCCTGGAGCGCCACGAGGTCGTGCTGGCCGCCGACGGCGAGGAGGCACTCGACGCGCTCGCCAGCTCGCCTCCTGACGCGGTCATCCTCGATGTGATGATGCCGCGACTGGACGGGCTGGAGGTGTCCGGCGCATGCGGGCGGCGGGCGACCGCACGCCGATCCTCATGCTCACCGCCCGCGACGCCATCGACGATCGCGTGCAAGGCCTCGACGTCGGCGCCGACGACTACCTGGTCAAGCCGTTCGCCCTGCGCGAGCTCCAGGCGCGGCTGCGCGCGCTGCTGCGCCGGGCCGGCGAAGGGGGCGAGGACGGGGAGCCGCTGCGCTACGCCGATGTGGTGCTCGACCCCGTGGCCCACGAGGTGCACCGCGGCGAGCGGCTCATCGAGCTGTCCAAGACCGAGTTCCTGCTCCTCGAGCTGTTCATGCGCCATCCTCGCCAAGTCCTCACCCGCTCGATGATCTTCGAGCACGTGTGGGGCTATGACTTCGGCGCCACCTCCAACGCGCTCGGCGTGTACATGGGCTACCTGCGCCGCAAGACCGAGGCCGGCGGCGAGCCGCGGCTCCTGCACACCGTGCGCGGCATCGGCTACGTCCTGCGCGAGTCCGAACCGCCCGGCTGATGCCGCTGCGTCAGAGGCTGGTGCTAGTGGCCGCGACCACGGTGGCGATCGCCATCGTGCTGGCCGCGGTCGTCTGCTACCTCGTCGTCCGCGGCGAGCTGCGGGGCCAGATCGACGACGCGCTGCGCTCCCAGGCCCAGGCGGTGGCCGGCGGCGACTTCCACGAGCTCAATGACCAGTTGCCGGGGCTTCCAGCCAGCGCGGGCGGCCCCGCCCCCTACGGCCAGATCGTGGCCGCCAACGGGACCGTGCTCGTGCGCGTCGCGGGGCGTGGCCCTGCCCGTGAACGAGCAGACCTTGGCCATCGCGGCCGGCCGCACGCCGAGCGCGCTCGGCGACGTCAGTGTGGCCGGGACCGACCTGCGCCAGATCACCTTCCAGGTCCCAGTCGTGGTCGGCAGCCAGCCAGTAGGCCGCGGCGGTCCAGCTGGCGCGGCCGCTCGGTCCCACCGAGGGCACTCTCAGCCACCTGCGCGCCGATCCTCGTCCTGTTGTGCGCGGGCGGCATCGCCCTCGCCGCCGCGCTCGGGCGCGCCGCCTCTCGCCGGGTCCTCGCGCCGCTGGCCGAGGTGGCCCAGACCGCCCAGCACATCAGCGAGACCGAGGATCTCAGCAGCCGCATCCACGTCCATGCCGACGACGAGGTCGGACAGCTGGCCACGCGCTTCAACGCGATGCTCGAGCGCCTCCAGCATTCCCGCGACGACCTCGACGAATCGGTCCGTGCCCAGCGCCAGCTCGTCGCCGACGCCTCGCACGAGCTCCGCACCCCGGTGACGAGCTTGCGCACCAACGTCGAGGTGCTGCTGGCCGGCGGCGAGCTCGAGCCCCACGAGCGCGATCACATGCTGGCCGACGTGGTCGAGCAGACCGAGGAGCTCAGCGCCCTGGTCAACGATCTGATCGAGCTGGCCCGAGGCGATCTGCCCCTCAGTTACCGAGGGCGTGCGACTCGACCGCGTCGTCGACGAGGCCGTGGCCCGCGCCCGGCGCAACGCCCCCGGCATCCACTTCGATGCCACCGACCGTCCCGTGGTCGTCGAGGGGGTGGCCGACCGCCTGTCGCGGGCGGTGGGCAACCTGCTCGACAATGCCGCCCGCCATTCGCCGCCGGACGGCGACCGTCCAAGTCCTCGTCGATGAGCATGGCGTCCGCGTCCGCGACCACGGCACGGGCATCGAGGAGGCCGACCTGCCCTACGTCTTCGACCGCTTCTACCGCGGGGCCAACTCCCGCGGCCGCCAGGGCAGCGGTCTCGGTCTGGCCATCGTCAAGCAGGTGGCCGAGCAGCACGGCGGCACGGTGAGGGCTGAGAATGCCGCCGGTGGCGGCGCGCTGTTCACGCTCGCCCTGCCCACCGCGAGCATCGAGACCGACAGCCCTCAGGCCGGAGGAAACGCCCGTATCCGCGCCTGGCGGGCCGCAGTAAACCGCCGCCGCAACCCGAGAAAGGCGAGCGCGAAAACGGGCACGACGACGATCAGCAGCACGGGCCCGGCTTTGGGGGCGACGAGCAGCGCGAGCACCGTCTCGACGGCCACGGCCGCGATCCCGGCCAACAAGGTGGCATGCGAGCGGTAACCCGAGAAGTGCTCGCGGGCGGTGACCTCGAGGACGCCGAGCACGCACACCCCCACGCCGACGAACAGGGCCGGGCTCCCTCCTTGCACCCAGCCGACGATCACCGCCACCGCGCCCGCGAAGATCGCCACCTCGGCCACGGGCAGACCGCCGAACGGGCTCGGCGGGCGCTCGCCGTAGGCCGAGAAGGCGGTGGCCGGCCGTCGCTCGGCCGCCGTGCCGGCCGGGCGCGACGCCCGCGCGGCCGCCACCCGCTCGCGCCGCTGCGAGGGCACGGCCCGCGGCACCTTGGCGGACGCGTGCCGCTTGCGCGAGCGACGTCGCGCCGACTTCTGGCTGGCCATGGGGCCAGAGGATACGGCGTGGCCCCGGGTCGGTCACTTCTGTGACCGCCACCGCCGGCCGGCGCGCGATGCCCGCCACCCGCGGTCCCGCGCAGCGCTAAGTTTTGGACGTGCAGGCCATTGGTAGCTATGTCCTTATCAGCGAACGAGGAGAGATGCGGTGAGGGTCAAGATCTGGGGAGCTCGGGGCTCGATCCCGGCGCCGGGTCCGGAGACCATGCGCTACGGCGGTAACACCTCGTGCGTGGAGCTCACGCTCAGCGACGGCAGCACCCTGATCCTCGACGCCGGGACCGGGATTCGCAACTTGGGCTTGGCCCTCGGGGGCATCCGTGAGTCGCTCAACATCCTGCTCACCCACTTGCACCTCGACCACATTCAGGGCCTGATGTTCTTCGCGCCGGCCTTCAAGCACCAGTGCGACATCACCGTGTGGGGCCCGGCCGAGGAGGGCGCCTCGCTGTGCGAGCGCATCGCCCGTTACATCTCGGCGCCGCTGGCGCCGCTCGACGTGCGCGACATGCCCTTCACCTTCAAGGAGACCAACGCGGGCGCGGAGTGGAAGATCGGCAGCGCCACCGTGCGCGCCGGATCGGTCAACCACCGCGGGACGACGTTCGGCTTTCGCATCGACGACGGCGGCACATCGCTGTGCTACATCCCCGATCACGAGCCGGGGGTGGGAACGCCGCTCTGCGAGCTCGACGACGAGTGGGTGCCGGCGCTGGAGCTGGCCCGCGACGCCACCGTGCTCATCCACGATTGTCAGTACACCGACGAGGAGTACCGCGATCACATCGGATGGGGGCACAGCCCGGTGGGCGACGCGCTCGAGTTCGCCCGGCGGGCGCGGGCCCAGCGCGTGCTCCTCTTTCACCACGATCCCATGCACTCCGACGACTTCCTCGATGCCATCGCCGGGCAGGCCGAGAGCCGCTGGTCGGAGCTCGGCGGTCAATCTGACCAGGTCGAGTTGGCCGCCGAGCGGCGGGAGCTCATGGTCACCGCACCGGCGCCGCGCCCCACCCCCGCGCCGCACGCCGCCGCGGCCCCCTGAACCTTGCTCCTCGGGCGCAGGCTGGCTGCGCCGCCGGCGGTGGCGGCGCTTCTCGCGCTGGCGGCTCTCCTGTCCATGACGGGGATCCTGGCCATGGCGGCGATCACGCCGCCGGCCCGCGCCGATGGGGACCCGGCCAGCGACACGCTCCTCGGCGAGCCGGTCTTCTACCCGTACCAGCCGGCCGTTTCGCAGTCGCTGCAGAACCGTCTGAACGCCACCGCGACCGCCGCCGCCAAAGCCGGCTTTGCCATCAAGGTGGCCATCATCGGCTCGCCCATCGACCTCGGGACGATCCCCGAGCTCTTCGGCAAGCCGCAGCCCTACGCCAACTTCCTCGACCAGGAGATCAGCTACCAATCCCCGCAGGCCCTGCTCGTCGTCATGGCCACCGGCTACGGAGTGCGGGGGGTGCCCGCCGCGGCGGCCACAGCGGTGAAGGCCCTGCCCAAGCCGGCCTCGGGCCACAGCGAGGATCTGGCCACCGCGGCCCTGACCGCGGTGGAGAAGATGTCCGCCGCCGTCGGCCATCCGGTGAGCTCGGGCGGGGCCCCCGGGAGTGGCAGCGCCAGCACCGTCCTGCTCATCGCCCTCATCGCCGCGGCGGTGGTGGTGGCCACCACCCTCTTCGCGCTACGAAGCCGAGGCGGCAGCCGGCGTTGAGGCGTCGGCGAACTCGCGAAACAGCCCGGTGACGACGAACACCGTCTGCTCGGCGATGTCGACGGCGTTGTCGCCGATGCGCTCCAGGCAGCGGGCGACCAGGATCATGAACATGGCCCATTCCCGCAGCTCGGCGTCGTCGCCGATCTGGACCGCCCGGCGGAAGATCTTGCGCTGCAGCGCGTTGATCTCCGCGTCCTGACAGGCCAGCGCCTGGGCCAGGTCCAGGCTCCGGGTGGCAAAGGCATCCTTGGCCTGGAGCACCTGCGCACGCGCCAGCGCCCCCATCTGCTCGATCGCCTCGAGGATCTCGGCGTCCTTGGGCTGTTCGTGACCAGACAGCGGGACCAGCTTGGCGACGTTCACGCACTGGTCGCCCATGCGCTCCACGCTGCGGATGATGTGGAGCAGGGCGGCGACGATCCGCAGGTCCCCGGCCACCGGCGCCTGGCGGGCCAGGAGCGAGAGGATGCCCTGGTGGACCTCCAGATAGCGCCCGTCGATGCGATCGTCGTCGGCCACGACCATGCCGGCCAGCTCGACGTCCTGGTAGGCGATCGCCTCGCGCGCGCGATCGAGCTGGGTGACGACGAGATCGAGACCTCCGAGCCCCTGGCGCTCGAGCTCTTTGAGGGTCTCGCGGAACTGGTGCCGGGTCTCGTGCATGCCACTAACCAAACTTCCCGGTGACGTAGCGCTCGGTGCGCTCGTCGGTGGGATTGGTGAATATATCGGTGGTCGGGGCGTGCTCGATGAGCTCGCCGTCGAGCATGAACGCCGTCGTGTGGGCGACCCGCGCGGCCTGCTGCATGTTGTGGGTCACGACGACGATCGTGTAGCGCTCCTTGAGCTCGTCGATGAGCTCCTCGACGCGCAGCGTGGCCACCGGGTCCAGGGCCGAGCAGGGCTCGTCCATGAGGATCACCTCCGGCTCAACGGCGATCGTCCGGGCAATGCACAGGCGCTGCTGCTGTCCGCCGGAGAGACCGATGCCCGGCCCGCCGAGGCGGTCCTTGACCTCGTCCCACAGCCCCACCGACTCGAGCGCCTGGTGCACGCGGTCCTTGACCTCGGCGCCCCGGGTGCCGGTCAGGCGCAGGCCCGCGGCCACGTTGTCGAAGATCGACATGGTCGGGAACGGGTTGGGCTTCTGAAAGACCATCCCGATCAGGCGGCGCACGGCGGTGACATCAACGCCGTCGGCGTAGACATCGAGCTCGTCGAGCTTGACGCTGCCCGTCGAGTAGGCGCCGGGGATCTCCTCGTGCATGCGGTTGATGCAGCGGATCATGGTCGACTTCCCGCACCCGGACGGCCCGATGATGGCCGTCACCTCTCCGGTCGGGAGGTCGAGGTCCACGCCCCTGACGGCGTGCTGGGGCCCGTAGAAGGCGTGCAGGTCGCGCACCTCGACGCTGTGCCCTCGGGTCATGACGTCACCGGCGGCCGAGCCGGTCAGGGCGGCGTCACGTCGCGGAGAATCGGCCGTGGACACGTCGACTGGCTCCTTGATTTCGGTATCGGGTGGGATCATCCCAGGCGGCTCCTTCTGGCGGCAAACCGTGCGAGCAGGTTGAGCAACAGCACGAGCGCGACGAGCGTCAGGGCTGCCCCCCACGCCCGGCTGACGACCACGTCACGCGGCGATTGGATGTCGGAGTAGATCTGCAGTGGGAGGGCGTTCATGGGCTTGCCCACGTCACCGGTGAGCTGCTGAATGCCGAAGGCGGTGAAGAGCAGCGGGGCCGTCTCGCCCGCGCCGCGGGCCACGGCCAGCAGCGCCCCGGTCACCAGCCCCGAGCGGGCGCTGGGCAGGACGACCTTCCACATCACCCGCCAGCGGGGCGCACCCAGGGCCAGCGCGGCCTCACGCAGGCTGTCGGGGACGAGCAACAGCACGACCTCGGCCGAGCGCACGACGATCGGCAGCATGAGCAGAGCGAGCGCGATCGAGCCCTTCCAGCCCGCAAACCCGCTGCCCCCCACGTTGCCGAGCACGAGGGCGATATAGACGAAGAGGCCGAAGACGATCGAGGGCACGCCCGTCATCACGTCGACGAAGTACCGAATGACGTTGGCGTAGCGGCTCTGCTTGCCGTACTCGGTCAGATACAGGGCGACGCCGATTCCAAACGGGATGGCGACCACGCTGGCCAGGGCGACGATCTCGACCGTGCCCAGGATGGCGCTGCGCACCCCGCCGGGATTGCCGAGGAAGTTCCCGTTGGGGTCGGTGGAGAAGAAGCCGCTGCCCGTCCACGAGCTCAGGCCCTTGTGCAGCAGGTAGTAGACGACGAGGATGAGCGGGACGAGCGCGGTGGCCGTGGCCAGGCCGAGCAGCCCGCGCATGGCCACGTCGGTGTAGCGCCGGCGGGCACTGACCCTCGGCAGCCCGCCGCCCGTGCTGGTGAGCGCGCTCACGCCTGCGCCCCGCCGCTCGCCACCTGAGCGCCCATGACCTCGCCGCCGCTGCGCTTGCCGCGGACGCCGCGCACGACGAACTGACGGGCCAGGACGTTGACGAGCAGGGTGAGCACGAAGAGGACCAGGCCGGCGGCGAACAGAGCCGCCCGGTGAACCGGCGTCGACGCGGCCTCGCCGAACTCGTTGGCGATGACCGCGGCCAGCGTGTAGCCCTGCTGGAAGATCGAGTGGGCGAGCTTTGGCGAGTCGCCGATGACGAGCACCACGGCGATCGTCTCCCCAATCGCCCGCCCGAGGCCGAGCATCGCCCCGCCGGTGATCCCCGCCCGCGAGTAGGGCAGGATGGCCATGCGGATCATCTCCCAGCGCGTGGCCCCGAGGGCGAGCGCCGCCTCCTTGTGCTCGGGCGGCACGGTGGCGATGACCTCGCGGGCGAGGGCGGAGACGATGGGCAGGATCATGATGGCCAGGATCAGCCCCGCGATGAAGTAGCTCGGACCGGCCACCGTGCCACCCACGAAGGGGAGGAACGAGAAGGTGTGCGCGAGCCACTGCTGGAAGCCGTGCAGATGGGGGATGAGCACGAAGACGCCCCACAGCCCGTAGACGACCGAGGGCACGGCCGCCAGCAGGTCGACGAGCAGGGCCAACGGACCCCGGGCCCGCCGGGGGCAGAACTCGCTGATGAAGAGCGCGGTGGCCACGGCCACCGGCACGCCGATGACGAGCGCGATGGCCGAGGTGATGAGCGAGCCGACGAGCAAAGCCCAGGCGCCGAAGGTGCAGCCCGCGTTGGTGGCCGTCGTGCAGGCGGCGCCTTGCTGGACCTGGGAGACGTCCCAGTTGTTGTGAAAGAAGAAGCCCAGGACCCCAACGTGCGAGAAGGCCGGCTCGGACTGGCCGATGAGGCGCACGAAGAAGTAGGCGATCAGGATGAGGATCAGCGTGGCGAGCGTGCTCAGCCCCCACTGCAGGATCTGATCGGGAAGGCGGCTCGCCGGCGAGCGCTCGAGAACCGAGCGCCCGCCGCGAACCGATGCTGTGGGCTGAACCGACACGTGCCTACTTGAGCGGCGCGCCGTTGCAGGTCAGGGTATTGAGCTGGGCCTCTTCCTTGGCCTTGAGCGCCGCCGGAAGCGGCGCGTAGGAGAGCTGCTGGGCGACCGACTGGCCGGCCCCCAGCCCGTAGGTGACAAACCGCTTGACGCCGGAGGCCACGGACTCGCTCACGCCAGCCTTGCACATGTCCTTGTAGACGATAAAGAACGTCTGGGACACGATCGGGTAGGCGCCGGAGGCGGGCGAGTTCACCGTTGAGATGGCCAGGTCAGGCGGCACCGCGATCCCGTTGGCGGCGGCCGAGGTGTTGGCCAGCGTCGGCAGCTCGTACTGCCCCGCCTTGTTCTTCACCGAGGCGTAGGTGAAGTTGTTCTGCAGCGCGTAGGCCTGCTCGACGTAGCCGATGGCACCGGGGGTCTGCTTGACGGCCGCGGCCACGCCGGAGTTGCCCTTGGCGCCCGTGCCCGTGGGCCACTTCACGGTCTTGGCGGGCTTGCCGGCCGCCGCCGTCCAGGCCGGGCTGTAGCCGGACAGGAAGGTGGCCAAGGCCTGGGTGGTCCCGGAGGCATCCGAGCGATGCACGACGGTGATCGAGCTTGAGGGCAGGCTCAGGCCCGGGTTCAGCGCCTTGATCTCGGGGTCGCTCCAGGTCTTGACCTTGCCGAGGTAAATGTCGGCGATGGTCTTGCCGTCGAGCTTGAGGCCCGACTTCACGCCGGAGAGGTTGTAGGACACGGTGACGCCGCCGAAGGCGATCGGGAACATGGCCACCGGCCCCTTGCCGGCCGCGATCTCCGAGGGCTTCTCGGGCGGATCACTGCCCGCGAAGTCGACGGTCCCGGCCTGCAGCTGGGAGATGCCGGCCCCTGAGCCCACGCCGTTGTAGTTGACGGTCAGCCCCTGGGACTGCACCTCCGAGCCCCATTGCTGATAGATCGGCGCGGCGAGTGTCGAGCCGGCACCGGTGATGCTCGCCGGCGCTCCGGACGACGCGGCGGCCGAGCCCGACGAGCCGCCGGAGCCACTGGCTCCCGCGCTCGAGCTGCTGCTCGACCCACAGGCGGCCAGCGCCACCGAGGCCATGCCGGCCCCGGCGACGACGAGTATGCGGCTTGCGTTCAAGTTCATCTCCTTGGTTGGTTCGAGCAGGAGTCTGGCCGCCGGGCCACGCTCAGTTGTGAACCAGCTGTAAAGGGGGCAAAATGCCCGCATGTTGAGGGAATCCGCGGCCTTCGCGGATGGCGCTGCGCTAAGGCGCGAGGGCGGCTTGCAGGTCCTGCGTGAGCTCGTCCTGCGCGACCTCGAACACCGGGGGCTCATCCTGGCCGAGCGGCTCGGGATCGAACCGGTAGCCCACGCCGAAGTGCGTGTGGATGTAACCCCAGCCCGGGGAAGCGGAGCGGAGCTTCTGGCGCACCTTGCGGACGAACACGTCGACCGATCGGTCGCCGTGGACCATGGCGTAGCCCCACACCCGCTCGTAGATCTCCTCGCGGCGCAGAACGCGGTCAGATCCGGCCAGGAGCTGGAGAAGCTCGAACTCGCGCGGGGTCAGCTCGAGGCTGCTCTCGCCGACAAAGGCCTGATAGAGGTCGGGACGAATCGTCACCTCGCCGACCTCGATGGCGGAGGCCAGCTCGGGGGTCTCCTGGCGGCGGTGACGGCGCACGGCGGCCTCCACCACGGCAATGAGCTCTTCCGGATGGCACGGCTTGCTCAGCCAGGCGTCGGCGCCCAGCCTCAGGCCCCGCACCCGCTGTGACACGGACGCTGGAGCCGTGCACACGACCACAGCCAACCCGGGGAGCCGGGCGGTCACCCGCTCCAGATAGTCCCATCCCTCGGGCCCGGCCACGGCGAGATCGAGGACCAATGCGTGCAGTCGCATGGCCACCAGAGCCTCCGGACGCACGGGAGTGGACAGGAGACGATGTTCCCAGCCCCGGGTGTTCAACCGGTTGGCCAGCACCTGCGTGAAGCCACCGTCGCGATCGATGATCGCCAGCCGGAGGCTCCCGTGAGCCCGGGAGGAGGCCACCGGTGCGATTGCTCCTTCGGTCATAGGTGAAATGTAATTGAGCCCGCGGGCGGCAAACTGTCCCTCGGCGCTTGCGATCACCGAATGTTCACACCTTAGTCCGCAACTACCGGATCTTCACGCCGGTCCCACCCGTTGCTAAACGGGGGCGCGCCATCATCGAGGCCATGGCCCGTACCCGGATCGGCGCGCTCGTGGGCGCACTCAGCTTGGCCACGGCCGTGGCCGGCTGTGGCGGCGCAACCAAGCATGACAGCCCGACCGCGGCCTCCTCCTCGGCCTCGAGCAGCCGCCAGGCCGGGGCCCTGCCCCCCGCGGTGGCCGAGCTTCCGGCCGCCGAGACGCCCACCGCCGGGCAGTTCCCGGCCCCGGGCGGCCGCACGCTCCAGCAGCTGGCCAAGCTCGTGCGCTCGAGCGCCCAGTTCGGCGCCGCCACGGGGACCTTCACGCCGGGGGCCCGGCGGCTGGCCTTCGCCCTGACCACCACCGCGGGGGCCTTCATCTACGCCCCGACCGCCGTCTATCTCGCCGCCGGCCCGAACGCCCACGATGTGAAGGGGCCGTTCCTGGCCCCGGCGGATCCGATGAACGTGGCCCCCTCGTTTCGCAGCCGCCAGAACCAGGGCCCCGGGGGCATTGACGCCATCTACGCGGCCCGGGTACCCGTGCCCCACGCGGGGACCTACACCGTCCTCAGCTGACCCGCACCACGCGCGGGTTCATCGGTGCGCCGGGCGAGGTGGCCGTCGCCCGCTCCTCCCCCATTCCCGATGCCGGTCAACGCCCGCCCGGCGATTGCCACCGACACGGCGGCTACCGTGCACGGCGACGTCTCCCTGCTCACCACCCGCGTCCCGCCCGAGAACATGCATTCGGTGTCCTTCTCACAGGTGCTCGGCTCCAAGCCCGTCGCCCTGCTGTTCTCGACTCCGCAGTTCTGCACCTCGCGGATCTGCGGGCCGGTCACCGACATCATGGTCTCGCTGCAGCACCAGTACTCCGGCCGGATCGCCTTCATCCACCAGGAGGTCTACGCCAACAACCAGCCGGCCAAAGGGCTGCGGGCGCAGATGAAGGCCTTCCACCTCGAGACCGAGCCGTGGCTGTTCACCATCGACCAACGGGGCCGCATCGCCGCCCGGCTGGAAGGGGCCTTCGGCGTCAATGAGGCCCGCCAGGCCCTGCAGGCGGCGCTGCGATGAGAAAGGGCCTGGCCTGGCTTTCAGTCGTGGCCGCTGCGGCGGTGGCGGGCTGCGGATCGAGCTCCAGCGCCGTCAATATCCCCCGCGTCGCTCCCGCCCGTGTCTACACCCTCGGTGGCTTCACGCCGTCGATGGCCGTGGCGGCCGGTCAGCCGACGACGGTCTCCTTCCGGGTGATGATGCCCAACGGCCAGCCGCTCACCCAGTACAAGACGGGCGCAGGGCCCCACACCGGCGTCCATCTCATCATCGTCCGCGATGACCTGCACTACATCATCCACGACCATCCGCCGATCGGTCCGGGCGGGCGGCTGACCCAGACGGTCACCTTTCCGGCCCCCGGACCCTACCGCGTGCTCGTCGACATCTATCCCCGCTACGGCCAGCCGAACTTCCAGATCTTCACCCACGTCAACGTCGCCGGCGCCTATCACCCCCAGCCCCTACCTCCGTTTCAGTCCGATCAGGTGATCGGCGGCTACCACGTCGAGATGCAGGGCCATCCCTCGCTGCACGCCATCCAGGCGGCCTTCGTCAACGTCACCGTCACCGACCCGCACGGCCAGAAGGTGACGTTCGTGCCCTGGTTCGGCGCGCTGGCCCACGCCATCTTCTTCCGCCAGGGCTCGCTCGACTACTTCCACACCCATGTCTGTGCCCCCGGCGCGGCGAACTGCTCGAGCGCGCTGGGCGCCACCCGGATCTCCGGGCAGTCCACCGCGCCGGGCCAGCTCACCCTCGGCGTTCTCCTGCCCGTGCCGGGGACCTGGGAGCTGTTCTTGCAGATGCAGCTGGGCGGCCGCGTGGTCACTGCTCCGTACACCCTACGGGTGGCCTCGTGAGGATTCTTACGGGATTCGTGGACACGAGCGCAGCCGGGCGCCACGGCGCCGCTATCCTGCCCGTCAGCGCCAGAACCGGGCAGACGCAGGCGCATTGATCGCATGGCCTCACGAGCGCAACAGAAGGAAGCCGCCCGCCAGCGCCGCTTGGCGGAAGAACAGGAACGCACCGAGCGCGAGCGCCGGCAGCGGCGGATGCAGATGCTCATCGGCATCATCGTCATCGCCGTCGTCATCGTCGGCGTGGGCGTGGCCATCTCGACGTCGGGGGGCAGTAAGAAGGCCCCCACGCCCGGCAGCAGCGGGGCCAAGGCCGCGGCGACCACGGTCGCCGGTCTGGTCAGCGGCATCCCGCAGTCCGGAACCCGGCTCGGCGCCCCGACCGCGCCGGTGACGGTGACCGAGTACGGCGACCTGCAATGCCCCATCTGCCGGGACTTCGCCACCAGTGCCGAGCAGCAGCTCATCTCCAGCGACGTCCGCCCCGGCAAGGTCCAGCTCGTCTACCGCTCCCTGTGCACGGCGACCTGTAACGGCGGCGACAACAACGTCTTCCCCGTTCAGCAGGCCGCCGCCCTCGCCGCCGGCCTCCAGGCCAAGGCCTGGAACTACATCCTGCTCTTCTACAACGAGCAGGGCCAGGAGGACACCGGCTACGTCAACGACACCTACCTCAACGGTCTCGCCGGGCAGATCTCCGGGCTGAACTACAGCAAGTGGTTATCGGATCGCAGCTCGCCCACGCTCGCCAACCAGGTGACCGCCGACCAGCAGCAGGCCGCCGGACTCGGGTTCAACAGCACGCCGTCGATCACCATCCAGGGCCCCAAGGGCCAGGCCCAGCCGATCGTCGGCGCCGCGAGCTACAGCCAGATCGAAGCGGAGATCAAGTCGGTCTCATGACCGCCACCGGCCGCGCCGGGATCGCGCCGTCCGGCATCGAGCCGGCGCCGTCGAGTACCGACCGGGCGCTCAGGATCGCGGTGGCCGTGCTGTGCGTGATCGGGGTCGGCATCGCCACCTACCTGACCTACGTCCACTACGCCAAGCTCAAGATTGCCTGCACCAACACGGGCTGTACGACCGTGCAGAGCTCGGTGTACGCCAAGGTCGCCGGCATTCCGGTGCCCGTCCTCGGCCTGGTCGGATACGCGGGCATCCTCGCCACGCTGGCGCTCCGCGGTGACGCCGGCCGGATGATCGGTTTCGGGATGGCCCTCGTCGGCTTCCTCTTCAGCTGTTATCTCACCTACCGTGAGGTGTTCACGATCAAGGCCATCTGCGAGTGGTGCGTGGGCAGCGCCGTCCTCATGACCCTCTTGCTGATCGTGACCACCGTCCGGGTGGTGCGCGGGGAAGCACCCGCGCTCGCTCCGCTCTGAGCGGGCGCCGGGGCTCGTCACCCGAGGACGATCTCGCCGTCGTAGCGCGGCGTCTCCGTGATGGCGCGCCGGCGCACCGGCTCGGCCTCCGGACGGACGGGCCGCAGCTGGCGGCGCCTGACCAACTCGGCCAGCACGACCCGCATCTCGAACTGGGCGAAGGCCGCTCCCAGGCAGCGGCGCACCCCGCCTCCGAACGGAAGCCAGGTGTAGGTGCCGGGGGGTTGCGCAAGGAAGCGTTCGGGACGGAAGGCCTCGGGATCGGGATAGACGTCCGGGCGCCGATGGACGAGGAAGATGGAGGGAACGAGGGTCACGCCGGCCGGGGCGAGCCAGCCCCCGATCTCCACGGGCTGGGTCAGCCTTCGGGCGACGAGCGAAATCACCGGCCGCAGCCTGAGCGTCTCGGTGATCACCGCCTCGAGATACTCGCTGCCCCCAGCGCTCACCTCCTCGGTCAGCCGCTCGAGCTTGTCCGGATGGCGGGCCAGTCGCTCGACAGCCCACGCCAGCGCGTTGGCCGTCGTCTCGTGCCCGGCGACCAGGAGCGTGATGAGCTCGTCGCGGAGCTCCTGGTCGGTCATCGGCTCACCGCCCGGCTCGGTCCGGGCGCCGAGCAGAAGGGAGAGGATGTCGCTTCGCCCCTCGAGGTCCGACGCGGCGCGACGGGCGGCGATCTCCGCGTAGAGCAGCCGGTCCACCCGGTCGAGCAGGCGCCGGAAGGGTGCAAAGCCGCCCACGCGCTCGGGTCCCATGGCCACGAGGATGACCGGCATGAGCTGGCTGGTGAGCGCGTCCAGGAGGCGCCGGAGCTCAACGCGCAGAGCTTCGAGGCGCTCGCCCTGCTGCAGACCGAACACGGCCCGGAGGATGATCTCGAGGGTCAGCGCCTGCATGCGCGGGCGGACCCGGTAGGGCGATCCGAGCGGCCAGCGGGCGATCTCGGCCGCCGCGATCTCGGTCATGAGCTCGCCGTAGCGCTGCATGCGAGCCCCGTGGAAGGGGCCCAGCAGGAGCTTTCGCTGCTGCAGGTGCGCGTCTCCATCGAGGAGCAGGACGGAGTTCTCCCCGAGGACCGAGACGAGGATGCGGTTGCCCTCGCCGGCGTGAAAGATGCGCGGATCGCCGGTGAACACCTGCTTGACGTGGTCGGGGTTGGAGAGCACCAGCCAGGTGCCCTCGTGAACCAGGCGCAGGGTGAACGTCTCGCCGAACCGGGCGGCGCAGCGGCTGAGCATCCACTGCGCTCGGCGGGAGAAGATGGCTGTCTGCATGAGCCGGGGCATGCGCGGGCCTGGCGGCAGCGAGCTTCGTGCCGGCTCAGTGCTCGCGGAAGCGGCGGCGGTGGCCAGGGCTTCGGTCACAGCAGCAGCCTACGCCTACCCACGGGGTAAAGGGCGTCGTGACATCCGTGCCGACCCCCATCATGCCCCTGTGAGCTGGCGAACGACACGCGCCGCCGCCCGGTTGGGTGAGCCCAGCCGCAGCGTGGCCGTCATCGACCTGGGCTCGAACTCCTGGCGCCTGGTTGTCTTCACCTACGTGGCCGGGGTCTGGTGGAAGCGCACCGACGAGCTCTATGAGACGGTGCGGGTCGGCGCCGGCCAGGGGGCCACGGGCCGCCTCGGCGAGGAGGCCATGGCCCGTGGGCTCGAGACCCTGTCGGTGTTCGGACGCTTCTGCCGCGCGGCCGGGCTCGGTGTCGGTGACGTGTACGCGATCGCGACCAGCGCCATCCGGGAGGCGGCCAATCGCGCGGAGTTCCTGGACCGCGCGAGCGCGGCCACGGATCAGTTTGAGATCGAGGTCCTCTCGGCGCGGGACGAGGCCCGCTACGGCTACGTGGCCGCGGTCAACACGTCCACGCTGGACGATGGCGCCGTGCTCGAGCTCGGGGGCGGGAGCCTTCAGCTCATCGAGGTCAAGAACCGCCGCGCCGGTCATCTGCGCTCCTTTGACATCGGGGCGGTGAACCTGACCGAGCGCTTCCTGCCCGGCGCGGGACCGGCCGCCAAGGGCGAGCTGCGCAAGCTGCGCAAGCACGTGGCCCAGCGGCTCGCCGAGCTGCCGTGGCTGGAGGGAGCGGGCGGACGGCTCGTCGGGCTCGGCGGGGCGGTGCGCAACCTGGCCACGGCGGCCCAGCAGGCGGCCGGACAGCCGGACATCGGCATTCAGGGTTACGAGCTCACCCGCGAGACCGTGGGGGAGCTCGTGTCCACGCTGGCGCAACTGCCCCGCTCAGAGCGCGGCAGCGTGCCCGGCATCAAGCCTGGCCGCGGTGACATCATCCTGGCGGCGGCGGTGACCATCGAGGCCGTGCTCGACCTCGGGGCCATGGACGCGATCGAGGTGACGGAGGCCGGTCTGCGCGAGGGCGTCTTTCTAGCCCGCGTGCTGCTGGCCGGACAAGAGCCGCTCCTGCCCGATGTCCGTCAGGCGGCCGTACGCAATCTGGCGGTCCAGTACGAATCCGACCTCGTCCACGTCGAGCACGTCGCTGAGCTCTCGCTCCAGCTCTTCGACTCGCTGTCGGGGCTCGGCGTGTTCGACCCCGAAACCGGTGAGCGCGAGCTGCTCTGGGCCGCGGCCATGCTCCACGACGTAGGCATGACGATCTCCTACGACGATCACCACAAGCATTCCCGTTACCTGATCGTCAGCGCCGAACTGCCCGGCTTCGACCCGCGCGAGCGGGCGCTGATCGCCCAGATCAGCCGCTATCACCGTAAGGGCACGCCCAAGCTCGGCGAGCTCTCCGGCCTGGCCCGCAAGGGCGATCAGGCTCTACTCGAGCGTGCGTCGGTCATCGTGCGAATCGCCGAGCACCTGGAGCGCGGTCGCGACCAGGCCGTGCGGGAGGCTCGCCTACGACCCGGCTCGGACAACGGGACCCTGCAACTCGAAGCGGCGGGCGATCTCACCCTGCCGCGCTGGAGCCTGGAACGTTATGGCGACAGCGAGCTGTTCGAGCGCGTGTTCGGCCGGCCCCTCGTCGTCGGGTAGGACGGGCCGCTCAGATACTCTCCGGCCCGATGCGAGGGCGGCTGGCCATCTTGCTGTCGGCGCTGGCTGCTCTGGCGCTCGTCCCAGCGGCCGCGACCGGCACCACGACCGGCGTGCTCGCCGGCGCCACGGTCAGCGGCCAAGCCATCCCGTGTGTGGCCCAGAGCGACGGCATCCGCGTCTGTCACGGCTCGGACAGCAGTGGCCCCGGGGCCGGCGATGTGCGGCTGCTCAGCTTCGACGCCACCCCCCTTGAGGTCTATCTCGTGCTTCCGCCCGCCCCCGCCTCGGGGAATGACGGCGACTACCCGCTCATCGTGCAAAGCCACGGCTGGGGCCAGTCCGCGGGTGGAGCGCAGAGCTCCGAGTACATGGGGCCAAGCGCCGAGGACTGGGCTCGCCAGGGCGATGCCGTGCTCCAGCTCACGGCTCGGGGCTTCGGCGACTCCTGCGGCAAGGCGACCCCAGCCGGCGCCCTCGCCCCGTGCGCCCACGGCTACACCCACATCGACGACGCGCGGGCCGAGGCTCGAGACGTCCAGTACGCGGTCGGGTTGCTCGTCGACGAGGGGGTCATCGATCCCGCCGCCATCGGGGTCACCGGCGCGGGCTATGGCGGCGCGCTGTCGCTCGAGCTGGCCACCCTGCGCGACCGGGTCATGAACCCCAACGGCTCGCTCGTCCCCTGGACCAGCCCGGCCGGCACGCCGCTGCACATTGCGGCCGCGGCGCCGGTGAGTCCCTGGAGCGACCTCCTCTACGCGCTGTTACCCAACGGACGGACCCGCGCCGACGCCATCACCTCGCCAAGCGCCGACCTGGCCCCGCTCGGCGTGGCCAAGCAATCGTTGCTGGCCGCCTTCGCCGGCGCCGGCACCCAGACCGCGACCGAGAGCTCAACCGACGCTCAGGCCGACCTGCCGGCCTGGCTCAAGGCCATCACCGCCGGCGAACCGTACGCCAGCAACCCGCTCAGCCAGGCCATCATCGCCCAGCTGACCCGTTACCGGTCCCCGTACTACCTGCTCGACGGCGCCTACGGAACCGGCTCCGAGCCGCCGTCGCCACTGCTGATCGGCAGCGGTTTCACCGATGAGCTGTCCGGCGCGGACGAGGCGTTGCGCTACCTGAACCTCGAGCACGCCCTCTATCCGGACGCGCCGGCCCGTCTCATCGCCGGGGACTTCGGAACCCCCCCGGCGCAGAACAAGCCGGGCGACCTGGCCGTGCTCAACCAAAGCATGGTCGCCTTCTTCGCCTACTACCTGCGGGGCGCCGGCACGGCGCCGCCAAGCGGGGCCACGGCCCTGACCAAGAGCTGCCCGGCCAGCGCCCCGTCGGGGGGCCCGTGGACCGCCGACACATTCGCGGCGCTGCATCCCGGGCAGGTCGGCTACGTCGACGCCAGCCCACAGACGGTGGCCTCCGACGCGGGCAGCACGGCCCTGGCGGCGGCCCTGGACCCCGTGGGCGGACAGGGGGCCTGCGCGGCGCTCCCGGCGAGCGACGAGGGCCACGGCGTGGCCAGCTACCGTCTGCCCGCCGCCTCCGGAGCTGGGTACACGTTGCTCGGTGCCCCCACCGTGACCGCCAACCTCGCGGTCACCGGATCCGATGCGCTGCTCGCCGCGCGCCTCTGGGACGTCGATCCCGCCACGAACACCGAGACGCTCGTGACCCGCGGCCTGTACCGGATCGATACCGCCAACCCCGACGGCACACAGAGCTTTGAGCTCGATCCGGGGGCGTGGTACTTCGGGCCCGGCCACGTGGCCAAGCTCGAGCTGCTCGGCCAGGACGCCCCGTACGCGCGCCGGTCCAACGGCGCCTTTGCCATGCAGGTCTCAGAGCTCGCGCTCGTGCTGCCGGTGCACGAGACAGCCGGCAGCGCCCCAGGCGTGGTGGCCGGCGGCACCGCCTTGCCTTCGCCCTGCTACGCCCAGCCCTCCGCGGAGCTCAGCTCCGAACAGGAGCAGGCCAAGGACAGCGGTCTCGTCGTCACCGGCACGGCCGGCGAGCATGTCTGCCCGGGCGACGCCCGCAGCGTTCGCGAGCGCGAGCACGTCACCGCCGTCTCGGTGTCCATCGTCCAGTTGCTCGGCCACAACCGCTGCCGGTTTTTGGCCGCGGGGGCCAAGCTCAGCCACCCCCGCTCCTGTGTCCAGCCGATCCTTCTCCCGGCCCGAGGCACGGCTCGCTGGCAGCTGCGCCTGCGGGGGACGGTGCCGCGTGGCCGCTACCTGGTGAGCGTCCAGGCCGTCGACGGGCTGGGGCGTCCCCAGCGCCCCACTCCGGGGGCCAGCACCCGGATCCGCATCCGCTGAGCGGCGGCGCGCGGACTTTCTGGCCCGACCTGAGCCCACGTCGTAGAGTAGTCCCGTGCTCTGGCTTCTGCGACACGCTCAGGCCGCGGACGGGCTCCCCGACGATGAGCGCCCACTCACCGAGCGCGGAATCGCCCAGGCCCAAGCGGCCGGCCTCGCACTCGGGCGGCTCGGTGTGCCTCTCGAGGCCTGCCTGTCCTCGCCCAAGCGGCGCGCACTGCAGACCGCCCAGCTGGCCTGCGAGCCCCTCGGCGTGGAGGTCACCGTGGAGCCGGCCCTGGCGGGAGAGCCGTTCGACGCCCGCGCCCTCACGGCCGGCTTTGAGGACGTGATGCTCGTGGGTCATGACCCGGCCTTCTCGATGACCCTGCATGACCTCACCGGCGCCCAGGCCCGCATGGCCAAGGGCGGCCTGGCCGCGGTCAAGAAGGGAGAGCTGCTCGTCCTCCTTCGCCCGGCCGAGCTCATCGCCATCGCCGGGCACAGCCAAGTCCCGGCATGAGCTCCGTCCGCGAGACGCAGCGGGCCGAGGAGGGTGCGGCCGACGATGAGCGCCCGGTGAAGGGCGAGAACGGCACGACGGCGACCACCGGGCGCGATCTGACCGACCCCGCGCTCTACACCAACCGGGAGCTCTCCTGGCTGGACTTCAACGATCGCGTTCTGCAGCTGGCCGAGGACGAGACCGTGCCCCTCATCGAGCGGGTCAAGTTCCTGGCCATCTTCGTCACCAACCTGGATGAGTTCTTCATGATCCGGGTGGCCGGCGTCCACGATCAGGTCGACGCCGGCATCGACGCCCGCGGACCCGACGGCCTGCCGCCCGGGGACGTGCTCGAGGCCATCCACGACAAGGTGCAGGGCCTCGACCGCCGCCACGCGCGGCAATTCGAAGAGCTCCGTCCCCAGCTCGCCGAGCACGGCATCCACGTGGTCTCCTGCGAGGACTCGGGCGCTCCGGCGCAGGAGATCGCGCGCCATTTCCGCGAGCAGATCTTTCCCGTCCTCACCCCCTTGGCCATCGGCCCCGGGCGGCCCTTCCCCTACATCTCGAATTTGTCCTTGAGCCTGCTCGTCCGCCTGCGCGACCCCGAGCTCGAGCACGAGGCCTACGCCCGCGTCAAGGTGCCCAAGGAGGCTCTGCCCCGCTTCGTGGAGGTCTCACGGAGCACGTTCATCCCCCTCGAGGAGGTGATCGCTGCCCACCTCGACTTCCTCTTTCCCGGCATGGAGATCCTCAGCCACGACCTCTTCCGGGTCACCCGCGATGCCGACTTCGAGGTCTCAGACGAGGCCGACGACCTGCTCCAGGCGGTGGAGGACGAGCTGCGCCGGCGGCGCTTCGGCGAGGTCGTCCGGCTGGAGGTCGGGGCGAGCATGGAGCCGGACATGCGCACGCGGCTGATCGAATGGCTCGACGTCGACGAGGTCCAGGTCTACGACGTCGAGGGCCTGCTCGACCAGGGCGACCTGTGGCAGATCGCCGGGCTCGAGGGCCATCCGGACCTCAAGCAGACGCCGTGGACGCCGCTGACCGCCCCCGCCTTCATGCTCACGCCCGGCCACGGCGACGAACAGCCCGACGTGCTCGGCGCCATGCGGGCGGGCGATGTGCTCGTCCACTATCCCTACCACTCGTTCTCGACCAGTGCCGAGCGCTTCGTCAAGCAGGCCGTGGACGACCCGGCCGTGCTGGCCATCAAGATGACCGTGTACCGGACCTCCGATGACTCGGCGCTCGTGCCGTCGCTGATCGAGGCGGCCGAGAAGGGCAAGCAGGCTGTCTGCCTGGTCGAGCTCAAGGCGCGCTTCGACGAGCGCCTGAACATCCACTGGTCACGGGCCCTCGAAGAGGTGGGCGCCCACGTCGTGCACGGCATCCCGGGTCTCAAGACCCACGCCAAGGCCATCCTCGTCGTGCGCCGCGAGCGCGGCGGCATCCGCCACTACGTGATGATCGGGACGGGCAACTTCCACGCCAAGAACGCCCGCCTCTACGAGGACTTCGGCCTCTTCACCACCGACCCCGAGATCGGCGAGGAGGTGGCCAGCCTGTTCAACACGCTCACCGGTTACGGGCACCCGCCCGCCCAGGAGCGCATCCTCGTCGCGCCGACGTGGCTGCGCGAGCCGATCATCGAGGAGATCGAGCGCACCATTGCCGCCCACCAGGAGGGCAAGTCGGCGCGGATCACCATGAAGATGAACTCGCTCGTCGACCAACCCTGTATCGAGGCCCTCTATCGGGCCTCCCAGGCCGGG
Source organism: uncultured Solirubrobacterales bacterium (assembly GCA_963777185.1). Taxonomy (GTDB): domain Bacteria; phylum Actinomycetota; class Thermoleophilia; order Solirubrobacterales; family Solirubrobacteraceae; genus Palsa-465. The sequence goes on from CAVZPU010000010.1 coordinate 199,385, forward strand.
GTGCCGATCGACCTCAACATCCGCGGAATCTGCTGCCTGCGCCCCGGCATTGCGGACGTGAGCGAGACCATCAACGTGGTCTCGATCGTGGGCCGCTTCCTCGAGCACTCCCGCATCTACACCTTCTCGCGGGGCGACGAGCAGACCTGGTACATCGGCTCCGCCGATCTCATGCCCCGCAACCTCGACAAGCGCGTGGAGCTCGTCATCCCGGTGGACGACGCCGAGCTCCGGGCCGAGCTCGAGGACACCCTGGAGCGGTGTCTGGCCGACGACACCAACGCCTGGACCATGGACGGCGACGGCCACTGGGAGCGCCGGACCGGCGGCAAGCGCAGCGTCCACCGAGAGTTGATGGAGCGAGTGACCGCCCAAAACGGAGCCCCCGCGACTTAGCCCCCCGGGGTCGGGTACTAGCCGGCGATGCACAGCACCCTCCTCCTGGTGGTCGTCGTGGCCACCGCGCTGGCCTTCGACTTCACCAACGGCTTTCACGACACGGCCAACGTCGTCGCCTCGACGATCTCCACGCGCGCCCTGCCGCCCCGGACGGCCATCGCCGTCGCCTCCGTGCTCAACTTCGCCGGGGCCTTCATCTCCCTGAAAGTCGCTGCCACGGTGGCCAGCGGCATCTTCGTAGCCTCCCAGATGACCGAGCAGGTGGTGTTCGCCGGCCTGATCGGGGCCATCGCCTGGAACCTCATCACCTGGTTCTTCGGCCTGCCCTCGAGCTCCTCGCACGCCCTCATCGGCGGAGTGATCGGCGCCGTGCTGGCCGCCGTCGGCAGCTCGGGGGTCAAGGGTCAGGCGGTGATCTCGAGCGTCGTCGTGCCGGCCCTCATCGCCCCGGTGCTGGCCTTCGTCGCGGCTGCCCTGGGCATCATCTTGATCTACCGCATCGTCGGCCGGCGGCGGCCCGGGATCGTGCACCGCGGCTTCCGCTGGGGACAGATCCCGGGTGGCTCGATGCTCGCCCTGGCTCACGGGACCAACGACGCCCAGAAGACCATGGGCGTCATCACCCTGGCGCTCGTCGCCCACGGCAGCATCAGCGCCCACGATCCTCATGTCCCCACCTGGGTCATCATCGCCGCTGCCTCGGCCATTGCCCTCGGCACCTATGCCGGCGGGTGGCGGATCATCCGCACCCTCGGCACCCGGATCATCCGCATGGACCCGGCCCAGGGCTTCACCTCGCAGGCGGCCGGGGCGGCGGTGATCCTGGCCTCCTCGCACTTCGGCTACCCCCTCTCCTCCACCCACGTCATCTCCGGTGGAGTGGTGGGCGCCGGCGCCGCTCGCCGGCTCTCAGCGGTGCGCTGGGGAGTGGCCGGCAACATCGCCGTGGCCTGGGTGCTCACTCTGCCCATGGGGATGGCCTTCGGTGCCGTCGTCTACTGGGTCCAGGATGTTCTGGGGGCGGGGGTGACCGGCCCGCTCATCGTCATCGCCCTGGCGCTGGCCGGCGGCCTGACCACGATGGCCAAGCGGCGCGGGGTCTCGCGGCGCAAGGGGGTCCGCACGTGACGGGCGCCATCGTGCAGACCGCGAAGCTGGCCCAGGTCGTCGGCTACGCGCTGCTCTTCGGTGTCGGGGTGTCAGCCGTGTTCGGGCTCGGCGTCTCCGGCGTGGCCGGACTGCTCGAAGCGCTTCGCGATCGCCGCACCGGGGCGGTCATCGGCTGGGGCGCCCTGACGGCCCTCTGCGCGGCGACCGCCCTGGGGTCGATCACGCTCGGGATCGTGGTCATGGCCCGCAAATAGGCGGGCGCCCCGCAACGGGCGAGCCTGCGGGCGCCCCCCGGCCCCTCAGCCCGTGGTCGGCTGGGCGGTCGGCCGGCTACCCAGCTTGACCTTCGCGGTGTGGGTCGAGCCACCCCGCTGATAGGTGAAGGTCACGGTCTGGCCGGGCTGATAGTTGTTGACCGTCTGGATGAACTGGTTGGTCGAGGTGACCTTCTGGCCGTTGACGGCGGTGATCAGGTCACCGGCCTGCAGGCCGGCGTTGGCGGCCGGCGTGCCCGGACGAACGGGCGGATTGCCGTTCTGATCCGCGGTGGTCGAGATCTGGGCGCCACCCGAGGAGGTCGGGTTGAGATCGACGCCCACGTAGGGATGCTGGACCGGGTGCCCGGCGATGATGGAGTTGGCCACCTTCATGACGGCATTGCCCGGCGTGGCGAAGCCCACACCGGCGCTCGAGCCCGAATTGGTCTGGATCTGGTCGTTGAGCCCGAGCACGTGGGCGGCGCCGTCGAGCAGAGGGCCGCCCGAGTTACCGGGGTTGATGGCCGCGTCGGTCTGGATGGCGCCGGTGATGGTGAAGCCGTTCGGCGCCTGGATGCTGCGGTTCACGGCGCTGACGATGCCGGCGGTCGTCGTCTCGGGCAGGCCGAACGGGCTCCCGATGGCTACCACCGGGTCACCCACCTGAGCGTTGGAGGAGTTGGCGAAGGGGATCGGGTGCAGCCAGGAGGAGGGCACGCTGACCTTGATCACGCCCACGTCGGTTGAGGGATCGGTGCCCAGCACCTTGGCCGTGGCGCTGTTGCCGTTGGAGAAATTGACCTTGGCACTCGTGGCCCCGCTGACGACGTGCTCGTCGGTGAGGATGTCGCCACTGGAGTCGTACACGACGCCGGCGCCCTCGCCTTGGCTCTGCTGGCTTCCGAACAGGCCCGGCGTCGAGGTGGTGACCTGGATGTCGACTACGCCGGGACTGGCCTGCGAGTAGATCTGGTGGATGGTGAGCCCCTTGCCCGAGCCGAAGGAGGTCGGCTCGCCGCTCGCCGGCTGCTGGGACACGGTCCTGGTGACGGTCTGCGTGCTGCCGCAGCCGGCGATGGCCAGGGCTGCCAGCGAGGCGGCGACCATGAGGGTCATGCGGCTGAGGCGGTTCATGATGGTTGGCTCCTGCTCAGGGAAGTTCTGGACTCACTGCCGGGTACCCGGAGACGACGCGCCTCCGGCCGGCAGGGCGTCACCAGTTCACAGTGGCGCGCGGGTTTGAGAGCAGCATAAGAGTGATTTCGCGGGGACGCGGGGCGCTCCGCGCCTCAGCGTGGCCCGTAACCGGCTCGCCTCGACCTCGGGGCGCCCGGCCGGCCTACTGAGAGGCCAGCTCCACGAAGTAATCAAGCGCCTCGGGATTGGCCAGCGACTCCCGGCTCGCCGCCTCATCGACCGGGGTCCCCATGAGGATGCGCTTGACCGGCACCTCGAGCACCTTGCCCGACAGCGTGCGCGGAACCTCGTCGACCTGGCGGATCTCGTCGGGCACGTGGCGGGGCGAGCAGTCCTCGCGGACCCGCTGGCGGATCTCCTTGATGAGCTCATCGGAGAGCTCCTCGCCTTCGCGCACGACGACGAAGAGCGGCATCCAGCCGTCCGTCCCGGTGCGCGGGACGTCGACGACGAGGGCGTCGAGGATCTCGTCGACGGCCATCACCGCCCGGTAGATCTCGGCCGTGCCCATGCGCACCCCACCCCGGTTGATCGTCGAGTCCGAGCGGCCGTGGATGATGGCCGTCCCCCGCTCGGTGATCTCGATCCAATCCCCGTGGCGCCAGATGCCGGGGTAGGTGTCGAAGTAGCTTTCGCGCAGACGGGAGCCGTCCTCGTCGTCCCACAAAAAGATCGGCATCGAGGGCATCGGCTTGGTGATGACGAGCTCGCCGACCTCGCCGATGAGAGGCCGGCCGTCTGGGTCCCAGGCCTCCACGGCGGCGCCGAGGGCCCGCCCCTGGAGCTCGCCCAGGTAGACCGGCAGCGTCGGCACCCCACCCACGAAGGCGGTGCACACGTCGGTGCCCCCGGAGGTGGAGAAGAGCCACGTCTCCGAGCCGAGCTCGTCGTAGACCCACTGAAAGCCCTCGGGACTGAGCGGCGAGCCGGTCGACCCGACGGCCGACAGTGCGCTCAGGTCGCGGCCCTCGCGGGGCTTGATCTCGGCCTTCAGGCAGGCGCTGATGTAGGCCGCGCTCGTGCCGAAGCAGGTGATTCCCGCATCCGCGGCCAGGTCCCACAGCCGCTCGGGCCCCGGGTGGCTCGGATTGCCGTCGAAGAGCACGATGGAGGCCTCGGTGAGCAGGACCCCGACGAGGAAGTTCCACATCATCCAACCGGTGGTCGTGAACCAGAACACCCGGTCGCCGGCCTGGGCGTCGAGGTGGAGGTTCATCTTCTTGGCGTGCTCGAGGAGCATCCCGCCCTGGCCGTGCACGATGGCCTTGGGCAGCCCCGTCGTGCCCGAGCTGTAGAGCACCCACAGGGGGTGATCGAAGGGCAGCTGGGCGAACTCGAGCGTCGCATCCGTGCCCAGGAACCCGTCCTCCCACCCGCTGCCGTCGAGGTAGCCCAGGCGGACCACCTTCGCCAGCGAGTCGATCTCCCCGGCGATCCGCTCGACGCTGCCCTCCCGGTCGAAGTCCTTGCCCCCGTAGCGGTAGCCGTCGATGGCCAGCAGCACCTTGGGCTCGATCTGGGCGAAGCGATCGACCACCGAGCGGGCCCCGAACTCGGGCGCGGCGGAGGACCAGATGGCGCCGATCGAGGAGCAGGCGAGGAAGGCGGCCACTGTTTCGGGGATGTTCGGCAGGTAGGCGGCCACCCGGTCGCCCTCCTCGACTCCGTGCGCCCGCAGCCCAGCGGCGATGGCCGCGGCCTGGGCCCGCAGCTCGCCCCAGGTCCACTCCCCCAGCTCCCGAAGCTCGGAGGCGTGGCGAATGGCCACGGCATCGTCATCCTTGCCGGCGAAGATGTGCTCGGCGTAGTTGACCCGGGCCTGCGGAAACCAGCCGACGTCGGGCATCTGCCCGTCGGTCAGCACGCGCCCGTCCTCTCCGTCGACGCGCAGCTCGTAGTAGTCCACGATGGAGCGCCAGAAGTCCTCCAGGTGATCCACCGACCACTGCCAGAGCTCGCCGTAGTCGCTCGTGCGCACGCCGCGCTCCTGCTCGAGCCACTGCTGATAGCGCGTGAGGTTGGCGCGCTCCAAGCGCTCCGCCGAGGGCGTCCACAGCAGGTCGGGCTCGTTCATCAACCCAGTATCTCTTACCCCCGGCCGGTGGCCGCCACCGCGCTGCGGCGACGGCGGCTCACCGTGGGGGTCAGATCAGGTGCTGGCGCCCGGCGACGTCGTCGTCCCGCCAGGCGGCGGGGCGCCCGCCGGGCGCAGCAGGCTGGCGCACGACTTGCTCGCGGCCACGAACTTGGGGTTGGTGCGGATGCTGGACGGGAACACCGGCCCGCTGCCCGACGTGTTCGGGTTGGGCATGCTCGGGAAGCCGTGCGAGCGGATGCAACTCACGAACTTGGTGAGCGTCGCGCCCGCGAAGCGAAACCGCCGCCCGGCGCCGCGCGGGAACCGCCCGCCGCCGCAGGCCTTCATGGCCGCCGCCAGCTTGGGGTTGCGGCCCGGGCCGCCCTGGCCTCCGCCGAAGAAGCCGCCACCGCCGCCACCCCCGCCCGGGGGCGGACCGCCCCCGGTGCCCGGCCGCCGATTGGGCAGGGTCACACCGTGTTGCTGGAGGCATTTGCGAAAGGCCGAGCGCGAGGCCGAGGATCCGCCCGCGCCCGAGGCGCCCGAGGCACCCGAGGCCCCGCTGGCCGCCGCCGCGGTGGTGGTGGAGCTGCTGGTGCTACTGCCGCAGGCGGCCAGCGCCAGGCCGGCCAGGACCGCGCCAAGCACGATCGGCGCTCGCCGCGCCGTGGTTTGAACTGTGGACAAGATGTTCCTTTCTCTGAGGGATCAGCCGGAGCCGAAGAGTGAGTTGAGGGCCGAGTTGCCCCCGCCCGAGCCACCGGCGCCTGCCCCCCCGGAGCCCGCGCCGGCGCCGCCGCCACCGAAGGCGCTGCCGCGGGCGCCGCTGTCGTTGACCGAGCTCGCGCTGATGGTGCCGTTCGAGCCCTTGAGTCCCGAGACGACGACCGTGTCGCCAGGATGGATCGAGGCGGCCGACACGGTTTCGCTCTTGGACAGAGTCGTCGCCGAGGACAGGTTCACCTGGACCGTGTTGCCCGTGGTGTCGGTGATGTACAGGGTGTGGCCGTCGACGGTGCTGACGGTTCCAAACGTTCCGTTGCCCCCACCCCCGCCGAACCGGCCAAAGCCGGCGGAACGGGAGCCCGTCGACGCCCCGGTTGCCGCGGACGTGCCCGCCGTCGCCGAGGCGCCGCCCCGGGCCGCCGCGAAGCGCGACGCCAGCGTGCTCGCCGCGCTGGAGGACGTACTACTCATCTGTCCCTTCTCGACCCGCACACCGGCGTAGAAGCAGATGGCGCCGACGAGCAGGGCCAGGAGCACGGCGGTCGCCGGGCCCCAGAGCCGCCGCCGCGGGCGGCCGGGCACCATGACCGGCTCCTCCGCCTCGTCCCAGCCTTCTTCCTGATCAGCGCCGTAGGGCATCGCGTTCATGTGCGTCCTCGGGTGTTCGTGGCCGACAAAGGGAAAGTCATTCGAATCGCAGCGCCTCGATCGGGCGCATGGCCGCGGCCCGGCCGGCCGGGTAGGTGCCGAAGAACAGTCCGGTGAGCACCGCCGCCCCGAAGGCCAGGGCGATCGAGTAGGGCGCGATCACGGGCTGGACGCCGGCGATGCGGAACTGGCTGCCGACGACGCCGGCGATGACGCCGGCGAGACCGCCGAAGAGCGAGACGAGCACCGCCTCGACGAGGAACTGGATGAGGATGTCGCTGCGCCGGGCCCCCACCGCCTTGCGGATGCCGATCTCGCGCGTGCGCTCGGTGACCGAGACGAGCATGATGTTCATCACGCCGATCCCCCCGACGAGCAGGGAGATGGCGGCGACCTCGCCGAGCAGCGTGGTGAAGACCTTGCTGCTGGCCGTCGAGGTCTGCAGGATCGAGCTCTGGTTGATGACGTTGAAGTTGCTCGTGGTGCCGGACAGCAAGGAGGCCTGGCTGGGCGGGTCGAGCTGGTTGAGGATGCCGGTGACCTCACTCTGCGCCGCGTTCAGCGCCTCGCGCGAGGTGGCCTGCACGACGATCTGGTTAACGGCGCCGTAGCCGGTCAGCGTGTCCTGCACCGCGCTCAGCGGCGCGATGGCCACGTCGTCCTGGTTCTGGCTGCCACTCGCGCCTTTGGAGGCGGTGACGCCGATCACCTGGTAGGCGGAGCTGTTGACGGTGACCGACTGGCCCACGGGGTCCTGGCCGGGAAAAAGCTCGGAGGCCACCGTCGGCCCGATGACGAGCACCCGGCTGTGGGCGTTCTCCTGGGCTTGGCTGAACCAGCTGCCCTCCGCGACCGTGTAGCTGCGCGCCTGCTCATAGCTCGGGGTGCTGCCCACGAAGGAGGAAGGCGAATAGGTCGTGCTGCCGTAGGCGAGCGTGACCCCGTTGGCGCTCGCCACCGGGGAGACGCTCTGCACGTCGGGGGCCTGGAAGCGATTCTCAAGCGCCTGGGCATCGGCCAGCGTGAGCTGGGTGCCGCTCGTGGGGGCGCGCCGCAAGCCACCCAGGCTGGGACCCGTGGTGACGAGCAGCACGTTGCTGCCCAGGGCGTCGATCTGCTTCTCCACCGCCGTCGAGGACCCGGTGCCGACAGCGATGAGGATGATCACCGAGCCGACGCCGATGGTCAGCCCGAGGACGGTGAGGCCGGTGCGGAGCATGTTGGCGCTCAGCCCGGCCAGCGCCACCCGGATGACCTCGCTCATCGGCCCGCCTCCCCGGCGGCCACCGGCTCATCGGTGAGGATCTGCCCGTCGCTGATCCGGATCACCCGGTCGGCATGGGCCGCCACATCCTCCTCGTGAGTGATGAGGATGATCGTCGCCCCGTCCGCGGACAGCCGCGAGAAGAGGCCCAGCACCTCCGCGCCGGAGGCCGTGTCGAGATTCCCCGTGGGCTCGTCGGCCAGGATCATGGCGGGCTGCGTGACGAGCGCGCGGGCGACGGCCACCCGCTGCTGCTGCCCTCCCGAGAGCTCGGCCGGCATGTGCTGGACGCGGTCGGCCAGGCCCACCTCCCCGAGAGCCTCGAGGGCCCGGCGCCGGCGCTCCGGGCGCGGCAGGCCTGCGTAGGCCAAGGGCAGCTCCACGTTGGCCAGCGCGCGCGTACGCGGAATGAGGTTGAAGCTCTGAAAGACGAAGCCGATGTAGCGGTTGCGCAGATCAGCGAGCGTGTCCTCATCTGCGCCGCGAATGTCCAGCCCACCGAGCCGGTAGGAGCCCTTGGTCGGCGTATCCAGGCAGCCGAGGATGTTCATAAGCGTCGACTTGCCGCTCCCGGAATGGCCCATGATGGCCACGTACTCGCCGCGCGTGATCTGCAAGGTGACCCCGCGCAGCGCGGGCACGGAGACCGTGCCCATGCGGTAGACCTTGGTCACGCCGCGCACGTCGATGACCGGCGCGCCGCCGGTCCCGACCCTCGCCGCCGAAGGCGCGGCATCGAGTCCCGGGCGGACGGGGGCCGCTGCCGCGGCCCGGCGAACGCGCCTCATCCACCACCGCCCGCGGCGCGCAACCCTCCGCCCCCGAAGCCGCCACCGCCGAAGCCGCCACCCCCAAAACCGCCCCCGCCGAAGCGGCCGCCCCCGCCGCCGAGCGTTCCGTTCGAGCCGCTCGAGGTGGTCGACGTCGTGCCGAGCGCAGGCAGGGTGATCGAGATGACCACCTGGTCCCCGGCCGAGAGGCCGCCGACCACCTGCGCGCGCGTGCTTCCGCGCAGGCCGACGATCACCGGCTGGGCCAGCGTCTTGCCGTTCTTCTTGACGTTCACGCTGGCCAGTGAGCCCGTGCCGCTCAGCGCGGCCGTGGGGACGGTGACGCCGTCGGCCTGTCCGGTGACCACGGTGGCCGAGGCACTCATGCCCGGCTTCACGCGCGGGTCGAGCTGGTCGAGCGTCACCGTGGCGTCGTAACTGACCACGCCGCTGCTCGTCGTGCCCACCGTCGAGATCGACGACACGTGTCCGGCCAGCTCCACGCCGCTGAGCGCGTCGATCGAGACCGTGGCCGGCTGACCGACCTTGACCTGGGTGATGTCCGCCTCGCTGAAGGCGACGGTCATGGTCATGCTGCTCGTGTCGACGATCTCGGCGAACGGCGTGGCGCTCGATGAGCCGCCCGAGCTCGAGGACGACGAGGTTCCCGAGGAGCCGCCGAGCGATCCGGCCGTCGTGCCGGCGCCGCCGCCGGCTCCGGAGGCGGCGCTGCCGGCGTTCGATCCGGAGCCCCCGCTCGACGATCCGCTCCCCGCGGCACCCGTCCCGCCGGCGGAAACGGAGTCGCCGGGCGACAGACTGGCCAGCGAGGTGATCGTGCCGGTGGCCGGGGCGTAGAGGCGCGTCTTGCTCAGTGTCTGCTCGGCCGAGCGCAGGTTCGCCTCCGCGCCGTCGATGGAGGCCTGAGCGGAGGCGATGCTCGACGGGGAGGGGGTCGTGGTGGTGGTCGAGCCGCCGGTCGAGGAACCCCCGGCGCCGGCGCCCGAGCTGGTGGTGGAATTGCCGGCCGCCGAGTTCGCGCTCGAGCCACCCGTGCCCGCCCCGGAGCGGGAGCTGGCGCCCGTCCCGGCCCCGCTCGTCCCCGTCGGGGTCGACGATGACCCCGACGAGCCACGCGGTGCGCTCCGCGATCCCGAGCTGGGCTTTGAGGAGGGCGCGGCGGCCGAGCCCGAAGTCGTCGACATCGAGACGAACTCGGTGTCCGACCTGGAGACCGGAGCGGAGGTCGCCGTCGCGGTGCCCGAGGTGCCGTTCTCGAGGGAGGTGAGCTGATCCTGGGCCGAGGTAAGGCTGGCCTGAGCCTGATCGACCGCGAGCTGATCGGCGGTCGGGTCCAGCGTGGCCAGAAGCTGTCCCTCGATCACGTGCTGGCCGACTGAGACATCGATGGTGGCCAGCGTGCCGCTGGTCTGGAAGTTGACGTTGTCATCGACGCCGGCGGCGATGTTGCCGGTGGCCGACACGGTGGACTGCACGACTCCGTCCTGCGCCGTCACGACTTCGCTCGAGGTCCGAGCCGAGCTCGAGGGCGGCCCGATCTGGGTGATGGCGAAGGCGGCGACGGCCAGCGTGGCCACGACGAGCAGATAGAGATGCCAGGGACGGCCGGCGGGGCGGTCGGGAGGATTCATTGAGGCCGTCCTTGAGGACCGGATCGAGAGCTCTCGGTGCGTACGGGCATACAGCTTGCGGCGCGGGCGCTTCTCGCGCCCGATCTCGCCTTTGTAGCGAGGGTGGTGTCAGTTGCGTGTAAGCGCGCGCGAGGCTTGCGAACTACCAACAATGATCGCCGTGGGCAGCGCCGGTAGCTCCACGGTGACCTCGAGACCGCCCTCGGTCCGGGGCCGGACCAGAGCCTGGCCGCCGTGGGCGGCGGCCACCGAGCGCACGATCGACAGGCCGAGCCCGAAGCCCTCCCGTCCCCGGTCCAGACGCCGGAAGGGCTCGGTCAGCGTGGCTGCGGCCTCGGCGTCGATGGGGGCTCCGCCGTTGGCCACCACCAGCCTGATGCTCGCGCCGCTGGTCTCGGTGCGGACATCGACACAGCCCTCGGGCTCGTTGTGGCGGATGGCGTTGTCGAGCAGATTGGCGACCATCCGCTCGAGCAGGGCCGGCTCGCCCCGCGTCCACGCCGGCTCGAGCTCCCCGCTGATGCGCACCCGGGCCACGTGCGCCCGGGCGCGCATGTCGGTGATGCAGTCGGCGGCCAGCGAGGCGACGTCGATGGCTTCCTCCCGGCCTGCGGCGGCCTCGCTGCGGGCCAGGAAGAGCAGGCTGTCGATCAGGCGCTCGCAGCGGTCGATCGACTCGCGCACCGCCTCCCCCATCGCCCGGAGCTCCCCGGCGGGGGCGTCGGGATCGGCCAGGGAGACGTCGATCTCGGTCCGCATGATGGCCAGGGGCGTGCGCAGCTCGTGCGAGGCGTTGGCCACGAAGTGGCGCTGGCTGGCGAAGGCGGCGTCGAGGCGGCCGAGCATGCCGTCGAAGGTGTCGGCCAGCTCGCGCAGCTCGTCGGCCGGACCCGCCAGGCCGATCCGCTCACCCAGGTTCTCGCCCGAGACCCGCCGCGCGGTGGCCGTGATCTGGCGCAGCGGCCGCAGTGCACGGCCGGCCAAGAGCCAGCCCGCCGCCACCGAGACGATCGTCATCGCCACCAGCGCGACCACGTACTCGGCCACCAGCCGATGCAGGGTCTGGGTCTCGATCTGGGCCCGGATCGCCGCGCCGAAGCGGGCGTACCCAAACCGGTCGCCGAAGCGAGGAGGGCGGTTGGGAAGCGCGGGGGGCACGGGCAGGCCCAAGTGGCGCAGCTCGGTCCGGAAGTCGGCCGGCGCCCGCAGGTTGTGGCGGACGAGCACATAGCCGATGGTCAGCAGCACCGCCCCGGTGAGCAGAAAGACGCCGCCGTAGAGCAGGGTGAGCCGCAGGCGGATCGTGGGCGCGGGCGCCGCGGCGCGCAGGCGGCTCGACCAGCGGCCCATCACACGAGCCGGTAGCCGACGCCGATCACCGTCTCCACCACCTGCGGCTCGCCCAGCTTGCGGCGCAGGGTCATGATCGTCATCCGAACAACGTTGGTGAAGGGGTCGGTCTGCTCATCCCAGACGCGTTCGAGCAGCTCTTCGGCCGAGACCACCGACCCGTCGGCGCCCATCAGCGCCTCGAGCACGCCGAACTCCTTGCGGGCCAGCTCGAGCGGCGCTCCCGCCCGGGTCACCGCCCGGCGCGCCGGGTCGAGTTCGAGGTCGGCGTGGTGCAGCACGGCCGGGCGGCTCGGCGAGGAGCGTCGCCCGAGGGCGCGGATCCGCGCCACGAGCTCCGGGAAGCGAAACGGCTTGGGTAGGTAGTCATCGGCCCCCAGGGACAGGCCCTGGACGAGGTCGTCGAGGCCGGCGGCGGCGGTCAGCATGAGGATGCCGGTCTCGGGCCGTTCGTCGCGTAGGACCTGGCACACCTCGTCGCCGTGCAACGAGGGCAAATCACGATCGAGCACGACGACGTCGTAGCGGACCACACGGGCCTTGAGCAGCGCGTCGCCGCCGTCGCCGGTGAGATCGACGGCCATGCCCTCGCGCCGCAGGCCGCGGGCGATGGCTTCGGCCAGCCGCCGCTCATCCTCGGCTACCAAGACGCGCATCCCGCCAGCATGACGCGTGCCCGAGTAAGAATCCCATAAGCGCGGGATCGTTACATCATTCGACGTGACACCAGCCTGTGCTACGCTCGCCGCTTATGCCGTCGACTTCCTCGCCTAACTTCGCCGAGAAGGGTATGGCGGTGGGCCTGCGGGCGATCAACATGATCGCCTCCTCGGAGCTCATCGACCGACTCGGCCTGCGCGACCAGACCGAGCGCTTCCTGCACGGAGTCTCCAAGCAGACCGTGCGCACCGCGACCCGGGCCGGCCGCACTTTCGCCGCCGCCCAGAAGCTCTCGCGCCCCGCCCGCCAGCCGCGAGCCCGCCGCAGCGACCTCTTCGACATCACCCCGGACGATGAGCAGCAGATGCTGCGCGATTCGGTGCGCAGCTTCGCCCTCGAGCGCCTGCGGCCGGTCGGACAGGCCGCCGACGAGGCCTGTGCGGCGCCGCCGGAGCTGCTCACCCAGTCCAACGAGCTCGGCCTGACCATGGTCGGCGTGCCCGAGGAGCTCGGCGGTGCCGTCGCGGAACGCTCGGCGGTCACCTCGGTGCTCATGAGCGAGGCGCTGGCCCAGGGTGACATGGGCATGGCTGTGGCCTGCCTGGCCCCGGCGGCGGTCTCGACGGCGATCAGTCTGTGGGGCGACGCCGACCAGCAGGCGAAGTACCTGCCCGAGTTCGTGGGCGAGGACGTGCCGGCGGCGGCTCTGGCCCTGCAGGAGCCCCGGGCGCTGTTCGACCCCTTCCACCTGCAGACCACGGCTCGCCAGGTCGCGGAGGGCTACGTCCTCGACGGCGTCAAGACGCTCGTTCCCCGCGCCGCAGACAGCGAGCTGTTCGTCATCGCCGCCGAGCTCGAGGGCTCGGGTCCGGCCCTGTTCATCGTCGAGTCCGGTAGCGACGGCCTGAGCGTCGAGCCCGAGCCGGCCATGGGTGTACGCGCCGGCGCCACCGGCCGGCTCATCCTCGACGGCGTCCAGCTCCCCGAAGGCGCGCTGCTCGGCGAGGCGGCCGCCGAGACCTACACCGAGTGCGTCCAGCTCGCCCGTCTGGCCTGGTGCGCGCTGGCCGTCGGCACGGGCCAGGCGGTGCTCGACTACGTCAAGCAGTACGTCAACGAGCGGACCGCGTTCGGCGAGCCGATCTCCCACCGCCAGGCGGTCGCCTTCACGGTGTCCAACATCGCCATCGAGCTCGAGGGCATGCGTCTGGCCACCCTGCGGGCGGCCAGCCGCGTCGACCAGGGCCTGCCCTTCGCCCGTGAGGTGACGCTGGCCCGCCGGCTCGTGCGCCGAGCGCGGCATGACGATCGGCTCCGACGGCGTCCAGCTGCTCGGCGGGGCACGGCTACATCAAGGACCACCCGGTGGAGCGCTGGTACCGCGACCTGCGCGCCGCCGGTCTGATGGAGGGCGCACTGCTCGTCTAAGACCATGATCAATCTCGAAGTCCCCAAGAAATTCCAGCGGCCTCATCTCCCAGGCCCACCAGGTGGCCGCCGAGGTCTTTCGGCCCAACTCCCGCAAGTACGACCTGGCCGAGCACGAGTACCCCAAAGAGCTCGACATGCTGGCCGCGCTCATCGACGGCATGAACGAGAGCGGCGCTCTGGGCGGCGCCGGCGCGGGCGCGCGTCGGGACGGCGGCTCGGGCAGCTCCAACGGTGCCTCGGCCGACCGCGACGGCAACCGCAACGGCTCCAACATGGCCAGCCTGCTCGGCTTGATCGAGCTGTGCTGGGGCGACGTGGGCCTGCTGCTCGACGATGCCCCGTCAGGGGCTCGGCCAGGCGGCCATCGCCGCCGTGGCCAACGAGGAGCAGCTGAGCGCGCTTCGGCGGCAAGTGGGCGGCCATGGCCATCACCGAGCCCGAGGCCGGCTCGGACTCGGCCGCCATCCGCACCACCGCTCGCCTCGACGGTGACGAGTACGTCCTCAACGGCGAGAAGATCTACGTCACCTCGGGCGACCGCGCCGAGCTCATCGTCGTCTGGGCCACGCTCGACCGCAGCCAGGGCCGGGCGGCGATCAAGTCCTTCGTCGTCGAGCGCGACAACCCCGGCCTCAAGCTCGACCGCCTCGAGCACAAGCTCGGGCATCCGCGCCTCGGACACGGCGGCGTTCGTGCTCGACGACTGCCGCGTGCCCAAGGAGAACCTGCTCGGCAGCCCCGAGATCGCCCCCAAGGGCGGCTTCGCCGGGCGTCATGCAGACCTTCGACAACACCCGCCCGCTCGTGGCCGGGATGGCCATCGGCGTGGCTCGGGCGTGCCTGGAGCGCACGCGCGAGCTGCTCGAGGAGGCCGGCATCGAGATCGACTACGACACGCCGCCGCACGCCCAGAGCGCCGCCGCCTCGGAGTACATCGCCATGGAGTCCGACTGGGAGGCGGCGTACCTGCTCGCCCTCCAGGCGGCCTGGATGGCCGACAACCGCAAGCCCAACTCGCTGCAGGCCTCGATGGCCAAGGCCAAGGCGGGGCGCGCCGGCACCGACATCGCGCTGCGCTGCGTGGCCCTGTGCGGGGCGGTCGGCTACGGCGAGGGCGAGCTGCTCGAGAAGTGGGCCCGCGACGTGAAGATCCTCGACATCTTCGAGGGCACCCAGCAGATCCAGCTGCTCATCATCGCCCGCCAGCTGCTGGGCAAGACCTCGGCCGAGCTCAAGTAGCACGGCGGCGGACTCGCGCCGCAGCACCGTCCCACGGCCAGTCGCGAATGTCGTCCCCGGTGGTGTGCATCTGCCCGACGGCGAGCCGCAGGGTGTAGCGGCCATCGAGCACGGCGTGGGAGATGAAGATCTCGCCGCTGGCGTTGACGCGCGCCAGCAGCTTGCGGTTGCGCTCGTCGTCGCCGCGCGAGGCGAAAGCACACGACCGAGAAGGGACGGGGCGCCGTCAGCTCCCACCCGGGCTCGTCCGCCACCCACCGCTCGAAGCGTTGCGGCCAGCTCGATCCCGCGGCGGATGTGCTCCTGGAGCCCGCGCCGCCCGAGGCAGCGCAGGACCGCCCACAGCTTCAACGCCCGGAAGCGGCGCCCGAGCGCGGGGCCGTACTCGCTCAGCGAGAGGGCGTCCTCGGCGTCGGTTGTGCGCAGGTACTCGGGGATGAGGCTGAAGGCTCGGCGCAGGTCCTCGGGCCGCCGGCTCCAGAGCAGCGAGCAGTCATTGGGGGTCAGCATCCACTTGTGGGCGTTGACGACGAGCGAATCGGCGTGCTCGACTCCGGCGAACGCCCACCGGTGCTCGGGGCACACCATGGCCGACCCGGCATAGGCGGCATCGACGTGCAGCCAGGTCCCCGCGCTGCTGCGCACAGCGGCGCGATCTCGGCCACGGGGTCGACGGAGGTCGTCGCCGTCGTCCCCACGGTGGCCACCACGGCCGCCGCGTCGGCGAGGCCCTCCGCAAGCGGCTCGACGCGCATCCGGAAGGCCTCATCGCACGGCACCGTGCGCAGCTCCATGTCGAGCATCCGCGCCGCCTTGGCCACCGAGGAGTGCGCCTGTTCGGAGCAGACCACGACGCGGCGTCCGGTGGCCTCCCGGGCGGCGATGATGGCGGCGAGTGTCGAGGTGGAGGCACTGTCCTCGATGTGTCCGTGCCAGCCGCCGGGGAGCCC
Organism: uncultured Solirubrobacterales bacterium; assembly: GCA_963777185.1. Classification (GTDB taxonomy): domain Bacteria; phylum Actinomycetota; class Thermoleophilia; order Solirubrobacterales; family Solirubrobacteraceae; genus Palsa-465. Next base: position 215,115 of record CAVZPU010000010.1, read on the forward strand.
GAGCAGGTCGGCGACCCAGTCGAGCACGAGTCCCTCGAGCTCGGTGGCCGCCGGAGCCGTGCGCCACAGGATGGCCACCGAGTTCAGCGTGGCGGCGAGCATCTCGGCCAAGATGGCTGGTTCGGAGGCGCTGGTGGCGAAGTAGGCGAAGTAGCGCGGGTGCTGCCAGTGGGTCACACCGGGCAGCAGTACTGTGTTCGAGATCGTCGAGCACGGCCGCGAAGGGCTCGGGCTCGTCCGGCGCCCGGCCGGGGAGGCGGGCGCGGATTTCCCCCGGCTTGACCTGCGCCAGCACGGGGAGCTCACGCACGCGCTCGAGGTAATGGGCCGCCCAGCGAAGCGCCCGTTGCCCGTCGGCTCGGAGGTCGGTCACCGGGGGCCGGAGGGCGAACCCACGGCGCGAACTCGTACCGCACGCCGGTGAGCTCCTCAGAGACCTCCCACAGCCGCCGCCAAGCCTCGCGGTCATAGGCCTTCCCGGCCCCGGTGACCACCTTGGGGTGGCCTCGCTGCTCCATGAACCCGTCCGGTCCGACGAACGTGCCGCTGGGCAGGTCGGCGACCGCGGCGTAGAGGGTGGGCAGGGCCCCCATCTCCGCGCTCTGGGCGATGACGCGGTTGCTGATGGCCATCAGCGCCTTCTCGTAGAAGTGCGCGGGTCCGGCGAACTGGAGGTTGGTGGCGCTATAGCCGGGATGGGCGGCCAGGCTCTTCAGCGCCGCTCCCGCCTCGGCCGCCCGGCGGGCCAGCTCGAAGCAGAACATCAGATTGCCAGCTTGGACTGACCGTAGGCGCGCCAGTTGTTGTAGCCGTGCTCGCAGTTGAGATCATCGAAGCGGATCGTGCCGATCCGGTGCGCGCCGCTCGACAGCGTGACCACGCGTGGCTCGGCCGCGGCGAGCAGGGCGGGCATGAGCAGGCCGGCGAGGGCGAAGTGACCGAGGTGGTTGGTGCCCGAACTGGCTCTCGAACCCGTCCCTGGTCAGCCGCCGAGGGGGAGCCATGACCCCGGCGTTGTTGACGAGCAGGTCGAGGCGATCGTGGCCGGCGCGTGAGCTCGGTGGCGAAGGCCCGCACGGACTCGAGGTCGCCGAGGTCAAGGGCGCGGAGCTCGAGCTCGGCGTCGGGGACGGCGCGGCGGATCGTCTGCGCCGCCTGCTCGCCCTTCTGGCGGTCGCGGACGGCCAGGACGACCTCCGCTCCCGCCCGGGCGAGCTCGCGCGCCGTGATCAGGCCGAGCCCGCTGTTGGCGCCGGTGACCACGGCCAGGCGCCCGGCCAGCGAAGGCATATCCTGGGCCGTCCAGCCCGCCATCAGATCCCCGCCCGCTGGTGCACGGAGTCGCGGATGGCCGCCGAGCGGTAGTGCAGGACGGGGTCGTCGGAGGGCTCGATGCCGTCGGTGAGCCGAAGGGGATCGAAGACGAGCACGTCGTCGCCCTGCTCGCGCTCGGTATCGAGACCGGTGAGCTCGAGCGTGCCCGCCTTGACCCGCTCGCGGGAATCGGGCCAGAGCGCGCTGGGGTCGTCGACGGCGATCGCCGGGTGCGGCGATCTGCAGCTCGAGGGTGAAGCGGACCGGACCGCCGTCGAGGCGGCGGCGAATGTCCTCCTGCAGGTAGTCGCGGCCGCGGCGGCGCGCCACGTGGGGCCAGAGCCGCGGCTCCTCGTGCTCGGGAAGGAACTCGTAGCGGACGTAGCGCGAGCCACCCTCCTCGTCGATCAAGCGGAAGGCGTGCAGGGCGTAGTAGCGGCAGGTCGCGTAGCTCGTGGGCGGGAGCAGCTTGCGCCGGGTTCGAGCGCAAGGAGGCGATGGCTCGGGGTTCTTGGCCAGGTAGATGGGGCAAGCGCACGGGCGCCAGCGCCGGGCGGCTCGATCACCGCCGGCAGGTTCGAGAAAGACTCGGGCGTCTTGCCGGGAAAGCGCGGCACGGTCTGGCCCATGATGTCGGTGCGGCTGCCGTCGGGCAGGTAGAACTTGACCGCCAGCCCGCGGACATCGGGGGCATAGTCGGGGAGGTTGGGATCGCCGGCGCCGTTGGAGACCCGAGCGGTGACCGGGACCGGCGTGCCCTGCATGTGCGCGGCCCGGGTCAGCCGCGCCGCCTCGGGCGTGGCGGTGAAGCGTGCCGGTGAGGCGGGTGCCCTTGGCGTGCAGGACGCGGGAGCCCTCGTGGTGGCCGAACGCGCTCTCGACGACTTCCGTGGAGTCGGTGGGCGCTCAGCGCCATCAGCCGGGCGCTCCGGGCTGCCCGGTGACCCGGAAGCTGATGCCCGGCTCGCTGCAGGCGCTCGATCAGCGTGTCGCCCATGGCCACGGCCGGGGTGAGCTGTCCGGCCCGCTGGGGCAGGTCGTCGAGGGCCAGGCACAGCCCGGCCTCGCCCAGCATCTTCGACGTCTCGCCGTAGCCGGGGTCGCCGCCGGCGACCTCGGTGATGAGGTGCTGCCCGCCGGCGTCGGCGGCGAAGCGGACCTTGAACCAGCCCTTCTCGCGTTGCTCGGGACTCGGGCCGTCGCCCGAGCTCATGAGCTTGAGCAGCGCGTTGCGGGTCGGGGGAATTTGGGCGAGGGTGAGCAGGCCGCCCGCGCCGACGGCCAGGCCGGCGAGCACGGGCAGGCGCTTGATGGCGATGTAGTGGCTGTAGGTGAAGTCCGGTCCGTAGCGGTCCAGCACACGGGCGGAGCGCAGCACGGTCTGAGGGTCGATCGACGGGAAGGGGACGACCCAGGCGCCGGCGCGGTCGTCGTGCTGGGGCGCGGCCGGTCTTGCCCTGGACCCGGCGTCCGCTCGGCTTGGGTTCGCGCTGGCGGCGCTCGCGGGCCGACCTGCATGGCTCTGGCGCAGCCGCCCCATGGCGTGGACGAGCGAGTGGAAGGTGCCCGCCGACGGGTTGCCGCCGGCGCGCACGAAGCAGTCGATGTGGATCGGGCTCGCCTTCGGGAAGCTGCTCGACGGTGAACAGCACGCCGAGGTCATACGGGATGGAGTCAAAGCCGCACGAGTGGACGATGCGGGCGCCCGAGCGCTCGGCCTCCTCGTGGTAGTCGAGCCACATGCGGTCGACGAACTCGGGCTCGCCCGTGAGATCGACGTAGCCGGTGCCGGCTGCGCGCGCACGCCTTGACCAGCGGCTCGCCGTAGTTGATGTAGGGCCCGACGGTGGTGATCACGACCTTGGCCGCCTCGGCGACGGCGTCGATGGAGCCCTCGTCGCCGATGTCGGCCTCGATGAGCTCGAGCTCGGCCGCATCGCGCCGCCGAGTCGCTCGCGCACGGACTCGAGCTTGTCGGCGGTTGCGCCCGGCCAGGGCCCAGCGCAGGTTCTCCGGCGCGTTGGCGGCCAGGTACTCGGCGGTCAGGCCCCCGGTGAAGCCGGTGGCTCCGAAGAGGACGATGTCGAGCCGCCGATCAGCCATGCCGCCGGCCGCCGTGCCCCGCCCGCGATCCGGTCGGCACGCGCCTCCTCGAGCCCGAGCCCGCCTGGGCGGCCACCCAGCAGGCCACCGGTGCGGCCACCCGCTCGGAGCTGTGGGCGGCGACTGCCGGCCAGATCGAGGATGTACCTGCAACTCCTCGGCGGTGGGCGCGGCCACGCCGGCACGCTCGGCGTAGGCGGTGATCCATTGCTTGGCGTTCACGGTGTCGGACAAGAGGTCGGGGCGGACTCTATACCGATTCCCCGCCCGGCGGGGACCAACCGGACGCCGTCGGCGGCACCACCCCTGGCATGATCCGCCGTTCTTGTCAAAGCGATGAAAGGCAGTCCGACGTGGTATTCTCGACGACAAGGTGGCGATCGTCACCGGTTCCGCGCGCGGCATAGGTCGCGCCACCGCTGAGCTCCTCTCCGAGCACGGCGCCAAGGTCCTGATCAACGACCTCGACAACGACGTCGCCGAGGAGACGGCCAACGAGATCGAGGGCGACACGCTCGTGTACGCCGGCGACCTGACCCAGGACGGCGTCCCCGACGAGCTCGTCCAGAAGGTCGTCGACGAGTGGGGCCAGGTCGACATCCTGGTCAACAACGCCGGCTACACGCTCGACGCGCCGCTGCACAAGCTCTCCGACGACTGGTTTCAGCGGATGCTCGACATCCATCTCATCGTCCCCTTCCGCATGTGCCGGGCCGTCGCTCCCCACATGCGCGAGCCGGCCAAGAAGGAGCGCGAGGAGGGTAACGAGGTGTTTCGCAAGATCGTCAACGTCTCCTCGGTGTCGGGGACGATGGGCAACCCCGGCCAGGCCAACTACTCGTCAGGCAAGTCGGGCGTCGTCGGCCTGACCAAGACGCTGGCCAAGGAGTGGGGTCAGTTCAAGATCAACGTCAACGCGGTCGCCTTCGGCTTCATCGAGACGCGACTGACCGCGGCCAAGGACGACGAGAACGTGACCGAGATCGGCGGCGAGAAGGTCCAGCTCGGCATCCCCGAGCAGCTGCGCCAGATGGGCCAGATGATGATCCCGCTCGGGCCGGGCGGGGAAGCCCGAGGAGGCCGCCGGCGGCATCTTCTTCCTGTGCTCGCCGTGGTCGAACTTCGTTCACGGCCAGGTGCTCAACGTCACCGGCGGCCAGTTCACCGGGATGACCACCTGAGCCGGCGCGGCCCGCTCCGGTACGGGGTACGCCGCGCCGCGGCGCACCCGGTGGCCCGGGTTGGTCCTCTCGACGGTTGGGCGAGAAACCGGCCGTATTTTCCGGTTTTTCGCCCCGCCCCTCGGGCGTGCGCCCTCCCCCGGCGCCGAGCCCGAACGACCGGGCGATGATCTCGCGCTGAATCTCGCTCGTGCCGCCGTAGATGGTGGTCACGAGCGCCACCCGGACCTGGTGCTCCATGCCGTACTCCACGGCGTAGCCGGCCCCGCCCATCATCTGCATGGCCTCCAGGGTCATGCGCTTGGCGAGCTCCGTGGCCTTGAGCTTGGCCATGGAGGCCAGGCGGGCGAAGGTGGTCTCGGGCTCGGCGGCGACGCGGCGGGCCAGGTCATAGACGAGCAGCCGGGTGGCTTCGAGCTCGGTGGCCAGATCGGCCAGGCGGTGGGAGAGGGCCTGAAAGCTCCCCACCGGGCGGCCGAACTGGCGCCGCTCGGTGACGTAGGCGAGCACATCGTCAAAGGCCCGCTGGGCGGTGCCCAGCGCCTGGGCGGCGATGATCATGCGCTCGTTGTTGAGGCCCGCCATCAGCTGCTGCCAGCCTCGCCCTCCCGGCCGATCAGCCGCTCGGCGGCGACGAAGCAGTCGGTGAAGAAGACGTCGTTGACCTCGCGGCCGCCCATCGTCTCGATCGGGCGCACCTCCAGCCCGGGGGTGCCGGCCGGAACCGAGATCATCGACAGGCCGGCGTGCTTGTCCTCCGCCGGCTCGGTGCGGCAGACGACGAGGATGTGCGCGGCGGCGTGCGCGCCGGTGATCCACGTCTTCTGGCCGTTGAGGACGATAGCCGCCGTCGGCGCGCTCGGCCCGGCAGCGCAGAGCCCGCCCACGTCGGAGCCGGCCTCGGGCTCGGACATGGCGATCGCCTCCACTTCGCCGGCCACGATCCCGCCCAGCAGCTCGTTCTTGAGCTCCTCGGAGCCGAAGCGCTCGATCGGCCGCGGCGGCCATCATGCTGATGGGAAAGAAGCCCATGGGGATCTGGCCCGCGGCTGAACTCCTCGCAGAGCACGCACAGCTCGATCGGCGCCGCCTCCCGATCCGCCGTAGCGCTCGGGGATCGCCGCCCCGAGCCAGCCGAGGTCGGCGATGCGCCGCGTAGATATCCGGGTTGTGGGGCTCTCGGCCGTGGTCGGTGAGGGCGTCAAGCTGCTCGCGGGTGCCGCACTCGCGGCGGGCGAAGTCGCGGATGGCGTCGGCGAAGGCGCGCTGTTCGTCGGTGAGGGTGTCGATGGTCACGGGCTCGGACTCCTGTTCGGTGCAGAATCTAGCCCCGTGCGCATCCGTCATGCCGATCCCAGCCGGGACGCCGCCGCCTGCGCGGCGATGTACGCCCCCTACGTCCGCGACACGGCGGTGTCCTTCGAGGAGCACCCGCCCGATGCCGCCGCCATGGAGGAGCGCATCAAGGTCACCGAGGAGCTGTACCCCTGGCTCGTGGCCGAGCGCGACGGGGAGCTCGCGGGCTACGTCTACGCCTCCCAGCACCGCCAGCGGGCCGGCTACCGGTGGGCCGTCGACGTCGGCATCTACGTGGCCGCGACCCATCGCCGCCAGGGCGTGGGCACCGTGCTGTACGAGGCCCTGCTGCCCTTGCTGGCCCGTCAGGGGATCCGCAGCGCCTGCGCCGGCATCACCCTGCCCAACCCGGCCAGCGTGGCCCTGCACGAGTCCAGCGGCTTCGAGCTCGTGGGCGTCTACCGGCGGATTGGCTGGAAGGCCGGTGCCTGGCGCGACGTGGGCTGGTGGCAGTGCCAGCTGCTCACCAGCGAAGACGAGCCGCACCCGCCCGGGCCACCGGTCCGGCTCGAGGGAGATCACTGAGGACCCCCCCCCCCCCGAGTTCGCGTGAGCGAACTCGCCAGCGAGCCCGCTAGGGCTCGCCTTGCTCGAGCAGCAGCGCCAGCGTGGGACAGACGTCCACCGCCCGCCGGGCCAGCCCATCGAGCTGCGGGGGCACGACCGGCTGCTCGATGATCGGGTACCCCCAGTCGTCGAGGCGGATCAGCTCGGGCAGGAGCTCGGCGCACAGGCCGTGGGCCTCACAGGCGATCGGGTTCACGCGCAGGCGCATCGTTCGCTCCATCAGGTCCTCCTCCCCGCCGCCGTAGCGACCGGGCGCCCGAGCGGCAGCCCCGCCGGCACCCCGCCGCAGCGGCCGTGCTGGTGGCGTTCGATCTCCTCGGAAAACACGGTGAGCGCGCTCTGGATGAAGCGCACGGCGCCGTCCGGGTGGTGGCAGGCGCCGCGGCCTTTGACTTCCCCGGCCCACCGCTGCAGGCGCTGCATCTGGTCCCGGGAGGTGCGCCCGGCGGCCAGCTCCGACACACCGTCGGCCATGGCCCGCAGCCCGTGGACGCAGGGGCCACATTGCCCGGCCGACTGACGGGCCAGGTAGTCAAAGACGCGGGCGCTCTCCCTGAGGCCACAGGCGGCCTCGCCCAGCGCGATGACCACGCCCGAGCCGAGCGCCGCGCCCATGTGCTGGAGGTCCTCTCGAGAGAGCTGGAGCTCCATGGCCTCCTGCACCCCCACCCAGGTGCCGAAGTAGCCCCCGATCAACAGGGCCTGCAGCGAATCGGTCGCGCCCCCGGCCGCCGCGATCAGCGACTGCATCGAGGTCCCGAAGGCGAGCTCGTAGACGCCGGGGGCGGCCACCGCGCCCGAGATGGTGACAAGGACGGTGCCCGGATCGGTGGCCGTGCCGAGCTCGCGGAACCACTCTGCCCCGTACCGCGCGATCAAGGCCATCTGCGCCAGCGTTTCGACGTTCTGAATGAGCGTGGGACGCCCCCGGTAGCCCCGTTCGAAGGGTCGCGGAGGCACGAAGAGCGGCACCGAGGGGCCGCCCCCGAGGTGGTTGATCACCGCCGTCTCCTCACCGGTGACATAGCCCTCGGGACCGGCGGCGAGCGTGAAGCGCACACGGCCGTCGCGGCGCTCGCCCACAGCCTGCTCGAGCGCGCGCACCGACCGGGTGGCGTCCGCGGGGACCTTGACGAAGACCTCCGACGTGCCCACGGCGATGGCGGCGAGCGCGGCGCCATCGAGCACGAGGTGGGGCAGGCGCGACAGCAGCAGGGCGTCCTTGCGGCTGGCGGGCTCGGTCTCGCTGCCGTTGACGACCACGGCCGAGACCCGCCGGCGCTCGGCCACGGCCTGGAGCTTGCGGGCGGTGGGAAAGTCCGCGCCGCCCCGGCCACGCAGCCCGCTGTCGTGCACGAGTCCGATCAGCTCGCGGGGACCGAGGGCGGGCAGGGGTCCGTGCAGCGCCTCGTGCTCAGCCCCGCTCAGCGGTCCGCCGGGGCTGTGCAGGCCGGCCAGCAGACGCGGTAGTCCGTGCGGGCCTTCGCGCAGCGCGTGGGAGCGCCCAGGTTGGCGCGCCGCCGTCACCCGCTCGTCCCTCCCCCGGTCAGCGTGCCGCTGACCGTGTCGTCGGCGTTGTCGATGTTGAGGTCGGCGTGGAGCTCGACCGCGGTCCCCGCCGCGTCACGGACCCGGGCCACGAAGCTCTGCCCCGAGAGAGTCTCGATCTTGCCCTGGAGCGCCGAGGCCAGGCCAACCGCGGTCAGCTGCACCCGGCTGCCGGAGATGGAGAGCCCTCCGCCGGGCACCGGCGCGCCGGCCATGCGCACGCGCATCAGTCCGCTGAGCCCGCCGGTGCAGTGCAGGGCCAGGTCGACGATGGCGCCGCCCGGCTGGGCGGTCTGGGTCACGGTGCCGCTGAGCTGGGCGGTGAAGGGCACGTGCAGGCTGTCGCGGGGCGCCGTCGCCCGCGGCCGGGCGGGCGCCGGGGCGACGGCGGCAGTGGGATGGGCCTTGCGGATGAGCGTCTGCGGCGTGCCCGCTCGGGCCGCCCAGTGGGGCGCCAGCGGTCCCACCGCGGTGAAGATGCCGGCCAGGACCGGAGTGGCCACAGAGAGCCCGAGCCACAGAGGGGCGCGCTCCGGCCGGGCGCGGGCCACCCGGACCATCACGGCGACGAGCACCGCGGCCACGCAGGCGGCGGTGAGAGCGAGCGTCCAGGACCGCGCCGCGTCGCTGCCGGTGCCGAGCCCGTGGAAGAGGGCCACAGGCCAGCAGGCGTAGGCCGCCCAGTGGACGGCCCGCCACGTCCGGTAACCGAGCCGGCGGCGGACGAGGCTCGTGATCGCCACGGCCAGCAGGAGATCGAAGGCCACCGCCCCCAGCCCCATCCACAGCGGTCGGTACGCGGAGGCCAGGGGGATGACGGCGTCGGTCAGCTTGATGGGGGCAAAGCCGTCAAGCACGCTGGTCAGGATGTGGATGACGAGGACGGCCAGAACGAGCAGCGAGACGTCCCGGTGCAGGCGGTCGACGGCGAAGCGGGGCCAGTTCGGAGCGACGAACCGCTCGGAGTTCAGGATGCCGAGCACCACGGAGGCGGTGAGCAGGAGCAGGGCCACGAGGCCCGTGGCCCGGGCGAAGTACCAGTAGGCGCTCGGGCTGACGACGGCGAGCGCGGAGCTCACGGCAGCACTCCCATCAGCGGCTCCCCCGCCGCCGGCAGGTCGTCACCGTCAGCCGGCCAGCCGGCGACGTGCACGACCTCGCCCGCGCCGCTCACGAGCCGGCCCGGCAGTCGCAGCGCGCTGAGCCACTCCAGCGCCGGCTCGCCCCGCACGAGGGCGGCCGTGCTGGCCACGTTGGCGTCCAGGCAGGAACCGGCGCAGACGCTCACGGTCCGCCAGCAGCTGTCGACCGAGCGCCCCGTCGCGGGGTCGAGCACGTGGTGGGCGGGCCCGCGGTCGGTCGCCCAGCGGCGCACCGCTGTGCTCGAGGTGGCCAGACCGCCGCCGCGCAGCGAGATCCATTGGCCTGGAGCGTCCACACCGGCACGATGATCGTCGGTGACCCGGACACGCCAGCCCTCGGGCGGCGCGTCGCCGGCCAGGGCCATGTCGCCCCCCAGCGAGACGAGCACGCCTGCTCCGGTCGCCGCGTGCGCGGCCGCGGCGGCGCGATCGGCGGCCAGGGCCTTGGCCGTCGCCCCGAGATCGAGCTCGCAGCCCACCGGCACGCGCACCGTCCGGGCCACCGGGTCGAGAGCGACGGCGCGCCACCCCGGTATCAGGGCCACGCGAACGCGCGCCGGGCCCCGCGCGGCCAGCGCCGCGAAGTCGCGGTCATAGCCAAGGGCCCGGAGGGCATGGCCGAGCGTGGGGTCGACATCGCCATTGGTGAGGCGGGCGGCGCGCAGCGCCGCGGCCACGGCGTCGAAGAGCAGCTCGCTGACGCGAACGGGACGGCCCTGGCCGCCGGCCAGGCCCGTCAGCTCCGAATCGGGGCGAAACCGCGAGCAGGTGCGGTCAAAGGCGTCGATCACCTCGTCGACGCGCGCTCGGGCACGCGGCAGGGCCGCCGGATCGTTGAGGGCAACGACGCCGGTGGTGCCAAGCGCCGGAAAGCTTTCCTGCGCGGTGGCCATGGCGCTCTGGGTCAGGAGCCGCCCGACACGGGCGGCGGAGAGGCCTGTGGCGGCGGGGCCGGGGCGCTCTGAGTGCCGGCGCCCGTGTCCCCGGACGCCGAGCCGCCCGACGCGGAGCCGCTGGACCCCGACCCACCCGACCCCGAGCCGCTGGAGCCCGAGCCGCGACCCGAGCCGCCCGAGCCCGAGCCGCCGGAGCCCGAGCCGCCCGAGCCCGAGCCGCTGGACCCCGAGCCGCTGGACCCGGACCCGCCCGAAGCGGAGTTGTCGGAGCCGGAGCCCGGATCAGCCGCCGGCGCCGGTGGCTGCGCGGGCGCCTGGAGACCGAGCTGGCCGGCGCTGGGCAGCGGCGGCAACGTCGGCTCGGAGCGGCTGCTGCTGGCCGCCGGGGGCGTCGTGGTTGCCGCATGGGGAGCGGCGTGAGCGTTGCTGGTGCTCGAGGTCGAGACCAGCCAGGCGAAGGCGCCGCTCAACCCGGCCGTGGCGGTGATCGCCGCCCGGCGCATCCAGCTCACGCGCGTCAGCGCGGCATCGCGCTCGTGCACGGCGCCCCGTCGGGCATGCATGTTCGGTCTGCGCGCCGGCATGCCCTCACTATCGCCACCTTTGATAAGACCCGTATGAGAACCGCCTGAGCGCTCGCTCATGAAAAACCTCTAGCCGCCGGCCACGTCCCGGCGCAGGAAAACCAGGAAGGCGGCCACGAGCGACGGGATCCCGTACATGCGCGCACACCCAGGCGGCGCGGATGATCGGCGCCCAGTCGATAGGAGTGCGCAGCAGGCCCTGCCAGGCGTTGAACTGCGTGCTGAGCAGGTACGGCTGCGCCCCGCCCAGCCCGGGAAGCACGCCGATGAGCTGAAAGAGGAGCGAGACCATCAGGGTGCCCACCACCGCCGCCGCGCTGTTGCGCGTCACCGAGGAGAGCAGGAGCCCGATGCACACGATGGTGGCGATCGGGATCAGGTACACGAGCAGTGCCCACGTAGACGAGCTCGAGCCCCTTGGGAGCGGAGACGATCGTCCCCGACAGGCTCTGCAACGAGTGAAACCCGGACTGGAGACTGCCGGCGATCACGGCCACGGTGACGTTGATGAGGATGGCCGTCACCGCGTAGGTGGCGGCGGCCAGCGTCTTGCCCGCGAAGATCTGGTGGCGCTCCAGCGAGCGCGTGAGGATGGTCTTCAGCGTGCCGTTGTGGTCCTCGCTGGCGAAGATGTCGCCGGCCACCAGCGCGGTGATGAGGGGAAACATCCACACCGCCCCGAACAGCATGATGACCAGCGGCACGGCCAGGCCGCTCCGGGTCAGATAGGACGAGAAGGCAAAGTCGCCGCCGTGGCGGTCCTGATGGCGGAAGTGGATGGCGATCACGAACAGGATCGGGACGATGGCGGCAGCGCCGAGCCCCAGGTAGGTGCGCTTCTGGTAGCGGAGCTTGAACAGCTCCCAGCGGTAGACGGTGGCGATCCCGGGGTTCACGCCGCCGCCTCCGCCGGCTCGCGTCGGCCCGGGCACGGCGTCGGTGCCAGCCGAGTCCACGCCTTCGGTCAACGAGAAGAACAGATCCTCGAGGGTCACCGTCTCGGGGGCCAGGGCATGGATGAGCACCCCGCTCTCGACCAGCGCCTGCGAGAGCTCGGCCACCGCCGCGTCCTCGGCGGCGAAGCAGATCTGGCGGCGCTCGACCCGCACTGCGGTCAGCCCGCGGCTGGGCACGGCAGATGGCCAGCGCCCGCTCGTCATCGGTGGTGCGCAGGCGGATAGGTGGTTCCGGCGCTGCGCTTGAGCTGGGCGATCTCGCCCTCGTAGACGATGGCGCCCTGGCGCACGATGGCCACGCGGTTGCAGAGCTCCTCGACCTCAGCCAGCAGGTGGCTGGAGAGCAGGACGGTCATGCCCTGCTCGGCCAGCCGGCGGATGAGGCGGCGCATGTCACGCATGCCCGGCCGGGTCCAGGCCGGTGGCCGGCTCGTCGAGGATGAGCAGCTGGGGATCGCGCACGAGCGCCGCGGCAATGCCCAGGCGCTGCTTCATGCCGTGCGAGTAGCCGCCCACGCGGTCGCCGGCCCGGCCGGTGAGCTCCACCGTGTCCAGCGCGACGTCGATCCGTCCCGGAGCCTCGCCTCCGTCGAAGGCGGAGAGCAGCTCGAGGTTGCGCCGCGCGCTGAGGTAGGGGTAGAAGGTGGGCGCCTCGACGAACCCCGCCACTCCCCGCAGGGCGGCCACGCTCTCCATGGGGTCGCGGCCGAACAGCCGCACTGTGCCCGCCGTGGGGCGGATGAGGCCCAGCATCATCCGCAGCGAGGTCGTCTTGCCGGCCCCGTTGGGACCGAGATAGCCGTAGACGTCGCCCGGCTCCACGGTCAGGTCGACGCCGGCCACGGCGGTCAGCTCCCCGTAGCGCTTGACGAGCCCGCGGACCTCCACGGGCGGCGCGTCGGTCATAGGGCGTCGGCCACTCCGCGGGCCTTGGCCGGCGCCACCGACCCGAGCACGGTGTAGCTGACGCCGCCGGAGGTGAACTGGAGCACCGTCCCGAGCGCCGTGTCGAGCTCCTGAGCCGAGGCGCCGTGCCCCACCTTGACGGTGGGCAGGCTGAGGCCGCGCTGGTCGGGATTGGAGCTCGACGAGGTGCCGAGGCCGCTGCTGCCCTTAGCGCTGGAGGCCGGCCGCTCGATGACGTACACGCCGCCGAGTCCCTGCCCGTAGCTGACCAGGGCACCGGCGTCCTTGCCCTGGCCGAGCAGGCGCACTCCGCTCAGGTGCAAGCCGCCGGCCTGGGCCGGGGCGGTCAGGTTGAAGGACAGGTGCGACTGGACGGCCTGGGCTCCGGTGATCTCGGCGCGGTGGCCTGACTTGGCCTCTGCCTTGCCCTTCGCCTTGCCGTGCTTCGCGGCCGGAGCGCCGGCGCTCGCGCTCGGCGTGGCCACGTTGACGACCCGGGCGCTGCTGTCCGGGCGGATGCTGAACACCTTGCTCTGAACCGCTTGGTAGGAGATCTTGGTGGCCGCGAGCTCGAGCACCGGGTCGCTGCTTCCCCGCGCATAGACGTCGAAGCGCAGCGGAATGCCGTGGGCGGAGTCCCAGGCCAGGCTCGACCTTCTCGAGCAGGCCCCCGGTGTCCTTGGGCGTGAGCGTGACCGTATACGTGGGCCGGCCGGCCACATCGCTGGGAATGGCCTGCGAGAGCGTGACCTGACCGGTGATCTGCGCCAAGGCCGACTGAATCTGCGCGATGGTCGGCAGCTGGTTGGCCGAGGCCGACTTCTTGTGCGGGGCCGTCGTGTCGGCGGGCAGTGAGCCCTTGTAGACCGTCTTCGAGGCGGCATCGTAGGCCCAGAAGGTGCGGTTGTTGATGAGGACCTCCGAGTCACCGTTGTCGGACTGGAGCTCCAGGCGCACGCCGCGGGCGGGCGCGATCCACATCCGCCCGCTTCCGCCGCTGAGCAGGGGGTCGGTGCCCTGGATGTCGGCCGAGTCGATCAGGTGGTTGGTGAAGGTGATACGGGCGGAGATGCCGGCCACGGACGGGCCGGCCAGCGAGTTGTGGATCGCGCTGGCCAGCGACTTCGGCTTGGGCGGCACGGGCCCCTGTCCCTGAGCGGCGATGGCGATTGCGGTCCCGGCCAGGATGGCCACGACCAACCCGGCCATGGCCGCCAGCAGCCGGCTCGTAGACGTTGTTCGCAGGAACCTCATTCGGGGGGCACCCTTTCTTTCTGCGCGCAAGCGCGGCCAACAGGTCCCAGATCCAGCTTACCCACCCGCGTAACAGACCCTGCAAACGCGGTATGAGACCGCTCTCAGGCGGTCGCGTGCAGCTCGCGCAACCGGCGCTTGAGGACCTTCCCGGTCGGGTTGCGCGGGAGCTCGGGCACGAAGACGACGTCGCGGGGGATCTTGTACCGGGCCAGGTTGGCCTTGACGAACTCCTTGACGTCATCCTCGGAGAGGTCATTGGCGTCACGGACCACGACGAAGGCGGCCAGCCGCTGCCCGAATTCCTCGTCCTGCACCCCGATGACGGCGGCCTCGTCGATGGCCTCGTGGGTGATGAGGAGCTCCTCCACCTCGCCCGGGAAGACGTTCTCGCCCCCGGAGACGATCATGTCATCGTCGCGACCGTCGATGAACAGGCGCCCGGCGGCGTCGAAGTGGCCCGACATCCCCCGTGCTCATGAGCCCGCCGATCATCTCCTTGTGACCGCCGCCGGTGTAGCCCTCGAACTGAAACCCGTTGCCCACGAAGATCCGTCCGACTACGCCGGGTCCCGAGACCGGCCGGCCCTCGGAGTCATAGAGCACGAGGTCGGTGCCGAAGGGCGGTCGGCCGGCGCAGCCCGGCGCCTCGCGCAGGTCCTCGGGCGTGGCGAAGGTCGCCCACGCGACCTCGGTGGTGCCGTAGAAGTTGTAGAGCTTCTCGCCGACGGTGCGGTGAGCGCGGCGCACGAGCTCGGCCTCGAGCTGGGCCCCGGAGAGAAAGACGATCCTCAGCGAGGAGGTGTCCCAGCGGCTCGGGTGCTGCTCGATCTCGGAGACGATCCGGTTCAGCATGACCGGCACGACCACGAGGCCGGTCGGCCGCTCGGTGGCGATCGTGTCGAGGACCCGCTCGGGCTTGAAGCGGCGATGGGTGACGATGGTCGAGCCGAGGACCACGGCCAGCACGGTCTGCGTGAAGCCAAGACCGTGGAACATCGGCGCGGCCACGTAGGTCGACTCACGCGAGCGGTAGGGCACCTTGGACAAGAGGGCGCCGATGGGATGCAGCGAGGCTCCGGTATGGCGCGGAGCGCCCTTGGGCGTGCCGGTTGTGCCGCTGGTCAGGAGCACTACGGCCCCCGATCCCTCGGCCCGGGGCGGGCGCCGGCCGGCGCAGGCCGCTACCAGCGCCTCGACTGACTCGGCCGGGGCGGCCCCGTCCGTCCAGGCGAGAATCCGCCCCCGCGGTGCCTCGATCTCCCCCACGAGCTCTTCGTACTCCTCGTCGTGGATGAGCAGCGAGACGCCCTCCCGGCGGCACACGTCGCGAAGCTGGGGACCCGCGAAGTCGGTGTTCAGGTACAGGACCCGGGCGCCGATCTTGCCCGCCGCGAAGGTGGCGTCGAGAAAGCCCCGGTGATTGCGGCACAAGATGCCGACGCAGTCCTCAGCGCGGACGCCCCGGTCGATGAGCGCGCAGGCCAGGGCGTCCGAGCGGGCCTCGAAGTCGGCGAAGGTGAGCATGCCGAGCTCGTCCACGATGGCCGGCCGGTCCCCGTGCCGGAGCGCCGAGGTGGTGATCGCCGCGCCGAGCTGGCCCCGCTCGACCAGCGCCCGCCCGATCTTCCACAACCGGACAGGCGGCTGCGGGGTGACGATGCCCGCACGCGCGAGTTGAGCCAGGGAGCGCGACTCGGCGGCGCCGCGAGTGGCCAGGCGGGCGGCCGCCGCAGTCAAGCCTCCCGACCGGCTCACCTGGGGCCCTTCCGTGATGAGAAACGATGCATGAGGGCGCAAATGTATCCGCTACCTTCGATGTTTGAATGTGCCGGCTGTTTGGCCTCAGTGGCGGACGCGATCGGATCAGCGCCACCTTCTGGCTGCTCGAGGCCCCGGACTCCCTGGCTCGCCAGAGCCGGCGCGAGCCCGACGGCACCGGGCTCGGCTACTTCGACGACCACGGCACCGCGGTGGTCGAGAAGCAGCCCCTGGCTGCCTACGAGGACGAAGCATTCGCCCGGGAAGCCCGGGAGGTCCGCTCGAGCACGTTCATCGCCCACATCCGCTACGCCTCGACGGGCGCGGTGGCGCCTGAGAACACCCACCCCTTCGAGCAGGCCGGCCGCTTGTTCGCTCATAACGGCGTTATCGGCGCCCTGGAGCGCCTGGACAAGGAGCTGGGCGATGATCTCTCCCTCGTGCGCGGGGACACCGACTCCGAGCGGGTCTTCGCCCTCGTGACCCGGGAGATCCAAGCCACCGACGATGTGGGCGAGGGCATCGCCCAGGCCGCCCGCTGGGTGGCCGAGAACCTGCCCGTGTTCGCCCTCAACGTCATCCTCACCAGCAACGAGGGGCTGTGGGCGCTCCGGTACCCCGAGACGCATGAGCTCTACGTGCTCGAGCGCCGGTCGGGCGGACCCGGCGGCGGGCGCCACCTCGACCATGCCAGCGCCCGCGGCGCGGTCCGCGTCCGCTCCGGTGAGCTGGCCCGCCGGCCCGCCGTCGTGGTGGCGAGCGAGCCGATGGATGAGGACCCGGGCTGGCGCCTGCTCGAGAGCGGCGAGCTCCTGCACGTCGACCCCGACCTGGCCACCTCGAGCCGTCGTGTGCTCGAGGGACCGCCCACCCATCCGCTCACCCTCGCCGACCTCGGCACCCGGGCCGCCGCCTCCCAGGCGGCTGCGGCGCAGCGCGCATGACCGCCCTCGACGCACCGCAGCCGGCCCCGCGCCTGGCCACGGCACCGCCCCGGGATGAGCGGCCGCTGCCTCCCGGCCCGCCGCTTCCCCGGCTCGTCCAAACCGCGGGCTTTCTCTTTGCCGGGGTCCGCTTCCTCGAGTGGGCGCGGCGGCGCTACGGCGGAGCCGTCTACCTGCAGACCGTCTTCGACCACGGCTTCGTCATGGTCTTCGAGCCGGCCCTCGTCAAGCAGCTCTTTCAGGGGCCGCCCTCGCAGCTGCATGCGGGCGAGGCCAACGTCCTGCTCGGACCGATCGTGGGCGAGCGCTCGGTGCTGCTCCTCGACGGGGCCGAGCACCTGCGCCACCGGCGGCTGCTCCTCCCGCCCTTTCACGGCCCCCGCATGCAGGCCTACGCCGAGATCATCCGCGAGTCAGCCGATCGCGAGATCGAGGCCTGGCCCGTCGGCCGGGAGTTCGCCCTGCTGGCATCGATGCAGGCCCTCACCCTGCGAGTCATCGTTCGGGCCGTCTTCGGATACCGCCCGGGTCCGCGAGCCGATGAGCTGAGCGCCCGCCTGCGAGCGATGATCGAGCCCCTGGCCCAGCCGCGATCGCTCATGCTCATGGCCGCGCTCAGCCGCCTGCCGGGGCGCTCCGGGCCCGAGGCCGGCTTCCAGGCCCGGCGCCGGGCCGTCGATGAGCTGCTGCTCGAGGAGATCGCCCGCCGCCGGGGCGATCCGGAGCTCGAGAACCGCGACGACGTCTTCTCCGCCCTGCTGCTGGCCCGTGACGAGGACGGGGAGGGCTCTCGGACGAGGAGGTCCGTGACGAGCTGCTCACGCTGCTCATGGCCGGCCACGAGACGACGGCCACGGGCCTGGCCTGGACCTTCGACCTGCTCCTGCACCACCCGGCCGTCCATGCCCGGGCGCTCGGCGGCGACGCGGACTATCTCGACGCCGTCGTCAAGGAGGCCCTGCGCATCCGCCCGGTCATCCCCGCCGTGGGCCGCGTCGTGCGCGAGGCGCCGTTCGCCCTCGGCGACTACGAGGTGCCGGTGGGGATGGAGATCAACCCGTCCATCCGCACCATTCACCGCCGCGCCGACCTCTATCGCGAACCGGAGGCCTTCTGGCCTGAGCGCTTCCTCGCCGAGGAGCCGCCGGACACCTATACCTGGCTGCCCTTTGGGGGCGGCATCCGGCGCTGCCTGGGCGCGAGCTTCGCGCTCCTGGAGATGCGGCTTGTCCTGGCCCGCGTCCTGCAGCGAACCCGGCTGCGGGCCGCCGATCCCAAGCTCGAGCCGATTCAGTTTCGCGCTATCACCCTAGCGCCGCGGCGGGGCGTGCGGGTGGTCCTCGATCAGGCGCCGGGCTGAAAGCGCTCACCCGGCGAGCTCGAGGTCGAGCTGGCGCTTGAGGTCGCGGATCTCGTCGCGCAGCTTGGCCGCGTACTCAAAGCGCAGCTCCTCGGCCGCGGCCAGCATCTCCTCCTCGAGGGCGACGATCGTCTTCTCGATCTCGGCCGGGGGCATGCCCTCCGCACTGCGCCGGCGCCGGCGCGAGCGCGGGACCTTGGAGTCGGACTGCAGGAATTCGGCGATGTCCGAGATGCCCTTGACGATCGTCTCGGGGGTGATGCCGCGCTCCTCGTTGTAGGCACGCTGGATGGCCCGGCGGCGGTCGGTCTCGCCGATGGCCGCCCGCATGGCCGCCGTCTCCTTGTCGGCGTACATGAGCACCTTGCCCTCGACGTTGCGGGCGGCGCGCCCGATCGTCTGGATCAGCGAGGTCTCACCGCGCAGGAATCCCTCCTTGTCGGCATCGAGGATGGCCACGAGCGACACCTCGGGCAGGTCGAGCCCTTCGCGCAGGAGGTTGACCCCGACGAGAATGTCAAATTCCCCTAGGCGCAACTCGCGGATGATCTGGATGCGCTCCAGGGTGTCGACCTCCGAGTGCAGGTAGCGGACCCGGAAGCCCATCTCGAGCAGGTAGTCGGTGAGGTCCTCGGACATCTTCTTGGTCAGGGTGGTCACGAGCACGCGCTCGTCGCGATCGACCCGGGCGCGGATCTCGTTCATGAGGTCGTCGATCTGGTTGCGGGTCTCGCGGACCTCGATCTCGGGATCGATGATCCCCGTGGGCCGGACGATCTGCTCGACGATCCGCTTGCCGTGGCTGCGCTCGTACTCGCCCGGCGTGGCCGAGACGAAAACGAGCTGCGGCGTGATGGAGAGGAACTCCGAAAAGGTCTGGGGGCGGTTGTCGAGCGCTGAGGGCAGGCGAAAGCCGTAATCGACGAGGGTCTGCTTGCGCGATCGGTCGCCCTCGTACATGCCGCCGATCTGAGGCACGGTCTGGTGGGACTCGTCGATGAAGCAGACGAAATCGTCGGGGAAGTAGTCGAGCAGACAGTACGGGCCGGTCCCCGGCGCCCGGCCGTCGAGAATGCGCGAGTAGTTCTCGATCCCCGAGCAGAAGCCGACCTCGCGCAGCATCTCCATGTCGTACTGAGTGCGCTGGCGCAGGCGGTGGGACTCGAGCAGCTTGCCCTGCGCTTCGAGCTCGGTACAGCGCTCGTTGAGCTCGCGGCCGATCTCGGCCACCGCGTCCTCGAGCATCCCTTCGCGCACGTTGTAGTGCGAGGCGGGCCAGATGGCCACGTGCTCGAGGTCGTCCTCGAGAACCTCGCCGGTCAGGGGGTCGAAGTGCTGCAGGTGCTCGACTTCCTCGCCGAAGAGGACGATCCGGTACGCCGTCTCGGCGTAGGCGGGAAAGATCTCCAGCGTGTCGCCGCGCACGCGGAAGGTCCCCCGGCTCAGCGCCGTGTCGTTGCGCGTGTACTGGATGGAGACGAGCTTGCGCAGCAGGCCGTCGCGGTCGATGAACTCACCCTTGTTGAGCGTCTGCAGGTTGGCGTCGTAGGTCTCGGGCGACCCGAGGCCGAAGATGCAGGAGACGCTGGCCACGATGACGACGTCGCGGCGGGCGAACAGGGCGGCCGTGGCGGCGTGGCGCAGGCGGTCGATCTCCTGGTTGATGGCCGAGTCCTTCTCGATGTAGAGGTCCTTGGAGGGGACGTAGGCCTCGGGCTGGTAGTAGTCGTAGTAGGAGACGAAGTATTCGACCGCGTTGCGCGGGAAGTAGGTGCGGAACTCGTTGCACAGCTGGGCGGCCAGGGTCTTGTTGTGGGCGATGACCAGGGAGGGCTTCTGCACCGCCTCCATGGTGGCGGCCATGGTCATCGTCTTGCCCGTGCCCGTGGCTCCGAGCAGGGTCAGGCTGCGCTCGCCGGCGTCGATGCCCTCGGCCAGCGAGGCGATGGCGGCGGGCTGGTCGGCGGTGGGGCTGTAGGTGGCGTCGAGCTCGAACCGAGGCATGCATCGAGCTTATATCGATATGGAGAGTGAGCCGCATGCGGCTCACTCCCGGAGCTCGCATGCGAGCTCCGGCCGGCGGCGCATGCGCCGCCGGAACAGCCAAGAATGCGACTCAGCTGCCCCCGCCGTTCGGGGTCCGCCCGCGCGCGTCGCGGGACAGGGTGGTGGAGGCCGCGTCGCCGACGAGCACGCCGTCGCGTATCTGGGTCATGAGATCGCCGACCCCACTGGGCGAGTGGGGCAGCAGGATGGTGTTGGTGTTTGAGCCCTCCCCCAGGGCCCGGATCATGTCCGTGTACTGGGTCAGCGCGACCAGGGCCATGGCCTCGCGCGGATCCAGACCGTGTTGGGCGATGATCTGCAGAGACTCGTGCAGACCCTCGGCGATCGCCTTGCGCTCGGCGGCCACACCCTCGCCCTGCAGGCGCATCGTCTCGCGCTCGCCCTCGGCCTTCTTGACCGCCAGGGTCTTCTGGGCGTCGCCCTGGGCGGACGCGGCGACCTGGTTGCGTTGCGCCGCGTTGATGTTGTTCATCGCGTCCTTGACCCGCTGGTCGGGCTCGATGTTGGTGATCAGAGCCTTGACGATCTCGTAGCCGTAATCGGCCATCTGGCGGTGCAGGGTGTCCTGGATGTGCATGGCGATGGTGTCCGCATCGGCGTAGGCCTCGTCGAGGTCCATGCTCGGGATGTGCGAGCGCACGACGTCGAAGGCGTAGGACTGCATCTGGACTTCGGGGTTGTCGAGCTTGTAGTAGGCGTCCTGCACTTGCTGCTGCTCGGCACCGACCTTGTATTGGATGGACAGCTTGACCCGGACGAAGACGTTGTCCTTGGTCTTGGTTTCGATCTCGGAATTCAGCTGTTCGACCTGCAGGCTCATCCGGCCGGCCACCCGCTCGACGAACGGCGTCTTGCGCTGCAGACCGGGACCGCTGACCCGGACGAACTTGCCGAACCGCTCGACGATGGCTCGTTCCTGCTGCTCGACGGTGAAGAAGAAGACGGGCACCGGCAATCCCCCTTGCATGAGAGGCTCCGCCGCCCGGCTCATCCGGGGCGAAGTCACTCCGGGAGTCAACCACTTCCCCGCTGCGGGTCAAGGGGCCGGAGTACCGTTGCAAGGCGATGGACACCGACGCGATGGTGGGCCTGGTCGCCGACGAGGCGCTGCTGGAGAAAGCGCCGGATGCCCTGCCCGCCGACCTCGGGCGGCCCGAGACCCTGCCCGTCACCCGCACCCACGCGCGCATCGTCGCCCTCGGCGCCACCATGACGGGGGCAAGCCTGATGGGCGGCCTGGCCCTGATCGCCGTGGCCTGGGTCATCCTGCTCTCCAATTCGCCGGGGCTCATCGGCGGCGCCCTGCTCGCCCTCGGCATCCTGCTCGTCGCCACGCACTGGGGCTGGGTCCACGTGGCCGAGCTGACGGCCAACTCCGTCGACGGCCGCCGTCAGCGCGACATCGTCGACCGCCGCCATCAGTGGCTGCAGGGCATCGCTCCCTTTCCCCGCCTCGAGGCCCACACCGAGGCCGAGCCAGACGGATCGATCGCCATCCTGCGCGTGCGCTATGACCCGGTGCCCGCGCGGCCGGGCCGCTTCGCCTTCGTGCGGGAGATCGAACACCGCGAGGTCCACCCCCACGACGAGCCGACAGCCGCCGTCGCGGAGCGAGCGGAGCAGTTACGCCGCGAGGCGGCGCTCGCCACCCAGGCCCATCGCCAGCGCTTCCTGGCCGCGGCCGAGCGCCACGAGACGGCTCGCCTCGCCGACGCGCACACCCGTGAGCAGCTTCAGGCCCAGCGCGCCACCGCGACGGCGCTGTCGGAGGAGCTCAACGCCCGCCTGCGCGACGCGCCGCTGGACGAGTAGTCCTACTCGTAGCCGAGCTGGGCCGGGTACTTCTGCCGGTAGGCCCGCTGGGCGTGTAGGACCTTGAGCACGTAGGCCTGGGTCTCGGGAAACGGGATGTCGCTCACCCCCAGCGCATGGCCGCGGGCGTGGGCGGCCGTCACCCACCGGTCGACGTTGGCGATCCCGCCGTTGTAGGCCGCCACGGCGGGCAGCTCGCTGCCGCCGTAGTGGTCGAGCAGGTAGCGCAGGTAGTAACTGCCGTAGGCGATGTTGACCTCCGGCGTGGCCAGATCCGACGAGGTGAAGCTGGTGGCCCCCGAGCGCCGGGCCAGGTACTGGGCCGTCTGCGGCATGATCTGCATGAGCCCTTCGGCGCCGGCCGACGAGGCCCGGGGCTCGAACTTCGTCTCGGCATAGATGACCGCGGCCACCAGGGCCGGATCGAGGTGCTTGTCGGCCGCCTGCTCGCGGATCACATCGGGATAGGCCAGCGGCAGCGTGAAGTCGCTCACCGCCCGCTTGACCGTGGGGGTCAGGGCCAGGACGGCCAGCGCCAGCAACCCACCACTGACGAGGACGACGAGCAGCCGCCGGCGGCGTACGGCCGTGCGCCGGCGCTGAGCCCGCCGGGCCGCGTCCCGCCGGGCGGCGACAGGAGCCGAGGACGGAGTCACGACGTCAGCATGGCAAGGATCTCCGACAGCTTGGCCTCCAACTGCTCCTCGCTGCCGTCGTTGACGCACCGTAGTAGGTCGCTCGTTGCGCCTTTTCCTCCTGGGTGAGCTGGCGGGCCGAGCGCTCGTCGAGCGCCTGGTGGCCGCGGTCGCCGGCGCGGTCGCGCCCGGACCTCCTCGTCGGCGATGACGGCGATGGTGGCGTCGAAGGCCTGGTCCATACCCGACTCGAAGAGCAGCGGCACCTCGACGACGCCCGCCGCAGGAGCCGGGTCCTGGCCCTCCAGCTCGCTGCGCCACTGGACCATCCGCTCGCCGACCCGGGGCCAGAGCATGTGCTCGAGCCACTCCCGGTCCTCGGCCGTGGCAAAGGCGCTTCTGGCCACCGCGGCCCGGTCGACGGTGCCGTCGGGGGCAACGTCGGACCCGAAGCGCTCCACCACGAGGTCGCGGACCTCATCGGACTCGATAGAGCTCGTGCACGACCTCATCGGTGGAGAGCACAACCGCCCCCAGCCGCTGAGGGCGGCCAGCGCGGTCGACTTGCCCGCCCCGATGCCTCCGGTCAGCCCGACAAAGGGCACCATCGGCGGGTCGGGCTTACGCGGCGCCCTGCGGCGGAGGACTCGGCCTCGGCCTCGGCCGTCGCGAGCTCGCCGGCTTCAGCGGGCCCGGGCTCGCCGGTCGGGGCGGACTCGGGCTCGGCCGGCGCAGCGGGCTCGGCCTCCGCCTCGGCCGTCGCAGCGGGCTCGGCCTCGGCCTCGCCGGTCGCCGCGGGCTCGGGCTCGGGCTCCGCCGTCCCGGCGGCTCCCGACTCGATCGCAGCGGGATCAACGCCCTGCCCGGCGGGCGTGGCGCCGCCCTCGAGCTGAGCCCCCGCGTCCGACGTCGCGTTTGCGTCGGGCTCGTCGCCGATATCCGAAGTCTGCTCGGCCCCGGCGAACACGTCCTCGGAGAGGCCGAGCTCGGGCACGTTGTCCAGGTCGGCGCCGCTGGCTGCCTCCTCGGAAATCGGCCGCACGGGCAGGACCTGGCCCTCCACCCGCTTGACCGACAGCGAGAGACGACGGCGCTCGGAATCGATCTCGAGGATCTTCACCCGGACCGTGTCCCCGGGCTGGATGATCTCGCGCGGGTTCTCGACGTGGTGCTGGGCGAGCTCGGAGATGTGAACGAGGCCCTCGACGCCATCGAGGATCTCCACGAAGGCACCGAAGGTGACGACCTTGGTCACCGTGCCCTCGAGCTCGTCGCCGATGTTGTAGGTGTCGACGACCCGCTGCCACGGATCTTCCTGGGTCTGCTTGAGACCGAGCGAGATGCGCTGGCGGTCGCGGTCGATGTCGAGCACCTTGACGCTGACCGTTTCGCCGATGTTGAGGATCTCGCTCGGATGGTTGACGTGCGACCAGGACAGCTCGGAGATGTGGATGAGCCCGTCGATCCCGTCGAGATCGACGAAGGCGCCGAAGTCGACGATGTTGGAGATCGTGCCTTCGACGACCTGGCCGGGCTGGAGGCGGTCGAGGATGCGCTCGCGGTCCTCCTTGCGCTGCTCCTCGAGCACGGCGCGGCGCGACAGGACGACGTTGTTGCGCGAGCGGTTGAGCTCGATGACCTTGGTCTCGATGCGCCTGGCCCATGTACTCGTCGAGGTTGGGCACGCGGCGGATGTCGACCAGCGAGGCGGGCAGGAAGCCGCGGACGCCGAGGTCGATGATCAGGCCGCCCTTGACCACCTCGATGACCGTGCCCTGGACCGGCTCGCCCGAGTCGGCGGCCGCCTCGATGCGCCGCCACGCCTTCTCGAAGCGGGCGCGCTTCTTGGACAGGATCAGGCGGCCGTCCTGGTCCTCCTTGGTGAGGACGAGGGCGTCGACCTCCTCGCCGAGCGAAACCTCGTCACCCGGGTCCACGGACTTACGGATGGAAAGCTCATTGGCGGGGATGACGCCCTCGGACTTGTAGCCGATGTCGACGAGGACCTCATCGTTGTCGATGCGTACGACATGCCCGGTGACGACGTCGCCCTCGTGGAAGGGGTGAAGGGTGGCGTCGTAGTTGGGAACGATCTGGCCGCCGATGTCCAGCAGCAGGCCGTTCGACCCTTCAACGACCTTGGCTGTGGGTTCCTCGGTGGCGTTCATGGTAGTGGCAGACATTGATCCTCGCAGGATAGCGGGGATCTCGGCGCCTAGGAGAACGTCCGGGCCACTCTCGTGCCCCCTATCATCCCGGCCCATGCCCCGACGAGCCACCAAGCGCGGCGCCGAGCGCACGCGCTTGAGCGCGACTGCGACGTGCTCATCTGCGGCGCGAGCTTTGCCGGCCTCGCCGTGGCCCGGGAGCTGGCGGCCACGGGCGCCGAGGTGCTCGTCATCGACCGCTACGAGATCGGCGAGCGCCAGACCTCGGCCTGCGGCATCCCGACCACCTGGCTCTACGCCCTCGGGCTCGACGAGGCGCGGCAGCAGACCTTCTCCGAGCTGGTCATCCACACACCGCACGCCACGGCCCGGTTCGGGTTGCCCTGGACGTTCTCGACCTTCGATTACCGCACCCTGTGCGGCGCCCTGGCCGCGCAGGGCCGGTTCGATTTCGAGACGGCCAAGGTGAATGGCCGATCGGCTGGCGCCGATCGGCTGGCGAGTTCGCCTGACGGCGAACGCGGGGCGGTGCACACCGATCGGCCGGCGGTTCGCAGCGGCGAACCCGGGGCGGTTCACACGGTCCATACCGATCGCGGTGATATTCGCGCGCCGCTCATCGTCGACGCCCTCGGCTGGCGCCGCGTCCTCGGCCCGGGGGAGAACATCCAGCCCCCGGACGCCCTCCTGTCCCGTGGCCTCGAGGTCCACCCCTTCGCATCGGGACAGGAGCTGGAGATCTGGATCGATCGCGATTACGTGCCCGCGGGCTACGGCTGGAGCTTCCCGGCCGGCGAGGAGCTGCGCATCGGCATCGGCTCCTTCGATCCCCGCTTTCACGTCCGTGAGCCGACCGTCCGTCTGGCCAGCGACCTGCGCGCCGACACCGTGCGCTACCAGGGCAACTGGATCCCCCACGCCCTGCGCGCCGCCACCGGGGACGGCGTGTTCTTCGTCGGGGACTCGGCCGGCCACTGCCTGCCGCTGACCGCCGAGGGCATCCGCACGGCGCTCTACTTCGGCCTGGCCTGCGGACGCGAGCTGCGGGCGGTGATCGAAGGTCGTCAGAGCCGCGAGCAGGCGCTGGCCCGCTACCACGCGTTCTCCGCCGCCCACGACCGGCCGTTTACCTGGATGCTCCGCGTCCAGCGGCTCATCCCCCGGGTGGCGCCGCGGCTGCTCGCCGGCTCGCTCAAGGCCATGCAGGCCCAACGATTCGTCACCTGGTCGTTCAACCATTACCTGGGCATCGCCCATCCCCGCTTCGTGGGCGCGGGCGGCCGGCCTGTCGGCGCCGCTGCTCAGCCGGTGCTCGGCGCGGCCGTCTGAGAGCCCGTCCGCAGGGCCCGGCCCTCCGCGGGGCCGGCGGCTCTAGCGCCGGCTTGCCCTCCGCGGCTCACGGGCCGCCGCCGGAATGACCCGGATGTAGGCCACGGCATAGGTCCAGTTGTCCCAGCTGTCGGTCGCGCGCATCACGATGCGGTAGCGCCCGGGGTGATGGAACACCGGCGCCGTCGCGCGCCGGTGACTCGTGCCGCCCGTGCCGAACCACCAGTTGTAGGCGATGATCCGTCCCTCGGGATCGCTGGCCCGGGCGGTCAGCTTGACCTGCTGGCCGGCCACGACCCGGCCCGGGGCGTTGAACGCCGCCCGGTCGGGCTGCGCGCGTGGCTCGCAGGCGCCCGAGGCGTTGCTCCACAGCTCCTGCAGGAAATAGTGGCCCCCGTCGATCGACTCGTTCCACGCTGTGCTCCCGGACCCCCCGATGGCCGGCCCGAACTCGGTGATGCACAGATCGGCCTCCTCCTCCCCCGTCGGGTCGGTCCAGGACTCGTAGGTGATGGGGTCGGTGACCGTCTCGTTGTGCTCATGGCTCACGGTGGAGATGGCCGGGTCGGCCGCGCTGCTGTTGGGGCGCGGATTGCCCGACTGGCAGTGACCGGCGACCGCGTTGTAGGGGATGACGGCGTAGAGGACCCCGTTCACGGTCTGTGAGTGATAACCGCAGAACCCGTTCTGGCTGCCGCCCAGGGCACACTCGGACGAGGTCGAGTCGGTGCAGGTTCCGAGCCCGTTGGGCAGGACGAGGAAGTAGACGTCGGTCGCGGTGTTCGGCAGCCGCTCGACCGCGACGATGTGATCGAGCTCCTGCTGGAGCTGGGCGTCGGTCAGGCAGACCGTCCATCCGGGTCCGGTCCCCGCCGGCTCGGTGCACTGGTTGGCCGGCAGCGGATCGGTCACGACCGCCGACCCACCGTACGTCGAGGCATAGGCGGCCGGGCCCTCGTTGTCGGAGTACTGGCCGCTCAGCGCGTAGACGTTGGTCGTCTTGTGCGAGTCGGTGGCCACCTGGGCGAGGAAGCGCTCCATGAGCGTCTCGTAGCCGGGCTCGAAGGTGAGCCCGGAGCCGGCCGGCTCCCAGAAGACGAGGTGCGTGCGGTTGGAGTGCAGCACCGCCCCGCCCCCGTAGTCCAGGGCGGCGGCATGCGCCGCTGCCGCCGGCGAGTGCACGTGGGCCCCGGTCGGCACGTCGGGCACAACGCCTTCAACGCGCCCCGCGGACGCCGCGGACGCCGCAGCCGCCGCGGCCGCCGGGGCCAGCCCGAGCAGGCCGGCCGCCAGCAGGCTGGCGCCCCGCCACGCCACGCGCCGCAGCCTCATTTGGCCGCCAGCCAGTCGCTGCCCACCCCGGCTTCGACAGCCAGCGGGGGGTCCATGGCGAAGGCGCCCGACATCTGCTCCACCGCGATCGCCTTGACCGTCTCCGCCTCCGCCGCCGGGCCTTCGAACAGGAGCTCATCATGGATCTGCAGGACCATGCGGGTCCGAAGATCCGCCTCGCGCAACGCCGTTTCGCAGCGGACCATGGCCACCTTCATGATGTCGGCGGCGGTGCCCTGGATGACCATGTTGACCGCGAAGCGCTCGCCTTGCTTGCGCAGCTCCCAGCGCCGGGCGCGCAGCTCGGGCACCTGCCGGCGGCGGCCGAACAGGGTCGAGACGTAGCCATGCTCGGTGCCCTGCACGATCGTGTCCTCGATCCACCGGGCCACGGCCGGAAAGCCGGCCAGGTAGCGCTGGATGAACTCGTCCGCCTCCTCCTGGGGGATGTCGAGACGGTCGGCCATTCCCCACGCCGAGAGTCCGTACACGATGCCGTAGTTGATCATCTTGGCCTTTGAACGCATGCCGGGGTCGATCTGCTCCGGCGTCACCCCAAACACGCGACAGGCCGTAGCGGTGTGGACATCTTCCCCCTTTCTAAAGATTTCCTTCAGCGCGTCCTCACCGGCGATGTGGGCCAGGAGGCGTAGCTCAACCTGGGAGTAGTCGGCGGAGACGAGCAGGTCACCCGCCTCGGCCACGAAGCAGGAGCGGATCTCGCGGCCGAGCTCGGTCCGGATGGGGATGTTCTGGAGGTTGGGGTTATTGGAGGACAGCCGCCCCGTCGTGGCGGCCGTCTGGTTGAAGGTGGTGTGCAGGCGGCCGTCGGCGGCGATGAGGCTGGGCAGGGCGTCGAGGTAGGTCTGGGCCAGCTTGGTCAGCTCGCGGTAGCGCTCGATCTTCTCGATGATCGGGTGTTCGTGGCGGATGGCCTGCAGCACCCGAGCGTCGGTCGAGTAGCCCGTCTTTCCCCGCCGCTTGCGTGACAGGCCCAGCTTGCCGAACAGCACGTCCTCGAGCTGCCGGGGCGAGCCGAGCATGAACTCCTCCCCGGCCATGTCGAAGATCTCGCGCTCGAGCTGATCGGCCTCGGCCTTGACCCGGGCCGAGATCTCGCGCAGGCCCACCGTGTCGAGCTTGACCCCGACGAGCTCCATGTCGCGCAGCACCCGCACGAGCGGCAGCTCCACCTGCTCGAAGAGGTCCGTCAGCCCGCGCCCGCGAATCTCCTCGCGCTGCCAGCGGGCCAGCGCGCCGACGAGCAGGGCGTCGGCCCCCACCTCCTCCTCGACGGCGGCGGCCAGGCCCCGCTCCTCGGTCAGCTCCCGGAACGGATAGCCGCGCCGAGCGGGCTCGAGCAAGTAGGCCGCCACCTCGGTGTCGTGGGCGAGCACAGCGGGGACGAGGCCGAGGGCTTTGACGTCGTGGGCCATCACCGGGCGCGTGCCCAGGGCGGCCACCAGGTCCTCCGGTCGCTCACAGGCGCCGGTCACGACCGTGTCCGCGCCGTCGGCATAAACGCCGAACGTCCACCCCGGGTCGGGAGCGAAGAGCGCATCCTCGGGGACCGGCGCCGGGCGGACGGCGACCGCCATCTCGGTGTGCACGAGACGGGCCACGTCGGCCGTCCCCCCGAGCGGACGCGGGCCGTCAGGGCGGCCTCGGCGACCGGGGCGGGGGCCGCCGCATCGGCCGAGCCGAGCGCCTCCTCGAGACGCCGCAGCGGCTCGCGCAACTCGAACTGGCGAAACACCTCACGCAGGCGCGAGCGGTCCGGCGGCGCGGCCACGAACTCGGCCAGGTCGAACTCGAGCGCGATGTCGCGTTTTGCCGTCGCGAGCTGCTTGGAGATGCGGGCCACCTCGGCGTGCTCGAGAAGGTTCTGCTTGCGCTTGGCGCCGCTGATCTGATCGACGGAACCGAGCACGCCTTCCAGTGAGCCGAAGCGCTGGAGCAGGTCAGCCGCCGTCTTATCGCCGATGCCGGGAACGCCGGGGATGTTGTCGCTCGTGTCGCCCTTGAGGCCGATGAAATCCGGGATGAGCTCGGGCCCGATGCCGTAGCGGTCCTTGACCCCGTCTGTGTCGTAGACCTTGGTGTCGGTAATCCCGCGCGAGGTCGTCATGATCCGCACTCCGTCCCCGACGAGCTGATAGGCGTCCCGGTCGCCGGTCACCACCATCACCGGAATGGCCGGCGCGTGACCCCGCGCCCGCTCGACGATCGAGGCGATGACGTCGTCGGCCTCATAGCCGTCGACCTTCAGATTGCGGTAGCCGAAGGCATCGACGAGCGGAGCCAGGTGCGGCCACTGCTCCTTGAGCAGGTCGGGGCGGGTCGAGCGCTGCGCCTTGTAGTCCTCGTAGATCTCCTTGCGCCCGGTGTAGCCCGCGTCCCAGACCACCACGGTGGCCTTGGGGCCGTAATCGGTGAGGATCTTGACCAGCATGGAGGCGAAGCCGAAGATGGCGTTCGTGGGTACGCCGGTGGAGGTGGCGATGGACTCGGGCAGAGCGAAGAAGGCCCGGTAGGCGAGGCTGTTTCCGTCGATCAGGAAGAGCTCGTCGGGCACGTCAGCACACGTGAAGGAGGGTTGGAGGCATCGTCTGTCAGGCTATCCGCCACCGCCGTCGCCATGAGCACTCCAAGCGCCCAGTACAGCCTCACTCTCCGCGTGCAGATCGACCACCGTCCCGGCATGCTCGGGAAGGTGGCCAGCGCCATCGGCGAGGCCGAGGGGACGATCGGCGCCATCGACCTCGTCCAGGTGGAGGGCACCTACACGATCCGCGACATCACGGTGGAGACCGCCGACGCCTCGGAGTGGCCGCGACTCACCGGCGCCGTCGACGCGCTGTCCGGCGCCCGGGTGCTCGACACCACCGATCGCACGTTCATGCTCCACCTCGGCGGCAAGATCGAGCTGCACAACAAGCACCCGCTGCGCACACCGCGACGACCTCTCGATGGCCTACACCCCGGGTGTGGCCCGGGTCTGCCGGACCATTGCCGATGACCCCGACAAGGCGTTTCAGTACACGATCAAGCGCAACACGGTGGCCGTGGTCTCAGACGGCACGGCCGTGCTCGGCCTCGGCGACATCGGCCCCCGTGCGGCCATGCCGGTCATGGAGGGCAAGGCGATGCTGTTCAAGGAGCTCGCGGGGGTGGATGCCTTCCCCATCTGCCTGGACACCCGCGACCCGGACGAGATCGTCTCCACCGTGCGGGCCATCGCCCCCGGCTTCGGCGGCATCAACCTCGAGGACATCTCCGCCCCACGGTGCTTCGAGATCGAGGACCGCCTCAAGGCCTCGCTGGACATCCCGGTCTTTCACGACGACCAGCACGGCACCGCCGTGGTCGTTCTGGCCGCCTTGCTCAATGCCCTCAAGCTGACGGGCAAGCGCATGTCCGAGATCAGAATCGTCATCGTCGGCGTGGGCGCGGCGGGCTTCGCGGTGGCCCGCATCCTCATGCAGGCCGGAGCCGGCCACATCGTCGGCTGTGACTCCCGCGGCACGCTGCACACCCGCCGGCGCGACTACCTGGACGGGACGATGCCGGCCGTCAAGCGGCTGCTCGCGGAGATGACCAACCCCGAGCTCCTCGACGGCGGGCCGGTGCAGGCCCTCGAGGGCGCCGACCTCCTGATCGGCCTCTCCGGTGCCCGGGTCGTGCCCGAGGCGGCGCTGACCCGAATGAACCGCGACCCCATCGTCTTCGCCATGGCCAACCCCGATCCGGAGGTGGCCCCCGAAGCGGCGGCGCCCTACGTCCGCGTCATGGCCACCGGGCGCTCCGACTACCCCAACCAGATCAACAACGTGCTCTGCTTCCCGGGCATCTTCCGGGGCGCGCTCGATGTACGCGCCCCCCAGATCACCGAGGCGATGAAGATGGCCGCCGCCCGCGCCATCGCCGCCATCGTCAGCGACGACGAGCTGCGCGAGGACTACATCGTGCCGTCCGTGTTCAACCGCGAGGTGGTGGCCGCGGTGGCGACCGCGGTGGCCGAGGAGGCCCGTCTGAGCGGCACCGCCGAGGCGGGGGCCGAGGTCGGCTTCGGCCAGACGGAGGAGTTCGGGGTCCTTCCCGGCCGCTAGCCGCTCCCGAGCGCCGTGGCTTGCGCAGCGCCGTACCGTCCGGTGCGGAAGCGAAACTGCCGGCCATGCTCCAGATTTCTGAGGCCGGTGGCGTTCGCGCTCTGATCACGGCGATCCTCGCCGCGGTGGTTGCGGGGTGCATCGCCGGTCTCGGCGGCGCCGGCGCCTACTGGGTGTGCGTCCCGATCGCGCTGCTGGCGGCGGCGGGCGGGCGCACCGGACGGACCGCCGGGGCCGGCGCGGCCCTCGTCGTGGCGGCGGCGCTCGGAGGCGCTCTCGCCGCTGGGCAAACGCTCCCCCCTGCGCCGCTGGCCGTGCTCGTCCCGGTGGTGAGCGCGGCCATCCTGCTCATCACGCGCAGGCGGCTCGAAGCGCAGCGCGACGCCATGCGCGCCTCGGCCCTGACCGACGGGCTCACCGGCGTGGCCAACCGCCGGTCGTTGATGGCGAGGATCGAGTACGAGATCACCCGCCACCGGCGCGCCCGCCGCCCCTTCGGCGTGGTCATGCTCGACATGGACGGCTTCAAGCAGCTCAACGATCGCTTCGGCCACCCCGCCGGCGACGACCTCCTGCGCGAGGTCGCCGCCGCCATCAGCGGGGCGGTCCGCGCCCAGGACACGGTGGCGCGGATGGGCGGCGATGAGTTCTGCCTGCTGGCTCCGGAGACCGCCCTGGGCGGAGCCCACGAGCTGGCCGCCCGAGCCCAGGCGGCGGTGCAGGGCGTCACCGCCGGCCTGCAGGCGCTGGGCATCAGCGCCGGCGTGGCCGTCTTTCCGTCCGACGGCCTGACGGTCAGCGCCCTCCTGAACGCGGCCGACCAGCGGCTGCTCGAGGCCAAGCGCGAGCGGCCGCCCGTCCTCGCCCGCCGCGCGGCCTGATCGCCGGGCTAGTCGGGCCGGCCCCACGGTGCGAATCAGCGCCATGTTGCCGCTCGGGGCGACGGCATAGACGCCGTAGTCGCTCAGGGTGGTGTCACCCTCGCGGTCGAACCGGTAGACCCCTAAGGCCGAGGGACGGGCAGGCAGCCGCTTGAGCGCCGAGAGGATGGCCGTGCGGTCATCGCCCCGGGCGGGCAGGCTCCGGATGAGCTGCAGACTCAACTCCATCGCTTCGTAGCCGTAAACGACGTAGGGGTTGGGCACCGACGAGCCGTACTCCGCGCGGTAGGCGCTCAAGAAGGCGCGGTAGGACGGATTGGTCGCGCTTCCGGGCGCGGGCATCGTGCACTCGATGACGGCATCCGAGGCACTCAGCGGCCGGGCCAGCAGCGTGCTTGGCAGCAGACCGGCGCACGCCCCACTGTTGCCGAAGAGCTTGACGTTGGGCAGGGCGCCCCGCACGCCGGCCAGCGCCTGGGCGACGCCAGATACCGGCGCGCCGGCCAGAAACGCGCAGCCCGCTCGCTGACCGGCCACCTCCGGCGCGTCGGGGGCGAGGTCCGACATGCTGCCGGCCACGGCGACCACGCGCACGTGGTAGCGCGCCTGGTCGCTGCGCAGCAGAGCCACCAGCTCGCGGCCGGCGAGGCTGGTGTCATAGATCACGGCCGCGCGGCTGCAGCCCGCCTGGTGCATCGCCAGCATGTCGACCTGGGCCTCCTCGGCGTCGTTCGGCGCCAGCCGGAACACCGTCCGCTCACCGGTGGGGAAGTACTGCCCCGGGTCCCCGCTGGCCGCGCCCACGCCTGGGTGGGTCAGACCGACGTATCCGCCGGCGGGCACGATCTGGGGCATCCGCACCTGGTTGAGGATCGGGAGCGAGACAGCGGTGGCGTCGGCTTGGGCGTCACCCACGTAGACGACCGCTCGCGGGTCCGCGGCCACGCGCCGCGCGTTGGCGGCGGTCTTGCCCGCGTCCCAGGCGGTGCCGGTCGCGCCGGCGTCATCGAGGGACTGGAAGTTGACCGTCCACCGCCCGGCCCTCTCCCGGGCGTTCGCGAGGGCCAGCTTCATGCCCGCGAGGACGGCCTGGCCCTCAGCGTTCGCCGGTCCCTCGAGGGGCAGGCTGGAGTAGACGTCGGCGAGCGCGGGCTCAGCGAGCCGTGCGGCCCGGTGCCCTTGACGGGAGTCGCCGCACCCAGTCAGCCCCCAGGCGCCCGCGGTCACGGCACAGGCCAACATGAGCTTTGTCAGGGTGAACCTGTAGGGCATGACCTTTCGTGCCTGGCATCGAGACCGGCCCGTCAGCGTACTGGCCGTTTCCGGGGACCGCGACTGCTCTGTCGCGGCCTAATCAAACGTCAATCGCGTCCCGCCAACCCCGGCTCAGGGCCCGGGAGCGGTGAGGATGTTGGCGAGGGCGAGATGACCGGAGGCCACGCGATAGATGCCCTCGTCGCGCAGCGTGGTGACACCCTCAGGCTGGACGCGAAAGCTTCCAAGTGGGGTTTGCTGGGCGTGGGTGTCAAACAGCTTGCTCACCACCTTGGAGCGTTCGGCCGGGTGCTTGCCCCCGTCGGTGGCTCTGTTGATCGCCCCGAGCAGAAGCTGCATGGCCTCATAGCCGTAGACCGCGTAGGGGCTGGGAGGACCATAGGAGCGGCTGTAGGCGGCCGCGAAGGCATTGGCGGCCGGGCCACGCCCGGGGGCGGGCGCGGTGATCATGACCCGGGAGTCGAGCGCGCTGGGGATCCCACCCCAGGCCGGATCGACGAACGCGCGCTGGGCCAGGGGGCCGGTGGCGAAGATCGTGGCGCTGGGCAGCGCCGCGGCCACCTCCGCGGTCAGCCGGGCTGCCCCGCTCTCGGGGACGGCGCTGACGAGCACGCAATCCGCGCCCGACTGGGCGATCGCCCGGGCCAGCGGCAGATAGGTCTGCGCTCGGCTGGCGAACTCCTGGGTGCCGATCACGTCGAGTCCGGCGGCGTGGGCGACGAGTTGAAAGGCGGCGGCGGCGTCGTAGCCGTCGAATTCGTCGTCGTAGAGAACGTAGGTATGGGTGCAACCCGAGCTGAGCTGCAGCTGGACCTGAGCGGCGGACTGGACGGCGTCGTTCGGGGAGAGGGCGACAAAGGTGCGCTTGCCGGCCGGGTAGTACTTGGCCGGCTCTCCGGGCGAGGTCCCGGGGCCGAGCGAGGTCAGGCCGACAGCGGTGCTGGTGGGGCTGACCTCCGCGATGCCGACGTGGTTGAGCAGCGGGATCGCCACCGCGGTGGCGCCGGAGTCGAGGTCGCCGATGTAGCCGATGGCCGCCGGGTCGGCGGCGGCCAGCGCCGCGTTGGCCGTGGCCTGGCTGGGGTCCCATCCGAACCGCTGCAGGCTCGCGTCGTCAAGCGACTTGAGCACGAGCTGGTAGGGGCCGATGTGGCTGCCGGCCTGAGCCAGAGCCGAGCCGCTCCCCGTCGAGCACAGTGCGGGCGCCGGGCGCCGAAGGGCCGATGAAGGGCAGGCTCGAGTAGATGACCAGGGTGTGGCCAGAGATCCGGTTTCCGGGCAGCTCGGTGCGCCCGGCGCAGCCTGCCAGGCCCACGAGCGCGGCCGCGCTCAGTACCAGGGCCGCGATGGTGGGAGCAGACTGGCGAATCCCCGGCCTTCGGCGCCTCACCCCTGCTCGGAGACGGACTTGTACGGGACGGGCTGCCCGGAGCGGACACGGCTGATGATGAACGGCGCGATGCTCGTATCACCGTTGGCATCGATGGAGTAGGTCCCCAGCACGGAGCTGCGGTTGCGCAGGGCGAAGAAATCTTTGACCACCGTGCTGCGTGTGTTGGCGCCGTTGCCCGCTTCCTGCAGCACGTGCAGGAGGGCGGCCATGGCCTCGTAGCCGAAGATGGCCTGTGGGGCGGGCCGATGGTGATAGGCGGCCGCGAAGGCGGCGAGGAACGTGCGCCCGGACGCGTCGAGCCCGGCGGGCAAAAAGCCGGGCGAGGAGAGCGTCGTGGCTTTCTGGGCCGCCGCCGAGAGCGAGGCCGTAAACGCGGTGTCGTTGAGCGCGGAGGGGCCGAGCAGCTTCACGGCCGGGTTGCTCTGGGCCGCGGCGTTGAACAGGCGCACGGCGCGAGCGGTATCGGCGGTGGCGTAGAGAAGCCCGTCGGCCCCCGAGGCGGCAACAGCCGAGGCGGTCGGCCGACCTCGAACGACGGCAACCGTCGACCCGGCGCTCTGAGCGACGGCGGCGGCCAGCGCGGCGCCGTAGTGATCGCCGTCGTCGGTCACGAAGAGCTTGCTGACGTGCAGAGCGCTCAGTTCGGAGACGAGCGCCCGGGCTTCGAGCGTGGTCGTCGGCACGATGCGGGCAAACGTCCGCGGGGAGGTGCTGGTGGCCTCGATGTAGCTGCCGGGCGAACCGGGGACGGCGTTGCTGTGCTGGGTCAGCTCGACGGCATTATCGGTCGGGCTGACCTGGAGGATCTCCTCCTGGCCGGTGATACCGAGGGAGTCGGCCGACTGGCCGGGGATGATCTCCCCCACGTAGCCGATGGCGTCGGTGTCCTGGATCGCCTCACGGGCGTCATCGGAGGGCTTGGCTCCATGCACGAGAACGAGCCGGACCTTGAAGTTGCCGACGCGGCCACCGGCGCTGGAGAAGGCGAGCTCCTCGGCCGCCAAGCACATCCTGGGCGCGGCTGTCGTTCATCCCCGCCGGCGGCGCCGAGGCATAGATGTCCAACGTGGAGCCGGTGACTGAGGAGGTCGAGGCCTGGGTGGCGCAGCCGGCGAGCGCCATCGCCGCGCCGCCGACGACGCAGGCGAGGAGGCCCGGCCCCGTGCGAGCCCGCGGCTGGGCATGGCGCGGCGGCTTATCCCCGCCGTCCGGGCAGGAACGGGATGAGGGTGCGGACGGCGATCGAGAGCAGGACCATGACGATCGCGATCAGAATCGCGTCGAACCCGCTGACGCCGATCGCCCAGAGGATGATCCATAGACAGAGGCCGGCGGTGCCGGTGAGAATCAGGCCCATCCCGGAGATCGTAACCGAGGGGATCGCGGGGCCGCGTTGTGCGGCTGACCGCGAGACCGTCGACGCGCGCCCTCAGCGCAGCGCTTGCGCGAGCTCGCGCACGGCGCGTTCGACGGCCAGGCCCGGATCCGCCGCTTCACCGGCCAGCCGGACGAGGCGGCTGCCGACGATGACGCCGTCGGCGCCGGCCGCCGCCGCCGCAGCGGCCTGCTCGGGGCTGGAGATGCCGAAGCCGACGGCCACGGGGACCCCGGCGTGCACGCCGGCGCGGGCCACGAGTGCGCCGAGCTGGCCGTCGAGGCTCACGCGCTCGCCGGTCGTTCCCGTCAGCGCCACGACGTAGAGAAACCCTCGCGCACCGGCCCCGATCTGTGCCGCTCGCTGCGGCGGGGTGGTCGGGGCCACGAGCGGGACCAGGGCGAGACCGCGGGCGTCGCAGTGCTCGCGCATCCGCTCGGACTCCTCGAGCGGCAGGTCGGGAACGATCAAGCCGCTGGCGCCCGCGTCGAGCAGGGCATCGAGAAAGCGCTCCGTCCCCGGGCCTGGATGGGGTTCACGTAGCACATGAGCACCACCGGCACATCGCGCGCGAGCTCGGCGGCAGAGCTCGAGCACGGCCGGCACGGTGACCCCGGCGGCCAGGGCGGCGGTGGACGCCGCGTGGATGACCGGCCCGTCGGCGAGCGGGTCGGAGAACGGGACCCCCAGCTCGACGAGGTCAGCCCCGGCCCGGACGTAGGCGTCGGCGATCGACCGCGCCCGATCGAGATCGGGGTAGCCGCCCATCATGTAGGGCATGAGCGCGGCCCGGCGGCCCTCGGCGCGGGCCCGGGCGAAGGCCTCGGCGATGCGCTCGATGCCGGAGGTCATTCGCCGGTCAGCTTCTCGAGCGCCTCCACCAAGTCCTTGTCGCCGCGCCCCGAGAGGCAGACCAGGTCGAGCTCGCTGGGACCGTCGGCCAGCGCCCAGGCCAGCGCGTGCGAGCTCTCGAGCGCCGGGATGATGCCCTCGAGCCGGGCCGTGCGGGCGAAGGCCGCCAGCGCCTCCGCATCGGTCACGGCCACATACCGGGCGCGGCCCGAGTCACGCAGCCACGCGTGCTCGGGACCGGTCCCCGGGTAATCGAGGCCGGCCGAGATCGAGTGAGCTTCGAGGATCTGCCCGTCCTCGTCCTGCATCACGGCGGAGAACGCACCGTGCAGGACCCCGGGCAGGCCGGCGGCGGTGAGCGGCGCCCCGTGGCGCCCGGAGTCGATGCCGGTCCCGGCGGCTTCGACGCCGATGAGCTCCACCCCGCGGTCATCGACGAAGGGCGTGAAGATGCCGATCGCGTTCGAGCCGCCGCCCACGCAGGCGATCACCCGCTGGGGCAGCCGGCCGGCCCGCTCGAGCACCTGGGCGCGAGCCTCGTCGCCGATCACCCGCTGCAGGTCACGGACGAGGGCCGGATAGGGGGCGGGGCCGACGCACGAGCCGATGATGTAGTGGGTGCCGGCCACGTTGGTCACCCAGTCGCGGATGGCGGCCGAGACCGCTTCCTTGAGCGTGCGCGCGCCGGCCTGCACTGGGGCCACGGTGGCCCCGAGCAGCTCCATGCGCTCGACGTTGGGCCGCTGGCGGCGCATGTCCTCGGTGCCCATGTAGACGATGCACTCGAGGTCGAGCAGGGCGCAGGCGGTGGCCGTGGCCACCCCATGCTGGCCGGCGCCGGTCTCGGCAATGATCCGCCGCTTACCCATACGCCGGGCCAGAAGGGCCTGGCCGATGGCGTTGTTGATCTTGTGGGCGCCCGTGTGGTTGAGGTCCTCGCGCTTGAGGAAGATGGGGTGCCCGGCGGCCTCGCTGAGGCGCTCGGCGCGGTAGAGGGGGCTGGGGCGGCCGACATAGTCGGCCAGCAGCCGGCTCAGCTCGGCCTGGTAGCCCGGGTCGGCCTTGGCCTGCACCCAGGCCTGCTCGAGCTCGGCGAGCGCGGGCATCAGGGTCTCGGGAACGTACTGGCCGCCGTAGGGCCCGAAACGATGCTCGACCGCGCTCACCTGGGTGCTCCCGGATCGACCGCGCTCACGTGGGTGCTCCCGGGAGTTTCGCGGCCGCGACACTCCCCATGGGTTCCGCCTCGGCGGATCCCATCGCGCCCGCCTCGGCCGGGATCCCACCGCGCCCGCCTCGGCCGATCCCACCGCGCCATGCACGGCGGCGGCGAAGGCCTCGAGCTTGGCCGGATCCTTCTGGCCCGGGCTGCGCTCGACGCCGCTGGCCACGTCGACGGCGAACGGCCGCACGGACCGGACCGCCTCGGCGACGTT
Organism: uncultured Solirubrobacterales bacterium; assembly: GCA_963777185.1. Taxonomy (GTDB): domain Bacteria; phylum Actinomycetota; class Thermoleophilia; order Solirubrobacterales; family Solirubrobacteraceae; genus Palsa-465. The sequence continues at coordinate 253,651 of CAVZPU010000010.1, forward strand.
GTCCGGCGTCAGGCCTCCGCTCAAGATGACCGGCGTGCGCCCCCGGTGAGCCCGGGCCAGCTCCCAAGCGAAGGTCTCGCCGGTGCCGCCCGGAAGGCCGGGGCTGTAGCTGTCGAGCAGGTGGTAGTCGGTGTGAAAGGGTGCCAGGGCCTGGATGTCGGCGCCGCTGCGCACCCGCGCGGCCTTGATCACCTTGGCGCCGGTGCGCCGCGCCGCCTCGGCGCAGTAGGCGGGGCCCTCGTCGCCGTGCAGCTGGACCATGGAGAGCTGCGCCGACTCCGCGGTGGCAGCGAGCTCGTCGAGGGAGGCGTTGACGAACACCCCGGCGATCTCCACCCGGCGGCGCAGCGCGGCCGAGATCTCCGCCGCGGTCTCCAGGCGGCAACGGCGCTTGGAGTGCGGCCAGAAGATGAGGCCGATGGCCCAGGCGCCCGCGCCCACCGCCCGCTCGGCGTCGGCCAGGGTGGTCAGGCCGCAGAACTTGATCTTCGGGGTGTGCGTCGGCACGCTCGGCACATCGTAGTTGCGCGGGGGCCGGGGCCCGGGCGGGGGACGCGTGGACGCCCCGGCGTCACCCACTCGGTGCGGCGACCCGGTGAACGCGGGCGGTCGTCTCTCCGGATGCCTCCGCGACCAGCGCAGGGTTCCTAACGTCGCACTGAACGCCGCCGCGAGCTCCACTGCGACAAAACGGCCCGCCTAGGGCCGTCTTGTAGCACTGGGCGCTCAGCGGGTGCCGAGTGCGACGTTACGGACAGAGAACCGGCCGTCGGAAGGCCCCCGCCCCTACTCCGGCGCGGTGAGCCGCCCGCAGGCCGCCTCGATGTCCGCCGAGCGCATCAACGCCTCTCCGATGAGCACGGCGTCCACTCCGGCCGCCGCGAGCGAGTCGAGCTCCCGCCGGGTCCGAAACCCCGACTCGGCTACCACGGTTGCGGTGGCCGGGACGTCGGGCAGCAGGTCGTAGGTCGTCCCGGGGTTGACCTCCAGGGTGGTGAGATCTCGGTTGTTGATGCCGATGATCGGCGCGCCGAGCTCGGCGGCGATCTCGAGCTCGCGGGCATCGTGGACCTCGACCAGGGTGCCCAAGCCCTGCGAGGTGGCCTCGACGTACAGGCGGGCGAGCGCATCGGCCCCGAGCGCGGCCACGATGAGCAGCACGGCGTCGGCGCCGGCGGCCAGAGCCTCGGTGAGCTGGTAGGAGTCGACGATGAAGTCCTTGCGCAGGATGGGCAGCGTGCTGGCCTGGCGAGCCGTGGTCAGGTCGGTGAGCCGACCGCCGAAGCTCCGCTCCTCGGTCAGGACCGACAGCGCCGCCGCCCCACCTCCCTCGTAGGCAGCAACCACATCGGCGAGTGACAAGTCCTCGCGGATGGCGCCCGCCGACGGCGAGCGGCGCTTGTGCTCGGCGATCACCGACAGCCCCGGCCGGTCGAGGGCCTCGGTGAAGAGCCGGAAGTCCCCCGCCGCCAGACGCTCGGCGGCCCGCGCCTCGAGCTCGGAAGCGGGCACGGCCAGCTTGCGACGCTCGAGCGCCTCCCGCGTCTCATCGACGATCCGGGCCAGTACCCCCACGGGACCGCTCCAGCTCACGGGGCGAGCTCCCGCGTGCGAACCACGAAGCGCTCGAGCGCATCGGCCGCCGCCCCCGACTCGATGGCCGCCTCCGCGCTGCGGACGCCGTCGGCCAGCGTCGGCGCCCCTCCCCCGGCGTAGATGGCCGCCCCGGCGTTCAGCACGGCCAGATCCCGCGCCGCTCCTGGCTCGCCGGCCATGATGCTCCGCGTCGTTCGCGCGTTCTGGTCGGGGTCCCCGCCCGGGACCGCCTCAGGTGGCGCGGGCGAGAGGCCGACCTCCTGCGGGGACACGGTGTAGCGGCGGATCTCGGCGTCGAGGACCTCGACCACCCGGGTGGGGGCCGAGATGCTGAGCTCATCGAGGCCGTCCTCGCCGCAGACGAGCAGGGCATGCTCGGTGCCGAGCAGGGCCAGGGCGCCGGCCATCGTCTCCAGGTAGGCGGGGTCCGAGACGCCGATGAGCTGGCGCGTGGCCCCCGCCGGGTTGGTCAGCGGTCCGAGGAAATTGAAGATCGTGCGCACCCCGAGCTGTCGGCGGACAGGCACCACATAGCGGGTGGCGTGATGGTGCGCGGGAGCGAACATGAACCCGAAGCCGGTCTCCACGATGCAGGCGGCCACCGCTTCGGGGCCGAGATCGATGCGGGCGCCGAGCGCCTCGAGCACGTCGGCGGAGCCCGACAGCCCGGTGGCCGAGCGGTTGCCGTGCTTGGCCACGGTGCACCCCGCCCCGGCGGCGATGAGAGCGGCGGTGGTGGAGACGTTGAACGTCCGCCGCCCCCCGCCGGTGCCCGCCGTGTCGAGTAGGTGCTTGCCGGGGACCCCGACCGGCGTGGCCAGGGCGCGCATCGTCCGAGCCAGCCCGGCCAGCTCCTCCACGGTCTCGCCCTTCGTGCGCAGCGCGATCAGAAAGGCGCCGATCTGCACTTCGGAGCCGTTGCCGGTCATGATCTCGGCCAGGACCGCCGCCGTCTCCTCCAAGGTCAGGTCCTGCCCCCCGGCCAGGGCGTCGATGGCGTGCGTGAGCACGTCCGCTCCGGTGCTCATCGCGTGCGCTGAAGGAAATTGGCCAGCAGCTCGCGCCCCTGGTCGGTGAGCACCGACTCGGGGTGAAACTGGACGCCCTCGGCCGGGAGCTCGCGATGGCGGACGGCCATGATCACCTCGCCACCGAAGGCGCTGCGCTCCAGGCACTGCGGCAGCCGGGGATCGGCGACCAGCGAGTGGTAGCGACCCACGGTCAGAGGCTCGGCCAGGCCCCGGAAGATGGTCTGACCGTCGTGATCGATGACGGTGGTCTTGCCGTGCACGGGCTCGTGACGGATGACCTGGCCGCCCCAGGCCTGGACGAGGGCCTGGTGACCGAGGCAGACGCCCAGGGTGGGCACGCGCGCCGCCGGGAAGCGCCGCACGGCTTCGAGGGAGATTCCTGCCTCGTTGGGCGTGCACGGCCCCGGCGAGACGATCACACGGTCATAGCCACGCACGAGCAACCCGTCGACCGTGGCCTGGTCATTGCGCACCACCTCGAGCTCGGCCCCGAGCTCGCCCAGGTACTGGACGAGGTTGTAGGTGAAGCTGTCGTAGTTGTCGAGGACCAGAACTCTCATCGTCGTCTCTCAGGCGCCACCGCCACCCTCATGTCCAATCCGGTTGACGCGAGGCGAGCTCGATGGCCGCCATCACCGCCTCGGCCTTGGCCACCGACTCGCGGTACTCGTAGTCGGGCTTGGCGTCGGCGACCGTGCCACCGCCGGCCTGGACGTGGGCGACGCCGTCCTTGACCACGACCGTGCGGATGTGGATGCAGGTATCCACATCGCCGGTGTAGGTGGCGTAGCCGATGGCTCCGCCGTAGCCACCCCGCTTGACCGGCTCGAGCTCGTCGATGATCTCCATGGCCCGGACCTTGGGCGCCCCGGACAGGGTCCCCGCGGGCAGGACCGAGCGCAGCGCCTCGAGCGCGCCGACACCCTCGCGCAGGCGTCCGGTGACGCTCGAGACGATGTGCATCACATGGCTGTAGTTCTCGACCGCCATCAGGTTCTCGACCTGGACGGTGCCGTACTCGCACACGCGGCCCAGGTCGTTGCGGCTCAGGTCGACGAGCATCACGTGCTCGGCGCGCTCCTTAGGATCCGCTAGCAGGTCCTGGGCCATGACCAGGTCCTCATCGGGTGTCGTCCCGCGAGGCCGGGTGCCGGCGATCGGGCGCATCGAGACCCGGCGGCCGGTCACCGTGATCAGCGGCTCGGGGCTGGCCCCGGCGATCTCGAAGTCGCCGAAGTCGAGGAAGTACATGTACGGACTGGGGTTGACCGCCCGCAGGCCCCGGTAGATGGAGAAGGCCTCGAGGGGCACGCGGGCCGACCACCGCTGGGAGGGGACGACCTGGTAGGCGTCGCCGGCGCGGATGTACTCGATGATGCGCGAGACCATGCCCTCGAATTGCTCCGGTGCCATGTTGGGCTCGAAGGCGGGCGGGTGGCGCACGCGGGCCGGCGGGCGCGTGGGCCGGGGTACGGGGCCCGACAGCCGCCAGCGCAGCTCGGCGATCGTGTCCACGGCCCGCTGGTAGGAGACCTCGAGCGCGCCATCCTCGGCATAGACGTTGGCCAGCACGGTCACCGTGTGCTTGAGATGGTCAAAGGCGACGATGGCGTCGGTCATCATCAGAGCCAGGTCGGGCACCCCAACCGGGTCCGGACCCGGCTTCCCGAGTCGCTCGACCGAGCGCACCAGGTCATAGGCAAAGACGCCCACCGCCCCGCCCGCGAAGGGCGGCAGGCCGGGCAGCGGCGCGGGGCTGAAGCGGCGCACCTCCGCCGCGGCCAGGGCGTAGGGGTCACCGGGATCGCCGAGGGACCAGCGCAGGACCTTGCGCGGGCGCACGCCGATGAACGAGTAACGGCCCACCCGGCCCTGCTCGGCCGACTCGAGCAGGAAGGACGGGCCGGCCTCGCGCAGCTTGAGGAAGGCCGAGACCGGCGTCTGGCAGTCGTCGATGAACGACTCGCAAAGCGGGATCAGGTTGTGCTCCCGCGCCAGCTCCCGTACCTGTTCGAGGGTCAGAGGCGCGCCGAGCGCGCCGAGGTCAGCCCCCGCGACGGCCATCGAGCACCCGCTCAGCGTCGGCCAGCGACAGGCCGCGACCGCGCAGCAGCACGGCCAGGTGGTAGAGCACGTCGGCGGCCTCTTCGGCCACGCGCGCATCAGACTCATCCCGGGCCGCCCGCACGACCTCCTCGGCCTCCTCCTCGACCTTGGCCCCGGCCCGAGCCGGCTCGGCCAGAAGGGCAGCCGTGTAGGAGCCCTCCGGCCGGGCGAGCGCCCGCTGAGCGATCACCCGCTCGAGCTCGGGCAGGGTCTGGAAGGGCGCCTGGGCGGCGGTCTCCCCGTTGTGAAAGCAGGTTCGCTCGCCCGTGTGGCAGGCCGGACCCGCTGGTTCGACGAGGGCGAGAACGGCGTCGCCGTCGCAATCGAGCCGCAGGGCCTTGACCGCCTGGGTGTTGCCTGAAGTAGCGCCCTTGTGCCAGAGCTCCTGCCGCGAGCGGCTGAAGAAATGGGTCTCGCCCGTCTCGCGCGTGCGCCGCAGGGCCTCGGCGTTCATGTAGGCCAGGGTGAGGACCTCGCCCGTGCGCCAGTCCTGAACCACGCAGGGCACAAGGCCCCGTTCATCCCACCTGATCTCCGCGTCGAGCACGGCCCGATTCTAGGTTGCCGTGCTGCGCTGCGTGGGGCCGGGGCGAGCGCCGGGTTCGGGACCTGCGCGGCGTCCGTAGCGTCGCCGTCGAGCCGCCGAGATCGTCGACGGCTACAGAACGCTCGCTACTCGATCCCGAGCCGGTCGAGCAACCGCTCGTCCCCGCGCCAGTGCCGGCGCACCCGGACGGTGAGCTCGAGATGGACGTGGGCGCCCAGCTCACGTTCGATGGCCCGGCGGGCCGCGGTGCCGATCTCCTTGATCATGCGCCCGCCGGCGCCGATGAGGATCCGCTTCTGGGACTCGGTTTCGACCAGGACGGCGGCTTCGATGCGCACGAGTCCTTCGCGCGGCTCCTCGATCGCCTCGACCTCCACCTCGACGGCGTGCGGCAGCTCCTCGCGCGTGCGCCTGAGAACCTGTTCGCGCACCAGCTCGGCCAGAAGCACCGATTCCGGCTGATCGGAGTGCTGCTCGGGCTCGAAGAAGAACGGACCTTCGGGCAGCAGGGAGACGAGCCGCTCGACCAGGGCGGGGACCCCCGCGCCGGTGCGGGCGCTGACCGGGAAGATCTCCTCGGCCACCCCGAGCTCCTCGGCCCCCTGCAGCGTCGCCGCCAGCGTGGCCCGGTTGGCCCGGTCGACCTTGTTGACGGCGACGAGGACGGGGACCGGGGCACCGGCGAGCAGTCGGGCGATGAAGCGATCGCCGGGTCCGAGCCCCTGCTGGGCGTTGAGCACGAACAGGCAGCCGTCGGCGTCCTCGAGCTCGCGCTCGACCCGGCGCTGCATGCGCTCGGTGAGCGCGTCGCGGGGGCGCTGCACTCCGGGCAGATCGATCAGCACCAGCTGCCAGCCCGGGCCCGTGGCCACCCCGCGCACCGCCCGGCGCGTGGTCTGGGGCTTGTCGGAGACGATGGCCACCTTGGCCCCCACGATGGCGTTGGCCAGGGTGGACTTGCCCACGTTCGGACGCCCGGCCAGGGCCATGAAGCCGGAGCGCGTCGGACTGGGCGTGAGGGGCTCCCCCACGCCAGCCCTCACCGGATCCATCTCATGAGCTCGGCCTGGAGCGCCAGCATCTCACCATCGTCGGTCTCATGATCCATGCCGGTGAGATGCAGCGAGCCGTGGACGATGGCCTCTCGTACATCGTCGGTATGGGGCGGGCAGATGACGATGTCCCCGAGCTCCCGGGGCCCGGCGCTGTCGCCGCCCTCGTCGACGCCAAAGGACAGTACGTCGGTGGGCTCATCGTGATCGCGGTACTCGCGGTTGAGCTCCCGGATGCGCTCTTCGCCCACGAACTCGATGGCGGCATGGCCATCGTCGATTCCCGCCGAGGAGAAGGCGAGCGCGCACAGCTCCTGGGCTTCGGGCGTGGTCAGCCCGGCCGGCGCGGCCAGCTCGAGGCCGATGACCTCGATGACGAGCGCCATCGCTCTAACCAGCCGCCCGCTCGCCCGCGGGCCGCCGGGCGCGGATCTCCGGGGCTAAGCGCTGGGAGTGCTCGTTGTAGGCGGCGACGATCCGGCGCACGAGCTTGTGCCGGACGACGTCCTCATCGCCGAAGCGCACGAACTGAATCCCCTCCACGCCCGAGAGGATGTCGGCCACGACCACCAGGCCCGAGTCGTTCTCGCGCGGGAGATCGATCTGGGTGATGTCCCCGGTCACCACCATCCGGGAGTTGAAGCCGAGGCGCGTGAGGAACATCTTCATCTGCTCGGGCGTGGTGTTCTGGGCCTCGTCGAGGATGATGAAGCTGTCATTCAGCGTCCTTCCCCGCATGAAGGCCAGCGGCGCCACCTCGATCACTCCCCGCTCGAGGTGCTGGGAGACGCGCTCGGGCTCCATCATGTCGTGCAGGGCGTCGAAGAGCGGCCGCAGGTAGGGATCGACCTTGGCCATCAGATCGCCGGGCAGGAAACCGAGCCGCTCGCCCGCCTCGACGGCCGGGCGGGTGAGGATGATGCGCGAGACCTCCCGGCGGTGTAGAGCCGCCGCGGCGTGCGCGACGGCCAGAAACGTCTTGCCCGTGCCGGCCGGCCCCACGCCGAAGGTGATCGTGTGGTCGCGGATGGAGTCGACGTAGCGCTTCTGGTTGACGGTCTTGGGCGCCACCTTGGTCGCCCGGTGGCGCCAGACGACGTCCTCGAGGATCTCCGCCGGTGAGGCATGCTCGTCGAGGGCGCGGGTCACCGCCTCGATCGTGCCCGGCGCGATCTCATGCCCTTGGCCGATGAGCTCCGACAGCTCGGCGATGACGGTCTGCGCCGCGGCCACGGAGTCCTCGTCGCCGTCGAGGGTGAGCACGTTGCCACGGAGAAAGACCTGCGCATCAAGATGGCCCTGCAGGGCTCGCAGCACCGCGTCCTCGCTGCCGGCCAGCTCGGCGGCGACGGCGTTGTCGAGCTCGACCTGCTTACGCAACGGCACCGCCGGAAGCGGAGAGGAGCGCCTCGCGCACCCGGGCCGAGGCCCGCCGGCCATCGGCACGCCCGCCGGTTGCAGCCATCACGACCTTCATGACCTGACCCATGTCCGCCGGGCCGGTGGCCCCCGTCTCCGAGATGGCCGCGGCCACGATCTCGTCCAGGGCGGCGTCGTCGAGCTCGGCGGGCAGGTAGGTCTCGATCAGCGCCGCCTCGGCTTCCTCCTGGTCGGCCAGCTCGGGGCGTCCCCCTTCTCGGAACTGCGCGGCGGCCTCGAGGCGCCGCTTGCGCTCGCGGCGCAGGACGCCCAGCTCGTCGCTGCCGCCGTCTTTTTCCGCTTTCTGCAGCTCGGAGAGGACCATGCGCAGGGCGCTGACCTTCTCCCGTTGTCCGGCCTTCATCGCGACGGTGATGTCGCCGCGCACCGTTTCCATAACGCTCACGTCTCTAAGGGTATCCCCGCGGCCGAGGTCGTTTCGCAGGTGATCCCGTCGGCATAGCACTCGAGGCACGTCACGTCGAGGAGCTCGCCGCGCGCGGCCGCGCCGGCAGGCAGGTAGCAACGGGTGTAGTCGGCCGTGTAGCCCGAGCACTGCGTGGCCGCCACCTTGTCGACGAGCACCCGCTCCGGCGCGCCCAGCTTGGTGGTGCGCCGCAGCCGGGAGCGCAGCTCCGAGCGTCCCCGCAGGACCTGAGAGCGGCGCTTCTTCTCCGGGGCTGGGACGCGGTCCCCGAGCGCCTCGGCGGCCGTGCCCGGTCGTGGCGAGTAGCTGAAGGCGTGGACACGAGAGATTCCCGCCTCATCGATGAGCTCGAGCGTACGCGCGAAGGCGCGGTCATCCTCGGTCGGAAAGCCGACGATGACGTCGGTGGTCACGTTGACCTCGGGCACCGCTGCTTGGACGGCCCGGACGTGACCGAGGTACTCGGCGGCGGTGTAGTGGCGCCCCATCGCCGCCAGCACTGCGTCATCGCCCGACTGCAGGGGGATGTGGAGGTGGGGGCAGACCTTGGGCTCGGTGGCCAGCGCGTGGACGAGCGAGTCCTTGACGTGGATGACCTCAACGCTCGAGAGACGGACCCGCTCCACCCCGGGCACCTGGGCCACCTCGACCATGAGCTCGCCCAGCTCGAGCCCCCGCTCGGGATCGCGGTAGTCGCCCACGCTGATGCCCGTCATGACCATCTCGGGTTGGCCCGCGGATACTCGCGCCGCCACCTCGCGCAGTACGGCGCTGGCCGGCCGCGAGCGGGCGCCGCCACGCACGGTGGGGATGATGCAGTAGGCACAGTGGCTCTCACAGCCGTCCTGGACCTTGACGAAGCCCCGAGTGCGCGCAGCGGCCCCCTGCCCGCCCCGCGCCCCCGCCTCATGCTCGAGATCGGCGCAGCCGCCGAGTCCAGCGGCGATATCGGCCGCCACGTCCTCGGCCGTGCCCTGGTAGGCCACGACGCGCTGGTCGATGCCCGAGAACTGCGCGGGGTTGAGGTTGGCGGCGCAGCCGCAGACGAGCACCTGGCCGGCCTGGCGCAGCGAGCGGCGGACGGACTGGCGCGATTTGGCCTCCGCCTCGGAGGTGATGCAGCACGTGTTGATGACGTGCACGGCCGCCTCCTCCTCGGCCACCTCGCGGTGGCCGGCGGCCAGCAGGCCCGCCCGGGCGGTCATGGCGTCGGCCTGGGAGACCTTGCAGCCGAGGAACTTGACCGCGAAGGTGGTCAAGGGCGCACGGGGGCCTCGTGCTCGGTCAGGCCGGGTGGTTGGTGCAGGACATCGAGGTCGGCGGTGTCGCGCGAGAACCAGAAGTCGATCGTCCAGTCGACCACGAGCCGGAGCTTCTGCAGGATGCCGGGGATCCAGGCCAGGTGGTAGAGGCGGGCCACCGACCAGGCGGGAAAGCCCTTGACCCGTGCCCCCATGAGGTTGGCCACTGCTTGGTGGCGGCCGAGGTCGGCGAAGGCCCCGAGCGTCTTGTAGGTGAACGGCTTGAGCTCTTCCCCGTTGATTTCGGCGGCGACGTTCTTGGCCACCAGCTTGCCGTGGCGGATCGCGTGCTGGGCCGTGGCCGGGCACGGGTTGCCGGGGTTGCCGGGATCGGGAATGGCGGCGACATCGCCGACGGCCCAGATGTGGTCATAGCCCTCCACCTGCGTCGTCTCCCGGCATTTGATCCGGCCCTCCTGCACCGGCAGCCCAAGCTCCTCGGCCACCGGATGGCCGCGCACGCCGGCGGTCCAGCACAGCGTCCGGCAGGGGATCGTCTCCCCCGTGTCGAGCGTGACGGTGTTCTCGGTGATCTCCTTGACCTGCGTCTCGAGCATGATCTCGACGCCGCGGTCGCGCATCAGCTCGGTGGCGAACTCGGCCAAGGGTTCCTGCAGCGCGGCCATGACTCGCGGACCGGCCTCGACGAGCACCCAGCGCATGCCGGTCTGGCGGCAGCGGGGATAACGCTCCAGGGCGTCCATGGCGAAGTCCTGCAGCTCGGCGATCCCCTCCAGGCCGGCGTAGCCGCCGCCCACGAAGACAAAGCCGAGGTACTCGCGGCGGAGGTCCTCGTCGTCGAGCTCTTCGGCCGTCTCGAGGTGGCGCAGGAGCCGGTGGCGCAGCTGTACGGCTTCGCTGATCGTCTTGAAGCCGATGCCGTGCTCCTCCAGGCCCGGGATGGGGAGGGTGCGCGAGACCGAGCCCAGGGCGACGATGAGCTGGTCGTAGTGAAGCTCGGTCTTCTCCCCGGGCAGCAGCTCCACCTCGAGCACCTGACGCGAGGGATCCCCGCCCCGGACCCAGCCGATGCGCAGCTCGGTGCGGTGCAGGTGCTGGCGCAGGGGCACGACGACATGCCGGGCCTCGAGCGTGCCGGCCGCCGCCCCGGGCAGGAGCGGCGTGTAGAGCATGAAGTTGACATCGGTGACGAGCGTGATCCGGATCTCTTCGGGCAGGTGCTTCTCCAGCCCCTTGGCGGCGTAGAACCCGCCGAACCCGCCTCCCGCGATCAGGACATGGCTCGTCACGAGTCGCGCACGCTACCGGGTCCGCAGGGCCGACGCGACGCGAAGACGCCCCCGGCGGGAGGTTGTGGAAGATCAGGCTTGTCCAGCAAGCACTACATCCCACGCCCCCCCTCGAGCAGCAGCGCCGCCCACTCCCCACGCTCGCGCCGCCCGGCCACCGCCAAGCCCACGGGCGCGAACGCCTCCGCGACCCGGTCGATCTCGGGGACGAGCAGCCCACTGGCGATCACGCGCTCGGGCGGCGGTCCGCCAGAACCCACGAGGCGGCCGGCCCAGGTGACGAGCAGGGGACCGAGGAGGTTCGCCGCCACCGTGGCGGCCGCCACGGGCCGGTCGGCGCGGAGGTCGTGCCGGGCGACCTCGACCGAGACGCCGTTGCGCGCCGCGTTCTCGCGCGCCGCCGCCACGCTCAGCGGGTCGTTGTCAAACGCCCGCACCGGCGCGAACCCGAGCCGGGCGGCGACGATGGCCAGCACCCCGGATCCGCAGCCCAGATCCACGAACGCGCCACCCGGAGCGAGCTCGAGCAGGACCTCCAGGCACAGCCGGGTCGTGGCGTGCGCCCCGGTCCCGAACGCCTGACCCGGGTCGATGACGACGTCGATCAGTTCGCCCCCGGCCGGCTCCCAGGGCGGGCGCACGCGCACACGCCCGTCGAGCACCACCGGGCGGTGAAAGGCCCGCCAGCGCTGCGCCCAGTCGTCGGCGACCTCGCTGGTCGTGACCTCGACGAGCGCCCCGCCGGCCGCCGCCGTCAGGTCAGGCAGCGCCGGAAGCTCGCCCGGAGCGCCGTAGACGGCGTACTCGACCACGCCGCCGGGCAGGGATACCTCCTCCACTCCGCTCGGCGCCAGCTCGAGCAACTCGGCCAGGACGAGCTCGGCCGCCTCGCCCCGCACGCGGATGGCCAGCCGCAGCAAGAAGGAGCTAGTGCGCGCCGAAGGCGCGCTTGAGCTTGGAGAAGACGCCTTCGTCGTTACGGAGGTTGTGGTCGGTCATCGAGTCCGTGAGCTGCTGATAGAGCTCGCGCTGCTCCCGGCTCAGATGCCGGGGGACGACGACGTTGACCATCACGCGCAGGTCGCCGGTGTGCCGTCCCCGCAGCGAGGGCATGCCCGCCCCCCGCACGAGCACCGTCTCGTGCGGCTGGGTGCCGGGGGCAAGGTCGAGCTCCACCGGGCCGTCGAGGGTCGGCACCTCGACGGTGGTCCCGAGCGCGGCCAGCGGCGCCGAGACGTCCACGGCCGTGACCAGGTCGTCCCCGTCGCGGACGAAACGCCGATCCTCGCGCACGTGGACGAGCACGTAGAGATCGCCGGGAGGGCCGCCGCGCTCACCGGTGTGGCCACGGCCGGCGATGCGGATGCGCTGGCCGTCGGAGATGCCCGCCGGCACCTCGACGGCCACCTTGGGGTGCTCGACCGTGCGCCCGCGGCCCCGGCAGACGCGGCACGGGTTCTTGGCCACGCGGCCGTCGCCGTGGCAGGCGTCGCACGCGGTGGCCCGCATCATCTGGCCAAAGGGCGTGCGGGTGACCGAACGGACCTGACCGGTGCCCTGGCAGCGAGGGCAGGTTTCGATCGGCGTCCCCGGCTCGGCGCCGTTGCCGCGGCAGTGCTCGCACGGGGCGACCGCTTCGTAGCTCGCATCGATCGTCGTGCCCTTGGCCGCATCGACGAGGTCGATCTCGGCCGTGACGGCGACGTCGCCGCCCTGGACCATGCCACCCCCGCGACCACCGCCTCCGAACGCGCCGCCGAAGCCGCCACCACCGAAGAAGGCCTCGAAGATGTCGGCCACCGATCCGAAGCCCTCGAAGTTCGGGGCATAGCCACCGCTGCGCAGGCCCTCGTGCCCGTAGCGGTCATAGGTGGCCCGGCGGTCGGGGTCGGAGAGGACCTCGTAGGCCTCGGCGGCCTCCTTGAACTTCTCCTCCGCGCCCGGATCGTCGCGGTTGACGTCGGGGTGGAGCTCGCGAGCCAGGCGCCGAAACGCCTTCTTGATCGTCGAATCGTCGGCATCCCGGGGGACGCCGAGGATCTCGTAGTAGTCCCGCGTGGCGCTCATCGTTCGTCGTAGATCTCGGTGATGAAGGCAGACAGCTGGGCGGCGGCCTGACGGACCGACCGGATGGCGCGAGCGTAGTCCATGCGCAGCGGTCCGATCACCGAGACGGCGCCGAGCCGGCGCTGGGGCAGGCCATACCCGGCGGCCACGAGCGCCAGCGACCGCAGCGCCGGGGCGTCGTTCTCGGCGCCGATGCGCACGAGCACGTCGCGCTGGCCGAGGGCCGCGCGCAGGACCCCGAGCAAGGTGACCCGGCGCTCGAGCATGTCCATCAACTCGGTGATCTCGCCCCGCCGATCGCCCTGGAGCAGCCGCGCCGTGCCGTCGACATACAGGGTGTCGTGGGAGCCTTCCTCCAGATCGGTGAACACGGGCGCCAAGGCGTCGAGAAAGGCGGACTCGGTGACGCTCAGTGAGGGGTCGCGGAGTCGCTGGTGAAGCATGCGGGCTCCGAGTCCGAGACCGACGAGCCGCTCGTTGAGATAGCTCCCGGCCCAGTCGGCCAGCCCGGGATCGACCGCTCGGGCGAAGGTGAACAGGCGCTTGGTCACGCCGCCGGTCGAGGTGATAACGACGACCATGAGCACCTGGGGCTGGAGCAGGAGCACCTCGACGTGGCGCACGGTCGAGGTCTCGATCGGGGGAGCGGTGACGATGGCCAGCAGGTTCGTCACCTGAGACAGCGTCTCGGTGGTCACCCGCATCGCCTCGTCGAGCTCGCGCCGGACGAGCGACAGCGACATCCGCGGCGCCCCGTCCTCCCGGGGCAGCAGGCGATCCACGAAGTAGCGGTAGCCCGCCTCGGTGGGCACCCGGCCGGCCGAGGTGTGCGGATGGGCCAACAGGCCGAGTTCCTCGAGGTTGGCCAGCTCGTTGCGGATCGTCGATGGGCCCCACCGCACCTCGGCCGACAGCGCCTTGGAGGCCACGGGTGCCCCCGAGTCGAGGTAGTCCTCGACCACCTTGCGCAGCACGAGCTCCTGACGGTCGGTTAGCACGCCTTCGATTGTAGGTCGGGCCCTTGCCTCAACCGTCCCTCTCAGCTATGAAGGTGCGACCATGAACGACGGGATCACACGCCGCGACGTGCTGAAGGGCGCCGCCGCCGCGGGCGCCTTCGCGCTGGGCTGGGAGGGGCTGATCAAGCGCTCCCTGGCCGCTGCCCCGGCTTCCGGAACGCTGCAGGACATCGAGCACGTGGTCATCCTCATCCAGGAGAACCGGTCCTTCGACCACTACTTCGGAACGCTGCGCGGCGTGCGGGGCTTCGGAGACCCCAACGTCATGAGGCTCCACGACGGCAGCGGGCTGACCATCTTCGCCCAGCCGGGCTATCCGGGCGGGGTGGACGGCGGGCATCTGTACCCGTTTCGCCTGAACTCGTATGCCGACGGCGAGTGCACGAACGACATCAATCACAGCTGGGCCCCCCAGCACACCTATTGGGATGGGGGCCGCCTGGACGGCTTTGTGCGCGGTCACCTCGCCGTCGACGGCCCCGCCAACGGCCCTCTCACCATGGGTTACTACACGCGGGCCGATTTGCAGTTCTACTACGCGCTGGCCGACGCCTTCACCATCTGTGATCACTACTTCTGCTCGGTCATCGGCCCCACCGATCCCAACCGTCTCTACACCATGTCGGCCTGGCTGGATCCCGCCGGGAGCCAGGGTGGCCCGGTCCTCTCCACCAGCGAGTCGCGCGTCGACCGCTACCGGACGCTGTCGTGGACGACGATGCCCGAGCAGTTACAGGCGCGCGGGATCAGCTGGAAGGTGTACGGCAGCGCCGACGGGAATTTCGGCGACAACGTGCTGCCCTACTTCAAGCAGTACTGGTCCAACCCCACGCTGTCTGCCAATGCGCTTACGCCCTCGTACCCCGGAAGCTTCCAGGCCGACGTCGCCGCCGGCACGCTGCCCCAGGTCTCGTGGGTGCTGGCCCCGCTGGTCGCCAGCGAGCATCCCCCGGCGCCGGAGGTGTTCGGCGAGTCGGTGGCGGCCCAGGTCCTCGACACGCTCGTCAGCCAGCCGGCGCTGTGGTCCAAGACGGCGCTGTTCATCACCTACGACGAGAACGGTGGATTCTTCGACCACGTCGCACCGCCCACGCCGCCCGCCAAGACCAAGGGCGAGTATCTCACCGCCAAGCCCCTCCCTTCTGATGCCGGCGGCGTGGCCGGCCCCGTCGGGCTCGGTTTCCGTGTGCCCATGCTCATCGTCTCACCGTTCAGCCGGGGCGGCTTCGTCTGCCGCGACACCTTCGACCACACCTCCACCCTGCGCTTCCTGGAGTCCCGCTTCGGCGCCGAGGTGCCCAACCTGACCGGCTGGAGGCGCTCGGTGACCGGCGATCTGACGAGCGCCTTCAACTTCGCCCGCCTCGACACCTCGGTGCCCTCGCTGCCCCAGCCCAGCCCGGCCGACAACCGCGTCCTGCTCAGCTCCTGCGCCGCCAGCGCTCCGCTCGATCTGGCCACCGACGGAACGACCCAGCTCAAGACGCTCGAGCAGACCGTCGTGGCGCCCTACCCGGTGACCGTCAACTCGGCCCCACCGGCCCAGGAGGCCGGCAGCGCCCCCTCCCCGAGCGGCCTGGTGCGCTCGGGATCAGGCCGCGGCTCGGGGTCGTCGAGGGTGGTCCTCGACACGCAGGTGCGCGCGAAGAAGCACCATCACGTCAAGCGCAGGGCCCACCACGGCCGCGACCCCGACCACGATGGAGACGTCGACCGGCCCGGTCAGAGCTAGCCAAGCCCTTCGGGCTCGCCGGCGAGTTTCGCTGCGCGAAACTCCGGGCGAACTGCGGCTTTAGCGAATCTCGAGTTCGGCCTCGGCGTTGCGGATGATCCGCTTGCCGTTCTGGACCGCCTCGGACTCCACCACCGCCCGCCCGTCCGCCATCTCGCGCACGGTCCCAGTGACCACGATCTCCTGCTCGAGCACGCCCATCCCCCGAAATTGCACGGCCAGGCGCTTGAGGTGCTCGGGCCCCCCGGCGGCCTCGGTGTGCGCCCGCGCCACCTGGGCCATCGTCCACAGGCCGTGCAGGATGCGCCCGGGCAGGCCGACCGACTGGGCGAACTCCTCGTCGATGTGGATCGGGTTGAAATCGCCCGAGGCCCCGGCGTAGCGCACGGTGACGAATCGGTCGGGCGTGACCTTGAGCTCAATCGTCTCTCCGGGCTGCAGGGCCATCAGCGCACGATGTTGGTCCAGGTGCCGGTGCACACGGTCTCGTCCTTCTGGTTGACCGACACCGACTCGAACACGTAGAAGGTCATCTCGCCGCGCTCCGAGATGTCCTTGACCGTCGTCGTCGTGCTGATCTCGTCCCCGGCCATGACCAGCGGCCCCCATACGAACTCCTGCTGGCCGTGGAGCATGCGGGCGAAGTTCATCCCCACCTCGGGGTCGAACAGCGCCGGGGCGACCGAGCGGGCGGCGAACACGACGGCGAACATCGGCGGAGCCACCACATCGGCATAGCCGGCCGCCCGCGCCGTCTCGACGTCGAAGTGCAGCGGGTTGCTCTCTCCCACCGCGGAGGCGTACTCGCGGATCTTCTCCCGCCCGACGGCATACTCGACGGCGGGGAACACCTTTCCGATGGCGCTCGTGGCAGCCGACACGGGCGCCAGTCTCTCAGATGATGACCGGGACGGTGCCGCCGTCGACCGACCACGCCGCGCCCACCACGTTGGCCGCCGCCTCCGAGCACAGAAAGACGATGACGGCGGCGATCTCCTCCTCGCTGGCCAGCTGGCCGCGGGGCACCCGGAAGGCGGCCGACTCGAGCACCTCCTCGCGGCTGATCCCCCGGGCCTCGGCCTGCTGGTCGGCCAGCCCGCCGGGGGAGAGCCAGAGGCTCCCGCCCACCGGACCCGGCGCCACGGCGTTGACCAGGACGCCGCGGGCGGCGAAGGCGTCGGCAAAGGCGCGAGAGAGGGAGAGCTCCGCCGCCTTGGTCACCGAGTAGGCGGCGTTCATCGACGACGGGCGCTTGCCCGAAGAAGAGGCGACGTTGACGATCCTCCCCCACCCGTGCTCGGCCATGATGGGCGCCGCCGCCCGCATGAGCCGCATCGGCGCCATCACGTGCAGCTCCCACTGAGCCTGCCACTCCGCGTCGGTGAGATCCTCGAGCGCCCGCGCCGCGCTCGTGCCGGCGTTGTTGACGACCACGTCGACGCTGCCGAACCGGTCCCGGCAGGCGTGGCACGCCCGCTCCCCCGCCTCGACGGCGGTCATGTCAAGCTCGAGGACCTCCGCCCGGCCCCCGGCGGCGCCCGCGCCGCCGGCCACCTCCTCGAGAGCGTCGCCGCGACGGCCCACGAGGAGGACCGAGGCGCCTTCCCGGCACAGCCCGACCGCGGTGGCGCGGCCGATCCCTCGCGAGGCGCCGGTGACGATGCAGGCCCGCTGCTTGAGCCCGAGATCCACGGGCGCGGATTCTCACACGGCGGGGAAAGCCTTGTCGGCGAGGGGACCGGCGCGATAGCCTGATGGCATGGCCAGACACGGTCACCTCCGGGCCTCCGATCAGGATCGGGAGCGGGTGGCCGAACGGCTTCGCCAAGCGGCGGCCGAGGGGCGGCTTCTGGCCGAGGAGTTCGAGCAGCGGCTGACCATGGCCCTGCGGGCCCGCACCTACGGCGAGCTCGATCCCCTCGTGGCCGATCTGCCCCGGGGAGGGGCGCCGGCCACCAGGCCGCGACCTCTGGCCCCGGTGCGCGTGGCGGCGACCGCGGTCGCGGTGTCCATCGCGGCGGTGGCCGTGCTCGCGGTGGCGGCGATGGTCATCACCGGTTTCGTCATGGCCTGGGCGGTGTGGATGTTCCTGGCCTGGTGGTTCTTCAGCCGCGGACGGTATGCCGGACGCCGCCGTCACGGTTACCGCGGCGGCGGGCCCTGGGCCCACCACCACCGCGGCCATGTGCGCCGCACGCTGCTCTGATCGACGGGGTCGCGTGGTAGGTTGGCGCCGATGAACGGCGGCCTGCCGATGACGACGGGGCTTGAGATTCCCGGCTTCGCCGTCCGCGAGACGCTCGGCGTCTGCTACGGGCTCGTCGTGCGCAGCATGGGCTTCGTCGGCGGAGTCACCTCGTCGTTTCGCGCGCTGCGCCGAGGCGAAGTCCCCGAGTACACCCAGTTGCTCGAGGACTCGCGCCGGCACGCCATCGACCGGATGGTCGAAAACGCCCAGCTCATGGGCGCCGACGCGGTCATCGCCGTGCGCTTCGACTCCTCGGAGATCGGCCAGCAGTTCACCGAGATCGTTGCCTACGGGACCGCCGTCAAGGCCGACCGCACCACCTGAGCCGCCCGTGCGGCTCAGCGACGACGAGCGCGAGCACCTCCTCGAGCAACTGAAACGCCACGCCGCCGCCGGCCGCCTGTCCATCGAGGAGCTCGAGCGCCGGGTCGAACTGGTGGCGACCGCGGCAAGCTGGGACGTGGCGGCCGCGGCGCTCGCCGACCTGCCGCCTGTGCCGGGGGGCGCGACCCCGGCCCCGGTTCGTCGCGGGCGCGGTCACGCCGAGACCGACGCCCCGGGGCCCGACTGGCAGCCCACCGCCGAGCGCTTCCGCGACCCGCGCACGAACCGGATCATGCGCGTGTGGGTCGACGGCTCGGGGGCGCGCCACTACGTGCCCGAGCCACCGTGAACCGCCTGCGCTTCCGGCGCACGGTCACCGCCAGGCGAAGGCGGCGTCGAAGGGCCGCAACTCCTCGAGCACGCGCGTGCCCTGCTCGTCAGTGATGAACGGGCCCGTGATGAGGCGCTGCACTTTTGGCCGGAAAGCACTGTAGTGCTCGGCCGCGTCGCGGAAACGGTACGAGATGCGACCCGGTTGATCTGTCAGTCCCCGGACGAATTCCTTGATCGAGGGCAGGCTTCGATGTCCACGCGGCTCGAATGCGATGACAGCGTCATAGGCGTCATGAAGGAGCCGGATGAGCAGGAGGAGGAACCTCCCGTCTTCGTAAGCGCAGTCCTGCAGATGCTGAAACTGCCGGTAGGCACCAAACACCCAGTTGAAGTGGAGTAACCCATCGGCCTGGTGATTGAGGCCACAGAGGTTCGCCGGAGTGTGGGCTTGTGGATACAACATCGTGTCAAATCCGTGCCGCACACCGTCCCACTTTGCGTAATGGCCCCGGTGTCGCCACGGCGGGTATCGGCGCAGCCAACGAGTATCAAACATGAGCTCCCAGGTGGCCACCATGTGACCGGCGCCGTGCGCCCGAAACCACTCATCCCAGACCGGCGACACCCCCAAGCATACGAGCCCACGCTCCACACAATGCTGATAGTGCTCGCGGGAAAACAGGGGATCCTCGACGAAGAGGTCTGCGTCGTGGAGTAGCGCGTGGGTGGTCCGGGTGGCGAGCGCTCCATAGTAAAGCTGTATGAAGTGCAGCATGCTGGACCCGGGTCCCGTGAACCGTCTGAAGGCCGCTCCACGGGGGCCTACTTTGACCACGCGGAGCGGTCCCACGTCGAAGTGTGAACGGGCATCCAGCAGCGCGGTCTCGAACGCATGGGTGTGCCGATCCGGGATCAGGATGGTCTCAACCCTATCGGTTGCATCCTGATGAGCCACCACCGCGAGAACGAGATGCACGAACGCGGGTAAGTCACCTGGCACCGGAGCGAGTAACGTGTAACCGGGTGCTGGTGGATGGGTGTGATTCCACCGGAAGAACGCCGCCCGCCAGGCCGCATCCTTGACGGCTTGCTTCGTCAGCCTGTCGGTCACCTGCCCCAGTGTAACGCCCGCTTCGACGGCTGTCCCCCCGTGAGCGGACGGGTGGATGGGTGGCGTTGATGAAACTATCCCACCAAGCCCTGGGTGGCGGTGCGCTGAACCAGCCTGCTTGGATGCTTGCCTTTGGACGGAGTAATCCGCTAGCGAGACTCGCCCAACTCGAGCACGGCGAGGAACGCCTCCTGGGGCACCTCGATGCGCCCCACCTGCTTCATCCGCTGCTTGCCCTTCTTCTGCTGCTCGAGCAGCTTGCGCTTGCGGGAGATGTCGCCGCCGTAGCACTTGGCGGTGACGTCCTTGCGATACGCCTTGATCGTCTCGCGGGCCACGATGCGGGAGCCGATCGCGGCCTGGATGGGCACGTCGTACTGCTGGCGGGGGATCTTCTCGCGGAGCTTCTCGGTCAGAGTGCGCCCGGCCGTCGTAGGCCTTTGAGCGGTGCACGAGCATCGACAGCGCGTCGATCGGGTCGCCGGCCAGCAGGATGTCGAGCTTGACCAGATCGGACTCGCGCAGGCCGATGAGCTCGTAGTCGAGCGAGGCGTAGCCGCGCGTGCGCGACTTGAGCTGGTCGAAGAAGTCGAGCACGATCTCGGCCAGCGGCAGGTCGTAGGTGATCTGCACGCGCTCGGAGGAGAGGTAGTGCATGCCCGCGTGCTCGCCCCGGCGGTCCTGGCAGAGCTCCATGATCTGCCCGATGAACTCCTTCGGCGTGAGGATCGAGGCGCGGATGTACGGCTCGCGGACGGAGGCGATCCGGGCGGGATCGGGCATGTCGGTCGGCGAGTGCACCGGAATCGTGGCCCCGTCGGTCAGCGTCACCTCGTACTCGACGCTCGGCATCGTGGCGAGCAGCTCGAGGTCGTACTCGCGCTCGAGCCGCTCGCGCACGATGTCCATGTGCAGCAGGCCGAGGAAGCCGCAGCGAAAGCCGAAGCCGAGCGCGTCGGAGGTCTCGGGCTCCCAGCTCAGCGCGGCGTCGTTGAGCGAGAGCTTCTCGAGCGCGTCGCGCAGGTCGGGATAGTCGTCGGAGTCGATCGGGAACAGCCCGCAGAACACCATCGGCTTGACCTCGCGGTAGCCGGGCAGCGGCTCGGCCGCCGGGTCGGGCCTTGGCGGTCAGCGTGTCGCCGACCCGCAGCCGGGTGACGTCCTTGATCCCGGTGATGAGGAAGCCGACCTCGCCGGCGTGCAGCGCCTGCGGCCGAGGTCATCTGCGGGGTGAAGAAGCCGATGTCGTCGATGTCGGCCTGGGTGCCCGCCTGCATGGCCAGGATCGCGTCGCCCTTGGTGAAGCGTGCCGTCGACGACCCGGATGTAGGCGATGACGCCGCGGTACTGGTCGAACTCGGAGTCGAAGATGAGGGCCCGCGGCGGCGCGTCGGGATCGCCGGCGGGCGGGGGGACCCGGGCGATGAGCTCGTCGAGCACGTCGGTCACCCCCTCGCCCGTCTTGGCGCTGATCCGCCGCACGTCCTCGGCGGGCTCGCCGATGCAGCTCGGCCACCTCCTCGGCCACCCGCTCGGGCTCGGCGCCGGGCAGGTCGACCTTGTTCAGGCAGGGGATCAGCTCGAGGCCCGACTCGATGGCCAGGTAGGTGTTGGCCACCGTCTGGGCCTCGACGCCCTGGGAGGCGTCGACGACGAGCAGCGCTCCCTCGCAGGCGGCCAGCGAGCGGGAGACCTCGTAGGTGAAGTCGACGTGGCCCGGGGTGTCGATGAGCTGCAGCTGGTAGGTCTGGCCGTCGTGCTGGGAGGTGTAGAAGACGCGGACGGCCTGGGCCTTGATCGTGATGCCCCGCTCGCGCTCGAGCTCCATCGAGTCGAGCAGCTGCGCGCGCATCGCCCGCGGGTCGACCGTGTGGGTGAGCTCGAGGATGCGGTCGGCCAGCGTCGACTTGCCATGGTCGATGTGGGCGATGATCGAGAAGTTGCGGATGTGGGCCTGGTCGGCCATCACGACTAGGGTATTTGGCCGGGGCGCGCCAACGCCGGCGCCCCACCTCGCCAAAGGGCGGTGAACCGGCTTGAACACCCAAAGGGGTGGGCGCGATGGTCGGCGTGAGTCGCAAAGCCGGCTATACCGGCTCGTCATCCCAAAGCCAGCCACGCCGACGGACGTTGGGATCTGGGACCGGCTGACGGTCAGGCTCGAGGCAGTCGGCTCCCCGGGGCCGGCTGGCGGAGCAGCGCCAAGCTCAGAGGGTCCGCTCGACCCACTTGGGGAGCAAGCCGATCTCGCGCAGCGCGCTCCGCCCGGCCACGCCGATGGTCAGCAGCCCGCCGAAGATGGCCACGGCGTCGATCGACTTGCGACCCTGCTTGTCCCAGTAGTCGTCGTGGAGGTCGAGCCAGAGCGCGAACTCGTCGAGCGTCAGCGCCGACGCGACGCCGTAGAGGGTCGGCGCGACGCGCGACTCCCAGCGCCGCTCGGCCGGGTCGCCGATGCCCCGGCGATAGGTCCAGAGTAGCCGACGCCCAGCAGGCCGAAGATGCCGAAGGTGCTGTGGTGGATGTGGGTCCCGCCGGCGCTGACGTTGTGAAACGGGCCGACGCCGGCGCGGATCGAGTGGGTGATCCCGCGGGCGGTCGCCGAACGCGGTCGTGAAGCCGACCGCGCTGAGCAAGGCCGCTCGCGCCGGGCGTCGGCGAAGTGGCGGCGGTAGAGGTCGGGCATATCGGTCATGCTGCGCGCAGCCTACCCAACCGACCGCGGATGTGGCGCAGATCTGCACCGCAGGTGCCGACGCCCGCCAGGCCGTCAGCGATCCTGAACAAGCCCGAGGACGTTGCCATCCGGGTCGGTCACGGTGGCCACGAGGCGCCCGCCACCAACTTCACGTGGGGACTCATTCACGCTGGCCCCTGCGGCGGTCACCTCGGCCAGCTTTGCCTCGATGTCGGGCACATGCCAGTAGGCCACCGGTGAGCTCATGCGCTGGGGCCCACCGCCGGGCACGAGCCCGATGTGCTATCCCCCGGCCTCGAAGCCGACGTAATACGGCGAATCGGCCTGCGGCGCGACGCCGAGCAGGGCGGCGTACACCGCCTTGGAGCGCTCCAGATCAGAGACGGGATGCAGCACGGTCTTGATCCCCTGGGTGGACGTATCGGGCATGGTCACTCCTGAGGTCGTGGGCCACAACGGCCCCGTTGGCATGGAAATCAATCATCCGGTCAGCCCGCCGGCGCGGCGGAGCCGGCTGAGCACGAGCGCCTCGATCTGGCGGGCCTCCGGGACCCGCATGGCCAGCACCAGCCGGGCGTAAGCCGCGCCGGCCGACGGCGATGGCGACGCCCGACCGAGAGGATCTGGGCCGATCAGCGAGGGCCGAGCAGGCCGTCGAGCAGCTGCCACACGACCACGGGCGACCGCCGGCGATGACCACCGAGGCGACGACGATCCGCACCGTGATCATCAGCGTCTGCGCGCCCTCCAGACGGCCGTTGAAGCCGAGCGCGCAGGCGCCGCAGCTGCAGCCAGGTCATGACGGCGTTGGCCACCGCGGTGCCGATCACCAGGCCGGCGATGCCCGAGCGGCTTGTACAGCGCGACGCTGACGATGATGTCGACGACCATGTTCATGGCCGCGTAGCGCGGTCGGCGATCCACGGCCGCTTGAGCGCGAAGAAGGTCCGGGTCAGCAGCAGGTTGAGCCCGCCGAAGGGCAGGCTGAAGGCAAACCAGAACAGCGCCATCGAGACGAGGTGGGTGGAGCTGCGCGTGAAGTGGCCGCGCTGGTAGACGAGCCGGGTGATCGGCGTGGCCAGCACGATCAGCACGGCCGCGGCCGGGATCAGCAGCAGGTTGATCTGGCGCATGCCGTTGCCGATCGCTGCGGCGCATCTCGCCCGGAGCCCGGCGCGCCGCCTGGCGGCTCAGGGTGGGGAACAGCACGGTGGCCACGGCGACGCTGAACACGCCCTGGGGCAGCATGTAGATGCGGAACGCCTGGTCGATCGCGCGCGGGCGCGTGCGTTGGAGACCAGGCTGCCGAAGACCGAGTTGAGCAGCTGGTCGAGGTTGACGATGCCCAGCCCGATCGTCACCGGCAGCATCAGCGTGAACACCTGACGGACGCGCGGGTCGCGCCAGTCGATCGAGAAGCTGAGGCGGAAGTCGATCCGCCGCAGCGCCGAGGCGACCATCAGCATCTGCACCGCGGTGGCCACCAGCCAGGCGACGGCGTAGGCGTAGATCGGGCTGCCGTGAAGCTCGACGCGCAGCGCGATGAGCAGGACGAGGATGACGATGTTCCACACCGCCGGGGCCAGCGCGGGGATCGAGAACTCGTCGTAGGACTGGAGGATCCCGACGAGCAGCCCGGTCAGCCCGAGCAGCAGCACGACCGGGAACAGGACCTGGGCCAGCCCGGCGGTGAGCGCGTTGTCGGCGGCGGTGAACGTCGTGCCCGTGAACAGCGGCATGATCGACGCCGGCGAGCAGGATCCCCAGCGCGGTCAGCGCCCCGAGCGCGATCAGGATGATCCAGAACAGCGTCGAGGCGAGCCGGAACGCCTCGCGCTTGCGGCCCTGCTGGAGCAGGTCGGTGAACACCGGCACGAAGGCGGCCGACAGCGCCGCCTGCGCGAACAGGTTCGACATCAGGTTCGGGATCTGGGAGGCGATCGTGAACGCCGAGGCCGCCGGGCTGTCGCCGAAGAAGCTCGCGGCGACGATCTCCCGGCCCAGCCCGGCCACGCGCGAGATCCCCGTGGCGAGGGCGAAGATCGCCGTGTTGACGCCGAGCCGGCGCCGGCGCGGGCGGCGTCAGCGCCACTGGGCCTGGTGGCGCCGGCGGTCATGGTCTGGTCGGCCACGGGGGCGCTATAGTACGGCGCGCGACCGCGGCCGACCGCCGCGGCTTTTCTCTGCCATGGCCAACATCCACTCACAGAAGAAGCGGATCGAGCGCGCCGCGCGCGAGCGGCTGGAGAACCGCCGCTACACCTCGCGCGATCAAGACCTACTTCCGCCGGCTCGAGCGGGCCGTCGCCGACGGCGACGACGCCGCCGCCGAGACCGAGCACCGCGCGCTCGTGCAGACGATCGACAAGGCGGTCAAGCGCGGCGCGCTGCACCGCAACACCGGCGCCCGCAAGAAGTCCCGCGCCGCGCGCGTGCGCCGCGGCGCCTGAGCTCCGCGTCCGTCGCCCGGCGCGGCGCAGCCTCGCCGTCACTCGCGATGGCCTGGATCGCCCGCAGCGCCGCGGTGTCCTCGCTCTGCCCGCCGGCCCGCCGCCGCGCGAGGCCAGCTCGAGGTCGGCGATCTGCTCGACCGCGGCCGCGCAGCCGCTCGGCCCCGCCGCGCCGGGCGTCGGCGATCAGGCGGTCGGCGGCCCGCGAGGGCATCCGCAGCCGCCGCTTGATCTGGGCCACGGGCTCGCCGGCGTCGAGCGCCTGGGCGATCTCGTGGGCGCCGCGCACGCCGCTGGGCCATCCAGTAGAGCAGCCCGGGCAGCCGCTCGCCCTGGGCCCGCAGAGTGAGGTAGAGCGCGATGGCGGCCTGCGCCGTCCCCGGCCACCAGGGCGTCGGCCAGCGACCAGGCCCGGCGCTCGGCCGACGGCGCGCGTCAGCGCCTCGATCTCCTCGGCGTCGAGCGGCCCGCCGCCCGGTCGCGCCGAGCGCGAGCTTCTCGAGCTCGCGCAGCAGCCGCTGCTGGCGCTCGCCGACGTGGGCGATGAGCGCGCGGGCGGCGGCCGGCGTCGAGCGTCGAGGCCGAGCTCGGCGGCCCGCGCGATGACCCACTTCGGCAGCTCCCAGGGCTTGACGCTCTGCTCGGCGCTGATGTCGCCGCCGGCCTTGCGTGACCGCCTTCGTGCAGGCGCTCGGGCGCCTTGGTGCGCCCGTCCTCGCGGGCGAAGAAGGCGACCGTGGTGTCCGGGCGGCGATGTCGGCCAGCGCGGCCGAGCAGCGGCTCCAGCTCCTTGTCCTTCCAGCGCTCGGCGCCGTCGACGATGATGAACCGCCGGCCGAGCGCGAAGGTCATCGCGTTCAGGGCCGCGGCGACGGCCTCGGGCGTCGCGGCCTCGCCCTCGAACAGCTCGAGGCCCTGCGCGCCGCTCTCCTGCTCGGCCAGCGCCCGCAGCCGCGCCCGGCGCTCGGCGATCCGGCCGTGGTCGTCGCCATGGATCAGGTAGGCGGGCTTGAACTCGGCCATGCCCGGCAGTCTAGGTGCTCGGCCGTCAGACCGTGCTTCGTCGGCGGCGCATGCTCGCAGGGCGCCGGGCGAGTCGCCTGGACGGCGTCCCGGCGCGTCGCAGCGCTGCGACGCCCGTCGATCGTCCCAGGTGCTCCAGGCCGAACACCGGCGTGCCGGCGCTCGAGCGCCAGGGCGATCTCGGACAGCGTCCCGTAGGCGCCGCCGACGGCGATGCACGACGTCGGCGGCTGCGCACGACCAGCCCGTTGCGCAGCTCGCCCAGCCCGGTCGGCGATGGCCACCGTGACCCACTCGGTTGGCCTCCCGCCGATCGTCGCCGGGCAGGATGCCGATGGTCAGTGCCCCCGGCCGCGCCGGCGCCGCGGCAGGCCGCCGCCATGACCCCGCCGCGCCCGCCGCAGACGACCATGCGCGCCCGCGCTGGCGCCGAGCCGGCCCACCGCCTCGGCCATCTGCGTCCTCGGCTGGTCGAGGCGTCGCCGGCGCCCGACGACGGCGACGTACACGGGGCCGGTCAAGGACTAGCGGACGACGACGTTGACCAGCTTGTCGGGCACGACGATCACCTTGACGACTCGTGGCCGTCGAGTGGGCCTTCACGCCGCGCGACGGCCAGGGCCAGCCGCTCGAGCTCCTCGCGCGGGGCGCCGGTGGGCGCGCGTGACGCGGTCGCGCACCTTGCCGTTGACCAGGCAGACGAGCTCGAAGGTGTCGGCCTGGAGCATCGCCGGGTCGGCGTCCGGCCACGGCTCCTCCCACACCCGGCGCGCCGGTCAGCCGCTCGTAGACCTCGGCGCCCAGATGGGGCGCGAACGGGAACAGCAGCGAGGCGGCCGTGGCCGTGGCGAACCGGCGCGCCGCCGCGTCGGCCTCGGGGTGGCGGTAGATCTCGTTGACCAGCTCCATGATCGCCGCGATCGCGGTGTTGAAGGCGAAGCGGCCGCTCATGTCGCGCGGTGACCTTGTCGATCGCCCAGTTGGCCTTGCGCACGAGGGTCAGCGCGTCGCCCGTCGGCGTCCGGCGGCTGGTCGGACGCCGGCGGGCGGCGTCGGCCGCTCCGGCGCCGAGCTCGTCGCCCAGCCGCCACAGCCGGGCCAGGAACTTGTGCACGCCCTCCAGCGAGCTCTCCGACCAGGCCGCGTCCTGGTCGGGCGGGCCGATGAACAGGATGTAGCAGCGGGCGGCGTCGGCGCCGTAGCGCTCGACGATCGGCGTCGGGCTGATCACGTTGCCCGCGCGACTTGGACATCTTCTGGCCGTCGGGGCCGAGGATCATCCCCTGGGTGAACAGGGCCTGGAACGGCTCCTGAACGTCGAGCAGCTCCATGTCGGCCAGCGCCTTGACGAAGAAGCGGGCGTACATCAGGTGCAGGATCGCGTGCTCGACGCCGCCGATGTACTGGTCGACCGGCATCCAGTGGTCGACCACCGTGCGGATCCCACGGCGCGTCTCGTTGCGGGCGTCGCAGTAGCGCAGGAAGTACCAGCTCGAGTCGACGAACGTGTCCATCGTGTCGGTCTCGCGCCGGGCCTGGCCGCGGCACTGCGGGCAGCGGGTCGTGACCCAGTCCTCGGCCGCGGCCAGCGGCGAGCGGCCCTTGGGCTGGTAGTCCTCGACGTCGGGCAGCTGCACCGGGAGCTGGTCGTCGGGGACCGGGACCATGCCGCACTGCTCGCAGTAGACGATCGGGATCGGGCAGCCCCAGTAGCGCTGGCGCGAGACGAGCCAGTCGCGCAGGCGGAAGCTGACCGAGGCGTGGCCGCGGCCCTCGCGGTCGAGCCAGTCGACGATCGCCTCCTGGGCCTCCCGGTGGTCAGGCCGGTCGAACTCGCCCGAGTTGACGAGCCGCTCGTCGCTCGGTGTGAGCGACGAAGGCCTCGCCCTGCGGGACCTCGCCGTCCTCGGGAGCGATGACCTGGCGGATCGGCAGGTCGAAGGCCTGCGCGAACGCGTAGTCGCGCTCATCGTGGGCGGGCACGGCCATGATCGCGCCGGTGCCGTACTCCATCAGCACGTAGTCGGCGACGAACATCGGGATCTGCTCGCCGGTGACCGGGTTGGTCACCGTGCGGCCGAGGGCGACGCCGGTCTTGGGCTTCTCGGCGTCGCCGCGGTACCTCGCACCGACTCGGTCGAGCGCGCGGTTGACGTACTGCGTGGACCTCCTGCTCGTGCCCGGCGTGCCCTCGACGAGGCGGAAGACGTCGGGATGCTCGGGGGCCATGACGAAGAAGGTGGCGCCGAACAGCGTGTCGGGCCGGGTGGTGAACACCGGGTAGTCGATGCCCAGCTCCTCGCAGCGGAAGACGACCTCGGCGCCCTCGCTGCGTCCGATCCAGTTGCGCTGCATCGCCTTGACGTGCTCGGGCCAGTCGATCGTCGTCGAGGTCGTCGAGCAGCCGGTCGGCGTAGTCGGTGATGCGGAAGAACCACTGCTCGAGCTGGCGCAGCCTCGACCTGCGTCGCCGCAGCGCTCGCAGCGGCCGTCGATGACCTGCTCGTTGGCCAGCACCGTCTGGTCGTGCGGGCACCACTTGACCGCCGCCTCCTTGCGGTAGGCCAGCCCGCGCTCGAGACAGCGCGCAGGAAGATCCACTGCGTCCAGCGGTAGTAGCTCGGCTCGTGGGTGGCCAGCTCGCGCGACCAGTCGATCGAGATGCCCCAGCGAGCGGAACGCGCGCTGGAAGGCGGCGATCGACTCGTCGGTCGAGCTGCGGGGGTGGACGCCGGTCCTGATGGCGTGGTTCTCGGCCGGCAGACCGAAGGCGTCATAGCCCATCGGGTGCAGGACGTGGCGGCCCGTGCGGCGGTGAAAGTGGGCGATCGCGTCGCCGAGCGCGTAGTTCTTCAGGTGGCCGATGTGGGGCTCGCCGCTGGGGTAGGGCAGCATCTCGAGCACGTAGGACTTCTCCTCGCCATGGGCGTCGGCGAGTCGTTGGCGACCTCCCAGGTGTGCTCGCGCGCCCACACGTCCTGCCACTTGGGCTCGATCGGGCGGGGTCGTAGCGGCGGTCGGACATCTGAAGGTGCAGGTTAGGGAACGACGCTACGCCGGCGCCGCAACGTTTCCTCCGGGGGTTGCGCAGGGGTCATTTTCTGCCGATTAGCAAGGGGAGTTGCGGTGCCTTCCCTCGAACCCGTTTACCATCCGCGCGTGAGCCAGACTTCGAGCGGCAACTCGGAAACCGGATCCGGGGCGCCGGATGACGCCGCGTCGACGCCCTTAACCGAGTCCGTTTCGCCGCCGGCAACCTCACGGGACCCTGGGTCGACGACCTCGACTCTTTCCCGATCACGGGCGGCCCGCGCGAGCGCGCGGCGGCGACAGCGGGCGTCCGCGGCCTCTGCCGCCGAGCAGGTATCCGCCATCCTCACCGCCGCCGAGGAGGCCGCCCAACACGTGGCCGCCGAGGCGGAGGAGGAGATGCGAGGCCGGATCGCCGAAGGCGACCGCGCGGCCGGCAATCGCATCAAGGCGGCCGAGCGAGAGGCGGCGGACATCCTCGCTGCGGCCCGCAAGCAGGCCAAGGAGGTCGTCGGGAGCGCCGAGGCCGATGGCGAGCGCATACGCCATGAGGCGGCCGCCGAGGGGAGCGGATCCGCACCGAGGCCGCGACCGAGGCCGACCACGTGCGCGCCGAGGCCGGCTCCCAGGCCCATGAGATCCTGACCCGCGCGCTCCAGAACACCGAGCACCTACGCGTCGAGACCGAGGAGGCCCTGGCCTCGGCGCGCACCGAAGCCGCCACCATCGTCGACCGAGCCCAGAAGGCCGCCGAGTCGCTGCTCGAGGAGGCCCGCGTCGAGGCCGCCAGGGCCCGCGAGGACGCGGAGGCCAGGACGCGACAACTGCTCGACGAGGCCGCGGGCGCCCGGCAGAAGGCCGAGGAGGACGCCCGGCTGATCCTGCTCAGCGCACGCGAGAGCGCTCAAGACGCCCACGTCGAGGGCGCCGAGCTGGCCACGAACCTGCGCCAGCTCGGGGACTCCTTCCGGGCCAACGCCGAGCGCCTCATGGGCGACGTGCAGCGCATCCACCGCCGCCTGGGCGCCGAGCTCGACCGCGTGGAGCGGTCAATCTCCGGGCCCGATGCCGCGCCGAGCCGTCCCGAGCCGCGAGGGCGGGACTTCAGGGATGAGGGGATGGACAGCGGGGACTTCGACGTGCCGGAGTTCATCCCGCGGAGGTAGGGCGGTTCACGCCTGGGCGGGCGAACGGGCGGGGCGCAGCGAGCAGGGGCGGCGGGCGCGCTGGGTCGGTCGACCCCTCCCCCTTGCCGCCCGGCGGCGAATCGACGTTCGTACCGTCGCACTCGGCGCGCCACGAACGGCGAGTGCGACAAGGCGGCCCCTGTAGGGCCATTTCGTCCATCTCGGGTCCGGCGGGGCGTCGAGTGCGACGTTGTGACCCTGAGCGGGGCTCGGGCGCGGCGCAAGCTCCGGCAGAGCAGCCCAGTAACGCGAAGGGAGCTATCGCCGAGCAGGCGATTGTCCGGGCCGCCACGCGCCTGAAGGTCCCCGTGCTGCGCCCAGTCGCAGACCACGGAAGGTGCGATATGGCCTTCGACGTCGGGGTCGCCTCTGGCGGGTCCAGTGCAAATGGGGACGCCTCACGCCCGACCGAGACCCATCGTCGTCCAGCTCTCCACGTCCCGGCGCACGGCTTAGGGCCTCCTGCGGAGGACCTATAGCGCTGACGAGGTTGACCTGTTCGCCGCCTACTGCGCCGACATCGACCGCGCGTATCTCCTGCCCGCCGATGCAGGGGTCGGCAAGCCGGCCATACGCCTTGGCCTGACTCCGCCGCGCAACGGGCCGCAAGCGTGTATTAACCTTGCTGCTAACTTCGAGTTCGACGGGGCTATAGCTCAGCTGGGAGAGCGCTGCCATGGCATGGCAGAGGTCGTGGGTTCGAGCCCCACTAGCTCCACTCCTGCGGACTGCGCATTCACGGCCGTGAGCTGCCATCGGTTTCGCGACGGCTTCGGCGCCTGGATCGATCGGGCCGCAGGAGGCGAGGAAGTCGTCGTTACCCGTCGGGGCAAGCCCCTCATCCGCCTCTCGCCGGCCTGAAACCTCGTCTGCGCCGAGCCGCTGGCGCATGCTCCCCGGGCTAGTGTCCCCTTGATGCCCGAGCAAACCTCGTTGCGCTCGGACGCCGAGCCGCAGGAGCCGGCGGCCATCACCCGAGCGGTCCGGGCCGCCGCCACCTTCGACCGCGGCGCCGCGTCCCTCGTTGGCGGCCTGCGGGCGGCGATACCCGTCGCCGCCCTGCTGGGCGGGGGCATCGCCTTCGGCGATCCGGTGGCGGCGGTGACGATGGCCGCCGGCGCCATGCTCGTGGGCATCGCGTGGCGCACGCAGGGCGGACGGCCGCCGATCGCGCTCATGGCCGTCGACGCCGGCGGGATGGCCTTGTCGACGTTCGTCGGGTGCGTGACCGGGTCGACCCTGTGGCTGCACCTCGTCGTGGTGGCGCTGTGGTCGTTGATGGCGGGGCTGCTGGTCGCGCTCGGACCCCGCGGTGGAGTCCTCGGGACCCAGGCGATCATCTCCGTCGTCGTCTTCGGGCGCTTCAGCGAGCCCGCGCCCCAGGCCCTCGGGCCTGGCCGCCTACGTCCTGGCCGGCGGGCTCACGCAGGTGGCGTTTCAGACCCTCGTGCGCTGGCCCCCGCCGCTGCAAGCCCAGCGCCGCGTGACCGCGGCCGCCTACCGCGTCCTCGCCGAGGTGGCCACGGCCGCGCCCGACGCCTCGACCCTGCCCGCCGCGGCCGCTCTCGACGGCGCCCAGGAGGGCCTCAGCCCGGGAGCCCTGTTCGGCGACCCGGCCCTGACCACGCTGCGCACGTTGGTCAACGAAGGCCTGCGCATGCGCGTGCAGCTGCTGGCCATCCGGACGCTTCTGCGCCCGGAGGGATTCCCGCGCGCCGAGCTGGATCCGGCGCTGCGCCAAAGGGCCACCGACACTCTGGCGCTCACCGGCCAGGCCCTGGAGCAGTCCGCCCGGGTGATCGAGGGCGACGATGATGGCGCCGCACGCCTCGTCACCACCGTCGCCGCCATCACCACCGCGTCCGCGGGCCTGGGCGCCACCGACGAGGCGGCGAACGACGGCGCCGATCTCTCTCGGGCCACGCAGATCGCGCGCCGCTTCGTCGCCCTGTCCGGACAGCTCCGCGCGGTCACCGGCCTGGCCTCGGCCGCGGCGGCCGGCGG
This sequence comes from uncultured Solirubrobacterales bacterium, assembly GCA_963777185.1. Taxonomy (GTDB): domain Bacteria; phylum Actinomycetota; class Thermoleophilia; order Solirubrobacterales; family Solirubrobacteraceae; genus Palsa-465. Next base: position 285,606 of record CAVZPU010000010.1, read on the forward strand.
TGGCCTGCGCAGCCGCCGGCCCCAGCGGCGGACCAGCCGACCGCTTGAGCGGCTGCGAGCCGATCTCGACACGCTGCGCGCCAACGCCTCGCTGGAGTCGTTGGCCGGCCGCCACGCGGTCCGCCTGGCCGTCGTCGTCCCGCTCGCTGAGCTGCTGGCTCGCGAGCTGCCGCTGAACCGCAGCTACTGGGTGGTCGTGGCCGCGGCCACGGCCCTTCGTCCCGAGTTCGGCGCCACCCTGACGCGCGGCACCGAGCGAGCCGTCGGAACTTGCCTCGGCGTGGCCATGGCCGGTGCCATTGCCGCTCTCCTGCACCCGGCCGGAGGCGTCACCGTGGCCATCGTCGCCCTCCTGGCCTGGGCCGGCTACGCCGTCTTCCCAGCCAGCTTCGCGGCCGGCTTTACCTTCATCACCGCGCTCGTCGTCTTTCTCCTCAACGCCATCAGCCCCGACACCTTCTCCACCGCGAGCGCACGGCTGCTCGACACCCTGATCGGTGGCGTGCTCGGACTGCTCGTCTATGCGCTGTGGCCGACGTGGTCACAAACGCCCGCCCGCCGCGCGCTGGCCCAGCTCGTCAGCGCCCAGCGCGCGTACATCACGCACGTGCTCGATGCGCTCGCCGCCGGCCGTCGCCCGGCGGATGACAAGCTCCGAACCCAAGCCCGGCAGGCCCGGCTCGCCCGGACCAACGCGGACGCCGTCGTGGCCCAGGCCCTCAACGACCCGGCCTCGCGGCGCATCGACCCGCACTGGAGCCAGAGCGTGCTGGCGGCCCTGCGCAGGCTGGTTCAGGCCGCCCACATCCTCCGTCTCGACGTCCAGGAGGCGCGAGAGCGCCGCCCGCTGCCCGGGCTGGCGCGCGTGTCGGCCGTGCTGAACCGCCTGCTCACCGTGGTCGAGCACCGGCTCGAGAGCGAGCCGCAGCCCGACGCCGAAGGGTCCGCCGTCGCCGCCCCCGACCTCCGCGGCGCCTTTGTCACCTTCGAGCGCGGCTGTGGCCAGGATGTGGCCGTGATCGGCCTGCTCGCCGAGCTCGACGAGATCGTCGACGCGGCCAACGGGCTGGCGGCGCTGGTCGGCGCTGACCCGAGCGCGGGCCCGCCGCCGGGGCCTACCTAGATCGGTCCTTGGCCGCCTCAAGCGCCGCCGGCGGGTCCAGCCGACGGTCCTCCTGGATGAGCTCCAGAGCTCGATCGGCCACCTCGCTCGCCTGCGCCCCACTCAGGCTCTCATCGCTGAGCGCCAGCGCCAGCAGCGCTTGGCGCAAGAGCTCGGGACTCTCGAGATCGGGTGGGGGTCCGGCCGGCGGGAGCGCACGCACGGTGGCCAGAAGCCGGGAAGGGCTGACCCCGCCCCCGAACAGGCGGCCGCCGGCCCGGTCGGGGATTGTGGCCGTGATTGCCCCCGTGGCCGGGTTGACCACATGCATTTGGCTGCGCAGACCACCCCGCTCGAGGGCCATCCGGTACCCCGACAGGCGCAGGTAGCCGAGCTGCGCGGCCAGTTGCACGAGCGCCGCCGCCTCGCGCTCGTCGCGCAGCCGCGAGTGATGAAGGACGATCTGGGTCCCGGCCTCCGATACGCCCGGGTCGGGCTCGGGCGCGACGAGCAGAAACACCTGGGGACCGAGGCGCCCCGCTCCCACCCCGGCCACGTCGGCGAGGAGCTGATACCCGGTCAGCCCAAGCGCCCCCACGATCCCCGGGGGCAGTGGGTGCGCGGCGAGATGCCCAGGACGGAAGGCCATGCCTAGTTGTCGAGCAAGCCGCCGACGATGCCGCCGAGGAGCCCGCCGGGGCTGTTATCGCGCTGCGCCTGCCCGCCGGCACCCTCCTGCACGGGCGGGTGAAAGTAGGCACTCTGCAAGCCGACCCGGCCCGGACCGGTGAACCGGTTGAAGACGAGGTTTCCGCCGCCGCCCATGAACCCGGTCTTGAAGCCGTAGACCTCCTGGGACATGGTGACCGAGTGGTCGCGGTACACCCAGCCCCCCGGTTCGATGTCGATGCTCTCCCCCGGCTCGAGCGGCTTCTCGAACACGTTGCCGTAGCCGTGAACCCAGACCACGCCCTCGTGATCGCCGGCCATGAACTCATCGACGAAGAAGCCGCCGCCGTAGAGCATGTTGGCGAACCCCTTGATCCGGCTGTAGTCGTACTGCACGCCGCCGGTGGCGGCGAGGAACTGGTGCTCGCGGACGACGATGCCGTGACCTGCCGGCAGGTGCAGGGCGGCGATGTGGCCGGGAGCGTCGCGGCTGAACGCGATCTCGCCCGGCGACTGCACCTCCAGCAGGAGCAGCGGCATGCCGCCGAAAGCGCGGCGCTTTAGCCCCTTGCGCAGAGGGTGCAGGCCGATCTGCAAGGTCGGGTACTTCCACAGCAGCACGTGGTGCTCGAAGTAGACGGGCACCTGGCCGTCCAGGGCCATGTGCAGGACGGGGACCAGCTCGCCCTCGAGGCGGTAGCTGAGGCCGGGCGCCGTGCCCTGGGTGATCTGGGTGGGCAGGATCTGTGGGGGGGCGGGCATGGCGTTCTCCAGTTCGTCGCGTTCGGGCGGCCGGAGCCCTCGAGCCCCCGATGCCAAAGTAAGTATCGCTCCCCGCCGGCGGTTGCTGTGGGCGCGCGCTGGATAATTCACGGTCATGCCGTTGATTTACGTGACCGGTCATCGTAATCCGGACACGGACTCGGTCGCGGCGGCGATCGGCTACGCCGAGTTGAAGGGCCGCCTGGACCCGCACAACGATTACGTTCCCGTCCGGCTCGGCGAATGTAACCCGCAGACTCGCTGGGTGCTCGAGCGCAGTGCAGCCAAGGAGCCCGCGCTCCTGCCCCACGTGATGCTCCGGGCCTGCGACGTGATGCAGACGGGCTTCCCCGTGGTCCGCCACGATGAGCCGATCCGCGAGGCCGGCTTGGAGATGGCTCGCGCCGGACTCGAGCTCGTCCCGATCGTCGACGACGAGGGCGCGCTCCTGGGCGTGGTCACCGAGCGCACGCTGGCTCGCCGCTACATCCGCGAGTCGCGCCACACCTCCACCCTCCAGGACGCTCCCACCGCGGTCAGCGCCGTCGTCGAGGTCCTCCAAGGGAAGCTGATCGCCGGCCACGAGAAACAGTTGGCCGGTCGCGTCTGGGTGCAGTCGATGGACGTCGACAGCCCTACGGGAATCGGCGACGGCGACGTCGTCGTGGTGGGCAACCGGGAGGATGCCCAGCGGCTGGCCATCGACCGCGGGGCCGACCTGCTCGTGCTCTCCAACGATTCGGCGCCCAGCGAGAAAACCGTGGCCCTGGCCGAGGAGCACGGGACGGCGATCATCGTCTCCCCCCTCGACACCTACGTGTCGGGGCGCATGATCACCCTGGCCGCGCCGTGCATGGCCTTCATGGAGAAGCACCCCCTCACCGTGTCCTCGGCCTACCTGGTCGCCGATATCTCCGAGCAGGTCAAGGAAAGCCACTACGGGGCGGCCGTGGTCATCGACGGCGAGCGCCGGCCGGTCGGGTTGCTCACCCGTTCGGATCTCGTCGCCCCGTCCCCGCGCCGGGTGGTGCTCGTCGACCACGCCGAGCAGGCCCAGAGCGTGCCCGGAGTGGAGCAGGCGGAGATCCTGGAGATCCTCGACCATCATCACATCGGCTCGATCGAGACCCGCGTCCCCGTCCGGGCGACATTTGACCCGGTCGGCTCCACGGCCACCCTGGTCGTCGAGCGCTTTCGCCAAAACGGCATGGAGCCGAGCCGATCGACGGCCATCATGCTCCTCGGCGCTGTGCTCTCGGACACCGTCATCCTCAATTCGGCCACGACCACCGAGCGCGATCGCAGTGTGGTCGAGTACCTGGAGCGCGTCCTGGTCATCGACGCCCAGGCCCTCGGCCGGGAGATGTTCGAAGCAACGTCCGACGTGTCCAAGGTCAGTGCCGATGAGATCGTCGCTCGTGACGCCAAGCGCTATCAGGTCCGGGGCGGCGAGGAGATCTGCATCGCCCAGGTGGAGGTGGTGGGCAGCGGCCTCATGGACCGGCGCGAGGAGTTGCTCGCGGCACTGCGCCGGGCGCGGGAGAGCAAGGGGCTGCACCTGTACGCGCTCATGGTCACCGACGTGCTGGCCAAGGGCAGCGCCCTCCTGCTCGACGGCGACACCGTCGGCGCGGCCCGAGCCTTTGGCGTCGATGCCCCCGACGGTGAGATCAACCTCCCCGGGGTGATGAGCCGCAAGAAGGAAGTCGCCCCCAAGCTCCTGGCCACCCTGTAGGTGCCCGCCCGAGCCGGGGGGTCGCCCGTGCGCGGCCGCCCGGGCGGGGCCACGACGTCGCGGCGCCGCTGTCAGCTCGAAACGGTGCTCAAGGCCGTGACCGGGGCCTCGCCCCAGAGCTGCTCGAGCCGGTAGTACTCCCGCATCTCCGGCGTGAAGACGTGCACGACGACGTCGAGGTAGTCCATGAGGATCCAGCGCGCCTGGGTGAGTCCTTCCACGCGGCTGGGAAGCACGCCGTACTCGTTCTTCAAGCCCTGGTGGATGGCGTCATGGATGGCCTTGGTCTGCCGGTCGCTGCGCCCCGTACAGATGACGAAGTAGTCGGTGTAGCCGATGATCCCGCGTAGGTCGAGCTGGACGATGTCGAGAGCCTTGCGATCGACGGCGTGCTCCACGGCCGCCGCGGCGAGCTGCTCGGGGGTCATCGGGTCGGCCGGCGCCTTCGTCTGCTCGGGCGTCATTTAAAGATTCGTCCTCCTATACAGGTTGTGCTCGGCCACGTAGGCGGCCACGCCGTCGGGTACGAGATAGCGGATCGATTGCCCCGCCGCGACGCGCTTGCGGATCATGGTCGACGAGATCGCCACGGTGGGCATGTCGAAGCCCTGAGCCCGTTCGCCGCCGGGCAGGCTGTCCAGGGCTTCCTGCACTGCCGCCGGTGGGGTGCCGCGCCGACCGGCCAGGGCCGGAGTGGCCAGCGACAGGACCCGCTCGGGGTCGCGCCACTGCGGCAGTCCGGCGGCGATGTCACCGCCGAGGATCAAGAACAGTTCGCTGTCCGGTGCTCTCGAATTCAGTTCTCCAAGAGTATCGACCGTAAAGGACGTGCCTGCGCGGCGTATCTCGAGATCGGAAACCTCCATGCGCGCCTCGTCGCCGGCGATGGCCAGCTGGCACAGGGCGAGACGGTGCTCGGGGCCGGGGTCATCGGGCACCGGCTTGTGCGGCGGTCGCGAGGCGGGGATGAGCATGACGTGGTCCAGGCCCAGTTGAAGGTAGGCCTCCTGGGCGCATATGAGGTGACCTAGATGTGGCGGGTTGAACGTCCCGCCGAAGACGCCGAGCTTCACGCAGCGGTCAGCCGCGCACCTGGCCGTCGCCCTGGACCAGGTACTTGAACGTGCACAGCTCGCGCAGCCCGATCGGCCCCCGGGCATGGAGCCGCTGAGTCGAGTTGCCGATCTCGGCCCCCATCCCGAACTCGCCGCCGTCGGTGAAGCGAGTGGAGGCGTTGACATAGACGCAGGCCGCATCGACGGCCAGCTGAAACGCGGTGGCGGCCGCCAGATCGCGCGTCACGATGGCCTCGGAGTGGCCGCTGCCGTGCGCGTTGATGTGGCCGATGGCCGACGGCGTGGAGTCCATGACCGCGACCGCCAGCTCGAGGGCCAGGTACTCGGTATCCCAGTCCTCGGGGCCGGCCGCGTCCATCTCCACTCCGGGGGTGCAGGCGCGGGCGCGCTCGTCGCCGTGCAGCGTGACGCCGGCGTCGCGCAGCGCCCGCAGGACCCCGGGCAGGAACTCGGCCGCCACCTGCTCGTGGACGAGGAGGGTCTCGGCGGCGTTGCAGACGCCGGGGCGCTGGACCTTGGCGTTGAGCACGATCGCCGCGGCGGCGGCGAGATCGGCGCTCGCGTCGACGTAGACGTGATTGTTGCCCGACGCCGCATAGATGACCGGTACCGTGGCCACGCCCTTGAGCGCTGCTTTGAGCCCTTCCCCGCCGCGCGGAATGATCAGGTCGACCAGTCCCGTCTGGGTGGCCAGCTCGGCCAGCTCCTCGCGTCCGCCGCCGGCGACGAGCGAGATCGCGCCCTCGCTCAACCCGGCGCCGACCGCGGCCTGGGCGGCGATCCCGGCCAGCACGGCGTTGGAGTGCGCGGCACTGCTCGAGCCGCGCAGGACGATCGCGTTGCCCGACTTCAGGCACAGGGCGGCGGCGTCGATGGTCACGTTCGGCCGCGCCTCGTAGACCACGGCGACCACGCCGAGGGGCACGCGGACCTTGCGCACATCGAGGCCGTTGGGCAGGCGGAAGCCGTCGATCACCTCGCCCACGGGGTCAGGGAGGGCGGCGATCGTGCGCACGCTCTCGGCGATGGCCACCAGCCGCGGCCGGTCGAGGGTGAGGCGGTCCATGAGCGCGGCCGAGAGGCCAACCTGCTCGCCCGCCTCGAGATCGCGGGCGTTGGCCTCGAGGATCTCGTCGCTGCGCTCGAGCAGGGCCGCCGCGATCGCCTCCAGCGCGGCGTTTTTGACCTCCGAGGAGGTGACGGCAAGAGCTCGCGCGGCCTGCTTGGCCGCCGCGCAGGTCTCGGGAACGGAGAGGACGGTGGTGGCCATGGGGTTAGGTTAACGCCAGCTTCTAGGCCAGCACGAAGTAATCGCGGTGCACGGCCTCCTCGCCGGCCCGAGGCATGAGCTCGCGCACGGCGGCGGTCTTCAGACCCTGGACCCGGCGCAGCTCGGCTGAGGAGTAGTTGCTGATGCCCTTGCCCACGAGCCCCCCGCGTGGGCGACCTCGACGGCGTCGCCGGCGTCGAACTCCCCGGCCACGTCGACGATGCCCACGGGCAAGAGACTCGTGCCGCCCTCGCGCAGAGCCCGGGCCGCGCCGGCGTCGACGAGGACCCGTCCCCGGGCCGGCTTGGCGTAGCGCAGCCAGAGCTTGAAGCTCGAGTAGCGGCCCTCGCGGGCCAGAAAGCGGGTGCCGACCTCGCCACCCCCCGCCGCGGCCGTCAGCGCGCCCGGCTGCAGGCCACTGGCCACCACGGTGGGGATCCCGGCTGCGGTGGCCATCTCGGCCGCCACCACCTTGGAGCGCATGCCGCCGGTACCGAGCGGGGAGGTGGCATGGCCGATGTCGAGTCCCTGCAGCGCGTCGAACTCGCTGACCTGCGGGATCAGCGCCGCGCCCGGGTCGCGGCTCGGGTCGGCCGTGTAGAGCCCGCCCGCCTCGGTGAGCAGCAGCAGGAGCTTGGCCCCGAGCAAGATCGCCACCTGGGCGGCCAGGAAGTCGTTGTCGCCAAACGAGATCTCATCCGTCGTCGTGGTGTCGTTCTCGTTGATGACCGGGACCACGCGCCACTCCAGCAGCTTGCGCAAGGTGGTGCGGGCGTTGAGATAGTGCATCCGAGCGCTGATGTCAAAGAAAGTCAGGAGCACCTGCGCGGTCAGCACGCCCCGCTCCGCGAGCAGCTCGTCGTAGACCCGGAACAGCCGGCCCTGGCCGACGGCGCTGGCCGCCTGGAGCTCATCCATGGCCCGCGGGCGCAGGGCCATCGCCATGACCCCCATCCCGCGGGCGATGGCCCCGCTCGTCACGACCACGACCGCCTCTCCCGACCGATACAGGGCGGCGATCTCGTCGCAGATTCCGGCCAGCACCTCCAGGCGCACCTCGCCACGATCGTCGGCGACGATGCTCGAGCCCAGCTTGATGACGATGGGGGCCATGACGGCTCTCAGAGTAGGGGGCCTAGATTTCGGGATCGAGGTCGAAGACGGTCCCGGCGATCTCCACCTCGTCGCCGGGCTCGAAGCCGTGGCCCACGAGGGCGTCGATGACGCCGATGCCGCGCAGCCGGCGTTCGAGGTAGTCGAGGGCGTCCTGATTGTCCAGGTCATAGCGGGCCACCAGCCGCTCGACGCCCCGCCCGCTGACCCGAAAGCGATGTGCTCCCGTCCGCTCCACGGCATACCCGCGGTCGGCCGCCGGCCGAAAGACACGGTGCTCGGCAAGCTCGTCGACCTCGGGGGGCGAAGGGGCCAGGGAGCCTTCAGGGCCCGGGGCCGCCTGCTCGGGGACCCGGCGCCCCAGCTCGGTGCCCAGCTCGTCGAGCCCGAGGCCGGTGACCGATGAGGTGACGAGGACCGTGACCTCATCACCGAGCCGCGCGCGCCACTGGGCCCGCTCACGCTCGCGCGTCGCCTCGTCGACGAGGTCGGCCTTGGACAGCGCGAGCACGCGCGGCAAGCCGGCCAGCCGCGGATCGTGCTGCGCGAGCTCGCGCTCGACGACGGCGTGATTGGCCGCCGGGTCGGTGCCGTCGAGGGGCTGGAGGTCGAGCACATGGACGAGCAGGCGCGTGCGCTCGACGTGGGCGAGGAACTCGTGGCCCAGGCCGGCCCCCGCGCTGGCCCCTTCGATCAGGCCCGGAATGTCGGCCAGGACGAGCTGGCGGTCCTCCAGATCGAGCGTCCCGAGCACGGGCGCCAGCGTCGTGAACGGATAGTCGGCCACCTTGGGGTGGGCCCGGGTCAGCCGCGCCAGCAGCGACGACTTCCCGGCGTTGGGAAGCCCCACGAGCCCGACATCGGCCAGCAGCTTCAGCTTCAGGGTCAGCCACGCCTCTTCGCCCGGCAGGCCGCGCTCGGAGAAACGAGGCGTCTGGTGCGTGGGGCCGGCGAAGCGCTTGTTGCCCCGACCTCCCGGTCCCCCCCGCGCCACCACGGCCCGCTGGCCGGGACGGACGAGGTCATGCTGAGTCCCGCTCTCCTCCACGAGCACCTCGGTGCCCGGCGGAACCGCGATCTCGAGCGTCTCCCCATCCTTGCCGTGACGCAGCGCACCCTGCCCGTGGCCGGCTCGCGGCGCTTTGAAGTGGGCGCGGCGGCGAAAGCTCTGCAGGTCGCGCAACGAGTCGTCGCACACGAGGACGACGTCCCCGCCCCGGCCGCCGTCGCCGCCGTCCGGACCTCCCCGGGGCACGTGGGCCTCCCGGCGAAAGCTCAGAGAGCCGTCGCCGCCGCCGCCGGCCTGAACGAATATGCGCGCTCGATCGTGCACCTGAAATGATCCTGGCATGCCTGATCCGGTGTTCCTCATCACGGGCGCGTCGAGCGGGATCGGAGCGGCCACCGCGCGCGCGGCCGCTCAGGCCGGCTACCGGCTCGTCTTGGCCGCCCGCTCCCGTGACCGGCTCGACGAGCTGACGGCCGAGCTCGGAGGCGAGGAGCGGGCGCTCGCCGTGGAGTGCGATGTGACCGAGTGGGAGCAGCAGGAAGCCATGGTCACCGCCGCTCGGGAGCGCTTCGGCCGCCTCGACGCCGTCTTTGCCAACGCCGGCTTCGGCGCGCCGCGGGGCTTCACCGAGAGCACGGTCGAGCATTGGCGCTCGATGATCCTCACCAATGTCTACGGAGCCGCGCTCACCGTTCGAGCCACTGTCGACGCCCTCCGGGAGACCCAGGGCCATCTCCTGCTCACCGGCTCGGTGGCCGGCCGGCGGGCCCTCTCCGGCTCCCTCTACTCGGCCACCAAATGGGCAGTGACGGCGATGGGCGAGGCCGCCCGCCAGGAGCTCAACGGCAGCGGCGTGCGGGTCACCCTGATCGAGCCGGGCATGGTCGACACCCCGTTCTTCGACGATGGCGCCGGCGAGGGCGCGCTTACGGCCGACGATGTGGCCGCCGCGGTCATGTACGCCGTCTCCCAGCCCGCCCGCGTCGATGTGAACGAGATTCTCATCCGTCCTACGGCCCAGAAGGGCTGAGCGCCCGGCCCAGATCGCTGGCCACGGCCTCCGGCTCTTGTTCGAGCTGGCGCCAGACGTACCGCAGGACGACGAAGCCGGCGTTGCGCAACCGCAGCTCACGCTCGCGGTCGCGCTGGATCTGCGCCCAGGTTTGGTGGCCTCGGCGCCCGTCGACCTCCACCACGACGCGCTCCTCGCGCCAGAGCGCGTCGACGAGCATGCCGTCGATGGTCACGTTGCACTCGGGCAACGGGAGCCCAAACCGCTGACACAGGGCGAGCAGGCGGCGTTCCAGCTCGCTGCGCGTCAGGGCCAGGCGCGGCTCGTGGCGTGTGAGCGCGCGCCGTAGGGCGGCACTGCCGCGCTGGCCGCGGCGCAGGACGGCCCGGACGGCGTCGAGGTCGAGCCAGCCCTGATATTCGGCCTCGGCCAGGGCGCGGCGCAGGTACTCGTCCTCAGCGGTCCAGGCGTAGTCGCGGAGGACATGAGCGACCGGGCCCGTCGGCAGCCCTCGGTGCCAGTTGCGGGGCAGGGTTCGTCGGTCGTGGACGACGATGCCCGAGAGGCCTCGGCAGCGGCGGGGCGTACTGAGATCGATGAGCGGGGGCTTTTGCCGGTGAAGCCCGAGCCACCAGGCCGCCGTGGCGTGGCTGAGGACGGCCGCGGGGCCGGCGTACAGCAGCGCTTCGGACAGCTCCGCCTCCACCGAGGGCGCCGCGTGGCCGACGGCGTAGACGCCGGGCAGCCGGCGCAGCAGGTAGCCGGCGCCGAGCCACCACGCGATCTGGTCGTCACTCACTCCCAGCGGCAGCAACTGACGTCGGGCGACGCGGCCGAACTGGCGCCCGGCCAGCCCGCTCACGCTAACTCTGGCGTTCTGCCCGTGCTCTACGCGGGTGAATGTCCATTCATCGGAGCCGGAGCCGGAGCCGGGGCCGGGACAGGCGGGCACGGCGCAACCGTGCCACGGCCCCCTGCAACGGAACCAGACCGAGTTGTGACGCTCGCGTCACAACTCGGTCGAAAGACCGCTACTCGGAGGCCGACTCCACCGAGATGACGCGCCCGCGCCGCCCGCGGGCGAACTGCACCGTCCCCGCCGCCCGGGCGTAGATCGTGTCGTCCTTGCCGATCCCGGCGCCCTCGCCGGGCCGGAACCGCGTCCCGCGCTGGCGGACGATGATCTCGCCGCCGGTGACCGTCTGACCCGCGAACACCTTGACGCCGAGGCGCTTGGCGTTCGAGTCGCGGCCGTTGCGCGAGGAGCCGAGGCCCTTTTTATGCGCCACTTGACACCTCCTGAGACGAACCACCCGAAGAACCGCGTGCAGCCCGAACCCGAGCCCAGCGAGATCTCGGTGACCTCGATCCGGGTCAGGTTCTGGCGGTGGCCGGTGCGGCGCTTGTAGCCCCGCTTGGGCTTGAACTTGACGACGCGCAGCTTCGGGCCGCGCTCCCGCGCCACGACGCGGGCCGACACCGTCGCCCGCTCGAGCTCCGACGCCGAATCGAGCACCGTCGAGCCGTCGACGACCAGCAGCGGCTGCAGGGAGACCGACGCGCCCTCGTCCTCGGGCAGGCGCTCGACGAGCAGCGACTGACCCTGCTCGACGCGGTATTGCTTGCCACCTGTCTTGACGATCGCGTACATGGCTACTCCGAGGGTGATGCGGCGGCCTGAGCCGATTCGGCCTTGGCACCGGAACGGCGCCGTCCGCCTCTGCGGCCACGGCGCCGAGGCTTCGAGTCTAGCCCATCCTCCTCGACCTCTTCGTCCGCAGCGCCCGCCGCGCCCCCACCGTCCGCCCGGGCGGGAGGAGCTCCAGCCGGCACGTCGACCAGCGTGGCCAGGGCCGAGGTCCGCCCCGCCTGCTCAATCCGCACCAGGTGCTTCTCCCCCACATAGCGCTCGCCGCCGGTCACCTGGATGATGTAGCCATCGATCTTGGCCACGGCGTCGCCGGGACTGAACATGTGCGGCTCGACGAGGTCGACGTGGACCTCCTCGCCCTCCCGGAAGGGCACCGCGCGCTCGAGGATCTCGTCCCGGGTGCCCTCGAGGCGGATGGCGAAGTGGTCGAGCGGCAGTCCCTCCGAGCCCTCGAAGTGAAACCACTTGCCCGTGTCCCCCTCGATGGTGTGCAGCCACCGGGCCTCGTTGGCGGTGAACTCGGCGCTCACCCGGGGGTTCATCTGCAGCAAGACCGCTTCGGCCGACGTCTCCCGGGCCAGGTCGCGCATCCGGCGCTCGAATTCGATGGCCAGCGTCTCCTCGGACTTGATCACGCCCTCGCCGTCACAGGTCGGGCAGGGCCGGGTCATGATCTCCCGGACGCCGTCGGTGACGTTCTGGCGCGTCATCTCGACCAGGCCCAGCGGCGAGATCTCGACCACGAAGGTCTTGGTCCGGTCCTCGTCGAGGGCCTTGCGCAGCGTTTTGAGAACGGCGTCGCGGTTGCGGGCCCGGGCCATGTCGATGAAATCGATGACGATGATCCCGCCGATGTCACGTAGGCGCAGCTGGCGCACGACCTCGTCGGCCGCCTCGAGGTTGGTCTTGGTGATCGTGTCCTCGAGGCGCGCGCCCTTGCCCCGGCCGATGAACGAGCCCGAGTTGACGTCGATGACGGTCAGCGCCTCGGCGTAGTCGATCATCAGGTAGCCGCCGCTGGGCAAATCCACCCGGCGCGAGAGCGTCGAGGCCAGCACGTCTTCCACTCCGAAGGCCTCGAACAGCGGCTGCTCCTCCTCCCAGAGCTCCACCTGGTCGACGAGCTCCGGCGCCGTTCTGGAGAAAAACGACACCAACCGGTGGTGCTGCTTGGGATCGTCGACGATGGCGCGCTCAAACGATGCGGAGAAGATGTCGCGCACCACGCGGACCGAGAGGTCGGCCTCTTGGAAGACGAGCGCGGGCGCCGGGGTCTCGGCCACCCGCTTTTGCAGGACCTCGTTGAGCTTGAACAGGTACAGGAGCTCGCGCTCGAGGTCGGCGCGCTTGGCGCCCTGGGCGGCGGTGCGGATGATCGCCCCCGCTCCGTGCAGGTCGAGCTTGGCCGCCTCCTTGCGCAGCCGGTCGCGCTCGGCGTCCTCGAGCCGGCGCGAGACGCCCACGCCCTCCCCGAAGGGGGCGTAGACCATGTAGCGGCCGGCGATCGTGAGATCCATGGAGAGCCGCGCGCCCTTGCTCTTCAAGGGGTCCTTGACGACCTGGACGACGATCTCCTGGCCCGGCTTGAGCATCTCGTTGATCTGGCGGGTATCGCGCCCGCTGCCGCGGCCACGCCGGGGCGCCTCGACGCCCGGCAGCACGATCTCGTCGACGTGCAGGAAGCCGTTCTTCTCCAGCCCGATGTCGACGAAGGCGGCCTCGAGGCCGGCCAGAACGTTGTCGACGCGGCCCTTATAGATGTTGCCGACGATCGACCGAGCGCCGCGGCGCTCGAGATAGAGCTCGGCGACCTGCCAGCCGGCCGAGCGGCTCGACGGCTTGCGCCGCCGACGCGTGGAACCCGAGGCGGGCTTGCGCATCGCGGCCGCGCCCGTGGTCTCGAGGAGCGCGACCCGGGTTTCCGCCCGGTCGACGCTCACCAATACTGATTTCTTCAATGGTCATTCAGTCCTTTTGTCGCGCTCGCGCTCACCGGCGCGAAACACGGTCAGGCCGGCAGCCGCGCCGGCGGTACTCAAAGCAGGTTTCGACCCTTTCCGGCGGCGGTGAGCCGGGCCTGGATGTAGATCGATTGCAGGAGGCCGAGACATAGGAAGGTCACCAGCACCGACGAGCCGCCATAGCTCATCAGCGGTAACGGCACTCCTGTTATCGGCATGATCCCGATGGTCATGCCGACATTCACGAAGACTTGGAACATGACCATGGCCAGGATGCCTCCGGCAATGGCGGTCCCATACAAGTTCTTGGCCATCGTGAGGATGCGAATCGCTCTCCAGATGAGTAGCGCATACAGGGAGAGCACGAGAGCGGCCCCGGCGAACCCGTAGGTCTCGCCGACGACCGCGAAGACGAAGTCGGTCTGGTCCTCGGGCAGGTAGCCGAGCGCCGTTTGGCTGGCGCCGGCCACTCCCCGACCAGTCTTGCCGCCCGACCCGATGGCGGTCAGCGACTGGGTGATGTTGTAGGTCGCGTTGCGCGGGTCATGCGACGGGTTGAGAAAGCCGGTCAGACGCTGCTGCTGGTAGGGCTTGAGGACATGGTGCCCGGTGGCCGGCGCCAAGACGAGAACGAATACGACCGCAGCCACGAAGAGGGCGGTCAGCGCGGTGAGCTGCTTCCACGAGGTCCCGCTCACGAACAGGATCGTGTAGCCGACCACGACGTAGACCATGCCCGTGCCCAGGTCGGGCTGGGGGATGACGATCATGGCCGGGATGAGGGCCATGAGCATGATCCGGGCCGTCGTGCGCCGCTCGTGCAGGCGCCGGGCGCGATCGACGAGAAAGGCCCCGAGCGAGACGATGAGCAGGACCTTGCCGAACTCCGAAGGCTGAATCTGGAGGAAGGGCAGCGGGATCCAGCGCTGCGCGCCCAGCCGCTGCGGCATGCCGAAGACGACGATGTTGCCCACGATCATCAGGGCGTAGAGGCCGATGCGGTATTCGCGCAGGCGGGAGTAGTCGATCCGTGCCAGCACGATGGCCAGGACGATCCCGATACCGGCGTAGATCCCCTGGCGCTCGACGTAATAGAGGGGGCTGCCGGCGATCAGGGTGCGGGTGGCCCCCTTGAGCGTGATGAGCGAACAGGCGACCAGCCCGAGGGCGGCCAGGGTCAGCAACGGGTCGAAGAGGAGCAGCCCGCGCGGGCGTGCGGGGGCCGCGGCCGGATCCTCGAGCGTGGTGATCGGCCTCGTGCGGGCTTCGGTCACCATGTGCGGCCCCCGTCAACGAGGGCAAGCTGCGTCGTGGGGGCGCTCATAGCGTCTTCGAGGAGCCTGCCACGTACTTGCCGGCCTGGCCAGTGAACCACTGCGAGAGGATCTCACGGGCGACGGGAGCCGCCGCTATGGCCCCGAAGCCGCCCTGCTCGACCTTGACCACCACGACAATCGGGGTGTTGGTGGCCCAGTCGGGCACGAAGCAGGCATACCAGGCGTAGTCATTCTGGCCGTTGTACTGAGCCGTGCCCGTCTTGCCGTAGACCTCCTTGGGGAAGGTGCCCATCACGTCGTACGACGTGCCGCCCGGACTCTGCGCCGCGTCGTGGAGGCCGGCCCGAATCGTGTCGAGATACGTGGAATCGATCTTGAGATGGCGCACCGGGGGCGGGTTGATCTTCTCGAGCAGCGTTCCCTCCGGGGAGTCCACCTCGAGCCCGAGGTGCGGGCGCACGACATTGCCGCCGTTGGCGATAGTCGCGTAGGCGGTGGCCAGCTGCAGCGGGGTGACCTGCACGTCGCCCTGGCCGACGGCCAGGTTGACGTTGTCGCCCTGTGACCAGGGCCGGTTGGTGCCATCGGCGATGCCGCAGGCGCCCGGTGCCACGTGGCGTTTGCGGTCACACGAGGCCTCCTCGGCGTTGACGTGAGTGCGCCACTTCGGCGAGGGCAGGTTCCCGGACACCTCGCCGCCGAGATCGATGCCCGACCGGCGCCCGATGCCGAAGGCGTGAGCCCATTTCTGCAGATCGCCGCCGTTGGGCGCGTTGGAGTTCAGCACCGCGCCCAGGTTGTAGAAGAAGACGTCGTCGGAGACCCGGAGAGCACCCTCGAGCGTCAGCACGCCGTAGGCGGCGCCCCCGGCGTTACGCCGGCACAGGCCGCCGCCCTCGCAGAACTGGCCGGTGTCGTCGTATGCCTCGTCAACGCTCCACTTGCCGCTTTCCAGCGCCGCCGTGGCCGTGATGGGCTTGAACGTCGAGCCGGTCGGCCCGGCGCTCTGGATGGCCCGGTTGATGAGGGGATAGTTGTTGGCCGGGTTGTTGAGCGCCTGGTAGGCGGACTGGGAGATGGGGTGGGTGAAGATGTTCGGGTTAAAGCTCGGCAGCGAGCCCATGGCATAGACCTCGCCCGTGTCCGGGTTCATGGCCACGAACGCCCCCGCCGGCGAGGCGTTGTTGCTCATCGACAGCTGCAGCGCGTTCTGGCCGGCTTGTTGGAGCTGCTTGTCGAGCGAGAGCTTGAGCGAGTTGCCGGGGACGGGCGCGATCGCGGACAGATCGCCGCTGAACTGACCCATGGCGTTGACCTGGACGCGGTCGGCCCCGTCTTGGCCGCGCAGGTACTTGTCGTAGTAGTACTCGAGCCCCGACTGGCCGACGATGTCGCTCTGGGAGGCGCCCTTGTAGTGCTTGGCATGCACCTCGGTGGAGTTGATGGGTCCGATCGTGCCAAAGAGCTGGGCGGCCAGCTGATTGAGCGGATACTTGCGCAGCCACACCTGCTGCACGTCCACCCCGGGGAACTGGTCCTGGCGCTCGAGCAGATAGGCGCGCACGTCGGTATTGACCCCCTGCTGGATGGTCACGTCGGCGTAGGGAAGCGAGGCCCAGCTGGCCGCCACCTTGCAGGCGATGGGCGAGAGCATGAGCACGCCGTGGCCGTCGACCGGGCACTTCTGAGGACGCGTTGAGGTGCCCAGCACCGACGCCAGCCGGTCATAGACGCGCTCGTCCGCCGCCGGGGGGTGGGCGAGCAGGGCGGTGGTCAACTTGACCGGGAGGTCCGGAGGCGAGACGAGCACGGCGGGCACGGGCGTTGAGTCGACGAGCACGGTGCCGCTGCGGTCGACGATCTGCCCCCGCGCGGCCGGGATGGCGATGTTGCGCACGCGGTTGGTGCTCGCCTGGGCCAGGTACTGATCGCCCGAGAGCACCTGCAGGAACCAGAGCCGGAAGAAGATGATGGCGAACATGGCCAGGGCGAAGGTGCCGAGGATGGCCACGCGCAGGGCGAGCTGCGGGGACATCGGGGAGCGCTGCTCCTGGGGGATGAACTGCAGGCGCTTGTCTTCGGGCAGGCGGTTCATCGGACGGCCGTCCTCGAGACGGTCCCCAGCCGGTCCGAGGGCCGGGAGAGCGGGCTGAGCCCCCCGGTGCTGTAGGCCCGGCGCCGCCGGCGGCGTGGATCCTGGGGCAGAGCGGGCTTGAGCACCCGTCGCACCAGCGCGTAGACGGGCAGGGACAGCAGCGTGTTGACGAGCACGGTGACGAAGAGCTGCTGGAGCAGGACGAGGCTCACCGGCGCGTCGACGCCGAGCAGGAACTGGATCAGGGTCATGCCGATGCCCGCGAGCGCCGTGGCGCCGGCGCCGAGGATCACCGGCACGAGCCCGTGCGAGGGGTCGCGCAGCTCGCGCAACCGGCCCGACCAGTAGCCGATGGCGAGGTAGAGCAGCGAGCTCACGCCCAGGGTCTGGACGAGCACGAGGTCGGTGAGCAGACCCATGCCGAAGCCGAGGATCGCTCCTGACAGCGAGCCGGCGAGCAGGCCCACCGACATGACCACGAGCGGGATGAGATCCGCGCTGACGCCGAACACGGTGACCTGGGAGATGCAAGCCTGCTGGATGACCACGGCCACGAAGGCCAGGGCGACAAGCCGGACGGGAAGGCGCAGAGACTCGTTCACACTCGCCTCCCCGAGTGTCGGAGAACCGCGTCTGGTCGGCTCATCCGCTCGGCACCTGGGCGCGCTCGCTGCCGCCGTGCGGCGCGGTGAGAACCTGAACGGTGTCGAGGTGGCGCAGGTCGACGGTCGGGGTGACCTGGACCTGGCCGTTGGTCAGGATCTGAGCCTGACTGGCGTTCGAGACCGTGCCGATGGGGATGCCGGCGGGATAGAGATCCTGCAGGCTGCTGTACTTGAACCCCGCCGTGACCACCTGCTGGCCGACCTGGGCGGTCGCCGAACGGGGCAGATACTGCAGCAGGAGCGAGTTGGGGTCGCCCACCTGGGGCACCAGGACGCCCGTGTCCCCGGAGGAGTCATTGACCTGGGCGGCCACGGCCATCGAGTGATCGGTGATGAGGGTGATGATCGAGAAGGTCGGTCCGGCCATGGAGACCTTGCCCACCAGCCCGCCGTCACCAATCACGGGATCGTCGTAGTGGACGCCGTCGTCGGTGCCCTTGTCGACCTCGACCGTCTCGTACCAGAGCGTGGGGTCCTTGGCGATGACCTGAGCCGTCACCGGGCTATAGGAGGCCACGCCCAGGCTGTTGTCGAGCTTGACCAGCTTGGTCAGCTGCTGGTTTTGGATATAGGCGGTCTGGTAGCGGGCAACTTCGCCCTCGAGGCGCTGGACCTGGGCCCGGAGCTGGTCGGCCTGGGACTTGGCGTGGAAGGTGTCCGAGAACCAGCCGGCGATGTCGCGCACGGGCTTGAGCGCCTTGCTCGCCCCTTGCTGGATGGGCGAGAGGACCTCTACGAAGCCGCGCTGGACCGAGTGCAGCGGACTGCTGCTCGACTCGCCGAAGTAGGCCGTGAGCAGGATCAGGGAAACGGCAACGAGCAGCCCCAGGACTGCGCGCCGGCGCCGAACTTGCTTGTCGTGCACGTGTTCAGTGTCTCCAAGAAAATCTCTCGCGCCATCTGTGTCCGTGCCTAGTAGCGGCGGCGCCGGTTACGGGAATTCTTGCTCGAACGGTGGATCGCCTCGAACTCCTCCAGGGACCTTCCTGAGCCTACCGCGACGCAGGTCAGCGGAGACTCGGCCAGGTGTGCGGGCATCTGCGTTTCGTGACGCAGGCGCTCTTCCAGACCCTGTAGCAGCGATCCGCCTCCGGCCAACATGATGCCACGATCCATAATGTCCGAGGCGAGCTCGGGCGGCGTGCGGTCGAGTGTCTCCTTGACCGCGTCCATGATCTGCGAGACCGGCTCCTCGAGGGCGCCACGGATCTCCTCGCTGGTCAGCACCACGGTCTTGGGCAGCCCGGAGACCATGTCCCGGCCGCGAATTTCGGCCTGGACCTCCTCCCCCATGGGGTAGGCGGAACCGATCTCCAGCTTGACCTCCTCGGCCGTCTGCTGGCCGATGAGCAGCTTGTACTCCCGCTTGACGTAGTTGATGATCGCCTCGTCAAGCTCGTCGCCACCGACACGGATCGACTGGGAGACCACGATCCCGCCCAGCGAGATGACGGCCACTTCGCTGGTACCGCCGCCGATGTCGACGACCATCGAGCCGGTGGGCTCGCCGACCGGCAGCCCGGCCCCGATCGCGGCCGCCATCGGCTCCTCGATCAGGTAGGCCTGGCGGGCTCCGGCGGAGAGGCAGGCCTCCTCGACCGCGCGCTTCTCCACCCCGGTGACGCCACTGGGCACGCAGACGACGACGCGTGGATGCGCCCAGCGATTCTGGTGGACCTTCTGGATGAAGTGGCGGAGCATCTCCTCCGTGACCTCGAAGTCGGCGATCACGCCGTCCTTGAGGGGCCGGATGGCCTGGATCGTGCCGGGCGTGCGCCCGAGCATGCGCTTGGCCTCGATGCCCACCGCGTGCACCTCACCGGAGCGAGAGTCGACCGCCACGACGCTCGGCTCGGAGAGCACGATGCCGCGGCCGCGGACGTAGACGAGGGTGTTGGCGGTGCCGAGGTCGACCGCCATGTCGCGGCCACCGAAACCGGTTAGGTACGTAAAGAAGCCCATAGGTGGAGAGACAGGAGGGGAACCGGAAGGACGGGCGGCGAAATGCTGACGACCACGCTCGACTGCCGGATTCCGTCCGGGGCGGAGTGTAACGGCAAGTGCACGAGGGCTGCGTCCCGTGGGCTGAAAAGCCCTGCGTGTGTGCTGAAGCACAAAGCCCGATGATCGGTCCCACGACCGCGTGGCCGCGGAGTCGACCGTCTAGCGGCCCGCAGGGCCGGTGATCGAGCCGCTCTGGAGCAGGTCGGGCACCAGCTCGACCAGCGTGGCCACGGGTAGGCCGACGACATTGAAGTAGTCGCCCTCGATCGCCCGCACGAGCGCCGCACCCCGGCCCTGAATGGCATAGCCGCCCGCACGCTCGCGCCACTCGCCGGTAGCCAGGTACCAGCGCCGCAGGGACTCGTCGAGCGCCCGGAAGGCGACCCGGGTGCGGGAGAAGGCGGTACGGGCAGAGCCGTCGCGCACCACGCACACCCCGCTCACGACCACGTGGGTGCGGCCGGAAAGCGCGGTCAGGGTGCTGCCGGCCGCCTCCTCGTCGGCCGGCTTGCCGTAGACCCGGTCGTCGAGGACCACCACGGTGTCGACCGCGAGGACGAGAGCGTCAGGGACGGCCGGGGCCACGGCCTCGGCCTTCCGGCGCGCATTCTCGAGTGCGATCTCCTCCGCCGGCCCGGCTTCGCGCTCCTGCACCCCCGAGACGACGACGTCGAAGCGGAGGCCGAGCTGTTCAAGGATCGCGCGCCGCTGCGGCGACGCCGAGGCCAAAACCAGGGAGAGAGTCACCGGGTCCGAGTTTCGCGCAGCGACACTCGCCAGCGAGCCCGGAGGGCTCGCCGGCTAGCCGAGCTCGGGAAAGAAGAGACCGACCTCCCGGCTGGCCGACTCGCCCGAATCGGAGCCGTGGACCATGTTCTGACCCACGGAGATGGCGTAGTCGCCGCGGATCGAGCCCGAGTTGGCCTCCAGCGGATTGGTCGCCCCGATCACCTGCCGGGCGGCGATGACGACGTCCTCGCCCTCCAGGACCATGGCCACGAGCGGACCCGAGGTGATGAAGCTGACCAGCTCCTCGTAGAAGGACTTGCCCTCGTGCTCGGCGTAGTGCTGCTCGGCCAGCTCACGCTCCATGGTCATGTGCTTGAGCGCCGCCAGCCGCAGACCCTTGCGCTCGAACCGGGCGATGATCTCGCCGGTCAGGTTGCGCGCAAAGGCATCGGGCTTGACGAGGATGAGCGTTCGCTCCATTGATGAGCCTCCTGGGGCGTTAGGTCGTTCAGAGGGGGGCGAGAGCGGCGACTATGTCGCCGGCGAGCCGCCGCGCTCGATCGGCGCGGGGGCGGGAGCCGGGGCTCCCGCGCGCTCGGACCGCGCCGCAGCGGGGGTTCCACTCGCCGGGGCCGGTGCGCCACCGCGCTCGGGCCGTGGACCGGCGGGTGCGCTCGGGCGCTCGGCCCGGGCGCCGGCCGGCGCGCCGCTGCGCTCCGGCCGCGGGTTCGCGGGAGCGCCGGCCCGTTCGGCCCGCACGGTTCCGGCTCCCACCGGCGCGGCCGCCACCGGTTGCTCAACGGCGCCGTCGCGCCGGCGCCGGGCTCGGCGAGGCCCGGCGGCGTAGGTGCCGATCTCCGCCTCGCAGTACGGGCACACCCTCCAGCCGGGATCGAGCGGCTTGCCGCAGTTCTGGCAGGGATCCTTCAGTTTGCGCATGCAGTGCGGGCAGCGCAGGAAGTCCCGCTCCACCTCGTGATCGCAATGCGGGCAAAGGTGGAAGCCGAGCTCGGCGAGGCGGGCCTCGGCGGCCTGCATCTCGAGCTCGCGCTCGCGCACGTCGTCGAGGTACTCGGGCGGCCGCACGATCATGTACACGATCGTCCCCACGAAGGGAAAGATGAACGAGGCCATGGCCGCGCAAGCGACGATCAGGTTGTCGGCGATGCGGCGGCGACCGTCAGCGTAGGTCCAGTAGACGAGAGCGAGCCAGATGACGCCGAGGAAGAACAGGACCAGCGTGATGGCCAGACTGATCCCGCTGTTGGTTATGCCAAAGATGCCAGCTAAGGAGAGCATGTTAAGCGGGCGAGTGTAATGGTCACGGTGGACGGAGAGTCGCGCTTGCGGTTGGGCGCCCGCGCCTCGCTCACAGGAACAACCGTCCGAATCCGTAACCGATGGCGAAGAATACGAGGATCACGACGGCCACCACCAGCGCAACCAGCCTGATCATAGAGAGGAAGCCGGGCGGCTCGTCGTCGGGGCTCACAGCATCGAGGCGCGGCGGCGCGTGGCGGGCGCCAGCAGGTCGGCGACGAGGTAGATCGACCCGGTGGCCAGGACCAGGCCGTTGGTGCCCGCCCGCTCCCGCGCCCGAGCCAGTGCGAAGCGAGGATCGGCGACCACCGAGGCAGGCGGGCCGGCCAGCTGGCCGGCCAGCGACTGGAGCGTGGGCGGAGGCAGCGCGCGGGGGTTCTGCGCGGCGGTGAAAATGATCTCATCGGCGTGTGGCAGGAGCGTGCGGAGCATCCCGGCCGCGTCCTTGTCCTCGAGGACGGACAGGACGGCGACGAGGCGCCCGCGACCCGCCCGCAGCTCGGGCAGCGACTCCACGAGGGCCGCCATCCCGTCGGGGTTGTGGGCCCCGTCGAGGACGGTCAGGGGGCGCTCCCCCACGACCTGCAACCGTCCCGGGACACGAACGGCGGCCGCGGCCGCCGCCACCGCCTGGCCGTCGAGGGAGCCCAGGAAGGCCTCTGCCGCGGCGCGGGCAGTGGCGAAGTTGCGGCGCTGAAAGGCGCCCAGGGCACCCAGCAGAAGATCGGGGTCACTGCCCGCCCGAACGATGCGCGCCCCGCGCTGGCCGGCCACTCCGACGGCCACCGCCTCGGCATCGGGATGTAGGCCGGGCCCGAGCACGAGGGTCGCGCCCGGTCTGACCACGTCGAGCTTTTCCCGTGCGATGTCGCCAATGGTCGGACCGAGCCAGCGCGTGTGCTCGAGCCCGACGCTGGTCAGCACCTGGACGGCGGATTCAATGACGTTGGTGGCGTCATAACGACCACCGAGGCCGGCTTCGATGACCGCCACCTCGACGCCACGGCGAGCCAGCTCGTCGTAGGCGGCCGCGGTGAGAAGCTCGAACTGGGTCACGTGGTCGTCGGGCTCGAGGGAGCGATTGACCAGCTCGGCAGCCCGGACGGCTCGCTGGATGGCGGCCGCGAACGCCTCGGGCTCGAGGTCGGCGTCACCGATGCGAATGCGCTCCCCGAAGGAGGTCAGGTGGGGGGACAGGTAGGCCCCGACGCGCTGTGCGTGCTCGGCGAGGATGGCGGCGATCATCCGCACCGTCGAGGACTTGCCGTTCGTGCCCACCACGTGGACGGAGCCAAAGCGTCGCTCGGGATGCCCGAGCGCGGTCATCAACCGGCGCATCCGGTCCAGCCCGAAGCGCATGCCGAAGAGCTCGAGCGAGAGCAGGTGGCGCTCGGCTTGACCCGGCGTCATCGCGGCGCCGCGGGTCATGGGACCGTGCATCCTCGGCTCACAGCGCCGCCAGCTCCATGCGCAGTCGCTCGAGCTTCTCACGCTCGGCGTCGACCACGGCGGCGGGCGCCTTGGCCACGAAACCCTGGTTGGCCAGCTTGCCCTCGGCGCGCCGGATCTCGGCCTCGAGCTTCTCGCGCCGGGCGGCGAGCTTGCGCGCTGCGGCCTCTACGTCGAGGTCCTCGGCCGGCAGGATCTCGACGGCGCCCCCCGGGATCGGCACGGAAGCCACGGCCTCGGCGGCGTCGCCGTTGAAGGACACCCGCGCCAGGCGGCCGATGTGCCCCGCCGTCTCGTCGTACCCCTCGGCGGCCAGCCGGGCCGGCACCACCGATCCCGGCTTGACGCCGGCTGAGTCGCGCCAGCCGCGCAGCGCCTGGACGGCGCCGATCACGTCGGCCAGGGCGGCCTCGGCGGCGGGATCGACGGGCGTATGGGCAGGCGGCAGACCGGCAGCCAGCAGGCCGCTGGCCCCGGGCACGTAGCGGTAGATCTCCTCGGTCACGAAGGGGATCACGGGATGGGCGAGGGCCAGCGTGCGCGTGAGCACGTAGAGCAGCGTTCCGGCCAGCTCCGGCTCGCCGGCCCGCAGGCGGGGCTTGACGAGCTCGAGGTACCAGTCGCAGAGCTCGCCGTAGATGAAGTCATAGAGCGCCAGCGCGGCGTGGGAGAAGTCGAAGCTCTCGATCCGCCGGCCGACCTCGGCCTCGGCGCGCTGCAGCCGGGTGAGGATCCAGCGGTCCTCGACCGCGGTGGGGCGAATGGCGGGCCGGGCCTCCGGACCGACACCCAGGATCACGAGCCGTGCCGCGTTCCAGAGCTTGTTGGTCAGTTGCTGGCCCTGGGCAACCTTGTCCTCGCTGAAGCGCACGTCCTGCCCCGAGGACATGGCCAGCAGTCCCCAGCGCACCGCGTCGGCGCCGTAGGCGGGAAAGTCGCCCGGATCACCACCGCCCGAGCCAAAGACGGGTGGCCGGGGACCGCCTTCGATGAGGTCGAGGGGGTCGATCCCGGTGCCGAGCGACTTCGACATCCGCCGCCCATCCGGAGCTTGGATGATCGTCGTGATGCAGACGTCAGAGAACGGGATGCGACCTGTGAACTCGAGCCCCATCATGATCATCCGCGCCACCCACAGGAAGATGATGTCGCGCCCGGTGACCAGGGCGTCAGTGGGATAGAAGGCGCTCAGCTCGGGCGTCGACCCCGGCCACCCGAGCGTGGCGAACGGCCACAGCGCGCTCGAGAACCAGGTGTCCAGCACGTCGGGATCCCGGGTCCACCCCTCGCCCTCGGGGTCGCGCACGCCCACGTACGTCTCCGAGCCGCGGTACCAGACCGGGATCTGGTGGCCCCACCACAGCTGGCGCGAGATGCACCACGGCCGGATGTTCTCAAGCCAGTCCAGGTACACCTTGGTGAACCGCTCGGGGTGAAAGCGCACCGCACCCTCCCGCACGACCTGGATCGCCGGCGCCGCGAGCTCGTCCATGCGCATGAACCACTGCAGGGAGATGAGCGGCTCGATCCGCTCCCCGGACCGATGCGAGAACGGCACCGTGTGGACATACGGCTCGGTGCGGGCGATCAGCCCCTGCTCGCGCAGCTCGGCCACCACCGCCTCCTGGGCCTCGGCCACGGTGAGCCCCACGAACCGCTCGGGCGCCTCGTCGGTGACCCGGCCGTCCTCGCCGATGACCGACGGCTGGGCCAGCCCGTGCCGGCGGCCGATCTCGAAGTCGTTGGGATCGTGTCCGGGGGTGATCTTGAGTGCGCCGGTGCCGAACTCGGGCTTGACGTAGTCGTCAGCGATGATCTTCAGCTTGCGCCCCACCAGAGGCAGGATCGCCTTCTCTCCGATCAGCCGCTGGTAGCGCTCATCGTCGGGGTGCACGGCGATCGCCGTGTCGGCCAGCATCGTCTCGGGACGCACCGTGGCCACGGTGATCGCTCCCGAGCCGGAGGCGAGCGGATAGTCGATGTAGTAGAGCGTGTCGTGGACCTCGCGATCCTCGACCTCCAGGTCGGAGATGGCCGAACGCGAGCCGGGGTCCCAGTTGACCATGTAGCGGTCGCGGTAGATGTAGCCCTTCTCGTAGAGGGCGACGAAGACGTGCAGCACCGCTTCGGCGTAGGCCGGGTCGAGCGTGAAGCGCTCCCGTTCGTAATCGCAGGACGCGCCCAGGCGCTTGAGCTGCTCGATGATCGTCCCGCCGTACTGCTCGCGCCACTGCCACACCCGCTCGACGAACGCCTCGCGCCCGAGCGCCTCGCGGCTCGCACCCTCCGCGGCCAGGGCGCGCTCCACCTGGGTCTGGGTGGCGATGCCGGCGTGATCGGTGCCAAGGATCCACTCCGTCCGCCGGCCGCGCATACGCTCGTGGCGGACCAGGCAGTCCTGGAGGGAGTTGTTGAGCGCATGGCCCATGTGCAGGACGCCGGTCACGTTGGGCGGCGGGATGGCGACCGAGTAGTTGTCCTCCGGGCTGCCCTTGGGCTCGGGATGAAAGAGGCCCGACTCGAGCCACGCCCGCACGATGCGGGGCTCGGTTTCGCGCGGGTCGTAGCGCGTCGCCTGCTCGATGTCGCTCATGGACGCCCGAGTTTAGGCGGCGCCGATCGGCTCCCCCGGTTCACGACTTGTTTACCTCCCGAGCGCGCGGGGGTAGAACGATGCCTCGCAACTGTCGCAGGAGGATTTCGAGCCGCCTCGGCAGCGAACGAAAGGGCCTCATCGGGGCCCTTTCGCCGTTAATGGCGACCGGGCGCTAAGCGGCTTCTTCTTCCTCGGGCGCGACGGTGACGAGCGTCGGCGGCGTGGCGTTGGCGATCGTGTCGCGCGTCACCACGCACTTGCGCACGTCGCGGCGGGAGGGCAGCTCGAACTGGACCTCGAGGAGCGTCTCCTCGATGATCGAGCGCAATCCGCGCGCCCCGGTCTCGCGCTCGAGCGCCTTGTCGGCCACCGAGTGCAGCGCCTCGTCGGCGAAGACGAGCTCGATGCCGTCGAACTGGAAGAAGCGCTGGAACTGCTTGACCAGCGCGTTGCGCGGCTCGGTGAGGATCTGCATGAGCTCGTCGCGGCTGAGCTGGTGGATGGCGCTCATCACCGGCAGGCGGCCGATGAACTCGGGAATGAGCCCGTACTGGATCAGGTCCTCGGGCAGGCAGTGTTCGAAGATCTCGCCGGTGTCGCGCTGATCGCGGGATTGGATGGCCGCGCTGAAGCCGACGCCCTGATGGCCGATCCGCCGCTCGATGACCTTGTCGAGGTTGGCGAAGGCGCCGCCGCAGATGAAGAGCACGTTCGTCGTGTCGATGGAGAGGAACTCCTGATGGGGATGCTTGCGCCCGCCCTGCGGAGGAACCGAGGCGGTCGTCCCCTCGAGGATCTTCAGCAGGGCCTGCTGAACGCCCTCGCCGGAGACATCACGGGTGATCGACGGGTTGTCGGCCTTGCGGGCGATCTTGTCGACCTCGTCGATGTAGATGATCCCCGTCTCGGCCTTCTTGACGTCGTAGTCGGCGGCCTGGATGAGCTTGAGCAGGATGTTCTCGACGTCCTCGCCGACGTAGCCGGCTTCGGTCAGCGCCGTAGCATCGGCGATGGCGAAGGGAACGTTGAGGATCTTGGCCAGCGTCTGGGCGAGCAGCGTCTTGCCACAGCCGGTCGGCCCGAGCAACAGGATGTTCGACTTCTGCAGCTCGATGTCGTTGTCGCCCGACTGCATCATCTGCACACGCTTGTAGTGGTTGTAGACCGCCACCGACAGCGTGCGCTTGGCCTGTTCCTGGCCGACCACGTACTCGCCCAGGACGTCGTGGATCTCCCGCGGCTTGGGCAGGTTCTCGATGTCGAAACTCGGCGGAGCGGTGAGCTCCTCATCGATGATCTCGTTGCAGAGATCGATGCACTCGTCGCAGATGTAGACGCCGGGCCCAGCGATCAGCTTCTTGACCTGCCGCTGCGACTTGCCGCAGAAGCTACATAAGAGCTGTTCGTTTGAGTCGGTCGGACGTGCCATATGTTTGCCCTCTCAAATCCTCCGGAGTCCAGCTCGTTGGACGCCCATGGAATCGCCCAGCGGTCCCACAGACTAGCCCCTTAGTGCTGAGAGATCACCCGGTCGATGATCCCGTACTCCCTGGCCTCCTCCGAGCTCATGAAGTAATCGCGCTCGGTGTCGGCCCGAACCTTCTCGAGCTCCTGCCCGCTGTGGTGAGCGATGATCTCGTCGAGGCGGCGCCGCACGTCGATGATCTCGCGGGCGTGAATCTCGATATCCGTGGCCTGGCCCTGGAAGCTGGACGACACCTGGTGGATGAGGATCTTCGCGTTGGGGAGAGCCATGCGCTTGCCGTTCGCGCCCCCGGCCAGGAGCAGCGCGCCCATCGACATGGCGATGCCGACGCAGATCGTCTGCACGTCGGGCTTGATGAACTGCATCGTGTCGTAGATCGCCAGGCCCGCGTAAACGGAGCCGCCGGGCGAGTTGATGTACACCGAGATGTCCTTGTCGGGATCTTCTGACTCGAGGTGCAACAGCTGCGCCACGATCAGGTTCGCGATCTGGTCATCGACCGGCGTGCCCAGGAAGACGATCCGCTCGTTGAGCAGGCGGCTGTAGATGTCGAACGCCCGCTCCCCCCGGGAGGTTTGCTCAACGACCATCGGTACGAGTGGGCTCATCGTCCTCGTTTCTTTCACTTCCGGGGGCGGACTCCTGCCGACTCTAGCAATCGACCGATGACGTTCGATCCGGAGTCGTATGGCTCACAAGGCGCGGTCTCGCCGCGCATCGCGCCCGTCAGCTGCCGGGCGTCCAGAGCTCGCCTGAGCCCTGCTCAGATGCTTCGGCGCCGGGCGTCCACAGCTTCTCGCGCGCGGTGGCCTGCTCCACGCTGATCGGCTTGGCTTCGCGCACGAGCAGGTCGATGGCCTGGCGGGCCGCGACGTCCTCCCGCAGCTGCTCGAGGCGTCCGTTCTCGCGCACCCGATCGAGCAAGGCGGCGGTCGTCGTTCCCTCGCGCTCGGCCGTCGGCTCCAGCGCCGAGCGAAGGTCGTCCTCGGAGGGCTCGATGCCCTCGGCTTCGACGACCGCGGTCAGGACGGCTTCCCGGCGCAGCGCCTTCTCGGCATCGGGCTCGGCCTCGTGGGCCAGCATCTCCTCGTCCTTGCCGGCGATGCGCAGATACATCTCCTTGGAGATCCCGCGACTGCTCAGCGCATTCATGGTGTCCTCGAGAAGCTCGTGCGCGCGCTCGTGTACGAGCTCATGCGGCACCTCGACCTTGGCCTCGCCCACCGCCGCTTCCACGACCGCGTCCTCGTACTCGCGCTCGATGGCCTGCTCCTCGGCCTCGCGGAGGCGCTTGGCGATGTCCTCGCGTACCTCGGCCAGGGTGTCGAACCCGGCGTCCACGGCGAAGTCGTCGTTGAGCTCGGGCAGGCGCTTGGCCTTGACCTCCTTGACGGTGATATCGAAGACCGCTTCCTGACCGCCGAGATCGCCCGGGTAATCCTCGGGAAAGGTGACGGTGATCGAGCGCTCCTCGCCGGCGCGGGCACCGGCGAGCTGCTCCTCGAACCCCTCGATGAACCGTCCAGAGCCCAGCTCGAGCGTCTGGTCGCGACCCTCGCCGCCGGCGAACGGCTCGCCGTCCACCTTGCCGAGGTAGTCGAGCACGACCTGATCGCCGTTCTCCGCCGCACGCTCCACCGTCTCCAAGGTTCCGAAGCGCTCGCGCAGCCGCTCGAGCTCGGCGTCGATGGCGCTGTCATCCACCTGCGGCTCGCGTCGGCCCACTTCAAGTCCCTTGCACTGGCCCAGCTCGGCCCGCGGACGAACTCCGATCTCGATCGAAAAAGCCAGCGGCTCGCCCTCCTTGGGGAGCTCGCCGAGATCGACGCGGGGGCGCCCCACCGGCGTGATGCCGGCTTCGTCGATGGCGTCGATCGACCACGTGCCGAGCGAGCTCTGCACCGCCTCGTCGAGCACGGCCTCGCGGCCGAGCCGGCGGATGACCACGGGCGGGGGCACCTTGCCCTTGCGAAAGCCCGGCACGCGCAGTTGCCGGCCCAGGCGCCGGGCCACCTCCTGGACGCGGCGCTCGACCTCGTCGGCGGGGACCTCGGCTTCCAGGCGCACGCGCGAGTCGGGCAGTTCGGTGACGTTCGTCTTCACAGATGCCATGAGTGCTGCAGACGATAGCTTGACGGCGTGTTTTCTCGATTCGCCGGCCGGCTGCTCACCAGCCCTCTCGCCTTCCTGGCCTGCGGCATCTATGACATCAGCGCCTTCTTCCTCCTCTGGGGCTGGTTCTCGGCGCGCAAGCGGCTTGCGCGCACGCGCGAACGCGGGCGCGCGCGCTAAAGCGCCCCGGTGCCGTCGAGCTCCGCGCCACCGCGGATGAGGTGGCGGACCTCGCGCAAGGCGACCGGCAGCGTGGTCATGTCGTAGGTCCGTGAGGCGCGGATGTCGGCCAGCATGCTCAGGCAGCGCTCCACCGCGCCGGCGTTGCGCTCGCGCCAGGCTTCGATCGCGGCCTTGCTGTTAGACCCCTCCTTGGCTTCGCTGAGCACCTCCGCGGTCAGCGCCCGGTGCAGCGCGATAAGCTCATCGCGCAGGACGGTCCGCGCCAGCGCCTGCCAGCGGTCGGACCGCGGCAGCTCCACGATCCGGTTGCGCAGCCAGTTGAGCTCGAGCTCGGCGCCGAGGCGGAAGTACACCTCGCTGACCTGCTTTTGGTCGAGATCGGCGTCCGCGGCCGCGTCGACGATGTCGAGCGCCGAGAGCATGGCCGGCATCACTGCGACGCGGCGGGCCAGCTCCTCGGAGATGCCGGCATCGCGCAGGGCGCTCTCGCGCTCGTCAAAGGACTCACGGTCGGCACCCTGGAGAAGGTCGGGGAGCCCGTCGGCCAGCTCCTCGGCCCCCGGCCGGTAGTGGTCGATCGCCTCGTTGACATCGAGCTCGTGGGGATTGGCATGGAGCAGCCAGCGCGCCGCCCGCTCCACCAGCCGCCGACCCTCGATGAGGACCTCGAGCTGCTTGGTGGCGTCGATCTCGTTGTCGAGCCCCTCCACCGCCTCCCAGAACGAGCGCATGCCATAGACCTCGCGGGCGACCGCGTAGGCGCGGGCGACGAGTGACGGCGGGGCGCCCGTCTCCTCCCGCAGACGGAACACGAAGGTGGTGCCGGCCCGGTCGACGAGCTGGTTGGCCACGACGGTGGCGATGATCTCACGGCGCAGACGGTGGGAGGCCATCTGCTCGCGGTAGCGGTCGGGAAGCGGGGACGGAAAGTAGCTCTCGAGATCGTGGCCAAGGAATTCGTCCTCGGGGAGATCGGAATCGAGGAGCTGGGCGTAGAGCTGGATCTTGCAGTACGCCATGACCACCGAGAGCTCGGGCGCGAGCAGCCCCTGATGGGCACCCGTCCGGTCGTTGATGACATCGTCGGAAGGCAGGTACTCGATCTCCCGGTCCAGCGACACCGTCTGCTCGAGCTGGCGGATCAGCCGTGCGTGAACATTGATCATCCCGGCGGCCTGCAGGAGGGCCAGGCTCAGCGCCTGTATCTGCGTGTAGCTGCCGTACAACACGCGCTCGGAGACCGCGTCGGTCATCTCCTTGAGCAGCTCGTTGCGCTCGTCGTCGCTGAGCTCGCCGTCGTCCACGAGTCCGTCGAGCAGGATCTTGATGTTGACCTCGTGGTCGGAGGTGTTGACCCCGGCCACGTTGTCGATGGCGTCGGTGGTGATCCGCCCGCCCTTGCCCTCCGCCCCTCCGGCCTGGGCGTACTCGATCCGTCCCAGCTGGGTGAAGCCGAGGTTTCCGCCCTCGCCGACCACCCGGCAGCGCAGGTCGTGACCGTCGACGCGCAGGCTGTCGTTGGCCTTGTCGCCCGCGTCCCTGTGCGTCTCGGAGGAGGCTTTGACGTAGGTCCCGATGCCGCCGTTCCAGAGCAGGTCGACCGGCGCCTTGAGCAGCCGCTGGATGAGCTCCGGCGGCGAGAGCTCATCCTCCTCGATGCAGAAGGCCTCCTGCACCTGTTCGGAGATGGCGATCGACTTGCACGTCCGCTCGTAGATGCCTCCCCCTTCGGAGATGGCGTCCGCGTCGTAGTCGCTCCAGGCTGAGCTTTCCTGCTCGAACAGGCGCTGGCGCGCCTTGAAGCTCTTCTCCGGATCGGGGGTGGGGTCGAGGAAGATGTGGGCGTGGTTGAACGCCGCCAGCAGCTTGATGTGGCGGGAGAGCAGCATCCCGTTGCCGAACACGTCCCCGGACATGTCCCCGATGCCCACAACGGTGAACTCGCTGCTCTGCACGTCGGTGCCCAGCTCGCGGAAGTGCCGGGCGACCGACTCCCACGCCCCGCGCGCGGTGATGCCCATCACCTTGTGGTCATAGCCGTGTGAGCCGCCGGAGGCGAAGGCGTCACCAAGCCAGAACCCGTAGCGCAGCGACACCTCGTTGGCGATGTCGGAGAAGCTCGCCGTCCCCTTATCGGCGGCGACGACCAGATAGGGGTCATCACCGTCATAGCGGATGACGCGGTCGGGCGCCTTGACCTCGTCGCCGACGTAGTTGTCGGTGAGGTCGAGCAGCCCGCCGAGGAAGAGCTTGTAGCAGGCGATCGCCTCCTCGGTGAGGGCCTCGCGGCCTCCCTCCCGCGGGGGGCGTTTGAGCACGAAGCCGCCCTTGGAGCCCACCGGGACGATGAGGGCGTTCTTGACCATCTGAGCCTTCATCAGACCGAGGATCTCCGTGCGGAAGTCCTCGGGGCGCTCGGACCAGCGCAGGCCGCCGCGGGCCACCTTGCCGCCCCGGAGGTGAACGCCCTCGAAACGCGGCGAGTAGACATAGATCTCAAAGCGCGGCCGGGGCCGCGGCAGCACGGGCACGGATTCGGGGTCGAGCTTGAAGGCGACATAGGGGCGGCCCGCGTCGTCGGGGTCCTCGTCCTCCTGGTCCTCGTCGTCCTCGTCCTCGTCGTCGCCGTCGTCGCGGTAGGCGTCGTCGTCGCGGAACAGGCTCGTGCGCAGAGTGGCCTTGATCACGGCCAGGAAGCTGCGCAGCATGCGGTCCTCGTCCAGGCTCGTCACCTCGTCGATCGCCGCGTCGATCTCCTCGCCGAGCTCCTCGGCCCGCTCCTCGTCGCGTTCGTCGGGGTCGAAGCGGGCGAAGAACAGCTTGACCAGGCGTCCCGCCACGTCGGCGTGGGCGAGCAGCGTGCGCACGAGGTAGGCGTCGGAGTAGGAGATCGAAGCCTGGCGCAGGTAACGGGCGATGGCACGCAGGATCGTGATCTCGCGTGAGTCCATGTCGGCGCAGAGCACGAGTCCGTTGAGCCCGTCGTCCTCGAGCCGGCCCCGCCACACATCGAGGAAGACCTGCTCGAAGCGGTCGCGGATCTCGTTCAGATCGCGCTCGGGACCGCGCAGGCCGAAGTCGTAGATCCAGGCCGGGTCCCGATCGGCCGCCTCGATCCGGTAGGGACGCTCGTCGACGACCTGGGCTCCCATGTGCTCAAAGGTGGGCAGCACATCGGAGAGCGAGACCCCCTGCGCGCTGTAGAGCTTGCAGCGCGCGCCGCGCTCGCCGTCCTCCCCGGGCTCATAGAGGCTGATGATGGGCGCACTCCGCTCGGGCAGCGACTCCAGGCGCTCGATGTCGGCGACCGCGAGGCGAGCCGGCACGTCGGAGCGGTAACCAGCCGGGAAGGCATCCTGATAGCGGCGGTGCAGCTCGACGCCGCCCTCCTCGCCGAGGTCGTCGATGAGAGCTTCGCGCAGGTCGTCGCTCCAGGCCCGGGTGGCCTTGACCAGGCGGTCTTCGATCTCCTTGAGGTCGTAGTCCGCCAGGGCCCCGCCGGGGCAGTGGATGATGTAGTGCACGCGAGCGAGGACCGACTCGCTGAGTTGCAGTCCCCAGTCGAGGTGGCTGCCCTCGAAGGCGTCGAGCAGGATGGAGGCGACCCGCTCGCGGGTCTCGGTGGTGAAGCGGTCGCGCGGGATGGTGACCAGGCAGGACAGGAACCGCCCGAGCGGCTCGCGATGGACGAATAGCCGCACGCGCGGGCGCTCCCCCAGCCCGAGCACGCCCATGGCGATCGTGAACAGCTCCTCTTCGTCGATCTGAAACAGCGCGTCGCGCGGATAGGACTCCAGGAAGTCGACCAGCGCCTTGGCATCGTGGCTGTCCTCGGAGAAGCCGGCGCGCTCGAGCACGCCGTCCACCTTGCCGCGCAGCAGGGGGATCTCCCGCGGGCTGGCGTTGTAGGCGGCGGTCGTGTAGAGGCCGAGCAGGCGCCACTCGCCGCACACCCGACCGTCCCCATCGAAGCGCTTGATCCCGATGTAGTCCAGGTAGGCGGGACGGTGCACGTTGGAGCGCGAGTTGGCCTTGGTGAGGATGAGCGGCTGCTCGTTGCGGGCCAGCTCGCGCGCCTGGCCGCTCAGCTGCTTGGTCTTGCGCTTGGGCGAGCCACGCAGGATGCCCAGGCCGGTGTCCTTCACCACTTTGAGCGCCGCCCCGTCGTCCTCGTCGACGAGCTCGTATTCGCGGTAGCCGAGGAAGGTGAAGTGGTCATCGGCCAGCCACTGCAGAAACGCCTTGACCTCATCGGCCAGCTTGGCCTCGACCGGCAGCCGGGAGGAGTCGACCGCATCGGCGAGCTCGCGCGTGCGCTCGCGCATGTCCGGCCAGTCCTCGACCGCCACGCGTACCTCTTCGAGCACTCGCTCGACCTCTTGGCCGAGCTTCTGGCGCCGATCGGCGTCGGCCTCGCGCACGACCTCCGCGTGCAGGATCGACTCGGCGATGGCATCGTCGGCCTCGTCGCCCGGATCGAGCACTTCGGTGAGGTGGCCGTCGTCATCGCGGCGGACGCGAACCACGGGATGGATGACCAGGTTGATGGAGTGGCCGCAGCGGCTGAGCGCCATATTCACCGAGTCGACGATGAACGGCATATCGTCGCTGACGACCTGGACGACGGTGTAGGGCAACTGCCAGCCGTCATCGTCGCCCTCGGGGTTGAAGACGCGGATGTTGGCCTGGCCCGGGCGTCGCTGGTGAGCCAGTTCCCACTGGGCCACGACGGCGCCTGCCAGGTCATCGACCTCGCGGTCGGCCAGATCGTCGGGCGGCACCCAGTGGAAGTACTGGCGGACGAACGACTCCCAGCCCGGCGCCTGGTCCGATAGCCGGTCGCGCAGACGCCGGCACACCGCTTCGATAAGGTCGGCCTCGACCTCAGGGGCCCTTACGGCCATGCTCCACCGCCCTTCTCTGCTCGGCGCGCAGCCTACACACCACCCGTCCGTCCGTGGCCTATGCGAACATACGTTCGATGGTCGGTGACGCGCACTTCCTCTGTCCTCTGGTTTGCGCCTGGGGCCCGTGACCAGCGACGGCAACCCTTATTCGCGGTTTCGCCGTGCCCTGAACACGGGCAGCGAGACCCTCGTCCTCGCCGCTGCCCGCGAGCTACCCCAGATCGCTCTCGACGACGCGCTACGTATCTGTCTGGTGCTGCGGGGGAGCGACCCGGTGCGTTACGAGCGCGCTGCCGTGCGGTGGCTGGGACGCTTCGCGATCGAGGCCCGCGGCGTGACCATGGCCGACCTGCGCGGCGCCGCCGACGCCCTCGACGCCCTTCCCATTCAGCCCAC
This sequence comes from uncultured Solirubrobacterales bacterium, assembly GCA_963777185.1. Taxonomy (GTDB): domain Bacteria; phylum Actinomycetota; class Thermoleophilia; order Solirubrobacterales; family Solirubrobacteraceae; genus Palsa-465. The sequence continues at coordinate 320,185 of CAVZPU010000010.1, forward strand.
GGAGTCGATGGAGCGCCTGCAGCGGCTGTGCCTGGAGCGCGGGGTGGGGTGAGCGGCGCGATTTCCCCCTGGGCTGGCCCCGGACCGGTAGCGTCCGCGGTGAGCCCGCGGCTGCCAGCCAGCGGGTTGCCGTCCACGCCGAGGAGAAGCCGTGCCACGCCAGGTCGGACGTTCGAGCGCCGTCAGCGCGCGCGAGCAACTGCGAAAGTCCTTCCCGCAGCCCACCGCGCAACCGCTTCCGCCGGGGACGGCGGCCGTGGCGCACCCGAGCGATGTCGGCATCACCGACTCCCCGGAGCTGACCTTCTTCGTCATCGGCGATCACGGCGGCGTCCAGTCCCCCGTGGCCCAGAATGCGGTCAGCTACGCCATGCAGCGAGCGCCGGAACGCCCAGCCTTCGTCTACTCGGTCGGCGATCTCGTCTACTTCCACGGGGAGGCTGATCAGTACCAACCCCAGTTCTACGAGCCCTACAGCCACCTCGACGTCCCCATCGTCGCCATCCCGGGCAACCACGACGGCGACGTGGCCGAGGACGACGCCGGCAACCCAACGGGGCGCCAGCCGCTCGACACCTTCCTGGCCAATTTCTGCACCGCCACACCGCAGGCGCCGCCCTGCGACCCGGGACTCGAGTTCGCCCGTCACACCCAGACCCAGCCATGGTGTGACTGGACGCTCGCCCTGCAGGCGGTGACGATCATCGGCCTCTACACCAACGTCCCGGAGGGCGGCTACCTGTATCCCGAGCAGACCGAGTGGCTCGTCGCCCAGCTCGGGCAAGCGCCCGGGGACCTGCCGCTGATCGTGGCCCTCCATCATCCTCCGCTCTCCGCCGACGCCCACCACGGCGGCTCGCAGGCGATGTCCGACGCGCTTACCCAGTCGTTCCAGGCCGCCGGCCGCTACCCACAGCTCCTGCTCACCGGGCACGTGCACGACTACCAGCGGTTCTCCTGGACGCTGGGCGCCACCACGGTCACCGCGATCGTCCAAGGCAACTCCGGCTACCACAACCTCCACCGGCTCGCGACCGGCGCCGAGCCGGGCACCCAGCTCGCACCCGGTGTCACCTTCGAGCATGGGGACGACAGCCATTACGGCTTCTTGACCCTGACCGTCAGCGGCGACCACATCTCGGGCCGCTACACGGCCGTGACACCGGGCACCATGCCCGACGGCTCCGACGGCCAGGTCACCCCGGGCGCGGACACCTTCACGGTCTGAGCAGCGCGCCCCGCGCACAGGCGCGGGTCCCGGGCGTCTGCCCCGGCGTGGGTCTGGGGTCGTGGCGGGCCCAAGCGGTGGGTCTGGGGTCGTGGCGGGCCCAAGCGGCGGGTCCGGGGTCGTGGGGCGGGCCCGAGCGCGCGGGTCCGGGGTCGCGAGCCCCGGCGCGGGTCCGGGGTCGCGAGCCCCAGCGCGGGTCCGGGGTCGTGAGCCCCAGCGCGGGTCCGGGTCGTGGGCCCCAGCGCGGGTCCGGGGTCGCGAGCCCCAGCGCGGGTCCGGGGTCGTGGGAGATAGTGGTGAATTATTCACGACTATCTCCCACAACCCCCGCTGACCATCCGGGTCGTGGGATGTTTCACCTCCATAGCGAGCACAACATCCCACGACCCCCTGGGGCCCCGCAGCGCGCCCCGAACCCGCGCCCCGGTCACCCCGCGCCCCCCGCGAACTCGCGCCCCGGTCACCCCGCGCCCCCGCGAACCCGCGGCCCGAACCAGCGCCCCGCGACCCCGCTCACCCCGCGCCCCCGCGACCCCGCACCCCCGTCACCCAGCACGCCGCGGCAGCTGCAGCGGCCGGGCCCGCGCGCTGGCCACCCAGGCCGCCACGACCAGCACCAGACCGACCCCGAAGGCCAGCCACGCCATGGGGTCCCCCGCTCCCCGCCCCGACCCGGCTGCACCGCTGACGCGCGGCAGCGCCAGCGAGACCCCCGAGGCGGCGGCGAGACGCTCGACCGCCCTCAGGGACCCGCCCCCCAGCCCAGCGGGGCCGGGAGCGGGCAGGCCGGGCGGCGCCGCTTCTCCGGCCGTGCGAGCCCCAGCTACCCGCGCCACCCCGTAGCCGTTGGGCATGACGACGAGCAGTTGGCCGCGGTAGACGAGCGCAAGCTCCTGGGCCAGGAAGCGGGCGTAGGCCGCCGGCTGGCCCCACAGCTCGGTGATGGAGCCAAGATCGGTCGGGGAGGCGATGATGGCCACGCGCACGGGCCGGCCGGCGCGGGCGGCCTCCTGGACTAGCGCCGTGAGCTCGGCCTGTTGGCGGACGGGGATGGCAGCGTCCTGGGCCAGGAACACCGGTTGGGCGGCCAGGACGTCGCTGGCCGGGTCGCCGTCCGCCCATGCGGTCGCGCTGGACAGAGCCAGGAGCAGCACCGCGGCCAGCACCACCGTGGCAGCCCAGCTCCGGCGCCGAATGCGCTCGTTGTCAGGCGTACAGTCCGTCGTGTGCAGGAGTCTAGGCGCGGCTCGCCGGCCCCACTCGCCGCCGCTCTCGTGGCGGCCCTGGCCATCCTGGCCGGCTTTCCGGCCCTCGCCCAGGCCCATGGCCCCACGGCCCCGGTCGCCTCTGATTTTCAGGCCCGCATCAGCCACGAGCCCGCCGGCCTCGACGCCCGGGTCGTGGACGGCGACCTCCGCCTCTGGCTCCGGGTGCCACCCACGAAGGCGGTGACCGTCCTGGACTACCGCGGCGCCCCCTATCTGCGCTTCTCCGCCGCCGGCGTGGAGGAGAACGTCAACTCGGAGATGTATTACCTCAACCAGACGCCGGTGGCCGCGACGCCACCCCCGGGGCTCACCGCGGCCACGAAGCCAAGCTGGCAGCGCCTGACCGGTGGCCACACCTACATCTGGCATGACGGGCGCCTGCACGCCCTCGCCTCGGTCGCCCTCGCTCCGGGCGCGAGCTACGCCGGCGCCTGGCAAATCCCGCTCCGCGTCAACGCGCGCTCGGCCACCATCTCCGGCGGCCTGTGGCACCGCGGCCCGCCCTCGATCGTGTGGTTCTGGCCCATCGCTGTGCTCCTGCTCTGCTTGCTCGCCGCTCGCCGGCTGCGCCGCCCCGAGCTCGACGAGGGGCTGGCCACGGCCGTGTCGCTGGCCGCGCTCGCGGCCGTCGCGGTCGCCAGCTGCGGCCATCTGCTGCACGGCCGTCCCGCCGTCGCCGCCTTCAACGTCGTCGAGCTCGCCCTCGTCCTCGGGCTTGTCGCTGCCGCCGCCGCCCGGGTGCTCTCCGGCCGCGCCGGCTTTCTCTTCTTCTTCGTCATCGCCTTCGCCGCCTTGTGGGAGGGGATCACGCTCCTCTCCACGCTGGTCGACGGTTACGTCCTCATGGCCGTGCCGCCCTTCATCGCTCGCACGGCCACCGTCCTGTGCCTGGGCGGAGGGGTGGGCCTGCTCATGCTCACCTTCCGGCTCGCCGAGGGCCGCGACGGGCGGTCTTCGCGGCGCCGGCGCCCCGCCGCCGCGGCCCCCGATACCCAGGACGGGATCACGCAACCGGTGGCGTGAGCACGCGGTATGGTCCAGGTGACGATGGCGGGTTGGCAGCAGCGCGCTGGATCGATCAGGCGCATGGCGCCTGTGTTGCTGGTCCCGGCGGGCGCCTTCGCCGTCCACCAGCTCCGCTACTGGCTGGCCTTCGGCCACCTGGCCGGCACGATGCTCGAGCGCCAGGGTCACGCCTACCTGGGTTCGGTCATCCCATGGATCGTGCTCGCCCTGGGCCTGGCGGTGGGCAGCTTCCTGCGCGCGCTCGGCCGCGCCTTCGGCGGGCAGCGCTCGCTTCCGCGCTACACGTGTTCCTTTGCCGCCCTGTGGCTGCTGTGCGCCGCCGGGCTGCTGGTCATCTTCCTCTGCCAGGAGACGCTTGAAGGGGTGCTGGCCACCGGCCATCCCGCCGGCCTGGCCGGCGTGTTCGGTTATGGCGGCTGGTGGGCCATCCCCGCCGCGCTGTGCGTGGGGCTGGTCTTGGCCGCTGCCTTTCAGGGCGCCCGCTGGGTCCTCACCGAGGTGGCCGAGCGCCACAGCCGTCGCCGTCAGGCCTCCCGGGCCATCGCGGCCCTCCCCCGCCCCCCCGTCGGTGCCTTGGTGCGCCTGGCTCCGCTCGCCGGGGGCTGGTCAGATCGCGGACCTCCCCGCTAGCGGATCGCTCTCTGGACAGGCGGCCGGCTCGAGAGCTCGCCGTCGCCGGCATGCCCGCGGTGACCGCGCGTTGCCCGGCCCCAGAAGCCAATCGGCCTGAGAACCCCCGCGCCCGCCGAACCGGTCCGTCGGCCGGTGGGCAAACCGAGGAGGACACACCACCGTGAGACCAATATTCCGACTGCGCGCGACCGGCCGGCCCGTGCTCATCGCCGCGGCCCTGCTCGTGGCCTTCCCGGCCCTGGCCTGCGCCCACGCGCGCGTCAGTCCCGCCCGTGTCGCTGGCCGGCAAGCTCCAGCTCTATAGCCTGGCCGTGCCGACAGAGAAGAGCGGGCTGACCACGACGAAGATCGTCATGACCGTGCCCGCGGGCTTTGGCATCGACTCCTTCGCTCCACCGCCTCCAGGGTGGGCCCAGTCGGTACAGCAGACCGGCTCGGGCGATAACGCCGTCGTCACCAGGGTGACCTGGACCGGCGGCCACACCCCCACCGGTGAGGACTCGCTGTTTCAGTTCCTGGCCCAACCGGCCGCGGCCCAGAGCTACACCTTCGGTGTCGAACAGGTCTACTCCGACGGTTCGATCGTCAATTGGTCGGGAGCCGAGGACTCGGCCGCCCCGGCCCCCACCATCCAAGCCGCGAACTCGCTCGGGGGCGGCGGGCTCTCGGTTGCGACCGTCATCGCCCTCGTGCTCGGCGCTCTTGGCCTCCTCGCCGGCGGGTTCGCCCTCGTCGGCGGCTCGAGGGATCGATCGCTGGTATGACCCAGCGGCGGGCCATCGGCCTCGCGGCGCTCGCGGCGGTGCTCGGGATGCTTCTGCCGAGCGCTGCCTCGGCTCACGCCTATCTGGTCAAGACGGTTCCGGCCGCAAGCGTCGAGTTGCCGGGACCGCCGCCGAGCGTCCAGCTCACCTACGACGAAGCGGTCGAGCCCAGGTTCGCCATCATCTCCGTGACCAACGTCGACGGCGAGCCGGAGACGGTGGGCGCCGTGCGCCGCTCCCCGGCCAACCCCGACACCCTGGTCATGCCTCTCAAGCCGGGGCTCCCTGAGGGCTGGTATCTCATCTACTGGCGGGCCATCTCCGTCGACGGGCACCCTGTGCAGGGCGCCTTCACCTACTCGGTGGGCCCGAACCCGGGGCCGGCGCCTCAGTTCCGGGTGCCCTCGATCGCCGCCACCGCCACCTCGCCCAAGGTGCTCATCACCCGCTGGGTGATGTTCGTGACCGTGCTGGCGGCCATCGGGCTCTACGTGTTGCGCCTGCTCATCGTGCGGCCGCTCATCCGCCGCGTCGAGGGGATCACGCTGCGGCCCGTGTCGGTCGCCTTCGTCATCGCCTCGCTGGCGGGGCTCATCGCGGTGCCGCTGTACCTTGACTTCTCGATCGCCAACGACTCGCTGCGGTCGGTGTTCGATCTCCCCGCGCTCGTCCCGCTCTACGGAGTCACGGCCTTCGGGCGAGGCATGCTCGATCTCGAGCTGTGCTTCGCCCTCTTCTGTCTCGCGGCCTGGATCTCGCTCTGGCTTGACCGGCCCGACCGCCGCCAGCGGTCCGTCGGCGAGCTCATCGCCACCTGTGGAGCGCTGCTCGCCGGGGCCGCGGTCATGCTCATTCCCGGCACATCTGGCCACGCGGCGCAGACCTCGCCCCGTGGCCTCACCGTGGCTTTCGACGCCCTGCACATGGCCGCTGCTTCGGTGTGGCTGGGCGGCCTGATCGGGCTGCTCGTCCTCACCCTCCGGCTTCCCGCCCGCCGACGGGTGGAGGCGCTGGCCGCGGGTGTGCCGCGCTTCTCCGCGGTGGCACTGGGGTCGGTCGCCCTCCTCGCCGCCTCCGGCCTCGGGGAGGCGATCGACCACCTTCCGGCCCTCAACGCGCTGTGGAAGACCGGCTACGGAGAAACCATCCTGGTCAAGACCGGCTTGCTTGGCGCGGCCCTGCTCATCGCCTCGGGCAACCTGTTGCGCTCGCGGCCGCGGCTCGTGGCCTCCCGGGAGCGGGCCGAGCTCGGCGAGCCCGCGAGTCTCCTGCTCCGCCGCCTCATCAGCGGCGAGATCGCGGTCGTCATCGCCATCGTGTTCGCCGCCGCCCTGCTCTCGAGCCTGGCCCCGCCCCCGCCGGCGTTCGCCCTGCAGAACTCATCTCTGGCCAGCGTCGGCCCCGGGCAGGTGGTCAAGACCGTGCAACGCGCCGGCTACGTCCTCCAGGTGCTCGTCACCCCCAACAAGGCCGCCGCGCCCGACACCTTTGCCCTGCGGATCACCAAGAACGGACACCCGGTGAGCGGCGCCAGCGTCACCCTGACCTTCAACCACACCGAGATGGAGATGCCCCAGCAGGAATACCAGTTGACCGAAACTCGACCTGGGCTCTACAGCCGCTCGGCCCCGGCCCTCGTGATGGTCGGACGTTGGGCTCTCGACTTCCAGGTCACGCCCACTCAGGGCGTGCCGCTCAGCGCGCTCATCCTCGATCAGGCCAACGGATGAACGAGCCCGCCCCCACGCGCAACGCGGTGCTGTTGCGCCTGCTGGCCGCGGCCCTGGCCCTCGCCTGCGGCATCGTGGCCGTCATCGTGGTCGTCCTGCTCGTGCACAGCGCCCTGGCCTGAACGGCGTCGGATCGGCGGCGGCCTCACACCTGCACCTGGGAGCCCATGACCACGGTCCGCTCCGGCGGCAGGCGGAAAGCGTCTATGGGACTGGCGGCATTGCGCGCCATGGCCAGGAAGATCCGCTTGCGCCACCGCCTCATGCCCGGAGCTCGGCTGGGCACGATGCTGATGCGCGAGACGAGATAGGAGGCGTGGACCAGGTCGAGCTCGGGGGCGAGCAGCTCCTGCTCTTGGGCCCTCGCCAGCGCCGCGGGCACATCGACCCGATCCCGGTACCCGACGCGAACGATGACGCAGAGCAGGCAGTACGGCTCCGCGCCCAGCGTCTGCACCGAGAAGCGCTTGGCCGGATCGACGTGGGGAACGCTCGGCTGGTCGATGGAGGCGATGATCACGTGCTCCTGGAGGGCATGGATCCGGTCGACCTCGGTGCGCAGCGCGAGCGGCGTCGTCTCCATGTTCGGATTGAGGAAGATCGCCGTACCGGGCACCCGGTGCAGCGGCGGGTCGAGCTCGTGCAGGTGGGCGAGGAAGTCGGCCAGGGAACCCTCCTCGGCGATGCGATTGGCGGTGACGATCTCCCGGCCCTTGCTCCAGGTGACCATGACGAAGGCCACCACGAGCCCGATGCCGAGGGGCAGCCAGGCCCCGTGGTCGATCTTGGCCAGGTTCGAGGCAAAGAACGACACTTCGACGGTCAGAAACAGCGTGGCCAGCAATCCGAGCTGCCACTTCGGAGTTCGCCACAGCGACCGGGCCACGGCCACGAACAGGATCGTGTTGAGTACGAACGTGCCCGTCACGGCCACGCCGTAGATGTCGGCCAGCTTGGAGGAATGCTGGAAGCCGACGACGAGCGCCACCACGCCGGTCCCCAGCAGCCAGTTGATGACCGGGACGTAGATCTGGCCCTCCAGCTCTGAGGTGTGGCGGATGTTCAGGCGGGGCAGCAAGCCGAGCTGGACCGCTTGGCGGGCCACCGAGAAGGAGCCCGTGATGGCCGCCTGGGAGGCGATCACCGTCGCCGCCGTGGCCAGCACGACCATCGGAATGCGCAGTCCGCTGGGCACGAGGAGATAGAAGGGGTTGATGATGTCCTGCTTGTGGTGCAGGATGAGCGCGCCCTGACCCAGGTAGTTGAGCAGGACGGCGGGGAAAACGACGGTGAACCAGGCCAGCCGGATCGGTCCGGCGCCGAAGTGGCCCCGGTCGGCGTACAGGGCCTCGGCGCCGGTCACGCACAGCACGACCGCGCCCAGGGTCAAGAAGGCGGCCACGCCGTGGTCGACCATGAACCGCACCCCCCAGCTCGGCGACAGTCCCTGGAGGACTTCGGGATGGGGAATGACCTGGCTGAGCCCGAGCACAGCGATGACCAGGAACCACAGGACAATCACTGGCCCGAACAGCCACCCGACCGGGCCTGTGCCGAAGCGCTGAACCATGAACAGCACGATGAGGATGACCAGCGCGACCGGCACCACGGCGTGCTCGAGCCCGGGCGTGGCCACCCCCAGCCCCTCGACGGCCGAGACGACCGAGATGGCCGGAGTGACCATCCCGTCGCCGAAGAAGAGCCCGGCGCCGAAGATGCCGAGAACGACGAGCGCGGCGGCCCCGGCCACCTTGCGGCGCTGCACGAGCGCCGTCAGGGCCATGATCCCGCCGTCCCCGCGGTTGTGGGCGCGCATGATGAAGCCGGCGTACTTGATCGAGACGACGATGGTCAGCGACCAGAAGATCAGCGACGCCACTCCGTAGACCCCGGCCGGAGTGGGCTTGGCGGCGTCGGCGTGCGCGGTGAACACGGTCTGCTCGGTGTAGAGCGGGCTCGTGCCGAGATCGCCGTAGACCACGCCGAGGGCGCCAAGGGCCAGGACGATACGGCTGGCGTGGGCGACGACGTCACGGTGATCGTCGGCGCCGGTGTTCGTGTCGGCATCGTCCGGGGCGCGAGGCTGCGTGCTGACCGCCCAATGACCGAGCTTGCGCGCGGTGGCCGCGCCAACCGTGCTGGGCCCCTCGGACGGAGGCGCCTCCACCTGGCTGGGCCCGCGGCCGCCGTGTGGCTCGCTCGCCGGCCGGGCGTCGCTGCCAGGCTCGGGCTTCGCCCCGGCGCGGTCGGGCGGGTCTGAGCCGCCGCTCTCCGGCGGGGGGCGGCGCGGTGAGTCGGAGGCGGTCATCGAAAAGCCCGGGTTCCGGCCCGACCGTGGCCGAAGGTCCCCAGCGCGCGGGTAGGCCGGATGTGCCGGTCCTACCCCCGCCTGAGCATTCGCGTCACAGGGGCCGGTTAGGTCCTGATGTATTTCATCGGGCCCACCGGACGACCCCCCCGCGGCTCAGAGCAGCAGGCGGAAGGGCAGCAGGATGATGTCGATGATCAGTGCGACCAGCGCGACGGCGATGAGCACGACCGATGCGAGCACGGCGATCACGAGCCCGAACAGCTTCAGGATCGGATGCCCCAGCGACGCATGCCATCCCCACACCGGTCCGAAGGGAACGCTCCTCGTGAGTCCAAACATGCCCCACTGGTACCCGACGCCACAATCAGGAAACGGCCGCAAGGCCACACCCACAATGAGAGTTAGGCCACCTTCCCCCGCCGATCCCTGGAGCGAAAGCGTCCGGCGGCTTGTCGTGCTCGGCTACATCACCGCCCTCGCCATGCCGCCGCTCGGGTTCGTGCTGGGCCTCTTCACCGCCATCCGGGTGGATCGGCCCCACTCCCGCCACGGGGTCTGGATCATGGCGCTCAGCGTCGCAGCCGCCGGTCTCTGGGTCCTCCTTCTCACTTCCGGGGCGTTGAACGCCACCGGCAGCGGCTATTGACCACCCTCCCGTCCCGCTTCGTCATGGCCGCCCGACGGGCCCTCAGGCGTCTCGCCGGCGCAGGCTGATGGCAGCCCCGATGACGGCGACGAGGGCGTAGCCGCAGAAGAGGGCAAAGCCGCCCCACACGCTGAGGTGGTGCGGATTGTCGAAGCTGTGCGAGGCCACGGTGGTCCCGGCGTTGAGCGGGAGGTACGGAGAGATCGCGTCGTTGACGCTCGAGGGCAGGATGGCGCTGATCCCGGGAAGCACGAACAGCAGGGCGACGAAGAAGGCGATCCCCCCGGCCGTGTTGCGCACGATGCCGCCGATGCCCACGCACATGATGCCGAGCACCATCATGAACAGCGCGCTGCCGATCACAGTCCGCAGGGCACCGGGGGCCGAGATGCTCCGCTGCAGGTGATGCTGGGTGACGATGGACTGGACGATGAAGAACGAGATCAGCGCCGCGATGAGCATGAGCACGAAGCTCACCACCGCATAGACCGCGATCTTGGACCACAGGACGGGCAAGCGGCGCGGAACCGCCATCAGGCTCGAGCGGATCATCCCCGTCGAGTACTCGCCGGTGATGACGAGCACGCCGAGCACGCCGATGGCCAGCTGCGCCAGGTGGTAGCCGCCGACGGCGGTGTTGATGGCGTCGTAGGTGAGCCGGTCGTGGGCCGGCAGGCGGCTCCAGCGCGACATCTCCACCGCGGCGACAAGCGCTCCGAGGCCCCCCATGGCGATCACGGAGACGAGCAGCGACCACCGGGTCGAGCGCAGCGTCCAGAGCTTGGTCCACTCAGAGCGCAGGACACCGCTGAAGCGCACCCTCCCTCGTGGATCGGAGACGGGGTGCGTCGAGGCTGCGGCTGGGGGAGCAAGGGCGGTCATGCAGCCTCCTCGACGGGGCGTTGGGCGGAACGGCCGAACAACTCGGCGTGGTACTCGACGGCGCCACCGGTCAAGCGCATGAATGCCTCCTCCAGCGAGGCCTGCTGAGGGATGAGCTCGTGCAGGACGATGCCGTGGCGGGCAGCGATCGTGCCCACCTCGGGGCTGGGCAGACCATGCACCTCCAGCCGCCCGCGGGCGTCGCTGTTCACGGTGACTCCCTCGCCGACCAGGAGCTCGCGCAGCTCGGTGGCCTGGGGCGTGCGGACCACGACGGCGGCGTTGTGGGACGCCTCCGCCACGATCTCGGAGACGGTCGTATCGGCGATGAGCCGGCCCCGGCCGATGACCACGAGATGCTCGGCCGTCTGCGCCATTTCGGCCATCAGGTGCGAGGACAGGAACACCGTGCGTCCCTCGGCGGCCAGGCGCTTGAGCAGCTGGCGAATCCACAGGATGCCCTCGGGGTCGAGGCCGTTGGCCGGCTCGTCGAGGATGAGGACCCCCGGGTCACCGAGCAGGGCCGCGGCCACGCCCAGACGCTGTCCCATTCCGAGCGAGAACGCGCCCACCCGTTTGCGGGCCACCTCGGGCAGGCCGACGAGCTCGATCACCTCCTGGACGCGCGCCCGGTCGATCCCATGGGTCTGCGCCATGGCCAGGAGATGGTGGTAGGCCGAACGTCCGGTGTGAATGGCGCGGGCCTCGAGCAGGGCCCCGACCTCGTGCAGCGGCGCCGGCAGGTCACGATAGGGCCGGCCGTTGACGGTCGTCTCACCGGACGTGGGGCGATCGAGGCCCAGGATCACGCGCATGGTCGTGGACTTGCCGGCCCCGTTCGGGCCCAAAAAGCCCGTCACCGTTCCGGGCTTGACCGTGAAGGTGAGGTCCTCGACGGCGACCTTCTCGCCGTAGCGTTTGGTGAGATTGCCGACTTCGATCATGCGCTTACTCCGCCTCTGGTTGAGCTTGGGGAGCGAGGTTCAGGTTCAGGTGAGGCCGGTGGTGAGGCCTGGCCATGGCTGGGACCTGCACGTCGCGGCGGGTTCGCGTGACGTAGGTCACCAGGCCGAGGAACACGACGAGCGCGATGGCACTGACCACCCCGTCACCGAGGTGCAGGCCACCGTTGGCGGGTTTACTGAACCCGTCGGCGAGCGAGGCGCCCAGCGGTCGCGTCACCACATAGGCCAGCCAGAAGGCAGCGATGGGGTTGAGTGCGCGGCGCCGCCAGCTGATGGCCGGGATGGCGATGACCACGGCGAAGAGTATGACCGAGGCCCAGAAGCCCAGATGGAGCGTCAGTGCCGTGAGGTCACCGGCGGCCGTGCCGAGCGCGAAGGTGGCCAGGACGGCGGCCCAGTAGTAGCGCTCGCGCCGGCGCGTGTTGACGCTGTGGATGGAAAGCGTGCCCTCGCTGCGATACCAGAAGAAGAAGACAGCGGCGGTGATGAGTGCGAACAGCGGGGTCGTCACGCCATAGCCGATTCCGGCGCCGTCGCGGATGCCGTCCGCCACCATCGTGCCGAACACGGCCACCATCATCACGGCGAACCAGTAGGAAGGCGCGCTGTATTCCCGCCGGCCCAGCTGCAGGCGCATGGCGAGGAGAAACCCGAAGAAACCGACCGCCCCGGCGATGGGCACGCTGTGTTGTCCCATGAAGTCAGACATGGCCTCACCCATGCCGGTGGTCAACAGCTTGAGCACCCAGAAGATCACCGTGATCTCTGGGACCTTGACCAGCAACGGCTCGAGTCGTCTGGCCCTTCGTGAAAATTGTGTTGTCATTCCTTTATCACCAATTGAGACGGCACACACAGTTACGACCACGGCTCGCACGCCCCTGGGCCGCGGCGCAGAGGAGTGTGGGCAGCAATCCTGAGTGACGCCTAAACCCGGGGCGAAACCCCCGCCCGGCGACGATGTCGCCACCCGGGGATCGCCTGGGCGCGGACGGGCGGCTGCCTCAGCCTTCTGTCGAGAGACCCTCCAGTGAGAATCCGCCAGGCCGATCCTGCCACTACATGGACGCTTCAACCACCCTGCAAGAGGTCCTTCGGCGTAGTCCGAGCCGCCTGCGCGGAGAGCTGCCGCCGCGGGTGGCCGAACAACCGCTGCGCATCTTGTTCGTGACCTCGGCCCACAACAGCCTGAGCCAGTGCGCCTATATCGCGCTGACTGCGATGGGACACGAGGTCACCGTCCAGGTCGTCGACTCCACCGAGATGATCGAGACGGCGGTGAGCGCTCATCAGCCCGACCTCGTCGTCTGTCCGATGCTCAAGAAGATCATCCCCGAGTCCGTCTGGCGCAACTACACCTGTCTCGTCGTTCACCCCGGACCGCACGGAGATCGAGGCCCCTCCTCGCTGGACTGGGCCATCGAGCTCGGGATGGAGGAATGGGGTGTGACGCTGCTCGAGGCTGCGGCCGACGTCGATGCCGGCGACATCTGGGAGACGCGCAAGTTCCCCATGCGCCCGGTGGGCAAGAGCAGCCTGTATCGCCACGAGGTGCGGCGGGCCGCCGTCGAGATGCTCGTCAACGCGGTCACCAACTTCCCGCGCGGGGACTTCAGCCCGATGGCCCTCAACTACGACGACCCGAACGTCACCGGGCGGCTTCGTCCGCTCATCAAGCAGGCCGACCGGGCCATCGACTGGCGGTGTGAGTCGACGGCGGGTGTGATCCGCAAGATCCGCGCCGCCGAAGGCCACCCCGGTGTGCTCGACGCGATCGCCGGTACCGAGTTTCATCTGTTCAACGTCCATCCCGAGCGCGTGCTGCGCGGGACGCCCGGCGAGATCATCGCCACCCGCGACGGCGCCATCTGCCGCGCCACCGTCGACGGCGCGGTGTGGATCACTCATCTCAAGCAGCGCGACCAGCAGGACCGGCAGTTCTTCAAGCTGCCGGCCACCCGTGCGCTCGAGCTCGCGGGCTGCAGCCCCGACGCGCCCGAGATCCCGGTCGAGCTCCACGCCCCGATCCCGCCGGGCACCACATACCGCGAGATCTCCTACGAGGAGCACGCCGGGGTCGGCTATCTGCACTTCGACTTCTACAACGGCGCGATGAGCACCGAGCAGTGCCGGCGCCTGCGCGAGGCCTATCTGTACGCGCGCGGCCGCAGCCAGACCAAGGTGATCGTCCTCTGCGGGGGTCCGGACTTCTTCTCCAATGGCATCCACCTCAACGTGATCGAGGCGGCCGCCGACCAGGGTGAGGAGTCCTGGTACAACCTCCACGCGATCGACGACGTCGTGCGCGAGATCGTCGAGACCGACTCGCACATCACGATCTCGGCGCTGGCGGGTGACGCCGCCGCCGGCGGTGTGCCGTTCGCGCTCGCTGCTGACCACGTGGTCGCCCGCGAAGATGTCGTGCTGAACCCGTACTACCAGCACATGGGCGGGCTTTACGGCTCCGAGTACTGGACCTATCTGCTTCCGCGCCGGGTCGGCGACGAGCTCGCCGCCGAGCTGACCAGCGCCCCGTTCAGCCCGGTCGGGACCCGGCAGGCGGTCCAGATCGGATTGCTCGACGCGGCGTTCGGCGCCACCGTCGCGAGCTTCCGCGCCCAGGTGCAGGGGCTGGCCGAGAGGCTGGCGCACCACCGAGACGTCGGTCACTGGCTCGAGCAGAAACGGTCCGCGCGCCTGCGCGACGAGCAAATCAAGCCGCTCAGCACCTACCGGACCGAGGAGCTTGCGAAGTCACACGAGTGCTTCTTCGGGTCCGACCGCAGCTATCACGAGGCCCGGACTCGGTTTGTCCATAAGCTCGGTCCCCCCTGCGTGGTGGCCAGGCCTACCGAGCGCCCGAGCGAGGTGCCACGGAGGGCGACGGGCATCCGTCAAGCGAAGGCGTCGGTGGCGTGATGAGTGCGGTGACCGGTGACCGCGGACGTGTCGCCGTCGACGATCACTTCGATCGCGCGCGGGAATCTCGCTCGGGAGGGCTCAGCCAGTGGATCGGGGGTCGCTGGATTGCGCTCAAGCACTGGCTTCCCAAGGGGCAGCTGCTGCCCGAGCACGTGCTGCTGCGCCGCCACCGGTCGATCTGCAGGCTGCTGTGGCTGCACGTCCCGGCCCTGTTCGTGTTCGGAATGCTGGTTGGCCACCACTCGCTCCTGCACGTCGCCTTCGATGTGAGCTGCGTCGCCCTGTGCGGGGTCGGGGCCAGCTACGAGGGGTTTCGTCTCAAAGCGCGGGTGATCGCCGCCTCGTTTGGGCTCATCACGTGCTCCGCGGTGCTCGTCGACCTGTGGAACGGAATCACCGAGGCACACTTCCACTTCTTCGTCATGATCGGCGTGCTCACCCTCTACCAGGATTGGACCCCTTTCCTGGTCGCCATCGGCTACGTGGTCGTGCATCACGGCCTAGGCGGGGTGATCTCACCGGCCTCGGTCTATGGCGACAATCCCCAAGCGGTCAAGCACCCGTGGGTGTGGGCACTCATCCATGGCGGCTTCGTGCTCGCCGCCAGCGTCGCGCACGTCGTGGCCTGGCGCACTAATGAGAACCAGCTTCTGCGCGACGCCCTCACCGGGCTGCCGAGCCGCGTGCTGTATCTGAACAACCTCAAGCATGCCCTCGAGCGGCTCGGCCGCGGCCCGAACCGCTCGGTCGCCGTGCTGTTTCTCGATCTCGACCGCTTCAAGGTCATCAATGACAGCCTTGGCCACGGCGCCGGCGACCAGCTCCTGGTCGCGGCGGCGGAGCGCATTGGGCACTCGCTGCGCCGCCACGAAACCCTGGCCCGGTTCGGTGGGGACGAGTTCGTGATCCTGTGCGAGGACATCTTCGACGATGGGGACGCCCTGGCGGTGGCCGAGCGCGTGCTCAAAGCCTTCAGCCTGCCGTTCCAGCTCGAGCTCGGCGAGACCATGGCCGCCGCCAGCATCGGCATCTCGGTCACCTCCGATCCCAACCAGGACCCGGAAGACTTGATTCGCGATGCCGACGCCGCGATGTACCGGGCCAAGGACGCCGGCGGAGCTCGGGTGGTGCTGTTCGATGAGGTCACGCGGGAGCGAGCCCTAGCTCGGCTGCACAACGAGAACGCGATCCGCAAGGCCATCGAGCGCGAAGAATTCCGCGTCTTCTTCCAGCCCGAGGTGTCGATCGATCGCCAGCACATCATCGGCCTCGAGGCCCTCGTCCGCTGGGAGCATCCCGAGCGCGGGCTGCTCGGCCCCGGCGAGTTCATCTCGCTGGCCGAGAAGACCGGGCTCATCGTGCCGCTCGGTAGCTGGGTGCTCCGCCAGGCCTGCCGGCACGCGGTCGATTGGCAGCGGGCGCGCTCGAGCCAGCAGCCGCTGATGCTGCGGGTCAACGTGTCGGCTCGCCAACTCGCCGATGACTCGCTGCGCGACACCGTGGCCGAGGTGATCGACGAAAGCGGGATCGATCCCGTGTGGCTGTGCCTCGAGGTCACGGAGAGCGTGCTCATCGAGGATCCGGAAACGTCGATTCGCACACTCACCGAGCTCAAGAAGCTCGGGGTCAAGATCGCCATCGACGACTTCGGCACCGGGTACTCCTCGCTCGAGTACCTGCGCCGGCTCCCGGTCGACTGCGTCAAGGTCGACCGGTCGTTCGTGCGCGGGCTGCCCGACAACGAAGAGGACGTGGCCATCGTCAACGCCGTGATCGAGCTCGGTCACGCGCTCAAGTTGTCCGTCACCGCGGAGGGCGTCGAGAACGCCGACCAGCTCGTGAACCTCAAGTCCGCCGGCTGCGACACCGCGCAGGGATTCCTCTTCTACCACCCGGAGCCGCCCGAGGTTGTCGAGCAGCTCTTCTTCGCCGAAGTCCAGGCGACGGCGATCTCGTCATCGGCCTCCGCCCCTCACCATTCCCGCGATGGGCGATCGGCGCTGGCCCGCCGGTTTGGTCAGCCGGGCTGGCTGACCCTGCGGGCACACGTGCGCGGCAGCCGCCGACGCCGAGCGCGCAGCTCGCTGGCGGCCGGGCTCAAGGCCATGGCCGACGACTGGGTCGCCGGCGACAGCAGAGCATGAATCAAAGTCCTGCCACCCCGGCCGATCACGCGACTGTGCAAGCGGAAAATCTCTCGGCTGGGCGCGATCGCCCGACGGCGCGGCTGCGCGCTTTTCGTCTCGTCGTGTTCGCCGCCCTGCTGGAGATCGTGCTCGTGCTTCCGTTCGTCGATCATCTCGCCGACGCCAACCCCACCATTCATTTCACCCAGCATGGGTTCATCTTCGCGGGCGGAGTGCTGATGGGTCTCGCGCTGCGCGACGTGCAACGCGCCTCCGCGCGCTGACGCATCTCAAGAGGTTCGCCATGCGCCGGCTTCTGAGCGAACACTGGCCGCACCTGATCTTCGTGCTCGCCGGCGTGATCGCGTTCCTATGGACGGCCTACCGGCCCGACCGCTCCGAGATTGATCACCGTCCGCCCGCAGCTCCGGTGCCGCTCGCCGAGCCCGCGCCCTCGACCGTTCGCCGCTCGGTGGCGCGTCGCGGCGTCATGGCGCTCGGGCCCTTGGTGGGCGCGGTGGCCACCGGGGCCGTCCTCTACGGCTTCTCCATCAAGGGCAGCCCCGCCCCTGGCACGGTGATCTGGACCCACTCGGGGATCTCGCTGCTGGCGCTGCTGCTCGTCATCTACAAGGTCTCCGACCTCGGTGTGGACAGGATCAGGCGGGCGCTCACCCGTCAGCGGCTGCCCGAGGTGATCTCGATCATCCTCGGCGTGTTGTCGGTCCCGCTGCTGGTCACAGGCGTCGGTTTAGTGCTGGCGCCCGGCACGAGCTCGTTCCTGGCCTACTCGCATCTGATCTCGAGCGCATGGTGGACGGGGTTGATGCTCTGGCACCTCCGGCGCTACCTCGGACCGTCGTTGCGCGCGGTGGTGCGTCGCGACCAGGTCACCGCCGGGCGAGCCTACGTCTCGTCGGACGCACCGTAGTCGTAGATGACCGCGACCGGAGCGGGCGATCCGGCGCTGAGCTCCTGATACGCGGTCCCCGACCACGCGTCGAACATCATCAGCACATGGTCGCCCCTTGCCTTCTCCCCCGCCGCCCCGGAGACCACCGCCCGGCGCGTGGTCACCTGAGTTCAGCCACAGTGGCGAAGTCCCGCTCGACCTCGCCCTCGACGGTGCGCTGGAAGCACACGAGCAATTCCTCGTCGAGCACCGCGGTGATCCTCTGCAGCGTCGCGAGGCTGGGCGTGTGGCTGCCGCTCTCCAAGCGCGAGATCGCGCTGTGCGAGGTGCCGGCGGCAGCCGCGACCTCGTGCTGGGTCAAGCCGAGTTCGAACCGTCGCTCGCGAAGATGCGCGGCGATCGGGTTGGTCTCGCGCAGCTCGCGGATCTTCGCGTATTCCTCGCGAGCGTCCCGGTACTCGTGACTGCGCGCGGCACGGCGGGCCGAGCCCTCCTGGGCTGAGCGTCCGATTGGGCTCTGGCGGCTGGTCGGCATGACCGACAGCTTATCAGTTATGGTAAGTCACCTTTCGCGCGGGGGCGCGCCGGAGTGGTACCGCGGTCGCGCGACGATGCTCAATCCCTCGCCAAGCTGCCGGAGAGCCCTGGGGTACTCGGCCTCCCTGGATGTGCGCCCGCTAACGAGCCGAGCCGTGGCGCCGGCTGTCACCCATGGCAACGGCCCCCTGGTGTGAGGCAGGACGAAGCAATCCTCCTGGGGCTTGCCAGCCTAACACCGCGGGTCACGGTGTTGTGGACCCATGGAAAATCACTCGTTTCGTAGCGACTATCGGAGCGCGGCCGATCGGAGCGAACGTCACTGTCGCCGTTATCGCCAGTTGCCTGCTGTGTAGGAGGTTTCGCGCTGCCTTCGATCTCAGCTTCAGTGCGACCGCGGCGGTGCTGGCTATTGCCACAGTCGTGGTGCCCTCCGCAACGAGCTTGGCCTTCGAGCTGCTGTGAGGGTGGCGCGCTGTCGTGGACGAGGCGTAGCACCGGATCACGACACGGCCAGCGCTCGGCGTCTTGATTCTGAGGACGTAGCGGTTGTGTCTTCGTAGCGCGCTGACCGCCTGCCGGATAGCTCTGGTGGTCAGGGCTTTTAGGAGAGCTGCTTTGATGTGGTTCGGTGTGGGGGTTGGCCGGGCGAGAATCGAGAGCGGGACCACGAATGAACCACCGACAGCGATGCATCTGGTTGTCGGAGCGCAAGACATCGCATTCAGTCCCAGCGGAGTACTCACGAGCGTCCATGCCGATCGCCCGCCCGTGGGGTTGGTTGAGACGAGCATCATGTCATCGGCAGGGGTCTGCGAGAAAAATCCCACACACAGCGAGACCGAGGGGCAGTACATGCCAACAACGCTTCCGCGAACGACCGGGGGCAGGGGAGTGGCCGTCCACGAGGCATGGCGGGAGGCCGGGTCCGTCGACGTGAGCACGCTGCCGAAATCGGCAGAAACACACAATTGGGCTGATGGACACGACAGTGGAAACAGAGGCGATGTGTCCGTGAACGGTACGACGTGCCAGAACGCGGTTCCTCCCGTCGGCTTGGTCGACGACACGATATGCCCGTGGTAGGTGGTCGCCACGCATTGTGACGTCGTCGGACAGGAGACGTTCTCGACTAGGTCGCCCGCGATCGGGATCGGACTGGCGATCCAACTCGACGCGCCCCCGGCGGGGCGCGTCGAAGTCAGGACGCTGTTTCCGCCTGCGGCGGCACACAGCACTAGGGACGGGCACGAGACGGCGCCGAACCGAGCGCTCGTGCGGCCGCTCGCCCACGCGCCCGGTCCCGCGGTCGGCGCGGTTGATGTCAACACGCCTCCGGCGAGGTCCGTCGCGACGCATAGTGACCTTGTCGCGCACGAGACATTCGCCAGTGTCGAGCCCAGGCCACCGTCGGCGTACGTGGGTGGATCGACCTCGGCCGATGCCCACCCCGCCGAGCCGCTGGTGGGATCAGAGGATGTAACGACGTGGCCGGAGTTGTCGATCGCGACGCACATCCCCTTTACGCACGAGATCGCCCCCAGATCGTTGGATCCATCGTCGAGCTCCATCGGCTGGCTCCACGCGCCGCTGAGCGGACTGGTTGTGGTGAACACCCGATCTGTGTGCACAGCCACGCACGAGGCGACGGTGGGACAAGAGATCGCCGACAGCGGGTTAGTGGAGATGTGGCGGCTCCATGCCGACTGCCCGTCAGTCGGGTGCGACGATGTCACCGTCGTCCCCTCGGAATCGACGCCGACACACAACGACACCGATGGACAGGCCATGGACGCTGGGAAGACGCCGAACCCGATCGGCGCCGAGGCCCACGCTGACGGCCCGCCCGCCGGGTCAGTCGAGCTCAGCACGCTGCCCGCGTCGTCAACCGCCACACAAACCGAGCTCGTCGGGCATGAGATGCTGGTCAGCCCCGCAGGACAAGGACGGCCGCCGGCCGGGCCGCCGCACACCACCTGGCCCATGTCTACGTGCGCCACCGTCCACACAGCGGACCCATCACCCGGATTTGTCGTAGTGACCGCGTCTCCTTCGCTGTCGATGGCGACGCACAGCGAGCTCGATGGGCAGGAAACTCCCGTTATCGGCCGATTGAAGTCCACCTGCTCGACCCGCCACGCATCATGCCCGCCAATCGGATCAGTGCTCACGACGGCGTCCCCCGCCCCGTCGACTGCGACACACAACGCGTTCGTCGCGCAAGAGATGCCAGTCATGGCATTGGACCCATCCACGTTGACGATCTGCCACCTGCCGGCGCCAGGATCAGTTGACGTGGCCACGTCCCCCGCGCCATCAACCCCCACGCAAAGCGATACCGACGGACACGACACAGATCGAATCGCGCCCCGCGCGTCGATATGCGCTACCTCCCATGCGGGCGTCCGGGCCGTTGGGTCCGTCGAGGTGACCACGTTCCCGGCATCGTCCGCCGCGACGCACAATCCCGCAGACGGACACGATACCGCGCCGAAATTCCGCGGCCGCCCATACGGCAGCGCATGATCGACCGCCACCGGCACGCCCCACGAAAACGGCCCGGACGCCTGCGCGCCGCCAGCTAGAAAGATCGAGCCTACGCCGATCGTGACCACCAGCAACAACAAGCGACACACCATCCGCGCGACCGCTATTCGAACCACCAATTCGCCTACCCCCACTCGACGTCCTACAGCCAACGGCCCGACACCCACATTCAGTGCATCCTGGGAACCACCCCAACGATGCCACATACACCAAGCCCAAGAGCGCGCAAGCACCAAACCCGCCTGGCATCGATCACGCACGCGCCAATCCCCACAATCACTCAAACGCTCCTGACGCCGAGGAGTTTCGGTCTTGAACCTCCGCGATCAACCTACGCGCTCGGCCCATATCTGACCGACGGCGACATCTACAAGTGGTGTTCCCGCGTTCATCTGAGTCTCGCTAGTCGAAGGCGTTGCAGATCTCTATCCGACGCTCCTCGACCGGTATTCGCGATCTCGGCAGTCCCGACGGACCCCTCGCAGTCACGAAGGCGAAACCGATGGTGCGCTTTCCCGATCTGCCCTGCTCCTCGCCACAGCGCCAACCCGACGGGCCGGGCTTGTCGACCCGCCCAGCGGTGCTCGTTAGCTGCGTCCGCGACTAGTGAGCAAGCGCTAAGCCGCGACATGGGGAAGGCGGCACCGCGATCACCGGCCTTCCCCAATGATCGAATCTCAACAGCGAGGGCGGGCGACTCGCCGGGACTGGCGATGGAGTCGTCGCGAGGCTGTCGGAAAATGGGGTGCTGTCCGCGGGGTTTAAGACACTGCCGATATGGCTTTGAGCTTTGTTGGTTGTGATCGTGGTCAGTTGTTGTTGATGCCGCCGTCGTTGACGGAGTGGCTGCCGGAGAATCACTTGGTGTGGACGGTTCTGGGGGCGGTGGAGCAGATGGATCTGGGCCGGTTCAATGAGGCGTATCGGCTGGGCGCGGCGGGCCGCGCTCCGTTTGACCCGGCGATGATGGTGGCGTTGCTTTTGTACGCGTACGCGCGCGGGAATCAGGTCTTCGCGGGGGATCGAGCGGGCGTGCTGGGAGGATGTGGCCTACAAGGTGATCACGGGCATGCGGACGCCGGATCATTCGACGATCGCTGAGTTCCGCCGTCGGCACGAGACCGACATCGAGGAGCTGTTCGATGACGTGCTTGGGCTCTGTCGCGAGGCGGGGTTGGTCTCGGTCGGGGTGATCACGATCGATGGGACCAAGATCAAGGCCAACGCGTCGATGGATCAGAACCGCTCCTACCGGGAGCTCGTGACCCAGATCCTGCGGGAGGCCGAGGAGATCGACCGTCGCGAGGACGAGCTTTACGGGGAGGCGCGTGGGGATGAATTGCCTGAGCAGCTGCGCACCCCGGAAGGTCGCCGGCAGGCGCTTCAGGACGCGAAGCGGCGGATCGAGGAGCGCAAGGGCCGGGCGGTCGGTGATGGTGGGAGTGACGCTGATGTGGTGGTGGATCCGGAGTTGGTGCTTGGTCGGGGCGGGCGTCGTGGGGGGCGGCGCGAGTGGCCTCGGGTTGCCCGCCGCGAGCTGGAGGAGCAGCGCCAGCGCCAGGGACAGCCGATCCCGCGTGATCGGGAGGATCGTTTGTTCCAGGCGCTGGGTCGGCTGGAGGAGAACCACCGGGTTGATCTGGCCGCCAACGATGCCTATGAGCGGTGGCGGGCGACGGCACGGGACACCAAGGGCCGGGTCCTGAAGGGCAACAGCAAGCCCTACGCCCCACCGGAGCTGCCGGACGGGGTGATCAACCTCTCCGATCCGGACTCCAGGGTGATGCGCACGCAGGGCACCCCGCCCAGGCAGGCCTACAACGCGCAGGCCGCGGTCAACGACCAGCAGGTCGTCCTGGCCGCGGAGATCAGCATCAGCGCGCCGGACTTCGGGCATCTCGGCCCGATGCTGGACACCACCCGGCGGGAGCTACGCGAGCAGGGCATCGATGAGGTGCCGGAGGTGGTGCTCGCTGATGCCGGCTACTGGCATACCGCCCAGTTGCAGCAGATCGCCGAGCAGGGGATCGAGGTGCTCGCTCCGCCAGACGGAAACATGCGCGAGGGAAAACGCCCTGGCTGGGAAGCCGGCTTCTATGAACGGATGCGCGAGAAGCTGACTACCGAACGGGGTCGCAAGCTCTACGCGCAGCGGAAGGTCACGATCGAGCCGGTGTTCGGACAAATCAAATACAACCGGCACATCGACAGGTTCATGCGAAGAGGCAGAGCCGCCGCGCAGTCGGAATGGCGGCTAGTCACAGCAACCCACAACCTGCTCAAGCTCCACAACCACTGGATCACCGCTACCGCCTGACAGCAGGCGAAAAGTCACTCAGACGATGAGTGATTCCGCGGCACCGGCGACCGCGCCGGATCGCCACTACTTCCCCATTTTCCGACAGCCTCGCGACATTCCGCGTCGCGACCACCGCTCCGTCGGTGGCGGTGGCGGTGGCGGTGACGGCGCTCGGCGCGGCCCGTCGCCTCCGAGGTTGCCCGCCCGGCCGAACGGGCGCTCTCAGGCCAGCGGGAGCTTGCCGCGCTGCTCTGGCGATTGTCCGGGAGCGGCAGGCTCGGAGCCGACTTGACTGGTGTTGCGGGATCGCTGCTGCTCCTAGCGGCGCACCGTCGCGTTCCGTGGATGGGCGGGTATCCGCGAGCTAGATTCTCTCGGCTAAGGTCGTGGCCCGCCGCCGCAGTAGGAGCAACGGCCAACCCTGGGATCGACGCTCTTCGCAGGAACGAGCTTGGATTCTGCTGCGTTACCGCATCCGGCCACCCAGTTGCATCCCGGGGTGGTGGGTCTTGGTCGCATAGCCGCGCCCCTTGAGCGTCAACACCATTGGCTCTGATGCTTGGTAGGTATCGGTCGGTGTAATCGTGGCCTGACTCTCGGGGGCCGCTTTACTGAGCTGGCCGAGCCACGCAGGGCCCCGCGCAACCGTCGCCGCGAGAGCCGCCGCGATGTAGCTGTTCACGCTGACCTCGTCCGCATCGGCGCGAACTGTCTACGAGCGCGTCGAGAAGGGATTTGGGCAGACGGAGATGGATGCTTTGTCGGTCGCCCGATGGCTGCATGTCGAGATACTGTAGCGCGACCCACCCAGGAGATGTAGAGAATCTGCCACGCGCCAAACTAAGCAACGAATCGGAGCTGATCCATGAGCGCTGTACAGATCACCGTGAAGTCGAACGTGGCGCAGCAAACCATTCGGCAGATCGAGGAGCTCGAGCGGCAGCGGGCCAAGGCCGTACAAATCGCCGCCGACCTTGCGGCTGCAACGCCCGGCTACGGGCAGCACACGACGAGGTTCTCGAGCTCTGCAGCGTCCCGCGGGTTCGCGATCTGATGTTGGAGTCGGGAGGCGAGCGGAAGCTCCTCGACCGAATACTGAAGGTCCTCGAAAGCGCAAAAGGCCAAGCCGCTCGAGCGGCTGTTCAGCGACTAGCTAGGCGCCGTTGCTCAGGTGCGCCGCGCCCGGAGCATGGCGGCCATGCGACGGACGCCGCTTCGGCGCCCGTGTCGCGTCATCGGCTGCTGCTTGGATCAAAAGGCAGCGGCGTCAGCGTCGTGGCTGCGTGAGGCGTGACCCACGCACGCGGCGACGCCCTGCTGACGACTCCTTTCATCCGTCGGCGCTCGCAAGCCTGGCGAGCGCAATGCAGCTCCTATGTCAAGTGGGCGTTCGCTATTTGCGGGTTTCATCTGGTGCATGGCATGAGGCTGGGGCGCCGACGGTGAGGTGGTTGTGTCGGCCACGTGCGGCTGTTGGTGTCGAGGTAGAGCAGTCGCCAGATGCGGCGGGCGAGGTGGCGTTTGAGGCAGCGGATGGCTTCGCGTTTGGTCTTGCCCTCGGCGATCTTGCTGGTTCAGGTAGGCGCGCGTGTCGGATCCCAGGCGGCTTGGGAGAGCGCGATGATGTGGATGCGCGCGGTTGAGTTGGCGGTCCCCGCCGCGGTGCAGGCGGTAGCGCGTGGTGTTGCCGGAGCTGGCCGGGATCGGCGCGGTCCCGGCGTGTCGGGCGAAGCAGGCGTCGGTGCGGAAGCGCTGCGCGCCGGCGGTGTGGCCGATGATGATCGCGGCGGTCACGGTGCCGCAGCCGGGCTGCTCGAGCAGAGCCGGGCAGTGGGCCTGGATCAGGAGCTTCAGCTCGTGGAGCAGCTCGCGTTCCTCTCGGGTGATCTGGCCGATCCAGCGACGAGCGCCCTGGCGACCCGCAGTTGCGGAGTGCGCTGGAGGCGGGCGAGCTGGCGGCTCAGCCGCGCGAGGTTCCGAGGGTGCTTCACCGATGCCGGCCCGAATTGGCCTCGAGCTCGGGGGCGATCCGGACCAGATGCCAGCGCAGCCGGTTGATCATCCGGGTGCGCTCGGCGATCAGCTGGTCGCGATAGTCGGCCAGGACCCGGATCTCCATCGCCTGTCATCCAGATGCGCGGCCGGGAGCTGATCGAGCCCGACACGGATCGCGGCCAACGCGACCGCCGTCGCGTCGATCGGATCGGACTTGCCCGGCCCCTTGAGCTCTTGCGTGACGCGCCGGTCAACGACGGCGTGACCCGCAGCACACGCTCGCCGGCAGCGACCAGCGTGCGCTCCAGGCGCGAGGACACATGCCGGCAGTCCTCGATCGCCCACACCCGCTCAACATCCAGCTCGGCCGCGAACCGCAGCCCGTCCAGCTCGCCCTGGTCGCTGGCCGCGATCTCTAGCTCCCCGCGGGTCTGACCCGTTGCCGCATCGACAGCAACCAGCGTGTGGGATCGCTTGTGGGTGTCTGCCCCGATCACGATCATGTGCACCGTCCCTTTCATTCGAGACTATTCGACGGAGCGGATCTCCGGCGGACACACCTCAGTCGGGGCGCTGCCACGCTCCTATCAGGTCACGCCGGAGGACCTCGGACGGCGACGGGCGACACAGCAAAGCAAAGTCAGACCACGACGGTCGACAGCGACAAAGCGAGTCAGCCCGCCGCCGTCCGAGAGCCAACCCCACCGGCCGGACGTCACGACCGAGCAGCAGGCTTTCACTGAGGCGACAACGTTTAGCGAGTTTCACACCGTCAGGACTACTCTCCGCTGTCCTGCTCGCCGGGCTCGAGCCGCAGGTGAATGACATCCCGCGCTCGATCCTCGGTGCTTTGGATCTCCCAACCTGCGGAAGCGAGTTTGCTTCCGGAGACGGGACGTCCCGGCATGATTGGCGCCGACAGGACCACGCCACCGGCAAGAAACGTGATAGACCCAGGATCGGCGTCAGTCTCAAGCCGAACATCAAGGTGCACCCGCTTGATCGGCCCCACGGTCATTGGTCGCTGGAGCAGATATCCAGAGAACGTGTGCCCGAGAGCGC
This sequence comes from uncultured Solirubrobacterales bacterium, assembly GCA_963777185.1. Taxonomy (GTDB): domain Bacteria; phylum Actinomycetota; class Thermoleophilia; order Solirubrobacterales; family Solirubrobacteraceae; genus Palsa-465. Next base: position 346,039 of record CAVZPU010000010.1, read on the forward strand.
CCAACCGTAGGTGATCCCAGCGCGGCTCAAGCGCTAGCTCACGGTCAGCGTGCCAGAGCGCGCCGAGACTCATCTTCCAAAGTGCTCTGACCGTCCGGAGCACGATGTCCGGGGGATCGCGCGTCTCGGGGCAGATCTCGATATCGAGACCACCGTCCTCAGTCGGTTCGACCCTCGATGCGAATACGCGTACGTTTCGGCCATCGACACTTACGTCGAGTTGCGCCGTGGGATCTCGGCCCTTGATCGTCTGGATGCGCCCCTTACGTCCGGCAACGCCACCCTAGCGCACGAGCCAACGTTAGGTCGAAGCGGTGGATGAAGAGGGACGTCGACCTGGTTCCCCAACCACCCGTTGCAGTCATTACACACCCCTCCGGGCGGGATGATCCACCGCTTCGTTTGAGCCAGTCCAAAAGCGGCGGGGATGCGCGTGCTCCTCACGAGTGGACGGCCCGTCTCCCAGACAGTAAAGGCACCGGCGCCCTGCTAAGTCGAGGTCCTTATGTACCAAACGGATGCGACCCACTCGTCACATTGTCGTCACGGAGCGGACGGTTAGTGGGCCTGGAGATAGAGACCTTCAGGCTGAGCCTGGGATCCCCATCGTGCGATTGATTGGGCACCCGCCGTGTGCCGTGGACAGACGACTGCTTTGGACGTCGGGCGGGAGCCGCGCCAGCTTGCGCTTCGGCGACATCTGGATGACCGCGGCTGTTGGCGGTGGACGATCGCAGCGCCACACGGAAGGAGTCGCCAGCTACCGCCTCGCGCCGGCGCTGCTGGTCGTGGAGCGGATCGTCTTGTTGCGTGCCGTCAGGAGGAAGGTCGCTTACGTCGGGGCGGCCCTCTGTGGCACTCGGCGACCGCGGTGGGGATGCGGACGGCTGTTGTCCCCGGGGGTCGCGGTAGGGGCATCCGGCCAGGTGATCGCGTCGCGCCTGTGGCGGGTCCCAGGGGGGCCTCATTGGGTGGTGCGCGCGACGCGAGCGCCCGTGGTGGGCGCCGGCATCCTGCCGTCGCCCACCACGGCCAGATGATTTGCGGGTGGAGGGGAAGCACTCGACCAACAACATCAAGATCGAGAACCGCCCAATCCAGCCGCGCCACGCCTCGCACGCGTACGACCAGGAGCAGACTGGCGACCCGCCCATCGCTCGATGTCGGGGCGAAGCCAGAGCTTCACGCGGCCCTTCCCGAGGTCGAAGACGGGCTTCGGCATGTCGTCGTAGCGCTGCTGGTACTGCAGGACCGTGTTGCGGTGGGATAGGCCGAGGATCTCGGCGACGCCCTGGGTGTCGATGAGGTCTTCGGTCGATACGTGCGGTGTCACGACCATCAGCCTACATCGTTAGGCGGATCCGTCCGGGCCGATTGGTAGATTAACGATGTAAGCAATAACGCGGCCCCGGCGGTGCAGCAACACCCGGGGCCTGGCCGGAACCTTGATAGGAGGTCCGACGATGGCAGGCTACGCCACACCGATCACGGAATCAGTCGAACTCATCGCGGATCGCGGCAAGTCGCGATCCCTAAACCGCGATGAGGTGATGACGGCTCGAGAGGTTGCAGAGCTGCTCCGGATGCCGACCTCGACCGTCTACGAACTGGCGCGCAAGGGCGTGCTTTCCTGCTCGCCGGCTTGGCCGTACATGGCGGTTCTTGCGACCGCGGCTAGAGGAACTCTTCGCGAGCTGAAGCGCGCCGACCAGGCGGCTGACGCCAGGACCGGGCGCCAGCTGCTCACGGCCGAGGTGGCCCTCGGGCCAGGTGATCTTCAGCTGGGCGTCGCGGTCGAGCAGGAGTCGCACGCTGACGAGCACCATTCCGATCACGTTGCCGTCGGCGTCGACGTCCACAGCATGCCCCTCGGGGGTCGGCAGGGTCTCCGCGGGCACCCGCGGCTCGCCGACACTCAGGTAGAGCACGTCCGCTCGTTCGTCATAGGCGTGCTGATCGATCCTGCCGGTAGAAGCGCTCGTGTCCGGGGCGCTTGTCGTCGTCCTCGCGGTACGCGGGGAGGTTCACTACGTCGAGGATCGCGTCGATGTGGTCCAAGAGTCCGGGCCGGCGGATCAGCAGGTGCTGGCGCGTCCCGACGTACACCGAGCTCGGGGCCGGCGAGTACAACACTTGCGGGATAACGACCGCAGGGCTCGTGCAGTGCTGGGGGCACAACAACGCGGGCGAATCGACGCCGCCGGCAGGGATCTTCAGCGCGATTGCCGCCGGGGACGACTTCACGTGCGGGATGCGGCCTGGCGGCACCGTGACCTGTTGGGGCGCCAACGCCTACGGCCAGGCCAGTCCGCCCGCTGGCGTGACGTTCGCCACGGGTGGGGCCACGAATGCGCCCGCCCCAACCTGCGGCGTGACGGGGCTGAACCCCGGTCCTCCGGCAACGCAGCAGGTGACGGGTCGGGCCGCGGGCGGCCTGGCGGCGATCTATGGCATCGCCCAATCCAACGGCACGAACATCATCGCCCCGTTCCTCGGCGGCACGACGGGCTGGGTCGTGTTGACCGAGACCAAGGTCAGTCAGACCCAGAAGACGGTGTGGTCCTTCTACGCCGAGGACGACGCCGGGAAGATCACGTACTGTCACTGAACTCCGGCGCCGGTCCACCGGCTGAACGACATGGCGTGGGCCCGCTGGGAGGTCCGGGTCTTGGGTCGGGCATGTGAACGAGCGGGAGTGCGACTAGCGTGCTCGCTGCACGGGGTATAGCCGTCTTATGAGCGTCGAGGGGCGGCGAGGCAAACGAAAGCAACGCCCACGGAGACGTTCGAGTACCTGGTCGCTTCGCTACGCCGGCGTGGCGCTCGTCACCGTCACCGCAGTCGGAGTGGTGCTCACGTTCGTGCTCAGCCGGGCTGATCTTCGGTTAGGGATCGGCGGGCTCATCATCGACGCGTGCATGCTCATGACGCTTGTGCCGCTGTACCGCCAGTCGCGCCTGCGTCCACGTGACCTTGGGCTGCGGCGAACTGCTCCCGCCCGCGCCGTTGGGCTCGTCGTCCTGGGACTGATCGCCTTGGGCATCACAGACGTCGTCTGGCTGCAAGGCGTTCTTGGCAAGCCCGTGCACTCGATCGGGGTGACGCTGCATGCTGGGTCAGCCGCGAAGGTCCTCATAGGATTTCAGATGGCCGTCTCGGCACCGGTGGTTGAGGAGATCTTCTTTCGAGGCCTTCTCTACAAAGCACTGCGCAACCGGCTAAGCATCGTCCCTGCCGCACTCCTGGCGGGGGTCATTTTCGGGGCTGTTCATGGCACGACCTATCCGTTGGACACGCTGCCACCGAAAATGGTGTTCGGCGTGATCGCCTGCCTGCTCTACGAGCGCACCGGCTCGCTGTATCCCTCGATGGCACTGCATGGGATCATTGATGGCGCCGCATTTGAAGGCGCGATCTCCGGGCAGATCGGAATTGTCTACGGCGCCTACGCCGCCCTCGGGCTCGCCCTGCTCGGATATGCCGCTGTACGGTCCATGAACACGCGTTTCACCCCACGTGTTGATCACGTTGATCCCCTGCCAGCGAGGCAGGGTTCATCAGAACTTCCGCGGGCCGCGACTTAACCCCAGGGATACCATCCCGACAGTTCGGTCGTCGCTCTTCCGGTTGAGCAGGGTCGACAGATTGGCCGCCCCTCACGGACCCGGTGCGGCTGATTCCTCGTAGCCCAGGCCGACCACCTGCCAGCTCCGGCGTCCGTCCCCGAGATCGATGGCTGCTTCTGCCTCGGGACCATCCCGATCAGCCCAGCAGCCCGATTAAACCTTTGACGACCAATAGGGCGCCCACCGCGGTGAACCCCCGTACCGCGAAGACGTGCGCGTGCCGGCTGGTCCACGCCTTAGCTCGGTCGATCGCGCGGGGCGTCCACTCTGGAGCGATGAGGAAAAAGCTGAGCGGAACCTCGAGCAGCCAGAGCATGACCAGGTTGAAGCCGATCACGAGCAGCACGGTCACCGTGGTGGAGTCGTGCAACTTGTGGATCTCATCGAGTCCGGCTAGGTACGAGGCGCCGGGAAGCGTCAGCAGGACGCCGACGATGAACGTGGTTCGTGCTGACCCCTTGCTCAGCTCGCGCTGCCATCTTGGCGGACCCTTGTCTGGCTTCGCCGCCTTGCGTGCCCGCCTGCGCTCCCGGAGACGTTCGCTACGTCCCGTGTAGAGAACGAAGGCAACGGCCAGCGCGACCGCACCCAATCCGATGTCGACCGCCGGGCTGATCGTGTTCTCGGTCGTGTTGCTCGCGCTCGAGCCCGACAGTGAGAAGACGATCACCAGCCCGAGCGTGATGCTTGTCAGCCACGCGCCGACCAGATACCCGAGCATCAGCCGGGCGGGCTTGTCGAGCAGCAGCATTACGGTCGTGGCTGCCACCAGAGTGGGGTTCAGCGACGCGGTCAGCGACAGGAGGATGACCTGGCTCACAGGATTCCGGCAGGCCGAGGTGCAAGGCCCGGTCGCGGGCGCTGTTCAAGAACTTGCGAGGGTGAAATCCGCAGCGTCACAATGTGGGAGGCGACAACGCCGACGATGATCAAGGTAGATGCGCGACCGCCCCTGCCACCGGCCGCGTCAAGGCGCCGGGTGGCCCGGTCCCGGTGGGGTCGTTGTGCCCGAGTCGGCGTGGCGGGGTGGTGCGGCGGCGTGCCTATACCGCTGCGAGTCGGGTGGCGGCGCGCTCGGTGGGGGGCGAGCAGCGTCCCGAGGCCCGGCAAAATCCACAGAAGCGCCATCGTCCTTTCGATCAGTGGCAGGGATCGCAGAATCCACTACGGCCGCGGCACGCGACAAGGGTGCAGGCCAGTCATGCGTGACCGTGAAGACACCACCGGTGCGCGGAGCCTGACGGGTAACGTGGGCCGGGTCCGGCGTTGCGCCGGGAGTGCAAACCTGGTTCGAGGCGCGCAGCGCGGTCGCGGGTGCAAGGTGAGGGCCGCCCGACCGGCGAGCGCACCGTCGGTCAACTCGGCAACCGCCCGGGGCGTCCGCGCCGCCGGGCGGCTCGTTGGGCGCGCCCCGGTTGAGGGGCTGACTACGATAGGGCTGTGAGCGGCCAGCGAGTACCAGGTGGAGTGGTGCACGAACTGCCCGCGGATTTGCGTCACGCGCTGACCGCCAACGCCGTGGCTCTCGTTGCCTGGAAGGACATCACGCCATTGGCTCGCAACGAGTTCATCTGCTGGGTCGAGGACGCCAAGCAGGCCTCGACCCGCGAGCGCCGCATTCGGCGGACTCAGGAAGAACTGGAGGAAGGCCAGCGTCGGCCCTGCTGCTGGCCGGGGTGTAAGCACCGCGAGCGCACCGGCCGATAGCGCCGGCCTCGATTGCCTCGGGCAATCGAGGCGGAAAAGAGGGCACAGCCGTAGCTGCGGCTGCGTAGCATCGTGAGCTGCGCATCGCCGCTCGGTCCTAGGTGGCGATTCGCCTGCAGCTGCCACCGAGCCAGAGGAGAGTTGGTGCCCGCCTACCTCATTTACGCCCGCAAGGAGATCACGGACGAGGAGGTCTCCAGGCGATACAGCCAGCAGGCGGTACCGCAGATCCGCGAGTTCGGGGGCGAGGTGCTCGCGGCGCGCGGAGCAGTGGACCCTCTCGAGGGAGAGTGGCATCCGCAGTCGGTGACGATCCTGAGATTCGACGACCGCGAGGCCCTGCTCCGCTGGTACGACTCTCCGGAGTACGCACCGCTTAAGCAGATGCGCCTCGAAAGCAACATAGGCGACATCATCGTTGTCGACGCCACCTGACGGCCGTGGCGCGTTCGGCTACCGGGCGCTCCGCCAGCGACGAAGTTCGATGAGCGCCGGCGGCGTCGCTTAAGGAAGGGCGAGGGGCCGCCGACAGGGAGCCATGCCGCCGAGACGACCCCGCCGCGTGTTCAGCAGGGCGACGAACCGCGTGGTCCGCGGGTGCGATCCAGCAATGACGGAGTGGTGAGACATGGCTGAAGACTCGGTGATCGCGGCGCTTCGGTCGGCGCTGGTGGCCTCGCCGGGCGACGACGGGATCCGTCGCCATCTGGCCGATCTGCTCGTCGCGGAGGGGCGCGCCGGAGAAGGGCTGTGTCTCTACCAGGACTGTCTGCGCCGGCGGCCGCATGACAAGGACCTGATCCGCGCCACGGCGCTGGCGGCGCGCCTGTGCGGCGAGCTCGACGAGGCGGCAGCTCATGAGCGCGCGTTGGGCAGCGAAGACCTCAGACCCATGGGGGTCCCGGACGGTGCCGGGGAGGCCCGCCCCGAGCCGTTGGCCACCAGTAGCTCCGGTGATGACCGGCTCGTAAGCCACGACGCTGGACGGCTCACCCTCGCTGACGTCGGTGGCCTTGACGAGGTCAAGGCCCGGCTGCACATGGCCTTTCTCGCCCCCGTCCAGGACCCGGGTCTAAGCGCCTACTACGGCAAGTCGCCCAGAGGCGGCCTCCTGCTCTACGGGCCGCCGGGCTGTGGCAAGACGTACGTCGCGCGGGCCCTGGCCGGTGAGCTCGGCGCCCAGTTTCATTCCGTGAGCATCAGCGACGTGTTGGACATGTGGCTCGGGCGAAGCGAGCGCAACATGCACAGCCTGTTCGAGGCGGCACGGCGAAGCGAGCCCGCGCTCGTGTTCTTGGACGAACTGGACGCTTTGGGGCGCAAGCGCAGCGCGATCGTGAGCGCCGGGCGTACGGTGGTCAACCAGCTCCTGACCGAGCTCGACGGCATCGGCTCCGACAACGAGGGCCTGTTCGTGCTCGGAGCCACGAACCAGCCATGGGACGTCGATACGGCGCTGCGGCGGCCGGGTCGCTTTGACCGGATGGTCTTCGTTTCACCGCCCGACGCGAGCGCGCGCGCCGAGATCCTGGCGTTGCACCTGCGTGGACGCCCCACGGCCAACCTCGAGCTCGGAGCACTCGGCGCGCAGCTCGACGGTTTCACCGGCGCCGACCTCGCCCACGTGTGCGAGACGGCGGTCGAGCTCGCGATGCAGGAGGCGATGCGGACCGGTGACCGGCGGCCGATCAGCCAACGGCACCTCTCTCAGGCCGCTCAGGAGGTCAGGCCAAGTAGCCGGGCCTGGCTCGAGATCGCCCAGAGCGTGGCCATGTTCGGCAACAGCGCCGGCGAGTACGACGAGCTCGTGGCCTACCTGCGGGCACATGAACTGGCGTGACGGCCCCGCTCCGCGGGCCCTTCGGTCGCCGAAGCGGGTGAGTGTGGCCAAGCGGACGTTTGCGCTCTGTGACATGGGCCGCCCGCAAGCCGCCCTGGACCTTCTCGGCCGCGAGGGCGGGACATCGCCCGACGACCACAGGCTCCACATGGTCCGCGCCCACGCCTATCGCAAGCTCGAGCGCTACCCCGAGGCCGAAGCCGCCATCATGGCCGCGATTGCCCTCAAGCCCGACGAGGGCAACCTTCACGGTCAGCTGGCCCACATCCTTCTCGAGATGAACAAGCCGGCCCAGGCCAAGGACCCAGCTCTGCAAGCCATCCGCCTGCGGCCGAACGGTGTCCTGGGCCACCTATGCGCGAGCGAAGCGTTTCGCCGCTGTGGCGAGCACGCCCAGGCTCTCGACTTCGCCCAGCGCTGCGTTCAGATCCGTGGTGCAGGCGGTGGCCGGCAGGCGCTCATCGGTCGGGTTCTGCTGTCCTACGAGCGCTGGGGCGAGGCCGAGGACCTTCTGCGCCAGGCGGCGGCGCAGAGGCCAGAGCTTCTCGACATCTTCCTCGCCTTGTCTCTGATACCGCAGGGCAGGGCGCAAGAGGCCGCGCAGGCGCTCGGAACCGCGTTGCGAAACCATCCGTCTGCGAGGCTGGCCCGGCTTCTTTGGGACCGTCTGGGGACCTGGCGAGACTCCGAGAGGACCCTGCGTGAAGAGATCGCTCAGAGCCCGGAGCGACGCCAGCCGGTCATGGACCTCGCCGGGCTGCTGATCTCCCAGGGTCGCCTGACCGAGGCGGCCGCGACGCTGACCCACGTCGTCGAGATGCATCCAGACGATGACGCGGCTCGCGTTCAAATCGGCCAGGTCAGTGCGCGTCTTCGGGCGATCGAGCGCGGAGACGCCCCAGAAGAACCGGTGATGCTCGTGGTCGAGCGAGAGCTCCGCGAGGAGCTGGCGCGCCAGCGAGCCGTCAGCTGACGCCGATATCCGCCGTGGCGTTGCCGCGAGCCCCGCAGCGGTCGGTCAGACCAGTCTGGTCCGGTACGATCGGCGCCCGTGCCGGACCGGAGAGGCTGAGAACCAAAGGCGCTGACGCGTGTCGCCCAACGTGACCACGCGGCAGGTCAACGAGCGCCTGGATGAGGTGTACCGCCGGGTTTCTGCGGCTGGGGACGAGGACGTCGAGCGCTACTACGAAAGCGGCCGCGGCTACTACGGGCGAGAGGCCGCCGGACACGAGCGTCAACAGTTCGCAATCTCGCTGGCTGTCCTCGAGGGGGACGTTCACAGCGCGGGAGATCACGCGCACGCCTTCCCGTTGCACTCGATCTCGAAAGTGTTTGCCTACGCCCAGGCGCTTGAGGACTGCGGACCGGAAGCGGTGATGCGGCGCGTCGGCGTTGAGCCGAGCGGAGATGCGTACAACTCGATCACGTTCGATGAGCGCAACCAACGGCCGTTCAATCCGATGGTCAATGCGGGTGCCCTTGCCACCAGTGCTCTGCTTCGGGGCGACGGCCCCGAAGAGAAGTCAGAGCGAGTGCTGGATCTCGTCCGGCGCCTGGCCGGCAACGACGAGCCGGCGGTCGATGACGAGGTGTTCGAGCAGGAGATGGAAGCCGCGGACCGCAACCGGGCCACCGCGTACTTGATGCGGAGCGACGGGATGCTCGGCGGGGACGTCGAGGAGGTCCTGGCGGCCTACCTGCGCCAGTGCGCGATCAGGGTCACCGCGGCTGATCTCGCGGTGATGGCCGCGACGCTGGCCAACGGCGCGAAGAACCCCCGCACCGGCGAGCGGGTGCTCTCGCGGCGGGTCAACCGTGACGTCTTGAGCGTGATGTACACGTGTGGCATGTATGACTTCGCCGGCGAGTGGGCTTACCAGGTCGGGTTTCCCGCCAAGAGTGGGGTGAGCGGTGGGATCATCGCCGTGATTCCGGGCAAGATGGGCGTGGGCGTGTTCTCGCCCGGTCTTGACCGCTTCGGAAACAGCGTACGTGGGGTGAGGGTGTGTCAAGAACTCTCAGAGAGGCTTGGCCTGCACTTGCTGGCCAGTGAAGCGGAGGACATCATGCTCGGCGACCAACCCGCACCCGCGCAGCCGCCGGCCTAGGTAGGTCGGGCTTGGTGTGATCGTCCTCGCGGTCAACTGGAATGAGGTCACGGCGATCGCGACCTCGGTCCTGGCCGTCGGGCTCCTCGGAGGCTTTGTCGCCGCGGCCTTTGCCGCCGAGCAGGTCCGGGAAGCCCGCCGCACCCGTGAAGCGCATACCGCGATTGAGTTCTTTCGCCGCTGGAACGAGGATGCCCTCGAGCAGACCCGCCGGCTCGTGGCGGGCTACCACTCGCCTGACGAGCTGCGCGATGCCTATGCCGACTATGTCGCCATCAATGCTCCGGAGGCGTACGTTCTCTCTCGCGAGCTTGACTTCTTTGAACAACTGGCAGCGCTCGAGCGCACGGGCGCCTTCAACCTCGACCTCATCAAGCATCTGCTCGGTCCCACACTGATTACGCGCTGGGAGATGTGGCGTCCCGCGATCGAGCAGGCCCACTCGCCGGGCGCGTATCCGCTCTTCGAGCAGCTCGTGGAGAAACTCAGACGCGAATACCGCGACGCGTCGGCGGCGGCGCCGGAGGTCGACCCCGAGTAACGGCAGCCAAGACCTTCACGTGCGAGCGCGCCCATGAGGTCAGGGCGAACGCGCGCCGTCGCGGCGGGCCGTGGGCGCGGCCCGTGAGACTGGCCCTCAGGCCGCGGCCGCCCGCAGCGTGTCGGCATATCGGATCGAATCCGTAAAGAACGGGTCCGGGAGGATGCCGTGGAAGCGAATGCAGGACGAGACGCGGGGCCAGCCCGCTTGCTCGGCCAGCTCCAGGCTTCGGACAGCCTTCTCGATCCGCTCGTCGGTGTTGCTGAAGTCGTGAAAGAACATCGCCGTGCGCCGGGGGAAGTAGCTGAAGCGAACGATCGGCTTGAGCACAATCGCGGTCAGGACCGGGCAGTCGAACTTTGCCACCTCGGCCTTCACCTTCGGACCCACGGTGGTCTCCTGCTCGAAGAGCAGCGCGGTCTCGAACACCTGGCGGCGCTCCGCCTGGGGGAGCCGCCGGCCGGCGTGGGCGGCGTGGTGGACGCGACCCAGCGCCTCGAGCAGCGGGCCCGGCACGACGTCCTCAGCGCCCGATGCTTGCCCGTGGCGTTTGGTGAAGTAGTAGTTCGTGTATGTGTCGATGAAGACCGAGCGGTTGGCCTCCTTGAAGCCCTGCGAGAAGGCGAACAGCATGTACGCCCGCCGGGCTCGCTCGTCGCGGTCGTAGAAGTAGCGGTAGGTGATCGCCCGGCTCACCGACCCCCGGCGCTCGTAGAAGCCATACGCCCACAGCGCTCCATGCAGCGCCACCTCGGGAAAGGCGTGATTTCCGCCGGAGTCCTCGAAGATCGAATGCAGCAGCGCCACACGCTGCGGCATGTCGCCCGGGCCGCCGGCCAGACGAATGGCCTCGCGCCTGATCTCCCCGTACGCAGCGGCGAGCGGACCGTCACCGTGGGCCCCGGCGTCCACCATCCCCGAAGAACATATCGAGGCGATGGACGTCCGTACAGGCTTTGGCCCCCCGAGGTGTCACTACTATTCACGTATGGGAGATCAGGACAGCTTTCAAGAATGGCTTCGCGAGGTCGCCGAGCAGATCGGCCGTTCCGTGGAGCGCCTCTCCGAGGTAGACCTCGACGAGCTCGCCGCGCAGTACCGGGTGGACTCCGAGCGCGCTCGCGCGTTCGCTGATGCCGCCGGCCGGTGGCTGACCGGGAACATGTTTGGTCAGAGTCGGGAGAGCGCCTCCGATCGGCCGGGGCCGTGGCCCGGCGAGACTCCGTTTGGGCCGCGGGCAAGCGCGCCCACGCCTCCCGGTCCGCATCCGCTTGATGTGCCGAGTGAGTGGCAGGGTCTCGCGCTCAGCGCGCTGGACTCGGGACGCTGGACGGTGCGAGGCGGCAGCAACCAGCTGACCGGGACGGGCGAGGGCGTGACTCCGCCGGACGACGCAGCGGACCTCGTCGGTGAATTGCGAGCGCGGGATTGGATCACCAGCGACGGCACGCTGACCGTCGTCGGCCACGCCGCGCTGGCACGCTGGTGTCGCAGGGCGGAGGAGCCGACTCCCCCGCCGGCGCCCCCCGCCGTTCCACCCGTCTGAGGACCAGCGCCTGTCGTGCGCTAGCCGCTGAGGCGGCGCAACCGGTCGTCCGTCGTGGCACGGCCACGACGTAGACCATGTGCGTGGCCAGGGTCGTGGCCATGACGTCCGCGGGCCAGCGCCATGGCGGTGGCGTCCGGCCCAGCATCGGAAAGAGCGTCAACGTCGCGGTCATCAGCGTGAGTCCGAAGAGCAGGCTGGCCTCGGGCTCGAGCCAGTCGTCGTAGTCGAGCGGTGCCCGCGTTCCGGTGCACCCTGCGCTCGAGCGCATAGGCCAGCGTCATCGCCGCGGTTCCCGCGCTGCCCGCCACGACGCTCTGAACCGGCCAGGGGAGCTTCATGGGGCCGCCTCGACGATGCGGGCGAGGCGGTGGATGATGCGCTGGAGTGTCGCCTGTTCCTCGGGCCAGGGGAACCCCTTCTGGGTCATGCGCAGGCTGGCGTAGCCGTGCATCGCCGACCACAGGGCGACCGCGTCGCCGAACGGGTCCTGGCTCAAGGACGCTCCCGCTGCCGCGCAGGCGGCGATGCCATCGACGAGCGTGGCAAAGGCGGTCGCACCGGTCGCCGGTGATGCACCGGCGGCCGGGTCGGGGTCTCGCTCGCGGACGAAGAGCAGTGCGTAGCGCCGGGGCTGGCGCACCGCGAAGGCGAGGTAGGCCCCGCAGCCCGCTTCGAGACGCTCCACGGGGTCCTCGCGCCGGTCGCGGGCCGCGGTGACGGTGGCGGTGAGCTCGGTGAAGCACCGGTCGACCACAGCGGACACGATCTCCTCCAGGTCGCCGAAATGGTCATAGATCGAGGGGGCCGAGATGCCCGCCTCACGAGCCACCGCCCGCAGGGTGATCGGGTCGGCGCCCGCGTCGACCAGGCGCAGCGCTGCGGCCTCGATCTCCTCCCGGAGCCTCGTTCCCTGGCCTCGGAGGTTGCGCTTGCGGTTGGGTTTGGAGACTTTCACGCGATTTAACTTTACAGCCGTAAGGAAACACGCTAGGCTTACGAGCGTAAGGCAACGTGCGTTAGGAATCTGAGCCCATGAGTATCACCGCCCCCTCCATCACCACCCTCGATACCTCCGCCGGCCACCCGCGGCGGCGCGCGATCCTGGCGGTCCTGTGCCTGGCCCTGCTCATCGTGGTCATCGACAACACGATCCTCAACACCGCCCTTCCCTCGCTCGCCCGCTCGCTGCACGCCACGACTACCGGCCTGCAGTGGATCACCGATGCCTACACGCTGACCTTCGCGGCGCTGCTCATCCTCGCCGGCGCCCTGGGCGACCGTTACGGCCGCCGCCGCGCCCTGCTCGCCGGGCTGGTGATCTTCGGGCTCGGCTCAGTCGGGGCCGGGCTGGCCGGCTCAACGGGCCAGCTGATCGCCTTCCGGGCTCTCATGGGTGTCGGCGGCGCCTTCGTGATGCCGGCCACCCTCTCCATCCTCAACTCCGTCTTCCCACCGCAGGAGCGTGCCCAGGCGATCGCCGTCTGGTCGGCGGTCGCCGGTGTGGCCATCGTCCTCGGGCCCACGGTGGGCGGGCTTCTGCTCGATCACTTCTCCTGGAACGCGGTCTTCTTCATCAACATCCCCCTCGTCGCCGTGGCCGTGACCGCCGTTCGCCGCGTGATCCCGGAGCTCCGGGGCGCGGCCCGCTCCGGGCGGCTTGACACGGCGGGCGCCCTTCTCTCCGGTCTGGCCATGCTCGCCGGCATCGACGCCGTGATCGAGGCGCCGAACCAGGGCTGGACGTCGGCGCGCACGGTGGGCCAGCTCGCGCTCGCGCTGGCGCTGCTCGCCGCCTTCGTGCTGCGCGAGTTGCGCACCGAGCATCCGCTGCTCGACGTCCGGGTCTTCGCCCACCGTGCCTTCTCGGCCGCCACGATGGCGGTCGGGCTCACCTTCTTCGCGATGTTCGGCAGCCTCTTTGCACTCACCCAGTACCTGCAGCTCGTCCACGGGTTCAGCCCTCTGGGTGCCGGCCTGCGGGCCCTGCCCTTTGGCTTCGCCGTGATGGTCACGGCGCCGTCGAGCAGCCTGCTCGTGGCCCGCCTCGGCATCCGCCTCGTCGTCCCGGCCGGACTGCTGGCCATGGCGGCGGGCCTGTTCGATCTGACCAACGTGACGGCGACGACCGGGCTCGTGCACCTTTCGATCGGGACGGCGCTGATGGGCGCCGGGATGGGCTTGGTGCTCGCCCCGGCGGGCGAGTCGCTCATGTCCGTGCTGCCCGTCGAGCAAAGCGGAGTGGGTTCCGCGGTCAACGACACCATCCAGGAGTTCGGCGGCAGCCTCGGCGTCGCCGTCATCGGTAGCATCGTGGCGGCCGCCTACCGCACCAGCATGGGCGCGAGCCATCTCCCAGGCGTGGTCCTGCACCACGCCGGGAGCTCGATCGGCGCCGCCTACATCACCGCCGCACACTCGCCCGGGCTTGCCGGCGAGGTCATGACCGCTGCCCACACCGCGTTCACGGGCGCGATGACCACCGGGTTCACGGTCGCCGGCGCGGTCGCGGCCGTCGCCGCGCTCGGTTTGGCCATCGCCCTGCCCCGGCGGGGGAGCAGTCACGGCAAGCCGATCGCCGGCGTCGTCGAGGCCCGGGTCATCCCGACGCTCGCGTGACCGCAGCCATCGACCGTGAAAGGAAAGCCATGTGCCATACCCATCATCACCGCCACGGGGGACACGCTCGCCGCAGAGAGCTCCCCGTCGAGCACGGCTCCGTGGCCAGGGGAGAGGAGCGGGTGAGCGACCGTGACCGCGACGCGGTGGCGGGCGAGCTCCAGGCCGCCGCGAGCGCCGGGCTGCTCACGGTCAAGGAGCTCGAGGAGCGACTCGAGGGTGCGTGGTCGGCCCGGACCCGCGCCGAGCTCGCCCCGCTGACGACGGACCTCCGCGCGTGGCTCGGGCGGCGCGTTCGGTCCGAACGTCAGGACGCGAGCGCCCGTTCTGCCGCCCGTGGCCTGCGTCGCGCCACCAGCCTGTTCGCGGTCGCGATGGTGGCGATGACCACGATCTGGCTGCTCAGCGGAGCGGGTTACTTCTGGCCCATCTGGCCTGCCCTGGGGTGGGCGCCGTGGCTCATCCTGCGCTCGTGGGCAGCGCTCCGGCTGCATTCCCCATACCTCGCAGTACGGTAACCCGTGGGCAATGAGCGTGTTCAGCGAGGTCGAGCTGGGTTACCTGGCCGGCGGCAGCCAGCTGGGCCGGCTGGCCACGGTGGGCGCCGACGGCACGCCGCACGTCGTCCCGGTGGGGTGGATCTACAACTCGGCGCGCGAGACGATCGACATCAGCGGCTATGAACTCGACCGCTCCAAGAAGTTCCGCGACGTGGCCCGCAGCGGGCGGGCCGCGATCGTGATCGATGACCTAGAGAGCGCTGATCCTTGGCGACCGCGAGGGGTCGAGGTCCGCGGGCGAGCGGAGGCGATCGCCATGCCGACGCCGCTCATCCGCATCCATCCGGAGCGGATCGTGAGCTGGGGGCTGGGGCGGGGCCGCAGCGCACGGACGGTGGCGCGCTAACGCTTCGCCCGCTGCCACAGCGGAGGGGGAACGGCGCGGTCGCGGACGCCGGCTGCGGCAGGCCCTTGCTAGCGGCCGAGGACCGTGAACCATGCGCCGCCGGGGGCAGCGCCGCTTTTTATGCGACGGGGCGGTGGTGCGGGCCTACGCCCGGGCAAACGGGGGGTGTGCCCGGGCCGCACGACCGCGCTGTTCACTCTGTTCACCGACCGCTACGTCGGCGTCGACGACTCGCCCGAGATGGTGGCCATGGCCCAGCGCCGCCATCCCGGCGCCGGTGCCCAGCGCCACCAGCGACGCCGCCTGCGGGGCCCACCCCGGTGCCCACGGCGAGTGCGCGAGCCGGTGCGCGCCGGCGGCCACGGCGCCCCAGAAGGCCGGCGTGTGCGTGGCCCAGCTGTGGTGGCGGCCGGACTCCAGCCGGTGCTCGATGCCCAGGCGGTCCAGGAGCGTGGGCAAGAGCAGATCGAGGTCGGGGAGGACGGCGGCGGCGACGGCGCCACCGAGCACGACCCCGGGGGGCAGGGTGCTGGCCCGGCGGCGCTTCAAACCGAGCAGGAGACCGGCGGCGATGTGTCCCGAGGGCAGCATCCGCTCGGCGTAGTAGAGCATGCGGCGTGCGCAGCCCACACCGGAAGGAGGCCGAGTGACCATCGATTACGTTTTCGCGGGAATCCCCACGGCTGACCTCGAGTCGGCCCTGGCCTGGTACGAGCGCCTGCTCGGGCGCCCCCCCGATCGGTTCCCGCATGATCGCGAGGCGGTCTGGCAGCTCGCCGACCGGGCCCTGATCTATGTCGTCCTCGATGCCGAGCGCGCGGGTCGCGGGCTGCTCACCCTCATCGTCGATGACCTGGCCCAGTGGCGCGAGGACCTGCGCTCGCGCGGACTCGAGGCCACGCCGCCCGAGCGCGTCGGGGCCGGGGCGATGAAGACGACGCTGGCCGACCCGGACGGGAACCTCGTCATGCTTGCGCAGGTGGGCTGAGGCCGGGCGGCGGCGCCGGGCTGGGTGACCGGGACGACCGTGCGGCGAGGCGCTGGGCCGGGCGCTCCACCAGGTACCAGCTCGCGGCGCCGGCCGCGAGGGCGACGCTCGTGCCGCCCACGAGCAGCGCGAGCAACGCCACCGGCCCGAGAGCGTGCCCCGACGCGCCGCGGGTCCCCGCCAGCGCTTGGAGCAGCGGCACCTGCCAGAGATAGACGCCGTAGGACACCGTCCCGGCCCAGCCCATGGCCGGGCCGCCGAGCAGGCGAAGACCGCCCACAGGGCGATCGGGGTGCAGCGCCGGCAGGATGAGGAGCGCGCTGGTCAGGCCCAGCAACAGGTGCGTGATCACTCCGACGAGGGGCAGGAACACGTCGCCGCCGGCCAGCGCCGAGCCGGCCAGGTAGCACCCAGCGGCCAGCAGCCGGCAGAGAGCCGGACGGCGGGCAAGCGCGACCAGCCCCCGTCCCCGATGCGGATCGAGCTGCCACTCGCTGGCCAGCACGGCGAGGGCCATCCCCACGGCGAACCAGTCGAGCGCGCCCGGCAGCGCCGTGGCCGCGACCACCCCGCCCGGCCTCACGGTCGCCAGCATCGAGCCGGCGAGCAGGAACCGCAGGCCCAGCGCGGCCGCGCCCACCAGACCGAGCGCGCCCAGCTGCCGAACGAACCGGCCCGCGGGCGCGGCGCCACCCACCAGGAGGGCCATCGCTCGGGCGGCGAAGGGCAGGGCGACATAGAAGCTCACCTCCACGCACAGGCTCCAGGCCACGCCCAGGCCGCCCAGGACCGTGCCGGGATCGTAGATCTGGGTCAGGCCGTAGTAGCGCCACCAGTCCGCGGTGAAGACCCCGCCCGCGAGCGGCATCAAGCCGAGGATGGTGAGGGCCACCCAGTAGCCAGGGATGATGCGCGTGACGCGGCGGCGGGCGTAGGGGCGCCAGAGCGGAAGGGGCTGACCGTCACGGATGGCCCGGGCATAGGGCAGGTAGAGCAGGCATCCGGAGAGGACGAAGAACAGGGTGACCCCGCCCTTGAGGCCCGCGAGCACGGGCGCCATTGGGCCGGCCCGGGTCGCGCCGCCGAGCAGGCACACGTGATAGGCCACGACCGCCAGAGCCGCCACCGCGCGCAAGCCGTCGAGCGGGGCCAGCCGCAGCGCGGCCAACCTGTGTCGCGTCGGCCCGCCCGGCGCCGGTCGCAGCGGCGGTGGTCCGGGCGCGACCTCGGGGCGGGCCGGTCGCGGCAGCGTGGAGGCGGGGCGCAGCATCGGTATGCGCCGCATCGGCGGCGCTTTGCGCCACCTTGATGACCGATGCCGCGGGCACGCGGGTAGGCTGGCGCCCGAGCCCATGTTCGACTGCACTTTTCGCGTTCAGATCCCGCACCGGGCGGGGCAGCTTGCGCGGGTGGCCGGCGCCATCGCTGACGCCAACGCCGTCATCGGGGACGTGGTCACGATCTCGGTCGGCCGCGAGCACTCCATCCGCGAGATGACCATCGAGGTGCGCGACAGCTCGCACGCCCAGGACGTCGCCGACCACCTGGGTGAGCTCGACGAGGTCAGCGTGGTCTGGTACCGCGACCGGGCCATGATCCGCCACGAGGGCGGCAAGGTGCGCGTCGAGGTGGCCAACCCGGTGCGCACGGTCCAGGAGATGCGCGACGTCTACACCCCCGGCGTGGCCCGGGTGTGCTCGGCCATCGCCGATCGTCCCGAGCTCGCCGCCCGGTACACGAACATCTCCCGGACGGTGGCCATCTGCACCAACGGCACCCGGGTGCTGGGGCTGGGCGACATCGGGCCGGTGGCTTCGATGCCCGTGATGGAGGGCAAGGCGGTGTTCTACCGGCAGTTCGCCGAGCTCTCCGCAGTGCCGATCCTCATCGACACCTCGGACGTCGAGGCCTTCGTGGACACCGTCGTGCGCATCGCGCCGACCTTTGGTGGCATCCACCTCGAGGACATCTCGGCTCCCGAGTGTTTCGAGATCGAGCGACGGCTCATCGAGGCGCTGCCCCAGCCGGTCATGCACGACGACGTCCACGGGACGGCCGTGGTCTCCATCGCCGCGGCGATCGTGGCCTGCCGCTACGCCGACCTCGAGCTCGCCAAGGCCACCGTCGGACAGCTCGGCCTGGGGGCCGCCGGCTTCGGTATCGCCTCGCTCATGGTCCAGGGGGGCGCCGGGCGGGTGATGGCCTTCGACCCCTCCGAGAGCTCGCACGACCGTGCCGAGGAGCAGGGCGTGGAGATGGCCTCGATGGAGGACATCATGAAAGAGGCGGACCTCGTGGTGGCGACCACCGGCAAGCCCGGCCTGATCGAGCCGTCTCAGATCCGCGAGGGGCAGGTCATCCTCGCCCTGACCAACCCGGACCCCGAGATCGAACCCGAGGCGGCCCAGGAGGCCGGGGCCGCCTTCGCCGCCGACGGGCGGAGCGTCAACAACGTGCTCGGCTACCCCGGCATCTTCCGCGGTGCCCTCCTGGCCGGGGCCTCGGAGATCAACGTGGAGATGAAGCTCGCCGCGGCGCGCAAGCTGGCCGACCTGGCCCAGGAGGGAGAGATGGTGCCGGACGTCCTCGACCTCGATGTCCACCAAGCGGTCGCCCAGGCGGTCAAGGAGGCCGCGGAGGAGAGCGGCGTGGCCCGGCCCAAGCTCGCCATCTCCGAGTCCTAGAAGGCTCTAAGCCATCACCACCGGCGTGCGCGGAAGCCGCGCAGGGTCGAACTCCGCCACCAGCTCGGTGCGCTGGTTACGTGCTCGCGTCCGGTGGCCAGGCCGAGGGTATGGGCGAGCAGGGCGAGGGTTCTGGCCGGGGGCTCAGATCGCTCCGCGAGCGTGGCCGACCGGGGCGCTTGGCCAGTCGGGGCCCGTCGGGGCGCTCGGATTGGCGGACCACCGGCCCGTCCCAGTTGAGCCCGAGGGCACGCAGGTCGGCGAGCTGGCCACGCCCGAACTCCGCCCGCGAGCGCTGGCGATCAAGGTCCTCACGCGGACCACGAACCGCACCGCCTGCGAGCGCGCGAACAGCCACTCGATCAGGGCGGTGCGCAGGCTGCCCAGGTGCAGCGGACCGGTGGGAGAGGGGGCAAAGCGTCCGGTCACGGAGAGCGCCGCGACCCGAAGCGCCGGCGGCCGGGCGGCTCGAGGGCCTCCAGCTCCTCGAGCATGTCCGGCTCCAGCGGCTCTGCGCCGACGGGGGCGAGCTCGCCCCGGATGAGCGTGAGCAGCTTGGAGGCCAGGAGCGGGTTGCCCCGGACCCGAAGGCGGCCGGCCAGATACTCCCGCGTCGGGCTCATCCGCCCGCAGGCCAGGGCCACGAGCCCCGGGCCCCCGACGGTGATGGTCAGCTGCGCGCTCTGGCCGCCGCCGCGGCCGCTGTGCCAGCGACCGTCGCGGAACGCGACCCAATAGAGATCGGGCGGATCGTCGGGGTGGCCCGGAACCTGGAAGCGGATCGAGGAGGTCAGCCGGTGTGCGTCGGATCGGCTCAGGACGTGGGGGAGGGCCCAGAAGATGGTGTCGAGCATGACCCGTCGCGCCGGCGTGGCCATGATTTCGTCGACCCGCCGTGCGGGGATGGAGCTGAGCCTGTGCGCCAGGCCGCCGGCCACCTCGCTCTGGAGGTGATGGGCCAAACGCTGCGCGTGTCGGGCGGCCAGCCGCTGGGCCGGGCGCGCGGCTTGGGTCGAGATCCGCATGTCGGGCTACGGTACCCGCCCCGCGCCGGCGTCCCCCGGTCTCGTCATCAGGGTCCCCCTGGCGCTGTCGGCGTCGCCCGGCCTCGCGTCGGCGTCCCCCGGCCGCGGTCGGCGCTACTCGGGGAGCTCGCGCCTTCCGCGGGGTCGGCGCTCGAGGCCGGCCATCGACTTGGCCACCTCGGCCGGCTCCCGGAGCACGCCGATCGTCTGGTCGAAGAGCTCGGCCTGGCTCTTGATCAACGCGGCGGTCTGCTCCAAGGCCCGACCGGCGGCCTCGAGGGCCTCCGCCTGCTTGCGCAGCATGGCCCCGCTCTCTTCGAGCAGGTCAAACACGGCGTCAACCGGGGCAACGAGTCGCCCGGCCATCTGACGCTGCAGCGTGCGTTCGCGCTCGAGGACCTCTTGGACGAGCTCGACCTGGCGCTGCATCGGCCCGAGCAGCTGACGGGGGATCTCCGTCCGGCTCGACACAGAGCTGCCGAGGGCCTCCATCGCCTTGCGCCACTCGCGAAGCAGCTCCATGCCTCCGAGTTCGGGCATGCGCGGATGATCGCATCCGTCGCGGCGGCGACCCGGCCCGCTCACCGTCTCCGGCTCAAGGCGCAGGCCGCGCTGCCGATCGCTCGGCCATGCCCTCGACATCATCGGACGTGCTCCGCCTGCCTGCCTCGGCGCGCCCGCAATCTCGCGGACGCCGCCGCGCCCGGGCCCTCATGCTCACTGCCGTCGCCTGCGCCACCTTCCTGCTCACCGGGGCCCGCGCCCAGGCCGCGGCCGCCTACGTGAACCCCTTGAAAGGCGACCAGTTCAGCGTCGGGCGCACCGACATGGGGGTCGACTTCTGCCTGAATCCGGGCGAGCCGATCCGGGCCGTGGGCAACGGCATCGTGGTCGGCATCGACCGCAACTGGTTCGAAAACCAGCCCTACGTCTGGTATGAGCTCAACGGCGGACCGGACGCCTGGCACTTCGTCTACGTCGCGGAGCAGATCCGTCCGCTCGTTCGTCCGGGGCAGACCGTCTCCGCCGGCCAGCCGATCGCCCGCTACGCCTCGCACGGCACGTGCATCGAGACCGGCTGGAGCGCGGCCGACGGTGCCACTCTGGCTCAGGCCACAACCGGTTACAAGGAAGGTCAGATCACGCCGGCCGGCGTCTCCTTCGCGCACTTCCTCATCTCGCTCGGTGTCGCCGGCGACTATGAGCTGGGCGCCAATCCGGCCCTGACCGCCCGGGCGCATCACAAGCGACCCGTCAAGCGCCACGCCGTGCGCCGCGTCCACGGTCCTCGCCACGACGTCCAGCAGCGCGGCTAGCGCCGCCTTTTCGGTCACTACAGCCTGCACCCCCTTGGGGTGCGTGGGGTGCAGGCCCTAGCGGCCGGATTGCGGCCGCGGCAGCCTTCACCCCAGCGCAGGGCCGGGGTGAAGGCCCTCGTGGTCGCCTGCAGCGAAGGGACGGGCCGGCCAGGCCACGCGGCCCCGCTCGGTACCCATCCCATCCTGTTGTTCAAAACGCCCCAAAGCTCGCCCTCCCAGATGGGTTTGGCGACATATGCACCTGTCAGGTCCAAAACGCCCCAGGGCGCAAGGCGAGGGGGTTGGTTGGGGGGTTTGCACCGTCGCGAGCCGAGCTCACCGGCCCGAGCGGAGGGACGCTCGGCGGATCGGCGTCCTCGGCGCGTGGAATCGACCGGGCCTACCGGGGCCCGCGGGCCGGGCGCACCATGAGCTTGCGCTCGAAGACGACCGCTCGCCCGCCCTCACCGAACATGACCACCCTCAGCAGCACGGGCAACCGGTGATAGCGCCCGAGCAGTGCGCGGCCCGCGGCGCTGAGGCGGAGGGTGACCCGGATCGTGCGACCGGCTCGCAGCGCAAGCCGGCGGCTGGCGACGAACACGGTGCGCTGAACCCGCCGGGCGCGGGCAGCGATCGCGGTGAGCCTGGAACCGACCAGCGTTTCCACCGTGGTCAGCTGTGCCCTGAGGCTCCGGCAACCACCCGAGGTGGCGGCGCAGGTGAGCACGAAGCGTACGAGCCCATTGCGGACCGACGGCACCCCCCGCACGGAGGCGGCCGGCAGGACGGTCTCGGTGCGTGAGGGCGAGGACGAGGAAGCGAAGTACGAATCCCCGGAGTAGCTCGCCTGCACGACGTGGGTCCCACTGAGGGGATAGGTGAGCGAGCAGCGCGCCTCGCCGCTCACCACGCGCACGGCGGTGCAGTCGGCGATGGCCTTCTCACCGTCGCTGAACCCGACGGTCCCGGAGTCGGGTACCGGGCTTACCACCGCCACATAGGTGAGACGCTGGCCGGTCACGGCCGGGTTCGCCGACGAGAGCAGCGTCGTGGTCGTGGGCGCCAGGTTGGCGTCGAGGGTCGCGCTCCCGGCGCTGGCCGCGTGCTCGTCGCTGGGCACGTAGGCGGCGGTCAGCCGCTGAGCCCCGGCGATCTCCGGGGTGTAGGTGACCGTGCAGGTGGCCTGGTTGGCAAAGCCGGCCGCGGGAGTCAGTGCGCAGCGCGCCGGCGCGAACGCTCCGGAGCTCGATGGCACGACCGCGAAGGTGACCGTGCCCTGGGGCGTCGTCTTGGTGCCCCCGGAGTCGATGTCGGTGACCAGGGCCTCGCAGGTCTCGGGCTGGGACGTGGTCGGTGAAGCCGCCGGACAGCTCAGCGCGGTGATCGTGATCCGCGGGAACTGGAACTCGTAGGCGCCGACGTCGCACGCCGTCTCGTGCAGTCCGGGGCGCGGGTCCCCGCGCTGATCGGTGCTCTCGGGGCAGTTCGCGGCCGGGATGGCGGCGAAGGCAGGACTGCCCGGCGCGATGGCCTGGGTGGGGGTCGGTCCGTCGCCTGAGCCCAGCGGCGCGAGCCGCGGATCGGCCGGCGTGAGGTCGGTGCCGGCCGTGAACCCGCAGCTCGCCTGGCCGGCGGGGCCCTCCAAGTCATAGCCCGAGGCCATGACCGGCCCGTCGCAGTTCGGCGCCCCCTGGTTGGCGGACACGATCGTGCCGGTGGCGGTGACGTTGGCGGCTCCGGCGATGGCGCTGCCCGACGGAGCGCTGTTGGCGTCGATGGTGTCGCTGGTCAGGACGGTGGGCGCGCTGGTGAAGATGGCCCCACCGCCCGCGCTCGCCGTATTGGACGCAAACGTGCTGTTGGTGATGGTCAGAGAGCTGCCGCCGGTCATGGC
Source organism: uncultured Solirubrobacterales bacterium (assembly GCA_963777185.1). Lineage (GTDB taxonomy): Bacteria > Actinomycetota > Thermoleophilia > Solirubrobacterales > Solirubrobacteraceae > Palsa-465. The sequence goes on from CAVZPU010000010.1 coordinate 368,827, forward strand.
CACCGCTCCGCCCTGGCCGCCGCCGACTCCGCTCGCCGTATCGCCGGCGAAGGTGTCGCCGTCGAGGGTGACCGAGCTGGCGCCGTCGGCGTCGATCGCGCCCCCCGAGCCGCCGGCGCCGGCGCCCACCCCGCCGGCGGCGTTGGCGGCGAAGGTGCTGTTGTCGACCGTCAGGCCGCCACTGCTCGTCATGTCGATGGCGGCGGTGGAGGCGTGGGTGAAGCCGAGCCCGGAGACGGCGTCGGTGGCGCTGCCGGTGATCTCGAAGACGGAGCCGTTGGCGTTGCCGTCGACGGTGATCGCGCTCGGGCCGGGCCCCGAGATGGTCAGATCGGTGTTGATGGCGATCGGCCCCGTCAAGAGCGTGATCGTCCCGGTCAGACCGGGGGCGAAGGTGACCGTGTCCCCGGGGATGGCGCTCTCGATCTCGGCCCGGAGCGAGCCGGGAACCCCATCGGCGGTGGTCGTCACCGTGTCCGTGTTCGCCCACGCCGGCGCCGTCGCGGTCAGGACACTCAGCCAGGCCATGGCCAAGACGACGGCGAGGCGCCGCGCCCTGCCCGCACCCCTTGCCGCCCGCACCCCGCCGGGACCGCCCGCTGCTCGACTCACCAAGATCGAGATACGGTATCGACCTCGGCGCGGATCGCTTGAGCAATCGGGCGCAAGCCGCTGGGGAATCGCGGGTACTGGCCCTGGGGATGGTCGACGGCGAAACCCAAGCCAAGTCCCGAATCGCGGACAACCCGGCGCAAGCCTGCTCGGCGCTGAGCGAGGCGCCGTCCGACGCCGATGAGGCAGCCTGTGCCGCCTGAACCAGGCCGCGCGGCGCCGTCCACCGATCCGCCGCTGGCGCTCCTGGCCACGCTGCGCGAGGTGGTCGAAGCCCTGGCGGGGCTCGAGCGCCGGGCCGGCTCCCGCGATGAGCGGCGGGCCGCCGAATGGCTGGCCGATCGGCTCACCCGTGCGGGCGTGCCCGCGGCGGTCGAAGAAGTGGAGTTCCTCGACGGGTACGCCGCCGTGCTCATGCCGCTGGCCGTGCTGGCTCTAGCGGCCGCAGCGCTGGCCCGGGGCGGTCGCCGCCGCGTGCTTCCGGCGCTCCTGGCCGGGCTCGCCGCCGCCGGCCTCGTCGACGACGTCTCGAACTACAGACGGGTGTGGCGGCGCGCCGTCGCTCGTCGCAAGCGGACGTGGAACGTCGTCGCTGAGGCCGGGGATCGGAAGGCGGCGCGCACCGTCGTCGTCATGGCCCACCACGACGCGGCGCCGACCGGCCTCGCCTTCGACCAGAGCCTGCAGCGCTGGCTGGCCGCAAGCCTGCCCGGGCTGGTCGCGCGCGTCGACACCTCGCTGCCCCTGTGGTGGCCGATCGCGGCCGGACCCGGGCTGGTGGCGGTAGGTGGGCTGACCGGTCGCCGCAGGCCGCGGCGCGTCGGGGCGGCGCTGTGCGCCCTGAGCGTCGGCCTGGCCATCGACATCGCGCGCAGCCCCGTCGTCCCGGGGGCGAACGACAACCTCAGCGGTGTGGCCGCGCTCGTCGCCCTGGCCGAGCGGCTGGAGGCCAGGCCGCCGGATGGGGTGCGGGTGCAACTCGTCTCCTGCGGCGCCGAGGAAGTGATCCAGGGCGGGATCTACGGCTTCGCACAGGAGCACTTCGCCGGCCTGGACCGGGAGACGACCTGGTTTCTCAACCTCGACACGATCGGATCGCCCGAGCTCATCCTGGTCGAGGGCGAGGGACCATTCTGGATGGAGGATTACGTTGATCCGAGCTTCCGCGACCTGATCAGCGAATCCGCCCGCCGCGTCGGCGGTCCGCTCCGGCGCGGCCCGCGCTCGCGCGCCAGTACCGACGCCGTGATCCCCCTGCGAGCCGGTTACCGCACGGCCACGCTGGCCTCGTGGGAGCCCGACACCAAGCTACTGAGCAATTACCACCTCATGAGCGACACCCCCGAGAATGTCAACCTGGTCACGGTGGCCCGCGCCGTCGAGGTGGTCGCCGAAGTCGTGCGGTCGCTGTCGCTGGGCGCTTGATCGGCCCTCCGAGCGCCAGTATCCTCCGGCGCCCCGATGAGTCTGGCCGTCCTTGATGCTCACGAGACCGAGAACGGAATCGCGGTCACGTTCATCACCGAGCGCGGTCTCGAACCGCTCGAGGGCACGCACGCCCAGATGGCGCGCCTGGCCGAGGTCATGGGGCAGGTCAGCGTGCTGGCGGCTGTGAACGAGGGCCACCGTGTCTGGGTGGAGGACGTCGTCGTGGGCGATGCCGTCGTGAAGCTCGGGGTTGGCCCGCACGGACAGGCGCGGGTGCGGATCGTGCGCTTCTGAGCGCGCGAGCCTCGCCACCGCTCACACGTAACCGGTTTGCGATGACGAAATCGGTGAAATAGCAGGCACAGGGTGATCTCGGCTGCCAAGTTCGAATAGGAGGGAAGATGCCGCAACCCAGAAGTAGTGCGTCAAACGGGGAAGGTGGGTCCTCGGGCTCCGGCTCCGGGTCCTCGAGCGTTCTGGGTCGTCGAGCTCTGGGTCGTCGAGCTCTGGGTCCTCAGGCTCCGGGTCTTCGGGTTCGAGCAGCCGCTCATCGCGGTCGTCGTCCGGGACGAAGCGCTCGTCCTCCGGCTCCTCGTCCTCCGGCCGCTCGTCATCGGGTTCGGGCTCCTCGCGGCGTTCGACCTCGGCCAGCGGCTCATCCAGCCGGCGCTCGTCCTCGGGCGGCTCGTCCTCGGGCGGCTCGCGTTCGGGCGGCTCGCGTTCGGGCGGCTCGCGTTCGGGCGGCTCGCTCGGGCGGCTCGCGTTCGGGCGGCTCGCGCTCGGGCGGCTCGCTTCCGGCTCGCGTCCGTTCGGGCGGCTCGCGCTCGGGAGGCACGAGCCAGCGTCAGCGCTCCAGCGCCGCCTCGGCCGGTGATGACCGGTTCGAGCAGATCGCCCAGCGGGTGCGGCGGCTCAACGAGCGCATCATCGAAGCCGGCCGCGACGCGGGCGAGACGACGCTGTCGGCCTACGAGAAGGCGCTCAAGGCGATCGCCACCTCGATCGAGCGCGGCGCCGACCGCAGCGACATCGAATGGATCTCACAGCTCCTCAACACGCAAGCCAAGTTCCTGCGCGACGTGACGAACACCTGGACCTCGGTCGCCCGGGATGTCATGAAGTAGGGCGCGCCGGCCTGGGGGGTCGAGAGTCGAGGCGGGGAGAGTCGAGTCGAACGGTGCGCGTGCCTTATGGCGTGCATTTCTTCCCAGCCGCCGCGGATCGGCCGTGGGTTGGGGGGAAACGGACCGCAGAGGGGGCACTTCGCCCCAACGGCCGCCCGACCGACCTTCGTTGGGGAGAAACTGCCCCCGCTCGCGGGCGCTGCTCAGGCGGCGAGGCCGGGCGCCGGGCGAGGCCGGGCGGCGGAGGAAGCGGCGGACCGACGGCCCTACCAGGCTTGCTTGTCGCCGCAGTGCGGGCAGGCCACCGAGGTGGAGACGTCGTGAGAGAAGACGAAGCCGCAGGAGCAGGCGTACAGGGCGCGGTCCTGGGGCGGCGGGGGCACCTTCGGGCCCAGGACCACCGGGCGGACGGGCTCGGAAGGGCGGCCAAGGACGGCCGGCTCGCGATCGCCGCGTGCCCTGGGCCGTGCGGCGCCGCCCCCGCTTCGCATCGTTCGAAGTAGCACGGTCGATCTCAATAACGCCTCCGACCTGGAAAGGTTTCGCCATCGATGAGGCGGCTCCTGTAGCTAACGGGACGCTAATACCGAGCACGGTCGGAACGGCGTGCGACAATGCCTGGCGTCGATGGACCCCAGCCGGAAGCGCCTCATCCGCCTCACTACGGCTCTGACGGCGGCCCTGCTCCTGGCCAGCGCTCTGGTCTATACGAGCTTCGCCGCCGGTCAAGCCGAGTTGACCGCCTCGCAGCTGCTCAAGCAGGCGCGGCCGGGTCAGTCCTACGTGCTCGCGGGCAGCGTGCAGAAAGGCTCGGTCCGCCATGAGGGGGGCACGCTGGACTTCCGGGTCATCGACCCGAAGCTGGCGGTGTCGGTGCCCGTGACCTACACGGGCATCGTCCCCGATCCTTTCGCCGCCGGGCGCGGCGTCCTGGTCACGGTGCAGCCGCAGGGAGCCGGCTTCGTCGGTCAGCCGAACTCGCTGACCACCAAGTGCCCGTCCAAGTACCAGGCCGCCGCCACGCCCACGCCCAGCAGTTCGCCCAACAGCCCGACCACCCCTTGACGAGAGGTCTGGAGCTCACATGGCGCTGATCGGACGCGCACTGCTGATTCTCGGCCTGGCCGTCTGCGCCTATGGCATCGGCGCCTCGCTCTTCGGCGCCCGCCACGGGCGTCGCGAGTACGTCGACTCCGGCCGCCGCGCGGTCTATGCCCTGGCCGGTTTGAGCACCTTGGCCTTCGTGCTGCTGGAGATCGCCTTCCTGCGCAACGAGTTCTCCTTCACGGTGGTCGCCGATCACTCATCGACGACCACGCCGACCTTCTACAAGCTGGCCGCCGCCTGGTCCTCGCAGGAGGGCTCCCTGCTGCTGTGGGTGTGGCTGCTGTCGCTGTGGTCGAGCCTCATCCTCTTTCTCACCCGCCGGCGCATCCGCGAGCTGGCCCCCTACGCGACCGCCACGCTGCTCGCCTTCGCCGGCTTCTTCATCTCCCTGGCCGTGTTCTTTGCCAACCCGTTCACGACCACGGCCAGTCCCCCCACCGAGGGGTCAGGGTTGGACCCCCTGCTGCTGCACCCCAGCATGATGATCCACCCGCCCATGCTGTACTCGGGCTACACGCTGCTCACCGTGCCGTTCGCCTTCGCGGTGGCGGCGCTGGTCACGGGTCGGCTGAACTCGGAATGGATCTCGGTCTCGCGCCGGTTCGCGCTGGCCGCCTGGCTCTTTTTGGGCATCGGCATCCTGCTCGGCGCCCGCTGGTCCTACACCGAGCTCGGCTGGGGGGGCTACTGGGCCTGGGACCCGGTCGAGAACGCCGCGCTGATGCCGTGGCTTTTGACCACCGCCTTCATCCACTCGATGATGATTCAGGAGAAGCGCGGGATGCTGAAGGTCTGGAACGCGTCGCTGATCCTGGGCAGCGGCACCCTGGCCATCCTCGGCACCTTCCTCGTGCGCTCCGGCGTGCTCGACTCCATCCACGCCTTCGGCGCCTCCACCCTCGGGATCCCGTTCGTGATCCTGCTCGCGGTCATGGTGATGGGCTCGGTGGGACTCGTGGTATGGCGGCGCGAATCGCTGCGCTCGGAGGCCCGCCTGGACTCGCTCCTCTCCCGCGAGGCCATCTTCCTGTTCCAGAACCTCGTTCTGGTGGCCATGGTCTTCGTGATCTTCTGGGTCACCTTCTTCCCGCTCATCTCCGAGGCGGTCACGGGCACCAAGGTCTCGGTCGGCCCGCCGGCCTTCCGGCCGTTCATCGTGCCCCTCTCGCTCGTGCTCGTGCTCCTCTCCGGAATCGGGCCCATCATCGCCTGGCGGCGGGTGACCCTGGTCAACCTGCGGCGCAACTTCACCTTCCCGACGATCGCTGCAATGCTCGCGCTGGCGGCGCTCATCGCCTTGACCACGGCGGCCCGCAAGCCCTTTGCCCTCATCCTGTTCGTGTTCGCCACCTTTGTGCTGGCTTCGGTGGGCCAGGAGCTCTGGCGCGGGATGGCCGCCCGGCGCGCCACCAGCCGGGAGCCGGCTCCGCTCGCCCTCGGACGCCTGATCCGCCGCAACCGCCGCCGCTACGGCGGCTACATCGCCCACGCGGGCCTGGCCGTGCTCCTCATCGGGGTGGCGGCTTCCTCTTCGTTCGCCCACTCGAGCGACACCGTCCTGAAACCGGGCCAGAGCGCCTCGGTGGGCGGCTATCAGTTCCGCTACGTGCGGCCCACGGCGGCGGTCAGCCAGGCCAAGATCTCCTTCGGCGCCGTGCTCGCGGTCTCCCAGCACGGTAAGCCGCTGACCACGCTGCGCACCTCACGGGGCTTCTATCCGGCCCAGGACGTCTCGCTGGGCGTCATCGGCCGCTTCTTCGGCGGCGAGGCGGATAGCAGCGTGGGCCTCAAGGCGGGGATGACCCGCGATCTGTGGACGGTCATCAACCCTGATCTCACACCGCTCCAGGGCGTGATCAGCCAGGGCAACCAGGTCTTTCAGACCGCGCTGATGCAGGCCATGCGCCAGATGGCCAGCGCGAAGGTGGCCCCCTCCCAGGCCGAGCAGGCGCTGACGCCGCTGTGGGCCAAGCGCGACCAGGCCATCGCCGGGATCGCGCAGCGCTTCGTCACCCATCCCTGGCCGGTCAACTTCCTGCTCATCGTCAACCCGATGGTCAGTTGGATCTGGATCGGCGCGCTCATCATCGCCGCCGGCGGGTTGATCGCCCTGTGGCCGCTGCCGGCTCGGGCGCGCCGCCAGGCCCGCGTGGTCGGGCGTGAGCGCACCGTCGCCCCACCGCGCCGCACCGGCGCCGGTCCCGGCCGGGGCGACTATGGCCGTGAGCGATTAACGGTGGATTTCCTCGTCATCCTTGGCGTCCTCATCGTCGTCGTCCTCGTCGTCTCGGCCCCTCTGCGCCAGAGCGCTGCGGACCCCGTGGCGACCGAACGGGAGCTGGCCGGCGAGTCCGAGATCGCGGCCCTCGAGGCGGCCCGCGAGGCCAAGTACCGCGAGATCCGGGACGCGGAGCTCGACTTCCGTACGGGCAAGCTCTCCGACGCCGACTTCCGGGCCGTGGACGGGGTCGCTGCGCGCGGAGGCCGTCGAGATCCTCAGCGCGCTCGACCGAGCCCGGGCCGCGGACCGCCTCGCCGTCTGAGCGCCGCTACCATGCCCAGGCGATGGGCACCATCCTCGGAGTCGTGCAGGTCTTCTTGGCCGTCGTGCTGATCTTCCTCGTGCTCATGCACTCGGGCAAGGACTCCGGGCTCTCGGGCGCCTTTGGCGTGGGGACCGGCGCCGGACCCTTCGGCGGTGGGTCGCTGGTCGAGCGCAACCTGAACCGCTGGACGGTCCTGTTCGCGGATCTTGTTCGCGATCAACACGATCGTCTTCATCAAGATCTCCTAAGTCCCGGGACGCCGTCGCTAACGTGCGGACCGTGGCAGCGGTACGGACAACTGCCGTGGTCAAGCGCTACGAGGCGACGTGTGCGCTCGATGGTGTCGACCTGTGCGTGCAGGAGGGCGAGGTCCGCGGACTGCTCGGCCCCAACGGCGCGGGCAAGACGACGCTGCTGCGGATCCTGCTCGGGCTCGTCAGCCAGGACGCCGGCCGCGTCGAGCTGTTCGACCGCCGGCTCGACTTCGCCGACCCTGCCGCGCTCGACGGCGTGGCCGGCTTCGTCGAGGACCCGCGCTTCTATCCCTACCTGTCGGGCCGTGTGAACCTCGAGCTGCTCTCAGAGCTCGACGGGCGAGCGGCGCCGGTGCGCATCGACGAAGCGCTCGAGCGCGTCGGTCTCGCCGAGCGCGGGGGGGACCGCGTGAGCGGCTACTCCACCGGGATGCGCCAGCGCCTGGGCATCGCCGCCTGCCTGCTCCGGGCTCCGCGCTTGCTCCTCCTCGACGAGCCGACGGCGGGGCTCGATCCCGGCGGCGTGCGCGAGATGGGCGCCCTCATCCGCGACCTCTCCTCCTCCGGAACGGGGATCCTCGTCTCGAGCCATCAGATCAGCGAGGTTGAGGGGGTGTGCGACGCCTTCACGGTCCTGCGCCGGGGCCGCGTGGTCTGGGACGGCACCGCCGCCGAGCTCCGCGCCCAGGCGCCCGGCTCCGCCTACCGGCTGGCGACCAGCGACGACGGCCGGGCGCTGGAGCTGGCCGGACGTCGGGACGGTCTGACCGCGGTCCCCGATCCCGACGGCGGGATCCGCCTCACCGTCGCGGAGGAGGCGCTCGACGGCTACACGGTCGCCCTTGGCGCAGCCGGTGTCGGCGTCCGGCGCCTCGAGCTGCTCGTCAGCCCGCTCGAGACGATGTTCTTCTCGCTCACCATGGACGACGCTTCGGCTGAGGCACCGGGCGCGCCCCAACCCGTACCCGTGCCGGCGGCGACTGGAGAGGAGGCCCGATGAGCGCGACGGCCGCCACGATGCCGGGAGCGGCGCTGCCCAGGGCCAGGGAGAATCGGCGCGGCGGGGCGTGGGCCGCCTACCGGGTCGAGCGACGCAAGCTCTCGGCCCAGCTCGCCGTCCGCCTGCTCGCCCTCATCTGCGTCATCGGGCCATTCATCTTCGCCATCCTGCTCCGCGTTCAGAGCGGCACCCCGTCCGATGCCCTCTACGGGGCCTGGGTGCACCAGTCGGGGTTTGCCCTCTCGCTGGTCATTCTCGCCTTCGCCGGTAACTGGGGCTTCCCCCTCATCGCGGGCATCATCGCCGGCGATCTGTTCTCCTCCGAGGACCGCTACGGCACTTGGAAGATGGTGCTCACGCGCTCCTGCCGGCGGCGCGACCTGTTCCTGGGCAAGCTGATGGCCGCCTTTACCTTCGTGCTCGGCCTCTCCGCGCTCACCGCGCTGACCACCATCGTGGCCGGCGTGGCCCTGGTCGGCGGCCACGGGCTCGTCACGCTGAGCGGGGGCACGATGTCGGGGGGCAAGACGCTTGCCCTCGTCGCCTTGAGCTGGCTGCTCTGCCTCATCCCGACGCTTGCCTTCACGAGCCTGGCCGTGCTCCTCTCGATCGCCGTGCGCAACGGGATCATGGGCGTCCTCGGCCCCGCCATCGCCGCGCTGGCCATGCAGCTGCTCATCCTCATCGGCACCGGCGTGTGGGCGCACTTCCTGCTCGTCTCCTCGGCCTTTGACATCTGGCACCCCCTGTTCACGGCTCATCCCTACCCCGGCCAGATCGCCGTCGGGGTGGCCGTCAGCCTGCTGTGGAGCGGCGTCTGCCTCACGGTGGCGTGGAGGCTGCTCGGCCGCCGGGACTTCGCCGGCGCACCCGTCGGGCGACGGGCGAGCTGGGGGAGGGCGCTGCGCGTCGTTGCCGTGCTCGTCATCATCGTCGTGGTGTTCGCCCTGGCCGGCAACTGGGGTCCCTCGGGCGTGACCCCAGGACGGGTCGTTCAGAGCTTCACCCCCACATTCAACGACCTGACCCTTCTTCAGCAGCGCGAGCTCGGGCGCTACGCCCCGCCCGGCACGAAGCTCACCATCGTGCCGACCTGCAGCCGCCGGGGACCCTCTCCCGACGGTCCGGGGGACTGGGTGTGCACGATGACCGTCTATGTCCCTCAGTCCGGGGCGATGCCCTTCCAGCAGACGCCCGTCTCCTATGACCTGAGCGTCACCGGGGACGGGTGCTTCAAGGCCCAGTCCCCACCCGCCTTCATCGGCCAGCAGCTCATGCGCGATGCCACGGGCCACAACGTGGTCAACCCGCTCTACACGATCTACGGCTGCTTTAACCCCGTGTGAGCCGCTTCGGGGGGCGGCTCCTCGGCCTCCGCAGCCGCGGCGCGCCGGCGCCGAGTCCAGCCCGCGGGCACGCGACCTCCGGTCGCCACCCAGGAGCCGGTGAGGATGAGCACGAGCCCGGCCAGCGCGCCCGCGCCGGGGCGCTCGCTGAGCACGGCGACACCGAGAATGACGGCGATGAGGGGGTTGACGTAGGTGATGACGGTCGCTCGGCTCGGACCGGCGTCGGCGATCAGGCCGGGCAGGATCATGAAGGCGGCGGCCGTGCACACCAGGCCGAGCACGACCACGGCGGCGAAGGCGCCCGTGGATGGGGTGCTGCGGGGCCAGCTCAGCGCGGCCGGCGGGGTCAGGATGACCGCGGCCACGGCGAGGCTCACCCCCATCGTGGCGCGGGGATCGAGGCCGGCGAAGCGGTGCTTGATGAGCAAGGGGCCGATGGCGTAGCCGAGCGCGGCGATATGAGCAGTCCGCCGGTGGCCAGCAAGGCGCTCGTCCGCCCCGCGACATCGATCCCGACCAGCGCCACCACGCCCGCGAACCCGATGAGGAGGCCGGCGGCGCGCTGTGGCGTGGGCCGCTCGGCGGGATCGAAGCGCATGGCCAGGAGGGCGACGAGCAGCGGGACGGTGGCGATGACGATCGCGGCCAGGGAGGAGGACACCGAGCGCTCCCCGGTGGCGATGAGCGAGAAGGGGACGACGATCTCGGCCACCGCATAGGCGAGGAGGGAGCGCGCCCGGCCCCGGAGGGTGCCAAGTGTGCCCGCCCGCGCCGCCAGGGCGAGCAGGATGACCGCGGCCATGGTCACCCGCATCCAGGCGAGGTCGAGCGGCGGCATGCCGCCCCGGTCGGCGATGCGGATGAACAGGTAGGGAACGCCCCACAGCACCGACAGCGCGGCAAAGGCCAGCCAGCCCCTTGGGCTCATGGCGGGCCGGTGGGCATCGGGGCCCGAGTAGCCCCTGTGGCCGCGGGTACCATCGAGCGATGACGGTACACCGGCGATGGCTCGCCACGGTGTGGGCGGGCGCGCTGCTGACCGCCGGATGTGGGGGGGCCGCCCATACGACGGCGATCGCGTCGGGAACGACCGTGGCGCCGGGCCGGGCGCAGGCACCGGCCCCGAAATCGCGCGTGGCCAAGGTCCCGGACTCCGATTGGCCGACGTTCGATTACGACGCCGCCCGCACGGGAGTGGGACCGGCGCGAACCGGCATCACCGCCGGCAACCTGCGCGCCCTGCGCGCCCGGATCGTCCATCTGGACGGCACAGTCGACGCCGCCCCCATCGAGCTGCACACGATCCTCGTCGGCCGGCGGCGGCGCGACGTCATCGTGGTGACCACGAGCTACGGCCGGACGATCGCCATCGACCCGGGAACCGGGCAGCGGCTGTGGCAGTTCAGTCCGGCCAGCGCCGGCTCGCTGCAAGGCAGCTCGCAAGTGACGACGGCCACCCCGGTGGCCGATCCGGACCGCCGCTACGTCTACGCGGCCAGCCCCGACGGCATGGTGCACAAGCTCATGGTCTCAAGCGGCCGCGAGGTCCGCTCGGGGGGCTGGCCCGTACGGGTGACCTTCGACCCGAGCAAGGAGAAGCTCGCGGGCGCGCTCAATCTGAGCGGGCCTTCGCTGCTGGTTGTCACCGGGGGCTATTACGGCGACGCGCCCGTCTACCAGGGCCACGTCGTTCTCATCGACCGCGCCAGCGGACGCATCACCCACGTGTTCAACGCGCTGTGCTCGAACCGCACCACCATCATCGACCCACCGCGCTCCTGCCCGCAGAGCGACGCCGCCATCTGGGCGCGCCAAGGCTCTGTGGTCGAGCCCGGCATCGGTCGCATCCTCGTCGCCACCGGCAACTCCGACTTCAACGGGCGCACGGACTGGGGCGACAGCGTGCTCGAGCTCTCGTCCACCCTGAGGCTCCTGCACAATTGGACGCCCACCGATCAGGCCGCGCTCAACAGCAGCGATAACGACATCGGCAGCACCGAGCCGGCACTGCTCCCCCCGCTGGGCGGGCGGCGCCTGGCGCTTCAGGGGGGCAAGGACCAGAAGCTTCGGCTCCTCGACCTCGACCGCCTTGACGGCAGCACCGGCCCGGCCGGCTCGAGAACCGGCGGCGAGCTCGAGGACATGAGCAGCCCGGGCGCGGCCGAGGTCCTCACCGCCCCCGCGGTCTGGAGCCAGGGTCGCCGGACCTACGTCTTCGTGGCCGACGATGGTGGTAGCGCCGCCTACCTCGCCCGCGGCGGCTCGCACCCCGGTCTGACCCTGGCTTGGCACAACGGAACCGCTGGAACGAGCCCGGTCTTGGCCGGCGGGCTCCTCTACGTCTACGACGAGACCGGCGGGGCCCTCAACGTCTATGCCCCCGCTTCCGGTCACCGTATCGCCAGGCTGGCTGCGCCCACCGGCCACTGGAACAGCCCCATCGCCGACGGCGGCCGGATCATCCTGCCCGTGGGCAACTACCACGACGCGTCGAGCAGCGGCGAGCTCGTCATCTGGCACCTGCCCGGCCGCTAGGGCCGCGGCGGAAGGCCGCTGAGGCGCCCGGGAGGCCGCTGAGAACCCGGGAGGCGCTGGCGTTCGAGGGCCTGCGCTTCGCGCTCCTGGGCGCGGCGCCGGCGTTCGTCTGGTCGCTTGCGTTGGCCTCGGTCATACTTCATATTCTGGGCCAGGAGACTGATCCACGCCCGCTCGGGGAACTTTTATCTACATGGCCCATGACGGTATTCGCCTGATCGAGCGCGAACCGGACCTGGCCCGGTACCTCCAGCCAGAAGAGCGAGCGCTCGCCAACCGGCTCGTGGTGCCCGTGCGGACTCTCGAGCGCGGGCCGTTTGATCTCAACGACGTGCTGGCCGATGCGCGCGCCTTCAGTGCGGTGATCCTCGAGGGCATGATGCTCCAACGCATGCAGGTCGGCAGCCATCTCACGATGAAGATGTTCGGATCCGGGGACGTGCTGGCCCGGATCGACAGCGCCGGATCGATCGTGATGTCGAGCTCGACGCTGAGCGCCACGCAGGACACCAGCCTCGCCCTGCTCGGAGACGAGTTTCTGGCCGCGGTGCAACGGCTGCCGGCTCTGGCCGGCGGGCTGACGGCCCGCCTGGGCGAGCAGGGGGAGCGCTTCGGCGTGCAACTTGCCATCTGCCAGCTTCCCCGAGTCGAGGAGCGCCTGCTCGCCCTCTTGTGGTGGCTGGCCGAGTCCTGGGGCCGGGTGACCTCGGTCGGGACGGTGCTGCCCTTGGCCATGACCCACGATGTCCTCGGTGCGCTCATCGGTGCGCGACGACCCACGGTCACGCTGGCTCTCGGCGAGCTCTCCGAGCGCGGTGCCATCGTCCGCCAGGACCGGGGCTGGCTTCTCCTCGAGCCACCACCCGCGCCCTCCCCACCGGCGGAAGAGATCGACGACCCGCAGATGATCCCGACCGGCGCCGCCGTCTGGCGGGTCGACCGCGAGCCGCGCGGGAGCACCGCCGAGAGCCACATGGCGCTGCTCGAAAGCGTCGCGCAGCTGCGCGCGCAACATCACGTCCGCACCGAGGAAGTACGGCGGCGCCAGGCCGAGATGCGGGACGCCCGCGAGCGGCTGTACGAGCGCCGTGGCGACCGTTAGCTCACTCTTCGGCGGGCTCCATCATCATGATGGCGCCGACCACGCCCTGACCATCGCGGCCGATCGGGAGCATCGTCACCCGGCACTGGAAGGCTCGCCCTCGCCGGTTCGTCGCCTCCACCGTCGTCTCCTCGCGCTCTGACTCGCCAGACAGGGTGGTCCGCAGCGGGCGCTTGAGCTGCTCGACGGGCAGACCCATGTCGAGCGACATCAGATGCTGGTCCTCGACCTCGTCGGCCATCAGCCCCCACAGCTCTCGCGCCTGGCTGTTCCAGATCTGGACGTGCTGCTGACGATCGAGCACCACCACCGCGACCCCCATGGTGGTGAGGATGGTCTCCAGGAAGAGGTTCATGTCGTTGAGCTCGCCCGTGCGGTGGCGAAGCTCGTCGTTCATGGTCTCGAGCTCCTCGTTTGAGGACTGGAGCTCCTCGTTCATGGTCTCGAGTTCTTCGTTGGTGGACTGGAGCTCCTCGTTGGTCGTCTTGAGCTCCTCGTTGGTGGACTGGAGCTCCTCGTTGGTCGTCTCGAGCTCCTCGACGGTCGACTGGAGCTCCTCGTAGGCCTGCTCGAGCTCGCGTTTGGAGGTGGCCAACTGCTCCTCCAGGCGTTGGGTGTCGGTGACGTCGACGTAGCAGATGCTCGTGCCGAGCACGTCCCCGTTCGCGCCCAGGGGGACGAGGCGCACGTCGAAGAGCCGCTCCTGTCCGTCGTGTGTCGAGCGCACCGAGCGGATCTCGATGGGGCGCCGGTCGCCACTGAGGACGTCGAGGTGACCGCGCAGCTCGACGGGCCGGTAGGACATCTCGAGGTCCTGGAGGGGGCGGCCGAGGTCGTTGGCGGTCAGGCCAAGCAGCCGCCGGGCCACCAGGTTGGCCATGACCAGGGCGCCGCGGGCATCGAGCACCACCTGCGCCGGGGTGGCGATGTCGAAGGCGGCTTCGCGCAGGGTGTCACCCACGGTCAGCGAGGCGCCGTTACCCGGGTCGGCGGCGGTGATGCGCGGGCGCTCGCGCCGGCCCGGCCTGACCACCTTGCGAAAGGCCCGCCACTTGAGCTCCATGGGCGTGAACAGGTCGGAGTGGGTGATCAGCATCTCCGACTTGCCGAGCAGGAGCACGCCGCTGTCGTGAAGGGCGAAATGAAAACGCCGGAGGATCTGGGCCTGGGTGTCGGCCGTGAAGTACATGAGCGTGTTGCGGCACACGAGCAAGTCGATGCGGGAGATGGGCGCGTCCTGGACGAGGTCGTTGCGCCCGAAGATGACCGAGTGGCGCAGGTCCTTGCGAAAGACGTAGCGTTGATCGGTGCGCTCGAAGAACCGCTCAAGGGCGTCGTGGGGAATGTCCTCGACCTGCCGGGGCAGATAGGCCCCGAGCCGGGCTTGCTCGAGCGCGTGCTCGTCGACGTCGGTGGCGTAGATCTTCACGCGGTCACGGAAGGCGCCGTCGCCCATCGCCCGGACGAAGACCATGGCCACCGTGTACGGCTCCTCGCCGGAGGAGCAGCCCGCGCACCAGACGCGCAGGGGCCCGGCGTCCGGGCGCGCGGCGATGAGCTGCGGCACCACGGTGGTGGCCATGTACTCCCACGTCTGAGGGTCACGAAAGAATCCTGTGACGTTGATCAGCAGGGTGTTGAACAGCTCGGCAAACTCGTCGGAGTGGAGCTGGAGGTAATCGAGATAATCCTCGTGACCCTCGACGCCGACGGCGGCCATCCGCTTGGCCACGCGGCGCTGGATGCTCGAGCGTTTATATCCCGTGAAGTCGAAGCCCCGGCTCTCCTTGATGAATTCGAGGAGAGAGTCCAGCGAGTCGGCTCGCCGCTCCGCGCTCAACCAACGCCTTCCTGCTGTGAGAATTCAGCTTCCTCCTCGGTCCTGACGGCGCGCAGCGTCGTCAGGGCCGCCTGCTCGAGCGCGCGGCGCACGAGCTGGGCCTGCTCATCGGCGTTCTGCGCCCTCCGGCGAAAGCGGCCGGCCGAGCGGCGCTGGCCGCGGGACTCGAGCTGGTCGGACATCCGGCGCAGGAGCAGGGTCCGGTCTTCGAGGGCCCGGACCGCCGTCCACAGCGCAGCCTCGATATCGGCGCTCTGCGCGTCCACGAGGCTCTCGGGCGAATACCGGTGGCCAACCCGGCAGCGCCACTGCGTCAGCCCGGCCTCCCTGTGCTCGCTCAGGACGCCGCCGCACTCGGGGCAGATCGTGACCCCGGAGTCCCCGCTGCGCTCCTGATTGTCCGGCGGGCCTGCCATGGGAGTGGTCGGCGTGTAGTCCCCGTTTACGATGGCCGCAATTGTCTGCGCGATCTCCTTAGATGGTACGACCGCGTCAACTGCGACATTAGCGATCGCGCTCGCGGGCATGCCAGGGTAGAGAGCGTCGGTGGGATCCTGGACGATGGCCATTCCCCCCCGGGCCTTGATGACCGCCAGGCCCGCCGTGCCGTCGTCGCGCGTGCCGGAGAGCACGACGCCGAGCACGTCGGCCCCCCGGGCATCGGCGGCGGAGCGAAACAGCGCATCGACGGCGGGACGATGATTGTTCTCCCGCGGGCCGACCGTCAGGCGGACATGCTCATCCTCGACGATGAGGTGGTGGTCGGGCTGGCCCACGAGGATATGGCCGCTGATCAGGTCGTCCCCGTCACTCGCCGCCCGGGCGGGTAGCGGGCC
Source organism: uncultured Solirubrobacterales bacterium (assembly GCA_963777185.1). Lineage (GTDB taxonomy): Bacteria > Actinomycetota > Thermoleophilia > Solirubrobacterales > Solirubrobacteraceae > Palsa-465. The sequence continues at coordinate 384,560 of CAVZPU010000010.1, forward strand.
GGCCCGCGCGAGGATGGCGGCCAGCGCGCTCGGGCTGTCCGGCGCCAGGTGGAGCACGACGCAGATGGCCGCCTGAAGGTCGGCGGGCAGCTGCTCGGCGATCTGCTTGAGAGTCTCCACGCCACCGGCCGAAGCCCCGATGACGACGAGGTGGCGATGGCGGGGGCTGGTGGCGAACTCCACAGCTACAGGCTACGCGCAGTTCTCCCCGCAGCAGGTGCAATGGACGACGGAGCCGGGTTGGTATCCAACCCCCTGGGGCGCCAGCGGGGAAGGCCTGCCTACTGTGCAACCTGGCATGACGGACCTCGAATTACCGCTCCGCACCAGCTCGGAAACCGTCCGCACCCCGATGCTCGAGCTCTCGAACGCCATGGTCCGGCTCTACAAGCGGGCGTTTGGCCGGGGGCCGACCAAGGCTCGGGCCATGTTCGCGGGCCCCGACACGGTGGTCATCGTGCTCGAGCAGAGCATGACGGTTGCCGAACGCAACCTCGTGGCCATGGGCGAGCATGAGCGCCTACGCGAGGCGCGCCTGTTGTTCCAGTCCGCTCTCGAGGACGAGTTTCGGGCTCAGGCGGAGCGGATCCTGGGTCGCCGGACGGTGGCCTTCGTCGGTGGCATCGACCTGCGACACGACGTGGCCGTCCAGGTGTTCACGCTCGAGCCGGAGCCCGTGAGCGCCGACCGCGAGTAGCGCGGGGGCCGGCCGGTCGCCTCAGCCCGCGAGCCGATCGGCGGCGCCGGTCGCCGATGCCTCCGCAGCCCGCGCGTGTGCGACGAGCGCGCCGGTCAGCCTCGGCCATGCCTCGTCGGGGAGGTCGTGTCCCATGCCCTCGACCATGATCAGCTGGGCCCCGGGTATGGCCTGTGCCGTCGCTCGGCCGCCGGAAGGGTTGACCATGCGGTCGCGGGAGCCATGGATGACAAGCGTGGGCGCGGTGATGCGAGACAACGTGTCGGTGCGATCGCCCGAGGCGATGATGGCGCCCAGCTGACGGCCGGTTCCGGCGGGGTGCAGGCCGCGCTCGTAGGAGCGCTCGGCCGTGGCCCGCAGCCGCTCCCGGTCGCGGTGAAGCTTCGGCGAGCCGATGGCGTCGAACGCCTTCATCATGTACTCGACGTAGGCCTCGCGTTCGGTGGGCGCCCGGCGCAGGATGTAGCGCAGAATGCCGAAGGCCGGCTGGCCCTTCCACCGGTTGCCGGTACTCGACATGATCGAAACGAGCGAGCGGACGAGTCCCGGCTCCTGGGCGGCCAGGGTCTGGGCGATCATGCCGCCCATCGAGGCGCCCACGACGTGGGCGGCGGGGAGCTCGAGGGCGCAGAGCAGGGCGGCGGCGTCGGCGGCCAGATCCGACAGCGTGTAGGGCGGATCGTCGATGCGCCGCAGCAGGAGCTCGCGCAGCGAGGGTGGACGGCCACGCACACGGGTGGAGCGCCCGCAGTCGCGGTTGTCGTAGCGCACGACATAGAAGCCGGCCGTGGCCAGCGCGGCGCAGAAGGGGTCCGGCCAGCCGATCATCTGAGTGCCCAGACCCATGATGAGCAGCAGAGGCGGATCGGTGCAGGCCCCGAAGGTCTCGTAGCAGAGCGTGATCCCGCCGCCGATGGCACAGGACTGTTCCATCCTCGGCGTACTCTACAGATACCGTTGTGTACCTGAGGAGTACTATGGCCCTCGTGGGCGAATCTCTGGTCGGCAGCCACCCTGGGCTCGCGCCCCGGCCGAGCGACCGCTCCCAACGGGCCCGGTTGCTGGAGGCCATGGTCCGAGCGGTGGCCGAGAAGGGCTACGAGGCGGCCACAGTGGCCGACGCCGTGCGCCTGGCCCGCGTCTCGCGAGGCACCTTCTATGAGCTCTTCGCCTCCAAGGAGGCCTGCCTGCTCGCCGCCTACCGGGCCGGTTACGAGGTGCTCGAGCAGCGCATCAGCGCGGCCGTCCGCGGCGCCGCCGATTGGCGCGAGGAGCTGCGGCTCGGCTTTCGGGCCTACCTGGAGACGCTGGAGGAGGATCCGCTCTTCGCCCGCGTGTACCTGATCGAGGCCCACGTGGTGGCGGCCGAGCGCGAGGCCGTTCTCGACCGCTTCGCCGCCCGCTACGCCCGCACCTTTGCTCGCTGCGGGCGGCCCGTGCCCCCGCGCGAGGCGCTGTTCGTGCTCGCCGTCGGCGTCCATGAGCTGGCCTGCGCGCGCGTTCGCCGGGGCGAGGGCGTGGGGGACTTGGAACAACTGCTGGTGAGCTGCGCGGTGCGGCTCGCCGCCGACAAGGAGGAGCCATGGACCTGACCTTCAACGAGGCCGAGCTCGCCTTCCGCGAGGAGCTGCGCTCCTGGCTGGCCGACTACGGCTTGCCGCCCGAGCCGCCCGAGGGAGACGAGGATGCGCACTACGCCTGGCGGCGGGATTTCCAGCGCCGGCTGGCCGACGGGGGCTGGGCGGCCGTGCACTGGCCGCGCGAGTACGGGGGCCGGGGCGCCACCCTCACCCAGTCGGCCATCTTCTTCGAAGAGCTGGCCCGGGCCGGGGCGCCGCTACCGGCCAACGTCCTCGGCCTGCTGCTCGCCGGTCCCACGATCATGGCCTGGGGCACGCCGGAGCAGAAGGACCGCTACCTGACGCCGATCCTGACCGCCGAGGAGATCTGGTGCCAGGGCTTCTCCGAGCCCGACGCCGGCTCCGATCTGGCGTCGCTCAAGACGCGAGCGGTGCGCGATGGGGACGACTGGGTGGTGAGCGGGCAGAAGGTGTGGACGAGCGGGGCACAGTACGCGAAGTGGTGCATGCTCGTGGCCCGGACGGACACCGAGGTCCCGAAACACAAGGGGCTGACCTACTTCCTCATGGACATGGAGCAGCCCGGCGTGCAAGTCATCCCGCTGCGCCAGATCACCGGCTCGCCTGAGTTCAACGAGCTGTTCATCGAGGGCGCGCGGATCCCGGACGAGAACGTCCTCGGCGGGGTGGGCAACGGCTGGAAAGTGGCGCTGACCACGCTCATGAACGAGCGGGCGGGCCTGGCCTTCTTCCTGCAGGTGCGCCTGCGCCAGCTGCTTGATCGCGTGATCGCCGAAGCCGCCTCACGCGGAGCACTCGAGGATGACGTGATCGCCGACCGCCTCGGCGAGCTTCACCTCCGGGCCGAGGTCCTGCGGCTGACCGCCTACCGAGGGCTGACCGCGATCGAGAAGTACGGCCAGCCGGGACCGGAGGGGTCGCTGACCAAGTGGCTGTGGTCGGACACCAACCAGCAGCTGACCCAGTTCGCCGCCGACCTTCTCGGGCCCGCTGCTCTGCAGGCCGGCGGTTCGTGGGCCTACGAGCTCCTGCGCGCCCGCGGGAACTCGATCGAGGGCGGGACGACCGAGGTGCTCAAGAACATCATCGCCGAGCGGGTGCTCGGGCTGCCCAAGGCGCGCTGAAAGAGGTTTTCGGTCATGCACTTCGATCTCAACGAAGACCAGAAGCAGATCAAGCAGGTGGCCCACGAGCTGCTCGCCGACCGCGCGCCGATGGCGCGGGTGCGCGAGGCGGCCGAGAGCGGCTCGTACTCGGAGGCGCTGTGGAAGGAGATCGTGTCGCTCGATTGGCCCGGGATCGCGGTCTCCGAGGAACACGGGGGCCAGGGCTTGGGTGCCGTCGAGCTCGCCGCGCTGTGTGAGGAGCTCGGGTACGCGTGCGCGGCCACGCCGTTTATCTCGTCGGCCACGGCAGCGGCCGTGATCCAGGCCTGCGGGAACGACGAGCAGCGCTCGCGCTGGCTGCCCGGGCTGATCTCAGGTTCGGTGCGGGCCGGGATCGGGGCGGCCGGGCTGGTGGCCGACGGGGTCGGCGCCGACGTGGTCGTGCTGGTGGATGGCGACGAGGCGCGGCTGCTCCTCGCGCCCGAGGCTGAGCCGCTCGCGACGATCGACTCAACCCGTCGCTACGCGACGGTCAGCGAAGCGTCCGGGGAGCCGCTCGGCCCCGGTGCCGGCGACCGCGTCCGCGCCGCTCTGGCCGCCGAGGTCGTGGGACTGTGCCAGCGCGCGCTCGATATGACCCTCGCCTACGTCAAGGAGCGCAAGCAGTTCGGCGTTCCGGTGGGCTCCTTCCAGGCCGTCGGGCACCGGTGCGCCCAGATGCTGCTCCACACCGAAAGCGCCCGTTCCACGGCCTACTTCGCGGCCTGGGCGGCCGATGCCGATCCCGCGCGCCTGCCCGAAGCAGCGGCGCTGGCCGCCGCGGCGGCGGCCGAGGGCGGTCGCGAGGTGACGGCGAGCGCCATCCAGGCCCACGGCGGCATCGGGTTTACCTGGGAGGCCGACGTCCACTGGCTCTACAAGCGCGCCGAGCTCGACCGGGCGCTCCTCGGCGGGCCGGGCCGCCATCGCCGGGCGCTGGCCCGGATGGTGGGCGCGCGGGTGGCGGTCCCGGCGGCCTGAGTCCGCTGGCCGGGCTCGGCACAGGGTGCGGGGCGAGAAACCGGCCATATTTTCTTCTTTCGCGCCCCACCCCCCCTCACCAGGGGTCGACGAAGCGCCGCTGTGCCGCGGGCGGCGGTGGGCCGGAAGCCGACGCGGCCGCGAACGTTGAGGCGACGAGCGTCCGCGTCTCGGCCGGGTCGATGACGTCGTCGAGCTCGAACAGGGCCGCAGCGTTCAGCGCCTTGGCGTTGTCCTGGGCGGCGGCGGTCAACTCGCGCACCCGCCGCTCGCGCTCCTCGGGGTCGGCGATGGCCTCGAGCTCCTTGCGCAGAGCCAGGCGCACCGCGCCCTCGAGGCCCATCGGCCCCAGATGCGCGGAGGGCCAGGCCACGGTGAGCAGGGGCTCGTGCAGCGACCCGCCCGCCATGGCCTGCGCCCCCAGGCCGTAGGCCCGGCGCAGGATGACGGCGACGAAGGGCACGGTCAGGGCCGCCGCGGTGACGATCAGCCGCGAGGTGTGGCGAACGAGCCCGGTGGCCTCGGCCTCGGGGCCGACCATCATCCCGGGGGTATCGACGAGGGAGAGCACGGGCAGGCGGAAGGCCTCGCAGAGCTGCAGAAAGCGCGCCGCCTTGTCCCCGGCCGCGCTGGTGATGGCCCCGGCCATATGCATGGTGTTGTTGGCCATCACACCGCAGGGGCGGCCTTCGATCCGCGCCAGCGCGGTCACCATCTCGGGGGCGAAGCGCTCGCGCAGATAGGTGACCGAGCCCGCGTCGGCCAGGGTCTCGATGATCGGCGCCACCTTGTAGGCGCGGCGCTCACGCTCGGGTACCAGGGTGCGCAACTGGGTCTGGTCGGCGGCATCGCCAGGTTCTCCCGGGCCGGCGAAGTACCCGAGCAGCCGCTTGGTCACTGCCACCGCCTCGGCTTCGTCGGCCACGACCACGTCCAGGACCCCGTTGGGGGCCTGCACCCCAACCGGGCCGACCTCGTCGGGATCGACCTGGCCGAGGCCACCCCCGGCGATCATGGCCGGCCCGCCCATACCGATGGAGACGTCCTCGGTGGCCACGATGAGATCGGCACAGCCGGCGATCACCGCATTACCGGCGAAGCAGCGGCCCTTGACCACGGCGATCCGGGGCGCCACGCCCGAGAGCCGGGCCCACAGGGCGAACGCCCGCACCTGGAGCGAGGAGACGACCGGGAAGTCGGTGTCACCCGGCCGTCCGCCGCCGCCCTCGGCGAAGAAGACGGTGGGCAGGCGCATCCGCTCGATGAGCTCGAACAGGCGGTCCTTCTTGAGGTGACCGAGAGCGCCCTGGGTGCCGGCCAGGACCATGTAGTCGTAGGCGAGCACGGCACAGGGACGGCCGTCCACGCGGGCCGTGGCGGCCACCAGGCCGTCGGCCGGGGTGCGGGCGATGAGGTCGTCGAGCTCGCGGCGGCCGCGCTGGGCGGCGATGGCGAAGCGCCCGTACTCGACCAAGGAGTCCGGGTCGACGAGGTCGGCGATGTTCTCCCGCGCTGTCCGTCCGCCCGCCTCATAGCGGCGCTGCACCGCATCGGGCCGCGCGGCGTCTTGCGTCAGCGCGATGCGTTCGCGCAGCTCGTCGAGGTCACTCATGCAGAACCGGGAGTTCTGCCCCCGGCAGAACTCCCAATGGAAATCGCGCTAGCGATTTTCACGCTCACGCCGGCGTGCGGACATCACCGCGCGCCTCGCGCTGGCGGCGCAGCTCCTGGCGGGCCAGCGAGAGCTTGTGCACCTCGTCGGGGCCGTCGGCCAGCCGCAGCGTGCGCAGGTGGGCGTACATCTCGGCCAGCGGGAAGTCCTGCGAGACGCCGCCTCCGCCGTGGACCTGGATGGCCCGGTCGATGATCTTGAGGCAGATCTCGGGCACGGCGAACTTGATGCCGGAGATCTCGATGCGGGCATGGCGGTTGCCCACGGTATCCATGAGCCAGGCCGTCTTGAGCACGAGCAGGCGCGCCATCTCGAGCTCGATCCGGCTCTCGGCGATCCAGTCGCGGATGTTGGCGTAGTGAGAGACCGCGTGGCCGAAGGTCTCGCGCTCGTCAGCCCGCTGGCAGAGGAGCTCGAGCGCCCGCTCGGCGGCGCCGATGGCGCGCATGCAGTGGTGGATTCGCCCCGGGCCGAGCCGGGCCTGGGCGATCAGAAATCCCATGCCCTCGCCGGCAATGATGTTGGCGGCCGGCACGCGCACGTCGTCGAAGTCGATCTCGGCGTGACCCTCGTGGTCGTGGTAGCCGAAGACCGTGAGGTTGCGCATGATCGTCAGCCCAGGCGTGTCGGCGGGCACGAGCACCATCGACTGCTGCTGGTAGGTCGCGGCCTCGGGGTCGGTCTTGCCCATGACGATGAGGATGCGCATGTTGGGATGCAGGGCGTTGCTCGTCCACCACTTGCGACCGCGCAGGACGTACTCGTCGCCCTGGCGTTCGATGCGCAGGCCGATGTTGGTGGCATCCGAGGAGGCCTTGTCGGGCTCGGTCATGGCAAAGGCCGAACGGATCTCACCGTCGAGCAGCGGCTCGAGCCAGCGCTGCTTCTGCTCCTCGGAGCCGAACTGGTGCAGCACCTCCATGTTGCCGGTGTCCGGCGCGCTGCAGTTGCAGGCCTCTGAGGCGATGCGCGTGCGACCCATGAGCTCGGCCAGCGGTGCGTAGTCACAGTTGGAGAGGCCGGCTCCGTGCTCGTCGTCGGGGAGGAACAGGTTCCAGAGCCCGCGGCGGCGGGCCTCCTCCTTGAGCTCCTCCATGATCGGAGCGTGGTAATGGGGGGTGTCCGCGGCCCGCATCTGCTCGAGCCAGGCGGGCTCGGAGGGGTACACATGCTCGTCCATGAACTCGAGCAGGCGCTCGCGAAAGTCCTGGGCTCGCTCGGAAAGCTCGAAGTTCATGTCGCGGTCTCCTCGGTCGATCGGGGCCCGGGAATACCCCGGAACTGAAACGGAGCCGGCGCGCGCCCGGCCTGCACGAACCAGCACTCGCCGCTCATGGCGCCGGTAAAGAGGGTGAGCACGGCGTCAGCCACGTCCTCGGCCGGGATGATGGGGACGCCTGACTGGGCCAGGCCCTCGCGGATGGGCTCGATGATCGCCGACTCGGCAAAGCCCGGACAGACCGCGTTGAAGCGCACGCCCCGCCCCTCCAGTACCGGCCCGAGGGCGCGGGCCAGACCGACCACGGCGTGCTTGTTGGCGGTGTAGATGGGGTCGAGGGGAATGGCGGTCAGTCCGGCCAACGACGCCGTGGCGACGATCGCGCCACCGGAGGTGCCGGAGCGGTCGAAGCCGAGCAGCGCGGCGTGGGTACCGAACACGACGCCGTCGAGGTTGATGCCCATGGCCCGCCGGTAGCGCTCGAGATCGAAGGTCGCGTCGAGACCCAACATGCTCGAGACGCCGGCGTTGAGGTGAACGAGATCGAGGCCGCCGAACCGGTCCAGCGCCCGGGCGACCATGGCGTGGTTCTGCTCGAGATCGGCGACGTCGGCGGCGAAGAACTCGCCGCCCACCTCCGACGCCACGGCGCTCCCGCCCTCCTGGTCGACGTCGACCACGAGCACGCGGGCCCCGGCGCCGGCCAGCGCGCGGCAGGTGGCCCGGCCGAGGCCTCCGGCGCCGCCGGTCACGAGGGCAACCTTGCCGGCCAGGGGTTGCTCGGACGCCATCGTCCAATGCTCGCACGGCGAGCCCGGCGCGTGCAGCGATCCTTGCCTCGGGGCAATAGGGGAGGGTGACTGCGACCCGACGGCGGCGCAAGCGCATCATCCCCTCGCGTGCCCGGCCCGCTTCGTTGCGCGCGGCCCGTCGAGCCGGCGAGGACTACGGAGCGGGGGCGGAGCCGGACTGGCGCACGGTCGCCTTCTCCAGCCGTCGCTTGCGAGGTGGCCGGTCGCGGCGTGGCCGTCGTCTGTCGTGGTGACGGCGCCCGAGCCCCGGTGCTGTTCATCCACGGCCTCGGCGGAACCTGGAAGAACTGGCTTGAGACCATGCCGGCGATGGCGCGCCGCCGGCGGGCCATCGCCCTTGACCTCCCGGGCTTCGGCGACTCCGACATGCCCCGCGAGAAGATCACCGTCTCGGGCTACGCCGATTGCGTGGAGGAGGTCTGCCGGCAGCTCGGCCTCGGCGAGGTCGACGTGGTCGGCAACTCACTCGGGGGCTTTGTGGCCGCCGAGCTCGCCCTGACCCGCCCCGGGCGGGTGCGCCGGCTCGTGCTCGTCGACGCGGCCGGCATCTCGTCCGCCGACTTGCGCCGCTTCCCGGTCCGGACACTGATGCGCGTGGCCATCCTCCAGGCAAGCTGGGAGGCGGGTCAGCGGGCGATGCTGGTTCGGCCGCGACTGCGCCATCTGGGCTTCCGCGCCGTCGTGCGCCACCCGACCCGCCTGGCCCTCGACCTCATCGCCCACCAGGCCAATGGCCCCGGCGAGCCGGGCTTCGCTCTGGCCATGGACGCCCTGCTCGACTATGACCTCCGCGACCGGCTCGGCGAGATCGCCTGCCCGACGCTGATCGTGCAGGGTGAGCAGGACATGCTCGTGCCGGTCGCCGACGCCTGGGAGTTTCGGCGGGTGATTCCCCGCTCGCGGGTGCGCATCCTGCCCGACACCGGCCACGTGCCCATGCTCGAGCGGCCGCGGGCCTTCAACCGGCTGCTCGAGGAGTTCCTCGACGGATGAGCGCTCACGTGGGCGCGCTCGTGCGCTCGGGAGTTTTTAGATCGTATGCAGGTAAAACCCCCAGCCGTGAGGCGCGTAGAGCCGAGCGATCGGCCGCGGCGCCGCGGCGCCGCCTACACTCGGTCAGCCATCCCCTCCAAGGAGGTCGCCATGCCCAGCAAGCTGAGCATCTGCGCGCTTGTGTGCGCCCTGGCGCTGGCCGGATGTGGCGGTAGCAGCACGTCTTCGCACTCTGCCACCAGCACCCCGGCCGCTTCGAGCGCCGCCCAAAGCTCCACTGACAATTCCCGGTCCACGCCCGCGCGTGGCACTGCCTCGACCCCGACCACGGCGTCACGGACGACCGCAGGCTCCACATCGGCCGCTTCTGCCCCGAGCTCGTCCACGCCGGCACCCCCGGCCAGCACCTCGCCCTCGTCTTCGCCGGCCTCCGGCGGCGCCGCGGTGGGCGCGGGCGGGGCCACGACGTCCTCGACCCCGGCCAGCTCCTCACCCTCCTCCGCGGACGTGGCCAAGGCGAAGTCGGCCTATTCCTCCTGCCAGGCCAACCAGCCGGGCGTGACGCTCCAGCAGCTCGAGCAGGAGGCGGCGAGCCCCGAAGGTATCCAGTGCTAGGCGAGACGTCTTGGGCGTCTCGCTGGGAGAAGTCCTCCGCCGCGGCCCGACGGCCCTAGGCCACGAGCCGGCTGAACAGATGCTCGAGCGTGGCCGCCGCGTCGGCGGTCATGCCCGTGTGGACCTCGGAGGCCTGGATGACGGTGGAGGATCGTGCCGCAACCCAGCCGAAGCGCTCGGACGGGTCGAGCCGGGCGAGCGGGCCGGCCGCCGGATCGCCGTCGACCACGGCCGCGATGGCCTCGAGATGCGGACGCACGTCCTCGGGGTCGAGGTCGGGGGCCAGCGCGGTGATGCGCACCGGATCAAGGCGGCAGCGAGCGTCCAAGAAGCGGCACTGGCGACAGAACAGCACCACGCCGATGTTGAGGCGCTCGCCCCGCTCGACCCGGGGCACGAGACGCAGGATCGTGTAGGAGAACGGCTTACGATCGGGCACGGTCGGCCTCCAGCACCCAGTCGCGCGGCGCCGCGAGGCGCTCGTGCAGGAAGGTGGCGAAATCGCGGCGGCGAGCCTCCGCCGCCGTCGGCAACCAGACATCGGGCACCGCCGCCACGGCGGCCTCGACGGCCTCGTCGGCGCGGGCGGCCAGGCGCTCGTCGGCCTCCTGGATGGAGCCGGCCGCGCCGATGAGCACGTGTTCGGCGACCATGGGAAAGGCGGCCTGGGCCGAGTCGCGCAGCGGCGCCTCCGCGTGCTGGCGGTAGAAGGCGGCCCCGTGGTCGATCAGCCAGGTCCGGCCGTGCCAGACGAGTAGGTTGGGGTTGCGGGGAGTGCGGTCCACGTTCATGACCAGCGCGTCGAACCACACGAGGGCGGCAGCCCACTGCGCCCGGCTGGCGTGGGCGGCCGCAGGGGTGAAGGGCAGCGCACCGGGCAGGAAGTCAACGCCGAGATTCGGCCCCACCGAAGCCAGCGCGAGCTCCTGGATCTCCACGTCGGGCTCGGCTCGGGCCAGCTCCGGATCGAGCTCGGCGATTACGAGCTCGGGCACCTCGAAACCGATGGTGCGGGCCAGCTCACCGGCGATGACCTCGGCCACGAGCGCCGCCGGTCCCTGGCCGGCGCCGGTGAACTTCATCACGTAGAGGCCGTCGTCATCGGCCTCGACCAGGCCCGGCAGCGAGCCGCCCTCGCGCAGCGGGGTCACGTAGCGCGTGGCGGTGACCCGGCGCAGGGCCAGGACCTCGGAGGCGGAGAGCTCGGCCCTCATCGCCCGCAACGGTAACCGGGAGACGGGATTCGATCGCTTCACAGCGGGGATACCTGTGGCAACGACGAGGAGGCAAGGTGACCGAGGCAGCCCCTGGGACAGTCGAGCGCACGCGGCAGCTGGCCGACGGAACCGAGATGCCGGTGATCGGCCTCGGGGTCTGGCAGGTTCCGGACGGGCCCGAGTGCGAGAACGCCGTCCGTTGGGCCCTCGAGCTCGGCTACCGGCACATCGACACCGCTCAGGCCTACGGGAACGAGGGGAGCGTGGGGCGCGCGCTACGCGACAGCGGCGTGTCCCGCGAGGAGGTGTGGATCACCACCAAGTTCTATCCGGGCCACAGCGACCCGCTGGTGGGGATCGAGGGTAGCCTGCGCCGGCTCGGCCTCGACCAGGTGGACCTCTACATCGTCCATTGGCCTCAGGGGGGCCCGACCTGGGCCTGGCCCGGTATGGAACAGTCCCAGGAGCGGGGCTACGCGCGCTCGATCGGGGTCTCCAATTTCAGCGTCTCGGAGCTCGACGAGCTGCTGGGCATCGCCGACTCCCGGCCGGTGGTCAACCAGGTCCAGTTCAGCCCCTTCGAGTACCGGCGCCGCCTGCTCGAAAGCTGCGCGGAGCGCGGTCTGGCCCTCGAGGCCTACAGCTCGCTTGGCACCGGAAGACACCTGCGGCACGCCGCAGTGACCAGGGTCGCGGGGCGCGTGGGGCGAACCCCGGCCCAAGTGCTGCTCCGCTGGTGTCTGCAGAAGTCAGCGATCGTGATTCCCAAGTCCACCCACCGCGAGCGCGTCGAGGAGAACGGCGCGCTGTTCGACTTCGAGCTCTCCGAACAGGACATCGCCGACCTCGACGCCCTCGATCGGACCGACGGGGCCGACCGGGCGCGGGAGCAGAAGTGGTGGTGAGGGGATCGCCAGGCGGGCAGCCGCTCGTTCCCTTCACAGCGAGCGCAGCGCCGGCAGCAGCTCCTTCTCGGCCCACTCGAAGAACGGCTCCTGCTGGTCGGCGCCGATCTGTACAAGCGCGACCTCGTCGAAGCCGGCATCGATGAACGGCTTGATCTTCTCGACGTGCTCCTCGACGTCGGGTCCGCACCCGAGGACTGAGCCGACGTCCTCGGGACGGACATAACCGGTCGCCGACTCGAACCCCTCCGGGTTGGGCAGGTCGGCGTTGACCTTCCAGCCCAGGCCGAACCAGCGAAACTGGTCGTGGGCGCGCTGGACGGCGGTGTCCCGGTCGCGGTCGTAGGCGAGGGCGATCTGCCCCACTTTCGGTTTGCCCGAGCCGCCGGCGGACTCGAACATCTCGACGAGCTCGGACTTGGGCTCGACGGCGACCATGATGTCGGCCTTCTCGCCGGCCAGCCGGCAGGAGTCGGCCCCGGAGACGGCGACGCCGATCGGCACGCGCTCCTCGGGCAGATCCCAGAGCTTGGCCGTCTCGACGTCGAAGTACTCGCCTCGGTAGTTGAACGACTCCTGGCCATCAAAGAGGCCGGAGATGATGTCGACGGCCTCGTCGAACATGCGGTGGCGCACGCCCACCGAGGGCCAGCCCTTGCCCACCACGTGCTCGTTGAGGTTCTCGCCCGCGCCCGAGCCCGAGGCGGAAGCGGTTAGCGGAGAGGATCTGCACGGTGGCGGCCTTCTGCGCCACCACGGCCGGGTGATAGCGGAGGATCGGGCAGGTCACATAGGTCATGAGACCGATCCGCTCGGTCGCCTGGGCCGCCGCGCCGAGGATCGACCAGGCGTAGCCGGCGTGGCCCTGACTGTCGAGCCAGGGCTGGAAGTGGTCGCTGCACACCGAGAAGTCGAACCCGGCCCGCTCGGCGCCCTGGAGGTCGCGGACGAGCTGGTCGGGAGGCGACTGCTCGGTCATCATCGTGTATCCGAAGGCGGTGATGGTGCTCAGCTCCTTTTGCGGCGGCCGCCGAGGCGGCACGCGGTGGTGGTCGAGCGAGCCCCTACCCCGGCCCCGGACCGGGTGAACTGAACTCGTCTACCCAGGCGCCCGGGACCGCGCGGCCGGCTGTGGTGGCCGCCCGGAAGGCGGTGCTCGCTTTGACTACTCGCCGACCCGGGCTCGGCCTGCTTGCGGTGCAGTTCGGACTTGACCGAATCGGGCATGAGACGACTGCCGAGGGCCTGAGCCTTGGTCATGAGCGAGTGAGACACGGCCCGCTCCTCTCCCTTCATCAAGGCCTCGAACCCGTCGCGCGCCACGTCGGCGGGATCATCCTTGTCCGCCTGTCCGAGCTTGGTGTCCATCATTGCCGCCCGTTCGAAGAACTCGGTATCGGTCGGTCCGGGCATCAGCGAGGTGACGGTGACGCCGGTGTCCTTGAGCTCGTTGCGGATGGCCAGGGCGAAGGACTGCACAAAGGACTTCGAGGCGTTGTAGACGGCTTGAAATGAGCCGGGCATGGTCGAGGCGATCGACGACGTGAAGAGGATCCTGCCCCGTCCCCGGTCGACCATGTCGCGGACCACGTAGTGGGCCAGCTGCGACCGTGCCGCGGACGTTGAGGTCGACCTGCTGGAGGGAGTCGGCCAGGGGGATGTCGGTGGCAAAGGCGCCGCCGGCGCCGACACCGGCGTTGAGGGCCGCCGCCGTCGAGGGGCCGCCCGGCCTGGACCACGTGGCGGTAGAGCTCCTCCACGCCCTGTTGCTCGGCCAGATCCACGCACACCGCCTCGACGTGCTCGGCGCCGTCGTGGCGCAGCATGTCGGCCGCCGTCTCGATGGCCGCGTTCTCCGCCGCGATGATGAGATCGAAGCCGTTCTGGGCGAACTGGCGCGCGAGCTCGAAGCCGATGCCGGCTGGAAGCGCCGGTGACCAGCGCCAGGGGTCGTGTCTCGGTAGCCATCGGTCACCTCTCCATGGTCGTTGTCTGGGCCGCCGTACCCGGGCCCCCAGGCGCGAAACCGGTGTGTCGCCTAGCGACGGAGCTGAGGACCCGGCTCACGCGGCGGGCACGGCCGAGGGACGTCGCGCTCAAGAAATGAACGCATTAGTCGCTAATATAAGCGACTCATGCAGGACGCCACCACCGATCGCCGCACGGCTCAGCTTGACCAGATCGCCGAGGCGCTGCCCCAGCGCAGCGCCGCCCTGACGCGCCTGTTCCTGACCCGGACGACCATCTGCGTCTCGCGTACCGAGGTCGGCGTGCTGCGCAGCCTCATGGCCCGCCCGCGCCGCATCACCGAGCTGGCGGCCGAGGAGCGCGTGACCCAGCCGGCGATCACCCTGCTGGTCAATCGCCTGGCCGACCGCGGCTGGCTCGAGCGCGTGCCCGACCCCACCGACCGGCGGGCCGTGCTCGTCAGCCTCACCGAGGCCGGGCGGGAGACCTTCGAGCGGCTGAAGGCCGAGTACCGGGCTTTGCTGCACGAGGAGATGGCCGCGCTCCAGGACGCCGAGATCGAAACCCTGGCCTCCGCGGTCGCCATTCTCGACAAGGTCATCGACCGGCTTGCGCCAGCCCGACCGCTGAGAGCGACCACAGACGCCCTGCACCCCCGAACGAGGAGTACGTAGGTGAGCATCGCCGCCGACGCGCCATTCCGACAACTACAAGTGGATCGCCCTGTCGAACACCACGCTGGGCATCCTCATGGCGACGATCAACCAGTCGATCGTCCTCATCGCCATGCCCGACATCTTCCGGGGCATCCACCTCAACCCGCTCATCCCCGCCAACACGAGCTATCTGCTGTGGATGATGCTCGGCTTCATGGTCGTGGCCGCCGTGCTCGTGGTCAGCCTCGGCCGGGTGGGGGACATGTTCGGCCGCGTGCGCATGTACAACCTCGGCTTCGCCGTCTTCACGGTCGGCTCGATCCTGCTCTCGTGCGTGTTCATGAACGGCAGCGAGCGGCGCCCTGTGGCTGATCGGCATGCGCATCGTGCAGGGCATCGGGGCCGCGTTCCTGTTCGCCAACTCCTCGGCCATCCTGACCGACGCCTTCCCGGCCGAGCAGCGTGGCCTCGCCCTCGGCATCAACATGGTCGCCGCCATCGCCGGGTCGTTCCTCGGCCTCGTGCTCGGCGGCGTGCTCGCCCCGGTGGCCTGGCGGCTCGTGTTTCTCATCTCCGTGCCGATCGGCCTGTTCGGGACCGTGTGGGCCTACCTCAAGCTCGAGGACCGCGGCCATCGCACCGAGGCCAAGATCGACTGGCTCGGCAACGTCACCTTCGCCATCGGCCTCATCGCGGTGCTCGTCGGCATCACCTACGGGATCCTGCCCTACGGCGGGCACTCGATGGGCTGGACCGATCCCTGGGTCCTCGCCGCGCTCCTGGGCGGGATCGCGGTGCTCGCGCTGTTCGTGGCCATCGAGCGGCGCGTGGCAGCTCCGATGTTCCGCATCCCCCTGTTCCGGATCCGCGCCTTCACCTGCGGCAACCTCGCCTCGCTGCTCTCCGCTCTCTCGCGCGGCGGGCTCATGTTCATGCTCATCATCTGGCTGCAGGGCATCTGGCTGCCCCAGCACGGCTACAGCTTCGCCGACACACCGCTGTGGGCGGGCATCTACATGCTGCCGCTCTCGGTGGGCTTCCTCATCGCCGGCCCGGTGGCCGGGCGGCTGGCCGACCACTACGGCGCGCGGCCCGTTTGCCACCGGCGGGATGGTCCTGGCGGCGGCGAGCTTCTTCTTGCTCATCGTCCTGCCGGTCAACTTCCCCTACTGGGCCTTCGGCCTGGTCATCTTCGTCAACGGCGTCGCCATGGGTCTGTTCGCCGCCCCCAACCAGACGGGGATCATGAACAGCCTGCCGCCGGATCAGCGCGGGGCGGGAGCCGGCATGGCCGGCACGTTCATGAACGCGGCCATGGTGCTGTCGATCGGCGTGTTCTTCAGCCTCATCATCATCGGGCTGTCCTCGACGCTCGGCCCGGCCCTCTACCACGGCCTGGCCTCCAACGGCGTACCGCACGCGACCGCCGTGCAGATCTCCAAACTGCCGCCGGTCGGGAGCCTGTTCGCCGCGTTCCTGGGCTACAACCCGATGGGCACGCTGCTCGGGCCGGCCGTCCACCAGCATGCCCCACGCCACGGCGGCCTACCTGACCGGCCACACCTTCTTCCCCCGCCTGGTCTCGGGGCCGTTCTGCCAAGCGGCATCCACGAGGCGTTCTACTTCGCTGCCGGATGCTGCCTGCTGGCGGCTGTGGCCTCGTGGCTGCGCGGCGGTCGCTACTACCACGCCGAGGAGCTCCCCGAGACCGACGCCGCCGTGATGGCCGAGGCGGCCTGACGCTCAGGCGCTCGGCATGGCCAGCAGGAGCGCCAGCTGGTGGCTTTCGGCCAGCAACTCCCCGTCGGCCGACCACAGCGCGCCGGTCTCCTCGACGTGGCCTTCGGCGGCGCGCCGGCTCTCAAACCGGGCCAGGACCGGCGCCCGGTGCGTGCGCTCGACGCTGCGCAGGTACACGGTGAGCTCGATGGTGGGCACGCCCACGGGTCCGGCCACGGTCGAGAACACGGCCGGCCACCACAGGTCGCACATCGCGCACAGGCGCGCCGGGTCGAGCGGGGCCCGGTCGTCGCGGAGGGCCATCCAGCCGCCGGTGACCGCCTCGGCGCCGCGCGAGAAGACGGGCGGGCCAAAGGCGGGTCGGAGCTCGAGCTGGCCAAAGACGCGCGGCATGGCGTCCGCGTGCAGAGGCGGAAGCGACTGCGGCGGGGCGGCGGTCAGGGGCGCGGAAGGCAGCGCCAGCGGCGTGGATCGCGCGGCGGAGAAAACGATGGTGGCCTGGCAGACCAGACGCCCGTCCTGGTGCATGCGGACATCGGCGGCCGCCACGCGCTTGCCCCGGCGCAGGGTCTCGACGGCAAGCTGCGCTTCGCCCGGCCGGGGGGCCTCGAGATAATGCGCGCTCACCGTCCGCGGCGGCGGGCCCTCCGGGCCGAGCTCGGCCGCGGCGGCGCGCAGCATGGTCGCCGCCAGCACGCCCCCGTTGGGGGAAACCGGCCCGCTCCAGGCGGCCTCGACGGTGGCGGCGTAGCGGCCTTCAGCCGTCCGGCAGACGGCCACGCTGCGCTCGAAGAGAGAGTCTTCGGGGTTCGGCACGCTCGGAGGCTATCGGCGCGGAGGGGTCGGGACCGATGAGTAGCATCGACGGGATGGCTGCCTTCACCGAACCGGCGCCCATACCTTCTCGGCGGGCGCTGGCCCTGCTCGTGATCGCGCTCGCCGCGTCGACGGCGCTGCCCACGCGCAAACCGGCCCTGGCCGCCGGCGAGACCCCGGTTCCGGTCATGTCCTAGGAAGTGGTCGCTCCCGGTGTCCGCCCGCGCCCACCCTGCCCGGCCCGATTCAGCGGCCCCGGTTCCGCTGGGCCCGGATTCGCTCGTGTGGCAGGTCGGCGGTGAGCTCACCGCGGTGCTCGGAGGCGGACGGGCGCTGCTGCTCCAGGTCGCTCACCCGGCCGTGGGCGCCGGTGTGGCGGAGTTCTCCGACTACCGGGAGAACCCGTACAAGCGCCTGATCGGCACGCTCGATCTGTACTTCCGCGTCGTGTTCGGCGGACCCGTCGAGGCCGTGCGGGCCGGGGCGGATCTCCGCGCCCTGCATCGCCGGATCAAGGGCGTCGACGTCAACGGGGAGCGTTACCACGCGCTGGCGCCGGAGCCGTTCGCCTGGGTCCATGCCACGCTCACCGACTCGCTGATCGAGGCCGTGTCGCGCTTTCAGCGGCCGCTCACCGGGGCCGAGCGGGCGCAGATCTATGCCGAGATGCTCCAGGTCGGAGGCCTCTACGGCTTGCGAGCCCGGGATCTGCCCGCCGACTACGCCGGCTTCGTCGCCTACCGCGAGCACATGGTGCGCGAGCGGCTCGTCGTCAACCCGACGCTCCTCGAGGTCCTGGAATCGCTCCTGCGCCTGCCCCCGCCGCGCTTTGCGCGCCCGCTTGCCCCGGTCTGGCCACTCCTCGCCGCCCCGCCCTCGCAGATCTCGCGACTGGTGACGCTGGGGATGCTGCCCGAGGCGCTGCGAGCGAAGCTCCCCGTCCGCTGGGGCCCCAGACACGAGCGCGCTCTGAACGTGGTTCAGACGGGGATTCGCGTGAGCATGGCTCGGGTTCCGGCCCGGTGGCGCCTGGTGCCGCCCGCCTACGCGGCGCGCCGCCGGGCGCAGCCGTAGACGTGCCGGGTCACCACGTCGCGGTCCTTGCCCTTGTCCCCGTACTCCCACAGCCGGACGAGGTATCGGCTGCGGCCGGGCGACCCGGGCAGGACGACGCTCTTGATCGAGCGTCCCCGCTTGGTCTTCACCCATCGGTGGTTGACGTAGACCTTGACCTTGGTGATGGGCCAGCGATCGTCGCTCTTGATCTTGAACGTCGTGGCCTCACGAGCCGTGCAGGCGGTGAGCCCGTTGCCCGCGCCGCCTTTCGCGGTGTTGGAGGCGCGGAGCGAGGCCCCCGGACCGGTCTTGCTGTCCGGGCTGGTGTCGATGGCGAGGTAGGAGTAGTTGCCCGGGTAGCCGTCGTTGGTCGACCAGCCCGGGCAGCCGTCGCGGAGGTCCTCGCAGTCGAAGACGCCGCCGTCGGCGAGGTGGATGTCGAGGCGCGAGTAGTAGTAGAAGGAGAAGCGCGTTGCCGTCGTGGTTGGGATCGACGCCGGCCTCGACCGGGTCGTTGCGCCAGCGCTGGCTGAGCAGGCGGGCGTCGGCGCTCGGGTCGTGCTTGAGGTACTTGTCAAACCAGGCGCTCGTGTACCAGTCGATGATGTCGGGCCCGCGCAGCGAGGCGCCGAAGGCCTGGTTGGGGATCCAGCTGAAGTCGAGGTGCGATGCCGCCGCGGATGATGATCTCGCCGGTGTCGACGCCGGCCTTGCTGTAGGCGTAGGACTCCTGGCTCTTGGCGCTGGGGTCGGGCAGCGACGTGTTCGGGGTCGGGGGCAGGAAGTAGTCGGCCGACATGCCCAGGGCCGGCTTGGTGATCGGCACGGTCGTCGCGGGCGGCCGGATCGGCCGGGCAGGGCTGCTCGCCGATCGTCGTTGACGTGCCGCTCGGGCCGCCGGTGATCTGCGAGGACGGTGCCGGGCCGCCGAGGTTGTCCCAGGCCACGATGGCCTTGACCCGCGGGTCCCACTGGCCGACGTAGGAGACGCCGGCCGCGCCGTAGGAGTGGCCGGCCAGGCCGATCTCGGAGGGGTTGAGCAGCTGCCAGAACGGGTTGTAGGCGGTGTCGAGGCCCGCGGCGACGCGCTGCGTTCTGCTTGGCCGCGTGGCTGGTGCCGGTGCTGCAGCTGGTGACCGGCTCGTAGGGGTGCTGCGGGGGTGGAGAGCAGGAAGTTGATCGCGTCCTCGGTGCCGTCGTAGAACGGGCGCCCGTCGCTCTGGGCCGGCACGCCCTCGTTCTGGTCGGGGGACTGGCCGTAGGTGTCGCTCTGGCCCTGACCCTGGGGGTCGAAGGTGAGCACGACGTAGCCGTCCTTGGCCAGCGTCTGGGCGGCGTACCAGTACATCTGCTCGTCGGCCTGCACCGAGCCGTTGGTGATCACGATCCCCGGCCGCTTGGCCGGACCGGCCACCGTGGCCCACACGTGCCCGGAGAGGGTGGCGCCGTCGCGGGCGGTGAACAGCACCGGGCGCACGATCCCGTAGCCGGCCGCTGCCCCAGTTGTAGAGACGGATGTCGCCGGCGCAGCCGTTGCCCTGGTTCCAGCACACGTCGTCGGTGAAGAACCGCCCCGGGTCGGCGGCCTGGATGGCGAGCGCGTTGGTGGAGTTCTGCTCGCTGATCGACCGCCAGCTGCGGTCTGGTACTGCGGCGTGTCGTAGATCGCCTGACGCTGCTGGGTGATCGAGAAGTTCTGGGCCTCGACGACCGGGTTGAACGTGGTCGGGGGCATCGCGGCTGCCACGCCGGGAACCGCCGCCGCCACCATACTCACCGCGAGCGCCACCGCAACTCTTCTCACGACTCCTCCTCCACAGCCTGGCGAGATCTCCATAAGGGGTCAGCGCTACGGCATATACCCCGTTGCGCTGATTTCTAGGCTGCGGCCGTCTCGAGCGAGCGGCCGGTGACGGTGATCCCGAACAGGATCAGCCCGGCCGTGACCACGCCGGTGATGGCCATGACCAGAAAGGCGGTCGAGAAGCCCCAGGCCGCGTTGGCCCCGAGCACGATCAGCGGAGCCAGCGCACCCCCGATGTGGCCGAGCCCATCACCGAGGGCCACGCCGGTGGCCCGGGCATTGGTCGGGAAGTGCTCGGCCGTGTAGGTGTAGAGCATCGGCACGAGCAGCCCGATGGTCGCCGAGGCAATGAAGCCGAACACGATGATGATGGTGGGGGAGACGAAGTAGCCGATGACCGCCAGCGAGATGGCCCAGGCGACGGCGGCGATCGAGGTCGTGTACTTGCGCTCGATGCGATCGGTGAATTGGGTGGTGGCCAGCGCGCCGACGAGGAAGCCGATGCCGGAGACGATCAGGTAGGTGGTGGAGTCGGCGAGGCTGTAGCCCTTGTCCGTGAACAGCGTGGGGGCGAGGGTCAGCCAGCCGTAGTTCCCGATGTAGTACACGAACCAGATGGCGACGAAGAGGGCCAGACGGCGGGCCATCGGGGCGGCGCAGCAGCGCCTTGATGGGGACGCGCTCCGCGGTGGCCTCCTCGGCGACCGGGGTCGGCTCGGGCAGAGGGTCTTCGGTCGCCTCGCGGGCCCGCTGCTCGGCCTCGTCGACCAGCTCGCTGGCCTCCTGGGGTCGCCCTTGGGTGACCAGCCAGCGGGGCGAGGGCGGCAGTCCGCGGCGCATGAACAGGATGGTCACGCCGCCGGCGGCGCCGATGAGAAAGAGAATCCGCCACCCGGAAGCGAACGTCGGCACCAAGCCGCGGGCGACAAACGGAACGACGGCGAAGCCGGCGTAGGCGGCGGTGGTGGCCCAGCTCGTGTACCGCCCGCGCAGCGGGGCGGGCGCGAGCTCGCCGATGTAGGTGGTCACCCCGGCGATCTCTGCGCCGATGCCCAGGCCCGCAATGAAGCGAAAGGCGATGAGCTCGGCCACGTTCGTGCTCGCGGCGGCGAGCACCGTCCCGACGGAGAAGACGCCCACCGACACGCCGAGGGCGAGCCGGCGCCCCCACTTGTCGGCGATCTGGCTGTCGGCGAAGGCGCCGATGATGTACCCGATCAGGCTGCTCGTGACCGAGAGGGTGACGCTCGCCTTGGAGACGTGGAACTGCTTGGCGATGACCGGAGCAGCGAAGGAGATGGTGACGATGTCGAAGAAGGCGAAGAAGTAGCCGGCGCCGACGACCCACAGGAGCTTGCGCTCATACGGCCACACGGGGAGGCGGTCGAGGCGCTCCAGCGGACCATGGCGCTTTCCGCCCTGACGGCGGCGGCCAAAGCCTCCACGGTGCAAACCGGACGCAGGGGGTCCAGGCATGTCTCCTCCGTTCAGAAAGCGGTCGCTTCCTGCCTTCAGGCGCTACCCCGGCTGGTGCGGGCAGAAACGACGGGCGGCGCTGCCCTCAGCGCCGGATCTGGGCCTCGACGGCGAGGCTCACGCGCCTGACGGCCTCCGCATAGGACCGGCGCAGCGACTCCGAGCGGGGCGCTCGCCGCTGCGCGGAGACGAGCTTTGGGCCGCGCGGCACCTCGGTCTGGTCCTCCAGCGCCCGCCGTCCGCGGGCCGTGGCCGCCACCGAGGCGTGGTCGAGGGCCGAGGCCTTGCCGGCCTCCACCCACGCGTAGCGAAAGGCCAGCGCCCCGAGCAGGTAGAGAATGCTGGCCACGTCATGGATGCGCCGGCTCGTGCGGTTCTCGACCAGCCGAGTCGAGACGCCGACGGCCACGGCCAGCTCGGCCCCGCGAAACAGCCACCCGGTGCGCCCGCGGTGCATGACCTCGCCGATCGCGCCGAGTCGCCGCCGGATGATTTGGGACAGGAGCAGTTCGGTGACGATCGAGACCGTCTCCACGTCGCCCAGCGCCAGCCGGGTGGGGTGCGCGTCGGGGATACCCCGGGCGACGAGGGCCAGCCGCGTGGCCGCCGCCCCGCTGGCCGTGGCCGTGCAGATGAAGATCGGCCCGAGCACGCCGCGGCTGCGCGCCCACAGCGGCACGGCGGTGGTGGCGAGCAGGACGCCGGTGTAGGAGCCCAGGTAGCCGCCGGTGATCGCCGTCGTGGCGCCCAGGGTGCGCGCGGTTCGGGGCCAGCGCGCCAGATCCGCGCCCACCGCGCCGGCCGCCGTGGCGCTGAAGGCGATCAGGCACCAGGCGCCCATGTTCATCGGCGAGCGCGGCTTGACGATCCGCAGCATGTTGAGAAACCGGGCCGGCCGCCCCAGGTCGGCGATGAGCAGGGGCGGGGCCGCGCTCACCGTTGCGAGCGCCAGCATGCGGGCCAGGCGGGCCGAGCGGTGATCCCCGGCGGCGTCGCAGGCCGCGGCCACGAAGGCGGTGCCCGAGGCCAGCCCGCCGACCCAGAAGTACAGCGGCACCTCCCACGTCCAGACCGGAGGCTTGATGAAGGGACCGTGCAGTTCGCCGACGGGGGCCTCGCGCATGCGCCGGTTGGCCGCGGCCACCTGGCCCGGAGTGGGCTCGACGGCGGCATATTCGGTATCCAGGCTGCCGTAGAGATAGGACCAGCGCGCGTCTGCGAAGGTCGGGCGGGCCAGCGCCACCGCCGCGTCGGGCTCGGCGGGCCGCCAGTCGGCCGGGCCGCCGCGCGCTGCCCAGGGCCGGGGTCATGTCGCGACTTTGAGGTGAGTGATCGGCGGTCCACTCGCTCTCGCGGCCGGCCGCGCTCGCCGGCGGCTCCGCGGCCTGGCTCACCTCCGGGGGGCGGTCGCCCTCCTCCAGGCGCCCCCGCCACTCGTCTGGACCGCTCACCAGCGCCTCTCCGCCCCCCACCGCTTGGGCCGCTGCTGGCGCCGCGCGGCGAGCACGAAGGCCACCGCCGTTCCCGCCGCCGCCAGCAGGCCGGCGCCGATTCCCGCCGCAGTGGCCACGGCGACGTTCTCCTGGATCGGCGACTCGGCGTGGGCCGGGAGGCCGTAGCGCTCCGGGGGCTCGGTGAGCAGGAAGAAGGCGCCCAGGCCGCCGGCGAGCTGGTCCTCGGGCTCGTCGCCGGCTCCGTACAGGTAGGCGCCGGTCACGCCGCGGCTGTGCAGTTGCGCCACCCGCCGCGAGGCGATGTCGACCAGCTCCTCGTAGGGGCCGAACTGGATCGAGTCGGTGGGGCAGGACTTGGCGCAGGCGGGCTCCAGCCCGTCGGCCAGGCGGTCATAGCAGAGCGTGCACTTGGCCGCCCGGCCGTCGATGTGGTCGCGGTCCACGACGCCGAACGGGCACGCGGGCACGCAGTAGCCGCAGCCGTTGCACACGTCGGGCTGAAGGACGACGGTCTCGTGCTCGGTGCGGATGAGCGCGCCGGTCGGGCAGGCGTCCAGGCAGCCGGCGTTGGTGCAGTGCTTGCACACATCGGACATGAACACCCAGTCGCCCATCCGGCGCACCGCCTCGGCCACGAGCCCATCGCCGTGGCCGGGGTCGCCGCCATCGCCCCCCCGGCGGCCGCTCCGGCGGCCGCTCCGGCGGCCGGGATGGCCGGGACGTGCCCGCCGCTGCCGCGGGCCAGGGCCGCCTCGGCCTCGGCCTTGAGTTCCGGCGAGGGCTCGAGCAGCTCGATGAAGCGCACGTGGCGCCAGGTCGAGGCCGACAGCTCGCCCGTGTGGTCGTAGCCGACCCCGCTGCCGAACTGCGAGCCGTCGGCGGGCAGGTCGTTCCATTGCTTGCAGGCCACCTCGCAGGCCTTGCACCCGATGCACACCGAGGTGTCGGTGAAGAAGCCCATGCGCTGCGCCGGCGCCCGATGGATGGCGAGCTCGGTGGGCGCCCCTCCGGTCGTGCTCATCGCTCGCCTCCGGCGCGGGAGCTGCGGGCAGCGGGGGCGTCCCCGTTGGTGGAGCGCACCTCCTTGGGGTTCTCGGCCGGCGGGTCGTCGTGGCCGGTGGCCACCCGGTCGCGAGGTAGGCCCGCGTGGGCCAGCCGACGGGTGCTCGGACCCTGACGGCGCCCGGCGCGCACGTCGCAGACAAAGGCCTTGGACTCCTGGATGGAGACGTTGGGCTCGCCGGAGATGGCGCCCAGGTCGTTGGTGATGTCGCCGTGCCGGGCGCCGCTGTAGCCCCAGTGCCACGGCAGGGCCACCTGGTGGATGAGACGGCCCTCGACGCGCAACGGGCGCATGCGCTCGGTCACCTTGGCGCGGGCCTCGATCTCGGCCCGCTCGGTCATGATCGTCATCCAGCCGCCGTCCTCGATCCCGCGGTCGGCGGCGAGCTGAGGGTCGATCTCGGCGAACATCTCGGGCTGGAGCTCATCGAGCCACGGCACGTTGCGGCTCATGCCCCCCGCCGTGTGCTGCTCGGTGAGGCGGAAGGTGGTGGCCACGAGCGGGTAACGCGGGTCCGGGGAGGAGGCGTAGGGGTTCTCGGGCCGCTGCCAGCGGATGGCCGAGGGGTTGGCGCCCAGCTTGGGGTAGAGCAGGTTTGTCACCGGCGACTCGATCGGCTCGTAGTGGGTCGGCATGGGACCGTCGAGCAGGCCGCTCGGGCTGTAGAGCGAGGCTCGGCCGTCGGGCATCATCATGAACGGGTCACTGCCGCCGATGGCGTCCATGGCCCGGGCGTCGTCGTCGGGCTGGTAGTCGGGCGCCTTGGAGTCGGGAAAGTCGGGCACGTCGTAGCCCGTCCAGCTCTCCTGCTCGGAGTCCCACCACACGTAGCGCTTGCGCTCCGACCACGGCTTGCCGTCCGGATCGGCGCTGGCCCGGTTGTAGAGCATCCGGCGGTTGGCCGGCCAGGCCCAGGCCCACTCCGGCGAGACGCTCCCGCCGCGCGCGGTGACGTCCCCGGGCTGGCGGCGGCGGGCCTGGTTGACCCCGTCGGCGAAGTAGCCGCAGTAGATCCAGCACCCCGACGCGGTCGAGCCGTCGCTGCGCAGGTCGGTGAAGCCGCCCACCGGCTGTCCGTCCGCGATCGTGTAGCCGTTGACCTCGCGCATGACCGCCTCGACGTCGGGCTCCCGGGCCTCGCCGTGCTCGGGGTAGTCCCACTTGAGGTTGACGATCGGCCAGTCCTGAGTCCGTGTCGAGCCGGCGTAGTGGGCCTTGATCCGGCGGGCCAGGTGGTGCATGAACCACAGCTCGGAGCGGGCGTCGCCGGGCGGGTCCAGCGCCTTGTCGCGGAACTGGACGAGGCGCTGGGTGTTGGTGAACGTGCCCTCCTTCTCCACGTGGGAGGCGGCGGGCATGAGGAAGACCTCGGTCTCGATCTCCTCGGTGCGCAGCTCCCCGGAGGCGACCTCGGGGGAGTCGCGCCAGAAGGTGGCCGTCTCGATCTCGGCCAGGTCGCGGACCACCAGCCACTTGAGCTTGGCCAGCGCGCGGCGCTGAAGCCCGGCGTGCTGGGAGCCCACGGCGGGGTTCTGGCCCATGACGAAGAACCCGTCCACGCCGCCGTCGAGCATCCGCATGGTGGTGGAGAAGTGGGAGTGGTTGCCGCTCAGCTTGGGCAGGTGGGCGAAGCCATAGTCGTTGGCCTCGCTCGCCGCCTCGCCGAACCAGGCCTTGAGCAGCGAGACGATGTAGACGTCGAAGAACGACCACCAGCCGGTGTCCGAGCCGCCGTTGTCGATGTAGTCGGCCAGGCTGAGGTGGCCCTCCCGGGCGCGCGGCATGGGCAGGTAGCCGGGCAGCAGGTCATAGAGGGTGGGGATGTCGGTGGAGCCCTGGATCGAGGCGTGACCGCGCAGGGCCATGACCCCGCCGCCGGGCCGGCCGATGTTGCCAAGCAGGAGCTGCAGGATCGCCGCGGCGCGGATCATCTGCACGCCGGCCGTGTGCTGGGTCCAGCCCACCGCGTAACAGAAGGCGGTCGTGCGCTCGCGTCCGGAGTTGGCGATCAGGGCGTCGGCGACGGCGTGGAAGTCGGCCGGGGCGATGCCGCAGATCTGCTGCACCATCTCCGGCGTGTAGCGCGAGAAGTGGCGGCGCAGGATCTGAAAGACGCAGCGCGGGTGCTCGAGGGTCTCGTCGCGCTCGAGCTGCTGGGGGTTGGTGCCGGCCTCGGTACGCTCGGCGAAGGACTGCGTCGAGTGCTCGCGGGTGCCCGACGAGGAGCCCATCTCCGTGTTGGCGTAGGCCCAGGTCGACTTGTCATACATGCCCGTGTCCGGATCAAAGCCCGAGAACAGACCGCCGAGATCTTCGGTGTCGCGGAAGTCCTCGCTCACGAGCGTGGCGGCGTTCGTGTAGTGCACGACGTAGTCGCGGAAGTAGGACTCGGTCTCGATCACGTGGCGGATGAGGGCGCCCAGAAAGACGATGTCGCTGCCCGCCCGGATCGGCACGTGCTGGTCGGCCAGCTGGCTCGTGCGCGAGAACCGGGGGTCGACGTGGATGACGCGCGCGCCGCGCTCCTTGGCCTTGATCACCCAGCGAAAGCCGACCGGGTGGGCCTCGGCCATCGAGGAGCCCTGGATGACGATGCAGTCAGCGTTCTGGAGATCCTGGAGGAAGTTGGTGGCGCCGCCGCGCCCGAACGAGGTCCCCAGACCGGGGACCGTGGAGCTGTGTCATATGCGGGCCTGGTTCTCGATCTGGATCGCCCCCAGCGCCGTGAAGAGCTTCTTGATCAGGTAGTTCTCTTCGTTGTCAAGCGTGGCGCCGCCGAGGTGGGCGAAGCCGAGCGTGCGATCGACCCGCCACTCGTGACGGTCGGTGTCCTGCCAGCCCGCCTCACGGGCGGCGATCACGCGCTCGGCGATCATGTCCATCGCCTGCTCGAGCTCGAGCTCCTCCCATTCCGTGGCCCGCGGGCGGCGGTAGAGGACCTTCGTCAGCCGGCCCGGCTGCTGGATGAGCTGCCGCGAGGAGGCGCCCTTCGGACACAGCGTGCCCTGGTTGATGGGCGAGCGCGGATTGCCCTCGATGTCGATGAGCTCCCCGCCCCGGGTGTAGACGAGCTGACCGCAACCGACGGCGCAGAACGGGCACACGGACTCGGTCACCTTGAGCCCGGCGATCCGGGGCGCGGCCTCGAGGGTCTGCGCCGATGCGGCCGAGGCGCCCATGCCCCAATCCATCGCGCGGCCGACCAGCGGGAGGCGGCGCAGCCGCTCGAATGATGCGGGTCGGGAGGCCGGCTCGGCCATAGGAGGGGAACCTTAACCCATCGTTGTGGGCCCGAAACCCGCTTGGTCGAATGGGTGACGCGGCGTCCTGGGTGGCGGTGTCGCTGCCGCGGGGCTCAGACCGGCTCGTGCCCGAGCCGGCCGAGGATGCGTTCGAAGACCTCGTGGGGCTGGGCCCCCGGCACGAGCAGCCGCTCGTCGATCAGCCACGCCGGCACGCCGCCGGCCCCGAGCTCGCTGGCGGCCTGCGTGTAGGCGGAGATCCGCTCGGCGTAGGCGGGGCTCCCGATGGCGGCGATGATGTCGGCCGCCGCCAGGCCAATGGCACGGCCCTCGGCGACGAGCACGTCCTCGTCGCCCAGGTCGAGGCCACGCACCCAGTAGGCCTCGAACAGGCGGGCATGGATCGCCTCGTGCCGGCCCCGGTCGCGGACCAGCTCGGCCACGGCCAGCGCGCCGTGGGAGTTGGGGATCCGCTCCAGGTCCCGGCGGTAAGGCAGGCCGGCCTGGTCGAACATGGCGTGCAGCCGCTCTCGGGCGCCCGGCCCGGCCCGCCGCTCCAGCGCCACGCGCGCGACGCCCTCAGGCGGGAACTCGGGATGCAGATCAAAGGGCCGATACTCGATCCGGGCGCCGAACCGGCGCTCGAGCCACGCCGCGCGCTCGAGCGCGACGTAGCAGAAGGGTCATATGTAGTCGCTCCAGACGACGATGTGCGGCGGCTCGGCACTCATCGGGGCGTGGCGGTGAGGTACCGGCGACGGTGATCCTGGTAGTGCTCGGGCGCCATCTCGAGACGACGCAGGCTCGGGCCCTCGAGTGCCTTCTTCTCACGCGCCGGAGCCCCCGCGGCGAGCACCTGCGAGCTGATCTCGGTGCCTTCGCGGACCACCGAGCCGGCGGCCACCAAGGCCCGCGCCCCGACCCGCGCGCGCTGCAGGACGATCGCGCCCATGCCGATCAGGGCGCCGTCCTCGATGGTGCAGCCTTCGAGTAGCGCGCCGTGACCGATGGTCACTCCGGCGCCGATGATGGTGGGCAACCGGGCGGCGCAGTGGACCACGGCGTTGTCCTGGACCGAAGTCTCGGCTCCCACCTCGATCGTCGCCGAGTCGCCGCGCAGAACGGCGCCGAACCACACGGTGGCCCGGTCGCCGATGCGGACGTCGCCGGCGAGCACGGCGGTGGGGGCGAGGTACACGTCCGCGCCGATCGTCGGGCTGACGCCGTCAAGCTCGAGCAGGAGCGCCATCAGCGGGGTGAACCGGCCGGCATGGGCTGAGCCTAACGGGCTCGCTGCGCTCGCGGGGCGCCCCGAGCCGGGATCAGAGCACACGCTCATGCCCGCTCGACGGAGTGTGTCCGCTCATCCCCGCATAGCGGGGGCCACAGCACACAGCCTGTCGGAACGGCTCAGGTGTGTGCCCCCATCCCCGGTGTGGCCCGGGGCGGCTGCTCCGGGAAGGCGCTCCCGGGAGGGGGCGAGCCGGGGGGCCCCTCAGTCGTCGCCCGGTCGCCGGCGCGGCGGCCGCCACCGGCACATGACGTCGGGGAGCCGGTCGGTGCCGAGCGGCGGCTGCTCGAGCGGCGGGCGTGGAGCGCCCGGAGCCCGCAGCCCGTCGAGGACGATGGCCAGAAAGCGCCGCCACAGGTCCGGCCGGTCGGGCGTGGCCACGTCGGCCACGGCGCCGATCATCATCTGCAGCAGCGGCAGGTCGGACACGTCGACGTCATCGCGCAGGGTGCCGGCGGCTTGGGCCCGGCGCAGCAGCTCGTGCACGCGCGGGCGCATCTGGTCGCGCACGCGACACACGCCCCGGGGGTTCGCATCGCGGCCGAGCAGCACTTCCTTGAGGCCGTGATCGGCGGCCTGCAGCGCGATCAGGTGCTCGATCAGGCCGGTCAGAGCTTCCCACGGATCCTCCTCGGCCAGGGCCGCGTCGGCGAGGGCCACGAGCTCGTGCATGCGCTGCTCGAAGAGGGCCTCGATCAGCTCCTCCCGGGAGGCGAAGCGACGGTAGGCGGTTCCCACGCCCAGGCCGGCCCGCCGGGCGATGTCGTCCATGGTCACGGCCAGCCCCCGCTCGGCGAAGAGGGCCCGGGCGGCGTCGAGCAGCAGCTGCCGGTTTCGCTCGGCATCGCGTCGAAGGGGCTTCTCGATCGCGCTCATGTATGGATCATACCCTGAAACGGAGGATCCGCCTCCGAATGTGCTATCTTCCTCCCGGAGGAAGTTGAGAAGGTTCCTCCGTTTTCAAGGAGAAGGCATGAGCTCGACCCAACACGAACGCCGCTGGCTGATCCTGGCGGTCCTCGGCGTCGCCCAGCTGATGGTGGTCCTCGACGCCACCATCGTCAACATCGCCCTCCCCTCAGCCCAGCAGGCGCTGCACTTCTCCAACGCCGACCGCCAGTGGGTGGTGACGGCCTATGCGCTGACCTTCGGCTCGCTCTTGCTCCTTGGCGGACGGATCTCGGACCTCTTCGGTCGCAAGTGGACGTTCGTCGCGGGCCTCACGGGCTTCGCGCTCGCCTCCGCGGTGGGCGGGACGGCGGGTACCTTCGGCGTCCTCATTGCCGCCCGGGCCGTTCAGGGCGCCTTCGGGGCCATCCTGGCTCCCGCCGCGCTGTCGCTCCTGGCCACGACGTTCACCGACCCGAGCGAGCGCGCCAAGGCGTTCGGGATCTTCGGCGCCCTCGCCGGTAGCGGGGCGGCGGTCGGCCTTCTGCTCGGCGGCGTATTGACCCAGTACCTCTCCTGGCGCTGGTGCCTCTACGTCAACTTGGTCTTCGCGGCCGCCGGCATCGCTGGGGCCCTCACGCTCCTAGACAACGTGGCGCCGGACCGCCGGCCACGGATCGACGGACTCGGCACACTGCTGGCCACCTCGGGCCTCTTCGCGCTTGTCTATGGCTTCTCGCACGCGAGCACGACGAGTTGGACCAACGGCCTGACCCTCGGGATGCTCGCCGCCGGCGTCGTCCTGCTCGGCGTCTTCGTGATCGCCGAGCGCCGGATCACCGCGCCCCTGCTGCCGCTGCGCGTCGTCCTGCACCGCAACCGGGGCGGCTCGTATCTCTCGGTGGCCCTCTCGGCCATCGCCATCTTCGGCGTCTTCTTGTTCTTGACCTACTACCTGCAGCAGAACCTCGGCCTCTCACCAGTGGTGGCGGGCCTGGCTTTCATGCCCATGGTCGGCGCCATCATGATCTCTTCGATCACCGGCAACGTGCGTCTGGTCCCCCGCTTCGGGCCCCGTCCTCTGGTGCCGACGGGCATGGTGCTCGCGGCCGCCGGCATGATCTATCTGACCGGGTTGGGACCGCACTCCAGCTACGCCGGGCAGATCCTGCCGTCGCTGATCTTCATGGGGCTCGGCTTCGGGCTCATCTTCGCCCCGGCCATCTCCACGGCCACCTTCGGCGTCGAGCCCTCGGACACCGGCGTGGCCTCGGCCATGGTCAACGTCTCCCAGCAAGTCGGGGGCTCGATCGGGACGGCCCTGCTCTCCACCGTCGCGGTGACGGCGGCCAACCACTTCGCCGCCGCGCACCACGGCGCGACCCAGATCGCCGCCCAAGCGGCCGTGCATGGCTACACAACGGCGTTCACCTGGTCGGCGATCATCTTCGTCATCGGCGCCGTCGCCTCCGCCGCCCTGCTCGAGCCGGGCGTCGTGATGCCCGCTCAGGTCAACGAGGCGGTGGCGGTCGCGGCCTGATCGCCCCGGGTCGGCTGGCGGACGGGCTCCGTAGCCGACCCGCCGGGGCGGGTACACGCAGACGATGGCCGCCCCACCAGCCTCGCTCGCCGACCGGCGCATCCTCATCACCGGCGGCTCGAGCGGTATCGGCCTCACCGTGGCCGAGCAGCTCTGCCGCGCCGGAGCCCGCGTCGTGCTCGTCGCCCGAGGCGAGGAGGGATTGGCCGCGGCGGCCCAGCACCTGGGCGGGCGGGTTGACACCTTCGCCGCCGACGTGCGCGACGCGCAGGCGATCGCCGACGCGATCGCTCAGGCGGCCGAGCGGCTCGGCGGCCTCGATGCCGTGGTCGCCAACGCCGGCGCAGGCACCTACGGACCGTTCAGCGACCTGTCGGCGGCCGACGCCGAGGCGACCGTGGCCACCACGCTCCTGGGCATGTTGCATACGGCGCACGCCGCTCTGCCCGAGCTCGAGCGCACGGGCGGCACCCTGGTCGTCGTGGGATCGGTGGCGGGCCGGCTTCCGACCCCCTGGTTGGCCGCCTATACCGCGGCCAAGCACGGGGTGCGGGGGTTTGTGCGCTCGCTGCGCTGCGAGCTCACCGCTCGGCGCTCAGCCGTCCGGGTGGCGCTGATCGCGCCCGGCCCGGTCGACACTCCGTTCTGGCAGCGGGCACGCACGCCCGACAGGCGTCTGCCCCCCGAGCTGCGCGGGGCCTATCGCCCCGAAGCGGTCGCGGCCGAAGTGCTCCGGGCTCTGCGCACGCCCGGTCGCACTGAGCGGACGGTCGGGGGCTTGATGGCGGTGGCGATCACCGTCGATGCCCTGTTTCCCAATTTCGTCCTGCGGCCCGTGGGAGTGGCGGCGCGACTCGGCTGGCGCACGCGCCACCGTCGGCCCCTGGCACGCGACGATGCCTTCGAGGAGCCCGCGACCCAGGCTCGGCGCGAGGGAGGTCTCCTCAGCCGCCCGTCCCTGATCGAGACTCTGCGCGCTGGTCGGAGCTGATACCTGGTGGCCGGCTTGGTCGTTGCACTTCGTTTCCGGTGGGGCTAGTTTGGGAATTGCTGCACCAGCACTACCTCCGCGAAGGGAATCTCAATGGCTTGGAAGCAACAGGTACTCGTGCTGGCCGCCGTGACCGCCACGTCCCCTGACCTGCTCGAGGCCCTGCGGCAACGAGCCAGCGACGGGTCGGTGGCGTTCACCGTGATCGTGCCGGCGCCGGCCGGAACGGGCGGGCACGAGGAAGGCAGCCACCAAGCCCAGGAATCGGTGGCCATGCTGCGCGAGGCGGGACTCGAGGTGGATGGTCGCGTCGGCGATTGCGACCCCATGGTGGCCGTGGTCGAGAACTGGGATCCCCGCAAGTACGACGAGGTCATCGTCTCGACGCTTCCCACCAGCGTCTCTAAGTGGCTGCATGCCGACCTGCCCCAGCGCATCGAGAAGCACACCGGGGCGCTGGTCACTCACGTGGTCGCCCGGCCCTCCAAGCCCGAGCCGCAGCCGATCCACCTGGAGAAGCACGACGACGGTCTGGGCCTCATTCAGCCGCTGTCGGTGCTGAGCTGGGGGGGACGGCACGGAGAGCACGAGACCCGGTAGGAGCCGAGCGCCCGCCGCCGGCGCGGGCGAAGGAGCCCGATGAAGCTGAGCGCCCGCAACCAACTCGAGGGGACCGTGCAGAGGATCAACCGCGGCGAGGCGATCGCCAACGTTGCCATCGATGTGGGCGACCAGCATCTGGTCGCCTCCATCACCGTCGAAGCGGTCGAGGAGCTCGGGCTCCGCGAAGGGGACACCGTCGTGGCCGTCATCAAGGCCTCGGACGTCATCGTGGCCAAACCGTAGGGGGACCGCCGGCCCGCCGAGCGGTCCGCGGGCCTCAGCCGGGGCGGCGGCGCATCCGGATCGCGCCGAGCGCTGATGTGGTCGCCGGGCGCGACCGGTGCAGGGCGCGCAGGAGCATCGCCTGAGAGGGGGTCACCGCGGCGCTCCAGCGCCCCTCCCCGTCGGTCAGCGCGCTGGTCACCGTCTGCGTCCGGTGCGTGTGGACGGTGGCCGTGAGGGACTGCAGCTCGATGGGAGCACCGGCGATGGGGCCGGCGCCAAGCGTGCTCAGCCGCCCACTGACAGTGATCGGCACGCCCGGACGCACCGGGCGGGCCGGGACGGCGAGCGTCAGCGCGGCCGGGTGGCCGGCGAGCTTGGCCACCCGGGCCCGGATGTCTGCCATCAGGGCGTAGAGCGCGTCGCCCGGACAGTCGGTCGAGTCGCCCTGGCGGTGCCCGGCCACGCGCGGCAGACGCACATGGGCGCCGGGCGCAAACGGCGTGTAGAAGGCGGCGGCCGGGTCGACGGTGACGGTCACCTCACCGACACTCGGCAGCCCGTGCACGGAGAGCTTCCAGGCCAGGAGATGCTCGAGCGCGCTCAGCGCGACCGCTGAGGGAGCCACGTCGGTGAAGGTGCCGAGCACGGAGATGCCCGTCGACTCGGTGTTGTAGCCACCGGCCTGGGCGCCCACCACCGCCTCGTCGATGCCACCGGCGCGACCCTCCCAGATGCGCCCGTAGAGGTCGATGACGAAGTTGTAGCCCAGATCATCCCAGCCCCGCGTGAAGCGGTGAAACTGGTACATGGCGAAGAGCATCGCCGGCACCTCGGCGGCGCTGTAGTCGTTGAGTGAGTCGGTGTGATGCACAAAGGCCAGCTGCACGCGGCCGTAGGCCGGGGCCACGGCCGGAGGGGCATGGCCACCGGCCCAGGCCGAGCGCGCGATGATCGCCGGCTGGCCGGGACCCGCGTCGAGCACCGGCTGGGCCATCGGCAAGGCCTGGGCGGCCCGGGCGCCGCCGGAGGGCAGCGGCACATCGACGAAGTGCAGGCGAACGCCGCGGACGGGCTCAGAGGCGCGCAACTCGATCTCGTGTGCCGGTCCGGTCCAGATCGGGTCACCGGTCAAAACTCGCGTCTGCGGCGGGCGATCAGGGCCATGGCCGAGGGCGGAGGCCCGGGCCCACCGGCTCCAGGCACCGCCACGGGGGCGGGCGCGCAGCTCGATGGTGGCGGCCTCCGGTCCCGACCACTGGACCCCGGCGAGGACGAAGCGGCCGGGCGCGGCCAGCGTCCCCGAATCGCCGCTCAGCGTCCCCACCCAGCGGCTGAACCGGCCGGCTGTGCCCGGCGTCGGCGCGGCCAGGAGGGCCGGAGGGCGCAGCAACGCGGTGGCACCGACGCCGGCGAGGCCGCCGAGAACCGCCCGGCGGGTCAGACCTCGCTGCTCGGGAGGCATCGGTGATGTGAACCCCGGGCGCTGCCGCGAGTTGCGCCCCGGGCCGGCGCGCGGATTACGGAGAGGCGCCGATCCCGGCTGCGCCCGTACCCGGGCCACCCGAGCCCAGACCGCTCGATCCCTGCTGGGCGCCCGGCCCGGAGAGGACGTAGCCCTGTCCGGCGGGCGCCGGGGTCGTCTGAGGCGTCGGGATGGCGTCGGCGAACAAGCGCGCGAGCACGATGACGAACACCACCGCGGCGAGCGCGAACCAGGCGAGCGTGATCAGATGACCGCTGGTGACCCGGCCGAGCAGGGCCGAGGCCGGGCCGGGAGCCGGGCGGCCACCCGCCACGGGGGCGCGGCGACGGTGCGTTTCGCGCCGACGGTGCGTTTCCCGGGCGGCCGCGGGCGCGCCGTGCGGGGCGGGCGATGGACCCGGATGGCGCTCGCCCGCGCCGCCGGCGTCCAGGAGGCCGCGGAGCGTACGCTGCCACTCCCCCGCCGGGGGGCGGTTGGCGGCCTCGGGAGCGAGAGCGCGGTCCAGGAGCGGACGCAGCTCAGCCGGGACGTGAGCGCGGCTGGGTTCCAAGGTGCGTGCGTCATGGGATCGGGCCAGGAGCCGCAGGACAACAAGCCCGAGCTTGTAGGCGTCGGCGGCCCGGGTGCGCGGTGGCTCGGCGAACATGGCCGGGATGTGCCAGTCGCCGGTCTCGACCGCGGGCAGGGCCTGGCGACCGTGGAAGACCATGGAGTCGCAGTCGATGAAGCACACGTGGGGGCTGCGATCGGTGAAGCCGACGAGCAGGTTGTTGGGCGAGATGTCGCTGGCCACGATGGCCTGGCGGTGCAAGAAGGCCAGGGCACCGCTGATGCGCTCCGCCACCTGCAAGCGCGTGACGGTGTCGAGGCGACGGTTGAGGCCGCGCAGCTGCAGGAAGGCATCCTGGCCGAGCAGGTGCTCGAGCGAGAGCAGCACGTTGTCGCGGCGGCGGCCACTGGGCATGGCGAAGGGCACGGAGAAGCGAGCGCTGACGTCGCGCATGGCGATGCCGACCAGGACCGGGCCGGAGCTCACGATCGTCAGCGGCCAGGCCGTCAGCTCGTGCAGTCCGGCGGACTGGTCAGCGGGCAGCCACCGGCTCCAGCGCACCATCTCGGCCAGCACCTGGGCCGCGTCGGCGGGGGGTGGCTGGCGGTAGAGCTTGACCACGACCGGCACCGGCCCGAACAGCTCGGGCACGTGGGCGGGGCGGTAGACCCGCCCTTGGCCGCCGAGGCGCGAGATGGGGTGAAGCGTCCCGAACTTCTCGACCGGTACGTGCAGCGGCTGGCGCGGAGGCGCCGCCGCCGGCGGCTCAGCTTCGACGGGGCTCATGACGCGAGGGCGAGGACGAGAGGCGCCTCAAGATCACACCGCCGACCAAAGCCGGTCAGGAGCGCCGTGCCTGCCTGGCATCAGGGCTGGCGGTCCCCAGGGGGCCCGGCCGAACCCGACGCGCCGGCGCCCGCGGCCGAGCCGCCGGCGGACGTGGACTCGTAGAGGTGCCCGGCACCGGCGGCGGAGTGCAGTCCCGACGGCGGCACCGAGGTCTGTCGGGCCGCCAAGGTGTGCACGAACAGTCCCCCGATGATGAGCGTGAAGACGACGGCGGCGAGCACGATCGCGGCCATGGTGAGTCCCGGAGGCACGGACACGCGCCCGGGCTGGCGCCCGGAGCGCCCGCTGCGGGAGGCCCCGACCCCGGAGCCTGCCCGTGCGCCGTTTCTGGAGCCGTACCCGGCCTGGGGATGGGTCCGGCCAGGATGGGTCCGGCCGGGATGGGTGCGCGCGGGATGGGCCCGCGGAGGCCGGGTCGGCGCGTCGGCGGGCCGGCGGGGGCCACCGCGCGGGCGTGCGCTCGGCCGTGCCTTGGGCGCCGGCCCGGGGTAGCGCTCGTTGAGCCCGCCAGCGTCGAGCAAACCCCGCAGCGTGCGCTGCCACTCCCCGGCCGGCGGGCGGTTGGCCGCGTTGGCACCGAGAGCGCGGGCCAGAAGCGGGCGCACCTGGGGTGGGACGTGGGCCCGGTGCGCGCCGAGCGTGCGGGCGTCGTGCGAGCGCGTGAGCAGTCGCAGGACGAGGAGGCCGAGCTTGTAGGAATCGGCGGCCCGGCTGCGAGCCAGCTCCGCGAATTCGGCCGGCATGTGCCAGTCGCTGGTCTCGACCGAGGGCAGGGCTTGACGGCCGTGGAAGACCATCGAGTCGCAGTCGATGAAGCAGACCTCTGGTCCGGTCGAGTCGAAGCGCACGAGGAGATTGTTGGGCGAGATGTCACTGACCGCGATGGCGTGGCGGTGCAGGAAGGCCAGCGCGGCGCTGATCCGTTCCGCGATCCGGACCCGCATCGTGGTCGTCAGAGAGACCTCGAGGCCGCGCGTCTTGAGGTAGGCGTCGTGGCCCAGGAGGTGCTCGAGCGAGAGCAGGACATCTTCACGGCGTCCGCTCGGCATCTCGAAGGGCACGCCGAACCGGCTCGAGACATCGCGCATGGCGATGCCGACGGCCACCGGCCCGGCGCTGACGATGGTCAGCGGCCAGGCGGTGAGCAGCTGCAGGCGCGCGGCCTGCTCGAGTTCGAGCCGGCGACTCCAGGACACCATGTCGGCCAGGACCCGCGCGGACTCGGCTGGCGGCGGCTCGCGATAGAGCTTGACCACCACCGACGAGGGCCCGAACATGCGCGGCACATATTCGGGCCGGTAGACGCGTCCCTGCCCCCCCTGGCGGGAGACCGGCACGAGCTGCCCGAACAAGTCGACCGGGAGATAAAGCGGCGGGCGGGTGACCCGCTCCGGCGATGGTTGAACGATGCTCACAAATCAGCCCCCTGCCCATACTGCCACGAGTGTGCGGTCATCGTCGTAGGTATTGCGGCTAAAGTCCAGCAAACGCGCGAAATCGATGACATCGGGGGCCGTGAGGAGCTCCCGGGCGAGCGCTTGCCCCACGTCGCCGGTTCCGTCGCCGAGCGGCAGGGCCAGCCCATCGGTGCACAGGAGCAGGAGCTGGCCGGCTCGGAGCTCGCGCGCGTCCGAGCGGACATCGCGGGCCGCCCGGGGCAGGGCATCGACCCGGCCGCCGACGAAGCCGTCCTCCGAGCGGGGATCGACCAGGACGGGTTCAAAGGCGCCCTCGTCGAGGGTCAGGGCCGGGGAGTCACCGACGCCGGCCAGCTGGACGCGCTCGCCGGAGATCGTGGCCACCACGAGGGTCGTGGCCAGCTCGGCCGTCGCCGCCTCGATGCCGGCTTCGGGATCGCCGCTGGCGCGCCGCTGCTCGTCGATGAGCGCCCAGGCGGCGCGGTCGAACACGGCGGCCCAGTCGATGTCGGCCTCGCCGCGCTCGAGTTGATCGAGCGTCGCCGCGGTGGCGTGGCGCACGGCGAGGGCGGCGCCCAGGTGAGAGCGCGGAGCGCCCGACACGCCGTCGGCCACGGCCACGATCAGCGTCTGCGTGTCATCGTGCCGGCGCAGGCAGAAGTCGTCCTGGCGCGGGCCGCCCGTATAGCGTTTGAGCAACCCCCGCACTGACGCGGCTCTGACCGTCAGGCCGAAGGCCATTCCCCCGTCGGCCACGGTGTCGGGTCGGTATGGCTCCGCCGCCGAGAGCTGTGACTCGATCTCGGGAGCCGGGGGGCCAATGGCCCACGGCCCCCGCATCAGGGTGGCGGGCACCTCGACGGCCGGTCCGGCCTCGCTCCCCTTCTCAGCCCCCATACGTGTCCAGGCTAGAGGATCGGGGCGTCGAGCTGGACGAAGCCCTCCGGCTTCTCAAACTCGATGGTCTGCTCACCGCGGTCGAGTCGCTCGGCCGAGGACACCATCGAATTCAACATCGAGGTGGCGAACTCGGCGATGGCACCGGCGGTCGAGACGCCCTCGCTCATCATGAAGGCGTAGCTCGGTGTGGTGGCGAGTTGCTGGATGACCTGGGGATCGGCGTCTCCGACGCCGAAGGCGAGGATGTTGGGCCGCTCGCGGAAGCCGCCGTCCTTGAGATCGCCCAGTCGGCCCTGCCAGGCGTCTTCCTGCTCGGTGGGCAAGCCGTCGCTGAGAAAGAACACGGTCGGGCGGTGCACCTGATAGCCGCTCCCCTTGAGCAGGGCGACGTCACCGGGAATGATCTGACGTAGGGCTTCGAAGGCCGCGGCGTAGCTCGTCCCCCGACCCCGGGGGGCCAGTGTCGGGAGGATGAGCTCCTCGCTGAGCTCGGCGAGCTCGAGCCGCGTCTGAGCGGTATCGGCGAAGGTGATGATCCCGAAGCGCACCTTCTTGCCGATCAGCGGGTGCATGGCCACTTCGTCACGTAGGTCGATGAGGCCCTGATTGACCGCCGACATGGGAGCGCCTCGCATCGAATGCGATTCATCCCCGACGAAGTAGATGGGCAGGACTTGACCCGTACCGGGCCCGGCGGCGGCGCGGGGGAGAGGAGCGACGGGCTCGGACACTGACGGCGCCGACGCGGCGGCGGGCGCCCCCGGGTCCGCCATCGGCCCGGGCTCCGCCGACGCGGTCTTGGCCCGGTTGCGGGAGTTCAAAGAGAACTTCATGGGACCCACTCTGCCAGAAGAATCGGCGGTTCTCCTGAGAAGGTTAGCCGCGGAGCCCCTCCACCCTGGCCATGTATACGAGAAAGCGGGGCGGAGCCGAAGGGGAGGATGCTCCAGAAAAGCGGATCAGAAATGGCCGCGCACACCGTTGACCGAGATGCGGCGCGTGTCCTCGGGGGAGGGGCGCAGGATCATGACCTCGGCGGGCACCCGGTCGAGCAGCCACTCGAGGTCCTCAGCGCTCAACCCGTGCTGCTGATCTCCGGTGGCGGAGACGATGACCCGGTCGAAGTGCTCCTCTGCGATCAGCCGGCGCAAGGCATCGCGGTAGGTCCGGCCCCGCGCCACTCGCGCGTCGACCCTCACGCCCTCACTGCCGGCGCGCTGCTCGATCGCCTCGAGCAGGGCCATGGCCGGGGTGCACTGGGCCGGGAGCGGTGAACCGAGCGGCAGGGTGCGCGGGACCCGAGCCAGATAGGCGGGCATGATGGTGGCGTTCTCGGCCCGAGCCAGGCGTATGGCG
Source organism: uncultured Solirubrobacterales bacterium (assembly GCA_963777185.1). Lineage (GTDB taxonomy): Bacteria > Actinomycetota > Thermoleophilia > Solirubrobacterales > Solirubrobacteraceae > Palsa-465. The sequence goes on from CAVZPU010000010.1 coordinate 423,786, forward strand.
GCCTCGAAGGCGCGGCGAGAAATGGCCTGGCCGGTGAAGGGCAGAAGAATCCGCTTGACCGCGATCGGGCGCTCGCGCCGGCGCCGCCCGCGCCGCAGCCAGGAGCCGATCCCCACACCGATGGCCACGCCGACCACGCCGGCCAGGACGGCCATGGCGGTCATGGCTTCTCGCTCCCCGCCCGGGTGCTGCGGTCAGCGACGATCCGGACATCGACACCGGGCACGAGCTCCATCAGCCGTTGCGGCAGGGGGGTGCGCAGGCGCGCCAGCCCGCGGGCGGGACGGCTGCGGCCCATGAGCACGTACGTCGTGCCCCGCCGCCGGACCACCTCGCCGATCTTCTCCGCCACCGTGTCGGCTTCCTCGACGAGGAAATGGGCGCCGAGCACGGAGGCCAGCTGGTGCAGGGCGGTGAGGGCGCGCTGCTGCTCCTCGGAGAGCATGGTCCCGGGGGCGCGGACCCAGAGCAGATCGAGCTCGGAGCCGAGCCGCTGGGCCGAGCGCCAGGCGCGCCGGACGAGCCGCTGGGCGCCCGGGTAGGGCTCGACAAGGGCGAGCAGCCGCTCGCCCACCGCTTGGGGCGCGTCGGCGGCCAGCGTCTGCTCACGGGTGCCCACCCGCTCGACGGTCGTCGTGGTCAGCCGCTTGAGGCCCTCTTCCTGGGCGACCTGACGGAGCGCCACCTCCCGCAGGGCCGAAAGGTTCTCGATGCGAAAGAAGTTGCTCAGTGCGGCGTCGATCCGCTCCGGGCGGTACACCTTGCCCGCCCGAAGCCGCTCGATGAGGGCCTCGGGGCTGATGTCGATGAGGACGACCTCGTCGGCTTCGGCGAGGACGGCGTCGGGCAGCGTCTCGCGCACGCGGACGCCGCTGAGCTCGGCGACCTGGTCGTTGAGTGATTCCAGATGCTGGACGTTGAGGGTCGAGAGGACGTCGATGCCGGCCTTCAGGACCGCGTCGACGTCCTCGTAGCGCTTCTCGTGCTCGAGGCCGGGCACGTTGGTGTGGGCGAGCTCGTCGATCAGGCACAGCTCCGGCGCGCGGTGAAGGATCCCGGCCAGGTCCATTTCCTCGAGCGTCGTGCCGCGGTAGGTGACCCGGCGCCGGGGCACCAGTGGCAGGCCTTCGGCGAGGACCGCCGTATCGGCCCGGCCATGGGTTTCCAGCAGCCCGATCACCACGTCGCGGCCGGCTTCCTGCTCGGCGTGACCCTCGAGCAGCGTGCGGTAGGTCTTGCCCACGCCGGCGGCCATCCCGAGAAAGACGCGCAGGCGTCCCCGCATCGCGTCATGCTCCGAGCACGTTGTGCACGACGAGGTCGATCAGCTTGATGCCGATAAAGGGGGCGATGAGCCCACCGGCGCCGTAGACCCAGAGGTTGCGCGTCAGCAGCGCGCTGGCGCCGACGGGGCGGTAGCTGACTCCGCGCAACGCCACCGGAATGAGCAGCGGGATGACGACGGCGTTGAAGATGATGGCCGAGATCACGGCCGAGCGGGCCGTGCCCAGGTCCATCACGTTGAGCACGTGCAGCGGCCCTTTGGCCCCCGCGGTGCTCGCCCAGGTGGTGAGAAAGATCGCCGGGAGGATGGCGAAGTACTTGGCCACGTCGTTGGCGATCGAGAAGGTGGTGAGGGCCCCCCGGGTGATGAGCAGCTGCTTGCCGACCTCGACGATCTCGATGAGCTTCGTCGGATTGGAGTCGAGGTCGACCATATTCCCCGCCTCGCGGGCGGCCTGGGTGCCCGTGTTCATGGCCACGCCGACATCGGCCTGGGCCAGGGCCGGGGCGTCGTTGGTGCCGTCGCCGGTCATGGCCACCATGCGGCCAGCCGACTGCTGCTCGCGGATGAGGGCGAGCTTGGCCTCCGGGGTGGCCTCGGCCAGGAAGTCGTCCACGCCCGACTCGGAGGCGATCTTGGCCGCAGTCAGGCGGTTGTCCCCCGTGATCATGATGGTGCGAATGCCCATGGCTCGGAGGCGATCGAAGCGCTCGCGCATGCCCTCCTTGACGGTGTCCTTGAGATAGACGACGCCCATCACCTGGGAGTCGCGGGCCACGGCCAGGGGCGTGCCGCCCTCGTGGCCGATGCGGTCGAGCATGGGCTGCAGCTCGGCCGGCGCCCGGCCGCCCTCGTCGTGCACGAAAGCGACGACGGCGTCCCCGGCGCCCTTGCGCAGGCGATGACCATCCAGATCGACGCCGCTCATCCGCGTCTGGGCCGTGAAGGGAACAAACCTCGCGCTCAGGCCGGCCATGTCGTGCTCGCGCAGGCCGTATTGCTTGGCCAACACGACGATCGAGCGGCCCTCGGGGGTCTCGTCGGCCAGGGAGGAGAGCTGAGCAGCCTCAGCCAGCTCGGCCTCGGTCACTCCGGGCACGGGGATGAACTCGGAGGCCAGGCGGTTGCCAATGGTGATCGTTCCGGTCTTGTCGAGCAGAAGGACGTCGACGTCGCCGGAGGCCTCGACCGCCCGCCCCGAGAGGGCGAGCACATTGCGTCGGACGAGGCGATCCATCCCGGCGATCCCGATGGCCGAGAGCAGGGCGCCGATCGTGGTCGGGATGAGGGCGACGAGCAGCGAGATCAGCGTGGTCTCGGAGATCGCCGTGTGCGCGAACAGAGCGAACGGCCGCAGCGTGACCACCACGACCATGAACACGAGGGTCAGGCCGGCGAGCAGGATGCCCAGCGCGATCTCGTTCGGCGTCTTGCGCCGCTCGGCGCCCTCCACGAGCCCGATCATGCGGTCCAGGAACGAGTGGCCGGGCTCCTGGGTGATCTCGACGATGATGCGATCCGAGAGCACGCGCGTGCCGCCTGTGACGGCGCTGCGATCACCGCCCGATTCCCGGATCACCGGCGCCGACTCGCCGGTGATGGCCGACTCGTCGACCGAGGCGATGCCCTCGATGACCGTGCCGTCGCCCGGGATGAGTGCGCCCGCCTCGACCACGACCACGTCACCCTTGACGAGCTCGGAAGCCCGCTTGGTCGTGCCGTCCTCGAGCGTGGCCATCGTCTCCTCACGCATCGCGCGCAGAGTGTCGGCCTGGGCCCGGCCGCGACCCTCGGCGAAGGCTTCGGCCAGGTTGGCGAACACCACCGTCAGCCACAGCCAGATCGCGATGGTCAGCGTGTACCAGGCCGGCTCGTGGCCGCCGCCCAGCGGTCCGCCGCCGAAGACCTGAATGAGCCAGATCACCGTGGTGATCACGGCACCGACCTCGACCACGAACATCACCGGGTTGCGGATCTGGACGCGCGGATCGAGCTTGAGCGCGCTGTCGATGGCCGCACGCCGGACGATGTCGCGCTGAAACAGAGACACGGCGCGCCGCTCGGCGCGTCGAGCCGGTGCAGAGGCAGTGCCGATCGACACCTCAGCGTCCTTTCGTGATGCCGTCGAGGGCCAGATTCAGCTCGAGCACGTTGACCCCTGGCTCGCCCGAGAAACGCAGTCCCCGGCCGCCCGTGTAAGCGGAGACGAGCTTGTCGACGGTGCCGAGGCGGAGATGGCGTATGGCGGCCACGCGGTGGGCCTGGATGTCGGCGTTGGCCACCGAGATGTCCGGATCGATGCCCGAAGCCGAGGAGTCAACGGCGTCGACGGGCACCCGGGCGGCGGTCAGGGTGGGGTCATAGGGCTTCTCGAGGGCCAGGTAGGCCTGGAGATTGGCGGTCAGCTCCCGCGCGGTGGCCACGCTGTTCGGGCCCAGGTTGGAGAAGGTCGTCGCAGCGGCGTTGTTGGGTGGCGTCGTTGCCGACGGGCGCGACTGGAAGTAACGGCGGCGACGAGCGAAGTCCTGACCGATGAGCGTGGAGCCGACGAGCTTGCCGCCGACGCGGACCTGCTGACCGTTGGCGTTCCCGGGGGAGGTGACCTGGCTGATGCCGGTGACGAGGAGCGGATAGAGGATCCCCAGCAGCAGGGTCAGCACGACGATGCCGATGGCCGAGGTGACGATGTCGCGTCTCATGGTCAGTACAGACGTCCAGTGAGGCCCTGCACGATCGGACCGAGGAGCAGGGCGGGGAAGAAGGTCAAGGCCCCGACGAGCACGATGACGCCGACGAGCAGCACGGCGAAGGTCCCGTTGTCGGTGCGCATCGTGCCCAGGCCGGCCGGGCTGACGCGCTTGGCGACCAGCGCGCCCGCCACGGCGAGGGCGAAGAGGATGGGGACGAAGCGGGCGATCATCATGTCGAAGCCGCCGAGGAGGTTGGCGAAGGTGATCCCGTGGGCTCCGAGGTTGCCGGGGTTCGGCTGGACAAAGCCCGTGTAGCCGGCCTGCGCGGAGCCGTTGTTGTTGGCCTGGGACAGGTAGGCGTAGAAGCTCTCCGAGAAGCCCTGCGGCCCGGTGGCGGCGGCCGAGATCGACGCTCGGCCCGCCTTGGTGGCCGTGGCCATGGCGGTGCAGAACAGGGCCATGAGAGGGGTGGCCAGCAGGCCGAGGACCACCAGCTTGACCTCGCGGCCCTCGATCTTCTTGCCCAGATACTCCGGCGTACGCCCGACCATGAGGCCGCCGATGAACACGGCGAGCAGGACGTAGAGCAGGATTGAGTACAGCCCGGTGCCCACACCGCCGAAGATCACCTCACTCGCGGACAGGTTGGCGAAGGGGACCGCGCCGCCGATTGAAGTGAACGACTCGATGGCGCTGTTGACCGCGCCGCACGAGGTGACGGTGGTGACCACGTCGAAGAGGGCGGAGCCGGCGATGCCAAACCGCTGCTCCTTGCCCTCCATGTTCCCGCCCGTGGACCCCGCCAGCGGGCCGGTGTGCAAACCGGCGGCGTGCTGAGCCGGCGAGCCGTGCGCCTCGGCGACGTAACACACCACGGCCGCGCACAGGAACATGAACATCACCGTGGCGTAGATCGTGTATCCCTGACGGCGGTTACCGGTCATCCGCCCGTACATGAGGATGAGCGCGGCCGGGATGATGAGCACGGCCAGCATCTCGACGAGATTGGTGAAGCCCGTCGGGTTCTCGAACGGGTGGGCGGAGTTGGTGTTGAAGAAGCCGCCTCCGTTGGTCCCCAGCATCTTGATCGCCTCCTGGGAGGCCACCGGACCCATGGCGATCGTGTTGGCCACGCCGGTGACGGTGTGGAAGCTCAGATAGGGCGAGAAGTTGGCGATCGAGCCCTGAAAGACGAGAACAAGGGCGAGCACGAACGAGATCGGGGTGAGCACCCACAGCACCGTGCGCACGAGGTCACGCCAGAAGTTGCCGAGGCTCGTGCCCGAGCGGGAGACCAGCCCCCGAATGAGGGCCACGGCGACGGCGATGCCGACGCCCGCGGAGAGGAAGTTCTGCACTGTCAGCCCCGCCATCTGGCTGAAGTAACTCATCGTCGTCTCGCCGCCGTAGTACTGCCAGTTCGTGTTGGTGACAAACGAGGACGTGGTGTTGAAGGACACGTCCCAGGGGGCGGAGTGGAAGTGCTGCGGGTTGAGGCCCGTCCAGTTGAACAGCGTCTGGGTGCGCAGGATGAGGTACAGGAGCAGCCAGCCGGCCAGCGAGAAGACGATCAGGCTCTTGGCGTAGGCCTTCCAATCCTGCTCCCGGTCGGGATCGACCCGCATGACCCGGTAGAGCAGCCGCTCCGGAGTGAGTAAGAGGGGGTCGAGGACGGTGTGGCGGCCGGTGTACACCCCGGCCATGTAATTGGCCAGCGGGAGGGCGAGCACGGTTAGGATGAGCCCGAAGCCGAAGATGGTCACCCAGCCCAGGGGGGTCACTAGAACTTCTCCCCCCGCAGCAGCGCGTAGAGCAGGTACAGGCACACGAGCGCGGAGATGATCAGGCCGAGCAGGTCACCGGCGCTCATATGCGCTCGATCCCGGAGATCAGGGCGAGCAGGACGGCGAAGGTGACGATCGCGAGCAGGACGGCGACGACATCCATGCCGGAGATGTTCGATCGCCGGTCATGAAGGAGCCGTGCAGATCGCCGGGCGACCCGTGAAGGATTTATAAAGGCTAGGCGGCGAAGCGATAGCCGACCCGGGGGTCGGTCTTGACGAAGCGGGGGCCGCCGTCGGGCTCGATTTTGCGCCGCAGGTTGGCCACGTGGGCCCGGAGGACCTGGGTGTCCTGCGCGTAGGCGGATCCCCACACGGTGGTGAGCAGCTCGCGGTGGGTGACCAGGCGGCCGCGGTTGCGCACGAGCACGCGCAGCAGGTCGAACTCGGTGGGGGTCAGGTGGATCTCCTGACCGTCGCGGCGCACGACCCGAGCGGCCAGGTCGATGTCGAGGCCGTCGACCTGCACGACCGCTTCCGGGGTCTCGGGCCCCACCCGCCGCAGGGCGGCCTGCAGGCGGGCGATGAGCTCACGGGGACCGAATGGCTTGGTGACGTAGTCATCGGCGCCGGCGGCCAGAGCGCGGACCTTGGCGTCCTCCTCGCCGACCGCGGAGAGCACGATGATCGGCATCGGGCTCCACTCGCGCAGGCGCTGGCACACGGCAACCCCGTCGATGTCCGGCAGCACAAGATCGATGATGGCCGCATCGGGATGGCGCACCGCGGCCATGTCGAGGGCCTCCTCGCCGGTGCCCGCCGGCTGCGGCTCGTAGCCGGCGTCGCGGAGAATGACCCGCAGGGCGCGGAGGATCTGCGATTCGTCGTCGCAGATGAGCACGCGGGGGCGCGCGCTCATGCGCCCACCGGCGCCGGCTCGGAGAGAGGAAAGGCGACGGTGAAACGCGTGCCCTGGCCCGGCAGAGACTGGACGGTGATCGTGCCGCCGTTGGCCTGGACGAACCCCTTGGCGATGGCCAGGCCCAGTCCGGCGCCCGTTCGTCCGGACTCCCCGGCTCCGCGGTAGAAGGGCTCAAAGATCCTCCTCTGCTCCTCGAGACCCATGCCGGGACCCTGGTCGACGACGTTGACGACCACGCGCGCGCCCACCCGCCGCACGTGCACCGCCACCGGCAGGCCGTCCGAGTAGATCAGCGCGTTCTCGATCAGGTTGGCGAAGACCCGCTCGAGCTGGGCGGCGTCGGCGAGCACGGGAGGAACGTCAGCGTCCACATGCATTCGCAGCCGTCCGGGGGCGGCGGGCAGAGTGTCGGCCACCGCGAGCAGGACCTCCTCGATCGAGATCTCGGTGCGGCTGGGCTCGGCCCGGCCGGCCTGGAGGCGAGAGAGGTCGAGCAGCTTGTCGATGAGCGAGGAGAGCCGTTCTCCTTCCTCGACCACCGCGGCGCTCAGCTGGCTGCGCTCCTCCGCGCTCAGGGAGCCGGTGCCCAGCGCGTGACCCGCGGTCACGATCGCGGTCAGGGGGGTCCGGAGGTCGTGGGAGACGGCGCGCAACAGCGCGGTCTTCAGCTCGTCGCTGCGGCGCAGCGCTGCGCTCTCGACCGCTTCTCGCTGGGCGGCGTCGCGGTGCAGGGCGATCTCCACCAGCGCCTCGAGCGCCGGCACAACGCCCTCGTGGAGCCGCGCGACGGTCTCAGCGGCCAGGCCGCGAGGCACGAGCAGGGTGGCCAGCTGCTCGCCGCCCGCGCCGTGCAGAGGCAGGGCGAGGCGGCGTGCGTCGCCCAGGACGGGGCGCAGCTCGACGGCCGCCGAGGCGATGTCGAGCGCCTGGGCGACCCGCCGCGCCGCCGTGCCCAGGGCGTCGGAGGTGCGCGCTCCGGCCAGCAGCTCCCGGGCCAGGGCCGCGGCCAGATCCGCTTCGCGGTGGCGCCGCTCGGCCTCGAGCGTCCGGCTGCGGGCTTCGTCGGCCACCCGGCTGAGCACGCCGGCCACGAGCACGAACGCGGCCAGTGCCACCCAGTTGCGGCTGTCGGAGATCGTGAACCGGCCGACCGGCGGGATGTGGAAGAAGTTGAAGGCGGCGGCGCTGGCCACCGCGGTGAGCAGGCCGAGCCACACTCCCCAGTAGCTAGAGACGATCATCACGGCGGCCACGTAGACGACGCCCAACGAGACGACCGGAGCGATCGTCTTGAGCGGGTAGATGGCCGCGGTGGCGACGGCCACCGATAACCCGGCGACGGCCATGCCCACCCACAGCGGCGGGCGCTGGGCGCCGAATGCGCGGGTCGGAAGGCGTGGTCGGGGCACCTGTGTGCAGCGTACGCCGCCGCGTCGCACCGGTCAGCGATTTTTTGGCTTTGTGCTGGGCGTATCGGTGCGCAGATCGCCATTTTCCGCCGGCGCGACCCCGCCGAGGCGCACGGGGCCGGCCCACGAGCGCACCGATCCGGCCGACGTGGCACCCTTGGTGCGGGCGCGCTCAGCGCAGCCGGTCTCCCGCACCCCATCGCAGGGGCGATCACCCTCATCGACGAGCATGCCGACGACACCATGGGCCCCGAACTGATTCACGCCGTTCGCGTGGGGTCGGCCGGACCCGATCGGCGGCGCGACATCACCTGGCATCCCTCCGCGCTCGACCGCCAGGAGCGGTGGTCGCGCCTTCATCAGCAGGGGGGGTCCGTGCTACTCACCGGGCTCTCGGCTTCCGGGAAGTCGACCCTCGCTGCGGCCCTGGAGCGCGAGCTCGTCCGGCGGGGCCAATCGGCCTACCTGCTCGACGGCGACAACCTCCGCCATGGTCTCTCCAACGACCTCGGCTTCACCCCTGGCGACCGCTCCGAGCACATCCGCCGCGTGGCCCACGTGGCCCGCCTCTTCGCGGACGCCGGCACGGTGGCCGTCGTCTCGCTGATCGCACCGCTGGCCGTGGATCGAGCGCACATGCGCCAGGCTCACATCAAGGCCGGCCTGCCCTTCTTGGAGGTGTTCGTCGACACCCCCCTGGAGGAGTGCGAGCGTCGCGACCCGAAGGGGCTCTACGCGCGCGCTCGCGCCGGTGAGATCCCCGCCTTCACCGGGATCGGGGCCCCGTACGAGGCGCCGGAGACCCCTGAGATCCACATCCGTACGGCGAACACGGGGGTCGCCGAGGCGGTCGCTCAGATTCTCGACCGCCTCGACTGCGATTCCCGGCGCTGAGGGCGCCGCGGTGGCTCAGGCGGTGGCGCCCGCCTCGGCCACCTGGTGCGTGCCCTCGGCGAACTCCTCGACGATCTTCGAGCAGAAGGCGGGCAGATCGTCGGGGTTGCGAGAGGTGACGAGGCCCTGGTCGACGACGACCTCCTCGTCGACGACCTCGCCGCCGGCATTGCGGATGTCGGTGCGGATGCTCGGATAGGAGGTCACTGTCCGCCCGCGGACGAGATCAGCCTCCACGAGGAGCCAGGGGCCGTGGCAGATGGCGCCCACGGGCTTGCCGGCCTTGAACATGTCCTGCACGAACTTCACCGCGTCCGGGTCCTGGCGCAGGTTGTCGGGGTTGACCGTTCCGCCCGGGAGGATGAGGCCGTCGTAGTCATCCGGGGATGCGTCGGACACCTTCTTGTCCACGGGGATCTTCGAGGCCTGGTTGATGTCGCCGTTCATAGCCTGGATCTCGCCCGTGTCGAGCGAGAGCAGCTCGGTCGTCCCGCCGGCCTCCTCGACAGCCTCCTTGGGCTTCTGGTACTCGACCTCTTCGACGCCGTCGGCGGCGAGGATGGCGATCTTCTTGCCTTGCAGTTCTTCGGCCATGGGTTCTCCTTGTGATCGCTTTTCGTGGCACCTACCCAACGTGCGGAGGGGGAAAAGCTTCGGCCATCGGGGCGGCGGGCGCGGGGCGGGCTGGGCAGTTGGCGCCTAACCATCGCATCACAAAAGCGACGGCCCGGACGTGCTTTGATCCCTGTGCCGGACACGACATCCGGCAGCACTTCCGAGGAGGACGGGATGCGAGCGAAGGTAGTCGGTGTGGCGGTCGCCGTCGGCATGGCGATCGGAGTGGCCGCGTGCGGGTCGAGCGGCTCGAGCAGCGGCTCGTCGGGCGCGACATCCTCGACCGCGCTGCCGCTGAAGGCCGGGGAGAACCCGGCCGGAGAGACGCTCTATGGCAAGAAGCGGGGCGGGACGCTCAGCGTCTACACGAGCACGGACTTCATCCACCTCGACCCTGGCGAGGCATACTTCACGCTCGACTACGCGATCATGTACGCGACCCAGCGGCCGCTGTTCATCTTCGCGCCCAGCTCGAGCACCCAGATCGTGCCCGACCTGGCCACCGAGATCCCCACCACCGCCAACGGTGGGATCACCGACGGCGGGCGGACCGTCACCGTCCACATCCAGCCCGGCGTTCACTTCAGCCCGCCGGTCAATCGCGAGGTGACCTCCGCCGACGTCGCCTACGCCATCGAACGGGGCGCGAACCCCAACGTGGCCAACCCCTACTTCCCCGGCTACTTCGGCGCCGGTTCACCGACGCCGCTGCAAGGCGCCGAGTCGCCCAAGTACGCGGGCGGGCCGATTCCCGGCATCGGGACTCCGAACAAGTACACGATCGTCTTTCACCTCGACAAGCCGGGCGCCACGTTCCTCGTCCAGGCGCTCACGATGCCGCTTTCGGCGCCGGTACCCAAGGGCTTCGCGGGGCCCATGGATGCCCATGCGCCGACCACCTACGGCACCAGCGCCGAGGTCGCCACCGGCCCCTACATGCTGCAGTCCAACCTCAAGACCGGCGTGTTCTCGGGCCTGGGCTACCAAACCGGTAAGTCGGCGACCCTGGTGCGCAACCCGAGCTGGAGCGCGAGTACCTACACCTCCGCGTACCGCCCGCCGGCCTACCTGAACCGAATCAACATCAGCATCGGCGGTAACACGACGGTGATCGGCCAGCAGGTGCTCAAGGGCTCGAATTCCGTGCAACTCGACCAGCCCTCGCACACGAACGTCGAGCTGGCTTACAAGTCCTACCCCGGCCAGATGACGATCACCTCGGGCTCGGGCATCTTCTACTCGGCCCTCAACAACGCCCATGGACCGTTCACCAACGTCAACCTGCGCCGCGCGGTGTGGGCGGCCACCGATCGCGCGGCCATCGCCAAGGTGGTCGGAGGGGCGCTCGTGGCCGAGCCGATGACCCATTTCATCTACCCGGGCACGAACGGGTTCGCCGAGGCCGGCGGTTATGCCGGTCCCCAGACGGACTTCAACTCGGGCGTCAGCGGCAACATGGCCGTGGCCGAGAAGTACATGAAGCTGGCCGGCTATAAGAGCGGCAAGTACACGGGTTCGGCCACCATCCAGGTCGTCGGGGCCACCAACACCGACTTTCCCGCCATTACCCAGATCGTCAACACGGCGCTCACCAACCTGGGTTTCCACACGCACGTGAGCCAGGTCGATCAGTCGGTCATGTTCGCCAAGTACTGCGAGGTGCCCAAGCAGGAGATCGACGTCTGTCCGTCGGTGGCCTGGGTGCGCGACTTCGCGGACCCCCTGACCGTGCTCTACGAGACCTTCTACGGACCGGCCATCGTCTCCACCAACAACTCCAACGAGGGTCAGGTCAACCATTCGCAGATCAACACCGCCATGGACCAGGCCGCGCTCGTCGTCGACCCGGCCCAGCGCAACCAGGCGTGGGCGAAGGTCGACAACCTGCTCGTCAGCAATGCCGTGGCGCTGCCGGAGTACTTCGCCAATCAGGCGCAGCTGCGCAGCAACGACGTGGACGGAGTTAACGACGAGTGGGACGTCGGGACCTGGGACTTCGCCTTCACCTCGCTGAAAAGCCCCTAGCGTCGAGCCCCTAGCGTCGTGGCGCTAGCGTCGTGGGGTGACGCGCCGGTGCCCGGGCCGGGCGGGTGCCGGGGCCGCCTCGTCGATGTCCTCGGGGCGGACCGTGCCCGCGGCGGCCACGTCCGCGACGTAGGTGTTCCGCGCCCGGGCCAGCGCCATCCCGGCGGCGGCCAGGGTGGCCAGCATGATGAGGAAGGTGACCTCGAGGCCGGTCGCCGTGTTGGGGGAGACCAGGCCGGGATGGGTGCCGATGGGGGCCTGGCTGGGCACGATGCCGGCGATGAGCTGGGAGAGCCCGCCGAAGGCCAGCGGCGCGAGGGCCTGGGCCAGCGAGCGCAGGAACGTTCGCGTGCTTTCCGCCCGGCCCCACAGCCAGGCCGGCATGATGTCGAGCCGGGCGGCGTCCAGTGGCGGGTTGGCGGCGGACACGAGCGCCGCGCCGGCGACGTCGAACCACAGGGCGGGGAAGAGGTGGCGGCCGAGAATGCCCGGGATGAAGAGCGCCACCGAGCCCAGATAGCAAACCGCGGGCAAGATGACACGGGCTTGCGGGATGCCTCGGTGGAGCATGAGATCGGTCAGCTGGCCGCTGACAAGGGTGCCGATCAAGGCGCCGAGCACGAGCAACCCGAGGCCGAGCTCGGAGGTCGCCTGGCTGACGTGGTAGTGGCCGCGCACGAACAGGAGCGCGAAGGTCTGCAGGCCGGCGAAGTAGAAGTAGCCAAGCGAGGAGCCGACGATGAGCAGCAGGTTGGTGGGAATCGAGAGGATGTAGCGCATGGCGGCGAGGAGGCCGACGGTGTCCGTGGTCTCCGCGTCGGCCGGCTCGGCCCCCGCGGTGGGCGCCTCGGCCCCCACGGTAGGCGGCTCGGTCTCCGTGGTGGGCGGCTCGGTCTGCGGTGTCCGGCGGCTCGCTGGGCACAGCCGGCGGCCCCATGGGCACGGTGGGCGGTTCGGTGGCGATGGTGGGCGGCTCGGTGGCGATGGTGGGCGGCTCGGGGGGGAGGCGGGGGCGCCCCCCGGAGCGCCCGGTGCGGTCGTGGCCTCGGCGGGCCACGGCGGTCCCGATGCCTCGTGCGGCGCAGCGCCCATGAAGTCGAGCGCACCGTGGGCGAGCCGGCTCTGGCCACCGCGCTGGGGCTCGGGCACGGTCCGCCAGAGCGTCCGGGCCAAAAAGAAGCCGGGAAGGGACAGGAGCACGAAGGCCACGCGCCAGCTGATGAGGCTGGCCACGCTGCCGCTGACGATGAAGCCGACGGCCGTGCCGGCCGCCTCGCCGCCGAGGATGTAGGCGTAAACGCGGCCGCGTTCCTCGGGCGAGAAGTAGTCGCCGGTCAGTGAGGCGATGGCCGGGCCCGCGGTGGCCGTCACCGCTCCGAGTACGAACCTGGTCAGCAGCAGGTGCCAGTAGGTGTCCGCGAAGGCGCTGGCCAGCGAGGCGATGCTCCACAGCACGATGCTGATGGCCAGCAGGGGAATCCGCTTGTGCCGGTCGACGTACATCCCCACCGGCAGCACGAAGAGCGCTCCGATGAGCAGGACCACGGAGCTCAGCAGGCCGATCTTGGCATTGCCGATGCGCATCGCGTGCTCGAGCTGGGGGGCCACGGCACCGACGGTGGAGGCGTCGGCCCCGCTGAGCGCCAGCACGGCGCCGAAAATGGCCACGACCCGGGCCCGAGCTGGTCCCCCCACCCAGTGGACCACTTGGCCGCGGAGCGCTCGGCCGAGCAGAACGATGATCTCCAGCAGCGCCCGCCCGGCCCGGCCGGCCGCCCCCGGGTTGCGTTCTTGAGCCACCGACCGACTGTAGAGCGGCGCCCCGCGCTCTGTCGTCGCTCCGCGGCCAGCTCCGGAGCCGGAGTCCGGGCAGAGCGCCGTCAGCTCGGCGCCGACCCTGGGGGCGGCGTGCTCCTAGCGGGCGATGGCGATGATCGGGTGGGGATGGGCCAGGCGCGGCAGCTTGGCGGCGTCGCCGTAGGCGAAGACCCGTCCGGCGCTGGTCACGAGCCAGTAGCCGTGGCCGTCGGGGGTGGCGGCCATGCCGGTGATGGTGTTCTGGGCGGCGTGGGCGGGCGAGCCGTACCGGGAGGTTCCGGGGGTGGCCAGCACGTTGCCCTGGGCGGTATAGAGCCAGTAGCCGCCGCCCGGCGCGGCCACGATGCCGATGATGCGGTGCGGATGGCCGAGCGCGGGCAGCTTGGCCGCGTCGCCGTAGGCGAAGACCCGTCCGGCGCTGGTCACGAGCCAGTAGCCGTGGCCGTCGGGGGTGGCGGCCATGCCGGTGATGGTGTTCTGGGCGGCGTGGGCGGGCGAGCCGTACCGGGAGGCTCCGGGGGTGGCCAGCACGTTGCCCTGGGCGGTATAGAGCCAGTAGCCGCCGCCCGGCGCGGCCACGATGCCGATGATCCGGTGCGGATGGCCGAGCGCGGGCAGCTTGGCCGCGTCGCCATAGGCGAAGACCCGTCCGGCGCCCGTCACCAGCCAGTACCCGAGGCCGTCTCTGGTGGAGGCCATGCCCGTGAACGTGGACACGCCGGTGGGCCCGGCGCCTCCATACGAGCTCATCTGGGCCCCATGGAGCACGTTGCCGTGGGCCGTGAGCAGCCAGTAGCCGGTTCCCGGGGCGCTCGCCACCCGCGGCGTCGCCGCCGAGGTCGCCGGTCCTCCGCTCCCGACCGCGTTGGCGGCCACCTCGGAGACCCGGATGGTGGCTCCCAGATCGTCGCTGTTCAGGGTGAGGGTGTTCGATGTGGCCCCGGTGATCGGTTGGCAGCCGCCGCCGGCGGCGTTGCAGGATTGCCACTGGTAGATGTAGGACCCCGGCGCCCCCGTCCAGGAGGCGTGATGCTCGGTGAGGCGCTGCCCAGCCACGGCCGGGCCGCCGATCGTCGGACCCGCGAGGACATGGGGCGCCTCGGCGTCCGCGGCCGAGGCCGACCCGGCACCGGCGGCGGCGGTGGCCGCATCGATGTAATCGCCGTCGACGTTGAGGGTGACTCCGCCGTGCGTCTCGTCATGGGCGCCATCAAACTGGTGCAGGCGCTGGTGCTTGGCCCAGTCGCCGCTCGGCACACCAGCGTCGCTCGTCGTCCGGGCTCCGTTCCAGTTGGCGATCCAGATGTCGTCGGGCTCCTGGTAGCCAGAGCCGTAGCGGGCGACCAGATCGGCGATGCCCGACGCGTCGCTGCTGTACACGCCCGAGCTGTAGCCCCGGGCGTGGAGCCGGGCCGTCCAGGCGGCCAGGAAGGACATCACCGCGCCGGTGTTCGACCCACCCCGCGGGTAGGCCTCCATGTCGAAGTAGAGGGGATTGCCGGGTCCCATCCCGCGGGCCTGGGCCTCGGCGACGGCGTCGTCGGCGGCGGCCTTGCCCTCGCCGGCGGCGTCCCTGGCGGCAATGGGCGCGCACCCGCAGGAGTTCGACGGTGCCTGCAGACCCACGTAGATGGGGACGAGATGCCAGCCGGCGGAGGAGACGGCGCTCACCCAGCCGCCGGTGAGCTGCGACTGAGAACAGGCCATGTTGGCCCCGCCGATGTAGACGGCGGCGGCGTGGTAGCTCGCCGCCCACGCTGACATGGCATGCAGGCTCGGGGTGGAGCAGATGTCGAAAGCGGGGCCCGTGAAGACCTCACCGGGGGTGGTCAGCACGCTCGCCGCCCGCGCGCGGCTGCGGGCGGCTTTGACTGTGGCCACGCGGTACACCGACGGGCGCACGCGGGCGGCGGCGGCGGCCGCGCCCAGCGAGCGCACGCCGAGCGCCCGCCGCACGAGCCCGGGATGGCGTCCCCAGGTGGCGGTGATGAGCAGCCGATGAGCGGAGTCGATCCTCCGGGCCACCGAGCCGCCCGGGCGGTCCGCGCCAGGGACGGTCGGAGCCAAGGAGTTTGCGTCCGCGGCAGCCGCTGGGCCCAGAGGTTGTACGAGGATGGCCTCCGTGCGCCCGGCGATCTGCGCCGGGCACTGCTGAGTAGAGCCCGGCGAGCCCAGGTAAACGGCGTGGCGGTCAAAGCGCACGCAGGTGTCAGGCGCCTGGTTGAGCCGATAGACCGGCCAGCTCGCGGGCACGGTGAGGGTGGCGCCGTCATAACGCACCTGCTTGTCAGCGCTCGCCGCCGCCGCGCGGCCCACCGGGGCCAGTACGGCCAGGACCACCAGAGTGCTCAGGATGCTCGTGCGCGCCACGGCGCGGACGGCCCGGTTCTTCGATTCAACCACGCGATAACCCCAACTTGACTGGCCTTCGGGATGCCGGTGCCTGCGGGGTTAGCTGACGGGCTCGCGCTGGACGCGCTACCGGCGGATCACCGCCGGATTCGCCCCAAGTGATGGGTTCCCCGCTCTCCGGGATGGCGCCCGGGAGACTCGGCTGACGTCATAAGACACGCGGGCGTCAAAGAAGTTGCGCTCGCCACGCACGAGAGAGCGCGAGTCCCGCGCGCCGGGTCACCGTCGGGGGCGACCGAGCGGTGCCTCCGCGCGCCGGAGCTCGCTCTCGGTCGCCTCGCGGCCTTGCTCGGCCGCGGTCAGGAGTCCGTCGAGCCGGTGCCAGACCAGAAGCGCCGGGCCCGCCGGCAGGATCAGGTTGAAGACCCGGTAGACGACGACGGCGGCCAAGGCGGGGGCGACCGGCTGTCCGGTCCAGTGCACGGCGAAGGTCATGAACGCCTCGGTGATCCCGGCGCCCCCCAGCGGCAACGTCCGCCGGGTGAGGGCATAACCGGTGGCGAAGGCGACGATCGTCTCGCCCAGGTTGAGCCGCAGGCCGATGAAGCGCAGCGACCCGTACAGAACGGCGATGCCACACACCCAGTAGAGCGCGGTCCCGACCCAGGCCCTCCAGCTATCGCGGAGGTCCCGGCCCATGGCCATGAGCATGGCCACCCCGCCCAAGGCCTCGGCGAAAGCCTTGCGCCAGCGGCTGTCGCTGGCGCCGATCCGCGTCCGGGTGCGCTCCCGGGCCAGCCAGAACCCGCCCGCGAAGCCGATGGGAACGGCCACCGCCCACGGCCACAGCAGCGAGGGCATGGGGCGGGGGTCACCGGTGGCGAGCAGGACGACGGCGGCGACCCATGCCGCGGGGGCCAGCAGCGCCCACTCCAGGCCGCCGAAGCCGAGCACCCGGCGGCGGGCCTCGGTGGCATCGCCGAGGATGGCCTGAAGGGCGAGCTTGTCGATGGCAAAGCCACCCGCATGGGCGGAGGGCCCGAAGCCGAGCAGGACGACCCGGAGCACGAGCGGTGGGGCCAGCGAGGGGCCACCATCGACCCGGGCCAGCGCCCAGTGCGCCAGCGCGTAGGACGGGAGGGCCAAGACCTCTGCGCCCAGGGCGAGCGCCAGCCAGCCGGGGTGCAGATGCTTCCACGCGTCGGCGAAATTGCTGAAGCCGTAGGCGGCCGCGATCGCCACCACGGTGCCGGCCGCGATGAGGAAGGCCAGCAGGGTGACCAGCACCGGGTGCGACCGAAGGCGCTTCACGGCCTCCCCCTACCCCTGCCCCCCGTAGGGGACGCAGCGCCGCGGGTTCAGGCGCGACGCCCCGCCCACCTCATCGCCGGGTGCGGTCGGAGCGGCCAGGTATCGTCGCGGGAGTGCGTGGCCAGCTCCGCATCCGGCCCGTCGTGGTATCGGCGGCCGCCACCGGTCTTGCCGCCATCGCGGTGCTGGCCATCGCCCGTGTCACCGGGGCCGACGAGGTCGGCCGCGCGTTTAGCAGCGTCCATCCCGGCTGGATCGTGCTCACCGCCGTGGCCGAGCTGGTCGCCTATCCGGCCTACATGGCCGCCTATCGGTCCGTGGCCTGCGTGCACGGCCACCCACCGCTCGCCCTGCCGCTCGTCGCTCGCGTGGTCATCGCCGGCTTCGGCCCCTTCACCATCGGCGGCGGATTCGGCGTGGACCGCAAGGCGCTCCACGCCCTGCACGAAGACGAGCACAGCGCGCGGGTGCGGGTGCTCGCGCTCGGCACCCTGGAGTGGGCGGTGCTGGCGCCGATCGCCTGCGTGGTCTCGATCGTGCTCCTCGCCACCGGGGCCGACGTCATGCCCTCACTGCTGTGGCCGTGGGCAATCGCGGTACCGCTGGGCTTCGCCTTCGGGCTGTGGGCCAGCCAACCCCACCGCATCAAGCGCCTGGCGCGGGTGCACTGGCTGCGCCACGACTGGCTGATCCGTGCGCTGGAGGGCGTGGGCGTTCTGCACATCCTCATCCGTACTCCTCGCCGCTATGCCGGGGCCTGGCTGGGCACGGCGCTCTATTGGGCGGCCGATATCGCCGCCTTCTACGGGGCCTTGCGCGCGTTCGGACTCAATCCCAGCTTCGGCAAGGTCATCATCGCCTACGGCACCGGCTACGCGGCCACTCGTCGATCCCTGCCGCTCGGCGGAGCGGGAGTGACCGAGGCACTGATGACCTACGCGCTGTACTGGATCCGCGAGCCTCTGGCCCCCGCCCTGGCCGCGGTGATCGTCTATCGCTTCTTCAACTTCGTGCTCGCGGCCACGCCGGGATTGATCGCCTATCGCCAGCTGCAGGAGGCGATCGGACACCACCGCCGCCTCAGCGCGCGCCGGGTGCCCCGCTAAAGCCCATCGCCGTTGGCCGGGCGGCCCTGAACCGCGGGTGCGGCGCGGGTCAGATCGGGTAACCCGCGCCCATGGACATGCAAGATGTCTCGTCCTGGCGGGAGTTCGATGACGCCATCGCCCGGGCGAATTGCGACGGGCCGCGCGGCGGCCATGCCCACTCCTCCCTCGTCTTCCGGGGGCTGGCGCGCTCGAGCTACACCAATCGCCACAGCCTCGCGCGGCTGGGCGATGACTACTGGTCGCTCGAGCGTCATCTCATTCGCAACTTCCGCAAGTACGCCCATCGCGCTCGTCCCGGGCCGACGGTGTGGGACTGGCTCTCGCTCGCTCAACACCACGGGTTGCCCACGCGATTGCTGGACTGGACGTTCTCACCCTTCATTGCCGCGCACTTCGCCACCGCCACCTCGCCAGAGCATGAGGCGGTCGTGTGGGCCGTGGATTGCGCCGCCGCCCACGACCTGTTGCCCGACCCTCTGCGCCGCTCACTCGACGCCGAGGGCGCGACGGTCTTCACCACCGAGTTGCTCACCGAGCACGCACCGCGGCTGGAGGAGCTCGACCAGCTCAGCCACGACGATCCGTTCGTGCTCTTCTTCGAGCCGCCCTCGCTCGACGACCGGATCGTCAACCAGTCAGCGGTCCTCTCGACGCTCTCGAGCGCGCGGGCGTCGATGGACGACTGGATCGACGAGCACGCGGAGCTTTGTCACGCCTGGCGGATCACCCGGGAGGCCAAGGCCGAGATCCGCGAACGGCTCGACCAGGCGAACATCACCGAGCGCGTGCTCATGCAGGGCCTCGACGGCCTGGCCACCTGGCTGCGCCGCTATTACGCGCCGGACCGGGCCGCCACCGGTCCGAGCGAAGGCGGCGGCACGATGAGCGCCGACACCCCCACCGGTACCTCGCAGGGGGAGCAGGAGGGCCAGGAGGCCGACAGCGGGGCCATCGCCTCGCGCTAGCACCCCGCGCCGCCTCGCCGCGCTCCCGGCGACCGGCCCCACCTCGGTGGGCCGTTGTGCGTCTGACCCGTCTGCGAGGATCGCCCGCGCTTGGACACCACCGGGGAGACGAGACGGAGACGACGCCGGCGCCGCGCCGGCCTCACCGAGCTGGCGGTCGGCCTCGCTCTGCTCGGCAGTGCCACCGCGCCAGCTGTGGCTGGCGCCGCGCCGGGCACGGTCCCGCTGACGCTCGACAGTGACACGGCGACCCTCACGGCCGCCTCGGGCGGTGCCTTCAGCGCCGATGTCGGGATCACCAACCTGACCGATCGGGCGGTCAGCGTCCACGCGGTGGCCGCCGGCTGCACGTTGAAGGTAGGCGGCGGGACCTCGCTGGGCGTGCCGGCGGCCGAGCACTCGACCGTGACCGTGACCATCCCCACGGCGTGCGTGGCCAAGGACAGGGCGACCTTCACGCTGGTCCCGGTGGGCGTGCGCTCGGCCGCCAGGCTGAGCGTGACCGCGACCACGGGCGCGACGACGCCAAATTGGGAGGCCCTGCTGAGCTTTCCCATCGGGCTCGGCACCGCCTTGATCTGGGTCCTCGTCATCTACGGCCTCTGGCTCCGGGGCAACTGGGGCGACGACCACGTGCGCAAGTCGCCACTGGCTTGCCTGAGCGGGCTCGAGACCTCGTGGTCGTTCCGCGACAGCTGGGCCACCAACGTCACCGCCGCCGGCGGTCTCGTCGCCACCGTGCTCGGCTCCTCGAGCTTTCTCAACGACGTTCTCGGCTCCGGCGGGCAGGACGCCATCGGGATCGCCACCATCGCCGGGGTGATCTCCCTCGCGCTCATCGGCGCGGCCGGCGTGCTCGTGCTCACGGTCAAGAATCCCGACGAGGCGGAGACGAGCATCGGTGGCCTGCTCGCCGGCACGAGCGTGGCCCTCGGCGCCGCCGGCGGGCAGGTGTGGGCGGTCACCTTGGCCCTGCACGACGTCGATCTCGGCGCCGCCGGCACCTTGAAATGGATCGCCGCGGGGCTGGCCACGCTGCTGCTCGTGGGTTATGCCTTCACGTCGGTCTACGGATTACTCACGCTCGGAGCCACCTCGGTGGCGGTCGGCGATCCCCTCTCCCCACCGCCGGCACCGGAACTGGTCGCCGCGGCCATCCTCGCCGCGGCCGGGGACGGCCAGGTGACTCACCAGTCGGTCACCGAGGTGCTCACGGCGTTGCGCCCGGCGCAGGCGCCCGCGTCCCGAAGGACGCACGCGCTGCGCTACCGCTCCGCGCTCCCGTAAGGGTTCCGGTGCGCGGGTGCGGCGGCGTCAGGTGGTCAGACCGCTGATGAGCTGGCGCTTGGCGGCGTTGAATCGCGCCATGTCGTCGTAGGGGCGAGCGACGAGCATCGCTCCCTCGAGCGTGCTGATGATGCTCTGGGCGACATCCTCTCTGGACCCGGTGAAGGACAGCGTCTGGTCCGTCTCTCCCTGGGCCAGGACCTCCGCGAGCCAGCGCTCATTCTCATCGAAGAAGTCGACCACGGCCGAGCGCATCGGTGGGGGCAGGGTCTGATACTCGGCGGCCAGAACGCCGCACATGCACATCCGTTTGCCCTCGAGGACGTCGGCGTAGAGGCCTGCGTAGGCTTCGAGCTTGCTGCGAGCGTCGGCGATCTCCAGGTCGATCACGCCGAGGGCCTCGGAGAACCGTCGCGCATAGCGGCTGATCAGCGCCTGGCCGAGCTCCGCCTTGCCGGAGAAGTGGTAGTGCAGGCTTGCTTTCGTGATCCCGAGCTCAGCGGCGATGTCGGCGTAGCTGAAGCTGTTGAACCCCCGGGTCTGCACGAGCCGCTCGGCGCTATCGAGGATGCGCTCAGAGGTGGGGCGGTCCTTGTTTGTGGTGGGGCGGGTCATGGGCCTCTTGACATCTTACCTACTAGGAGGTAAGGTGCCGTTACCACACGGCCTTACCTACTAGTAGATAGGCGTGGGCCGACCAACCGGGGGTCACCGATCCCCACGTTTCAAGAGGAGGGGCCATGAGCACCACCACTGCGGGGTTCGATCTGGAGCGCTTCGCGCAGGCCGCCGAGCAGCGGGACGCCGCGACGCAGCTGTCGATGTACGCGCCGGACGCCAGCGTCACCATCGCCAACAAGGTCTCGCAGCCGGTCACGCCCCGCGTGCTGCGCGGCCAGGACGAGATCAAGGCGTGGCTCGAGGACATGTACTCCCGCGACATGACTCACCAGGTCCGCCACCGGGTCCAGGATCCGACCGGCGTGGCCTATACCCAGGCCTGCCGATATGCGGACGGCACCAACGTGCTGTGCGCAACCGTGATCGGGCTCCGAGACGGCCTGATCGCCGATCAGACGGTGCTCGAGGTCTGGGACGAGGCCTGAGGACGAGGCCAGCCGTCACGACGGCTGGGTGGTTGGCGACGAGGAGGTGGTCGCCGGCGACTGGTAGGGCGCGAGCAGCTACGCCAAGATGGCTTGAAGCATCATCGCTTCAGCGCCGAGTCGATCAGGCGGTGGGATGCTCGCGCTCGAGCCGCTCCAGTGTCGCGGCTGAGGTCGGATCGCGTTCGAGCACGACCCCGCGCAGCATGTTGGTGTCGAGGCACGCCGGTTCGGTCTCGTCGAAGAACGCCTCGAGGATTCGGGCGAAGCGCAGCGGGTCATCGAGGTGCGGGAAGTGTCCGGCCTTCTCGAAGAGCTCGATGCGACTGCCCGGCATCGCGTCGTGGGCGGGCTGAGCGTGCTCGACGGGGATGATTTGGTCACGGCAGCCCCAGATGACCAGCGACGGCATCTTCGACGCGAGGTAGAGGCGGTCCGCGGCGTTGATCCGCTGTCCCGTGGGGTCGATCACGGCACGAAGCGTGTGGATGAAGGCATTTCGAGCCTCGGCGTTCGAGAGCGACTGGTAGCCACGGGCCATCTCGGTCAGGTCAGGCCGCGTGCGCAGCCCGATGCGGCCCAGCGCGCGGGGGATGAGCGAGGCGACGGCGAGCACGCGCGGGTGCGCGACAAGCGGGAGGACGAGCTCGGAGCCCGGCAGCGCCGCGGCTCGCAGCAGCGGGTGGACCTCGTCGCCGAGCCCGCCACTGGAGACGAGCACGAGCCGCTCGCAGCGCTCCGGGAACTGGTAGGCGAACTGCATGGCGATCCCGCCGCCGAGCGAGTGGCCGACCACGCTCGCGCGCTCGATGTTGAGGCCCACGAGGAGATCGCGGATGCCCGAGGCGTGCGCGCCGAGCGAATAGTCGCCGCGCGGTTTCGCCGAGTCGCCGTGGCCGAGGAGGTCGGGCGCGATGACGGTCTGACTCTCCGCCAGGACCTCAACCGTCTGATCCCACTGGGCCGCGCGGCCGGCCACACCGTGGATGAGCACCACTGGCGGTCCCTGACCGGCGATATTGAAGTTCACCCGATGACCGTGCAGGCAGACCTCAACCCGCTCGATCGTGGGGAGCGCGCGCAGACGCCGGCGACTGGCGGGCGACGGAGGGGTCTGAGGCACAGGAAACGAGGTCATCGCGGCCACGGTACCCCATCGTCGTCCTGCCGACCCTCACCCTCCGATCCGGCAGGGCCGAGCGTCTCGTCTGTATTGGGTGATGTCGGCCCGACCTCGCGTCGCTGCACTGTCGGAGCATGACCCCTCAGCGCTGGATGGCGTTCTGCTTCGCCCTGGGCTCGACGTGTTTTCTCATCGGCCCATTTCCGGGCTACGCGAATCTCGTAGGGGAGACCGCGGACTCTGTCACCTTCTTCGTCGGGTCCATCCTGTTTACGATCGGCGCCGCGCTGCAGAGCTGGCTGGCGTGGGGCGGTCGCCGGTCGCCCGACGGCGGTCGAGCGGCGTGGTGGTCCTCCCTCATCCAATCCGCCGGCACCCTCTTCTTCAACCTGACGACCTACCAAGCGATGCATACGGCCGTGACTGGCCCCGAGTACGACAAGCTCGTCTGGCGGCCCGATTGGCGCGGGTCGGTCTGCTTTCTCGTGTCTGGCGCGATCGCTTATCGCGCATCGTCGCGCCGTCGATGGCACGGGTTGTTGCCCGTCCGGGGCAGCGCCGGATGGTGGCAGCCGGCCGTCAATCTGCTCGGTTGCATCCTCTTCGGCATCGCCGCACTCGCCGGGTACGTCGTTCCCTCGACGGGCTCCGTGCTTGATCTCGCCGCGGCAAACTGGAACACATCGCTCGGCGCGGCGTGTTTCCTGGCCTGCGCGCTGGACACCTTGCACACCGGCCAGCCTGCCAAGATGCCTCGATCTCGCCGGCTCCACGACCTCGAGCACGCTGCGGGCCGCGACCTCCGGCGGCTGATTTGAGCTGGCCTGGCCCCGAGCAGTGCCGTCACAGTCCACTTTGGGCCCTGATGCGCCCCGAGTTCACCGCGCTGACCAAGGCTTGATAGTCACGCTCGTTCTGATCCGCGTACGCCTTCGAGAACTCGAGGATCGCGCGGTCGAACTTGTCACCGTTGCCGAGATACGAAGCGATCGCGATGCCGTCGCCGCTGCGGGCGTGCGCCCGGGCGAGGGTCCATCCGCACAAGCCGCCGTAGATGGCCATTCCCCTTGGCACCATCTGCTCGATCTCCGCCGAGCCTTTCCAATCCTTGAGCTGGCGGCCATAGAAGTCACGCGGTCTTTCATCGAGGCCCGACTCGACGTGAAGCCAGCCGAGGAAGATGTCGCTCGTCGCCTGCATCAAGCGCTGCCCGGCGACAACCCGCTCACCATGGTTTGAGAACTCGCTGGAGCCGACGACCTCCTCGAGCACCGACGCCTCCGCCTCCTTCATCTGCAGGAACAGAGGCTCCTGGTCATCGCGCCCGAGCAGGAGGGCGATCCACGCCCGGGTTCCGACACTGCCGACGCCGACGACCTTGCGGGCGAAGTCGACCAGCCTGAACTGCTCGAGGAGGATCCCGCGGTCATGTTCGAGGGTCTGGCGGTACCCGCGAAGGAGCTGATGCAGCGCCTCGAACATCTCGTCGCGCTCCTGGCCGGTGGCGAGCCGTTCGATGGGCACGATCAGCGGCGACTGGTCGATGATCCGCACCTCGCCATCGACTGAATGCGTCAGCTTCGAAAAGGCGGCCACGCTGTCCTTCGTGCGCGCTTTCGCAAGCGCCTTCTCGGACCGCTGGGCCATTTTGCGCTTGAACTGTGGCCCGAGCTCCTCGATGACGCTTTCGACCTCGAGGCGCGAGTACCACACGTCGAGGTTCTTCATGCCCGCGAACTGCGCCATCGCGGTGCGGTAGCGCGCCACCGTATCGAGCACGACGCGCTCCTCGTCCTTGACTTGGTAGCCGCTGTCGCGCGCGGCGATGAGCATGCTCACCGCCAGGCGCTTGACATCCCACTCCCACGGGCCGGGGAGCGTCTCATCGAAGTCGTTGACGTCGAAGACGAGACGCCGCTCGGGTGAGGCGAAGACGCCGAAGTTCGACAGGTGTGCGTCGCCGCAGCACTGCACGGTCATTCCCGAGCGAGGTGTCGGCCCCAGGTCGTGAGCCATGATCATGGCCGCTCCGCGATAGAACGTGAACGGCGAAACGAGCATGCGGCCATAGCGGATCGGGACCAGCTCCTCCACGCGCGTCTGCGCTTGGCGTTCGAGCAGCTCCACCGGATCGGCGCGGTCGCGCGGCGGGTCGAATACGGCGTGGCTGGAGCGCGAAACGTCCCGTCGGGCCGCCTTGCCGCGAGCGATCCGTTCAGCCACCGACGGGTGCGGCGCTGACGCCGCGGCCTGCTGTCTGAGCGCGCTTGTCGTGAGACGGCGGGTTCTTGCCGTTGTCGGCGTCATGGGCTCCCCTCGTGCTCGACCGCTACACGGTTTCTCTGCTTCGTGCTAGACGACTTGCGCCGCTCGGGCGGCAGACCCGGCAGGCGGCGTGAGCCCAGCGTGGCAAGTCGGACCGGAGGCGACAAGCGTGCGGGCCGGTCAGGCGCCGGTGGCCTACACCACTGCAAAGCCAAGCTTTCGCCGGCCCTGTCAGGCTCGGGATCTAGCGGCGAGCGGGTGGCGGGGCCTACGTTTATGCGCCCGAGAGGACTCGAACCTCCACCGACCGTGCGGTCCGCAAGGCCCTCAACCGGACCTCCCATCCACGCCGGTGGAAGCTCACGCTCATCGGTACGTCCACAGCGTTGTCGCGGACGCCAAATGGACGTACTCGATGGACGTATTTGTCACGTGACAACAGTACGTCCACGTCGTACGGAAGCAAATGAGCAGCCTCGGCCGCAAAAAAGCCCCGCATGCGGGGCTTTCTCAGTGCGCCCGAGAGGACTCGAACCTCCACGGACCATACAGTCCACAAGGCCCTCAACCTTGCGCGTCTACCAATTCCGCCACAGGCGCGTTAGCGCGCCGAGTATAGCCCCGGGCACCGGGGAGCACGCCTGCGATCCGGGCGTCCCGGGCCGGTTCCTCGCCCGCCCGCTCACCGCCCCCGGAGTCCTGGTGGAGGATTCCGTCCGCCGGAGCGCTATCGTTACGAACACGTGTTCGAGCAACTGAGGCCAAGCGACCGAAGTAGCGATTCACATCAGCGAGGAGCGGAACTGATGGACCTGACCAAGCGCCAGCAGGAGATCTTCGACTTCATCAAGCGATACTCGGCCAAGTACGGCTATCCGCCCACGGTGCGCGACATCGGCAAGGCGGTCGGCCTGGCCTCGTCGTCGACGGTGCACGCGCACCTGGCCAACCTGGAGCGGATTGGGCTGCTCCGGCGCGACCCGACCAAGCCGCGGGCCATCGAGTTGCTCGACCGGGCCGCGGCGGGCGTGCGCAGTCTTGTGCAGCCCGGGCTTCCGCTCGTCGGTCAGGTGGCGGCCGGTCAGCCCGTGCTGGCCGAGGAGAACATCGAGGAGTACGTCCAGACGCCCGACGCGGCCGGAGGAGACGACGGACGCTACCTGCTCCGCGTGCGCGGGGAGTCGATGAAGGACGCCGGCATCCTCGACGGCGACCTGGTCGTGGTCCGAACCCAGGAGACGGCCAGTGACGGCGAGATCGTCGTGGCGCTGGTGGGAGAGGAGGCAACGGTCAAGCGCTTCTTCCAGGAGGCCGACCACGTCCGCCTGCAGCCGGAGAACGAAGCCATGGAGCCCATCCGCACCCGCGAGGTGCAGATCCTCGGCAAGGTGGTCGGGCTCATGCGGAGCATCACGTGAGAGCGGAGGAGAGATGAGCGCGATTGCGACGGCGGAACGGTGCGCCAGCAGGAACATGTCGGCGCAGCCGACGCTCGACGAGCTCGTCGCCCGGGCCTGGCATGGGCTGGGAGGCCACCACGCGGTCGACTGCCCGCTCTGCGGTGAGCTCATGGCGCCCGTCTACGGCGCCCATGCTCTGCCGGTCGGGGGACGCTGCGCCGGCTGCGGGACCGAGCTGCGCTAAGGCCCGTCCCCGGGCCGGCCGAGGTGGCGAAGCCCGGCTTGGCCCGCGTCGGGGCTGGCGAGGGTGGGGCCGCGGGGCTATGCTGAGCGGTGCAGGCTGAGCAGTCGCGGAGGTGATAGCGCCTTCGAGGAAAGTCCGGACATCGCAGGGCAGAGTGGTCGGTAACGCCGACCCGGGGAAACCCGCGGGAAAGTGCCACAGAAAAGACACCGCCTAAGCCCGAAGCCGCTGCAGCGCTTCGGGCCGGTAAGGGTGAAATGGTGCGGTAAGAGCGCACCGGCGTCGCGGTGACGCGGCGGCCAGGTAAACCCCACTCGATGCTAGGCCAAGCAGGACCGTTTGGAGGTGGCCCGCCAAGGTCCGGGTAGGCCGCGCAGATGGATGATTGCTCACGGGCCTTGCTCGCTTGACGAACGAGGCCCCGGACAGAATCCGGCTTACAGGCCTGCTACCGAGAGGCCCCGCTCTAGCGGGGCCTCTCCACGTCTGGAGCGCTTCCTGGCGCCCTCTCCGCGTCCCGGCGTCCTAGCCGGGCTTCTCCACGTCCGGACCCTCGCCCGCCACGGTCCCCGCGGCCCCTTCGACCCCGGACAGGTCGACCAGGGCCTCGCCGGTGAGCCGGTAATCCGACCACCCGACCATCCGCTCGGCGCCGAGCTTGGCGTAGAAGTCCAGGGCGGGGGTGTTCCAATCGAGCGCCGTCCACTCCAGGCGCGTGAAGCCACGCTCCACGGTGATGCGTGCGAGCTCGGCCAGCAGCGCGCCTCCCACGCCGTGGCGGCGGTGTTCGGGCGCCACGTAGATGTCCTCGAGCCACAGGCCCGGCCGGCACTCCCAGCTCGAGAAGGTGCGATAGAAGAGCGCGTGGCCCACGGGCCGGCCGTCGAGCTCGGCGATCAGCGCCTCGCCGCTGGGGGAGGGGCCGAAGAGCTCGTGCGCGAGCATCTCCTGGGTGCCCACGACGGCCTCGGGCGCGCGTTCGTAGACGGCGAGGTCGCGGATCAATCGGTAGATGACCTCGGCATCCCCGGGCTCGGCGGGGCGGACGGTGATCGACGGATGCATTGCGCCGGACGGTAGCGGGGCAGCCTCGCTCGCTACGAGCTTCCCGAGTGCGGCAAGATGTTCGCCCATGCCGGGTTTGCCCCGCACGATCACCACGCCGGTGTCTCGCCTCGGAGCGGTCGCTCAGAACGCGCTCGAGGTGGCGCGCTTTGGCGGCCTGAGCACCGGCGAGGAATCCTCTCCCTACGAGGTCGTCACCGAGCAGCGCGTCTACAAGCTTCGCCACTACTTCTCCGACAGCGGCCTCGGTGGCCCGCCCGTCCTGCTCGTGCCCCCGCTCATGCTGTCCGCCGAGGTCTATGACGTCTCGCCCAACTCGAGCGCGGTCAGCATCCTGCACGAGCTGGGCGTCGACCCCTGGGTGGTCGACTTCGGCGCCCCGGAGAAGGAGAAGGGCGGGCTCGAGCGCACCCTCGCCGATCACGTCCTCGCCATCTCCGAGGCCGTGGACCGGGTGCGCGTGGCCCGCGGGGTCCAGGTCCATCTCGCCGGCTACTCCCAGGGCGGGATGTTCTGCTATCAGACCGCCGCCTACCGCCGCAACGCCGGCCTGGGTTCGCTGATCACATTCGGCAGCCCCGTCGATACCCGCGCCGGAGTCCCGTTCGGGATCCCGGAGTCGGTGGCCGCTTTGGCGGCCGAGGTGTTCGCGGATCGCTTCGGCGGCTGGGCCCTGCCGGCCTGGGCCAGCCGGACGGGCTTTCGCCTCTTGGACCCGGTCAAGTCGCTGCGCTCCCGCGCCGAGTTCATCTTCAGCCTCCACGACCGCGAGGCGCTGCTGCCGCGCGAGCGCCAGCGCCGCTTCCTCGAGGGCGAGGGCTGGGTGGCCTGGCCGGGACCGGCGATGGCCGACTTCCTGCGCCAGTTCGTGGCTCACAACCGGATGCTCGAAGGTGGCTTCGTCATCGAGGACCGCCTGATCAGCCTGGCCGACCTCCGCTGCCCCATCCTCTCGGTCGTGGGCACGGTGGACGAGATCGCACCCGCCTCCGGCGTGCGCGCCGTGCGCCAGGCCGCCCCGCGCGCGGAGGTCTTCGAGCTCTCCCTGACCGCCGGGCACTTTGGCCTCGTCGTCGGCTCCAAGGCCAAGGAGACGACATGGCCGGTCGTCGCCGGCTGGATCAAGTGGCGCTCGGGCCATGGCGAGCGCCCGCCCCAGATCGAGAGCATCCCCGACGAGACGGCGCTGGCCCCCGTGCGCGAGGTCGGCAACCGGGTCTTCTACGGCGCCGAGCTCGCCACCGCGGTGGGCACTGGGGTGGCCAAGTCGGTGGTGGGCGGCGCCCGGCGCACCCTGCGCAGCGTGCGCGAGCTGACCGTCGAAGCGGCCAGCCAGCTGCCGCGGCTGGCCCGCCTGGAGCAGATCCAGCCCCACACCCGCATCTCCCTCGGACTCCTCGTCGAGGAGCGAGCGCGGCGAGGCGCCGACGACATCTTCTTCCTCTTCGGCGACCGGGCCTACACCGCCGCCGACATCAACACCCGCATCGACAACGTCGTCCGCGGCCTCATCGAGATCGGCGTGCGCCGCGGCGAGCACGTCGGCGTGCTCATGGGGGCGCGGCCGAGCGCGCTGGCGCTGGCCGTGTCCATCAGCCGTCTCGGCGCCGTCGCCGTCATGCTGCGTCCGGACGGCGACGTGGCCCGGGAGGCCGAGCTCGGACAGGTCACGCGAGTCATCGCCGATCCCGAGCGCGCCTCGCTGGCCGCCGATCTGGGCACCGTGCACACCTTCGTGCTCGGGGGCGGAGGCGGTCCTCGCGACCTCGGCATCCCGCTCACCACCGATATGGAGCAGATCGATCCCGCCGGGGTGGCGCTGCCCCGCTGGTACCGGCCCAACCCGGGGCGGGCCGGGGACGTCGCCTTCCTGCTCTTCACCGGCGAAGGCGCGGGCACGCGGATGAGCCGCATCACCAACCGGCGCTGGGCTCTCTCGGCCTTCGGGACCGCCTCCTCGGCGGCCCTCGGTGAGGCCGACACGGTCTACAGCGGGACGCCTCTGTACCACCCCTCCGGCCTGATGATGAGCATCGGCGGGGCGGTGGCGGGCGGCGCGCGCCTGGCCATGGCCACGAGCTATGACCCGAGCACCTACTGGGAGGAGGTGCGTCGCTACGGGGTGACCGTGGGGTCCTACACGTGGACGTTGTTACGGGAGCTGGTCGACGCGCCGCCGCACCCGGGCGAGCGCCACCATCCCGTGCGCCTCTTCATCGGCTCAGGCATGCCCCGCGGCCTCTGGCGCCGGGTCGAGCAGCGCTTCGTGCCGGCTCGAGTGCTCGAGTTCTACGCCTCCACGGAGGCGGGAGCCATCCTCGTCAACCTGCGCGACGTCAAGCGCGGCTGCATGGGTCGCCCGCTCCCGGGCAGCGCCGAGGTGCGGATCGCCGCCTACGACATCCGCGAAGACCGGCTCATCCTCAACCAGGACGGCTTTGCCATTGGGCAGCGCGCCGGCCAGGTCGGCGTCCTCCTCGTCCGCGTCAGCCCCAACGAAACGCTCACCAGCGCCCCGCTGCGGGGCATCTTCGCGGCCGAGGACGCCTGGATATCGACCGGCGATCTGTTCACGCGCGACAGCGATGGCGACTACTGGCGCGTGGACGGCGTCCGCGACGTGATCCGCGGCACCGAGCGCCCGGTGTTCACCACGCCGATCCGCGACGCGCTCATGGACATCCCGGCCGTGGACCTCGCCGTCGCCTACGGCGTCCCCCTGGACGGCGGCGACGAGGAGCTGGCCGTGGCCGCGGTCACGCTGCGGGGGGACCGGGAGCTCACCGCCCGCGACCTGCGCGGCGCGCTCGAGGCCCTCAGCCCGGCCGAGCGGCCCGCCGTCGTGCACGTCGTCGACGATCTCCCGGTCACGACCTGGTATCGCCCCGTGACCGCCCCGCTGCGCGAGTCCGGGGTCCCCGAACCGGAGGAGGGCAAGCTCGTCTGGTACCTCGACGCCTCGCGGGAGAGCTACCGGCCGCTGACCGCCCCGGCGCGCAAGCGCCTCATCGCCGCCGTGAGCCTCACCGGCTGACCTCGGCGCAGGTCAGCGCGAAGCGAGGACCTGCCCGTCGTCGTAGAGCTTGATCACTCGCACCGTCTCGGGCGGTGAGGCACGCAGGCAGAGCTCGCAGAGCACGCACTCGTCCAGGTTCTCGCGGACGATCTCCACGCCCGAGGCCCCGGCGGCGTAGATGTCGACGGGGCAGACCTCGGCCAGCTTGCGCGCCAGCTCGACGTCGCCGGCGACGGAGTCGTCGACCTCAACTTCGATGAACACGCCGTCTGCCATCACGCCGTCACTCCGATCTTCCCCTTGACGATCTCGGGGATCGTCGCGATCTCCTCGGCCACGACGATGCCGGCCTCCGCGAGCCGGGCGATCTTCTCCGAGGCGGTGTCCTCCTTGCCCTCGACGATCGTGCCCGCGTGCCCGAAGCTCATGCCCGGCATCTCATCCATGAACCGGCCGGCCATGAAGGCGACGATGGGCAGACGCGAGTCGTTTTCGGTCACCCAGCGCGCGAGCTCGGCCTCCATGCGGCCGCCGGGCTCGGTGTAGATGACGATGGCCTGGGTCTGCTCGTCGGCTTCGAAGAGGGGCATGAGCTCGGCGTACGAGGACCCGATGATGGCGTCGCCGCCGATCGAGACGGC
The DNA here is from genome assembly GCA_963777185.1 of uncultured Solirubrobacterales bacterium. GTDB lineage: Bacteria > Actinomycetota > Thermoleophilia > Solirubrobacterales > Solirubrobacteraceae > Palsa-465. Next base: position 455,111 of record CAVZPU010000010.1, read on the forward strand.
GGTCGACTGACCGAGCCCTGCCGCGGTCAGCGTGGAGCTCATCTCGGTGGTCATGCCGCCCGAGCGCGAGATCACCCCGACCGGGCCGGGGGTGTAGGACTTGGCGGCATCGCGCGCCGGGCCACCGATGCCGCCCATCTTGATGACGTCGGGCACGATGATCCCCAGGCAGTTGGGCCCGATGATGCGCGCGCCGTGCTGATTGGCCAGCTCGACCATCTCGGCCACGTCGCGGCGGGGGATGCGCTCGGTGACGATGACGACGAGCTTGACGCCGTTCTCGATGGCCTCGAAGACGGCGTCCTTGGTGAAGGCCGGCGGCACGGTGACCACCGAGCCGTCGATGGGTCCGCCGTTGTGCTCGACGGCCTGAGCCACGGTGTCGAAGACCGGGACCCCGTGCACATCGCGACCGAGCCGGCCGGGCGTGACGCCGCCCACGATCTTCGCTCCGCGGCCGTAGTCGAGGCACTCCCGGGTCAGGTTCACGGCCTCGCGGCCCGTGATGCCCTGGACGATGAAGGTGGTGGTCTCGTCGATGAGAATGGACATCAGACGTCGTGCTCCCCGCCGACTTCGGCCGTGGTTTGGCGGAATTGCGCCGCGGCCCCATCGCCGTCGGCGCTGCCTTGGATCTTCTCCACCGCCCGGCGGGCGGCCTCGTGCAGCGAGACCGAGCGGTCGGCGTACTCGACCCCGTACTTCTCGAGGATCTTGAAACCCTCGTCCTCCCAGGCACCGGGGATGCGGAAGATGGCGATCTTCTCGGCCGGGTCATAGCCGAGGTCGAGGCAGGCCTTGACGACGCCGCGGGCGACGATGTCGACTCGGGTGTTGGAGACAATCGACATCATCACCGCGATCTTGTCCACGCCGGGCTTTTGCAGCACGAGCTTGGCCAGCCCCGCGGCCTTGCGCACTGACGGGTTGCCGCCGATCTCGCAGTAGTTGGCCGGATCGCCCCCGTGAGCCCGGACGGCGTCGAACAGGGTCAGTGAGCCGCCGCCGGCGCCGATGACCAGGCCGAGGTTCCCGTCGAACTCGGTCACGTTGCCGGCCACGCCGCGGTGGTCCTGGGCATCGACCTCCTCACCGGCCAGCTCGAAGGGGGTCGGCTCGCGGGCCTGACGGGTTTCCTCGGCGCCGACGCCGAGCTCGGCCAGCAGAGCGTTCTGGCGGGGGCGGGCCTCGTTCTCCATGTCCATGTGGGCGTCGAGGGCCACGAACTTCCCGTCCACGGTCTGGCCCAGCGGGATTGATCTCGGCCAGGGTCATGTCGTAGTCGAGAAACAGCCGGGCCAGCCGGGCCACGATCGGGGTCAGCCGGGTAAGCGCCGCGCCGGTCACCCCGATCGAGGCGATGAGCTGCTTGGCCTGCCAGTCCGAGAGCGGGCGCAGGGTCGAGAAGTGGGCCCGGGCAACGTGGTCGGGGTGGGTCTCGGCCACCTCCTCGATGTCGATCCCGCCCATGTCGGAGAAGAGCATCACCGGCAGCTTGCGGATCCCGTCCCAGACCACGCCGGCGTAGTACTCGTGCTCCACGGAGGCCCGCGGGTCGACGAGCACGCCGCGGGGCATATGCCCGCTGATCTCGAGCTCGAGCACCCGGGCAGCGTGCTCGGCCGCCTCCTCGGGGGTGTCGGCGAACTGGATCCCGCCGGCCTTCATCCGGCCTCCGGAGAGGACCTGGGACTTGATGACCACGGGGCCGGCGATGTCCTGCGCGATGGTGCGGGCCTCGTCCGGCGTCCGGGCGAATCCGTACTTGGTGACCGGAATGCCGGCCTTGGCCACGATCGCGCGCGATTCGTACTCGAAAAAGCGCATGAGAGGCGGGTGAGCGTACCGGACGCCCCGGGGCTGGGTCGGCTGCCCGGTGGGCCGGGTCGGCGTGGGCCGCCGCCGGCGCGGGTGGGGCCTTTGACGTCCGCTGCACGTATCGGCCCCCGCAGAAGATATCTATCTCAATTGATATACCTTTCTAAATCAAGAAAGTGAACTTCGAGAAGAAGGAGATTCCTATGACGAGAAAGCGATACCGAGCCGGGGGCGGGCTCAGAACCGGCGCCGGAGGGGTGGGCCGGGGCGCCGTGGCCGCGGTCTCCCTGTCGGCGTGGCCGGGCTGATCGCCGGCTGCGGAGGGTCCTCGGATTCGAGCTCGACCTCCGCCTCGAACGCCGCCAGCACCAGTCCGTCCACAAGCGGCGCGCGCGTCGCTCGCGCTGGTCGCCTACTCGACCCCGAAGCCGGCCTACGACAAGCTCACCGCCCAGTACGCGGCCACGCCGGGCGGCAAGGGCGTGAGCTTCACCCAATCCTTCGGTGCCTCCGGCGCGCAGAGCCGGGCGGTGGACACGGGGCAGCCCGCCGACATCGTCGCCTTCTCGACTACGCCCGACATCACGCGCCTGGTCAAGGACGGCATCGTCTCGAAGTCCTGGAACGCCAACCCCGACAAGGGCATCGCCGTCGACTCGGTCGTCGTGCTCGTCGTGCGCAAGGGCAACCCCAAGCACATCACCGGCTGGGATGACCTCATCAGGCCCGGCGTCGACGTCATCACCCCCAACCCCTCCACCTCGGGCAGCGCGCGCTGGAACGTCCTCGCCGGCTACGGCGCCGAGCTCAAGGAGGGCAAGACTCCCGGCCAGGCCCTGGCCTACATCAAGACGCTGCTGACCAAGAACGTCACCGTCCAGGACGCCAGCGGCAGCGCCGCCATGCAGACGTTCACGGGCGGCAAGGGCGACGTCCTGCTCTCCTACGAGAGCGAGGCGATCGCGGCCCAGAAGAAGGGCGCGAACGTCGACTACGTCGTGCCCAAGCAGACGATGCTCATCGAGACACCCATCGCGGTGACCACGAAGAGCAAGAACGCGGCCGCGGCCCAGACCTTCGTCAACTGGCTGTGGACCCCGGCCGCCCAGACGACGTGGGCCAAGCAGGGCTATCGCCCGGTCGACAAGGCGGTCCTGGCCCAGTACGCGAGCAAGTTCCCCACTCCGCCGCAGCTGTTCACGATCAGCTATCTGGGGGGCTGGAGCCAGGTGTCGAAGACCTTCTTCGCCCCCGGGACGGGGTCGATCACCAAGATCGAGCAGGCCGCCGGTGTCCCCACCTCCAGCTGACGCGCCACGCCGCTCCGGCGCCGTTCGCCCGCGACCCGGTCGCACGCGTTTCGGCGCGTGCGACGGCGTCGGCGCGGCGGCGAGCTCGGGCTGGGCGTGGCCATGCTCTACCTGAGCCTCGTCGTCCTCATCCCGCTCGCCGCCGTGACGGTGAAGGCGTTCTCGAGCGGGCTGGGCACCTTCTGGACCTCGGCCACGAGCACCCTCGTCCTGCGGGCCCTGGCCATCACGCTCGGCGCCTCTGCTGATCGTCGCGGTCATCGGCGGGGTCATGGGCACCCTGGTGGCCTGGGTGCTCGTGCGCGACACCTTCCCGGGCCATCGCTTCGTCGGCGCGCTGATCGACCTGCCCTTCGCCCTGCCCACGATCGTGGCCGGGCTGACCCTGATCGCGCTCTACGGGCCCGACAGTCCGCTCGGCATCCACCTCGCCTATACGCGGGCCGCGGTGGTGGTGGCGCTGCTCTTCGTGACGCTGCCCTTCGTCGTGCGCTCGGTCCAGCCGGTGCTGATCGAGGTCGACCGAGAAGTCGAGGAGGCCGCCGTCTCGCTGGGGGCCTCCAACCTGGCGACGTTCTGGCGCATCATCCTCCCCGCCTTGCGGCCCGCCATCTTCTCCGGCGCCGCTCTGGCCTTCGCGCGCTCGGTGGGCGAGTTCGGCTCGCTCGCCCTCATCGCCGGCAAGGTGCAGATCGCCAGCATCGTCATCTACGCCGACATCGAGTCCGGCGACATGCAGTCGGCGGCGGCGCTGGCCGTCGTGCTCATGGCCATCTCGCTCGTGGTGCTCTTCGTCCTGCGACGGATGGGAGCCGGCGTTGCGCGTTAGCCGCCCGGCCCGAATCTCGCTGCGCACGGTGGCGCTGCTCTACCTCACCGTGCTGCTGGCGCTCCCGCTGGCCCTCGTCTTCTACCGCACCTTCGAGCATGGCTTCACCACGGCCTGGAACTGGATGACCACCCCGGCGGCGATCAGCGCGCTGTGGCTGTCGGTGCTCATCGCCGTCATCGCCGTGCCGCTCAACGTCATCTTCGGTGTCGGCAGCGCCCTCGTGCTCGCCCGCAGCAAGGCCCGCGGCCGGAGCATCCTCGACGCCCTCATCGACCTGCCGTTCGTCGTCTCGCCGGTCATCGTCGGGCTGGCTTTGCTGCTCGTCTACGGGGCAGGGCGGCTGGCTGCACGGTCTGTTCGGCCACCGCTCGATCATCTACGCGGTCCCCGGCATGGTCTTGGCCACCGTGTTCGTCTCGCTGCCCTTCGTCGTGCGCGAGGTCGCTCCGGTGCTCGTCGAGATCGGCGACGACCAGGAGCAGGCGGCGGCCACGCTGGGGGCGTCGGGCTGGCAGACGTTCCGGCGCGTCACCTTGCCCTCCATCCGCTGGGGCGTGGCCTACGGCGTCGTGCTGACCACGGCCCGCGCGCTGGGCGAGATCGGCGCCGTACTCGTCGTCTCCTCCAACGTCTCGGGCTCGACGCTCACCCTGCCGCTGCTCATCTACCAGCGCGATTCGCAGATCGGCTCAGACCAGTTGACGAGCGTCTACTCGGCCAGCACCGAGCTGGCCGTGCTCTCGCTGCTCGTGCTGCTCGTCATGACCGTCCTCGGAAGCAGAGACAAGGAGATCGCATGAGGATCCAGGCCCACGGCGTGTCCAAGCGCTTCGGCGACTTCCAGGCGCTCGAGAACATCGACCTCGAGATCCCCGAGGGCGGTCTCACCGCCCTGCTGGGGCCGAGCGGCTCGGGCAAGTCGACCCTGCTGCGCATCATCGCCGGCCTCGAGCGCCCCGACGCCGGCCAGGTCGTCATCGCCGACGAGGACGTGACCTTCAAGCGCCCCCAGGAGCGCGGCATCGGCTTCGTCTTTCAGCACTACGCCGCCTTCGCCCACATGACCGTGCGCGAGAACGTCGCCTTCGGCCTGCGGATCCGCGGGCCGCGACAAGGCCGAGATCCACCATCGAGTCGACGAGCTGCTGGGGCTCGTGGGGCTGACCAAGTGGGCCGGCCAGCGACCCCACCAGCTCTCGGGCGGCCAGCGCCAGCGCATGGCGCTGGCCCGCGCCCTGGCCATCGCGCCCCAGCGTGCTGCTGCTCGACGAGCCCTTCGGGGCCCTGGACGCCACCGTCAGGGCCGAGCTGCGGGCCTGGCTGCGCAACCTCCACGACGAGCAGGGGGTGACGACGGTGCTCGTCACCCACGACCAGGAGGAGGCGATGGAGATCGCCGACCGGATCGCCGTCATGCACCAGGGGCGCATCGAGCAGGTCGGCGCTCCGCGCGAGGTCTACGACGCCGCCCGCCAACGAGTTCGTCATGGGCTTTCTGGGCCCGGTGAGCAAGCTCGAGGGCCGGCTCGTGCGCCCCCATGACGTGGACCTCTCGCCCACCCGCGCCGACGGCGCCCTCGAGGCCATGGTCCATCGCGTCGTCCACCTCGGCTTCGAAGTGCGGATCGAGCTCGAGCTGCCCGACGGGGAGCGGGCCGAGGCCCAGCTCACGCGTTCGCAGACCCAGGCGCTGGAGCTCAAGCAGGGCGACAGATCTACGTCCGCCCGCCGGAGGCCTCGCGCCGAGCCGGCGCGGCTTGAGAGGTCAGATCGGCGCCTTGCGCGGCCGAAACGGGACAGGCGCACCACCCCGAGCCCGGGAGGAGGTGAGTCATCGCCTGGCGGGATAGGAGCCACGGGCCGCCGGCGGATCAGCGTGTGCCCCATCCCGTTCGGGCGTCTAGGCCGGCTACGAGTCACCCAGGCGCCCGGGTCACTCGTGAGCTCCTCGATGACCGGCAGCTCTCCCGCGGCGACGTCGGCGAGCGTCACCTGCTCGACGACGCGGCGCAGGCTGGCCCGCACGGCGATCCACACCTGGGGCAGCGTCTGTGAGGCGCCCGGTAGGCGGCCTCCTCCGGCGGCCCGCCGCGCACGCTGGCCAGCGGGCCCTCGACGGCGCGGATGACGTCGGCCACCGTGAGCCGGTCGGCCGGCCGGGCGAGGCGAAAGCCGCCCTCGGCGCCGCGGTGGCTGCGCACGATGCCGGCGTGGCGCAGCTCACCGAGGATGTTCTCGAGGAAGTTGAGCGGGATCTCCTGGGCGGTGGCGATCCGCTCGGCCTTGACCGGCTTGCTCGCCGTCCGCGGCGGCCAGCTCGACCGCGGCGCGGACCGCGTAGTCGGCCTTGGCGGAGATCCGCACCCGCGTGCTCCCTAGGCCGCCGCGGGCGTGAAGCCGTAGGCCTCGGCGAGGTCGGGGTCCTTGTGGGCGAGCATCTCGGCCAGGCGTGACCATGACCTGGCACTGCTTCCAGGTGGCGTCGTCCTGCATCTTGCCGTCGATCATGTGCACGCCGCGGCCGTCGGGGATGGCCTCGAGGACCTTCTTGGCGAAGAGGACCTCGTCGGGGTCGGGGCTGAACACCTTCTTGGCGATGGCGATCTGGGCCGGATGCAGCGACCAGGCGCCGACGCAGCCGAGCAGGAAGGCGGCGCGGAACTGGGCCTCGCAGCCCTCGGTGTCCTTGATGTCGCCGAAGGGGCCGTAGAAGGGGAGGATGCCGCGCCGAGGTGCAGGCGTCGACCATGCGGGCGATCGAGTAGTGCCAGGGGTCCTGCTGGGCGGTGGCCCGCGGGCGCCTCGGGGTGGCTCGGGTCGGGGTCGTTGATGACCAGGTAGCCGGGGTGCCCGCCGCCCACGCGCGTGGTCTTCATCCGCCGGGAGGCGGCGAGGTCGGCCGGTCCGAGGCTCATGCCCTGCATCCGCGGGCTCGGCGGTGGCGATCTCCTCCAGGTTGACGACGCCGAGGCCGGTCTCGAGGATGGCGTGGATGAGGATCGGCCGCTCGATGCCCGGCCCGGGCCTCGAGCTGGGCGAGGAGGCGGTCGACGTAGTGGATGTCCCACGGGCCCTCGACCTTGGGGATCATGATCACGTCGAGCTTGTGGCCGATCTCGGTGACGAGCTGGGTGATGTCGTCGAGCACCCACGGCGACTCGAGGCTGTTGACCCGCGTCCACAGCTGGGTCTCGCCGAGCTCCATCTCCCGCCCGACCTTGAGCAGGCCCTCGCGGGCGGGGATCTTGCGGTCGACGGGGACGGCGTCCTCGAGGTTGCCGAGGAGGATGTCGACGGTGGGGGCGATGTCGGGGACCTTGGCCACCATCTTCTCGTTGGAGAAGTCGAGGAAGTGGATCATCCGCGAGGGCTTGAACGGGATCTCGAGGACCGGGGCGGGGGCGCCGATGGCCAGTGGCTTGACGAAGTCACGGGGGTTTCGCATGATCTGGAACAGTAGTTCGTCCGGGGCGCGCATGCGCGCCCCGGCCGGCCGGCGCATGCGCCGCCGGGGCAGCCCGCATGCGGCCTGCCCTCCCTGACATTCTCGGATCCATGAGCGACACGACCACCAATTCGAGACCGATCAGGCGGCCCGCGAGGCCACCGGCGCCCACCCCTACGGCCGCTACCTCGAGGAGTTCGAGGTCGGCGCCGTGTACAAGCACTGGCCGGCCAAGACGGTGACCGAGTCAGACGACCACCTGTTCTGCCTGATCACCATGAACCACCACCCCCTGCACATCAACGACGTCTACGCCCAGGGCTCCCAGCAGGGCCGCAACGTCGTCGTGGGGCCGCTCGTCTACTCGCTCGCCCTCGGCATGAGCGTCTCGGACGTCAGCGGCAAGGCGATCGCCAACCTGGCCACCGAGGAGCTCAAGCATCCCGCGCCGGTCTTCCACGGCGACACGCTGTTCTGCGAGTCCGAGGTCCTCGAGGTCAAGCCCTCGCAGTCCAAGGAGGACCGCGGCACGGTCAAGGTCCACACCCGCGTGCTCAACCAGGACGGCGTGCTCGTGGCCGAGTTCAAGCGCCTGGTGCTCGTCCCGCGCAAGCACCCGGGGCAGCCCCTGCAGGGCGCAGACGGTAACGTCGAGTAGCGGCGCTCGGACAGCGCACCGGAGGCGTCCGTGCGCCGAACCGCTGTGAGCGTTCGCGCGCTCGTAACGTCGGGCCCGGGTACGCTTCCGGCCTGGTCACACGGACAAAGGAGCACCGCACGAATGGCTCACACCGCACCGAGCAGCAGCAGCCACGACCAACCACACCCGCCTGCGGGCGTGGGTAGACGAGGTCGCGGCGCTCACCCAGCCCGCCGACATCCACTGGTGCGACGGCTCCGCCGAGGAGTACGACCAGCTCGCCCAGACGCTGGTCGCCGCCGGCACGTTCGAGAAGCTCTCGGACGCCAAGCGGCCCGAACTCCTACCTCGCCCTCTCCGATCCGGCCGACGTGGCCCGGGTCGAGGACCGGACATTCATCTGCTCCGAGCGCGAGGAGGACGCCGGGCCGACCAACAACTGGCGCGACCCGAAGGAGATGCGCGAGTAGCCTCACCGACCTGTTCCGCGGCTCGATGCGCGGACGCACGATGTACGTCGTGCCCTTCTCGATGGGCCCGCTCGGCTCCCCGATCGCCCACATCGGCGTGCAGCTGACCGACTCGGCCTACGTGGCCGCCTCGATGCGGATCATGACCCGGATGGGCCAGGACGCGCTGGACTGCCTCGGCGAGGACGGCGAGTTCGTGCCCTGCCTGCACTCGGTGGGCATGCCCCTCGGCGACGGCGTCCAGGATGTCCCCTGGCCGTGCAACGCCGACAACAAGTACATCGTCCACTTCCCCGAGACCCGCGAGATCTGGTCCTTCGGCTCGGGCTACGGCGGCAACGCGCTGCTGGGCAAGAAGTGCTTCGCCCTGCGCATCGCCTCGGTCATGGCCCGCGACGAGGGCTGGCTGGCCGAGCACATGCTCATCCTCAAGCTCACCTCGCCCGAGGGCGCGGTCAAGTACATCGCCGGCGCCTTCCCGAGCGCCTGCGGCAAGACCAACCTGGCCATGCTCGTGCCGACGCTGCCCGACTGGAAGGTCGAGACGGTCGGCGACGACATCGCCTGGATGAAGTTCGGCTCCGACGGCAAGCTCTACGCGGTCAACCCCGAGGCCGGCTTCTTCGGCGTGGCCCCGGGCACGGGCGCGCGCACCAACCCCAACGCGATCGACACCGTCTCGCGCAACTCGGTGTTCACCAACTGCGCCAAGACCGACGACGGCGACGTGTGGTGGGAGGGCCTGACCGGCGAGCCGCCCGAGCACGCCATCGACTGGCGCGGCAACGAATGGACGCCCGAGTCCGACACGCCCGCCGCCCACCCCAACGCCCGCTTCACGGCGCCGATCAGCCAGTGCCCGTCGGCGGCGCCCGAGTACGACGACCCGGCCGGCGTGCCCGATCGACGCCATGCTCTTCGGCGGACGGCGCTCGACCGTCGTGCCGCTCATCCACGAGGCGCGCGACTGGGAGCATGGTGTCTTCCTGGGCTCGATCATGTCCTCCGAGAAGACCGCGGCGGCGGCCGGCGCGGTCGGCGAACTGCGCTTCGACCCGATGGCCATGCTGCCGTTCTGCGGCTACAACATGGGCGACTACTTCGCCCACTGGCTGCAGATCGGCCAGCGCGAGGGCGCCCAGCTGCCGCGGATCTTCTACGTCAACTGGTTCCGCAAGGACGAGGACGGCAAGTTCCTGTGGCCCGGCTTCGGGGAGAACTCCCGCGTCCTGGCCTGGGTCTTCCGCCGCTGCGAGGGCCGGCGGAGGCGAGCGAGACCGCAGATCGGGCTCGTGCCGCCGCTCGGCGAGGGGGGCATCGAGACCGAGGGGCTCGACATCTCCGAGGAGACGATGCGCGAGCTGCTCGACGGTCGACGTCGAGGCCTGGAAGCAGCAGATGCCCCAGACGCGCGAGCACCTGGCCCGCTTCGGCGACAAGCTGCCCAAGGCCCTGCACGACCAGTTCGACGCGCTGGCCGAGCGGCTCGGCTGCTAGGGGGTTTGTCCCGCGCGGCTCCGCGGCTGGGCACTCCGGCGGATGCCCTCGGATGCATTGCGCCGCGGTCGGGGCGGAGGGGCGATTTGATTCCGCGAGACGTTGTCGGCCCCTGTATGCCTGGGGCTGGCGAAAATCTCACCCGCGTGACCTTCTCGCCGGGCGTCGCGCTCTCCGGCACGGCTATAAGGCGGTCAATTCGACACGGCGCCCGAGATGGGGGTGCCCGCGTGAAACCTCCGCCCCCGGCCCGGCCCCGGGCCCCTCCAGCCCCTACGTGGCTAACGTCAGTGCTGACGTGGCCCTGCCCTTCATCCCCTCCGACGCGGCGCTGCTCGGCCTCCAGGCGGGGGTGGCCATCGCGCCCCGCCACGTCGAGATCCCGGCCCGCCTGCGTCGCCTGCGGGGCCGGGGGTGGGCGCTCGTGCCCATCGGCTCCATCGTCGCCGTCATCTTCGCCATCCGCTACGTGTCCGACACGGCGACGGGGCTGACCTATCTGGCCCTCGTGGCCGTGCCGATCCTCGCCGCGGCCGCATTGGGCTGGGCCATGCGAGGATCGCGGCCATGGCTG
>CAVZPU010000011.1:0-40884 GCA_963777185.1 uncultured Solirubrobacterales bacterium
GGGCCTGGCGCCCGGAGTAGGTGGCCACGAACTTGGCCACGTCCATGGCGTCGGTGCCCACGACCACGTTCTGGGGCATGATCGCGCCCGAGAAGCCACCGTTCTGAATGGCGTAGAGCACGCGCGAGATGGGCCGCTCGCAGCGGACGTTGAAGTTGGGCCCGTTGTTGTACTGCGCCGTGCGCACGTTCGAAGCCGAGCCGTGGGTGGCGGCGTAGGACAGGGTGTGGCAGCCCGCGCAGCGCTGGGAGAAGAGCACGGCACCGTGATAGATGGCGGTCTGGGCGGGCGGCACGCTGATCCTCTGGGTGCCGCACGCGGTGGCCGCGGCGAGCACACCGACCGTGGCCAGGCAGAGCGCGATGAGGTTGAGGGGGCGCCGCATCGGCGGCCAAGCATACGGAAGTGGCCCGGCGCAAGGCCGGGCGAGCTGGCAACCTCGCGGGCCATGGTTCGTGCCTGCCCCCGGGCCGCTTTGCTGCTCTGCACCGTCGCCATCCTGGCCGCGTGCGGGCATACGCTGGCCGCCGGCGCCAGCCGCACCATGGAGGTCGCCCTGACCGAGTACCGCCTGAACCCGCAGGACGTCCGCGCCCGGGCCGGGGTGCTGGCCTTCCTCGTTCATAACTACGGCCGCATGACGCACAACTTCGTCATCACCCAAGGGACCGCGACCTGGGGCACGACACCGCCGATCGGACCCGGCCACAGCGCCTGGCTGACCGTCACCCTCCCGGCGGGCCAGTACACGATGGCCTCGAACATGCTCGCCGATCAGGCGCTGGGCGAGTACGGGACGCTCACGATCACGCGATCTTGAGCAGGAGCTTGCCCCGCGCCGGCGAATCTGGACTGGTCCCCGGCGCCGGCCGACGCGACGGTCGCCCGCACCCCAACGCGACCGTCCCCCGACGGCGGCAACCACGGCAGGCCGGCGCCGGGGATCCACGCCGCCCCCGCCACCGCCGGCCGGGGATCCAAGCCCGCCCCCGCCACCGCCGCTCGCGCTCCCCCACCACCCCGTGCGACTATCCCGTCCCCGCCGCGCGCGCGAGCAGGACCACGTTGACGAGCGCGGCCAGGGCCATCACCCCGATCTCGCGCTGGACGATGGTCAGCACGAGAACCCGCTGATCGTCTGGCGCCAGCTTTCCCACCTCGTCGGCCGAGGCGAGGCCGCGATGGTCGAGGATCATCTGAGCCGAGGCGATCCGCAACTGCTCGGCGATGAACGAGACGAGGATGGGCAGGACGCCGTAGAGGTAATGCAGGCCGGGCGCCTTGTGGCCGAGCAGGACGTCCACGCCGCCGAGCACGGCCTCGACGATGACGGCCGCCTGGCCGGCGCGCAGGATGCGCCAGAACCAAGGGCCGGAGTGCACCCGCCACCAGCACCAGCCGCCGTAGAGGGCCGCGGCGGCGGTGAGCGCCATGGCCGCGACCCCGGCGACGATATGCACGGCGTTCACGGGGCCTCACGGCCCAAGGTAGGAACCATATTCGGGTGGGTACTGGGGGAGTGGCTGCGGCCGCTCAGGCCCGGCACATAGCCGCATTTCGCACTAAGTAACACATTGTTACAAACTGTCTCAACAGGTGGTATAACGAGGTTTTAGATGATCCGGAGCTACCTCCCTGCCATTGTGTTCCTCGTACTTGGCGGGGCGGTTGGCACCCTCTTCTCCGTCCTCAACCTGCTCGTCGGTCACCGCCGACCCAACAAGGCCAAGGATGACCCCTACGAGTGCGGGCTGCCGTCGGAGGTCCAGCGGGGCTTCCGGTTCGGGATCAGCTTCTACCTGATCGCGATGCTGTTCATCCTCTTCGACATCGAGGTCATCTTCATCTACCCCATCGCCGTGCAGCTGCGGTCGTTCGGAAGCTTCGCCATGGGCGAGACCGTGACCTTCGTGGTGCTGCTCATGATCGCTTTCGTCTACGTGTGGCGACGAGGAGCGCTGGAATGGAAATAAGACGTCAGCCCCTGGCCGGCTCCGGCACCGAGATACAGCGCGAGGCGCTCGGAAGTCTGCGCGTGCGCCAGCTCCGGGCCCACGACATGCTGCGGGGCGAGATCCCCGAGGACGAGCTGCAGACCTACGCCGAGGAGCGCGTGCTGACCACGACGGTGGACAAGGCCGTGGCCTGGGCCCAGGGCAACTCGATCTACCCGCTCACGTTCGGCCTGGCCTGCTGCGCGATCGAGATGATGTCCATCGTCGGCTCGCGTATGGACATCGCGCGCTTCGGCTTCGAGGCGCTGCGCGCCTCGCCGCGCCAAGCCGACCTGATCATCCTCTCGGGCCGGGTGTCGATCAAGATGGCCCCGGTCATCCGCCGCCTGTGGGATCAGATGCTCGAGCCCAAGTGGGCGATCTCGATGGGCGCGTGCTGCTCCTCGACCGGCGTGTTCAATAACTACGCGCTCGTCCCGGCGGACAAGTTCATGCCCATCGACGTTCACGTCCCGGGCTGCCCACCGCGGCCGGAGGCGCTCATGCACGGCGTTCTGCGCCTGCGCGACAAGATCCAGGGCAAGCAGATCGAGAACTGGCGCGATCGCTACGAGGCCCGGGGGACCGAGGAGATTGTTCCCTACAACCCCGAAGACCGCTCCGGCATCGGGCACTTCCAGCCGGGAGACACCGCCGGTGCCTGACGCCACCGAGCTCGAGCTGACCGCCCAGGAGCTGCGCGACGCCCAGGCGGGGTCGGTCCGCGACACCGAGTTCCAGCGCGGCCGCGCCGTGCTCGTCGTCGACCCGGCGCACGTCCGCGCCGTTCTCGAGCGCCTCAAGGGCAAGGGGTACAGCTTTCTGGCCAGCGTCCACGGCGTCGACTATTACCCCGAAGAGCCGCGCCTCGGAGTGCTCTACGAGCTGCTCGACCGCCGGCGGGTGGAGCGCATCTCAGTCAAGGCGCGGGTGAGCACCGACGCACCTCACATCGACTCGGTGGTCGACCTGTTCCCGTCGGCCAATTACCAGGAGCGCGAGGCCTTTGACATGTTCGGGGTCGTGTTCGACGGTCACCCCGATCTGCGCCGGATCCTCATGCCCGAGGACTACGAGGGGTTCCCCCAGCGGCGCGACTTCCCCGTCGGCGGTGAGCCGATCCTGTTCACCTACAACGAGGCCCAGAACTACGGGCAGTGGGTATGAGCATCACCACCGATTACCGCAAGCGCGAGGAGTCGATCACGATCTCCTCCGAGCCGGCCGGAGAGGGCGAGACCCACGAGCTGCTCACCCTCAACATCGGCCCGCACCATCCGGCCACCCACGGCGTGCTGCGCCTGCTGGCCACGCTCGAGGGCGAGGTGATCCGCGACATCAAGCCGATCATCGGCTACGTCCACACGGGCATCGAGAAGACGGCCGAGGACAAGGCGTACTGGAAGGTCATTCCGGTCGTCGAGCGCATGGACTACCTGGCCTACTACTTCAACGCCATGGCCTTCTGCGGCGCGGTGGAGACGCTCCTCGGAGTCGAGGTCCCGCCGCGGGCCCAGTACCTGCGCGTCATCCACCTCGAGCTCAACCGGATCATGTCCCACCTGGTGTGGCTGGGCACGAGCGCGCTGGACCTCGGCGCCATCTCGATGTTCTGGTACTGCTTTCGCGAGCGCGAGACCGTGCTCGATCTGTTCGAGATGTCCTCGGGTCAGCGCATGCACACGCGCTACATCCAGGTGGGGGGCGTGTTCGAGGACATCCCGCGCGGCTTCGCCGACAAGCTGCGCCGGTTCATCAAGGAGATGCCCTCGCGGGCCGACCAGTACGCCGACCTGCTGGAGAAGAACCAGATCGTGCTCGAGCGCCTGCGGGGCACGGCCGTTCTCAGTAAGGAGCGCCTGCGCGACCTCGGGATCACCGGCCCCCTGCTGCGCGCTGCCGGCGACCCGTGGGACCTACGCAAGGCCGCGCCGTATTCCTCCTATGACCACTTCAACTTCAAGATCCCGGTGGGAACGGTGGGCGACAACTACGACCGCTTCCGCGTCCGCCACGCCGAGTTCTATGAGTCGGTGAAGATCATCGAGCAGGCCCTCGACGGGCTGCCCGAAGGCCCGCATATCACCACCGACCGGAAGGTCGCGCTGCCGCCTCGCCACGAGCTGGCCACGAGCATGGAGGCGCTGATCCACCACTTCAAGCTCGTCACCGAGGGCTTCCGCGTGCCCGCCGGCGAGTGCTACTACCCGATCGAGGGCCCGCGCGGCGAGTACGGCTGCTTCGTGCGCTCGGACGGCTCCTCCAAGCCGGCCCGGGTCCACATGCGCGACCCCAGCTTCGTCAACCTCCAGGCGCTGCCCGACATGGTGCGCGACGGTTACCTCGCCGATCTCATCGCCACGCTGGCCATGCTCGACCCGATCCTCGGCGGCATCGACCGGTAGTGGCCACTCTGAAGGGATACGGCCCCGGCGACCCCCGCCTCGACCCCGAGAGCGGCGAGGGGCGCCAAGGCCTGCCCATGCAGCGGCGCACGACGGCGCCCGTGCCCCGCTTCGCCCACGGCTCGCGCGTGCCCGGCTGGGACGAAGCCGTCGATCTGACCAAGGACCCGGCGGTCATCCCCGACCCGGTCACCACGCCCGTCCCCGAGGAGCTGCGAGAGCAGATCATGGCCGCCATGGCCAAGTATCCGGACCGCCGCTCGGCCACCATTCCCGCCCTGCACGCCGCCCAGCGCCTGCACGGCTGGTGCTCGCCCGAGGCCGTCGAGCAGGTGGCGGCGGTGATGCAGGTGACGCCGGGCTATTTGATCTCCGTGGCCACCTTCTACGACATGTTCTTCACCGAGCCCAAGCCGCCCCACGATGTGTTCGTGTGCACGAACATCTCGTGCTCGCTACGCGGCGCTGATGAGCTGTTCGAGGCCATGCTCCAGGCGGCCGGCGACCGCGTCCACGTGCAGTCCTTCGAGTGCCTGGGGGCGTGCGACATCGCGCCCATGGCCTCGGTGGACGGCGAGTACATCGGCCCGCTGACCACCGAGGACTGTCCCCGGGTCATCGACGACCTGCTGGCCGGGCGCACGGTGCTCGAGCACAAGCAACTGCGCTATCGCCGCTGCGCGGACCCCGGCGTGGCCGAGGACGGGCGCGATTTCGGACCGCCCTCGCCGGACACCGCCATGGCCGACACGGCCGGGTTCGGCCCCGAGGGCGACCCCATCGACCGGCCCGGGCCGACGTCTCCGATCGAGTTCACTCGCGAGGAGCTGGAGTAACCACTAATGGCGCAGAAGCTGCTTTTCGAGGGCATCGACGAGCCCGGCCTCAACACCCTCAACACGTACGCCAGCCGCGGCGGCTACGAGGGCCTGCGCATGGCGCTGGGCATGGCGCCCGACGACGTCCTGGCCCAGATCACCAACTCCGGCCTGCGCGGGCGCGGGGGCGCCGGCTTCCAGATGGGCAAGAAGGCCTCCTTTCTGCCTCACGGCGACATGGAGAAGTACCTGGTCTGTAACGCCGACGAGTCCGAGCCGGGCACCTTCAAGGATCGCGAGATCATGCAGAAGAGCCCGCACATGCTCATCGAGGGCGTCGTCATCTCCGCCTTCGCCACCGGCATCCGCTACGCCTTCATCTACATCCGCGGCGAGTACGCCCATCAGGCCGACATCCTCGAGGCGGCGATCGCCGAGGCCGAGGCGGCCGGCTACCTGGGCGAGGCGATCCTCGACTCGGAGTTCTCGCTCAAGCTCGTCCTGCACCGCGGCGCCGGGGCTTACATCTGCGGCGAGGAGACCGGACTGCTCGACTCGCTGGAGGGCAAGCGCGGCAACCCGCGCCTCAAGCCCCCATTCCCGGCCATCGAAGGCCTCTACCACGGCCCGACGCTGATCAACAACGTCGAGACGCTGGCCACCGTCCCGCACATCATCCGCATGGGCGGGGTCGAGTACGCCAAGATCGGGACCGAGACCTCGACCGGCACCAAGCTCGTCTCGGTCTCGGGCGACGTCCAGCGGCCGGGCAACTACGAGGTCCCCCTCGGCACGCCCTCCCGGGAGATCATCTACGGCCTGGCCGGCGGGCCGCCGGAGGGCCGCAAGGTCAAGTTCTGGTTTCCGGGCGGCTCGAGCGCGCCGGTACTGACCGGCGATGACCTCGACCTGCCCTACGACTTCGATTCCCTGGCCAAGGCCGGCTCGATGCTCGGCTCGGGGGCAATCATCGTTGTCGACGACTCCCACACGGTCCTCGAGGTGGCCCGCAAGGTGGCCAGGTTCTACGCCCACGAGTCGTGCGGGAAGTGCGTGCCCTGCCGGGAGGGGACCAACTGGACGGAGAAGATGCTCGATCGCATCGCCTCAGGTGAGGCCACGCCGATGGACCTCGACATCATGGCCTCGGTGCAGGAGCAGATCATCGGCAACTGCCTGTGCGTCCTCGGCGACGCCATGGCCATGCCCATCGGCTCGATGATCGAGAAGTTCCGGCCCGAGCTCGAGGCCGAGATCGAAGCGGCGCGGGAGCGCGCTCAGACGGGGCCGGTGCAGGACGTGATCCCGCTTGGCGTGTCAGACCCGCACGCCGGTCCCCTCCCCGTGCACTGACCGCACCACCGCGATGCCCCGACCCGAGCGCAAGACCATCCAGCTGACCATCGACGGCCGCGAGATCGAGGCCGTCGAGGGGACCATGCTCGTCGATGCCGCCAGGCAGGGCGACGTCGAGATCCCCTACTTCTGCTATGAGCCCAAGCTCGGCAATCCGGTGGGCGCCTGCCGCATGTGCCTGGTCGAAATCGAGGGCATCCCCAAGCTGCAGACCTCGTGCTCGACGCCGGTCAAGGACGGCATGGTCGTCACCACCTCCTCGGACCGGGTGCGTCACGCCCAGAACGCCGTCGTCGAGTTTCTGCTCGTCAACCACCCGCTCGACTGCCCGGTGTGCGACAAGGGCGGCGAGTGCCCGCTGCAGGACATCACCTTCGGCTGGGGTCTCGGTCGCTCGCGCTTCATCGAGCCCAAGCGCCACTTCCAAAAGCCGCTCGCCCTCTCACCGCTGATCGCCATCGACCGCGAGCGGTGCATCCTCTGCTACCGCTGCGTGCGCTTCTCCCAAGAGATCGCCGAGGACTATCAGCTCGTCTTCGCCGATCGCGGCGCCCACTCGTTCGTGGCCACCTACGACGGCCATCCCTATGTGGCGCCGTTCAGCGGCAACATCACCGAGCTGTGCCCCGTGGGGGCCCTGACCTCGAGTCCGTACCGCTTCCGGGCCCGGCCCTGGGACATCGAGGGGGCGGGCGGCGTGTGCATGCTCTGCCCCTCGCAATGCAACGTCCAGTTCACGGTCCGCGATGAGCGCGTGCTCCGGGTCCTGGGCCGCGACAACTACGAGGTCGACGACGGCTGGCTCTGTGACAAGGGCCGCTTCGCCTACCAGGCCATGCACGTCGACGAGCGCATCACCCGGCCCCTGGTCCGCGACGGCGGCACCCTGCGCGAGGTCTCATGGGAGCGGGCGCTCGAAACCGCGGCCGGGCTGGGCCGCCATCGGGGCCACGTCGGCGCGCTGGTCGGCGGCCAGGCCACCAACGAGGAGGGTTACCTGCTCCAGCGGCTGCTCCGCGCGCAGCTGCAGTCCGGCGACATCGACTCCCGCTGCGGCGAGGAGGTGCCGCTCGAGCTTGCCCAGGCCCTGGCCGCTCCGGGCCTGCAGGCCACCGTCCCCGATCTCGAGTTCGCCCACACCATCCTCGTCGTCGGCTGTGAGCCCGTCGACGACGCGCCCATTCTCGATCTCTGGATCCGCAAGGGCATCCGGCGCCGCGGCGTGCAGCTCGTGCTCGCCACCGCTCGCCCCAGCTCGCTCGATCCCAACGCCCGGCAGGTCCTCCGCCTCGCCCCGGGCGGGGAAGCCGCCTTCTTGGCCGACCTCGACCGTGCCCTGGCCGGTGCCAGGAGCGGCATCTCGGAGGACATCGCCGCCCTGGCCACCCAGCTCACCGAGGGCGGCGAGGACGTCGTCATCCTGTGGTCAGAGCGCATTGGGCCCGCCGGCCTGCACTCGCTGCTCGGCGTCGCCGATTCGCTCGGCGTGGGTGAGCGGGCCGGAGCCGGGCTGCTCGAGGTTCCCGTCGCCGCCAACGGGCGGGGGCTGCGCGAAGCCGGGGTGCTGCCCAGCTGCGGGCCCGGCTACAGCCCAACGTCGGTGGCCGGGCGCGGGGCGGCGGAGATCGCCCGCGCCACGGCCGAAGGTGAGATCACGGCTCTGTACCTGTTTCAGACCGACCCCATCCGCGACCTGCCCGACGGCCGCGCATGGGAGTACGCGCTCTCGAGCGCCTCCCTCGTCGTCGCCCATGCCTCCGTGCTCACCGCCGGCTTGCGCGAGCACGCCACGGTCATCTTCCCGGCCGAGTCCTACGCCGAGAAGGAGGGGACGGTGGTCCATCCCGACGGACGCCTGCAGCGCCTGCGCACCGCCGTCAAGCGGCCGGGCGAGGTCCGCGCCGGCTGGCAGGTCCTGGCCGATCTCGAGCAGCGCCTGGGCGGCGTGCGCCGCGTGCTCACCTCCCCCATGGCCTTCTCCCACCTCGCCAGCGAGGTTCCCTTCTATGCCGGGATCACCCTGGAGGAGATCGGTGGCCGCGGCCTGCGCTGGCCGGCCCGAGAGGCGGCGTCGCAGTGGGCGGCCGAGCTGCCCACGCTCGTGAGCCCGCCGCCGGTCACCCAGGACGGCGCCGCCGAGGCGGCCTCCGCCAACGGCGCCCTGCGCCTGGGGACCTACCGTCCCATCTGGGCCGCCCCCGAGGTGGAGATCTCCCCGGCGCTGAAGTTCGCGGTGGCCCGCCAGCAGCTCGAGCTCTCCCCCGCTGATGCGCAGCGGCTTGGCATCCAGCCTGGCGAGGGAGTGGTCGTGGCTCAGAACGGCACCCGCCTGCGCGCCCATGCCCATGTCCGGGCCGGCGTTCCCGAGGGCACCGTCTTCTTGGCCGAATCGCTGGCCAGCGACTCCGCCAACGTCCTGACCGAGCCGCTCGTGGAGGTGCACAAGGCGTGATCGCCCTGGCCAACGTGTTCTTCTTCGAGCCCTGGTGGGTGCAGATCATCAAGTCGCTGGTCATCTTTGGCGTCGTCTTCGCCGTACTGCCCATCACCGTGGTCTACGAGCGCAAGCTGCTCGGCCGCTTTCAGAACCGCTACGGCCCCAACCGGGTGGGGCCTTTCGGCCTGCTGCAGCCGATGGCCGAGATCGTCAAGTTCGCCATGAAGGAGCCGTTTCGCACCTCGACCTCGGTGGCCGTGATCTTCCGCATGGCGCCGATGATCTCCATCCTCACCGCCGTTGCGGCGCTGGCGGTCGTCCCGTTTGGCAACGTCCAGCACATCTTCGGCCAGCGGGTCGGGCTCTACGGCATCGACGTCTCCATCGGCCCCCTCTACGTCTTCGCCTTCGCCGGCATCTCCTTCTACGGGATCATGCTCGGGGGCTGGTCCTCGGGCTCGAAGTACTCCTTCCTGGGCGCCATGCGCGGCGCCGCCCAGCTCATCTCCTACGAGGTCTCCCAGGGTCTGGCCCTGGTGGGGGTCATCATCACCGCGCAGACGCTCTCGCTGACCGGCATCGTCAACGCCCAGCGGGGCATGTGGTACATCGTGCCCCAGCTCGCCGGCTTCATCATCTTCCTCACCGCCTCGTTTGCGGAGACCAACCGGGCCCCGTTTGACCTCGTCGAGGCCGACGCCGAGCTCGTGGGCGGCTTCTTCACCGAGTACGGCGGCACGCCGTTCGTGGCCTACCTGTTCTCGGAGTACATGAACATGCTTGTCGTGTCCGGGATCGCCACCACGGTGTTCCTGGGCGGCTGGCACATTCCCGGCAATCCGAGCGTCCCCGGGTGGGTCGACCCGCTCGTGGTCATCTTCAAGATGTCGCTCTTCTTCTCCTTCTTCATCTGGATCCGGGCCACGCTGCCCCGGTTGCGCTACGACCAGCTCATGTCCTTTGGCTGGAAGATCCTGCTCCCGCTGGCCACGCTCAACCTGCTCGTGACCGCGGTCATCGTCGGTTCGAAGTGAGGTCCTGCTCATGACTGTCTACGACCCCGGCTCCGACGTCATCGAGGTGATCCGAAGCCCCTCCCTCGGACCGGTGGCCGGTGCCTACCGGACCTTCGGCGCCACCTTGAAGGGACTGAAGACGACCTTCGCCCGCGTCGTCGAGGGACCCACGACGATCCAGTACCCGGAGGAGAAGACCCCGGTCTACCCCCGCTTCCGGGGCCGGCACCGGCTGCACCGCTTCGAGGACACGGGGCTTGAGAAGTGCGTCGGCTGCTCGCTGTGCGCCGCCGCCTGCCCAGCCGATTGCATCCGCGTGGTGGCGGCTGAGAACACGCCGGAGAACCGCGTGTCGGCGGGCGAGCGCTACGCCGCCGTGTACGAGATCAACCTCAGCCGCTGCATCTTCTGTGGCTACTGCGAGGTGGCGTGCCCGTTTGACGCCATCACCATGGGCCACGACTACGAGCTCTCCGACTACACCCGCTCGGATCTCATCTTCACCAAGGAGATGCTCCTGGCCGAGCCGATCGAGCGCACCCCGCTGCGGATGCCAGGTGAGTAGATGAGCGCGGTCATCTTCTTCATCGCCGCGATCGGCGCCATCACCGGAGCGATCGGCGTCATCCTCATGCGCAACCCGTTCTACAGCGTGCTCATGCTGATCATCCACCTGGTCTCGCTGGCCGCGCTGTTCTTGCTCCTGCGGGCCGAGTTCGTGGCCGCCGCCCAGGTCGTCGTCTACGCGGGCGCGGTCATGGTCCTGTACCTGTTCGTCGTCGCCTACGTCGGCGGCGGCGAGCAGCACGCGAGCGGTCCGGTCCTGCGCGTGCTCGGGCCGTTGTTCGCGCTCGCCCTCGCCATCGAGCTGTGCATCGCCATGCTCGGTTCGGCGCTGAAGGGCATCTCGAGCAAGGGGGCCCCGTACAAGCTCGGATTCGGCACCCCGAGTCACATCGGGACGCTGTTCTTGACCAAGTACCTGTTCCCGTTCGAGGTGGCCTCGATCGTCCTGCTCGTCGCCGCCATGGGGGCGGTCGTGCTCGCCCGCCGGCGGCGCGGCCTCGAGGGCAAGGAGGCCCCGGAGCAGCTGCAGATCGCGCTGCGCCCGCCGGCGTCGACCGGGACGATGGCCGAAGCGGCAGGCGTGCGCGTGGGTCCCTCCGAGGAGGAGGGCGAGCCGGTCGCCGTCGTGGGCCGGGAGGGTGGCTGGTGAGCCGCGCGTTGCTCTCAGAGCCCGCCCGCCCGGGCGGGAGGGCCGGCTGATGCCAATCGGCTGGTATCTCGCCGTCTCGGCCATCGTCTTCAGCATCGGCGCCGGCGGCGTGCTCACGCGCCGCAACCCGCTCGTGGTGCTGCTCTGCCTCGAGATCATGCTCAACGGCGCCAACCTGGCCCTGGTCGCCTTCGCCCGCATGTGGGGCGGCGAGGACGGGCAGATCTTCGCCCTCATCGTCATGGTCATCGCCGCCTGTGAGGTGACGGTGGGCCTCGGCCTCATCGTCGCCATCCACCGGCGCAACCTGCCCGTCGACGTCGACGAGCTCGGCGAGCTCCAGGGATAACCGGCCATGAACCCCGCGCTCTATGGCTGGCTGATCCTGCTGTGCCCGCTCGTGGGAACGGTGGTCATCGCCTTCGGTTACCGGATCCTCGCGGCCGGGCGGGCTGCCGGCTGGCTGGCCACGCTCGCCATCGCCCTCTCCTTCGCCGCCAGCATCCTGGCCTTCATCGCCCTCGAGCACCGCGCGCCCGGCAGCCGCGAGGTCTCCTCCAGCCTGTGGAGCTACGCGGCCTCGCTGGGCGTTGACGCCAAGCTGCAGATCCTCGTCGACCCGCTATCGATCTTCATGGCCCTGGTCATCTCGGGCGTCTCCATGCTCATTCACCTCTATTCGGTGTCCTACCTGACCGGGGACCGCGGACTCGTCCGCTACTTCTCCTACCTCAACTACTTCGTCTTCTCGATGTTGCTCCTGGTCATGGCCGGCAACTTCGTGCTTCTCATCATCGGCTGGGCCTTCGTCGGCGCCGCCTCCTACCTGCTCATCTCCTTCTGGTACCGGCGCACGACGGCCACCCGGGCGGGGATCAAGGCCTTCGTCATCAACGTGCTCGGCGACGTGGGCCTCGTGCTCGGCACGTTCTTCATCTTCAAGCACACCGGCAGCGTCCAGTACCTCAAGGTGTTCGGCGAGGTCCACCACGTCTTTGGCCACAACCAGGGCGAGCTCGTGGTCGGGTGCCTGCTCCTGCTCGTGGGGGCATTCGCCAAGTCGGCTCAGGTGCCGCTGCACACGTGGCTCCCCGACGCCATGGAGGGCCCCACCCCCGTCTCGGCGCTCATCCACGCCGCCACCATGGTCACCGCGGGCGTCTACCTCATCGCCCGCATGCACCCGCTCTTCGAACAGGCGCCGGCCGCGGCCGACGTCGGCGCGGTCGTCGGCTGCCTCACGTTGCTCATCGCGGCCACCATCGCCATCGTCCAGGTGGACCTCAAGCGCGTCATTGCCTACTCGACCATGTCGCAGATCGGCTACATGATCATGGGCGTCTCGGTGGGGGCCTACTCGGCCGGCCTCTTTCATCTCATGACCCATGCCTTCTTCAAGGCGCTGCTGTTCATGTCCGCCGGCTCGCTCATCAGCGCCATGGCCGGCAATCAGTCGCTGGACCGCATGGGCGGCTTCCGGCGGGCCATGCCCTTCACCTTCATCTGCTTCGTGGTCGGCGGGCTGACTCTGTCGGGCCTGCCCCCGTTCTCGGGCTGGCTGTCCAAGGACGACATCATCGGCTACCTCGACAACCGCCACGGCGGTTTCCTCGCCCTCGGGATCGCCGGCTACGTCGGTGCGCTGCTCACCGGGATCTACACCTTCCGAATGATCTTCCGCGCCTTCTTCGGCGACCCCGTCCCCGAGGCGGTCGAGCTCGAAGGCGGACACCTCCACCACGCCGACGTGCCCACCAACCCGCTGACCGGCGAGGAAGAGGACACCGATGTCGGCTTCCCCGGACCCGAGCACGTGATCGCCGAGCGCGAGCTGCCCATGAAGGTGGCCATGGGGATCCTCGCCCTCCTGGCCGTGGTCGGCGGCGCCGCCCAGATCCCCGGGGTCGATGAGGCGGTGGCCAACTTCCTCAAGCCCACCTTCGCCGACTCGCACCTGGCCCACATCGAGGTGGCGACGACGCCGGCCTGGGTGGGCCTTCTCATCGGCGCCGGCATCGCCATCGCCGGCATCGCCATCGCCTACCGGGTCTGGTTGGCCGCGCCGGGCACGGCGCGCCGGGCCCAGGAGCGTTTTCCCGCCGTGCACCGCTTCCTGATCAACAAGTGGTACTTCGATGAGCTGATCGACTTCGCCGTCGTCCGGCCTTCGCTGTGGTTCGGCCACTTCGCGGGCACCGTGCTCGACCGGATCGTCGTCGGCGGCGCCATCACCGGCGGCACCACCGGCCTCGTGCGGGCCGGCTCGGCTGTCGTCCGCCGCGCTCAGACCGGCCTCGTCCGCTATTACGCGGCGACGATGGTCATCTGCATCTCCGCCGTGGCCCTGTACTTCCTGGTCTCCTCCTCGTGACCCTGTCGATCCTCATCTGGCTTCCGCTCGCGCTCGCCCTCGTGGGCGCGCTCGTCCCGCGCCGGTTCGTGGGCTGGTTTGCCTTCGCCGGCAGCCTGGCCACGCTCGGTATCGCCATCTCCTTCCTGGTCCGGTTCAAGGTCGGCCAGGCCGGGCTGCAGTTCCTCACCGACCGGGTGTGGATCTCGCCGCTCGGCATTCACTACAAGCTCGGGCTCGACGGCCTCAACGTTGCGCTCGTGATCCTGACCGCCGTGCTCTTCAGCGCCGCCCTGGCCTACGCCGCCTTCCGGGACTTCGCGCGGCCGCGGACCTTCTACTTCTGGTTCGGCCTGGCCGAGAGCGGCGTGCTCGGCGCCTTCTGCGCCCAGGACCTGGCCCTCTTTGTCGCCTTCTTTGACCTCATGCTCATCCCCTTCTACTTCCTCATCGGAAGCTGGGGCACGGGCGACCGCGTCCGGGCGACGACCAAGCTCGTGATCTACACGCTCGTCGGCTCCTTCTTCATGCTCGCCGGTGCGGTGGCCACCGGCGTGCTCGCCGCCAGCGAGCATGGGACCTCGCTGACCTTCGTGCTCTCCAGCCTGCGCGGGCTGCACCTCTCCCACGCCTCGCAGACCTGGATCTTCCTCTGCTTCGCCATTGCCTTCCTCGTCAAGATGCCGCTCGCGCCCTTCCACGGCTGGCTGGCCGACGGCTACAAGGCGATGCCGATTCCGGCGCTGGCCGTCTTCTCGGCCATCCTCTCCAAGGTCGCCGCCTACGGCTTCTTGCGCATCGTGCTGCCCCTGTTCCCCTACGCCGCGCGCCACTTCCAGCTGCTCATGCTCGTCATCTGCGTGATCTCGATCCTGTGGGCGACGGCGGTGGCCTTCACCACCCCCGACGCGCGCCTCGTCGTCGCCTACTCGAGCGTGGCTCAGCTTGGCTTCATCACCCTGGGCATCTTCTCCCTGCGTCCCGAGGGCGGGCAGGGCGCCATCCTGCAGATGGTCAACCACGGCCTGGTCACGGCGCCCGCCTTCTTCATCGTCGCCGCGCTGGCCGCCCGGGCGGGCGGTTCGGAGGCCCTGCGCGACATGGGCGGGATCGCCTTCCGCGCCCCCGTCCTGGCCGGCCTGTTCTTGATCGTGGCCTTCGCCACGCTGGCCATGCCCGGTTCCTCGAACTTCATCGGTGAGTTCATGATCCTGCTCGGCGTCTTTCGGGCCAAGCTCGTCATCGCCGTCATCGCCTTCACCGGCGTGGTCGGCGCGGCCGTCTACGCCCTGCGGCTGTTCATCTCCTCGATGCACAACCGCGTCGGCCCCAAGGTCGTCTCGCGCGAGATCGGCCGGGCGGACCTCGTGGCCCTGGCGCCGCTCGTGCTCGTCATCCTCGTGCTCGCCTTCTATCCCCAGTTCGTGCTCCGGCGCTCCGAACCGACCGTGAAGTCGACGGTGGCGGCCGCCTCGACCCCGTCCGGCGCGACCGCGAGTGCCGCCGGCTCGACAGTCAAGGTGGCCTCGCGATGATGCTCGCCCTGGCCGCGGCCCACCACATCACGAGCCCCCACATCGATTACAAAGCCCTCTCGCCCATCCTCGCGCTGGGCGGTGGCGGATTGGTCGTCCTCCTCGTCGGACTGGTGCGCACGCCCGTCATCCGCGACCGGGTGGTGCCGGCCCTGGGCATCGTCGCCTTCGGGATCACCATCGGGCTGAGCATCTGGCGCTTTCATCACCCGACCTTGCTCATCTCGGGCGCGATGCAGATCGACGATCTCACGCTCGAGCTCACCATGCTCTTCTCAGCCGCCGGGATCGCCGCCATCCTGCTCTCCTGGCGAGGCATCGCCCCGCGGGAGTCCGGCTTCGGCGAGTACGTCTCGCTGCTGCTCTTCAGCGCGCTCGGCATGGCCGTGCTCGTCGCGGCCACCAACACCATCACCCTGTTCTTGGGCCTCGAGCTGCTCTCCATCCCGCTCTACATCCTGTGCGCGTCGGAGGGCCGGCGTGAGGGGTCCCTCGAATCGGGGCTGAAGTACCTCATCATCGGCTCGGTCGGCTCGGCCACCCTGGTCTACGGGCTGGCCCTCATCTACGGGGCCACCGGCTCGACCGACTTCTCCGGGATCGCGCGCGCCATGAGCGGCAACCACCTGGCCGGCGGCGTGCTCGGGGACCCGATGCTGTTCACCGGTCTGGCCCTGGTCGTGGTCGGCTTTGCCTTCAAGGCCTCAGTGGCCCCCTTTCACCAGTGGACGCCCGACGTCTACGAGGGCGCCCCCACCCCGGTGACCGCGTTCATGGCCACGGCCACGAAGGCGGCCGCCCTCGGGGTCTTCCTGCGCTTCTTCGACGTGGCCGCCATCAACGCCCAGAACACATGGGCGCCGCTGCTGGCCGCGGTGGCTGCGATCACCATCATCGTCGGCAACGCGGGCGCCCTGGGCCAGAACTCGCTCAAGCGGATGATGGGCTACTCGGGCGTGGCCCAGGCCGGCTACATGCTCTGCGGGGTCGTGGTGGGCACCCAGCTCGGGGCCCAGGCCACCGTGCTCTACCTGCTCGTCTACCTGGCCATGAACATGGCCGTTTTCGCCGTCATCGTGGCGGTCGAGCACGAGCGCCCCGACGGCGACGATGTGACGGCCCTGGCCGGACTGGGCACGCGACGGCCGTGGCTGGCGTGGCCGATGACCGTGGGCATGCTCGCCCTGGCCGGGATCCCCGGCACGGTGGGCTTCATCGGCAAGTTCCAGCTCATCAACGCCCTCGTCTCCGGCGATTACACGTGGCTGGCCATCGTCCTGGTCATCGGCTCGATGATCTCGCTCGGCTACTACCTGCGGGTGATCGCGGCCGTCTGGATGCGCCCGCCGTCGCCGTTCCCGACTGGGGCCCTGGCCACGGCGGGCGGGTATGCCCCGATGGCGGGCGGCTCCCAGGAGGCCGACGAAGTGGCGGCCGGCTCCGATGAGGTTGCGGCCGGCTCCGGCGAGGTGGCGGCCGGCTCCGGCGAGGCCGGCGCACCGGGCGAGAACGAGCCCGCCGACGACGCCGGCAGCGGCGGGCGCACCCGCACGTCGGAGATCGGCCCGTCGGGCTCCGGACCCGGTGGGCCCACCGACCCCGACGCTGCGCCGGCCGGAGGCCCGCGCTTCGAGCCCGAGATCGCCTTCGTGGCCACCCTGGCCGCGGCGGCCTCGATCTTCTTCGGCATCGTGCCCTCGCCGCTCTTTAACTTCGCCGCCCACGCGGGACGCGCGCTGGGCGGCCTCTTCTGAGCGGCTTCGCGGGCCAGGTGTCTGGGTAGCGGACGGCTATGGACGAAGAACGAAGCTCAGACACCGACGAGACGTTCGGCAGCCAGGGGCCGCCGAGCGCCAGCTCGAATCAGAACGCCGAGGAGCCCCAGGCGCCCGAGGGCAGCGGCCCCGACCGCGGCGGCCAGTCGCGGACCGACCCCCCGGCCGGGGATGAGGGTGGCGCCGGCGAGGAGTCGCAGGCCACCGGGCAGCCCGAGAACGCGGGCTAAGCCGGCCCCAGTCCGGCCCTCGGGCCGGCGTGGATGACCTTATTGCCGCTATGCGGCAACAACCTCATCCACGCCCTTCCGGGCCGGCCTGCCCCGTCCGGTCGCGCCGACACCGCCGTTAGCATCAGCCGCCCGTGGAGTACCCGGTCGAGACGTTCACCGCCGAAGAGCAGGCGCGCCTGCGCCCCTACTTCACGAACATCGACCGGCCCGTCTTCGCCCTCGTGGGCCTGCCCGAGACGGTCAAGGGCGCTCTGTTCGCCCGCTACTCCCGCTACCCGGGCACGCTGCGCCGGCTCTTCCTCGACGAGTTCGCCGCCGACCTGCCCGACGCCCCGCCCGCCGTCGAGGGCGAGGAGGGCGCCCGGGCGGCGCGGCTCTATGAGACGGTCTTTCTCGGCTACGGCGATGACTCGGTGGCCCAGCTCGGTGGCGCCCATGTGGCCTGCGAGTGGGTCTCCAACGTCCTGACCAAGATCCTCCAGCGCCCCCGCCTGGCCGCCTACCTGGAGCAGTCGACCCGCTACATCGCCTATGACGCGCCGATGCCGGCGCCGCCGGGGGGCTACCGCTACTACCGCGACCCGGAGCTCGGTCCCGCCTACCGGGCGGCCATGGACGAGCTGTTTGCCATCTACGCCCGGATGCTGCCCACGGTGGCCGCCTGGGCCGCGGAGCAGTTCCCCCGCCGCGCCGACGAGCCTGAGAACGCCCACGCCCGCGCCATCAAGGCCAAGGCCCTCGACCTGATCCGCGGGCTTCTGCCGGCCAGCTCGCTCTCGCACATGGGCATCTTCGCCAGCGGCCAGAGCTACGAGCAGCTCATCCTGCACCTGCTGGCCCATCCCCTGCCCGAGGCCCGCCACTACGGGCAGATGATCCTCGAGGAGCTCCAGGCGGTCATCCCGAGCTTCCTGACCCGGGTGCCGCGACCGGAGCGGGGCGGCGAGTGGGTCGGCTACTTGCGTGAGCGCCGGCAGGCCGGGCAGCGTTGGGCCGACCGGCTCGGGCTGGGCGACGAGGCCGGTGAGGGCGCCAGCGTGGAGTTGCTCTCGGTCCAGGGCGACGAGGACGACCTCCTGGCCGCGTTGCTCTTCGAGCACGCCGACTGCTCCGAGCGGGCCATCCGCACCACCGTGGCCGAGCTCGACCCCAGCGAGCGCACGGCGCTGCTGGCCGACCTCGTGGGCGCGCGGCGCAACCGCCGCCACCGCCCCGGCCGGGGCTTTGAGGCGGTGCGCTACCGGTTCGAGATCGTCTCGGACTACGGCGCCTTCCGTGACCTCCAGCGCCACCGGATGCTCACCGTCCAGTGGCAGGCGCTGAGCCCCGACCTCGGCGCCGGGGTGCCCGAGCAGGTCGAGCTCGCGGGGGCCGGCGACGAATACCGCCGCGCGCTGGACAGCTCGCGCCGCGAGTACGAGCGTCTCGTCGATGCCGGGCTGGCCGCCGCGGCCCCCTACGCGCTGTGCCTGGGCTACCGGATCCGCTACGTCCTCGACCTCAGCGCCCGCGAGGCCATGCAGCTCATCGAGCTGCGCTCCGGCCGGGAAGGTCACCCGAGCTACCGCGCCGTGGCCCACGAGATGCACGCCCAGATCGCCGCCGTGCACCCGGCCGTGGCGGCGGCCATGTCGCACGTGGACCGCGAGACCGAGCCCCGGCTGGAGCGCATCCTGGCCGAGATGCGCAGCCACGCCCGCGCGCCAGCATCATGATGGCCGGGCTGCATGCCTCACGCTTTCCGGCCCGCTCGGCATCCTGCCTCGCCTGATGGGCCGGGCGTGAGTCATCCGGCTGGCCCCGGTCCGCGCATGCGCGGACCGGCGGGGCGCGCATGCGCGCCCCCGGACCACTTATTGACTCTCGAACTCCTGCTGGCGCAGCTCAATCCGGCGGATCTTGCCCGTCAGCGTCTTGGGCAGGTCATCGACGAACTCGAGCTTGCGCGGATAGGCGTAGGAAGAGAGGTGCTCGCGCACGAAGCCCTTGATCTCCTCGGCCAGCTCGTCGGAGGGCTCGTGGCCGGCCGCGAGCACGATGAAGGCCTTGACGACGTTGCCGCGCCGCTCGTCCGGTGAGGCCACCGCCGCCGCCTCGGCCACCGCGGCATGCTCCAGGCACGCTGACTCGACCTCGAAGGGACCGATCCGGTACCCGGCGGCGATGATGACGTCGTCGGCCCGGCCCTCGTACCAGTAGTAGCCGTCCTCGTCGGCCGACGCGGCGTCCTTGGTGTGAAACCACTCGCCGCCGAAGGTCTCCTCGGTGTCCTCCGGCGGGCGGTTCCAGTAGCCGAGCGGGTAGTGCGGGTTTGACCGGGCCCGCAGGCAGATCTCCCCCCGCTCCCCCTGGGCCACCGGGCGCTCGTCCTCGTCGAGGATGGCCACCTCCCAGCCCGGCATGGCCTTGCCCATCGAGCCCTCACGCACCTCCATGAAGGGGAAGTTGGCGCACAGCGGATAGGACTCGGTCAGCCCGTAGTAGTCGAGCACGGTGATTGAGAACTGCTCGCGCATCCAGCGAATCGCTTCCGGGTTGAGCGGCTCGCCGGCCGAGCAGACGATGCGGAACTTCTGCGGATACTGCGTGCCCGCATCCTTGACCGACATCATCGAGCGGATGGCCGTGGGCGTGCCGAAGACGTTGGTCACCTCGTGGCGGGAGAGGAAGTCGAGCTGCCGGACGGGGTCAAAGCCGCCCTTGCGCTGGAGCACGGCCTGCACGGCGCCGAGCCGCCAGGGACCGAGCAGGGGACAGATGCCGGCCGCCCAGGCCCACTCACCCATGCCGTGAAAGATCTCCCCCTCGCGGACATCGTGGCAGTAGATGAACTCCTCGTGGCCGAGCAGGTAGCGGTGGGCGTGCAGGATGCCCTTGGCCAGCCCCGTGGTCCCCGAGGAGTAATAGAGCTGAGCGGGGTCGTCGGCAGCCGTGTCCGCGGTCTGAAACTGCGTGGCCCCCGAGCTGATCAGCTCGTGGTCGAGGACGAGCACGTGCTCGACCATCGAGCGATCGATGCGGGCGACGTTGGCGGCGTTGGTGAGCACGACCTTGGCCTGGGAGTCGCGGACGCGGTGGCGGATCCCCTCATCGCCGTAGAGCACCGACATGGAGAGGAGGATGGCCCCGAGCTTCCACACGGCAAAGAACGCCGCCGCGGTCTCCGGCGTGGGCGGCAGCAGCATGGCCACGCGGTCGCCGGGCTCGATGCCGTAGCCGGCCAGCACGTTGGCCAAGCGACAGGCGTCGTCCTGGATCTCGCCCCAGTTCACCTCGCGCACGACGCCGTCGGGGTCCTCGTGGATCATCGCCAGCTTGTCGCGCGGGTGCTTGTCGCAGACGTCGGCGGTGATGTTGTACCGGGCCGGCACGTCCCAGCGGTGCTCGGCACAGGCCTGCTCGTAGGAGGTGATGGTGGAGGCGCTCATCGGCGCATCATTGCGCCGCGCACGGGTGGGCACAAGCGGGAAGGACCTCGCGCGCGCCGGGCGCCCGTATAAGCTCTGTTTCGAGGAGAGATGGAACTCGCGCTTGGCGTGCTGCTGGGAGCCGGACTGGCCGCGATCGCGGTGGCGGTGTGGCGAGCCCTGCGCGCCGCGCGCGCCGACGCCGCGCCGCAGGCGGCCATGCAGGCCGCCCTGCACGCCGCCACCTCGACGCAGCCTCACCTGCGCCGGGGCCTGACCACCTATAACGCGGAGCGCGCCGTGCCGCATCTGCAGGCGCTCACCGGGGCGGCGGCCATCGCTCTGGCCGACACTCATGCCGTGCTGGCCATCGAGGGCGAGGGCCGCGAGCAGGTCCGCCCCGGCGATCTGCTCTCCCGGCTGCTGGCCCGGACCCCGGATGACCGCATCAAGATCGTTCCTCGCCTCATCTCCTCGGACCCGAGCTGTCCGCTGCGCTCCGCGGTGCTGGCGCCGCTGCTCGTCCAGGGCAAGCGGACCGGGACGCTCATTGCCTTCTATCACTCGGTGGGCCGGCCGAGCCCGCAGGAGCTGCGGGTGGTCCAGGAGGCCGCCAGCCTGGTCTCAGCCCAGGTCGAGCTCTCGGTCATCGCCGACCAGGAGGAGCGTCTGGCCCAGGCCGAGCTGCGGGCGCTGCGCGCGCAGATCTCCCCGCACTTCATCTACAACGCGCTCGCCGCCGTGGCCGGCGACATTCATGCCCGCCCGGAGGAAGCGCGCGAGCTGCTCAGCGACTTTGCCGAGTTCACCCGCTACCTGTTCCGCGACGGTCGCTCCTACGTGACCCTGGGCGAGGAGCTCGACCACGTCGCGCGCTACCTGCGCCTCGAGCAAGCGCGCTTTCGCGACGGCCTGCACGTCACGATCGACGCACCCGGGGCGACCCGAGGCGCCGTCGTCCCGGCCATGTCCGTGCAGCCGCTGGTCGAGAACGCCGTCCGCCACGGCGTCGAGCAGCGCGCGGGCACCGGGCGGGTCGCCATCACGGCTCGCACGGCCGGCGGCGACGTTGAGCTGCGGGTCGTCGATGACGGCGTCGGCATCGCTCCGGAACGGGTCCCGGCCGTGCTCGCCGGAGCCGGCGGCGGCATCGGCATCGCCAACGTCGACGCCCGCTTGCGAGCCAGCTTCGGTGACCGCTACGCGCTGCGCATCGAGTCCGAGCCGGGGGTGGGGACCACCGCGGTGATGACGGTGCCCAACGTTCACGGCGAGGTGGGCAATCCGCGTCTGGCCTGGAGCGCATGAACGCCGACCGCCTCCACATCCTCGCCGTCGACGACGAGCGCACCCAGCTCGAGGACCTGGCCCGGATGCTGCGTAGCGCCCCCGTGGTCGAGGCCGTCGAATGCGCCGACGACGGCCACGACGCCCTGCACAAGGTCTCCATGCAGGCCTACGACGCCATCTTTCTCGACGTCCGCATGCCCGGCCTCGACGGTCTGGAGCTCGGGCGCGTCCTGCGGCGGTTCGCCACCCCGCCCGAGCTCGTCTTCGTCAGCGCCTACGACAGCGCCGCCGTGGACGCCTTCGAGCTCCGGGCCCTCGACTACCTGCTCAAGCCGGTCAGCCGCCGCCGGCTCGAGGAGGCGCTCGAGCGCGTGATCTCGGCGGTGGAAGCACACCGCGAGCTGATGCCGGCGCCGACCCGGGCTGGTCCGGCATCGGCCCCGGACGGCGAGATGATCGCGGCCGCCAACGTGCGTACGGGCGCCACCCGGCTGGTGGCGCGCAGCGCCATCCTCTACGTGCAGTCACACGGGGACTTCGTCCGCATCGTCACCGCCGAGGGCCGCTACCTGCTCCGGGCCACGCTGTCCGAGGTCGAGCGCCGGTGGGAGCCGTTCGGCTTCGTGCGCGTGCACCGCCAGTACCTGGTCAACCTGCGCCAGGCGGTCGAGCTTCGGCCTCAGTTCGGCGGCGGCGCCGAGCTCGTCTTCGCCGACGACCACGCCATTCCCGTCTCGCGCCGGCAGACCGCCGAGTTGGGCCGGCGCCTGCGGGTCTAGACGTCGAAAGCGACGGCGCCGGCTCGGGAGAGCCGGCGCCGAAGTGCCTGCGTACGAACCTGACAGCGCGCTAGGGCCGGCGACCCAGGGGGACGACCGGGAGCAGACGCGACCAAAGGTCGCGTTGACCACTGCCGCGAAGGACGCATACCAGGCGGCGATCGCCGTGGCGATGCCGAGGTAGCCACCCAGCTTGATCGTGCCGTTGGTGACCTTCAAGCGTCCCGGCAAGGGCGGAGTTGCCGATGCCGAGGATGATGTAGGTGACGGCAGCAGCAGGAACACGAGCGCGATCGCCCCCGTGGTCCGCAGGGAGGCGACGAACATGTAGGCGGTGAAGATGCCCCACATCCACAGGTACAGGCCGAGGCCGCTGAACACCTCGGCTCTTCGGCGAGGCGCTCGGCACGCCGAGCTGGACGATGAGGAAGAAGGAGATCCAGAACGCGCCGTAGGAGCAGAACGCCACCGCCCCGAAGGTGTTGCCGGTGCGGAACTCCCACAGCCCGCCAGCGAGCTGGGCGATGCCGCCGTAGGCCAGGGCCAGAGCGGCCACCAAGCGGCAGCAGTCCGCCGCCGACGGCTCCGTTGCCGACCAAGCCGGCGTTGACCATGCTGAGCACGAACGTCGTGCCGGCGAAGGCGGCGAGCCCGAGCGGTCCGGGGTCGGCGGGGGTCCAGCCCGCCAGGGCGCGAGCGCCCCCCGGTGGGATCCGGGGCCGGGGCGACGTCGGCCTCGCGAGTGATGGCGAGCCCCGGGGCCGCCCCCAGACGACCAGCTTCCATCTCTTGCCCCTCCTTGTGTCGTTGATTGCTGGCCGATCAACTGTGCTCAGCCGCGCAAAGGCGCGCAACGGCGGATCGGCGAGTGGCTCGCTGGGCGCGACGAGCGGCAGGCTGCGTGCACGGCGAGCGGTCGTCCGGTCGGGAGCGCCGAGCGGTCACGTCACCGGCGTGCACAGCGGGCAGACCCCGCAGTCCCGGCCCCCGGCGTGGACGGGGGCCGGGACGGTCTCGGCCGGGGCCGCTAGCCGCCGCGGGAGTCTGGCGTCCGGCCGGTCGGGGCGGACGCCGCGTGAAGTGCGGCGAGGTAACGATTTGCGCTTCGGAGAGGAGAAGCACACGCCGAGATCGGCGGCCGTGCGCCGACGTGCCCGCGATCAATCGCCGGTTTGGACGGATGTGCGACCGCCCGCCGGGCTCGTGCGTGCGCCCGCGGCGCTCGCGCGTGTGCCGCGGCGCTCGTGCGGGTGCCCGCCGCGCTCGGGCCCGGAGGCGCTAGCGGCGGCGCTTGCGCTTGCGCTTAGCGCCGGAGCGCGGCGTGGACGTGCCGAGCGACCGGCTCGGGCGCCGGCTGCCCGCCCCGGGCCCGCGGCCTTGGCCGCCGCCCCGAGCGGCGCTCGCCCGCGGCCCGGCGGCGCGCGCGCCACCGCGGACCGCGCTGCCCGGGCCGCCGGCCGCGCGCATGCGCTGCTCGCGCGGCTCTTGAGCGGTCGGGAGTTTCTCGGCGTGCCCAGTCTCCAGGCCAGGGGCTCGCCGGTGGGCCAGCGACCGGCGAAGAGCACGGCCAGGGCGACCAACCAGTAGGCCTCGACGATCGGCAGCGGCGTGATCTGGAAGAGCACCAGCGCGCCGGCGAACATGCCCAGATAGCCCATGAACCGGGTGAGCAGTCCGACCCGCATCGCCTGCAGCGAGACGAGGACGATGGCCAGGGCGACGAGCAGGGCCCCGAGCAGGCCACCGAGCTGCAGGGCGACCAGGCCTCCGGCGTTGGTCATCTGGTGGGCCTGCTGGTAGGTCTGAGTCGCCCGTGGTGACGAACGTGTGGGACTTCTGCGACGATGACGATCGCGTAGGCGACCCCAGCGATGGCGCGACCACGCGGCGCCGACGATGGTCACGATGCGCACCGCCGGGGCGATGTCCGGGTTACGGGCTCGTGCGGCATCGAGCAGGAAGAGCGAGAGTGGCGGCAATGGCGACCGAGCCCAGCGGTTGATGACGGCGGCGAAGAGGTCCAGGCCGGCCCGCCTGTTGGCGAAGATCAGATCGAGCGTGGGCTCGTCGACGTTGGTGTGTGGTCCGGTCAGCTGGATGATGCGCCGCGGCCATCAGCAGCACCGCGGCGAGCACGGCAACGCCGGCGTAGATCCGGGACGCAGGCGAGCCTCGTGGGCCAGCGCATCGCTACGCTCACGGTCGCGGCGGTCATGGCCCTCCGGCCGCCGGGGTCGCGGACCTCCCAGCCGCGCCGCGCGCGGCGTGGCCGCCCGGCCCCGAGGTCATGCGGGCCGGCACGTCGTCGCGATCCTCGCGGGCCGAGCAAGCGCGAGACGGCCCTCGCCGGCGGCCAGAGCAGATCGAGCACGGGCGCGGCCAGTCGAATCATGAGTTCGATACGCCCCTGCAGGCGCGCGTTGGGAGGCCCGGCCATGTCGAGCCCAGTGTAGGGTCTGCGGGCGACGTGACGGGTGGCTACCATGTGGCCCTATGGAAGGAAGCGGCTTCGGCGGAATGTTCGGCGACCCGACGACCTGCAGCGGCGCCTGGGCGAGTTCGCCGAGCAGATGCAGGGCGCGCAGCGGCTGGCCTGGGCCGACAACGCGATCAAGCTGGCCGTCGATCTGACCGTCGCCTCGCTCGATCGCGTCAACATCCAGGGCACGACCGAGCAGCAGGCCGAGCAGCTGCGCCCGGTCATGGCGGTGGTCTTTCCCGAAGCGGTCACGCTCGTGCGCGAGGCGCGCGAGGGCCTTCAGTAGCGCGCGGCGGCGCGACCGGCGAGGGCGGTCAGGCGCCAGGGACCCGGCGAGGCGGTTAGGCGCCAGTGAGGGCGGGTCAGGCGTCGGCCAGCGCCCCGAGCACCAGATCGTCGTGCTCGGCCGGCTTGACCTTGCGAAAGACGTCCTGCACGCGGCCCTCGGGGTCGATCACGAACGTCGTGCGCTCGTTGCCCATGTACGTGCGCCCGTACATCGACTTCTCCACCCACACGCCGTAGGCCTCGGCCACGCCGTGGTCCTCGTCGGCGAGCAGGGTGAAGCCGAGCCCGTACTTGTCGTCGAACTTGGCCACCGCCTTACCGGGTCGGGCGAGACACCGAGCACGACGGCGTCGGCGTGCTCGTACTCGGGCCGGCGGTCGCGGATGCCGCAGGCCTGGGTGGTGCAGCCGGGGGTGTCGGCCTAGGGATAGAAGTAGAGGACCACGGTCTGGCCGCGGAGCTCCGAGAGCGTGACCGGGTTGCCGTGCTGGTCGGGGAGGGTGAAGTCGGGGGCTTCGTCGCCTGGGTTGAGCATGGGGGCGATCGTACTGTGAGACGCTGGCGGGCCCGGCGCTCAAACTGACTTTAGGGTCTCTCGACCACCATCCTGGCCCGGGGGCCTACTTGAGCAGGCGCGACAGCCGCCGGTCCTTGAGCAGCTTGCCCTCGGTCTGACACGTCGGGCAGTAGCACATCACGTAGTCCTCGTAGAAGACCGCCTCGAGCTGATCGCCGCAGCGCGGGCACGGCTCACCGTTGCGCCGGTGCACGGTCAGCGGCATGGGCAGCTTGTCGGGAATCGGGAAGGGCCATGCGTCTGCTCGTAGTGGGCGATGGCCCCGCCCAGGCGCTCGACCATCGCCTCGCGCAGCCGCTCGGCCTCGTCGGCCTCGAGGTCGGACCCGCGCTTGAACGGCGAGAGCATCGCCGCGTGCAGGATCTCGTCGACCCATGAGCGACCGATGCCGGCGATCACGTGCTGGTCGCGCAGGACGGCGTAGAGGGGGCGGGGCTGGTCGAGCAGCGGCCCGAGGGGCGGAGGGTCGGGCCACGCCTCGGGGCCCAGCTCGGCCAGCGTCTCCTCGGCCTCGAGGTCCGTCGCACGCAGCACCTTGACCCACGCCCGTTGGCGGGTGCCGAACTCGCGCAGACGCAGCTCGCGTCCGTCGTCGAGGCGCAGCAGCAGGCGCGAGGTCTTGTCGCGCAGCGGAGGCGCGGCGCTCGAAGAGCTGCAGGCGCCCGGCGGACATGAGATGCACGAG
Source organism: uncultured Solirubrobacterales bacterium (assembly GCA_963777185.1). Classification (GTDB taxonomy): domain Bacteria; phylum Actinomycetota; class Thermoleophilia; order Solirubrobacterales; family Solirubrobacteraceae; genus Palsa-465. The sequence continues at coordinate 26,641 of CAVZPU010000011.1, forward strand.
CACCGAGAGATCGCCGCCGGCGTCGAGGACGAAGAGCTTGCCCCGGCGGCGCGCGCCCCGGAGCTCGAGCCCGGCCAGCGCGCTCACGGGCGGGTCGAAGGTCTTGAGCGCGTTGATGCCCGGCGCGAGCACGGACTCGATCGTGGTGCCGGCGATGGCAGCGCCGATGAGGCGGGCAGTGATCTCGACTTCCGGTAACTCGGGCATGGCGCTGCTTACGAGGGTAGTTGCGCGCCGGCGATGGCCGGTACCCTCCCCACCATGAGCACCTCGCTGGCCCCCGACGACCTCGTCCGCACCCACGACGAGGCCGCGGCCAACGAGCGCGAGCCGCTGCTCGTGCTCGAGCCGCTGATCGAGTTCCTGGACCGCAACGGGCTCGAGGCCCCGGCCGAGCTCAGCGGGGAGCCGATCGGCGATGGCCATTCCAACGTCACCTTCGAGCTCTCCACCGGCGTGATCATCCGCCGCCCGCCGCGCGGCCCCCTGCCTCCCAGTGCCCACGACGTGCTGCGCGAGGCCCGGCTACTGCGAGCGCTCGAGGGCACGCCGGTGCGCGTGCCCAAGGTCCTCGCCGTCTGTGACGACACCGCGGTCATCGGCGCGCCCTTCTACGTGATGGAGCGGGTCGACGGCGAGGTGATCACCCACTCGCTCCCGTCCGCTCTTGATAACGAGCAGGAGCGCCGCCGGGTGGCGGACGAGCTCGTGGACGGGCTGGTCGAAATCCACGCCGTCGACTGGTCACAGGCGGGTCTCGAGGGCTTCGGCAAGCCCACCGGCTACCTCGAGCGCCAGCTGCGCCGCTTCGGCGGGCTGTGGGAGCACAATCGCACCCGCGAGGTCCCCGAGGTCGAGCAGGTCGGGCAGTGGCTGAAGGACAACCTCCCGCAGTCGCCTTCCGCCACCATCGTCCACGGCGACTACCGCCTCGGTAACGCCATGTACGCGCGCGAGGCCCCGGCCCAGCTCATCTCCATCTTCGACTGGGAGATGGCCACGATCGGCGATCCGCTGGCCGATGTCGGCTACATGGTCATGCACTGGACCGAGGCCGACGACGACCTGGGCAAGTTCAACCTCCACAACGTCACCCAGCTTCCGGGCTTTCCCACCCGCCACGAGCTCATCGCCCGCTACGAGGAGGGGGCCGGGCGGCCGATGCACGACCTCGACTGGTACGTGGCCCTGGCCCTGTGGAAGGCGGTCGTGTTCATGGAGGGCAACTACAAGCGCGCCGTCTCGGGCTCCACCGACGATCCCTATCTGAAGACCTTCGGCGAGGGCGTCGTCGAGCTCGCTCATCGGGCGCTCGCGGTCACCCGGGACGGCGTCTGAGCCCCGCCGTGACGCGCCGGGCGGCCGGGGCGGCGAGCATCCTCATCCTGATCCTCGCCGGTTGCGGGCGGGGGACGCTCTCGACGCCCCAGCTCCGGTCCCGCGCGGGGCGCATCTGCCAGGCGGCCTCTGCGCGCACCCGTGTCATCCCCGCCGCGAGCTACGGCCACAGCGCCCAGTTCCTGGGCCGGGGTGTCGCCGCCCTGCGCCCGGCCCTCGTCCAGCTCGGGACCCTTCACCCCTCCGGGGCCGCCGCCGGCCCGCTGGCCGGCGCCGAATCGAGCCTTTCGGCCGAGCTGGTCGCGCTGACCCACGCGCAGACCGCGCTGCGCCACGGCGCCGATCCGGTCGCCACCTTCGGCTCGCTGCAGCGTCACCTGTCGCCCTTGGAGGCCCGGGCCGATGGCGATTGGCGCTCGCTTGACGTGCCCGCATGCCTCGACCCCTAGACGCCGCACCCCCACGCCCGAGCGCTCGGCGGCGGGGGCGGGGGCGGGGGCGCATCCTCGCGCTCGTGATCGCGGCCGCCGGCCTCGTCGCCGCAGGAGCGCTCGTCTGGGTCCTCACCCGTCCCCCCCGGCTGCCGGCCCTTCCCCGCTTCTCGCTCATCGCCTACGCCGACTACGGCGCGGTGCCCGCCGGTGCGCGGCGGACCGGTGCCCAGATCGCCGATCTGTGGGCCAACGCCACCCCGGCCCAGATCCGTGCCCTGCGGGTGGCCGCTCCCGGGGTCAAGATCGTCACCTACTCCGCGGCGGTGCAGGTCCCGGGGACCGATCCCCAGGGCCTCGGCGAGTGCTTGCGCGTCCGCGCCGGCGCTGCCATCCCGCGCCGCGACCTCATGCTCACCCGTTCGGGCGCCCCCGTGCGCAAAGCGGGCACGGATGACCTCTGGCTCGATATCGGCGCCAGCGCCGTGCAGCAAGCGTGCGCCGCGGCGGCGGTCCGCCAAGCCGAAGCCCAGCACGCCGACGGCATCTTCGAGGACCTCGTCACCCCGGAGCTCGACGTGGGCGGCACGCCCTCCTGCCCCGGCGGCTCGCCCGATTGCGCTCGTCAGGCCCGCTACGACGCCGCGTGGACGAGCTTCTTGACCACCCTGGCCGACCGGCTGCACGAACACCGCCTCATGCTCATCCTCAACATCGGCGCCGCCTTTGACTACGGCGGTGCCCGCGGCGACTACCAGCAGTTCTGGCGCCAGTGGTCTGCGCTCGCGGACGGGACGCTCGAGGAGGAGTTCGGCTTCGGGATCACCCAAAGCCCGCCGGCGCTTCCCCAGCCGGCCTGGGTGGTGCGCCAAGAGCTTGAGAACTTCAGCTGGAGCGAGGCCCACCGCAAGTACGCCGTGGCCAACGCCGACCTTCCCGGCGGCCTGAGCCCAAGCGCACGGGCGCGCGACACGGCCTACGGACTGGGGCTCGAGCTGCTGGTGGCCGACGGCTACAGCTCCTGGAACGTGACCGCGGGCGGCTACGGGACACCGCGCTTCGGCAGGCTCTCGCTCGTCGGAGCCGCCCAGGCCCTGGGCGCCCCGCGCGAGGGTCCGGTGACCACACCGCGAGAGGACGGCCTCTACGTGCGCACCTATGCGCGCGGATCGGTGGCCGTGAACACGACCGGGGCCACCATCGAGGATCGGACCTACGGCCGGGTGCCCGCCCACACGGCCATCGTCCGCTGACACAGGGGGTAGGAGCACACACCTCGAGCGCCTGAACGCGGTGTGTGCCCGCACCACCGCTATGCGGGGATGGGAGCACACGGCCCCAGAAATCGACGAGGGATTGTGCGCTCATCCCCGGTTTCGGCCGCGTTCAGCCGGACGCGATGAGCAGGACGCCGGCCAGGGCGGCGAGGACCCCGAGCTCCTGCCCCCGGCGCACCCGCTCCCCGAGCACCCCCCGGGCCAGGAGCACGGTGATCACCGGATAGAGCGAGGAGAGCACCGAGATCACGCTGAGCAGACCGTGACGGGTGGCCAGGGCGTAGAGGACGTTGGCGGCCACGTCGAGCGTCCCCACCAGGGCCAGCGCCCACCATCCCCCGCCCTGGTCGCGCAGCCGACTCGGCGCGATCGCGCCGGCCACGAGCAGGGCGGCCACGCTGGCCGAGCGGGCAAAGAAGGCCGCCCAGATGGGATCGAAGCGGGCGCTGGCCCGCACGCCGACGAAGAACAGACCAAAGCCGAGCGCCGCAATCAGGGCCATGCCGACGCTCGCCCGGGTCGGGGCCCGCTCGCGCGGGCTCGGTTCCGCCTCACGCTCGCGACTGGCCAGGACAATGCCCATGAGCGCGGCCACGATTCCGATCACCTGGCTCGCGGCCGGACGCTCGCCGCCGGCGACGCCGACGATCACCGGGACGGCCACCCCGGTGGCCGCGATCGGCGCCACGATGCTCATCATCCCAATGGCCAGGCCACGGTAGAACCCGGTCAAGCCGATGAGCCCGGCCAGCCCCCCGCCGATGGCGGCGAGCAGATGATGCAGGGCCGGTGGCCCGTGGCCACGCGCGGCCACGACCACGCCGAGACCGGCCAGGCCGACGACCTGGCTGACCAGCATCACGCGCAGCAGCGCCAGCCGCCGGGACTGCAGCCCGCCCAGGAAGTCCGACACCCCCCAGCACAGCGAGGAGCCGAGGGCGAGGGCTAGCCCCGGCACGGCTTGACCGCACCGGTCAGGCGCGCCGCGCGCCGCCTCACCGCTCGCCGCGGCCGTAGAGCAGCCGGAAGAGCCGGCGCAGCGCCAGCGTGCGGCTCGCCCGGTAGGGGAACATGAACGGCTCGCGCTTGAGCGCCCGGCGGGTGATGAGCAGCGACTGACTCTTGGTGTACTTGCGGATGCCGGCGGCGCCGTGGCGGGTCCCCAGCCCCGAGCCCTTCCAGCCCCCCATGGGCAGGTTCAGGGCCGAGTAGTTGATCTGGGCGTCGTTGACGCACACCGTTCCGGCCTCGATCCGTCGCGCCAGCGCCTCACCGCGGGTGACATCGCCGGTCCACACGCTGGCCTGCAGGCCATAGGCCGAGTCATTGGCCAGCCGCAGGGCCTCTTCGGCGTCGGCGACCTTCATGATCGGCAGCGTCGGGCCGAAGGTCTCCTCCTGCATGATCCGCATGGAGTGATCCACGTCGACAAGCACGGTCGGCTCAAAGAAGCGACCCCGATCGCGGCGGCCGTGCCCGCCGGTGAGAATCTGGGCGCCCTTGGCCACGGCATCCTCGACGTGCTCCTGCACGGTGTCGAGCTGCGGCGCGAAGGTGACCGCGCCGACGTCGACTGAGCCGGGGCCGGTGGGCTCGCCCTGGCGCAGCGTGCGGGCGTTCTCGACCACCAGGTCGACGAAGCGGTCATAGACCGGCGCCTCCACGTAGACCCGCTCGACGGAGATGCACACCTGGCCGGCGTTGTTCATCGAGTAGAAGGTGGCGGCGTTGGCGGCCCGCTCGAGGTTGGCGTCGGCGCAGACGATCATCGGGTCCTTGCCGCCGAGCTCGAGGTAGCAGGGGATGAGCGCGTCGGCCGCGGCGTGCATGACCGCCCGGCCGGTCCGGCTCGAGCCAGTGAACATGACGCAGTCGACGAGCCCGATGAGCGCCGCCCCCACCCGGCCGTCACCCGTGGCCACCTGCAGCACCCCGTCGGGCATCCCGCACTCGCGCATCATCTCGGTCATGAGCAGCGAGCTGAGCGGCGTGACTTCGCTCGGCTTGAGGATGACGCTGTTGCCGGCGGCCAGGGCCGGGATGCAGTCGCCGAAGTTGTTGGCGATGGGGTAGTTCCACGGGCCGATGACGCCCACGAGCCCGATCGGCGCGTAGCGCACGATGAGCTTCTTGCCGATGGCGATGGGGTTGTTCCAGGACGGCACGCGCTCGTCGGCCAGGTACTTCGGGGCGTGCTTGGCCCAGAACCCGAGCGCGGTGACCGTGTAGGTGAGGTCGGCGAGCTGGGCGTCCTCGTGGGTCTTGCCGCTCTCGGCCACCACCACCCCGAGGACGCGGTCAGCGTTGTCGAGCATCCATTTTTGGGCCCGCAGCAGCACGCGAGCGCGGCCCTCGAAGCCCAAGGCCTCCCACTCCGGCTGGACGCTGCGCCCGCGCGCGGCAAGCCGGCGCAGCTCGGCGTCGTCGGTCTGGGCGACCTCGCCGACGACCTCGCCCGTGGCCGGGTTATCGACCGGGATGCTCCCTTGAGAGACCTCTCCGGTGCTGGGCGGGGGCTCTGTCAGGCTGGCCATGGTCGCTCCTCTCTTCGGGGCTCAGACACTAGCGAGCGGCCGCGCGCGGCCCCAGCCCCCGGTTTCGACCGTGCACAGCGTGTCACTCGAGCGCCCGAAATCGCCGAGTGCGCATCAGCGGCCGTGTCGCGGGCACCGATGCGCACTCGGCGCCCGCAGGGGGGCCGAGTGTCACGGTACGGACGCTTCAGGCCAGCTCGATCGACTCGATGAGCGCCGGCTCGAGCGGCCGGTCGCGGCCGTCGGTGGGCAGCCCCTCGATGGCGTCCACGGCGTCCATGCCGGCCGTGACCTGGCCGAACACGGTGTGCTTGCCGTCGAGCCACGGTGCGCTCTGGGCGGTGACGATGAAGAACTGCGATCCGTTGGTGTTGGGCCCCGCGTTGGCCATGGCCAGGGCCCCGCGGACCACCTTGTGCGGGTTGATCTCGTCCTCGAAGGTGTAGCCCGGGCCGCCCGTGCCGGTTCCCTCCGGGCAGCCGCCCTGGATCATGAAGTCGGGGATCACGCGGTGAAAGACGATCCCGTCGTAGAAGTGCTCGCCGGACAGGCGGCGGAAGTTCTCGACCGTCTTGGGGGCATCCTCGTCGAAGAGCTCGACGGCGATCGCGCCGTGGTTGGTGTGCATCGTGGCTGTGCTCATGGCAGGGCAGCGTACGGGGTGGCGGTCCGTCGAGGGCGGGCGGACCCCAACCGAGGCGGTTCAGCTTCGCACCGGCTCCAGGGTGATCTTCTGCCCCGCCACTTCGTGACCCTCGAGCGAGGACACCACCTGCTCGGCCGCGGAGGCCGGCACCTCGAGGAAGGTGAAACGCTCGAGCATCCGCACGTTGCGCACCGCCTCGCCGTCCAGGCCGGTGGCGGCGGTGATGGCGTGGATGATGTCGGAGGGCTCGACGTCCTGGGCCCGGCCCACCGAGAGGATGAGCTTGCGCAGGGGACCCTCGCCGTCGCCGGAGACGTGAGGCTTGGTGTGCCGGCGGGGCTTGGCCCGCGGGGCGGTGGGGGCCACGTGGGCGTCCTTGACCCAGGGGGCCAGGGTGACCCCGGCATGCTTCTCGATGGCCTCAATCTCGCGCCGCTGGCGGCTCTCGGCGAAGGTGATGGCCCGGCCGCTGCGGCCCACGCGGCCGGTCCGCCCGACGCGGTGCACGTAGACGTCGGGCGAGGTCGGGACGTCAAAGTTGATGACGTGAGAGATGCCCGGTGATGTCCAGGCCGCGGGCGGCCACGTCGGTGGCCACGAGCAACGGCAGCCGACCGTCCTTGAAGGAGATCATCACCCCGTCGCGGGCGCCCTGGCTCATGTCGCCGTGCAGGGCCTTGACGTTCATGCCCGCGGTCGCGCAGGGTGCGAAACAGCTGCTCGCAGCGGATCTTGGTGCGCACGAAGACGATCGCCTGCTCCGGACCTTCCTCCTGGAGGACCTCGACGAGCCGGTCGGTCTTCTCCCGCGGGGTCACCTCGAGGACGAACTGCTCGACGGTGTCCACGGTGAGCGTGTCCGCTTTGACCTTGACCGTGACCGGGTCGTAGAGGTACTGGTCGGCCAGCCGCCGGATGGCCGGGGGCATGGTGGCCGAGAACAAGCGCGGTCTGGCGACTGGACGGAGTGAGGGCGAGGATTCGCTCCACATCCTCGAGGAAGCCGAGGTCGAGCATCTCATCGGCCTCGTCGAGGACGACGAACCGGCAGGCGTGCAGGACACGGAATGGCGGGAGATGAGGTCCTTGACCCGCCCGACCGTGCCGACGACGATGTGCCCCCCCGCCCGGAGCTGGGCCTGCTGGGTGCGGATCGGGCGCGCCGCCGAACACCGCCACCACGTCGACGCCCTTGCGCCGGCCGTAGGCGCGCAGGGCCTGGGTGACCTGGATGCAGAGCTCCCGGGTGGGGGTGAGCACCAGGCCCTGGACCTCGGCGTCGGCGGGGTCGACGTACTCGAACATGGGCAGGCCGAAGGCCGCGGTCTTGCCCGATCCGGTCTGGGCCTGGCCGATCACGTCGAGGCCCTGCAGCAGCGGCGGGATGGCCTGCTCCTGGATCGGGCTCGGCGTCTCGTAGCCGACGTCGCGCACGGCGCCCGAGTACCGTCTCGCTCAGCCCCAGCTCGGCAAACGTAGTCATAGCCGCGCACGATAGAGCGAATGCGGCTTTCAGCGGCTTTGGCGAGCGACTCGGGGCTTGACGCGGCTCCTATCGGTTCCGATAATGATTTCATGGCCCCTATGCCGATTCCGAAGACCGCATCGGTGCCTTACGTCTGGCGCGTCAGCGCCGTGGTCATCGTCGGCTCGATCATGTCGATCCTCGACACCACGATCGTCAACGTCGCCCTGGCCACCCTGGGCCGCGAGCTGCATTCCTCGATCGGCCAGATCCAGTGGGTGGTCACCGGCTACATGCTCGCGCTGGCCACGGTCATCCCGGTCACGCGGATGGGCGGCCCGCCGGTTCGGGGCCAAGCGGGTCTACCTGGTCTCGCTCGTCCTGTTCACGCTCGGCTCGGCCCTGTGCGGCCTGGCCACCTCGACCACCGAGCTGGTCATCTTCCGAGTCCTGCAGGGCGTCGGCGGCGGGATGATCCTGCCGCGTCGGCCAGCTGATGATGGCCGAGGCCGCCGGGCCGAAGCGGATGGGCCGGGTGATGAGCATCGTCGCCGTGCCGGCCATGCTGGCCCCGATCCTCGGACCGACGATCGGCGGCCTGATCCTCCAGAACCTCAGCTGGCGCTGGATCTTCTACGTCAACCTGCCGATCGGCGTGGTCGCCGTGGTCTCCGCCCTGCGCATCCTGCCCAAGCGTCAAGCGCTCAGCCCACCGACGCGCTCGATGTCCTCGGCCTGGTGCTGATGGCCGACCGGCGCTGCCGCTGCTGACCTACGGGCTGGCCGAGATCGGCAGCACCGGGCAGCTTCACCGCCGCCAAGGTCATCGTCCCCTGTCCTGGTCGGGGTCGTGCTCGATCGCCGTCTTCGCCTGGCACGCGCTGCGCGTACCGCGAGCCGCTGCTCGACCTCCGGCTGTACCGCCGGCCGACCTTCTCCACCGCCTCGGTCGCCATGTTCTGCGTCGGCGCCGCGCTGTTCGGCGGCATGATCCTGCTGCCCCTCTACTGGCAGGAGGATCCGCCACGAGAGCGTCGTGGACACCGGTCTGCTCACCGCGCCGCAGGGACTCGGCGCGGCGCTGATGATGCCGATCGCGGGCAAGCTCACCGACCGCTTCGGCGGTGGTCCGCTGGCCCTGTTCGGGGTGACTCTGACCACCGCTGGCCACGATTCCCTTCGGGCTCATCGGCGCCCACACCTCGATCTCGGGCTCTCGGTGGCCATGTTCGTGCGCGGCATGGGCATCGGCTTTGCCTTCATGCCGGCGATGGCGGCGGCCTTCGCCGCGCTGGAGCGCTCCGAGCTCTCCGACGCCACCCCCCAGCTCAACGTCCTCCAGCGAGTCGGCGGCTCGATCGGCACCGCGGTGCTCGCCGTCGTCCTGCAGCGGGCGCTGGCCGGCGCGCACACGCTCGGCGCGGCGGCCTCGCCTACGGGACGGCGTTCTGGGCCGCGGCCGGCGCTCACCGCCGCGGCGATCATTCCCTGCGATCCTGCTCACCCGGGCCGAGCGCGCGGCCCGCGCGGCCAACGGCGACGCGGCCGGCGTCGGCGCCGATGCGCTGGCCGAGGCGGTGGCGGCATGAGCGCGGGCAGCCGCCCGCCGACGCGACCCGGAGCCGAGAGCGGCGGCCGCCGAGGCGCTGGGCCGCGTCGTTCAAGGCGCGCGCATGGCCGCCGTGCGCCGCCTGCGCGGTCGCGAGACCCAGCACCCCGGAGGGCTCAGCCGACGCCCAGTACGGCGCTGCTGTTCTGCCTGCGCGAGGGCGATCGCGCTGCCGGCGGGCGAGATGGCCGTGCGCGGCCGACCTCAGTCCGGCCAGCGGCGACCGAGATGCTCGACGGGCTCGCCGCAGGCCGGGCTCGTGCAGCGGCTCGCGCTCGCAGCGCGACCGTCGGGTGGTGCTGACCTCGCTGACCGACCGCGGGCGCGAGCTGGTCGAGCGGCGCCACGCCCGCTTCGAGCCCCGCTTCCGCGCCGCGCTGGCCGAGTTCAGCACCGCCGGAGCTGGCCGACGGCCGCGGCGGTGCTCGACCGCCTGCGCGAGCATGTTCGACGAGCTCGCGACGAGCGAGCCGCCGGGCTGAAGCGCGCAGCCAGTCGCCGTCCAGGTGCGGCGTGTCCTTCCGGGCGTCGCGCACGCCGAAGTCGATCCGCCGTCGCCTGGCCTGCTCGGCGAAGCTGACGGTGGCGGGCAGGACGATCGGCTTGCGGAAGGCGACCCGACGCGTGAAGCGCATCGGGGAGCTCGGTGTCCGAGCGCGGCCAGGCAGCGGGCCTTGGTCCACATCCCGTGGGCGATGGCCGAGGGAAACCCGAACAGGCGAGCGGTGAGCGGATGCACGTGGATCGGGTTGAAGTCGCCGGAGACCCCGCCGTAGCGGCGGCCCAGGTCGCCGGGGAGCTTCCAGGTCGCGCTGGCCGGCAGCTCCGGACGCCGGCGGCGGGCCGCACGGCGCCGCTCGCCGCTGCGGCTCGCTCGCGGTCGCCCGCCGCCGCGGCGGAGGTTGGTCGAGATCTCCTCCCACACCAGCTCGTCGCCGATGCGGACCTCTGTGCGCAGCGAGAACTGATGCCCGCGGGCGTGCGGCGCCAGCGCCGTGGCCCACACCTTGATCTCCAGCGGCTCGCGAGACGCGGATCGGCCGGTGCTGGATGATCTCGTTGGCGATGTGCACGAGCCCGATGGCCGGGAACGGGAAGCTCGCAGTCGGTCATCAGCGCGAGCTGCAGCGGGAAGGCGAGCATGTGGGGATAGGTGGGCGGCAGCGTGTCGCTCAGGCCGAAGCCGCACACGCGGTCATAGGCGGCCAGACGGTCGCGATCGACCGTCGACGTCGTGCAGGACCAGCGTGAGGTCGGGGACCTCCCGACCGCCGCCGCCCACGAACGGCAGCCGCGACGCGCCGGGGATCGCGCCCGCGCCGGCCCGGGCGAACAGGGCGGCCATCGAAGGGGGAGCTGTCGAGCTCGCGGATCGCCATCGGCTCAGGCTCCGAGCAGGCTCTGCCCGCAGACCCGAACGACGTTGCCGTTCACCCCGCCCGAGCCGGGCTGGCAAACCAGGCGATCGTCTCGGCCACGTCGACCGGGAGCCCGCCCTGGGCGAGGCTGTTCATGCGCCGGCCCGGCCTCCCGGGTGGCGATCGGCATGGCCGCGGTCATCCGGGTCTCGATGAACCCGGGGGCGACGGCGTTGATGGTGACGCCCTGTTTGGCCAGCACGCGGCGCCCAGGCTCTGCACGATGCCGATGATCCCGGCCTTCGAGGTCGAGTAGTTGGTCTGCCCGGCGTTGCCGGCGATGCCGCTGATCGAGGAGACGCCGACGATCCGCCCGTTGGCGCGCAGCGCCTTGCGCTCGAACAGCCGCCGGTCGATGCGCTGGGGGCGAGCAGATTGACCGCCATGCACCGCATCCCACAGCTCCTCGCTCATCCGCCCCAGGGTCTTGTCGCGGGTGATGCCGGCGTTGTGGACGACCACGTCGACGCCGCCGTGGTGCTCGAGCAGGTGGCTGGCGATCTCCTCCGGCGCGTGGTCGTCGGTGATGTCGAGGGCCAGGGCCGAGCCGCCGATGCTCGGCGGTCACCGCTTCGAGCTCCTCGCGCCATGGCCGGGCACATCGACGCCGACCACATGGGCGCCGTCGCGGGCCAGCACCTCGGCGATGGCCTCGCCGATCCCGCGCGAGGCGCCGGTGACCAGCGCGACCTTGCCGGCGAGCGGGCTGCTCCCAGTCGAGCGCTCGGCGGGCGGCGGCGTGCCCGCCGGCCGATCCGGACCACCTGGCCCGAGACGTAGGCCGACTTGGGCGAGAGCAGGAAGCGCAGCGTCGACTCGATTGCGCCTTCGGCCCCGGCGCCGACGTAGACGAGCTGGACGGTGGTGCCCCTGCGGACCTCCTTGCCGATCGAGCGGGTCAGCCCCTCCAGGGCTCGCTGGGCGACTGCGCCTCGGGCGGTCCGGCCTCCTCGGGCGGCGTGGCGAGCACGATCACCCGGCCGCTGCGGCGCACCCGGCGCATCGTGGGATGGAAGAACACCCAAGCCTCGCGCAGCTCCTCGGTGGAGGATGCCGCTGGCGTCGAACACCAGCGCCTTGAAGCGTCCTCGTCCGCGGCGGTGTCGGGGTTGAACAGCTTGGCGTCGACTCCGGCGTCGGCCGCGGCGCTGCGGAGCTCGTCGGTCATCGGGGTGTGGACCTCGGCCCCGATCGCCGCCAGCACGCTGGCCGCGGCTCCGCGAGCCGTGCCGCCGGGGGCAGCGCCGAACAGGACCGGGCCGGCGATCACCGGCTGGCCGGGCTCGTAGCGATCGAGCTGGGTCGGCGCGGGCAGGCCGACCTGCTTCGAGACGATCCGGCCGATCGGCGTGTTGACCAGCTGCTGGTAACGGTCAGCTCATGCCGCCTCCATGATCGCGGTGACACCAAGTCCGCCGGCAGCGCAGATCGAGATCAGGCCGCGGCCGGAGCCCTTCTGAGGCAGCGTCTTGGCCAGGTTGGCCACGATCCGCCCGCCGGTGGCGCCGAACGGATGTCCGGCGCCGAGCGAGCCGCCGTGGACGTTGAGCTTGTCGCGATCGATCGAGCCGAGAGGCGCGTCGAGACCGAGCCGCTCACGACAGAACACCGGGTCCTCCCACGCCTTCAGGGTGCACAGCACCTGGGCGGCGAAGGCCTCGTGGATCTCGTAGAAGTCGAAGTCCTGCAGGGTCAGGCCGGTGCGGGCCAAGCAGCCGGGGAACGGCGTAGGCGGGCGCCATCAGCAGGCCTTCGCGCTTGTGCACGTAGTCGACGCCGGCCGTCTGGGCGTCGACGAAGTAGGCCTGCACCGGGAGGCCGTGCTGCGACCGCCCACTCCTCGCTGGCCAGCAGGACGGCCGAGGCGCCGTCGGACAGCGGCGTCGAGTTGCCGGCGGTCATGGTGCCCTCAGGGCCGCCGAACACCGGGCGCAGCTTGGCGAGCTTCTCCAGGCTCGAATCCGGGCGCAGGTTCTGATCGCGCTCCAGGCCGAGGAACGGGATCACCAGCTCGTCGAGGAAGCCGCTGTCGTAGGCGGCGGCCAGCTTGTGGTGGCTGGCCACGGCCAGCTCGTCCTGCTCCTCGCGGCCGATGCCCCACTCCTTGGCCATGATCGCCGTGTGCTCGCCCATCGACAGGCCGGTCCGCGGCTCGGCGTTGCGGGGAATCTCGGGGAGGATGCTGCTGGGGGCGGAGCCGGGCCAGCGCTTGAACCCGGCCGGCGTTGCTCTTGGCCCGGTTGAGCTTCGAGCAGCACCTCGCGGAGGTCTTCGTTGATGGCGATCGGCGCATCGGAGGTGGTATCGACGCCGCCGGCGATGGCCGACTCGATCTGGCCCAGGGCGATCTTGTTGGCGGTCAGGATGGTCGTCTCCAGCCCGGTTCCGCAGGCCTGCTGGACGTCGTAGGCCGGGCGTCTCGGGCGCCAGCTTGGAGCCGAGCACGCACTCGCGGGTCAGGTTGAAGTCCCGGCTGTGCTTGAGCACGGCGCCGGCTGCCACCTCACCGAGCGTCTCGCCCTGCAGGTCGAACTTGTCGATCAGCGCATCGAGCGTGGCGGTCAGCATGTCCTGGTTGGAGGCTCTGGCGTAGGGGCCGTTCTGGCGGGCGAAGGGGATCCGGATGCCCCCGAGCACGGCCACGCGGCGGGGTTTTGAGTTCATGGGTCTCTGCCTCCTGAAAAGGTGTGGTTACAGCATGTGTAGGTTAGTCGCTGGCGGCGCGTGGCCAGCGCGGCCGGTCGCGGTCGCTCAGTCGCGCGCGCCGGTCGCGGTGGTGAACGCGCCGCCGGCCGTGGCCCGGCGAACCAGTGCCGGGGCCAGCAGGCGCGCCGCCGCGGCCAGCCAGTAGAAGCGCGGCGACGTAGCGCTCAGCCCTGCCGCCCGGGCCCGGCCTCGAGGATCGCCTCGGCCACGCCGCTCGGGCTTGGAGACCAGCCACCGGGTCAGCAGCCTTGGCCGTCAGCTCGGCGGCCGGGAAGCCCTCGGTGCGCCACGAAGCCCGGCAGCACCAGGCCGACGTGGACGCCGTGCTCGCGCTCCTCGCCGTGCAGCGCGTCGGTCCAGCCGGCCAGGGCGAACTTGCTCGCCGAGTAGGCGCCGAGCGCGGGCCGGGAGACGCGGCGCGGCGGTGCTGGCCACGTTGACGATGGCGACCCGCGTTGCGCGGCGGCTCGGCGGCCGTGCGCCGCAGCAGCGGCAGCAGCGCTTCGGTCAGGCGCACGGGGGCCTCGAAGTTCGAGCTTCATGTGGCGCTCAGGTCGTCCCAGCCGCCCTCGGCAAACGTGCCCCCGCCAGGACGCGCCGGCGTTGTTGACCAGCAGATGCAGCTCACCGTGCTCGCGCGTCACGGTCTCGGGGATCTGCGCCGGGGCCCGGGTTCGGTGAGATCGGCGGCGATCACCGTGCGCTCCGCCCAGCTCGTCGGCCAGCCCTGCAGGCGGTCGCCGCGCCGGGCGACCAGGACCAGCTGGCGCCCGGCTCGCGCGCCAGCCGGCGGGCAGTGGCCTCGCCGATTCCGCTCGAG
>CAVZPU010000012.1:0-18897 GCA_963777185.1 uncultured Solirubrobacterales bacterium
CCGCGCGCGGAGAACAGCTCCAGCGCGGCGTCCGGCGATGGCCCGGTGGGTGGCCGCCTTCTTGCGCTCGCGTCGTCCGAGGGGCTCGCCCACGTCGGTCACCTCACGGAAGTCGATCCCGCGTCAGCGACGGTCCTCCGCTGACATCTGACGTCAGGATGGAGCCATCCTGACATCGGAACCCAGGGCCGCGTCGAGCAACGCGCGGACGTCCTCGGCCGTCGGGACCCGCGGGTGGGCCGGCGGGGGCGAGGCGGCGCGCTCCGCGAGCACCGCCGAACCGCGAGTCGTCCGCCCCGAGCTGGGCGAGCGTCGTCGGCGCGCCGAGGTCGGCGAACAGCCGCCGCAGGACCCCGGCCGGCTCGCCGCCGAGGGCCCGCTCGAGCACCGCCGCGGCCTCCGGCGCCGCCGGCAGCGTCCACTCCACGACGTGGGGCAGCACCACGGTGTGGGTCTCGGCGTGGGGCAGGTTCAGGCCGCCGCCGAGGGCGATGGCCAGAGCGGTGGTGCAGGCCCATCGTGGTCGGCGCCAGGGCGGAGCCGGCGAGCCAGGCGCCGTAGAGCAGGTCGGCGCCCGCCGGGAGAGTCCGGTTCGCCACGACCCGCGGGAGAGCTCGCGATCGCGCGGGCCGACTCCGCGGCCTCAGCCGAGTCACCGGGGTCGCGTCCGGCGCCCAGAGAGCTTCGACGGCGTGGGCGAGCGCATGCCCGCGCTGGTCACCGACAGCCCGACGGGCAGCCTCGTCGACAGGGCCGGGTCGTACACCACGACGGCGGGCAGCACCCGCGCGTCGCGACCGGTGCTCGCGGCCGTCCTCGGTGAGCCCCCACACAGGGGTCATCTCCGAGCCGGCGTACGTCGTGGGCACCGCAACCAGCGGCAGCCCGGTGTCCCGGGCGAACGCCTTGCCGAGCCCGATCGCCGAGCCGCCGCCGACCGGACGCACCCGTCGACGCCCAGCTCCCGGGCCACCGCCAGCCCGGAGTCCCCGACTCACCGGCACGTGCACCACCGCGTCCGCGAGCACCCCGGCGCACCGCTGCCGGAAGCCCGCCGCCCGCTCCCCCAGCCGCCCGCCCGGGCGTGGTCACGACGACGACGCGGGCCAGCCCCAGCCGCGCGACCTCCTCGCCGGCCTCGGCGAACCGGCCGGCGCCGAAGACACCCGGGTCGGGCGTGGCAGCTCGGTGAACCTCACGCCGTCCCGGCGCGGCTCCAGGACGATGTCGAAGCGCGCCCGCCGGAACGGGTTGGGCAGGCCGTGCAGCTCGGCGGTCTCGGCGTCGTCCACCGTCGCGAAGTCGCGCACCAGCGGCTGCTTGACGGCGAACACGGCGTCGGACTCGAGGTACTCGCTGCCCTCGACGAACACGTGCGTCGTCACCGGGACGTAGCCGGGCGCCTCGACGATGAAGTGCACGTGCGCGGGCCGGTAGGGATGGCGGCGCGTGCGCCGCAGGGCCCCCGACCGGGCCGTCGGTGGGATCGGGTAGTGCGCGGGGACGATGCTGCGGAACCGGAAGCGGCCCTCGTCGTCGGCGGTGAACAGGCCGCGCCCGTTGCCGAGCGGCTGGCGCCCGCCGGACTCGACGTCGTAGGAGCCCTGCTCGTCGGCCTGCCAGACGTCGATCCGCGCGCCGGGGATGCGGGTGCCGTCCGGGGCGGCCACCGAGCCCTCGATCAGGCACGGCTCGCCGGTCCCGAGGAGTCCACCGAGTCGCCGAGCGCCCGCTCGGGGCTCGTGACGACGTGGAAGGGGCCGAGCACGGTCGAGGCCGTGGCGTCCTGGGCCTGGCGCTCGGCCTCCATCGTCTCGACCAGCATCGACGCGCCCATGACGTCGGAGAACAGGATGAACTCCTGACGGTGCTCGTCGCACTTCTGGCCGATCGCGGTGAGGAACTCGATGCCCTGCTCCCACTCGGCGATGCTCGGCCGCACGTCGCGCAGGAAGCCGTGCAGGTGGCGACGAGGCTGCCGAGCATCTCGTGCAGCCGGGGGTCGGGCGTGTCCGCGAAGCTCGCGAGCACGGCGTCGACGGAGTCCTTCTCGCTGAAATCCATGGTGGGGCCTCACGGTACGCGACAGCGCTCGGTCGAGCGTGGTGGACAGGGTGGTGGCGGGATCGTCGGGCAGCGCGGCGAAGCGCGCCGCCACGTGGTGGTCGGGGCGGACGAGCACCGCGCCGGTGTCGCCGATCCCCTCGGCCTCGAGCATGCCCGCCCAGTCGCCGTAGGGGTCCTCGACGTCCTGGCCCGGTCCCACGACGACGAGGGCGACGAGCCCGGAGACGACGTCGGGCGCCGTGCCCCACGCCTGCCCGCCCGGGCCGGTGAACAGCGTGAACCGGCCGTGCCCGGCCAGCTGGACCGTCGAGACGTCGCGGCCCGTCATCCCCAGCCACGCGTGCGGCACCCGCGCGCCGGGCGTCGTCGAGGCGCACGTGGGTCGAGCTCCGGGTCCTCGACGCGTCGCCAGCGGGTCCGGCGCGAGCTCGTCGGGCACCACCGCGCCCGAGACGTAGCGGTGGTTGAGCTCCACGCCGTGCGCGTCGAACTCGTAGACCTTGAGCCGCACCGCCTCGCGCAGCGCCCGGCGCTGCTTCTCGGCCTCGTCGCCGCCGCTCCTTGCGGGCGTCCATGTTCGCGCGCATCGTCGCCGGGTCGTCGGTGCCGCTCACCCCGAGCGCGTCGAAGATGCGACCCGTCTCGGCGATGGAGCGGTTCGCCCGGTCGACGACCTGGCGCCCGATCGGCGCGCGCTCGGCGGTGTAGGAGTCGAGCAGCGCCGGGCCCGCGTCGCCGCGCAGCACCAGCGCGAGCTTCCACGCGAGGTTGAACGAGTCCTGGATCGAGGTGTTCGACCCCAGCCCGTTCGACGGCGGGTGGCGGTGCACCGCGTCGCCGCCGCAGAACACCCGGCCGGAGCCGTAGTGCTCGGCGGCCATGTGGTTCACCGTCCACGCGGAGCTGCCGAGGATCTCGACCTCGAGGTCGTCCACCCCGACCAGGCGGCGCACCAGCCCCGTCGTGAACTCCTCGGAGAGATCCGGGGGCCCGTCGGCGACGTCGTAGCCCCAGATCGTCAGCCACTCGTTCCAGGGCCGGACCATCCGCACCACGCCCATGCCGATGCCGCCGACGTCGGAACCGGGCTGCAGGACCCAGTAGAGGACGCTCGGGCGGTGCGCGACCCACGGCGAGAGGTCGGCGCGGAAGACGATGTTGAGCGAGCCGGCCACGCCCATCTCGCCGCGCATCGGCAGCCCGGCCGTCTCGGCGACGCGGCTGCGCCCGCCGTCGGCGCCGTAGAGGTAGCGGGCGCGGATGTCGTACGTGGCGCCCTCGTCGGAGCGGGCCCGGTCCCGCGACGGTGACCGTCACCCCGTCGTCGTCGGCGCGTGGCGAGAGGTACTCGGTCCCGTACCGGACCCGGGAGCCCCGGGCGGTCGCGGCGTTCACCAGGACCGGCTCCATGAGGTTCTGCGGCATGTCGCAGATGCGCGCCGGGCTCGCGAGCACGTGGGCGGCGTGGCTGCGCGGGTCGGTGCCCCAGGAGCGGACGCGGCCGAGCTCCTCGCCGGTGATCGCAGTGCAGAACGTCGTGGTGCCGATGAGGTGCTGCGGCGTGGCCTGCGCGATCACGGAGTCGGCGACGCCGAGGTCGTCGAGGACCTCCATCGTGCGCTGGTTCGTGATGTGCGCACGGGGCTCGGCGGCCAGCGAGTCGTACCGGGTGACGACGAGGTGGTCGACGCCGAGATTCGCCAGCGCGAGGGCCATCGCGGCGCCGGCCGGGCCGCTGCCGACCACGACGACGTCGGTGGTCGCGGCGGGTGGACGCTCCTGCGCCATGGCGGGCTCCCTCTGGGGTCGGCGGCGACCGGCCCGGCCCATCCTCATCCTCGGCGAGCCCCGGGGGAAGAGGGTCACTGAATATTCAACGACTTCTCGGGTTCAGGCGCTGCGGGGCGAGCGGCCGGAAGTCGTCGGCGATCTCGTCGAAGGTCGCCCAGCGCACGCCCTCGTGGGAGTTGATGTGCTCGATCAGCCGCTCCAGCATCATCAGCACCTGCGGGCGGCCGGAGACGTCGGGGTGGATGGTCATCGTGAAGACGGCGTAGTCCAGCTCGCGGTAGGCCCAGTCGAACTGGTCGCGCCAGATCTGCTCGATGTCGCGCGGGTTGACGAAGCCGTGGGAGTTCGGGCTGCCCTTGATGAACATCATCGGCGGCAGGTCGTCGAGGTACCAGTTCGCGGGGATCTCGACCAGGTCGGTCTCCTCGCCCCGGACCAGCGGCTTCATCCAGTGCGCGGCGTCGGCTGGAGTAGTCGATCTTCGTCCAGGAGTCGCCGACGCGGACGTAGTAGGGCGTGAAGTCGTCGTGCATCAGCGAGTGGTCGTACTTGAGCCCGCGGTCGAGCAGCAGCTCGTTGGTGACCCGAGAACTCCCACCACGGCGCGACGTAGCCGGTCGGGCGCGTGCCCGAGCGGCGACTCGATCAGGTCGATGCAGTGGTCCAGCACGTCGGACTCCTGCTCGCGGCTCATCGCGATCGGGTTCTCGTGGCTGTAGCCGTGCACGCCGATCTCGTGGCCGGCGCGACGCACGCGTCGAACTGCTCGGGGAAGGTCTCGACGGAGTGGCCCGGCCAGAAGAAGGTCTGGCTGGATGCCTCGCGGCGGAACAGCTCGAGCAGCCGCGGCATGCCGACCTCGCCGGCGAAGAGCCCCGCGAGATGTCGCCCGGGGAGTCCTCGCCCGCCGTAGGAGCCGAGCCAGCCGGCGACGGCGTCGATGTCGACGCCGAAGCTGACGAGGATCTCCTTGGCCATGTCCTGGATTACCCGTCCAGCCCCGCCCAGAACTCCATCAGGGCCCCCGCGCCGCGGTCCGGGTCCGCCACCATCCACCAGTGCCCCAGCCCGCGGAGCTCCGCGACCTGCGCGCCCGCGCGCTCCGCGGCCCGGCGGCGCAGGGCCTCGTCGCCGCCGAAATGGTCCTCGGTGGCGAGGATCGCGAGGCCGGGCCGCGCCGCGAGCCGTCCCAGGGATTCCCCGCGGCGGGCCATCGCGGGCTGCGCGGCGTCGCGGTAGAGGCGCAGCACGCACGCCTGCATCGCCTCGTCCTGGCCGGTGGCCAGCTGCTCCGCCACCTCCGGGGAGATCCCGAGGCCGGCCATCCGCTCCGCCTTCGCCGCCGGGGTCCCGCCGAGCATCGCCGCGACATGCGCCCTCGCCGACGTCGGGCGTCTGCCAGGCCTGCGCGAGGTCGTGCCAGACGTAGTCCGGCTCGAAGACGCCCAGGACGTCGCTCGCCCAGCTGCGCACCAGTTCGGGCCGCGCCATGAGGGCGGTGGCGACGTGCCCGCCACCCCAGTCGTGCCCGACGACGTCGAGGGGACCGTCGAGGCGCTCCAGCTGCGCGATCAGCCAGTCGCGGTAGCCGTCGACGGTCGCCTCGAACCCGTCGGGCACCGGAGCCCCGAAGCCCGGTGGGAGAGCGGCACGACGTCGGTGATCCCGGCCTCGCGCAGCGCGGCGACGAGCGGGTCCCAGACGGCGGCGGTCTCGGGGTTGCCGTGGACGAGGACGACGGTCACGCCCGCGATCCTGGCGCACCCGAGGCCGCCGTGGTGCTCACACGGGGGTCAGGCGCAGCACCGCCCGCGGGCGGGGGGTGCTCGAGCGGCGCCGGAGGCGCTCGACGCGCTGCAGGAGCCGGACGCCCCCGAACTCCCAGCCGTACTTGACGCGCAGCAGCCGTTCGACCAGGTCGATCGTCTCGGGCGAGGCGTCGACGACGGCGGCGGCGGCGACGACCGGCGCCCCTCGGCGACCCGCCCACGACGGTCGCAGGCCCGGAGCTCGACGTGGCCGTCGCGGCGGATGCGCGCGACCTTGCCGCTGTCGGCGACGGTGTGCGCGGCTGATCGGCGATCTCTCGGCCCGGAAACAGCGTCGCTCCCCTGCCTCGATCGGAGAGCAAATCCGCGCGATAGGCCGCAAGGTCCTGTTGCCGCTCAGCCTTGCCACAAACAGTTCCCATGTCCTGCTTGCGCTCGATTGGAACGGTGGCCACGACGAGCTCGTGATCGGTCGCAACCCCGTCTGCGACATCGTTCTGTCCGGACCGGCCGTCTCACGACGACACGCCCGCCTCAGTTTCCGAGACGGCAGTTGGATCCTGCAGGATCTTGATTCGACCAACGGCACCATCGTCAACGGCGCCCTGGTGGGCCGATGCAAGCTGCAACCAGGCGACCGGGTGATGATCGGCGACGAACAGCTCATCGTCGATTGACCTCGTCCGCGCCTCGCGCGGGCGGACCGTCGGCCGCTACCGACCCTACGATTGGCGGCCTATGTCCGAATCCACGGACACGCCCGCTCCCCACGGTCCGACGTCGGCGTACGGATCCGCCGGCGTCGACTATCACGCGCTCGACGCCGGCAAACGCGATGCTCTGACCGAGGCGCTGGCGACCTCCGGGCTGCTGCATGCGAGCGGCGGCCGGGCGGTCGATGAATCCCGCGGCGAGCCCGCTTTCGTTTTTGAGATCGCGGGTCGCACCTTTGGTTTCGTGCTCGAGTGTTTGGGCACCAAGTCGATCATCGCGCGCCAGGTGGAGGCCGACCTCGGCTCCGCTCCATTCGCCCACGTCGCATACGACACGGTTGCGGCGATCGTGAACGACCTCTGTTGCGTCGGCGCGCTGCCGTTGGTCGTCAACGCTTACTTCGCGACCGGATCCTCGGAGTGGTACGAACACGAGGGCCGGAAGGGCGCTCTTCTTGCAGGTTGGCGGGAGGCCTGTGTTGACGCAGGCGCAGCATGGGGGGGCGGAGAGTCGCCTTCGCTGCCGGAGCTCGTCGCCAGATCGGAGATAGAACTCGCGGGAAGCGCAGTGGGCATCGTGCCAGCCGGACGGAGCGCCATCCTCGGGGCCGATCTGGTGCCTGGTGACGAGATCGTGTTGGTGGCGAGCACCGGGCTGCACGCAAACGGCTCTTCACTCGCGCGCCGGGTTGCCGGCGACCTGGAGGAGGGCTATCGGACGCCGCTTCCGAGCGGCCGTGCTTTTGGAGAGGCCGTGCTCGACCGCTCGGCGATGTATGCCGGGCTGGTCCGAGCACTGCTCGAGAGCGATGAAGACGTCCACTACCTGAGCCACATCACCGGCCATGGGCTTCTGAAGCTGATGCGGCCCCGGCACGACTTCACGTACCGGATGACTTCGTTGCCGGAGGTCCCTGAAGTACTGCGGTTCCTGGTGAGGCGGGTAGGACTATCGGCGAGGGCGGCCTACTCGACGTTCAACATGGGCTGTGGCTTTGCCGTCTACTGCGCCGAGGGGACCGGACAGGGCGTGGTTGACCTTGCCACCGCGCTCGGGATGCCGGCGCTGGTGGGGGGAAGGGTGGAGCGAGGCCCTCGGCGAGTCGTGCTGGAACAGGTTGACGTCGTCTTGGAGAGCGGCGACCTTGACCTTGCGCCAGGGCGAGGTACTTAGTTGCCCTAACTGAGCCGATCCAAGAGGGCTTTGGCGCGAATCTTGCAGTGAGCGCCTTCTAATTCCCAGCTAACGGGCAATTCAGTCACCGAGTTCACAGTCCGTGACAGCGCATGGTGATCCCTGCCACGGACAACGTAAGCCGGCGGCCTCCTCACTCCGTCGGCCACATCAAGGTCGTCTCGACCGCCTCTCGTCCGACCTCGTTTCGCCAGGGGCTGGCGATCCGGACGGAGAAGCTCCTGTGGGGCGGACGGGCACAGAGCTGGGAGGAGGAGGGTTCGGCGCAACTGGCTCCCGTGGTCGAGGCGGTGCTGGCGAGCTGCGATGCGCGGCCGGGGATGGTGGTGGTCGACTTAGGCTGTGGCTCTGGTCAGGTGGCGCTGCCGCTCGCGCGTCGCGGTTCGTTTGTGCTGGCCGTTGACCTGAGCGCGAACGCGATCGAGCTGCTCAAGAAGCATGCTGCCGAGCAGGGCTTGGCTAACGTCCACGCGCTCCTTCAGCCGATCGAGGGGCTCGACCTCGGGCCCCAGAGCATGGACCTCGTTGTATCCAACTATGCATTGCACCACCTGCGCGACGGAGATAAGGCGGAGGTGGTCAGGATGAGCTACGAATGGCTGCGGCCGGGCGGCCAGCTCGTTATCGGCGACATGATGATGGGCCGCGGCACCAGCCCGGAGGATCGCGCGGTCATCCTGACCAAGATCCGTGCGTTCGCTAGGCGCGGACCGGCGGGATGGTGGCGTATCGTCAAAAACGGCTGGCGCTTCGCGCTGCGGTTGCAGGAGAAGCCGCTTCCCGCAAAGACGTGGGAGGTGATCGCCCGGACTGCGGGGTTCGAGCAGGTCAGCGCTGTGCGGGTGGTCGCCGAGGCTTGGGTGCTGTCCGCCAAAAAGCCCGGTTAGGGGTCAGGACCGATCCCGGCGATCGGCCTCGACCAACAGCGCGAGCGTGGGGCAGGCATCAACCGCCTTGTAGGCGAGGTCCAGCAGGTCGGCCGGGACCTCAGGTTGTTCGATGATCGGGTAGCCCCAGTCGTCAAGCCGAATGAGCTCGGGCAGCAATTCGGCACACAGTCCGTGTGCGTCGCACGCGATGGGGTTGACTCGCAGGCGCGTGCTCATGTGGGGCCGCCTTCCACTTCGGTCACGCTGCTACGGCGCGAGCGCCGCAGCGCCCCACGCGGTGAAGTTCGATTTCGTTTGCGAACACTTCGAGCGCGCTGCGCGCAAACCGTGCTACGCCATCGGGGTGGTGGCATGCACCGCGGCCTCGGACTTCGTAGATCCAGCGATCGAGCCGCTCAATGTCGCGGTCTCGCGCGACACCCTGGACGACCGCCTCGAAGAGGTGCGCGATCCCAGCCAGTCCGAACTTGCACGGGCCGCACTGCCCCGCGGACTGACCCGCGAGGTACCTGACCACGCGTCCGCTCTGGCTCAGGCCGCAGTTGCTCTGGCCAAGCGCGATTATCACCCCGGATCCGAGGCTTGCGCCGATCCCGATCAGATCTGTCCTGGAGAGCCTGATCTGCAGCGCCGCGGACGAGTGGACCCAGGTCCCAAAATAGCCGCCGACGAGCAGCGCCTGGAGCGGTTCAGTAGCCCCTCCGGCGGCGGCGAGCAGGTCGACCATGGGCGTGCCAAATTCAAGCTCGTACACGCCGGGGCTGTTCACGGCACCGGAAACCGTGACCAGCACGGAACCTGGGTCGGCGACCGTCCCGAGCTCCCGGAACCAGCGATCGCCGAACCTGGCGATCAGCGCAATCTGCGCGAGGGTCTCGGGATTGTTGACTAGCGTCGGGCGGCCTCGGTAACCGCGCTCGAAGGGCCGCGGTGGCACGAACGTTGGGACAGCGCGACCACCGTTGAGCTGATGCATGACGGCGCTTTCCTCTCCCGTCACGTACCCGTCGGGGCCTGTAGCCACCCGGATCGGGATGCGATCGCCCCGGACCGAGATGGCACCGTGAAGCGACTGCAGTGAGGCGTGCGCGCTCTCGCTGACCTTGACGATCACCTCGCGGGCGTCGACTGCTTGAGCGGCGAGCAGTGCGCCGTCGAGGACCAAATGTGGCATTGCGGTAAGCAGCAGGCGATCCTTGGCGCTCTCAGGTTCGGTCTCGCTGCCGTTCACCACCACCGCTCTGGCACCGCCAGGAGCCAGCGCGACAGCGCGCAACTTCTGCGCGGCCGGGAAATCGGCTCCACCACGGCCGCGTAGTCCGGCGCGTTCGACCATCTCGATCAGGTCCGGGCGGCTACGAGGCGGCACCGGACCGTGGATTCGCTCATGGTCCGTTGCGGTTAGGACCTGGCCCGGGGAGGTCAATCCGGCGAGCAGGCGCGGGAGCCCGGGATGCCCCGGCATTTGGGCGTATTGCAGGGTGGCAAGCCGCTCGGTCATCCGAGATCTTCTCCCGTAGTCGGCCAATCGGCGAGATGCCGCACGCGGCCGTCGCGTCCGACGAGGCGGCTGGGAAGACCCATGGCCTCAAGCCACTGCGGTGCGCGGTCTCCGCGCACGATCGCCGCCGTGCTCGCCGAGTTGGCATCGAGGCATGATGACGCGCAGACTGTCACAGTGCGCCAAGGACCACTGGCGGGCTCTCCCGTGCTCGGGTCGACGAGATGGTGCGCGGGCCCCCACGGCATCTGCCAGCTGCGGGTCGCCACGCTCGAGGTGGCCAACCCCCCGCCGGGGAGGGCGATCCATTGACCCGGAGCGCTCTCTCCGTCGCGGTGGTCGTCCGTCACGCGCACCGGCCAGCCGCCCGGGGGTGCGCCGGCCGTCGAGATATCGCCGCCGAGGGAAACCAGCACTTCGCAGCCGCACATGTCGGCCGCTCGCGCGGCGGCTCGGTCGGCGCAGAGCGCCTTGGCGGTCGCGCCCAGATCGAGCCTGACCCCACGAGGCAGTTGAATCGTGCCCGCCGCCTCGTCGAGCCTGACGGTGCGCCAGCCGGGGGCCTCCCTGAACACGGGTCGCGACGAGCGGCCGGCGGGAGGCACTGAGTGCAAGGCGCTGAAATCCCGGTCGTATCCAAGCGCGATGAGCGCGCGGCCCACGGTGGGGTCGACGTCGCCGTCCGTCAGTCTGGCCGCGCGCAAGCCAGCGGCGGCCGCCTCGAGCAGGAGGGGGCCGACCGTTACCGGCTTCCCCCCGGCCGCATTCAACCTTTCGAGCTCAGAGTCCTCTCGGAAGCGTGAACAGGCCGCGTCGAATGCAGCCACCGTTTGCTGAATCGAAGCGACCGCGCCGGAGAGACATTCGCGCCGCGTCACCGCGACCGTCGCGGTGGTGCCGAGGGCGTCGAAATCAGCGGTATGCGTCCGATCGCGCTGCTCGGCGCCGAGATTGGTCGTAGCCACGAACGCAAGTATCGGATCGGGGTGTCTTTAAGGCGCTAAGAGCGGCGTGAGAGTTTCCACAATCGCGTTTTGCGGGCATTGTCAGCCGCACATTTCGAATCATGCCCCGAGCGGCGCGGGGGCCGTTGTGTCACCTGCGGGCGCGAAGCCGGGCAGAACCACCTCCACCATCGCCCCCTTTCCCGATGCGGGCTCACCGGCCCGTACGATGCCCCCGTGGGCCTCGGCAATGGCCTGCACGATTGCCAGTCCCAGGCCTGCCCCGCCGGAATTGCGATTGCGCGCGGCGTCTGTGCGATGAAAGCGCTCGAAGATCCGCGCGCGCTCGTCCGCAGGGATGCCCGGCCCGTCGTCGAGAACCGCGAAGCGGATGCGCTCCTGGCCGACCCGTCCTACTTCGAGGCGGACTAGTCCATCCGGGGCAGAGGTGTGCTCGATCGCATTTCGCGCAAGATTGCGCAGCGCCTGCGCCAACCGGTCCGGGTCGCCGTGCACCGAACCCCCCGGCACCGGCCCGAGCTCAAAGCGGCGCTCAGCCGTCATTTCCAATCCGTGCCACAGCTCGGACAAAAACGGCTGCAATGCGATCGCCTGCGGTCGCAGAAAGTCCTGCTGTTCGGCCTGGGCGAGCAGCAGAAGATCTTCGACCAGCCGACCCAATCGGCCCACCTCTGCGGTGACAACCTCCTCCACGCGGCGGACTTCCGTCGCCGTCGGTTCGCGTTGTGCCGCCAGCACCTCGAGCTGGCCGCGGATCACGGTCAGGGGTGTCCGCAGCTCATGGGAGGCGTCGGCCACGAACTCGCGCTGGCGTGTGAAGGCGTGCGCGAGACGGTCGAGCATGTGATTGAAGGACTCGGCCAGGATGGCGAGTTCGCCGCGACCGTCACGACGGGCGTCCATACGAGGGGTGAGCTCGCCGGCATCGACACGGGCGGCTACCTGCGCCATCCGCCGCAGCGGCGCGGACACGCGCACGCCGGCCACATACGATGCGACGAGCGCGATGACGAGCACGAGTGCCCCGGCCAGCAGGAACGCTCCTGCCAACCCGTGCTGTGCGTGCTCCACCGACGCGAGGGGCTGCCCGGCGGCGACCACCACCGTCATACCTGCGACCTTCAGAGGCCGCTCGTGGACCCGGACCGCTCCCACATCCGGCACGTGCGCCGTGGAATACCCGGGCCTTGGTGAAAGCAGCTTGCGGGCGGTCTGGTTCTCCTCGGTCTGCTGTGTAAGGGTCTCGCCCTCCTCGGGCGAGCGCATGCCAAATACCTCCTGGTGGTTGCTTACCGCACGCCTCCCTAAGAGCACGAACAGCAGGGTGGAGTTGGCCGTGTATGGCTGACCGCGCATGTATCTCGTTGCCACATGGGAAATCTGGCGGCCGCTCCGAGCGCGGCTCGCGCGAAGCGCCTCGGCGAGCTGGCCCGTATCCCCGGCGAGGTCCCGGTCAATCTGGTGCCGCAGCTCGCTGCCGGTATCCGCGTAGATAACAACGAAGACCGCCGCAGCAGAGACCAGCAGCAGGGCCGCCACCCACACAGTGAGCCGCCAACGCAAGCTGGCGGGAACGAGGCGTCTAATTCCGCGCATCGAGGCGATAGCCGACGGAACGCACTGTCACGATCGGTGCCTCGCGCACGTTGCCAGCTTCTCGAAGCTTGCGCCGCAGGTAGCCGATGTAGACATCGACCAGGTTGGTCCCCGGGTCGTGTTCATATCTCCAAACCGCGCGCAGCAACTGCTCACGCGTCAACACGCGTCCCTGGTTGCGCAACAAATAGACCAGAAGCTCGAACTCGGTTGTCGAAAGCGTGACAGGAGCGCCGTGATATCGCACCTCGCGGCTCAGCAGGTCGGCCTCGATCCCGGCGGCACGCAAAGATGTGCTCGCGCTCTGAGAGACCACGCGCAACTGCGCGCGGATACGAGCCGCGAGCTCGCCGAGCGAAAACGGCTTCGTCAGATAGTCGACGGCACCGGCATCGAGCCCCCTCACACGATCCTCGATCTCTGCAAGCGCCGTCAGCAAGATCACCGGCAGCATCGGTCTTGCACGACGCACCTCGTCGAGAACATCGAGTCCGCTTCGGCCGGGCAGCATCAGGTCGAGCACCACGAGGTCGACGTCTTCGTTGAGCGCCATCTCGCCGCCGCGAACGCCATCGAGCGCGGACCGAACGGTGAACCCATAGCCGCGCAGGCCGCGTTCTAGAAAGTCGACAATCCCAGGCTCATCCTCGACGACCAGGATTACGTCCGCCATACGGGTATGCAACTACCCGTTTACCGCGCCCACACGAACCGTCCCGCCGACCGATCCGCCGTCGGACCCGAGCTGTAGCTGCGCGACGAGCTGCACAACTGATCCCCTGGAGTTGCGAAGTCGTGCCGCCACGTTGGTTCCCTGAAGCGCCGTAACAGTTCCGCTGTACTGCCCCGGATCGGCGGAGGAACCAAGGGTCACCCGGCTGCGCGTCATCTGGACTCCACCGCCGTCCAGCGATTGCCCGATGATGCGGATATCCAACGCGTTCAGGCGCTCGCCATTTGCGGTCATCGAAAGGTCGACGACCGTTTGGCCGTCGCTCGACTCGCTCTGTCTGACGGTTCCAGTCACCTGTGCCGTGAATGATGGCGTGCCACCCGAGCTGGCGGTGCTCTGGGCGCTCGTCGTCCTCGTATTGGAGACCAGCAGGTAGCTTGGCGTCCCCGCTCGCTTGGCCCATCCCTTGGCGAGCGGACCGCTGGGCAACCAGACGATTAGAGCCAGCGGCACTGCGACACAGGCGAGGATCGCGGTCAGCCGCACGCCGATGCGGCTCGGCCAGCCGGCCGTTGCGCGGACCAACACCGCTGCTATGACCAACGCCGAGCAGATCGCGCTGATAGCTAGCAGCCAGCCGAACTTCACATCGGTTCCCGTGCCGAACGTGTGCAGTAGCGCCACGGGCCAGCACGCGTACGCGGTCCAGTGGGTGACACGCCACAAGCGCAAGCCGAAGCGTCGCCGCAGCAGGCTTGTGATCACCAGCGCCAGCAGCAGATCGAACGCGACCGCGCCGAATCCGAGCCACAGCGGGCGGTAGGCCGAGGTGAAAGGAATGAAGACATCGACCACAGTGATCGGCGCGAAGCCGTCGAGCAGCGAGGTGATCACATGCACCGCCGTGAACGCGACCGCGAGCAACGAGACGTTGCGGTGCACGGCGTCGACCACGAAGCGCGGAAGGCGCTCGGTTCGCAGGCGGCGCGAATTCGCGACCCCCAACGCAACGCTCAAGGTGAGCAAGATCAGCGCGACCGTGCCGGTTCCGCGCGTCAGGTACCAATAGGCGCTGGGACCTACGGCGGCAGCCTGGATCATTTGCCGATCGAGCGGCAGGCCGTCTCAGGAGCCACCCGAGACGACTCCGCCGCCGGACGGTGCCGGGGCTGATGAGGGCGCTTGGGCGGGTGGTTGTAACCCGCCGCCACCGCTGCTGCTGCTTGAGCCGCCCCCGTCGCCGCCGCTGCTCGAGCCGCCGGTGGAGTTGCTCGAGCTGTTTGAGGCGGAGTTGTTGGAGGAGGCGGAGCTGTGGCTGACGGCATTGCTCGTGCTCTGACCGCGCGTGTGGCCGTGGAAGGCGTTTGCCGCCGCAATCGAAAGGCCGCCCGCAAGCGCGACGGCGCCGGCGGCGAGCCAACGGTTGAGACGACCGACGAGCGCAAACCCTCTGTCGCGGGTGGTGAGAGCGGAATGAGTCATGGTGGTTGGTGGGAAGAACTCTCTTCCCATCTTGCCCTAGCTTGGAGTGGATCCGCTATAAGAAAATTAAATCTGCGTGAGAAAGCGCTAATAGCCAGTTTAGGTACATGTAGGGCGTTCAGCCAGCGGTGGTGTCACTCGCGGGCTGCCCCCCGTGTTTGAAGAGTTGTTCGCCGAGATACTCTGGCGCCTCTGCTCGCGCGAGCGGAGGACTTCCTCCCGCGAGGCCGAAAGGATCGGTGCCAATGCTTTCCCGAATTAGACGCTTAGTACTCCTCGCTGTCCTGCCAGCCGTGCTTGCGGCCGCGTGCGGGAGCGGGAGCAAAGCGACGAGCACTACAACCACTACCACCAAAATCAAGGACACGAGCGCACCCACCACGCAGAGCGGCCACTATCACGCCGGCCAGCGTTGCCAAAAAGGCCAGTCGTTTGCCTACACGGCTCAAGGATTTACCTGCGTGAACGGCAGGCTTCGCCATAAGGCTCAAAACGGATCGCCGGCGACCGTCCATCACCACTCGAACTCCACCACCGCTCCGCAGGGCCAATTGCAGGGCTACTAAGCGCAGCAGGTGGCGCTGGCAGCCTGCAGAGCTACTGCTGGGACGCGCGCCGTCGGCGTGCGCGACCACGGAGCAGCCTGCCAATGGCCCCAAGGAGAGAAAACCGCAGTGCTTCACAAAATGAAGTATTGAGGCGCGAATGGGGGGACCGGCCGTTTCGGCCATGGGACCAGCCGTTTCGGCAATACTTCCAGTGTGGGCCAGCAGGTCGCCGCGAAAGCGTTCAGTCGCGAAGACCGCCAGCGCTACAGACGCAAGGTGCGAGCCTGTCTCGACGTGTTCGCGCGCATGCTCTCCGAGGCGCGCTTTCACCCGGAGCGTCGGTCGTTCGGGCTCGAGATCGAGCTCAACCTCACCGACGATGCCGGTGACCCCGCCCTGGTCAACGCGGCCGCACTCGAGGCGATAGCCGATCCCAACTTTCAGACCGAGCTCGGGCAGTTCAACCTCGAGATCAATATCGCGCCCCGGCTATTGCGGGGGGAGGTGTTCGGTCAACTCGAACGACGACGCCCGCGGCAGCCTCAACGACGCCGAGAGCCAGGCGCGGACCGTCGGCGCGCACATGATGCTGATCGGGATCCTGCCCACCCTGACCACCGCGCACCTCAACGCGGATTCGTTCAGCGCCAACCCGCGCTACACGCTTCTCAACGAGCAGATCTTCGCCGCCCGCGGCGAGGATCTGGAGATAGCCATCACCGGCGTGGAGCGCCTTTCGACCTATGCGGACACGATCGCGCCCGAGGCCGCCTGCACCAGCGTTCAGCTGCACAAGCAGGTCGACCCGGGCGACTTCGCGCGTTTCTGGAACGCCGCCCAGGCGATCGCCGGAGTTCAGGTCGCGGTGGGCGCGAATTCGCCTTTCTTTGCGGGCAAGGAGCTGTGGCGCGAGACGCGCATCGCGCTGTTTGAGCAGGCCACCGATACTCGTCCCGAAGAGCTCAAGAGCCAGGGTGTCCGCCCCCGAGTGTGGTTCGGAGAGCGTTGGGTGACCTCCATCTTCGATCTCTTCGAGGAGAACGTGCGCTACTTCCCCGCGCTGCTCCCGGTCTGCGAGGGAGAGGACCCGCTCGAGACGCTCGAGCGCGGTGACGTGCCGACCCTAGGTGAACTGCGCCTTCACAACGGGACGATCTACCGCTGGAACCGTCCGATCTACGACGTCGTGGGCGATCAACCGCATCTTCGTGTCGAGAACCGCGTGCTGCCCGCCGGCCCCACAGTGGTCGACATCCTGGCCAACGCGGCGTTCTATTACGGACTGCTTCGTGTGCTCGTCGAGGAGGAACGGCCCCTGTGGTCGCAAATGTCGTTCTCGGCCGCCGAGGAGAACTTCCACCTCGGAGCGCGTGACGGCATCGACGCGCGCCTGTACTGGCCCGGAGTGGGCGAGGTCCCGGTCGCCGAGCTCGTGCTGCGGCGACTGCTCCCGCTCGCGCGCGAGGGTCTTGAGCGCTGGGGCGTGGAAACCGCTGACGCCGAGCGGCTGCTAGGCAATATCGAGCGCCGCTGCGTGCAGCTTCGCAACGGCGCCTCGTGGCAGAGCGAGGTTTTTCACCGCCTCTACGACGAGAAGGGCGTCGACCGCGCCGACGCGCTGCGAGAAATGACCCGGCGCTACCGCGAGTACATGCACGCAAACGAGCCGGTGCACGCCTGGCCGCTCGATTGAGGACGGCGCGCTCGCGGACCGGTCGTTCGGGTCAGTCGGATTTGGCGAGTTCGTCCACGGGGCCACGGCGCTGGACGCGACCGGTGTCGGGGCGCCAGCGATCAGGTCCATGGCTCGGACATGCCGAGCCCGCGACCGGGCAAACCGGGCTTCGCAGCGGGATCAGCCTGCGACTACCGGGCCGGTAGAACCATCGCGCCCAGGGTGAGGAGGGCGCCGCCAGCCGCACCACAGCCACCAGCGACACCAGCGGCACGAATATCCCAAGCAGACCCAGCAGAAGCCGCCCCTTGAGGACTGCTATGACGCAAAGCAGCACGTTGATCATCCCGGCGAGGACGATCGACGATCCGGGCCCCGAGGAGTCGACCGGCGACAGACCGAGCACGACCAGCCCACCCAGCATGGCGGCGACGATCACGGCGTCGAGCGATGCTCGTCCCTCCTTGGTCCAGTAGACGTCATCGAGGCGCAACCACAGCGCGAACTCGTCGAGCGTCAGCCCAGCCCCGATGCCGAAGAGGACCGCCAGGGCCTCTGCCCAGAAGCCATTCGGTCGCAGCGCGATCGACAGAAAGCCCGACCCGAGGGCCAGCCAGATCCCCCAGACCAGGTGATGGATGTGCAGGCCTCCCTCCGTCGTCACGCTTCCCGGCCACCACGAGACCTCCATGCGGTTTAGTCGAGCGCTGGTGCGGATGAACAGAAACGTCACGAGGAAGGCGACGAGCAACAGGAATCCATCTCGCTGACCCGGAGAGGCCAAAAAGCCCGAGGC
The DNA here is from genome assembly GCA_963777185.1 of uncultured Solirubrobacterales bacterium. Taxonomy (GTDB): domain Bacteria; phylum Actinomycetota; class Thermoleophilia; order Solirubrobacterales; family Solirubrobacteraceae; genus Palsa-465. The sequence continues at coordinate 17,662 of CAVZPU010000012.1, forward strand.
GCTCGCCTGTCCGCCCGGCGCGTTGACGAGACTGAACGGCAGCTCGTGATGGTGCCCAGAGCCAAGAAGCTCTGAGGGAATGGAATAGATTGTGCCCGCGCCCAGCACGTCCAGAACTATGCCTTGGACAGACGATTTTTCAAGTGGCAGCGCCGCAAGCCCTACCTGGTGCTCGGGAGCCCGAAGTGGGCGAGGAGGCCGCTGTCGCCAAACCAGGTGATCGCCGCAACCCGGTCGCCGGTGAGCGTGAGCACCATCAGTCCGTATGCACGCGCGATCAGCGCGTTGGAATCGGGGAGGTAGGCACCCGAAGGCCGGCTGGCCGTTGGCGCGGGTGGGGGCCAGCCGGTAGTGAGCGCCCCGCCGCGCTGCACGGTCCTCGAGGAACGCGGCGATCGCCGCCGCGCCCTGGTACTCGTAGGGCTCGGGCGGCATCGTGAGCCACGCGTCGTCGGTGAGCAGGGAAACGATCCCATCGGTGTCGCCGCGCTCAACGGCGGCGGCGAAATGGCCGACTAGCTCTCGCTCGCGCGCCGACGCCGGTAGCGGGGCTCGTTCGAGACCGCCGGCAGGCAGGCGTTTTTCGAGCGTCGCGCGGGCCCGCTGGAGCGCCGCTTTGACCGAGCCCTCGCTGCTGCCGAGCACCGCGGCCGCCTCGGCTGTGCCGAAGCCGAGCGCGTCGCGCAGCACGAGCGCGGCTCGCTGGCGTGGCGGAAGGTGTTGCAGCGCCGCCACGAACGCCAACCCGACTGACTCGCTGACCTCGTACCGTGCCTCGGGTCCCGCGACCTTGTCCGCGAGTCCTTCGAGCAGTGCATCTGGGTAAGGCTCGAGCCACGTCGGCTCCGCCATGCGGGTGGGCTCGGGCGGCTCGACCATCGAAGAGACCTCCTGCGGGCGGCGCTTGCGGTCGCGAAGCGCGTTCAAGCAGCGATTGGTCGCGATCCGGTACAGCCACGCACGTAGAGACGCCCGGCCTTCGAAGCGGTCAACTCCCCGCCACGCCGCCAGCAGAGTCTCCTGCAACAGGTCCTCGGCGTCCTGAACGGAGCCCAACATGCGGTAGCAGTGCAGCTGCAGCTCGCGCCGGTACGGGTCGACCAGCTCCCGGAAGGCGTTCTCGTCGCCGGCGCGCGCGCGGCTGACCAAATCCTCAATCACGGTGATCGTTCCGTTCATGGGTGCGCCGGTGTCTCAATGTAGGTAACTGCAAAGGAGTGGATATGCGCGATGACG
>CAVZPU010000013.1:0-44466 GCA_963777185.1 uncultured Solirubrobacterales bacterium
GATCACACGACTCTCTCACTGGCCTGGCCAACCGGGTGGCCCTCATGGACCGTTTGGCCCAAGCCCTGGTCGCGCTCGAGCGCCGGCCGGGCTGGGTCGGCGTGCTCTTCATCGATCTCGACGCCTTCAAGCAGATCAACGACACCTACGGTCACGATGCCGGTGACAAGGTGCTGATCGAGGCCGCCGAGCGCCTGAGCACCACGGCCCGGCGCGTAGACACCGTCGCCCGGCTGGGTGGCGACGAGCTGGTCGTCCTGTGCAGCGAGCTGCGCACCGAGAGCTGTCTGCCCATTGTCGCCTCCCGGCTCTTGAGCGCCCTTTCCGAGCCGCCGCAGACGCCGATCGGCGAGCTCGGACTGGGGGCCAGCATCGGCGCCACGTGCACCGACGACCCCGAGATCGAGCCGGCCGAGTTACTGCGCCGCGCCGATTTGGCCATGTACGCGGCCAAACGGGCGGGCGGAAGGCAGTTCGTCATCTACGACCCGGCCCTTCATGGCCGGCCCGCGCGGCGACGCCCGCGGCTGGGTGGAGGCGATCGAGCCGGTGCTGGCGTGAGGGTCAGCGCGAGCGAGCCGGAGTCCGCGGTGGCGGGCGCTCGCGCCAGCGCCGCCTGAGCCGTCGTCCACGGCTTCCCCGGACCGCGGGCTCTCCACGCACGACGGCGGCGCTAAGTTCCCGGCGTGCCCGCCGCTTCCGGCTCCGAGCGCCGCCAGCTCGTCCTCGACCTCTCCCAGCACCTGCGCGAACGCGTGGCCCCCGAGCTGGGCTCCCATGCCGGGCGCGCGCATACCGGCGGCGCGGCCGGGGGGGACGTGACCTTCGCCGTGGATGCCGTGGCCGAGGCCTCGCTGGCGGAGTTCCTGGCGCAACGGGCCCCGCGGATGGCCTTCTACTCCGAGGATCGCGGCCTGGCGGCGCCCGCTGATGCCACCGAGGTGCTGATCGTCGATCCGATCGATGGCACCCGGCCGGCCATGGCCGGATTGGAATCGGCCTGCGTCGCCGTGGCTCTGGCCCCGCTCGGAGACGGGGAGCCCGTGATGGCCGACGTCGAGCTCGGGTGCGTGGTCGAGATCAAGACCGGCGACTGGTATCTGGCCGAGCGGGGCCGGGGCGTGGACTCCTCGCGGGCCATCGGGCTGAGCGCGGGCACGGACCCGCGACGGATGTTCTGGGGGTATGGCTTCCGGGGCCGGCCGGTCCGGCCGACGGTCGAGGTCCTGGGCGAGCTCATCGACGGCTCCTCGGTGGGCGGGGGGACCTTCGAGCTCGGCTCGCAGGCCTTTGCCATGACTCGGGTGGCCACCGGCCAGCTCGACGCGGTGATCGAGGTGGGCTCGCGGCTGATCGAGGACGTGCCCGGAATGCTCGAGGAGTTCCGCCGGGTCGGCGACGGAGAGGTGCTCAACAACTCGCCCTATGACCTGGCGGCGCCGTGGTTGTGCCTGATCGAAGCGGGGGGCGTGGTCACGGACGGTTGGGGCCAGCCGCTCGACCACCACCGGCTGCTCGGCTCGGGGCACGAGTTTCAGATGTCGTCGATCTCCTCGGCCAACCACGCTCTGCACGCCCAGCTCGTGCGCGCCGTCGATGCCGGCATCGAGCGCCTGCGGGCGCTCTGGCGTTGAGTGCGTCGATCACGCGCCGGAGTCGGGCGCGTGCGACCGGCCCCGGCGGGGCCGGACGCGTGCGACCGCGACGGGTATGGTCCCGGCTGGACCGGGTAAAGCCCTCATGCCGTGCCGACCGTCAACCATCCCGCTCTCGTTTCCGCCCCCCTGAGTCGGGGCCTGGCGTGGTCGTTCGCTGATGGCTGACTCGACGTCAAACCTGGTGCTCGTCTCCAACCGCGGCCCGGTGACCTTCGGGCCGGACGGTGAGATCAAGCGCGGCACGGGCGGGCTCGTCACCGCGCTCATCGGCCTGGCCTCGCACCGCGAGGTGACCTGGATCGCCTCGGCCATGAGCGAGGAGGACGTGGAGCAGGCCGAGCGCAACGAAGGCCGTCCCTTCTCGGTCAGCGCGCCCGACGGAGGCGAGTTCAAGGTCAAGCTCGTGGCCTCCGACCCGGACGCCTACGACCGCTTCTACAACATCATCGCCAACCCGATGTTGTGGTTCATCCAGCACTACCTGTGGGACCTCTCCAACGCTCCCGACATCCGCCGCAACGAGACCGAGGCCTTCGAGTTCGGCTACAACGCCATCAACGAGGACCTCGCCCGCGCCGTGCTGGAGGAGATCAAGGACGTCGAGACGCCGGTGGTGATGGTCAACGACTATCACCTCTACACGCTGCCGGGGCTCATCCGCCGCCAGCGGCCCGATGCCTTCCTGCACCACTTCGTCCACATCCCATGGAGCCAGTCGGACTCGTGGCGCGTGCTGCCGTCGATGATCCGGCGGGAGATCTACAACGGGATCCTCTCCAACGACATCATCGGTTTTCACACCCGGTCCTACCGGCGCAACTTCCTCCAGTGCTGCCGCGACCTCACGGAGTGCGAGGTGGACATGGAGCGGGGGGTCGTCTACCACGACGATCGCGAGGTGTGGGTCCGGGCCTATCCCCTCCCGAGCGACGCGGGGGCCATCCAGTCCGTGGCCCAACGCGACCGTGTGCGCGAGTTCGAGCAGGAGCTGCTGCGCCGGCGCCGCGATCACCTCATCCTCCGCGTCGATCGCGCCGACCTGAGCAAGAACGTTCTACGTGGGTTCGGCGCCTTCGACGTGTTCCTGGAGCAACATCCCGAGTTCCGCGAGCGCGTGACCTTCATCGCCCAGCTCATGCCCTCCCGCCAGGACGTTCCCGAATACGCCGAGTATCTGGAGCGGATCGAGGCCGTGGTCGCGGTCGTCAACCACCGCCACGGCTCCCCGGACTGGATGCCCATCCAGCTCAAGCTGCGCGACGACCTCGAGGAGGCCGTCGCCGCCTACAAGCACTACGACGTGCTCATCGTCAACGCCATGTTCGACGGCATGAACCTGGTGGCCAAGGAGGGGCCGATGGTCAACGAGCGAGCGGGGGTCTCGGTGCTCTCGGAGAACACCGGAGCCCACGAGGAGCTGGGCGAATTCGCCCTGTCGGTGAATCCGTTCGACATCCAGGAGCTGGCCGATTCCATCCACGCCGCGCTGACCATGCCCGAGGAAGAGCGCCGGCGCCGCCACGAAGGGCTCAAGTCGATCATCTCGGCGCGCAACCCGGGTGATTGGGTGGACGACCAGCTCGCCGACATCCGGCGCAAGGAGAATGGGAGCTAGTGGGGTTTGCCGCCGGCTAGGGCGTTTGCCCGTTTGCCGGCGGCTAGAGCGTTTGCCGGCGGCTAGAGCGTTTGCCCGCGGCTAGAGCGTTTGTCCGCGGCTGAGGCGGGCGATGTACCCGGCGATGCGGGCGGCCCGGACCTCAGGCCGCTTGACCTGGTGCAGGCGAAAGAGGAAGGCAAAGCGCTGCATGCTCGTCAGCGTGTCGAAGAACGCCTTCGCCTTGGGGTGCGCGTCGAGGGCGTCTTGGAAATCCTCGGGCACGGCGACGCGGCTCGGCGGCGCGTAAGCGTCTTCCCAGCGGCCGTCGGCCCGGGCCTCCTCGATCTTCGCCAGGCCCGCAGGACGCATGCGTCCCTGGTCGATGAGCGCGGTGGCCTTCGCGCGGTTGACCTGTGACCACTTGCTCTTGGGCGTGCGCGGGGTGAAGCGCTGGAGGTAGAAATGCTCGTCGAGGCGAGACACCTGCCCGTCGATCCAGCCGTAGCAGAGTGCTGTCTCGACGGCCTCGGCGTAGCGGACGGTCGGGCGCGGAGAGCTCTTCTTGGCCAGCTTCAGCCATACGCCGGCCTGTTCGGCGTGGTGCGCGGCGAGCCAGGTCTCCCAGGCGGCCCGGTCGGGGCACAGGAGAATCGGGAGGTTCTGCTTGGCCCCCTGAGCGGTCCGCTCCGCCACGCCACGGACTCTACGCGCCCGCGGGGCCGGCGTGGGTTGCCTTTGCCCCGACGCGCGGTCATACTTTCCGGGGGACAGGGCTGAGGAGCCGATGGCAGCCAAGGGCACTCGTGGCGGCGCGATCGTCATTGTCGTGGCGGTTCTCGCTCTGGCGGGCGCTGGCTGTGGTTCCTCGTCGAGCAATCAGTCCTCGTCGAGCGGTGGGTCTTCGTCGAGCAGCTGCGCGTCTTCCTCGAGTGGTGGCTCCTCGGCGAGCGGTGGGTCCACGTCGAGTGGTGGCTCCTCGTCGAACGGGAGCTCCCCGTCGAATGGGGGCTCTTCGTCCGGGACGCTGCCCTTCACGGACCAAACGGTTCCCGCCGGGAAGGCGAAGCAGATCACACAGACCTTCGACGGCCAGCTGAAGAGAGCCAATATCGCGTTTGTCACGCCGACCAGGCTCCGCGTCGGCACGACAGGCATCGTGGACCTGCTGCTGTCAATGCAGCTGCCCGCCGCCGTGTTGCGGTCCCAGCTTGGCGCGCCGGGAGCCCAGGTCGGCGCCCAGATCCTCGCCTCGAACGCCATGCAGGCAACCCTCACCGGCACGCAGTTCAAGATCCAGGGCTCACGAGTGTCACCCACTTTTTGGCAAACAACTGGGGATGGATTGCCGGCCTGGCCGGATTCCTCGCCGCGGCCGTGGGGGCAGTGCGACGCCGGCGGCGGCCCACGCCGACCGATTCGGCTTCAGACGTAGGGCTTCACGGTGGCGATGACGCGCTTGCCCCGGTCCAGACGCCGAGTCAGGCCGACGGGCGCGCCCGAGACCCCACGCACTGACCTGCGGGCGGAGCCCGTTCGCGTGGGCCAGGGGGCTCGAAGGGCCGTTGCTATAGTCGCCGCCGGTTTCCATGGCCGAGCACACACCCGCCTACGACCTCGTGCTGGTGCTCTCGAACACTGCCTCTGATGAGGAGCGCTCGAGCCTACTCAGCGATGTCGAATCCGCCATCGCCGGGGGTGAGGGCGAGGTCACTCGTCGCGATGACTGGGGTACGCGCCCGCTGACCTTCAAAATCAACCACGAGCGCGACGCGGATTACCACCTGCTCCAGTTCACCGGGCCGCCGGCGCTGCTCGAGACCCTCTCGCACAACCTTCACATTGCCGACCGGGTGCTGCGGTTTCGCATCATCAAGGTGAAACCCGGGACGCCGGCGGCTCCCTCTTCGCCGCCGCCGGTCGTCGGCGCGATCGCCGCCGCGGCCCCCGATGGTCGCTCCGCGGGGTCCGAGGGGCACTCCCCCGCGGACGACGCGATGCCGGACGAGTACTGATCCGAACGCGCGGTTCCACGCCGGCTCAAAAGTCGCGTTCGGGGGTCGTCCGCAGGGTCGACTGTGACAAATTCGCTTCGATCGTCACGGCCCCGAAAAAAGTCGCCAACGTTTCCGCCCATTTTCGGCGTACACGATTGGCTGCCGCCTCCACCGACCATAGACTCGTCGCCAGGCTTCAATTTGAACCCGCTGAAAGGAGCGGTGCCGCATGGCAGGCAACATCAACCGGGTAATCATCACCGGCAATCTCACCAAGGACCCGGAGCTGAGCTCCATTCCCGCAAGCGGCACGTCCGTGTGCACACTGCGCGTGGCTTGCAACGGACGGCGCCGGAACGGTGCGGGCCAGTGGGAGGACGCGCCGAACTTCTTCGACGTCACCGTCTGGGGCCAGCAGGGCGAGAACTGCGCCCAGTTTCTGCGCAAGGGACGTGGCGTGGCGGTCGACGGACGGCTGCGCTGGCGCGAGTGGACGAACAACGACGGCCAGAAGCGCCAGGCAGTCGATATCATCGCTGAGTCCGTGCAGTTCCTCGGCGGCCGTGAAGACGCCGGTAACGGAAACGGCTTCTCCAGCAGCGTACGCGCGACGGAGAGCGATGTTCCGATCGACACCGGTGATTTCGAGGCTGCTCCGGTAGGCGCGGCGGTCGCCGACGACGATATTCCGTTCTGAGGCGAGACCACAGACGTCAGAACCCGAGCTAGGTGATGCAGGTTGGCAAAGCAACGTAGAAGGCCGGTCCGCCGGCGCGACAGGAAGGCCGGACCGACTTCCGGTCGACGGAAGCCGTGTCCGTATTGCCGCGACAAGGTGGACCAGGTCGACTACAAGGATCTCGCCGCCCTGCGGCGGTTTGTCTCCGAGCGCGGGAAGATTCGCTCTCGCCGGATCACCGGGGCCTGCCGCCGTCATCAGAGCCAGGTCGCGCGCGCCGTCAAGCGGGCGCGGGAGCTGGCCCTCCTGCCCTACGTGGCCGAGGGCTCAGGGGGGGCCGGCGGCCGTGGCGATCGCGACCGCGACCGCGATCGCGACCGCTGAGCGGGTCTGAGCGATGCCCCAGGCGATCCTGCTCCAGGACGTGGAAGCGCTTGGTGAGCGCGGAACGGTCGTCGACGTCTCCGCCGGCTACCTGCGCAACTTCCTGATCCCCCGCAAGCTGGCCGAGCCGGCCACGGCCGGGTCGATCCAGGCGGCCACGCGCCGTCGCGAGGCGGCCCAGCGGGCGGTGCAGGAGGCCGAGGATCGGGCCCGGGAGAACGCGGCCCTGCTCAGCCGGACGGTGCTCACCATCTCGCAGCAGGCCGGTGACGACGGGCGGCTTTTCGGCTCGGTGACCACCCAGGACATCGCCGATGCCATCCGCGAGGCCCGCGGCATCCGCGTGGACCGGCGCAAGGTCCATCTGGACGAGCCGATTCGCCATACGGGCACGTACATGGTCGTGGTGGAGGTCGCCGATGAGGTGACCGCCACCGTGAAGACCATGGTTGTCGCCAGCTAGCGCCTCTCGGACCGCCGGGCCCGTCGTCGACCTGCCCGAAGGCCGCCGCGCTCGACGCCGGCGTCGCTTGGGCGACCTGCGGCTCGAGCGGACCGGTGGGTTGGGCGGACGGGTCGGGCGAGCGGCCCGAGACCGCCCCGGACCACCTGGCCGAGAAGTTCTTGCTGAAAGCGGGAACACCGCCGACGCCCGCCGGAGGCGAACTTAGACTCGAACTCACTTCCATGAGCGCCCTCCAGACCGCCCCCGTCGCGCCCCACAACCTCGAAGCCGAGAAGTCGGTGCTCGGGGCGGTGCTGCTCGACGAGCGCCATCTCCATGGGCTGCTTGTTGACGAGCAGCTGCGCCCGGAGCACTTCTACCGCGAGCAGCACGGCGCCGTCTTCGGGGCCATGCTCGAGCTCTACGAGAGCGACCGCAAGATCGACCACCTGACGGTCGCCGAGACGCTGCGCCAGGACGGCAAGCTCGAGGAGGTCGGCGGGCCGGCGACCATCGACGAGCTCGCGGGCTGGGTCCCCGCCGCCGGCCACGCCCGCGAGTACGGGCGGATCGTGCGCGAGAACGCGCAGATGCGCGCCCTGCTCAGCGCCTCATACGAGATCCAGGCCAGCGTGCTCTCGCGCGAGGCGCCCGCGCGCGACCTGGTCGAGCGGGCCGAGCGCTCGATGCTCGAGGTCGCCCACGACGACCGCCAGAAGAAGATCCGGCGCGATCAACGAGGTCCTCCAGGAGGAAACCGACAAGCTCCACCGCCTCTCGGTGGCCAAGACTCCGCTGACCGGAACGCCTTCCGGGTTCAAGGACCTCGATGAGAAGACCGGCGGCTTTCAGCCCGGCAACCTGGTCATCGTCGCCGCCCGCCCCTCGATGGGAAAGTCGGCGCTGGTCTGCAACATCGCCGAGAACGCCGCCCTCGACGGCCACCCCGTGGCGCTGTTCTCCCTCGAGATGTCGGAGTCCGAGCTGGCTCAGCGCTTCGTCGCCTCCCAGGCCCGGATCAAGGGCGACGACCTCCGCCGCGGGCGGGTGCCCGAGTCGCGCTGGCCGAAGATCCTCGAGACCTGCGCGCGCTTTGACCGCGCACCGTTGTTCATCGACGACTCCAGTGACACCGGCGTGCTCGAGGTCCGGGCCAAGGCCCGTCGCCTTCACCACCAGATCGAGGGTGGGCTCGGTCTGGTCATCATCGACTACCTCCAGCTCATGCGCCACGAGGGCCGGGTCGAGAGCCGCGTCGAGCAGGTGAGCCAGATCTCGCGCGGGCTCAAGGGGTTGGCGCGCGAGCTCGGTGTGCCGGTGATCGCGCTCTCCCAGCTCAGCCGCGCCGTCGAGCAGCGCGGCGGGGACAAGAAGCCGGTGCTCTCCGACCTGCGCGAGTCGGGCGCCATCGAGCAGGACGCCGACCTCGGTGTGCTTCATCTACCGCGAGGAGTACTACGACCGGGAGTCAGAGCGCCCGGGTGAGGCGGACATCATCATCGCCAAGCACCGCAACGGGCCGGTCGGCGACGTCGTGCTCACCTTCCAGAAGGAGTACCCGAAGTTCATGAACTACGCCGGAGACCGGTTCGCCGGATGAGCGCCGTGTCCGTCCCGCCAGCGCGCGCCGATCGCTGCCCCTACGGCCTCTGCGATGGCGACGGACTGCTCTATGACGAGCGCCACCAACACCGCCTACGACTGCCGCTGCCGGCCACAGCTCGTCGCCCAGCGCAAGGCGCGCAGCCTGTCCGCGGTCATCCCCCGCCGCTACCGCGACGTGTCGTTTGACCGGCCGCCGGTGAGCTTCATCGAGCCACGGGCCAGGTGTCGGCGACCCGGTGGTTCGTGGAGCGGATCGATGAGCAGCTCGATGCGGGCCGCGGACTGTGGTTCATGGGCCCGGTGGGCACCGGCAAGACCACGCTGGCCATGCTGGTGGCCAAGCGGCGCTCAGCGCGGGGCGATCGGTGGCCATCTACTCGCTGCCCCGGCTCCTCAACGAGATCCGCGAGACCTACCGCGCCGAGCGCTCGCACGTCGAGCTGCTCGATCGCCTGACCACCGTCGACCTGCTCCACATCGACGACGTCGGCGCCGAGCGCACCAATGACTGGGTCCTCGAGGAGCTCTACTCGATCGTCAACGCCCGCTACGAGGACCAGCGCTCGGTCGTCATCACGACGAACATCGATGATCGGGATGCGCTCTGCCAGCAGGTCACCGAGCGCACGGTGTCGCGCCTGACCGAGATGTGCGATCAGCTGCCGCTGGCCGGCGACGACCACCGCATGGACCTGCGCGCCTGATCGGCCGGCGCGCCGGCGGCCGTCTACTGCTCCTCGAGCTCGCGCTCGGAGCGCTCGCGCTCCTCGAGCTTGGCGCGCAGATACTCGGCCTTGGCCGCCCGGCGCTCGTGCTGGGCGGCCTCGTCCGCGGGCACGGAATCGGCGAGCTGGCGTTCGGCGCGCTCGCGCTGCAGCTGCTGGATCTTCAGTTCCTGCGTCTCGGGATCGGGTGCCATGGTCGGGTTCTACCCCGTCGGACTTTTCCCGCATCGTGGCCAGCGGCGCCGGCCCCCGCCCTCCAGGCGCACGCCCCCGCCCTGCGTACACTCCGCAGCGGATGCCCGGAACCGTGATCGTCGGCGCCCAATGGGGCGACGAAGGCAAGGGCAAGATCACCGACCTGCTCGCCGAGCGGGCCGACGCCGTCGTCCGCTTCCAGGGCGGCAACAACGCCGGGCACACCATCGTCCGCGACGGCCAGACCTGGAAGCTGCACCTGATGCCGTCGGGGATCCTGCACAAGGGCACGCTGTGCGTGATCGGCAACGGCGTGGTCGATCGATCCCAAGGTGCTCACCGACGAGCTCGATGAGCTGCGCCGGCGCGGCGTCGACACCGCGGCGCTGAAGATCTCGGCCAACGCCCACCTGATCATGCCCTACCACCTGATGCTCGACCACGCCGGCGAGGCGCAGCTGGGCAAGCTGCAGATCGGGACGACCCGGCGCGGCATCGGGCCGTGCTACGCCGACAAGGCGGCCCGTCTGGGCATCCGCGTCCAGGACCTGCTCGACGAGAAGATCCTCAAGAAGAAGATCCTCGTCGCCCTCGAGCCAAAGCGCTCAGTCGCTGCGGCCGTTCGCCAAGGATCCGCGCCTCGATCTGCAGACCATCACCGACGAGTACCTGACCTACGGCCACCGGCTCGAGCAGTACATCGCCGACACCACCGCGCTCGTCCACGACCAGCTCGACCGGGGCCGCCACGTGGTCTTCGAAGGCGCCCAGGGCGCCCTGCTGGACATCGATCACGGCACCTATCCGTTCGTGACCTCGTCCAACCCGGTGGCCGGAGCGGCCTGCGTGGGCGCCGGCGTCGGCCCCAAGGACATCGACGAGATCTGGGGCGTGACCAAGGCCTACAGCACGCGGGTGGGCGCCGGTCCGTTCCCCACCGAGATCGGGGGCACCCTGGGTGAGGAGATGCGCCAGCGCGGCGGCGAGTACGGGACGACGACGGGGCGCCCTCGCCGCGTGGGCTGGCTCGATCTGGTGGCCCTCCGCTATGCGGCGCGGATCAACTCGCTCACCGCTTTGGTCGTGACCAAGCTCGACGTGCTCTCCGGCTTTGATCGCGTCAAGGTGTGCACGCGCTATCGCGGCGCCGAGGGAGCCGAATTCGATCAGTTTCCCTACCACCAGACCGTGCTCCATCACGCGTCCGGGGAGTACACGGAGCTCGCCGGCTGGTCCGAGGATCTGAGCGACTGCCGGCACGAAGACGAGCTGCCAGTCGCGGCGCGCGAGTACCTGCAGTTCATCGCCGCCTGGGTCGGCGTTCCCGTGGCCCTGGTCGGCGTCGGCCCCGGACGCGACGAGGTGATCTGGACCGAGGCCAGCAGCGGCATGGTGGGCGCAGGACGGGCGACGACGTCGGTCGCCGCCGCCGGTTAGCCCGCGGCCAGCGAGCCGTTCAGCGCGCTCGGCCGGGGTCCCCCCGGTCGGCCCGCGGAGGTTTTCAATCGCCGTCGCGCAGGGCCCGGTCGGCCTCGGGGGCGTTCTCAGTCGGCCCGGTCTGTCCCGGGGGCGTTTTCAGTCGGCCCGCGAGGGATGACCGACGCCCGGCCAAGGCGAGAGCAGGAGCACGAGCCGTGCGTCGCTGGTCGCCCGCACGGTGTGGCGCTCACTGGGCTCGAAATGGGCGACGAGGCCCGGGCCGCCCTGCTCGCTCTGACCGCCGGCGGAAATCTCGACCTCGCCACCGACGACGATCACGTAGGCGCGCTCGTGGACCTGATGCTCCTGGAGCTCTTCGCCCGCGGGCAGGTGGATGGCAATGGCCCGCGTCTCCTCGTCGGAACGGATGACTTGAGGCTGATGTGCCTCGACCGGCAGTGAGCTGACGTCCCAGGTCTCCATGTCTGGCCGATATCCCCGGTGCTCCGCGACCCTAAACGACCGCTGGTTTCACTCGCGCGCCAGGCGCGCTCGGATGTGGTCGGCCACCTCGGTCGCCAGGCGCGTGGCCACCGGCGCCTCCTCCGGAAACCTGCGCTCGTCGATGGCGATGATCGGCTGGACCTCGCGCACGGTCGAGGCCAGGAAGACCTCGTCGGCGCGTGCCGAGATCGTCGAGCGTGCACGGCCGCTCCTGCGCTCCCGCCACCTCGATGACGATCTGCCGGGTGATCGAGGCCAGGATGTGATCATCCAGCGGCGGAGTGAGCACGGCGCCATCCTGGACCCAGAAGAAGGAACTCGTCGGTGCCTCGAGCACCCGTCCATGCGGTGTGACGAGCAGCGCCTCGTCGAACCCCCGCTCCCTGGCCAGCCGCGAGGCGAGCATGTTGGCGGCGTAGGAGAGGGATTTGATCCCGTCCAGCACGCGGGTTGGGCTGTAGGTGACCGTGGCCAGCCGCGCCTGGGCCGGAGTCTCGTGCAGCGGCTCGGTCATGATGAGCCGCCGTCCGCCGCGCGTGATGACGATGCGCAACTGCTCATGGGCCGGCCCGGCTCCGGCCTCGGCGAGCAGCCGGTGGGCCTCGGCCCGGACCGCCTCGACGTCGAGCGCCAAGCGGAGGTTCTGCGCCGAGCGCTCGAGCCGGGCCATGTGCTCCTCGAAGGCAAAGGCCTTCCCGTCGTAGACCCGAAAGACCTCGAACACGCCGTCGCCGCGGATGAGTCCTTCGTCGGTGGCCGGGATCGTCGCCTCGGCGGCGAGCATGATCTCGCCGTCCACCGAGGCCAACGAGCCGTCCACGATGCCGCTCACCTTTGCCAGCCTAGATGATCGATTTTGCCGACGGTGGGGGCGTGGGGTTAGCCGGCCCTGGTCGCGAAACTCCGCGCGGGTCCATACCTCGGCCAGGCGGACGATGGTCGCGCAGGCCGCCGCCATGTCGTGCACCGAGGCCCATTCGCGCACCGAGTGATACTCATGCCCGCCGGTGAACAGGTTGGGCGTGGGGAGCCCCATCTCGCTCAGCCGCGAGCCGTCCGTGCCGCCGCGGATCGGCGTCCTGATGGGCTCGATTCCCTCGGCCGCGATCGCCGCCTCGGCCGCAGCCGTCACCTGCGGCGCCCCGTCGAGGTAGCGGCGCATGTTGCGGTACTGGCGGCGGTCGTCGATGCTCAGCCGCGCCCGGGGCTGGGCGGCCACCACGGTCTCGGCCACCTCGCGCAGACGAGCGAGGTGCCCGTCGAGCTTGTCGTCGTCGAAGTCGCGCAGAATGGCCCGGAACTGTGCGCGGGCGGCCGTGCCCGTGAGTTCGTAGGGGTGGATGAACCCCTCGCGGCCCGAGGTGGTCTCCGGCGTGAGGGTGTCGCTGGGAAGCGCGGCCACGATCTGGGCGGCTAAGCGCAGCGCGTTGACCAGCTTGCCGGTGGCAAATCCGGGGTGGACGTCGACGCCCTCGACGGAGACGATGGCCTCCAGCGCGCTGAACGTCTCGTCCTGGAGCTCGCCGATCTCCGAGCCGTCGATGGTGTAGGCGCACAGGGCCCCGAAGCGCTCGATGTCGAACAAGGTCGCCCCCTCGCCGATCTCCTCGTCGGGCGTGAAAGCGATCCGGAGCGTGGGACGGGGCAGCTCCGGGTGCGCGGCGAGGTGAGCGACGGCGGCGACGATGGCGGCCACGCCGGCCTTGTCGTCGGCGCCCAGCAGAGTGTCGCCACTTCCGGTGACGATGTCGTGACCGACCTTCCGGGCCAGCTCCGGCATCTGGGCCGGATCGAGCCGGGTTCCGGACCGGGGCAGCGTGAGCACGCCGCCGTCGTAGCTGCGATGCACGAGCGGCTCCACTCCGTGACCGGGCGCGTCCGGGCTCGTGTCCAGGTGGGCCACGAGGCCCACGACCGGACCGTCACCCCGGGCCGGCGAGTCCGCGCCCGGGCCGCCCTCCGCGCCCGGGCCATGATCCGCGACCGGACCCTCGCCCCGGCCCGGACCGGGAGGCGGGCAGGGTGGCGGTCACGTATCCGTTGTCATCGAGCGCGGCGTCGGTGAGTCCGGCGCTGCGCAGCTCCCCCACCAGGAGGCGGCCGAGCTCGAGCTGCCCGGGCGTGCTCGGGGAGGCGGTCCGGTCGCGCTTGGACTGGGTGTCGATGCGGACGTAGCGCAGAAAGCGCTCGAGGAGATCGCCGGCCAGGGCCTCGGCCAGCGGGGAGGTGTAGGGGGCAGGGGGCACGTACGCCGGAGTATCGCAACCCGGCTCCCGGGGGCGCAGGGCGCAAAAGCGCACTATTTGTTCGCTTTCTTGCCCCACCTAGCCCCCGCTTCTGTGACGAGTAACACAGAACGCACGTTTGGGCGACCAACTCGGCGGTGAGCCTCAAAAGAGAACTAGCGAGCGAAACATGCAGGGGTGAAATCCATCAATGGCTGAACAGACCAAAACGCAGCGATCAGCTTCCGGACACAAGGCGGCCGCCACGCGCAAGCGCAACGCCGCTAAGCGCAGTGAAGGAGCCGCTCGGACCTCGGCCCGCCAGACCCGGGCGTCGGCCAATGTGACCGTCAAGACCTCCGCCCGCGCCACGTCGCAAAACGCCAAGCGCACGACCAAGCAGGCCGGTCGGGCGGCCGAGCGCCGCTTCGGCGCCGCGACCCAGCGCGCCGAGGAGCTCGGGCGCCGGGCCCAGCGCGTCATCTACATCCAGGTGGGCGCGGCGGCCACGGTGCGCGATTCCCTGGTCCACGCGGTCCGCACGTACACGAACGTGACCAAGGCCAACGCCGAGTTGAACAAGCTCGAGCGGCGTGGCGCCAAGGCTCTGCGGCGCCCGGAGCGCGCCGTCAAGCGCCAGCGCCGGAACATCGAACGCGACGTGCAGCGCCACACGAACGGTCTGCGCGCCGAGGCCGGAGACCTGGCCGAGCGCGTCAAGCAGGCCGTCTGAGGCGTACACAACGACGAGCGAGCAGACTCCTTGCTCGGTGGGCCCGCCACGACGGCGGGCCCTTTTTCTGTGCGTGGCCGCGTCCGGGGTCCCGGGACGGCGACCCAGGCTGGGAGTCGGTCCGCCCCTCTGGGTAGGAGCGCCCGGGAACAATGACCGCCCTGTCCACCGACTCCGCCGCGCGCTCCGCCGCGCGCAACCGCCGCCGCTCCGCCCGCCTGCGTCGCTCCGACTGCTCGGGCCCCGGGCTTCGCCGCCTGCGCCGCGGCAAAGGCTTCGTCTACCTCGACGAGCGCGGCGAGCGCATCGAGGATGCGGAGGCGATCGACCGGCTGCGAAGCCTGGCCATCCCGCCGGCCTGGAAAGAGGTGTGGATCTGCCCCGATCCCCTCGGCCACCTCCAGGCCACCGGCATCGACGGGGCCGGTCGTAAGCAGTACCTCTACCACCCTCGCTGGCGCGAACATCGCGACCGGGAGAAGTTCGAAAAGATGGTCCGCTTCGCCACCCAGCTCCCCAAGCTGCGCACGGCGGTGGCCCGTGATCTGGCCGACGCCGAGCCGACGCGGCACACCGTTCTGGCCTGCGCCGTGCGCCTGCTCGACATCGGCGTCTTTCGCATCGGCAGTGAGGAGTACGCCGACGAGGAGAGCGGCATCGGTCTGGCGACCATCCGCAAGGACCACGTCACCGTGCGCGCGGACGAGATCGAGTTCGACTATCCGGCCAAGGGCGGACTCCGGCGGCGGCTGATCATCAGCGATCCCGTGTCGCTCGAACATCGTCCGGACCCTGAAGCGCCGGCGCAGCGGCGGACCGCTCCTGCTCGCCTACCGCGACGGACGCGACTGGCACCACCTGCGCTCGGACGAGATCAACGATTACCTCAAGGAGAAGCTGGGGGAGGACTTCAGCGCCAAGGACTTCCGGACCTGGAATGCGACCGTCATGGCCTCGGTGTCGCTCGCCTCCGAGGGGCGCGAGGCCAGCACCAAAGGGGCGCGCAAACGGGCCACCGAGCGCGCGGCGCGCAAGGTCGCCGAGCTCCTCGGTAACACCCCGGCCGTCGCCCGGCGCGCCTACATCGACCCGCGCGTATTCGACCGTTACCTCTCGGGATGGACCATCGCCGGCGCGCTCGAACAGGTCGCCGCCCGCGATCCCTCTGAACCGCTGGATCCGGCTGACGACCGAGGGCGGGCGAGGATCGAAGCTGCGGTCGTCGACCTGCTGACTGAGAACACCGACTCGCCGGCGCTTGAGCCCATCGACGTAGACGCCGATACGTCCGTGGCAGCCTGAGCCGGCCCGGCAAACACCGAGCGCGCAAGCGCCACACCAGGGCACAAAACGAGCGAGGCCGATCCGGCCCCGCCGTCGGTGTTCGCTAACGAGCAGCGGCCCGCGACAAAGAAGCTACTCTGTGGTAAAACGCAGGCTCCTGCAAGAGGGAGGTGGGCGATGGCGGTGGCTCCGACAGTCGGTAGCTCCCCTCGCGTAACGAGTTCAGTCAAGCTGTTTCAGCGGTGGCGGCGATTCGGGGATCGCCGCGCTCGTGATGAGCTGATCGAGCGCTTCCTGCCGCTCGCGCGCAAGCTCGCGCGGCGCTATGCCTCCTCGAGCGAGCCCTACGACGACCTCGTCCAGGTGGCCAGCCTGGGGCTGGTCAAGGCCGTCGAGCGCTTTGACCCCGATCGCGGGTTTGCCTTCACGTCGTTCGCCGTGCCCACCATCATCGGCGAGCTCAAGCGCTACTTCCGCGACAGCGCGTGGGCACTGCACGTCGACCGCGGGGCGCAGGAGCGCGCCCGCAAGATCAACGACGCCCAGCAGGAACTGACCGGCCGCACGGGCCGCGCGCCCCGGATCGACGAGCTCGCTCTCTATCTCGAGCTCAGCCAGGAGGAAGTGCTCGACGGCCTGCTCGTGGCCGAGGCCTACGACGCCGTTTCACTGGATGCCCCTATCGCCGGCGAGGACGAGGATCCTCTCGAGCCGTCTTGAGGTGCTCGGGCGCACCGACGGCGACTTCCTGCGCGTGGAAGAGCAGGCGACGATCTTCGCGGCCGCTCGGCATCTACCCAAGCGCGAACGCGAGATCCTCTTTTTGCGCTTCAGCCAGGACCTCACTCAATCCGAGATCGCCAGCCGCCTGGGCGTCTCGCAGATGCAAGTGTCCCGGCTGCTGCGCCGCTCCCTCGAGCGGTTGCGTGAGCTCACCGAGAACCGTCGGCTCTAAGGGCGCGCATGGGCTCCGGGCCGCGGCGCCCCGGCGAGCGACAGGTCCGGTCCTCACCAGCGGCGGTACCAGCGCCGTCGGGTCAACCCGGACTCCACTCCGCCGACGAAGAAGCCGATAACCCAAAGAATCAGCGCCGCGATCAACACGAACCAGAGAACATGAGCCGCGAATCCCAGCCCGCCGAAGATGGCCAGGATCAGCAGCAGCACGATCAGCGCAACCATGTGACCTCCCTAGTGTCAGAGCGCTTCACGCACTCGTGCTGTGGGAACTACCCGAGATCGTCTTCGGTCATGCGTAAGCTAACCGGGTTCGGGAGCGCATTCCCTCTCGGAGATCAGTAGGCTCGCGCCGACATGCAGAGCAACTTCCGCGTCGACGTCCGCAGCGAAAACGGGGCCCCGCTGCTCTTCGTCAAGGGTGAGCTCGATCTCGCTTCGAGTCCCACCCTCGAGCAGGAGCTGGAGCGTGTGGCGGGCGATTCGCCGTCCTTGGTCATCATCGATCTGCGCGAGCTCGAGTTCATGGACTCGACCGGGTTGAGCGTTCTCATCCGGGCCCATCAGCGTGCCCAGGAGAGCGGTCACCGACTGGGCATCGTCAACGGCTCGCGCCAAGTCCGTCGCCTGCTCAGTCTCACCGGCGTGGCCGACCGGCTGACCATCGTCGATCAGCCCGAGGAGCTCACCCGAACCGGGTAGTGTCGGCCGCGAGCCGCTCGGGTGCGTCGGTCATCACCACCTCGAGCAGCTCCCCGCCGGTGACGGGTCGGCTCTCCACCACATCGCTGAGGGCCAGCAGCGCCGACGCCGGTTCGCGCATCTGGTCAGCGGTGCGCAGGGTGGCCCCGCTTCCGTCCTTGAACGGTCCGACTGCCATCTCGAGTCGGCGCGACTCGGTGGCGATGGAAAAGCCGATGCGCCCGCGCGTGGCGGCACGGACGGCGTGGGCGGCGATCGCGTCGGCGACGAGATAGACGTCCGAGAAGCGGTCGAGCGAGAAGCGCGCCCGCGCCGCCAGTGCCCGGGCCAGCCGGCCGAGGACGGGGCCGAGGAAGGTGAGCGGCGAGAGCGACGCGACGACGTCGCCGCGGAGCTGGTGTACCCAGCCGTCCTCCTCGACGATGTCCTCCGGGAAGGCGAACGCGGCGCCTCGCCAGCCGGCGAACTCCATTCGGACTTCGGTGCCTCCCCCGGCCCGGGCCAGAAACTGGGCGCCGTCGGTGAGCGCCTTGATCAGGGGCAGGCCAACGCCGTGAACCCCCTCGTCGGGGTCGGCGACGTCTGGAATACCGGACCCCACGTCGCGGACGACGGCCGCGATCCCCGAGGGGATGAGGCAAAGAATGACCTCGAGCGGCCCCGCGTCGCCGCCGTACGCGTGCACGACGACGTTATTGCAGGCCTCACTGATCGCGGTCTTCATGTCGTCGAGCAGCTCGGGATCGAGGGCCAGGACTTCGGCCAGCGCGCCGAGTACGCCACGGACGAGAGTCAGAGTCTCAGCCGTGCTCTCCAGCTGCAGATGGACGACCGAGAGATTCGCTCTCTCAGACGTCGTCTCGATCCGTGCTTCCACCAACCCAGTCGCCCTCCCCGAGTACCGCGCTCGGCGCAGCGCTCGGCAATTTTGTTCCCGCGCCGGTCGTCGCCCAAACCCCCTTCGGGGCCCCGACGAACCCGGTTCAGCGGTCAGTGGCTACCTGCTTCTCCTTCACGTTTTCGGCATAAAGCCGACGCCGGTCCCGTGCCTCGCCTGACGACTCGGCGCAGAACCGGCGTCCGGCAGCTTTAGCCTTCGAGCAATTCTTCGCTGTGCGTCAGCTCCCGCAAGCGCGCCAGCGCACGTCGCAGGATGCGCGAAACCTGCATCTGCGAAACGCCGATCTGCTCGGCGATCTGCGTCTGCGTCATGTCCTCGACGAAGCGCAGCACGAGCACCCGTCGCTCGCGGGCCGAGAGTTGCTCGGCGGCAGCGGCGATGGTCACGCTCGCGTCGACGAGCTCGAAGCGCTCATCAACCTCACCGAAGGCATCGGCGAGCGTGCCCGACTCCTCTTCGCCGTCGTCACGCGGGGCGTCGAGCGAGGTGGAATGGTGCGCGCTCGCGGTCTCCAGCGCGTCGAGGACATCCTCGATGCTCATCTCGAGGTACTGGGCCAGATCCGGAACGCTCGGTGGCCGGCCCGTCTTGGTGGTGAGACGCTGCTGGGCCTCCTCGACCTTGAGGGCCAGCTCCTGAGCGCCGCGCGGGACATGCACGGACCACCCGAGGTCGCGGAAGTAGCGCTTGAGCTCGCCGAGAATCGTCGGAACGGCGAAGGACGAAAACGCGGTGCCGCGGCTGGTGTCGAAACGGTCCACGGCCTTGACGAGCCCGAGGCTGGCCACCTGCATAAGGTCCTCGAAAGGCTCGCGCGGCCCCGCATAACGGCGGGCCAGCTTGCGCGCCAGCGGGAGGAAGCGCTCGATCAGCTCATCGCGCGCCCGGCGATCGCCGAATTGCTGCCAGCGAACGAAGAGCTCGCTCGAATCAGTTCTGGGTATGGCGAGAGACTCCATGCTGGATGGCTTACCCATGGAAGTCCCTCGCCAAACCGCGACGGTGCCGGTCCCGACCATCCGTCCAGACCCCCGCGTCTTGACCGCTCAGGCGACCGGTTCGCGCGGGTGGACGCCGCTCGGCGCCAGCCGGACGATGAGGCTGGCGATCAACGATCCCACGACCAGATAGACGACGGCGGCCAGACCCCAGTTCAGCGCGATCGAGGCCTTCGGGCTCTTGGGCGTGAAGACGTTCTTGAACGGTCCGACCAGCGTGCGGCCGACGTCATGGACATCCTTGACGATCGTGTTGGCGGGATTGGCGCCGACCACCTTCAGGATGATCCCGGCCACGATGATCAAGAAGACGATGATCGCCACCAGCCGCACCAGGCGGGCGATCATGACCATGACCGAACCCACGGCCCAGGCGCCCCGCGCAGCGGCGACCCGGGTCCGAGGCGGAGCGCCGGCGGCGCCGTCTTCGACGTCCCGATCACGCGCGCGACGGCGCGAGGGCCGATTGAGCGCAAGTGCCATTAGTCACACCCCCTAAAGCGCCGCGCGGTGACGGCCGCCGAAGAAGACGAGGACGGCAACCAGGGCCAGGAGGAGCAGAAGCGGGTTCACGGCCACGCCCCCCACGACAGCCAGCACAAGCAGAAGCACGACCAGTGCCAACAGCATCAGCAACACATCTCCCTCGCCCCCAACGCGGTTTGGGTAACTACCTTCCTGTGTCAGCGGAAATACCCCACCCCGTGGCCCGCGAAACGGCTCGCGCGGCCTCGTACATGTGTCGAGTGGCCGTGTCGATGACTCGTGGGGCACCGGGCGAGAGTGCTCGCCGGCGGACGGGGGCGCTCGATGCGCGATAAGGACGCCGTTGTCATCACGCCTTATCGCGACGGGCCGCTGATCGTCCGGGGCCCGTTCCGGCTCATCGACGAGCAGGCGGAGCCGATCGAGAACCGGCGCAGCCCGGTGGCTCTGTGCCGGTGCGGTAAGTCACGCACGAAGCCGTTCTGCGACGGCACCCACAAGCTGAGCCGCTTCAGGACGGAACCATAGAGGTGGCTTCCGGCGCCCGCAGCCCGTCCAGGAGCGAGCTGTGGCCGGCACGCCAGGCGGACAGCAGGTGCTCGGTCCAGCGCGCCTCCAGGTGATCCAGGGCCCGGGCCCCCCAGAGCACGTCGCCCCCCAGATGTGGCTCCTGGCGGACGAGCCCCCCGGCCAGGTCCACAGCGGCGATGTTCTCGTGCACGGCGTCCGCCGTCACGTGCTCATCGAAGAACAGGGTGGCGTCGGCGCCAAAGCCGAGCCGGCGGATACCGTCCCCGTAGCGGCGGTTGGGCACCGAGGAGGTCATCTCGAACAGGGCCAGGTGGCCGACGATGGCTCCGCGCAGCCGGCGATGCAGCCCGAAGAGCGACATCACGTTGACCGTGGCCAAGGTGATCCCCGGAATCAGCTCCAGGTAGGCGCCGTAGCGGTCATCGAGCCCAACGGCGCGCATGGCGCTGGGCAAAGAGGGCGGCATGCATCCAGTCGGGGCGCCCGCCGCCGTACTCGTCGGCCTGGACCTCGATCAGGGCCGCCTTGGGGCGCCCGGCGAGCCGAGGGATGGCCCAGGAGTGAGGATCGGCCTCCTTGAGCTGGTAGGCCGAGCGGTGAACGATGAACTCCCGGAGCTGCTCGGCGGTGGCCCGCGTGCGGATGTACGTCGAGAGCGAGGGCCCGTCGCGCTCGGACAAAGCGCGCAAGGCGCGGTCGATGCTGTCGGCCTCCACTGCCTCGGGCGAGGCGCCGACCTCGTCGCGGAGGGCCTGCTCGAAGCGGGCTTCGAGCTGGGCGCGCAGGCGCAGCAGCGAGGGCTCCCACTCCCACTCGTCGCTCACGCCGTCCAGCCCCCGGTAGTGCAGCTCGTAGCAGAGGTAGAGGGCCAGCTGGAGATCCTCGTCCGCGATGGGATCCGCGAACCGCGGGACAGGGAGCGGCTCGAGCTCGTGGGGGTCCTGCCGGAGGGCCCCGATCAGGGCTGCGCTGAGCTCGCCCCGGGCCGGTGGAATGCTCGCCATGGCGCGCCTATTACCCACCGGTCGGGGCGAGAAAGCCCTCCGCCAGCCACCGCGTCGCACCGGCGACACCGTCGCGGCCGGCCGCCGCGCGCTGCGCCTCCGCCCCACCCACCTCGACGAGCCCGCGGGCCCGGGCCAGCGCGGCGGTCCCCCCAGCCCGGCCCACCACGTCCGCGACGGCGTCGAGAAGCTCGTGCAACCACTCGCGGGTGCCCCGGGGCTCACCAGTGTCGAGATCGGCCATCTGGCCCCGGGGTGCCGTGGCGGCAGGCCGACCAGCGGTTCTCCTCGATCCGCCAGGTTTCGACCGTCGGCAGCGACTCGCCGGCGTCGTGGCGCGCCGCCAGCCAGTGCACGAGACCGTAGGCCACGGCGGTCACCGCGGCGGCGTCGGCGACGGTGCTCTGCGCGTCGGGCACGCGAAACTCGAGGGTGCCGTAGAGGGTATGGGGACGGAGCTCCCACCACCACGTCCTGGGGTCGCGAAAAGTCCCCGATCGACGCCCCCAGCGCAGCAGCTCGGCGTAGTGGGCCCAGCTCGGGATGGGCGGAGGCACGCCTTGTCGGGGGAGGAGCTCGGACAGCTTCGGCCGCACGGAGGCCAGCCCGCAGTCGCGACCCTCGTAGAACGGCGCGTTGGCGGCCAGGGCGGCGAGCAGGGGGAGGTAGGCCCGCAGGCCGTTATAGACGGCCAGGGTCCGCTCGGCGCCTCCGAGGGCGACATGGACCTGGAGCGCGCAGACGAGCTGGCGGGTGGCGACGTGGCCGTACTCGGCGCGCGTGTGCTCGTAGCGTTCGCCGGCGTTGAGCTCGCCGACACCCGAGCTGAAGGGGTGCACGCCGGCCGCCGCCGGCCGGGCAAGACCGGCGGCGGCTTGCGCCAGCGAGTGCCGCGCGGCCAGGAGGGCGCCGGCGAGGCCGTCGAGCCGGGATTGGGGTCGAGCGTGATCTCGAGCTGGGAGGCGGGCAGCTCGAGCTTGAAGCGACGGTCGCCGCCAAGGCGCTCGAGCAGTTGCGGCGCCCGCGGGCACGAGTTCGAGCGTGGCTGGATCGAGCAGCATCACCTCCTCCTCGATGCCCACCGTGCCGCCCGCCGACGCGTCGAAGGGCGCGCGCAGCGTGCGTTCGGTGAGATCTGCAGAAGCGGTCATGGGTTTGCCGTGGATGGTCGGTTGGATAGAGGCGCTGGCGTGCGCCTGCTGCCCCTGCCCGGCGTCTTTCAACCCCCGAGCGATGCCTGGATGCTGGCCGCCCGCATCGACCAGGAGGCCACTCGGTCCCGACTCAAGCGTGCTCGATCTCGGAACGGGCAGCGGCGTGCTGGCCATCCACGCCGCCCTGCGGGGCGCCGGACGCGTCGTCGCCGTCGACGTCTCGCGGCGCGCGGTGCTGGCCGCTCGCGCCAACGGCCGGCTCAACGGCGTGCGCGTCGTCGGCCGGCGCGGCGATCTGTTCGGGGCGGTGGGCCCGGAGCGGTTCGACCTCATCGTTTCCAACCCCCCCTACCTGCCCGGGCCCGAGCCGGACCTACCCGACCGCGGGCTTGCCCGGGCCTGGGAAGGCGGGCCCCGCGGACGCGCCTTCATCGACCGCATCTGCGCCGGGGCGCCGGCCCACCTGCGGCCCGGAGGACGGGTGTTGCTCGTCCACTCCTCCTTGTGCTCGGAGGCCGAGACCGCCGAGCGGCTGAGCGACGCCGGCCTGCAGGCCGAAGTGGTGGCCCGCTACCCCGGGCCGCTCGGCCCCATCCTCAGCGGCCGCGCCGAATGGCTGCGAGGCCAGGGCCTGCTCGGCGCGCAGGAGCGTGAGGAGATCGTGATCGTGCGCGGCGTGCGGCGCGAGGCGCCGTCGTTGAGCGCGGGACCGGCCGGCCGCGAAGACGCGGTGGCAGGCCTCAGCGCCAGATGAGGAAGTAGCCGCCCGAGCGCCACCCCGGCCCAGGCCGCCGTGGCCAGGACGAGGGCCACCGACCCCGGCAGGCTCAGCAGGGCGATCGCGGCCACCGCGGCGAAGGCCGCCATCGCACAGCCGCCGAGCGCCGCTCCCCGGGCGTCCTCGCGCGCCTCGGCGCTGTCGTCGGCCTCCTCGATCAGGGTCAGGCTGGCGGCCAGGATGGCCGGAAAGGCGAGCATGAGACCACCGATGCGCGCCCCTAAGGCCAGGGTGACGACGCCGGCCACCACCGAGGTGAGCGCGCCGGCGGCGAAGCGCCAGGCGAGATCGCGCCCCCGTACCTCGCGCACCTTGCTCGGACGGATGCGCGGGGGATCGTCGATCCGATCGGTGAGCCCGGGCTCGCGCTGGACGCTCATGCCAGCATGACCGGGACGGCCACCGCGGCGGCGACGGCGAACCACGCGGTGAGCCCGACGGCGGCGGCAGCGGGCGCCCTCAGCCGGCGCAGCAGCGGCACGGCCAGCAGGGCGTAGGCGACCATCCCGGCGCTGCCGGCGAGCATGCCGACGGCATTCTGGTGGGCGTCGTGGTGGCCCTTGTCGAGGAGGACGACGGTCAGGCCGGCGATGGCCACAGCGGGGGCGGCGCCGAACAGCCCCGCGAACCGCTTGGGATCGAGTGCCTCGCACAGGAGTGCGAACGCGACGACAAGCAGGCCGCCGGCCAGACCCTTGACGGCAATGGTGAAGACGTCGTGCATCCGGGTTTGAGAATTACCCGGCTGCCACCCCGTCACGCCTCACCACGCCACCGTGGCCACCAGTGGTGAGTGATCTGACAGCCCATCCCGCCGCCACTCGTGCAGGTAGCCGACCTCCTGGGCCTCAACCTCGGCCGAGGCGATCAGATGGTCGAGCCGGTAGCCGCCACCGGTGCGCGGCCACTCCCAGCTGAGCTCGCGCACGTCGTAGCCATGCCGGGCCCGGAAGGCGTCCCGGAAACCGTGGCTCTCGAGGCCCTTGAGGAGGGCAAGCTCCGCCTCGTCCCAGCGCGCTCCGCGCTCGGGGCGAAGCCTGCCCGAGCGCGTGCGTGCGAATGTCCACACGGTGCCATCGGCATGCTCCCGGCGGGGTGTGTTCAAGTCCCCGCACACCAGCCGGGGACCGTTGCCTCGGGCCAGGTGGGCCGACACGGCCGCGTGGGTGAGGACCTTGACCAGGCCCGGGCGCTGGCTGATCGGCGAGTGCACGTTGACCACTTCGAGGCCGTCCAGGCACGTGGCCAGCACCCGCTCGGCCCAGGGCAAGCTCTCGACCGCTACCGCCTCCAGCGGTGCCCGCGCGGCGGTGAGCACCGACAGCGGCCGGCTGCGCCCGGCCTCCCGCGCCGGCTGCGCCGAGGCCATAGCGATGTGTTCCCATCCGCCGCGGAGAAGGCCCTCGCGCCACAACGGAGAGGTCCGAGCGGTGATCTCCTGCAGGCAGACGACGTCCGGCGCGCGCTCGCGCACCCGGTCGAGCTGGTCGGGGACCTGCCGGACCCGTCCGGCCACGTTCCAGCACAGCAGCGTCGCCCGCACGGGCCGGCCGCTCAGCGCCCGAACGTGCGCAAGAGCCGGCGGCCGCGGGTGGGAACGTCGCCGAGAAGGGCTCGGGTCTCGGACAGCCCGGCCCGCAACTCGGGATCGCCGACGTCGACGGGCAGCATGGAGTCCTGGAGCTCGGCGATGCGCTGCTCGGCCACCTCCGACGCTTCCAGGGCCCTCTCGAGGTACACGCGCGGGTCACCGGTGTGCGCCCCGGGCGAGCGAGGCTCGAAGCTGCGTTCGGGGAGGGCGTAGCGAGCGGCGAACTCGGCGTGGGTGCGGCCGAGGCGGCCGTAGGCGGCTTGGACGGGACGAAAGAGATCGCGCTCGAGGGTGTCGGCGCCGTCCTCGTCGAGCATTTCGTAGGCCTCGCTCAGCGACGCGATGGCCAGGGCCAGCTCGTCGACCGCGGCCGCGATGTCCTCGAGCATCTGGCGGCGGGCTTCGGCGCTGCTGTAGGACATCGGCCGAGCTTATCCACACCGCCATAATCGCCCCGTCATGATCCTGTTCCTGCACAACCGCTACCGGACGACCGGCGGCGAGGAGCGGGCCGTGCAGGACCTCATGTGGCTGGTCCGGGAGCGGCTCGGCGAAGAAGCTGAGCTGCTCGAGCGCGACTCGGCCGTGCTCGGGCACGGGCGAGCCGCCATCGGCGTGCTCCGGGGCGGTCTGGCCCCCGATGATGTCGCCCGGGCGGTGAAGCGGACCCGCGCTCGCGTCGTGCATGCCCACAACCTCCAGCCCGCCTTCGGCTGGCGGGCGCTGGCTGCCGCCCGGGCCGCCGGCGCGCGCGTTGTGCTCCATCTGCATCAGTACCGCCTGGTCTGCGCCGTGGGGGTGTGCTTCACGGAGGGCGCGGACTGCACTCGCTGCCACGGCGCCAACACGCTTCCCGGCCTGCGCCACAACTGCCGCGGTTCGGCGGCCGAGTCGCTGACCTATGCGGCCGGACTGGCTCTGTGGCAGCGACGGCTGACCCGCGGGGTGGATGCCTTCGTGGTCCCGAGCCGAGCTGCCCTCGAGCGCCTGCGCGCCCTGGGGGCGCCGGTGGCCGCCACCCACGTCGTGGCCCACACGGTGCGGGAATTCGCCTCGGCGGTGCCGGATCGCCGCACTGGCCATGCGCTGGTGGCCGGCCGACTGGCACCGGAGAAGGGCGTCGAGGTGGCCATCGACGCCTGTCGGCTGGCCGCGATCCCGCTCGTGGTCGCGGGCGACGGACCGCTCCGCGATCAACTCGAGCGGCGCGCGGGCCGGTCCGGGGAGACGATCCGCTTCGTCGGGCGGGTCCAGAGCGCCGAGCTGGCCGAGCTGCGGGCCAGCGCCGCCGTCGCGCTCGTGCCCTCCCTGTTCGCTGAGACGTTCGGGCTCTCAGCGGCCGAGGCCATGGCCGCGGGTGTGCCCGTGGCCGCCGCGCGGATCGGCGCGCTGGCCGAGCTCGTCCCCGAGGCGGGGCTGGCCACGCCCGGGGATGCGCCGGCTCTGGCCGGGGCCATGGCCCGGCTGCGGGCCGACCCCGGCGCCGGTGCCGAGGCCTTGGCCCGCGTCCGCGCGGTGGCCGCGCCGGAGGTGGTGGCGCCCGCTCTGGCTCGGGTCTATGAGCGCGTCAGCGCCGGCTCGGCGCCCGGGTCCATTGCGCTCACGGGCAGACGCGGGGCGTGGCGGCGAGCCGGCGCTGGAATGAGGCCAGGACCCGGGAGTGGGTGATGATGAACTGGTCGGGTTGACCGGCGGGCATCGGACGGCCGGCCACGAAAGCCAGGAGCGGCGGTCCGCTGTAGGGCACCCCGGGCGGACAGGTCCGGGCGCGAGCCACCGCCGATCGGAACTCCGGGCCGGTCATCAAGATCGCCCAGGCCGGCCGCGACCCGGCCCGCAAGAAAGGAGCCGAATGATGCGGTGAGGCGATCAGCGAGATGCTCTGGGCCAGGGTGAACAGCAAGCCGGCGACACAGACAAGGCCTGAAAGCCACGACGGCCGCGCTCGAAAGGCAAAGGCGGTGCCGCAGGCGGCGAGGGGAACCAGCGTGGCCTCCACCGGAACCGTGATGTTGAGCCCGGTCCCCTCCTTGAAGTTGGTCAAGAAGGTGACGATCATCGCCCCCGCGAGGCTCAGGGCGATTGTGAGCATGCGCGGGTTGCGGGCCAGACGGCGGTAGCGCAAAGCGAACGCCGCAGGGACGAGCAGGCCGAGAACGTTCCAGCCCGCCTGCGCCCAGAAGCCCTTGAGCAGACCGAGCGTGCGCGAGCCGGTCTGGGTTTGGGCCAGCACCGTGTCGCGCCAGAAGCTCGCACCGGCGAGCGCGGTGGTGAGACCCAGGGCCACGGCCAGGGTGATCAGCGCGCACAGCGCCGCTCGCCGGCGCTCGCGCGCGACGACCACGAGCACGACAGCGGGCAGCACCAGCGGGACCTTGATCATGGGTAACAGGCCGCACAGCACACCCGTCGGCACCGCACCCCGCTCCTTCTCGGCGAGTCGGGCGGCCCCCATCACCAGCGGCAGGGAGACGAGCTCGGGCGTGAGGGCCCCGTGCTCATGCACGGCCCAGGGGGTGAGGAGCATGGCCGCCGGAGTGAGCGCGGCCGCCACGCGGCTTTCGCTGACCTCGAGCACGATGCCCGCGGCGAGCAGGCCGGCGACGAGCTGCAGAACGGCCACCGCCAAGCGCAGCCATTCGAGCGAGTCGTGGATGGCCAGGAGCACCACGCCGGCCAGGAACACACCCGGTGGCTGGGCTCCGGCCATGCCGCTGTAGAGGGCGCTGCCGTGGAGCATGAGGTGCGCGCTCAGGGCGTACACACCCTCGCTGTAGTCCCAGTAGGTGTCGCGCAGGAGGAGATGGACGGCGAGAAGCGCCAGCGCCCCCAGAGCCAGGCCCGCGCCGAGGATGGCCGCGCGTTCGGAGGGCGCGGCGTGTAGGCGCCGCGATCCGACGAGACTCACCATCTGCGACGGCCGGCGGGCGCAGACCCGGTGGCGCTGAGAAGCCGCATTTGGCTGAGGCTAGTGACCGGCCCGGGCGGCGTAGGCCATGACTAGCGCCAAAGATTTCGGGTATGTTGGGCCCTGTGTCGGCCGTGAGTCCGCTGGACCGTCTCTCGCCAGAGGAGTTAGAGGAGATCGGACAGGAGTTCGATGCCCTGCACGAGGAGGTGTTCGCGAGCTTGGGCGATCGCGACGCGCGCTATATCCGGTCGATGATCGCCTTGCATCGGAAGTTGGCGGTGGGGGGCCGGGTGCTGTTGTTGCCGTCGTTGTTCCCACCGGCGTGGTTGGCGGGGACGGTGGTGCTGTCGCTGGCCAAGATCCTGGAGAACATGGAGATTGGCCACAACGTGATGCACGGCCAGTGGGACTGGATGAACGATCCGGTCATCAACTCGCAGGTGTGGGACTGGGACACGGCCTCGACCAAGGAAGCGTGGCAGCACTCGCACAATTACATCCATCACACCTACACCAACGTGCGCGGGATGGATCGGGATCTGGGCTACGAGATCATGCGCATCGATCCGGAGCAGGATTGGCATCCGATCTACCTCTTGCAGCCGCTCTACAACCTGTTGTTGATGGCGTTCTTCGAGTGGGGCGTGGCGCTGCACGACCTCGATTTCACGGCCGTCCGCTCGGGCGACAAGTCGTTGTGGCAGGTGGCCAAGGACTTCACGGGGATCCTGGGCA
The DNA here is from genome assembly GCA_963777185.1 of uncultured Solirubrobacterales bacterium. GTDB lineage: Bacteria > Actinomycetota > Thermoleophilia > Solirubrobacterales > Solirubrobacteraceae > Palsa-465. The sequence continues at coordinate 28,196 of CAVZPU010000013.1, forward strand.
AGGCCCGGCGCCAGATCGTCAAGGACTACGTCCTGTGGCCGGTGCTCTCCGGCCCCTCGTTTCTGCCCACGCTGGCGGCCAACTTCACCGCCAACATCGTGCGCAACGTGTGGTCCTACGCGATCATCTTCTGCGGGCACTTCCCCGACCAGACCTACACCTTCACGCCCGAGCAGTACGAGTCCGAGACCACGGGGGGCAAGTACGTGCGCCAGCTGTTGGGGGCGGCGAACATCGACGGCAGCCCGCTCTTTCACGTCATCTCGGGCAACCTCGGCTATCAAGTCGAGCATCACCTCTATCCCGACCTGCCCTCCAGCCGCTACGGGGAGATCGCGCCGCGGGTCCGGGAGATCTGCGAGCGCTACGAGCTGCCCTATAACACTGGCCCCTTCCACCAGCAGCTGGCCATGGTGCAGCGCTCGATCCTGCGCATGGCCTTCCCGGGCGGCCAACCGCGGCCCAAGCCCGGCCCCTACGACGGTCCCCGCTACCGCACCGAGGGCGAAGAGGACGTCGCCGAACTCGCCTCCGCCGCCTCGCGCTGAGCACCCGCCTTCGGTGCCCGGTCGACTTTTCCGCCGCTGGCGCACGGCTCGCGAGGAGGCGGTGACGATCGCCGACCCCCGTTTTGAGGACTGGGAGACGGTCAGCCAGTTCGAAGATCGCGATACGGCGCTGGCCTGGCGCGATCAGCTGCGCCAGCTCGGCGTCGCCGCCGGCTGTGTGGCCGACCATCCGCTCGATCAGTTCGGGCGGGGCGAGATCTACCTCGTCGTGCCGCCGGGGCAGTGGTCGCAGGCGACGGAGATCCTCGAGAACCTCGAGTCCTAGACGTCGCCTCTCCCCCGGGAGGGCCGCGGTCCGAGCACGTCAGGCCAGAAAGCGCGCGGCTCGCTCCCGGGGAGGTTTGCACCCGCCGGCTCAGCCGCAGCGACACGGCGCGGGAATATAGGTCACCGCTTGCCAGGCGACCGGCAGCCAGGTGTAATGGCGCCGATGAGGACAAACCGGTCGATCCCGCAGGCCACCGTCATCCCCGTCCTCATTTATCCGGACGTGCGCGAGGCGGTGCGGTGGCTATGCGACGCGCTCGGCTTCGTGGAACGGGTGCAGATCGGAGACAACCACCGCTCGCAGCTGAGCTTCGGCGACGGAGCGGTCATCGTGGGAGATGTGCGCTTTGAGCGGCGTCCGCCACGACCCGAGGAGGTGACGCACATGATCATGCTCCGTGTGGCGGACGCCAGGGCGCTGTGCGAGCGGGCGACGGCCCGTGGCGCGCGCATCGTGCGCGAGCTCCAGGACTTCGGATACGGCGAGCGTCAGGTCACCCTCGAGGATCCCGCCGGTCATCAGTGGACGCTCTCGCAAACGCTGGCCGACGTGGCACCAGAGGAGTGGGGCGGGATCAGCCGATGAGCGTCCCCGGTGGAGGGCAGGGCGTTGCGATGGAGCGCAACGTGCTCGGCGGCCCGCTCGAGAGCTGTAGCGTGGATCCGCTGACCGGCTTTCATCGTGACGGCTCCTGCCGCACCGCGCCGGCCGACATCGGCAGCCACACGATCTGCGCGGTGGTGAGCGCTGACTTTCTCGACTACCAGCGCGAGATCGGCAACGATCTCATCACGCCAGTCCCGTCCTTTCGCTTCCCGGGACTGAGGCCGGGAGACCGCTGGTGCGTCACCGCCCGAAACTGGCTCCGCGCCCACGAGGCGGGGGTGGGCGCCTTCGTCGTCCTCGCCGCCACTCATGAGCGCGCCCTCGACATCGTCGCCCTCGAGGTCCTCAAGCAGTACGCCGTTGACGTGCCGGGCGATCCCGGCGCACTGAGCTGACGGGGCGCTGTCGTCGGCCTCACCACGGCCGGCTCGGGTACGGCGGCGACGGTCCGATCCGGGCGTCGGCGTGGGCGGCATAGTCGCTGGCGAGGTTGGCATCGAAGACGCCCGAGGGGGCCCAGTGACCCGATCGACCGGGGCAGGTCGGCGCGGCGCTTTCCCCGGGGCTGGTGACCCAGACGAACCCGTCGAGGTAGCGTGAGGACATCCCGTACGCACTTCCGTCGCTCGCGCCCGGCGGCGGCCCCAAGCCCCGATGCGGAGGATTACACAGCTCCTCGATGCCCTGGGTCTCCGGGTGGCGGTTGAGGATCGGCCCTTGTCCGTCCGCGCGTGTGTCCACGACGAAGTGCAGACCCCCGGTCAGTGCCGACACGCGGTCTCCGAATGCGATCTCCTGATAGGCCCAGTTGAAGTGGGTATCGCCGAGGAAGAAGCCGCGAGTCTTGACCGCGTCACTGGCCTTGAGGACAGCGGCCACCTGGGCGGGGCTGTCGGCGTCAACGGTGCCGCCCTCGACGTAGACAAGGGCGTGGGGCAACTGTGAGAGCTGGTCGATTTCGTCCTTGAGCAGGGCGGTGCGTCGCTTGACGGCGGCCGGTTGCGACCAGCAGATGGTGTCGATGCCGTCCTCCTCGACGAAGATGAGGGCCGGGAAGTCGCCCACCGCCGCCTTCAGGCCACCGACCTCAGCATCGAACCGCGGCTGGGCACCGCTGCTGCAGCCCGTGCGGTGGTCGACGAAGTAGGTCGTGATGACCGCGGCCGCCCCGGGGTCGGTGCGCTGGATGCGACACAGGTAGTTCTGGACCTGGGTGTCGATGGCACTCCCCGACCCGCCGGCGGTGTAGATGCTGAATTGATGGGCCTGGGGATAGTCACCGATCTTCTCCAGTTCACGGACGCGGTGCGCCGTGGTGGGCGAGAGGTGCATCGCCCCCACCTGGTGCTTGAACTGCGCCCACGGGGTCGGGCTTCCCCCTTCCTGGCGGCTGAGCGCGCCGAGGCCCACCTCGTCGGCGATGGCGTCGGCGGCATCGCCGCCGTATAACCACGGACTCTCGACGAAGAGGTGGGCGCCGGCGAGGGGATCACCGCCGTGGAAGTGCGGCGTATCGAGCGGGTTGGCGGGATTGCGCGGCGCCGTGTCGGGCGAAGTGCATGGCGGTGCCGAGGAGGAGCCGGATCCGGTCAGGCTCGAGCACCCGCAGATCACGGCGCCGATCAGGAGCACGGCGACCAGCGTCCTGGCCACCGTGCGGTGGTCTCCGGGTGGCTGGGCGGGCGGCGCGGTGCTGGCGGTCATGGTCTGGGTGAGGCGTATCGTTGCCCGCGGCCTTGCCAATGGGACCAAGCCAGATCACCGTTGTGCTCGCCGCCCTGTCGGTGCTCGCCGGGTGCGGCAGTGGCGGACCGCGCACAACGGCGGCGCCGACCACGTCCCAGGTGCGGGCCGAGCCCGTGGCGCGCAGCATCCCCGCTCCCGCGGGCGCGACCCCGATCGTGATGTTGCCCGCCCTGGGTGAGCTCAGCTACCGGTGCGCGGGCACTGGCGAGGTGGCGGCGATGCTGCGCGACGGTCCCGCACCCGCGACCGGCGCCACCGTGACCGTGGAGGGTGACCGCGGCGCCCACCTGCATCCCCAGATGACCGTGACCGGCCCCACGGCGAGCTGGATGACCGCCATGGGCCGCTACGGGTCGCTGACCTGGCGCATCATCGTCACCGATGAGCCACGCACGGTCGTGGCCACGGTGCGCCTGCACTTCCACCTGCGAACCACCTCCGGCGCAGAGGCGGGGTGTGGGCTGCGCAGCTGGTCGCTGACCAGCCAGGTCATCGAACACGACCAGAAGTGGTCGAATCCCTCGCCCTGGGCATAGGCCGGCGCGGGCGGTCAGTCAACCCTCGGAGAGAGCCGGAGGACCGGGACATGCCGGGTGCCCTGAACGCGCTCTTCGTAGACGCCATAGCCACGGTAGAGGGTGGTGGCCAGATCGTAGAGGCGATCGCGCTCGGCCCCCTGGACCTCGGAGGCCCGGTACCGGCCAGAAACCGCGCGGCGGTAGAGCACGGCGTCCGGATAGGCCTTGAGGTTGTGATACCAGGCTGGGTAGCGGGGACGGCCAAAGCTCGAGGCCATGAGCACCACGTCCTCTCCCTGGGTGAAGTAGAGCAACGGGACGGTCCGCTCTCGCCCGCTCTTCGCCCCGCGGGTTGTGAGCAGGACGATGGGCACCAGTCCGAAAGAGGAGTCGACCCGGCCCCGTGACACGCGGATGAGCCAGGGATCGATCCGGCTGGCCACGTGCATGTAGAACCAGGTCCCTGGCCCGGAGAGGGCGACCGACGTCATCCTGCGCTTGAGCCGGGACGTGGGGGCCTCGGGGGCGACGGGGGGAATGCGCGCCACGGCCGGAAACCTATCTACCGAGCGTCGATGAGCTCGAGCCGCCGGGCGAAGACCTCGTGCGTCGAGGCGTCAAAGAGCCAGAACCGGGCTGCGCTGATCGTGTCCTGGGCGTCGAGAGCCGCGCGGGTGGCCGCCCCCGCCCAGCAGGGTCATGTTGCGGCGTTGACGATCGCGTCCGCGTCGTCGTCACCCGTAATGTCGCCACGTGCAGGGTGATGATCGCGGCCATGGGCACAGCGTACGTCTTGCCGGGGCGCGAAGCCGTGTCCCAGCCGCGGCGCAGACGAGAATGGCGCCATGCACGAACCGCGCTCGCTCACCTACACCGCCGCCGACGGAGTGGCTCGCATCGCCCTCAACCGCCCGGACCGAGGCAACGGCATCACCCGCCGGCTCATCACCGAGCTCGAGGAAGCGGTCGAATACGCCGACCTCGATCCCGCGGTGAGGGTGATCCTGCTCTCCGGCAACGGCAAGGGCTTCTGCGGCGGCTATGACCTCGTGGAGTCGGCCGAACAACGCAGCGACGCCGGCGAGGACCAACGCGCCGGCCCGCCCGAGGCGCCGACCAGTCCGGCCGTCATGGCCGCCAATCACGATCCCAGCCGGCCGTGGGACCCCATGGTCGACTTCGGCATGATGAGTCGCAACGTCCGCGGCTTCATGGCGCTCTTTCACGCCACGACGCCGGTGGTGTGCAAAGTGCATGGCTTCTGCGTCGCCGGAGGCACCGATCTGGCGCTGTGCAGCGATCTGCTCATCATCGCCGCCGATGCCAAGATCGGCTACCCGCCCGCACGCGTGTGGGGCTCGCCGACGACGGCCATGTGGGCGTACCGGCTCGGCCCGCAGCGCGCCAAGCGGCTGCTCTTCACGGGCGATTCGCTGTCGGGCCGCGAGGCTCTGGAGTGGGGACTGGCCATCGACGCCCCGGCGCCCGAAGAGCTCGACGAGCGCACCGAAGCGCTCGTGCGGCGCATCGCGCAGATGCCGCTCGGTCAGCTGCAGATGATGAAGTTGCTCGTCAATCAGAGCTTCTTTGCCCAGGGCCTGCACGCCACCCAGCTGCTCGGGACCGTGTTCGACGGCATGGCCCGGCACACCGCCGAGGGCTACGCCTTCCAGCAGCGGGCCGCGGCGGCGGGATTCCGCCAGGCCGTCCGCGAACGCGACGAACCGTTCGGCGATCCGGGGGCCTCCACCTATAAGGGCTGAGCGCGCATGCGCGTCACTGAACCCCCGGCCACCAGAGCGCGCCCGCCCGGCCTGTCGGCCCGCTCCAGGCGCGCGACCCGGGCCGCCTGCGCCAGCTCGTGACCGGCCAGCAGGCCCCCGGCCACGAGCAGCGGGACGCTCGGAACGAGGTAGCGCACGACGAAGCCCACGAGGGCCGCCGCCCCGAGCAGCATGGCCAAGCCGCTGCCCGTGAGCAGGAAGATCTCGGCCCGGCGGACGAGCTGGAGGGGGGTCACAAGGGGGACGAGAAGGGCGATCAGGGCCACGACGGCGAGTGCGCCGAGCAGCAGCCGGGGAGCGCGAAGGACCTTCTGGTAGGAGACGAGCAGCGACGCCGGCCAACGAACGCGGGGAACGTAGCCGGGCACGTAGCGGTGGCGGGGGCCGGCGTAGACCCAATCGGTCAACGGTGCCGAGGGAAACGTCACCGTAGCTCCGTCCGCATCGCGGGCCGGCGAAGCGCCGGGGTCAAAGAAACGCAGGAAATCCGCGCCGGCCGCCGTGGCATAGGCGAGGGGATGGGCGCGGATGATGGCCAGCGCGAACTCCTCGAGCAGCTGGTTGTCACGCGCGGTGCGGGCCTCGCCGCTCGGGCTGCTCGCGAAGTGGTCGGGCGTGCCCGCGAAGAGGCGCACGGCCGGAGAGCCGACGCCCCACACCCAGAGGCCGGGCGTGAACAGAGGCCGCCACTCCGCGGACAGATCACACAGCGGTTGAGTGAGCCGAGGCACGTCGGCCCCCTGGCAGTCGGCGAACTGGCCGACCCGTCCGTAGAGGAACCAACCCTGCGACTGGTCGAGGGCAAATGAGCCATCGGTTCGCCAGGCGTGCCAGGAGGCGTACACGCACAGCGGTAGGAGCAGACCAGCCGCGGCCATCAGGAGTCGCCGGCGGTCGCGGGCGCTCCACAGCAGGTAGGCACACCACACGGGTGCCACGAACAGGCCCGCCGTGCGCACCGTGCAGGCAGCGGCGAGGAGCGCACCAGCGGTCATCAAGGCGCCCGGGCTCTCGCGACGAATGACGGTCAGCGCCAGGGCGCCGACCAGCAGCAGCATGAAGAACGCCTCCGCCATGATGAACTGCTCGAGGGCGATGGCGTAGGAGTCGAACACCACCACGGCGGCGGCGACGGTGGCCAGTGCCTTGCCCACACCGACATGCCGGAGCACGGCGTACACCAAGGCGCCGATGGCCAGGCCCGCCACGTGCTGCACGACGCTCACCGCCAGCAGATCGCGCCCCGTTAGGGCGAGCAAGCGCAACAGCAACGCGTATCCGCTGGGTCGGCTGGGCAGGATGCCCACCGGCATCCCGCTGTGAGCCATGCTCAGATAGCCCCATGAGTCGCTGAAGAGCAGCGCGGGGCGGTAGGCCAGCTCCACGGCGATGCGGATGACGCCGCCCAAAGCGAGGACGGCGAGCACACCGGCGTGACCGCGTGCCGCACCGCGCCACGGTCGCCCCGGCACTCCAACCCCCGGCGAAGGCGCCGGCAGCGACACAGAGCTGCTGCCCATCGTCACCTCCCGTACCCCGTTGCCTCGCGTCCTGCGCGCGCCTCGCCCTGACGGCCGCATCGCCTGAGCGCTGTTTCGTTGCCTCCCAGCAGTCCGCGCGCCAGGGCACGGCGCGCCGCCGGGGCGCGCCGGCGCGAGCCTAGACTGTTGGCTCGTCACCTCGCCGAAGGGGGATTTTTCGTGCTCCACCCGCAGCTTCCCTGGTATCTCGCTGGGCCCGTGCTTGGCCTCTGCGTCGTGGCCTGCCGTGCGCTCTTCAACGGCCGTCTGGGCGTAACGGGCGGTTTCTCGGAGATCATCGGGCGCCTGCGAGCGCGCGAGCTTCGCTTCGACTGGCGTGGCTGGTTCCTGGTCGGGGTCCTGCTCGGCGGAAGCCTCTACGCGCTGGTGGCCGGCGGACCCGACTTCCACGGGTACGGATGGCTGACCGCCCATCTGCACGGCTCGGCCCGGATCGCCATCGCCCCCATCCTGCTCGTGGCCGGGGTGTTGATCGGTTTTGGCGCCAAGACGTCGGGCGGCTGCACCTCGGGCAACGGACTGACCGGCAGCGCCATGCTCTCCCCGGCCAGCCTGGCCGCGACGGCGACGTTCTTTTGCACCGCCATCGGCGTGAGCTTTCTCATCCAGGCGGTCCTGTCATGACGGCGCGCCTCAGTGGTCTCGGCCTGGGCCTGGTCTTCGGCGTGGTGCTGTCGTGGAGCGGAATGACGAGCCCGGTCGTGATCCGGCAGGCACTGCTCTTTCAGCGCTCCTACCTGTATCTGTTCTTCGGGTCCGCCGTCCTCGTCGCGGCGATCGGCCTGGCCCTGTTGCGACGCAGGCGGCCACGCGCCCTGCTCGCCGACACGCCGGTGAGCTTCAAGCGAGAGCGAGTGCGCTCACGCCATCTCCTGGGGGCGCTGCTCTTCGGGCTCGGCTGGGGAGTCGCCGACGCCTGCCCGGGCCCGATCGCCACCCAGGTCGGCCAAGGCATCGCCTGGAGCCTGTTCACGCTCGCCGGGGTGATCATCGGCGTCTCGTTGTTCCTGCGCCGGGAGGTGCCGGAGACCGAGCCTGCCACCGACCGGCCCGCGCCTGTGGCGGCAGCCGTGCCCGTGCCCAGTGGCTGAGTCCGAGGCTTGACCGCGCTGCACTCGTCCGATTAGCGTTCTCCTCAACAACCAAAGGAGGACGCATGTCCACCCACGCCACCACAACGGGGAGCGCCGCCGCGGGTCTCGGCCGCAGCGCTGACATCGATCCGGCGGCGGTATCCCGTCGCCTGCTCGAGGAGACCTTCAACGACGGTAACTTCGCGCTCATCGATGAGTTCGTCGCGCCGCAGGCGGTCAACCACGATCCGGCCGAGCCCGCTCACATGCGCGGTCTGCGCGGACCCGAGGTCCTCAAGCGCACGGTGCAGATCTATCGCACTGCGTTCCCAGACGTGCGCATGACCGTCGATGATGTGATCACCGCGGGAGACAAGGTCGCCCTGCGCTGGCATTCCGAGGGGACGCACCGGGGCGAGCTCGAAGGGTTGGCGCCCACCGGGAACCGCGGGTCGGTGACCGGAATCAGCATCGACCAATGGAGGGACGGAAAGGTCGTCGAATCGTGGACTGAGTGGGACAACCTCGGCCTTGCTCGGCAAGTCGGCGCCGCTCCACCCGAAGGCAGTGCCGGCGAGAAGCTCGGCATGGCGGCGCAGCGGCTCATGGCCCGGCGGATGCGCAGAAAGAATCAGGGGTGAGAGGCGACCATGTCCATACGCGTATTCGCCCTCTTTGCCGCGACGGCCACCATGATGGCCACGTCCTCACTGGCCCAAGCGCGCACCGGCGGCACGCGCCACAAGCTCCGCGAGACCTATACCCAGATCACCCTCTCGGCCTCGTCCAGCCGGGCCATCAACGTCGGGATCCTCGACGGCAAGATCGGAGGGTCGGCCGTGCATGGTGCGATCCGGGCCACGGCAACCTTCTCCGGGCCTGGAGGGGGGACCGGTAAACGAATCGAGTTCGATCAGTACGGCTCGCGAACGGCGTCGCTGAAATTCAAGCTCGTCACCAACGCGGACGGGAGCAAGACCGATACGGGCAGTGGCAAGTGGACGGGAGGAACCGGGCGCTACAAGGGCGCCACCGGTTCGTTCACGTTCAAGGGGACCGAGCCCCCACATTCGACCGTGGTCACGGGCGTGTTCACCGGCACGATCACCTACTGATGGGCGCCGGGACTGAGGCGGGCCCAGTCCCGGCGAGCCGGCCCGCTGTGCGGTCATCGTGAGAATTGCCGTCGTCGGTGGGACGGGCATGGTCGGCCGCCGCGTCGTGGCGGCGCTCCAGAGCGCTGGTCACGAGACACGCGCCCTCAGCCGCCACTCCACTCGGTGCCCGATTGATCTGCGCACCGGCTCCGGCTTGGATGGCGCGCTGAGTGGCTGTGACGTCGTCGTCGACGCGAGCAACGGGCCGCCTTCGGGCAAGGCGCGGACCGTTCTCGTCGACGGTTGCCGCCGACTGCTCGAGGCCGAGAGGCGGGCCGGCGTGGCCCACCACGTGTGCGTGTCGATCATCGGCATCGACAGCGTGCCGATGGGCTACTACCGCGTGAAGGTCGAGCAGGAACGGGAGGTTGAGATGGGAGGTGTTCCGTGGACGATCGTGCGTGCGACCCAGTTTCACGACCTGCTTGGTGGGGCGCTGACCGCGACAGCGCGCTGGCACGTCCTGCCCGGGGGGCGCGCCCAGTTTCAGCCTGTTGACGTGGAGGAGGCCGCCAGCGCCATTGCCGCCGCGGCGACGGGTGGGGCGCGCCGGGAGCGATTGACGGTGGCGGGGCCTGAGGTTCATGATCTCAGTGGCCTGGCCCGCCTATGGCGTGAGGGCACCGGCCGCCGGGCGCTCAGCCTCCCGGTTCCGCTACCGGGCAAGCTCGGGCGGGCCCTGCGCGAGGGTCGCCTGACCTGCGCCACCCCTGATGTGCGAGGTCGGCGCACATTCGCCGACTGGCTTGGAAATGGTCGCTAGCCGCAGCGAGAGGAGCGTCACGTGTTCGCCGTACTGATCGAGGTAGACGTGGCCGGTGTTGACCGCGAGCAAGGGCTCATGGTTCTGCGTGAGCACGTTGTGCCGGCGATCAAGATGCTTGCGGGCTTTCGTTCCGGCACCTGGCTGCCCGGTGGGCCGGACGGCAGAGGTCTCTCGCTCACGCTGTGGGAGACCGAAAGCGATGCACGCGCCATGGCTGACCGCTTCGGCCCCGGGAGCAGCCCCGCCGCCAGCGCCTCGGTCGTCCGCTGCGAGGTGCGCGAGGTCGCGGCGACGGCCTGATCGCGATGAATCGGGTGGGCGTCGCGAGCGCCGCGCGGCACCGAGCCGTTCGGCCGATGCGTCAGGTCGCGCGCTCCGGGTGCTCGACCGCCAGCTCGGACGGGAGCGCCCTGGGTCCGTCGGGATAGAGCCAAGCCAGATCCTCTGGCGTCATCTCCCGTGTGTTCGCGGGTTCCGGCGGTGCCCCGACGACGAGCCAGAGCTGGTCGGCCTCGGTGTCGTTGAACAGCTGCCGGATCTCTGCGGGGTCGACGAGCAGGCTGCTGAGCGGCTCGAGCGTGTGGAGCTCTTCACCGATGCGGATCCGGCCCGTGCCTTCGAGCAGCACGTAGAGCTCATGGGTGTGCCGGTGACGATGGCGCGTGGATGCCTGACCGGGACGCAGCCGCCACAGCCGGGCGCCCAGTGTCGAGGCCTCCAGCTGCTTGGCCAGGTCGGTGTTCTGCACGCCCATCTGGTTCGAGGGTCGCCAGAACGCCTCCGCGGCCGCCAGCACGCGATAGCTCATCCCCGCTGCTTTCGTCGCTGTCGGTATGCCCTGGTCCGCGTGCGGTTGCCGCACGCCTCGCTCGCGCACCAGCTGCCGCCGCCCCGGCCGGGAGCTGTCCACGAACAGCAGCGCGCAATCGGGAGCCGCGCATTCGCGGATGCGCCCGGCCAGCGGCCCGGTCAGCAGATCGACCGCATCTCGCGCGATGGTCGCGAGCGCTGCTTCGACCGGCCGCTCGGAGACCCAGGCCAGCTTGCCCTGCGTCGGTGAGCTGCGGCGCCAACGGCGGGTGCGCCGCCCACCGGTTCAGCTCCGCGCGGTCGCCCGCCGCGGCGCGCGGCGCCGGGGCGCGCCAAGCGGTTGATCGCCTCGCGCAGCGAGCGCCCGGACTCCAGCTCGCGCTCGGCCACGCGCGGAGCGACTGCGAGCAGGTCCCGCTCTCCACCAGCCACCGAGCCAGATCCTCGCGGGCGAGCAGCCGCTCAAACGAGCGGCGCCACCGCTCGCCGACCGTCGCCACGAAATCCAGGCACAACCGCCCGCTCTTGAAGTGAAACCGCAGCTCCTCGGGCGGAAGGTCACACACGATCGCGACGGCTGTCATTGAACATGGGTATAACCCATTTCTGCCCCGAACGCAAGCACCTGCCGGAGACTGGTTCAGACGCGCGGGACGCGGCGCGCCGTGACCAGGCAGGCGACGGTACTCGAGCGGATCGGCCGGCCGAGGCGCGCGTGGAGGGCGTCGTGCTCAGCGGCGAGCGCCTCGCGTTGGCGGGATGACAGTCGCGACCAGAAGGACATGGTGCCCAGCAGGGCGGTGAGCTCCCCCGCGGTTTGCTCGATGAGGGTCGGCACCGCGGTGAGCTGCACGGTGTCGAACAGCCCTGCGGCGTACCCGCGTGCGATCTCATAGCTTCCCAGCCAGGCCCACACCTGGGAAACGTTGTCGCGCCGGAGTGCGACACCGGCGAGGGTGCCTTCGAGGTCGCGATAATTTGGCCAGCCGGCTGCGGCCTCGGGGGCGATGGCGGCCAAGGCCGCTCGGAGGGCCTGTTGATCGCCGGTGGTGCGCTCCTCGGCCAACCCGAAGTAGGAGACGAGCGTGAGCGTCCCGCCGTCGATGAGCGCGTCGGCGGCCTTCTGCCAGCTCACCTCGGGATCGATCCAGTGAATCGCTGAGGCCGAGAACACGGCGTGGTAGTGCGCGTGCGGAAGTGGTGCGTCCTCGAGGCGGGCGTTGACGAACTGCACGTGCCCGGCGTCGTGGAGCCGGGTGCGAGCGCGCGCGATCAGCTGCGCGCCAGGCTCGACCGCGGTCACCCGCAGGCCCCGGGCCAGCAGGCTGCGTGTCAGCTGCCCGGTTCCGCAGCCGATCTCGAGGACTCGCTCCCCCGGTCCGAGGGCCGCCGCGTCACAGGCGCGGTCGATGAGCTCATCCGGATAGCTCGGGCGGTGGCGGTCGTACTCCTCGGCGAGCTCGTTGAAGACCGCGCCGTCGTTGCGGGCCTCGGCACTGCTTGGCATGGTCACAAGCTAGAGGGCGAGCAAGCGGCTCAGGGCCGCGCGTCGGTGGCGCCCCCGGCAAGCCGCCCGTGGCGCTGGCCTCTCCTGCCCCGCTGTGAAATTTACCCCCTCCAGGGAGTGCCCGGAGCGCCGCGCGACAAGAGGCGGGGCTTGTCGCAGTTGCGCCGGGAGAGACGTACGCGCGTCGGCGCTCCGGGCACGCTTGGGAAAAGCGGTTTACGCGGCCTGTTCGCCGGCGGATCGCTGGGGCAACGCCGCCAGCCGCCAGCTTGTAAAGCCCGGCTCAGCGGTGGTGGCGAAGTACGGCGGGGCGATCCCGCGCCCGTAGATGGCGTTCACCACCGCCGGATGGTCCTTGCCCACGCCGACGAGAATGACGTCGCCGACCTTCACACGCCGAGCCTGCTCCTTTGTCATGTGCTCCTTGAACCCGCTCCGGGCCACATCCGACTCCTCCAAACCAGTGCGTCGACAACGCACTAAGAACGCCTGGCACATGATGAGGTTACGGCTGCTGTCTGCCAATACCGCAAAAGGCTGATCATTGCTGCGCCCGTTGGCCGGTTAGCGTCCCTGTGCTTCGAGGACCCTCCCGAAGGCTTTCTCGACTTCCGCTTCCATCGTCTGATTGAACGTCGCCAGCACGGCCTCGGCCGCCAGCGGTCTCAGACGCTCGATGGCTTCCGTGATCTCCGGCCAGCGGTCCTTGGGCTGGCCCGCGGCGACGAACGGCTTCCACAGCTCGTCGAGGAAGAGCTGGACGAAAGCCTTCGACGTCATCTGGGAATTGCGCTGGACCTTCGCGATCACGGCCAACGCGGCGGCGAGTGAGATTCCACGGGCGAGCACCTCCTCGGCCGCTCGGAGCAGCGCCGGGCTGGGCGCCTCGTACAGGCCGTCTCCGATCGGCACGAGCAGCCCGAGCTTCCACGCTTTGGTGATCTCCTTCACCCCTACCGGACCGAAACGATCGACGAGGTCCTGATCAGAGAGGATCTCGGGCGACTCGGTTTCGAACGGAGCGCCGATCGCCCGTTTGAGTCCGAGGAAGTGCTCGATCGACGGTCCTTGGCCGCCGAGGAGCCGCTTGATCGCGTTCAGCTTGAAACCCTGGGCCTGCATCTCCTGGATCAGCTGGAGGCGCATCACGTGGTCCTCGCCGTAGTAGCCCACCCGTGCGCGCACCTGCGGCGGCGGGAGCAGGCCGCGCGATTGGTGGTTGCGGATGTTGCGCACCGACATGCCCGTCCGGCTCGCGAGTTGCTCGATGGTGAGCTGCGGCTCGTCGCCAGCGTCCGGCTCGTCGTCTACGGCGCGAAGCGGGGAGGAGGGCATGGAGCGGAGGATACTCGAGTCATGAGCCCTTGTCTAAGGTTACCTCGGACGGGGTAATCGTCTGCTACGGTCTCAGCCCTCGACGCTGGCCGAAGAATGCGACGAAAGGAGGCCCCTGATGAGCACGGTGGCGCACGCACGCGAGCCAACGATCACCGCCGGTAGTCCAGATCACGAGTCAGCCGCTTGGCGGGACGGCAAACGTTACGTCTGGCTGCTCGGAATCCTGGTGCCGTCGCTCCCGTTCATCATCTACGGGCTGGTCCACCTCACCGGCGTGGGCGTCTTGTGGTTCGGCGGGCCGATTCTCATCTTCGGCGTGTTTCCGCCCCTCGATCTCATCATCGGGCTCGATGCCGAGAACCCGCCTGACAGCGTGCTCAAGTGGCTTGAACACGACCGCTACTACCGGTGGTGCACCTATGCCTTCCTCCCCCTGCAGTACGCCGGCCTCGTGTTCGCCTGCGTGCTGTGGGCAAGTGCAGACCTGAGCCTCCTCGACAAGGTCGGGCTGGCGGTCACCGAGGCCATGGTCGCCGGCATCGCGATCAACACGGCGCACGAGCTGGGACACAAGCGAGACCGCGCCGAGCGGTGGCTGAGCAAGATCGCACTTGCCCAGAGCGGCTACGGCCACTTCTTCGTCGAGCACAATCGCGGTCATCACGTGCGGGTCGCGACGCCCGAGGACCCGGCCAGCGCGCGGCTCGGCGAGAGCTTCTGGGCCTTTCTGCCGCGCACCGTCAAAGGCAGCCTCACCTCCGCCTGGGAGCTCGAGCGCGAGTGGCTGGCCCGCCATGAACGGGCGACATGGAGCCCTCGCAACAACGTATTGAACGCATGGGTGATGACGGTCGTCCTCTTCGGCGGGCTGACCGCCGCCTTTGGAGTACGCGTGCTGCCCTTCCTGGTGCTCCAGGCGGCGCTGGGGTTCCCCCTGCTCGAGGTGGTCAACTACCTCGAGCACTATGGCTTGCGTCGCCAGAAGCGACCGGACGGACGGTAACGAGCGCACCCGCGCGGAACACAGCTGGAACAGCAACAACGTCGCCTCCAACGTGCTGCTTATTACCACCTCCGGCGACGCGGCCCCGGACCGCCCCGCCAACCCAGCCCAGCACTTCCAGGCTCTGCGCCACTTCGACGAGGCGCGCAACTGCCGACCGGTTACGCCGGCATGATCGTCCTCGCGGTCATACCGCCACTCTGGCGCCGAGTGATGGACCCCCGGCTCGTCGCCCATAGGCGGCGATATCACGCGCGCGACATCCATCCTCCCGCCCGCGAGCGCATCCTGCGCACCTACGGCGCCGACGTGGCCCCGCGGAACGGCATCGCCAACGGCGCTGCGCGGGGCTGGGCGCGGTGGGGATGATGAGCGTGCGATCTGGCAGCGAGGGCGCGGTGGGTCTGCACAGCCGGCCTGGAGGTCGGCGATGATCGTTTCCGAGAGCTGCCCGACGAGACCGGCCGAGGGGACCGGACGGGTTCTCGACCGACAGGCGGCAGATTGACGAGGGCAGCAGGCTCTGGCCGGCGTGGACACATGGCCAAGCTGCCAGCGGATCGCCTTGCTTAGACCGCCTCGGGTCGGCCGTGGGCGGCTGTCCAGCCGCTTTACGGCATACGCGGCGGCCCCCAGGCGTGGCGCCATATCAGGGATGCTGGCGGCTTGTCCCGGCGCCCGGGCGGCGGCCACCCCCGCGGGAGCGCTGACCTCACGCGCGGCGGCATGAGCGACGAACCGGCGGCGGCCTCCGCGACGCCAAGCTCTCCTCGAGCAAGGCGCGAAGGCGAGTGAGGGCATCACGGGGTCGGTGTCCCCAGGGCCTTCCGCCTCGAATAACGCCAGCAGGCGCCCCGCGCAGTCCGCCGCTCACACCGCGACGATGCGCCGGTCAGCTTCGCTCAGCGTTTGCGGAGGACCCACACCCAGATTCTCCGGCCGCGGCCGACCAGCGCGGCTCCCACACCCTCTCTCTCTCTCCCTCCCCCTCCCCCCCTCCTCTCCGCCGCACGCCGGCTGGCGACCCGAATCGTCCCGCACTTTCCGGGCCGAACCCCTGCGGTGCTGCCGCCCGAGTGGCTTCGTCACTCACCGCTCCCGCCGGCTGAGCGACAACTCACGCTAACGCACCCCACCTCCTCCGGCTCGGAAATCACGGGGCCTTTCGGAGGCTGATTGGCGGTCCGGATGGGCGGTATTAGTCCGAGTCATCGCGGGCGCGACTGTAGCGCTCGTAGATCATGCGCGAGCCGAACGTCCTGGTCTCGATCAGGTCTAGCCGAACTGTCCGATGACTGGGCAGGAAGGGCGTGCCGCCACCGACGACGACGGGGTGGCGGAACATGCGCAGCTCGTCGACGAGGCCGAGCCCGATGGCTGCGGCAGGCCAGGCCGGCACCGCCGATGGCGACGTCCTTGTCAGTCGCCTCAAGGGCCAGCGGCCTCCTCGGCCACCGACGCCTCGGCGAGCCGGCGTTGCCCTCGACGTGGTCGAGCGTGCGGCTGAAGACGACCTTCGGCAGCGCAGACCAGACGTCGGCGAACGCGGCCCCAGGCTCGTCGTCGCGCAACGGAGGATCCCGTC
>CAVZPU010000014.1:0-117752 GCA_963777185.1 uncultured Solirubrobacterales bacterium
ATGCGGATGACCTGGCCCGACACGTAGGCCGACTTGGGCGAGAGCAGGAAGCGCAACGTCGAGTGGACGAGGGCCCCCTCCGCCCCGGTGGCCACGTAGACG
This sequence comes from uncultured Solirubrobacterales bacterium, assembly GCA_963777185.1. Classification (GTDB taxonomy): domain Bacteria; phylum Actinomycetota; class Thermoleophilia; order Solirubrobacterales; family Solirubrobacteraceae; genus Palsa-465. The sequence continues at coordinate 103 of CAVZPU010000014.1, forward strand.
AGCTGCGCCGTCGAGCCCCGGCGCACCTCCTTGCCGATCGAGCGGGTCGAGGCCCTCGAGCGCCCGCTGGGCCACGCGCTCTGCTTGGTTCCTTGCTCAGCTCGGGCGGCGTGCCGAGCACGATCACCCGGCCGTTGGGCCGCACGCGGCGGATCGTGGCATGAAAGAACGCCCACGCCTCGCGCAGGCCCTCGGTGGAGGAGACGCCGGTGGCATCGAAGATGAGGGCCTTGAAGGTCTCATCCTCGCCGGCCGAGTCGGGGTTGAAGATCTTCGCGTCCAGGTTGGCCGCGGCGGCCGCGCTGCGGACATCCTCGGTCATCGGCGTGAAGGTCTCCGCGCTGAGCGCCCTGCAGGACCTTGGTCACCGCGGGGGCGAGGCGGGGGGCCAGGGGGCACCGCCGAAGAGCACCGGCCCCCGGATGACCGGCTGTCCGGGCTCATAGCGCTCGAGCGGGGTCGGCGAGGGCAGCCCGATCTGCTTGGAGACGAGCTTGCCGATGGGGCGTGTTGACGAGCTGCTGGTAACGGTCGCTCATGCGGGGCCTCCATGATCGCTGTGACACCAAGGCCGCCGGCCGCGCAGATGGAGATGAGGCCGCGGCCGCGAGCCCTGCTGGGAGAGCATCTTGGCCAGTCCGGCCACGATCCGCCCGCCGGTGGCCCCGAAGGGGTGGCCGGCGCCGAGCGAACCGCCGTGAACGTTGAGCTTGGAGCGGTCGAATCGAGCCGAGCGGCGCGATCGAGGCCCAGGCGCTCACGGCAGAACACCGGGTCCTCCCAGGCCTTCAGGGTGCTCAGGACCTGCGCCGCGAAGGCTTCGTGGATCTCGTAGAAGTCGAAGTCCTGCAGGCTCGCCGACCGGTCCGCTCAAGCAGCCGGGCGACGGCGTAGGCCGGCGCCATGAGCAGCCCTTCGCGCTTGTGCACGTGGTCCACAGCCGCCGTCTGGGCGGTCACGAAGTAGGCCTGGACCGGCAGGACCACGCTGCCCCGGCCCATTCCTCGCTGGCCAGCAGGACGGCCGAGGCGCCGTCGGACAGCGGCGTCGAGTTGCCGGCGGTCATGGTGCCGTCCTGACCCCCGAACGCGGGGCGAAGCTTGGCCAGCTTCTCCAGCGCTCGAGTCGGGACGCAGGTTCTGATCGCGCTCCTGGCCCAAAAACGGGGTGACGAGATCCTCGAGGAAGCCGGAGTCGTAGGCCGCGGCCAGGTTCCGGTGGCTGTTGGCCGCCAGCTCGTCCTGCTCCTCGCGGCCGATGCCCCACTCCTTGGCCATGATCGCGGTGTGCTCGCCCATGGACAGGCCCGGTGCGCGGCTCGGCGTTGCGGGGGGATCTCGGGGATGAGCTGCTGGGGCCGGATGCGGGCCAGGGCCTTGACGCGCGCCGGCGTTGCTCTTGGAGCGGTTGGCGTCGAGCAGGACCTGGCGGAGGTCTTCGTTGATGGCGAGGGGGGCGTCGGAGGTCGTGTCGACGCCGCCCGCGATGGCGGACTCGATCTGCCCGAGGGCGATCTTGTTGGCCGTGAGGATCGTCGCTTTCGAGCCCGGTGCCGCACGCCTGCTGGACGTCGTAGGCCGGCGTCTCGGGCGCCAGGCTGCGAGCCGAGGACGCATTCACGGGTCAGGTTGAAGTCGCGGCTGTGCTTGAGCACGGCGCCGGCGGCCACCTCGCCGAGCGTCTCGCCCGGGATGGCGAACTTGTCGACCAGAGCGTCGATGGGTGGCTGGTCAGCATGTCCTGGTTGGAGGCGCGGGCGTACGGGCCGTCCTGGCGGGCGAAGGGGATCCGGATGCCCCCGAGCACGGCCACGCGCCGGGGTTTGTCAATGATGGGCATGACTCCTCAAATTCCTTGGTTACAGCACCGTAGGTTAGAGAACGCGCGTTCGAGAGCGCGGACCGGTGGCTAGCGGTCGCTCACTCCGAGCCCGCGCCGGTCTTGGTCGTGAACAGACCGCCGGCGGTGGCTCGCCGCACGAGCGCCGGGGCGAGAAGGCGGGCGGCGGCCCCGAACCAGTAGAAGCGGGGCGTGTAGCGCTCAGACTTCCCCCCCGGGCCGGCCAGGAGGATGGCGTCGGCGACGTGCTCGGGCTCGGAGACCAGCCAGCGCGTCACTGCTTTTCCGGTCAGCTCGGCGGCCGGGAAGCCCTCGGTCTTGATGAAGCCGGGCAGGACCAGCCCGACGTGGACGCCGTGCTCGGCCTCCTCGCCGTGCAGCGCGTCCGTCCAGCCGGCCAGGGCGAACTTGCTCGCCGAGTAGGCCCCGGCGCGGGGCCGGGACACCCGGCCGGCGGTGCTGGCCACGTTGACGATGGCGACCCGTCGCGAGCCGGCATCGGCCGCAGTGCGGTGCAGCAGCGGCAGCAGTGCTTCGGTCAGGCGCACCGGAGCCTCGAAGTTGATCTTCATGTGGCGCTCCACGCCGTCCCAGCCGATCTCGGCAAACGTGCCCCGCCACGACGCGCCGGCGTTGTTGACGAGCAGGTGCAGCTGCCCGTGCTCGCGCTCCACCGTCTCGGCAATCTGCGCCGGGGCCTCGGGGTCGGTGAGATCGGCGGCAATGACCGTCGCCCCGCCGAGCTCGTCGGCGAGCTGGTCCAGGCGGTCGCGGCGGCGGGCCACGAGGACGATCTTGGCCCCCGGTTCGCGCGCCAGGCGGCGTGCCGTTGCCTCCCCGATGCCGCTCGAGGCACCGGTAATCAGCGCTACGTAATTGCCATTCATGATGGCCGTGGAGCCTACCCGGCTCGAGTGGGGTAGGTTCCCCGGCGCAGTGTTGGGAAGCCCAACCAGCTTGGCCGCGTTGATCACGGTGCCCTTCGTCACCGGGATCATCGGCTATGTCACCAACTGGACCGGCGTGCTCATGCTCTTTTATCCCGTCCACTTCCGTGGACTGCGCGCGGGGTGGCTGCATAAGATCGCCCGCAAGCTGCCCTACAAGATCCGCCAGATCCCCGGGGTCATGATCGGCGGCATCGGCTGGCAGGGCATCGTGCCCTCGCGCGCGGCGAAGATGGGCAGCCTCGCCGTCGACATGGGCATCGCCAAGCTCGGCACGCCCGGCGAGTTCTTCAAGCAGCTCGACCCCGAGAAGATCGCCCAGCACATGGTCGAGTCCACTCGGGAAGACATCCCCGACGTCGTCTACCGGGTCATGGAGCGCGAGCAGCCGCGGCTGTGGAACCGGCTGCCCTCCCAGATCAAGGACCTCGTCGTCCAGCGCGTCCAGGATCAGCTGCCGGAGATCGCCAACAATCTCACCGAGCAGATCGGCGAGAACATCGACCAGCTCGTCGACGTCAAGCTGATGGTGATCAAGCGCTTCGACGAGGAGCTGGCCAACCGGGTCTTCCTCGACATGGGCCAGCGCGAGCTCAACTTCATCAAGAACTTCGGCTTCTTTTTCGGCTTCGTGCTCGGCATCCCGGTGGCCGCCCTCACTCACGTCTTCCCCGAGCGTGGCTGCTTCTCCTGCTCGGCGTGATCGTCGGCTGGGTCACCAACTGGGTGGCCCTGTGGATGATCTACGAGCCGGCCGAGAAGACCAAGTGGGGGCCGATCAAGATGCAGGGTCTGTTCATCCGCCGCCAGCCCGAAGTGGCCGGCGTCTACGCCAAGATCGTCTCCGAGCAGATCCTCACCGTGGCCGAGTTCGGCAAGGAGCTCCTGTACGGCCCCCAGTCCGACCGCACCCGCATCCTGATCGAGAACGCCATGCGGCCGGCCATCGACCGCGCCGTCGGACCGGCGCGCCGCGCTCTGCGCGTGGCCGTCGGCTCGCGGGAGTACGACCAGCTGCGCGACGCCTTCGCCTCCGAGCCGGTCGAGCAGTCTGGGCCCCTTGTCCGATCCCGACTTCAGCGCCAGCCAGAGCAAGACCATGGCTGACCTCATCCGGGCGCGCATGAAGGAGTTACCGCCGGCGACTTCCGGGAGATGCTGCGCACGGCCACGCGCGAGGATGAGTGGCTGCTGCTGCTGCACGGGGCTGTCCTCGGTTTAGCCGGCGGACTTGTCCATCTCGGTCTATTTGGTTAGCCGGCGGGGAACATGTACCTTGAGCCCTCGGCGAGGATTCAGAGGTCAGCATGGCCGACAGCAAAGTAGACATCGAGCAGAGCCGCATCAAGGTGAAGGCCGACGACGAGGCCCTGGAGGCTGAGCCGACCGTCGAGGTGCGCGTTGAGGACCTCGTGAGCCTCAACGGCAACGGCACCGTCCATGCCCGCGAGGAAGAGGATGCCGAGGACTCTGGCGACGATGATGAGTCCTCGGACGACGACGATTCCTCGGACGACGATTCCTCCGACGAGGATTCATCGGACGAGGAGTCCTCGGATGACTCGGGTGAGGAGTCCTCGGAGGGCTCGGGTGACGAGTCTTCGGACGAGACGAAGACGACGACGACGAGGTCGAAGTCGTCGTCGGCGAGGTCGAGGACATCGAGCCGACCTCGGAGGAGGGCGACTACCCGGCCTCCGATGGTGACGGCCAGATCGTCAACTACGAAGACCAGATCGTCGAGGCGCTGCCGCAGCTGGCCCGCCTGGCCGCGGTGGCCTGGACCCGCAGCGCGGTGTGGGGCATGCGTGTCAGCGTGCGCGCCACCCGCCGCCTGGCCCGGGCCGCGGTCGATCCCCAGGCCGCCGTGGAGATGGCCCAGGGCGTGCGCGCCGGCATGCGCTCCTACGCTCGCGAGTTCCTCGGCATCTCCGATCTCGAGACCCGCGTCGAACAGCTCAGCCCACCCGGGGATCGGTTCAGGGCGGGCAGCAATTCCACACTGAACCGGGGCGAGAGCGAGGACGGTCAGGTCTCGCCCGAGACGGCCCTGCGCGCCCAGGGGGCCGAGCTGCTGCGCCAGTCAGCGGACGTGGCCACCGACGACCGTCTGCATCCCGCCTTCGGGCGGATCCTGGGCGAGATCGCGCCCGACGAGGGACGGGTCCTGCGCCTCCTCGGGGCCGAAGGCCCGCAGCCCGTGGTCGATGTGCGCGCGGCCAACCTGATCGGCGTGGGGTCCCAGCTCATCGCCCAGAACCTCAACATGGTCGACATGCAGGCGGGTGTCCGCCACACCGAGCGGATGACCGCCTATCTCGGCAACCTTCAGCGCCTCGGGCTGATCTGCTGGTCCGATGAGCCCCTCGAGGACGCGATCACCTATCAGGTCCTCGAGGCACAGCCCCACGTGTTCGACACGATCAAGAACGCTTCGCGAGCCAAGAGCGCGCACCGCAGCCTGCGGCTGACCGACTTCGGCCAGGAGTTCTGCGACTCGGTCTTCCCCCACGAGCTCGAAGAGGTCAAGGAGCTCACCCAGGGCGGCGGCTGATCGCGGAGCGGCTTACCAGGCGCCCTGTGAGAGCACCGAGTTGGGCTCGTAGCCGCTGAAGGTCACGCCCCCCGGGAAGGGACGCGTCGTGTCGACGACGACGCAGTACGTCCGGGGCCTTGCGTCGCTGGGCACGCAGGTGCGGTAGATGCTGCCGGCCTGGATGACGAACGTGCTCACGTAGCGCAGGTTGCGCCGGTACTCGGGCGGAGCCCGGTCGCCGATGTAGGCCTGCGCGCGGGAGATGGCATCCGCCATCGCGTTGCGGTCGCTGACCACGGTGGCGTGATGAAGAGGCCGACGGCGGCCAGGAGCGCGGCGACGGCCACCACCACGCCGGTGCCCGCATAGTCGCGCGCGACGACCATGGGCAGATCGGGCCGGCGCCGGCGCAGGAGCAGGGCGATCGGGTGGGAGAGCAGGATGACGGCGATGAGGTTGAAGACGAGGCCGAGCAGACCCGCCGCGAACAGAGCCTGGGAGTCGCCGGCCGGCGGCCAGGCGTGACCGATGAGGGCATCGGCGGCGGTGGCGGCCAGGAAGGCCGGCCACATCCACGCTCCGCGCCTCCGCCAGAGGATGCGCCGGTGCCAGGTCACCTCCATGCCCTAAGAGTAGGTGGGTTTACCGCTCATCAAACGGGCTCCGGCGGCCGATGTGCGGAGTAAGCTCGCCTCCAGATCGCGGGGTTCACGCGGAGATCCCGGAGTGAGCCTGAAAGCGGCCGGACGGTGATCCCGAGCCGGCCTGAGTCGAGAGGGAACTGAAGATGGCGACCGACACTGTCGAACCGGTGGGCGGCGTAGACCCGGCAAGCGCTCCTTCCGCAAGCGAGGCTCACCTCACGCTCCCCGATCGGATCGGGCTCATGCGGGCCATGCTGCTGATGCGGGGACTCGAGGAGCGGGCGATGACCCTGTATCGCCAGGGGAAGGTGCCCGGCTCCTTCTACGACGGCTACGGGCAGGAGGCCGTCTCGGCGGGAGCGGCGTTCGCCATGGCGCCCGAGGACCGGCTGTGCATCCTGCACCGCGACCTCGCCGGCCATCTCGTCCGCGGCGTGTCCCCGACGCGCATCCTCGCCCAGTACATGGGCCGAGCCACCGGGGTGACTGCAGGACGCGACGGCAACGTCCACTTCGGCGACCCGCGGCTCGGCTGCGTGGGCATGGTCTCGATGCTGCCCGACATGATGCTCGTGGCCACGGGCATGGCCATGGCCTTCAAGCTCCGCCGCGAGCGCCGTTGTGCGATCACGTGGTTCGGCGACGGTTCGACCTCCCGGGGCGATTTTCACGAGGCCATGAACTGGGCCGGCGTGCAGAAGCTGCCGGTCATCTTCGTACTCGAGAACAACCAGTACGCCTACTCGACACCGCTCGATAAGCAGTTCGCCGTCGACCCCGTGGAGCGGGCCGCCGCTTACGGCTTTGCGGGCGTGACCGTGGATGGCAACGACGTCGAGGCGATGTTCGAGGCCACGCGTATCGCGCGCGAGCGGGCGCTGACCGGGGACGGGCCGACGCTGATCGAGGCCGTGACCATGCGCATGCACGGCCACGCCGCCCATGACGACATGAAGTACGTCCCCAAGGAGCAGGTCGAGGCGTGGCGGGCCCGCGATCCCATCGACCGCCAGGCGGCCAGGCTGGCCGCGGCCGGGGTGGACGTGGATGCGCTGCGGGCCTCGGTGGCGTCGGAGATCGAGGCCGCGGCCGCGGAGGCGCTGCGCGCGCCGATGCCTGATCCCTCGGACGCGTTGGCGGGCGTGTTCTGCGAGGGAGAGGCCGAGCCCCTCGGTGACGGGGCCGCCCCCTGGAGCGGGTTTGCCCGCGAGGCGGTGTCCGCCTGATGGCCACGCTCACCTACCTGCAAGCGATCTCATCGGCGCTGCGCGACGAGCTGCGCCACGACGAGCGCGTCCTCGTCATGGGCGAGGACATCGGCGTCTTCGGCGGCGCCTTCAAGGTCACCGACGGCTTCATCGAGGAGTTCGGAGCCGATCGCGTGATGGACACGCCACTGGCCGAGTCGGCCATCATCGGGACCGCCGTCGGGGCGGCCGTGGTGGGCATGCGCCCGGTCTGTGAGATGCAGTTCGCCGACTTCATCTCCTGCGGGTTCGACCAGCTCGTCAACGTGGCCGGCAAGATGCATTACCGCCAGGGACTGGCCGTGCCGCTCGTGGTGCGGCTGCCGTCGGGCGGCGGGTTCTCGGGCGGGCCCTTCCATTCCCAGAACCCCGAGGCCTGGTTCATGCACGCCCCCGGGATCAAGGTGGTGGCGCCATCGACGGCGGCCGATGCCAAGGGCCTGTTGCATGCCGCCATCCACGATCCCAACCCGGTCTGCTTCATGGAGCACAAGCACCTCTATCGCCGGGTGCGGGGCGAGGTGCCCGACGGTGTCTTCGAGACGCCGTTCCGGGCGCGGGTGGCACAGAGCGGCTCCGATCTCGTCGTCATCGCCTACGGGGCCATGGTCCACGTCGCCCTGGAGGCCGTCTCCGAGGGCCTCGACGGAGCCTCGGTCGAGGTCCTCGACCTGCGCTCGCTCGTCCCGCTCGACGAGGAGGCGATCCTCGATTCGGTGGCCCGATGCTCGAAGGTGGTCATCGTCGACGAGGCCAACGCCACGTGCGCGGCCGGCGCGCAGGTGGCGGCTCTGATCGCGGAGAAGGGCTTTGAGTCCCTCGACGGGCCGGTTGTGCGGGTGGCCTCTCCCGATGTTCCCATCCCGTTTTCACCGCCGCTCGAGCAAGTGGTGCTGCCGGGCGTCGAGCGCGTGCGGGAGGCGTGCCGTGAGCTCCTCGCCTACTGAGACCGCCCTCGTGGATGTGACCATGCCCCAGATGGGCGTGTCGGTGGCCGAGGGCACGATCGTGGCCTGGCGGGTCGGCCCCGGCGACCCGGTGGCGGCCGACGAGACGGTGTGTGAGATCTCCACCGACAAGATCGACACCGAGGTGCCGGCTCCCGTGGGCGGAGTGGTGGCCGAGGTCCTGGTGGCGGTGGAGACGACGGTGGAGGTGGGGACCGTGCTGGCACGGATCGCCCCTGGGGGCGCGACTCCGCAGGATTCTGCGGCCGGTGCCGGTGATGGGCAGCCAACGAACGGCGCCCCTCCTCCGCGCCGCTACTCCCCCGTGGTGCAGCGCATCGCCGCCGAGCACGGGCTCGACCTCTCCGCGGTCGCGGGCACCGGCCGGGGCGGCCGCGTGCGCAAGCAGGACGTGCTCGCGCTGGTACACGGGCGTGGGCCGGGGGAGGTTTTTGAGGGTGCGGCCGCGCCCGGGGCGGCGACCGGGTCCTCGCCCGAGGCCGAGTCGGCGCCCTCGCCCGTGCCCGCGCCCCCGGAGCCGCCGCTGCACATCGAGAGCCCGTACCGGCCCGAGCCGGTGCCCCCCGCCGCGGTCGATGGCTTCTCGCGCATGCGCCGCCAGATCGGCGAGCACATGAAGCGCTCGCTCGAGACCGCCGCCACATGTACGACCTGGATCGAGGTGGACATGAGCGGCGTCGAGTCGGCCCGGGCCCGCCTCGGCCTGACCGCGCTGGCCTTCGTGGGCCGGGCGTGCATCGACGCCCTGCGCGAGCATCCCGCGCTGAACGCCACGCTCGAGGGGGAGCGCTACGCCCAGTGGCGGGAGGTTCACCTCGGCATCGCCGTCTCCCTCGGCGAGGACGGCCTCATCGTGCCGGTCATCCGCGACGCCCATGAGCTCTCAGCCGAGGGGCTGGGGTCGCGGATCCGCGACCTCGCCCGACGCGCCCGGGCGCGGGAGCTGACCGCCGACGAGGTGCGCGGGGGCACGTTCACCATCACCAACCCCGGTCAGTACGGCTCGATCATGGCCACGCCGATTATCAACCAGCCCCAGGTGGCAATCCTCGACCTGGAGGCGATCGTCAAGCGCCCCGTGGTGGTCTCCGACGGTGCCGGCCACGACGCCATTGCCATCCGGCCCATGACCATCCTCGGCCTGAGCTGGGATCACCGGGCCCTCGACGGCGTCCTGGCCGCCCAGTTCCTGGCCTCGGTCAAGCGGGGGCTGGAGGCGATCTAACATCGCTCCCATGGAGCTGTGGGTCTGCCACCTCGGGACGGTCGAGTACCGCGAGGCCCTGGCGCTCCAGGAGGCGGTGCGAGCGGCGCGCCAGCGCGACGAGGTCCCCGACGTTCTGCTGACGTTGGAGCACTGGCCGGTCTACACCCGGGGCCGGCGCAGCGGGGCGGGCGAGCTGCCCATGGGCGAGGACTGGTACCGCATGCAGGGCATCGACGTCGTCGACACCGACCGCGGTGGCAAGGTCACCTACCACGGCCCCGGCCAGCTCGTCGGCTACCCGATCGTCCGCGTCGACGATGTCGTGGCCTACGTCCGGTTGCTCGAGTCGGCCGTCATCGCCGCCCTGGCCGAGGAGGGCGTGGTGGCCCGGGCTCGGCCGCAGGACGGCCCCGACTTCACCGGCGTGTGGGTGGGCGAGCGCAAGGTCGCCTCCATCGGCGTCCACGTGGCCCGCGGCGTGACCACGCACGGCTTCGCCGTCAACGTGGAAAACGACCTGCAGCCGTTCTCCTGGGTGGTGCCCTGCGGTCTCGATGGCGTGCAGATGACCTCGCTCATCCGCGAGACCGGCCGGGGCGCCGGCCAGATGCGCTGCTTTCGCAAGCGGGCGGCCTACCAGCTCGCGCGGGCCTTGGATCGCCGGCAGCGGCTCATGTCGCTGGCCCGGCTGCAGGAGCGGATCGGGGGGGTCCCGGCAGCAGCGCTCTGAGCGTGGCCTGCACCTCGGTGGCGGCGAAGCGGAGCTGGCGCCACGTGAAGCGCAACGGGCGCCAGCGCGCGACGGTCAGGCGCTGATCGCGCCGGCGGTCGTTCTCGAAGGCCTGTCGCGTGCGGTGGGTGCGATGACCGTCAGTCTCCACCACGATCCGGAGCTCGGGCCAGACGAAGTCACCCCTGATCGGGTCGTCGCCGTCACCGAGGTCGATGAGCGCGTTGACCTTCGGCCCGGGCAGCCCGGCCTCGCGCACGATGGCCAGGAACGCCTCCTCGAGCTCGCTGGCGGTCGGGGTGTGACCGAGGTAATGCTCCTCAAGGATCGCCTTCAGGACGCCGGCCCGCCGGCGTCCATGGTTGCGGGCAAGCTGGTCCTGGACGGCGCGGAGGTCGAGCACCTCGAGGATCTCGGCCTGGTCGCACGCCCGCTCGACGGGTCGGCGGGGCACGACCTCGGTCAGGTCGAGGAGCGTTCGGGCGATGATGGTGCACGGGATGCCGTTCACGCTGGTGATGTCCGCGGGGGTCAGGGTGGTCGAGCGGTGGATGAGGATGCCGTCGTGGCGTCCGCGCGAGCGGCCGGGAACGGTGACCTCGATGCGGCGGTTCTGAAAGGTGCGCAGCTCGTGCAGGGCGGCGGCGGCGCGGTGGGAGAGGACGGCGCCCGGGCCGCAGGCCAGGACGGCAGCCATCCAGCGACCCTCGCGGGTGAGGAGGGGCTCGGGGACGAGGGCGTAGACGCCGTGGTGGATGCGGTGTAGATGTCCGGCCGCGACCCGCTTATGGACAGCGGTGTCGGAGAGCCCGGCGGCGCGGAGGTGGTCGAGCGCGAACACGCCGTGCTGGGCGAGGGCACGTGGGGCAAGAAACCGGCCGTATTTTCCGGTTTTACGCCCCACACCGCTGGTCAACGAGGCCGGCTGATCCACGATCACCAGCCTGTCGCGGATCCCGTGACACGTGTGCCACGGGGTGCAACGTTTGTGCACCAGTCCCGGCGCTACTCTGAAACCACCGTGAGCACCCGTGAGCATGTGACGAGATCCCGGACCAATCCGGGCGGGATCGCTGATGTGCTCACCGTGCTGGGACCGGAAACCCAGCCCTTCCGGGGCCGCAAGCCGCCGTGGTTCAAGGTCCCCGCCCCCGGGGGGCCGAAATACCGCGAGCTTCAGAGCCTCATCCAGAGCGAGAACCTCCACACGGTCTGCCAGGAGGCGGCCTGCCCCAACATCGGCGAGTGCTGGCAGCGGGGCACGGCCACGTTCATGATCCTCGGCGACACGTGCACGCGGCGCTGCGGCTTCTGCAACGTCAAGACGGGCAAGCCCACGTGGAACGACCCGCTCGAGCCCGCCCGGGTCGCGCGCAGCGTCGCGAGGATGAACCTGCGCCACGCGGTCATCACGAGCGTCGACCGCGACGATCTCCCCGACCTGGGCGCGCACGCCTTCGTCGGCGTGATCAGACAGATCCGCCGCCAATCGCCCAGGACCAAGGTCGAGGTCCTCACGCCCGACTTCCGTGGCGAGGAGATGCCGCTGGCCAAGGTCATCCACGCCCGGCCCGACGTCTTCAACCACAACGTCGAGGTCGTTCCCCGCCTGTACCGGGTGGCCAGAAGAGGCTCGACCTGGGAGCGCTCGACGCGGGTGCTCGAGAACGCCAAGCACCTGGGTGGCGACGCAGTCACGACCAAATCGGGGCTCATGGTCGGCCTCGGCGAGTCCTTCGAGGAGATGGTCGACGCGCTCGGCCAGCTGCGCGCGCATCACGTGCAGGTGATCACCGTCGGCCAGTATCTGCGCCCCACCGAGCGCCACCTGCCCATCGTCCGCTACTGGCACCCGGACGAGTTCTCGGCCCTGGAAGCCGAGGCCTACAAGATGGGCTTTGACCACGTGGCCGCCGGTCCGCTCGTCCGCAGCTCCTACCACGCCGACCAGCACGTGCCCCAGCAGGAGCCGGGACACGGTCCGCTGGCCCAGGCGGCGGGAGCCCGGGCATGACCCGCGCGCAAGCGCCTCCTGCTCATCGGCGCGGCGGCCGTGGCCATCGCCGTGCTCATCGCCGCTCCGGCCCTGGCCGCCGCCGGTGGCGGCTCGAGCGGCTTCGGCGGCGGCGGTGGAGGCGGAGGCGGCGGCCGGGGGGCAGGGCTCTATCTCATCTTCCAGCTCCTCATCCGCCTGGCCTTCCTCGGCCACGGCCTCGGCCTGCTCGTCATCGTCGCGGCCGTCCTGCTCTACGTCCTGGTCACCAAAGTCATGCCCAAGGCCCAGGCGGCCTGGACCGAGAAGCAACGCTCGGGCCGCGCCGCCCGCGCGGGCACGGCTCAGCGCACGCGCCGGGTGGAGCTGGCGGCGGCCGAGGCCGCCGAGGAGGACCCGGCCTTCGCTCCGGACCGCGTCAAGCCGGCCGCGGCCGAGCTGTTCTCCGAGATCCAGGAGGCGTGGAGCGCGAGCAACCGCGGCTGGCTCGGGGCTCTGGTCGCGCCCGAGCTGCTCGAGGAATGGCGCCGGCGCCTCGATGACTTCGACCGCCGGGGCTGGCACAACCGGGTGGAGCTGGTCGAGGCGCCGAAGGTGGACTACGTGGGGCTCAAGCGCAGCGGGGGCGCCCAGCGGGTCACGGTGCGCATCGAGGCCACCCTGCGCGACTACGTCCTCGACGGTTCGGGTCGCCGGCTCCGGCGGGCCGGGCGGCTGACCGACACGGTGCGCATCAGAGAGTTCTGGACGCTGGGCCGCCGGCCCGAGGGCTGGAGGCTCGAGTCGATCGAGCAGGGCGCCGAGGGCGCCCACGCGTTGCACGACGAGATCGTCCCCACGCCATGGGCCGACGAAGGCGCGCTGCGCGATGAGGCCCTCGTGGAGGCGGCCGTCGCCGACGCCGTCCCCGCCGGCACCGACATCGGCGAGCTGTCCGGGTCCACGGACACCGCCATCGCTGGGGCCGCCGAGACCAAGCTCACCTATGACACCGACGCCTATCGCGCCGCCCTCGATCTCAGCCTGGTCGACGGCCGCTTCGCCCCCGACATCCTCGAGGTCAGCGCCCGGCGTGCCGTGACCGCCTGGGCCCAGGCCGTCGACGGCGACGACGGCGCCCTCGCCGCCCTGGCCGCGCCGGACGCCGTGCGCGAGCTGCTTCACCCGGGTGACCCCAGCCAGGCCACCCGCCTCGTCGTCCGCGGCCCCAGAGTCACCGGCCTGCGCATCACCGCCCTTGATCCCAACGCGGCCCGGATGACCGTGGAGGTCACGATCGCCGGGCGGCGCTACATCGAGAACCGGGCCACCGCTGCCGTGCTCGCCGGCAATCCGACCCGCGAGAGCACCTTCACCGAGCGCTGGACGTTCACGCTCAGCGGGGAGGGCGAGCACCCCTGGCGGCTGACCGCCGCCGCCACGCCCGTCACGCGATAGCCCCCGCCGGGTCCCCCGGCCCTAATCTCCCGGGCCGATGATCCCGATCAAGGACAACATCCCCACCGACCGCTTTCCGGTCGTGACGGTGGGCTTGATCCTGGCCAACGTCGTCGTCTATCTGCTGGCCATCCGCCACGGGGGCTCGATCATCAGCGGGCCCGACAACCTCGAGGTCTACACCTACGGCGCGATTCCGAAGCTGCTCACGCATTGTCTGACCCGCCACGAGCTCATCCAGGGCCAGGAGATCGCCTGCACCACCACCGGCGGCCGGCCCGTCTGGGAGACGGTGTTCACGGCCATGTTCATGCACGCCTCGATCGTTCACATCGGGGGCAACATGCTGTTTCTCTGGATCTTCGGCAACAACGTCGAGGACGCCATGGGACCGGTCAAGTTCTTCTTCTTCTACCTCCTCGGCGGGCTGGCGGCCTTGGCCCTGCAGACGGCCGTGGCTCCGAATTCCCTCGCCCCCACGCTTGGCGCCTCGGGCGCCATCGCCGCCGTGCTCGGCGGGTACATCCTGCTCTATCCGCGCGCCCGCGTGCTGACGCTGGTGTTCATCATCCTGTTCTTCACCGTCCTCGAACTGCCCGCGCTCGTCGTGCTCGGCATCTGGTTTGCTGAGCAGGCGGTCTTCGGCGCCACCAACCTCACCAGCCCCACGGGCGGGGGCGGCGGCGTGGCCTACTTCGCTCACGTGGGCGGCTTCGCGTTCGGACTGCTTACGATTCGGCTTCTCGCCCGCCCCCGTCGCGCCACCCCACCCGCCCGACCCGTTTATTAATTGCGCTACCCCGTCCTCATCGTGGCTCTCCTGTTCGTGCTCGCCATGGGCGCCTTCACCGCCCGCGATCTGGCCACCCACGGCGTCACCTTGGTCGGCGTGGCCGCCGCCGTCATCGTCGTCATGCTCGGCGTGGGCTTGGTGGGCGCCCTGTTCGAGCCGCCTCAGAAATGACCGGCTTCTCGGTCCTCCAGGGCGGCCGCGCTCGCCGCGGAGCTTCCGGGCGCCGGGGATCGGGCGGCCGCCGGCCGTCCCCCGGACGCGGCCCGCGCCGTCCCCGCCGACCCCGCCCCGGGTGGCGCATCGCCGCCCTCGTCTTCACCGGCGCCGTCATCGCCGTTGCCGTTTTTCTCATCCTCGCCGCCGGGCGCACCGCCGGTCCCTCCACCACCCTTCTGCACGGCCGGGCGGCGGCCAGACGCGCGCCCCGGGCGGTGCGGTCGGAGTACGGGATCGCCCTCGCTCCGCCCGCTCAGCGCGTCCACGTCCATGAGACCTTCCACTTGGGCAGCGGCATCCTCTTCAACGTCGCCACCGGACAGGTGATGTGGGAGCAGAACCCGGGCCAGCGCCGGCCCATCGCCAGCCTCACGAAGCTGATGACGGCGCTGCTGGTCGCCGAGCACACCCGTCCTAGCGACCGGGTCCTGGTCACGTCCCAGGCCGTCCACTTCACGGGCTCGGGCGTCGGGCAGCTGCCGCTGGGCAAGCATATCTCCGAGCTGACCCTGCTCTACGGGCTGCTGCTGCCCTCGGGCAACGACGCGGCCATCGATCTGGCCCAGCACGTCACCCACGGCAGCGAGTCGCAGTTCATCGCCCTGATGAACCGGCACGCCGAGCAGATGGGCCTGGGCTGCACCCACTTCACCACCGAGTCCGGCGTCATTGACCAGGGCAACTACTCGTGCACGAGCGACCTCGCCCTGCTCGCCCACGCTGTCGTCACCCAGCCCCTGCTCCGCCACATCGTCGCTTCACCCAATGCGGACTTCCCTTTTCCGATCAAAGGCGGGAAGCTGTACCTGTACAACAACAACCCGCTGCTGTTGAACCGCTATCCCGGCACTGATGGAGTGAAGACCGGCTATACCCAGGCCGCCGGTCCGTGCCTGATCGCGACGGCTCGTCGTGGCGGCGTCTGGCTCGGCGTGGTGCTGCTGCACTCCACCGACACCGGGAGCCAGGCGGAAAAGCTCCTGAACGCCGGGTTCGCCCAGCTCCACGCCCCGCCGAGATAGTGACCGATGAAACCAACCCCCGACTAAAACGAGCAGGTGCGGGAATCACGTTGGATAGGACGAGCGGTTGAACACCCACGACCCACAGGAAGGCGCATCGATGTCCCTGGCTACCTACCAAACCGTCAAGCTGAGCAAGGGCAAGCACATCACTCCTGAGGACGGCGCCTGTGTGATGGAGTTGGCTTCGATGCTCGCGGAAGAGCCGTTCAATGACCATCCGGCCTGCGCCTGCCCGGTGATCGGCTCCTTCCTGCGTGCCTACAACGACTCGCTCGACGACGAGCGGCGCCAGAATCTCTACGAGTACGCGTCCAAGGTCGTCGGCAGCCGGGCCAGCGGTGCCGTCCAGCGTGCGCGCGCCGAGCGCCTCGCGGCCTGGGAGCTCGAGCTCCGCCAGCGGCGCTGGACGCGGCGCATGCTGCCGGAACGGATGCGCACCTTCGGCCTGCGGCGCCGGCATGCCCTGGACACCGTGGGCACCCATGCCGTCCACGCCATCCGCCGGCACACCGACGCGACCCACGCGGAGGTTCTGACCCTGATCGACGAGCTGCTCGAGATTCACGAGACGCAGGATGCGGGGACGCAGAGCGTCGCCCGCAGCGGCTCTGCCGCCGTAGCCACGCTCTGAGCCACCCGCCATGACAGCCGGTGACCGCGCGCCTGCGCATGGCGGCTCAGGCGCTGCGGTGACGGGGGCTGTGGCCACGGTGTGGGCCGAATGCCGGCGTGTCCTACACCAGAACTGGCGCACCGGCACGCGCGGGGAGCGCACCTACGCCTACACCTGTCCCAGTCCAGGCCGCTATCCCTGGCAGTGGTACTGGGACTCCTGTCTGAGCGCCATCGCCTGGCGCCATTTCGACGCCGACCGCCCGCGCCGGGAGCTCGAGTCCCTGCTGGCCGCCGCGGCGCCGGATGGGTTCATCGGCCACACCATCTTCTGGGATCACCCGGTCAGCCCGACGCGACGGATCTTCTACAACGTCCACGCCCGCTCGGACTTCATGACCTCCACCATCCAGCCCCCCATGCTGGCCTGGGCCTGGCGCGTCGCCGTGGGGGACCCGCTGCGGGATCCGCGCGTGGTCGCTCATCACCGGGCGCTGGCCGCGGCCCGCGACCTCGAGGGCGATGGCCTGATCTGGATCCTCCAGCCCGATGAGTCCGGGCTCGACGCGTCGCCCATGTTCGACGAGGTATGGGGCTGGCGGGCCCACGGCCAGCCCGGTTTCGTCGCCCTCGTCCAGCGCAATCGCAGGCTGAACTTCGACGTTCGCCGCGTGCAGGAGGCCGGCGGGCCGCTCGTGTGCAACGTGCTCACCAACACCCTGCACGGCCTCTCCGAACTCGCTCTCGGGCAGCCGTCGATCACGCCGGCCCTCGTCGAGCGCTTCTATGACCCGGCTCGTGGCCTGTTCGTCGACGACGTGTGGCCCGGAGACCGGCGCCCGCGGACCATCACCTGGTCCTCGCTGGCCCCGCTCGCCCTGCCCGACCTGCCCGAGGAGATCGGCCGCCGTCTGGTCGAGGAGTACCTGCTCGACGCCCACCGCTTCTGGCTTCCGGTGGCGCCGCCCTCGGTGGCGGCCGATGAGCCGAGCTACTCCATGAAGGACACGTTCCTCGGTTTGCGACGCTACTGGCGCGGGCCGACGTGGATCAACGCGAGCTGGCTGATCTGGCTCGGCCTGCTCCGGCTCGGCTACGACGAGCTGGCCGGCGAGCTCACCGGGCGGGTCCTGACCGCCATGGCCGGGTCGGGGCTGCGGGAGTACTACGATCCGGTCACGGGTCAGGGCATGGGCGCTCAGGACTTCGCGTGGTCGGCCCTGGCGGCCGAGTTCGTCGCCGCCGATCCGGCGGCACGCAGGAGTTACCTGTAGCGCACGTGCTCTCGGGCGATATCAATGCTGACACGATCGCCAGGGAGCGGTTGATAAACATGGTCGAGATGGCCGCCCACGCCACAGTGCAGATCCTCTCCGAGGACCCCGAACTCGGAGAAAACGTCCAGGACCGCGAACGACTCTCGCGGGCCACGCTCGATTGCGTGGCCCGGGTCTTCGAACACCCCGCGGGGGCCTGGAACCCGCCGCCGGTGATCGATGACGTGCGTCGCGGCATCGGACTACTCGTTCTCGACGGCCTACTCGTCCGTCACGTCGGCGTCGCCGGCCGCTTCGGCGCCGAGCTCCTCGGGGAGGGAGATGTGCTCTGTCCCTGGCAGTGGGAGAAGGACGTCCCCATCCTGCCCCGCACGAGCCGCGCCCGCGTGCTGCGGGCGTGTCGCCTGGCCATCCTCGATCACGAGTTCACCGAGCGCGCCGGCCGCTACCCCGACGTCATCTCCGCCCTGGTCACCCGTGCCCTGCAGCGCGCGCGCCACATCTCCGTCAACATGGCCATCGTCCAGCAGCCCCGAATCGATATCCGGCTGCACATGCTGTTCTGGGAGATGGCCGATCGCTGGGGCACCGTCCGCCAGGACGGCGTGCACCTCTCCGTGCCCCTCACCCATGCCACGCTGGCCGATCTGGTGGCCGCCCGCCGGCCGACGGTGACCAAGGCCCTGGGCGAGCTCGCCGAGCGGGAAACGGTGATCTGGACCGGCCAGGACTGGCTGTTGCCGGGCCATCCGCCGGCGGAGCTCGAAGAGGTGGGCTCGGTATCGGTGGCCGGGCCGGCCGGGGCCAACGGCCGTACCGCGCTCGAGCGCCCGGCTCAGGGCTGAGCGACGGTCAGCTGGCGCGGAAGCTCGCCTTCGGGCGTGACGAGGATGGCTCCCTCACCGGTGCTGTACGCCTCTTCCCCGTGCTGGACGACATCCATGCCCAGGGCCTCCTCGCGCGCGGTGACCCGCAACGGCGTGAACAGGCCGATCACGCGCAAGATGGCGTAGGTGCCGACAAACGCGTAGGCAGGCCCAGTGAGGACGGCCATGGCCTGCCAGCCGAGCTGGGCCGGATGGCCGTACAGGAGCCCGCTTGAAACCCCGTTCCAGGCGCGCTGAGCGACGAAGCCGATGACGAGGATCCCGGTCAGGCCGGCCAGGCCGTGGGCGGCGAGCACATCGAGCGTCTCGTCCAGGCGGGTGCGGGGCCGCCACACGATCATGGCGTAGCTCGGGAAGGCGGCGATCACGCCCAGGCCCATGGCCCAGGTGGGACTGATGAAACCAGCCGCCGGGGTGATGCCCACGCACCCCACGATGATCGCCGTGGCGGCGCCGATAGCCGTGATCCGGCCCTCACGGAGGATGTCGAGCACGAACCAGACCACAAGCGTGCAGGCCGGCGTGAGCAGCGTGTTGACGAAGGCCAGCACCGAGGGATGGCCGATCGAGTAGCCGCTGCCGCCGTTGAAGCCGAACCAGCCGAACCACAGAAGGCCGGCCCCAAGCAGCGCGTAGACCGCGTTATGGGGCAGCAGAGCCTGGCGCCCATAGTCCTTGCGGGGACCGACGACGGTGGCGGCGGCGAAGGCGGAGAAGCCGGAGGCCATCTCCACCGGAACGCCGCCGGCGAAGTCGAGCGTCCCATGGTGCTGGAGCCATCCGCCCCCCCACACCCAGTGGGCGAGCACGGGATAGATGAGGACCGACCAGGCGGCCATGAAGATGAGAAAGGCGCCGAAGCGCATGCGCTCGACGACGGCCCCGGAGACGAGGGCCGCGGTGATAATGCAAAAGCTGGCCTCGAAAGCCATGAACAGGAGCTCGGGGATCGCCGTCCCCCGGCGAGGGCTGAAGGTGACCCCATGCAGGAAGACGTGATGCAGGCCGCCGACGAAGCCGTTGCCGGGATCGAAGGCCAATGAGTAGCCGATCACCGCCCAGGTCACGGTGACCACCCCGAGCGCACCGATGCTCATCATGAACGTGTTGAGCGTGCTCTTGGAGCGCACGAGACCGGCATAGAAGAGGCCGAGCGCCGGCGTCATCATCAGCACCAGCGCCGTGGCCACGAACATCCACGCCGTGTCGCCGGCGCTCACCCCCGGGCTGGACACGGGCCGCTCAGGCGTCCACCGGCGTCACGGCGCCGTGGTCGGTCTCGCCGGTGCGGATGCGAACCGCCCGCTCCAGGGGGAGGACGAAGATCTTGCCGTCTCCCACCTCGCCGGTCCGGGCCCCTTCGCAGATGGCGTCGACGGTCGCCTCCACGAACGCGTCGGACACGGCGATCTCGAAGCGGACCTTCTCGGAGAGCTCCATCTTCACCGTCGTACCGCGATAGGTCTCGACCCGGTCCAGCTCGCCACCGTGACCCTGCACGCGGGTGATTGACAGACCCCGCACTTCGGCCCGGTACAGCGCCTCGAGGACGTCGTTGGCGCGTTCGGGACGCACGATGCCAATGACCAGCTTCACCGTCTACCCGCCGAGACCACCGAACAGGGCGAAGGGGTTGAACGGCCGGCCGGCGTAGATGGACGGCACCGAGCCCTCGGCCAGAACGGCGCTGCCCTCCGGCGCCTCGCGGTGAAAGCGGGCGGCCAGAGCCTGGGCGGTGTCCTCGTCGGGAGCGCCGACGAGCAGAAATTTGCCCCGCCGCACGACGTGGACTCCCTCGGCCTCAAGCCGGGCGGCGAAGGCAGCGCAGTCACCCTCGGTACGGCACTGCACCCGCACCTCGAAGTCGGGATAACCCTGCTCACGCACCTCCTCGCGCTCGCGGGCGATCAGCTCCTCGTGCTCGGCCGCCTGTTCCTGCGGGCTGGCCGGAAGGGGGCGATCGGCGGGCTCCCACGCCTCCGCCTCGGCGTGCCAGCGCGTCAGCTCACAGTCGGCTTGCCAGCCCTTCTCCGCGGCCAGCCCGCGAATGAGTTGCTCAGCCGCTTGCAGCTGAGCCTGGGAACCGGCGTAGCAGAACAGCACCGGGCCATCGACCGTCACCACCACGCGGTCGGCAAACGAGGTCTCGAGCCGATGCTCGAGGTCGGTGGCATCGAGACGCTCCCGCAGGGCGTGGGCGAAGCCTGACTCGTGCAGGTCGACCTCGAGCCGCCAGTCGTCGTTCATCCTTTGGAGAACTGCGAGACGTCGATGGCGTTGGCCGGCGCGCTCAGGGACACGGACTCGTTCCAGCGGTCGAAGGTCAGCTTCCCGCCGTTGCTCCCGGACTCGGTGATCTGCACCGGGTAGGGCTGACCGGTCGTGGCCACGTACAGGGTGCCGCCCTGGGCGGTGTTGTTGACGGCCACGACCTTCTGGCCGTTGACCGTCGTCGTGCCGCCCTTGGCCAGCTTGGTGTTGCTGGATGTGATCTTGGAGAACAGCTGTGGCAGGTTGGTCAGCTGGGCGAAGGAGGCAAAGTCACCCGTCGCGGGCGCCTTGAGCCACTTGCCCTGAAAGAGCTGGGCCGCCGCGGTGCCGCCGAAGTGCTGCCAGAACGCTGGACTGCCCTTGATGTAGACCGTGTTGTTGATGGCGACGAGCTGGAAGCTGAGCCCGCCCTCGGACATGTGCCCGCTCCCGCCCTTGCCCGAGAGGATGTCGAGGTCGAGGCTGATGGTTTGCCCACCGGAGGCCAGCGAGCCGGACACGTGGACCGACTTGGCCTGCTGGACGGCGGTTTTGGTCGACGTGAGGATCTGGTCAGCCGACTGGGAGCTGACCCCGTTGTCGGAGGATCCGGAGCTGCCGCAGCCGGTCAGCGCCACCGCGGCCAGGCCGGGAAGGATGGTCAACTTAAGAAATCGAAAGGTCATGTGGCGCTCAGAGTAACCACTGGGCGGCTTGGAGGGTGTTGCCCATCAGGCAGGCAATGGTCATCGGCCCCACCCCGCCCGGGACCGGCGTGACGGCGCCGGCCACCTCGACCGCCTCGGCAAACGCGACATCGCCGAGGAGACCGCCCTCAGTGCGGGTGATGCCGACATCGATGACCGTGGCCCCCGGCTTGATCCAATCGCCTCGAACCATCTCGGGGCGGCCCACGGCGGCGATGAGGACGTCGGCCTCGCGGCACACCGCGGGCAGGTCGCGCGTCCGCGAATGGCACACGGTCACGGTGGCGTTGGCGGCCAGCAGGAGCTGGACCATCGGCTTGCCGAACAAGTTCGAGCGGCCGATGACCACCGCACGCGCCCCGGCCAGCTCGACTCCCGCCTCCTGCAGGAGGACCATGACCCCGAGCGGTGTGCAGGGGCGCAGGCCCGGGAGGCCCAGGGCCAGTCGCCCCACGCTGGGCACGGTGAGGCCGTCGACATCCTTGTCCGGATCGATGCGTCCGGTCAGCGCATCGGGATCGAGGCCCGCGGGCACGGGGAGCTGGCAGAGAATCCCGCTCACCGCCGGATCGCCATTGAGCTCGTCGATGACCGTCAGGGCCTCGACCATGGCGATGGTGGCCGGAAGGGGGTGGTGAAAGCTCTCGATGCCGATCTCGGCGCAGGCCCGGCGCTTGCCCGACACATACACGGCCGAGGCCGGGTCGTCGCCGATGAGCACGGTGGCCAAGCCCGGGGGACGGCCGTGGCGGGCCCGGAACTCCGCCACCTCACCGGCCACGCGCTCGCGCAGCCCGGCGGCCACCGCCCGGCCGTCGATCACCTCCGCGGTCATAGAGGAAAGCCGCCCTCAGCGGCCGGTGAGGACCGCGTCGCTCTCGAAGGCCGTCATGCGCTGCAGATCGCCGACGCGACCCTGAACCTCATCGGCGGACAGCCGCTCGACCCGCTCGGTGCCGAACTCCTCGACGTTGAACGAGGCCAGCGCGGTCCCGTAGGCCATGGCCTGGCGCAGGACGCGCTCGTCGGTGGCCCGATCGAGCTCCCGGGCCAGGTGGCCGACGAAGCCACCGGCGAAGGTGTCCCCGGCTCCCGTGGGGTCGATGACCTCTTCGAGCGGATAGGCGGGCAGCGAGAAGACATGGCCGGCGCTGAACAGCGCCGCTCCGTATTCGCCCTGCTTGGCCACGACGACCGACGGCCCCATGTCGAGCACCGCCCGCGCCGCCCCCAGCAGGCTGGGCTTGCCGGTGAGCTGGCGAAGCTCGGCGTCGTTGAGGAGCACGCAGTCGACCCGCTCGATGACCTCCACGAGCGCGTCACGAGCGATGTCGATCCACAGGTTCATGGAGTCCAGGGCCACGAAGCGGGGCGCCTGGCACTGCTCGAGCACGCTCAGCTGCAGCTGGGGCTGGATGTTGGCCAAGAAGAGGACGTCGCAGTCGCGCGAGGCTTCCGAGAGCTTGGGCTCGAAGTGCTCGAACACGTTGAGATCGGTGGCCAGCGTCTCCCGGGAGTTGAGATCCCAGCCGTACTCGCCTTTCCAGAAGAAGGTCTTGCCGCCGCTGACGCGCTCCACGTCGGAGACATCGGTACCCCGGGTGGCGAGCACGGCCAGCTCCTCCTCGCCGAAGTCATCGCCGACCGGGCCGACGACGTGGACGGCGTCGAAGAAGGACGCGGCCAGGGCGAAGTGGGTGGCTGCCCCGCCGAGCATCCTCTCGCGCTCACCGAACGGCGTCTTGACGGCGTCGAAGGCGAGAGAGCCGACGACGGTGAGACTCATGCCGGCACCGCCTCGGCGTCCTCGTCCAGATCTCCGAGGCCGGCAGCCTCGCGCAGCGCTGCGGCCCGATCGGTCCGCTCCCAGGTGAACTCGTCGCGCTCGCGGCCGAAGTGGCCGTAGGCGGCGGTGTGCTGGTAGATGGGCCGGTGCAGGTCGAGCTCCTCGCGGAAGGCACCCGGACGCAGGTCGAAGTGCTCATCGATGAGCTCGGCGATGCGGGCCCGGTCGACGTTCTCGGTGCCGAAGGTCTCCACGGCCACGCTGACCGGCGAGGCCACGCCGATGGCGTAGGCGACCTGGATCTCGCAGCGGTCGGCCAGGCCGGCGGCGACGATGTTCTTGGCCACCCAGCGGGCCGCGTAGGCGGCCGAGCGGTCCACCTTGGAGGGATCCTTGCCTGAGAACGCGCCTCCGCCGTGGCGGGCCATGCCGCCGTAGGTGTCGACGATGATCTTGCGACCGGTCAGACCGCAGTCGCCCACGGGGCCGCCGATCACGAACCGCCCGGTCGGGTTGACCAGGAACTGGCGACGGAGCTCGTCGGGGTCGTAGAGGCCCTGGGGGAGGGTGGGAGCGACGACGTTCTCCCAGAGGTCGTCGGGAATGCGCGACTCGGCACCTTCCTCGTGCTGGGTGGAGATGAGGAGCTTCTCCACCGCCACCGGACGGCCGTCGCGGTAGCGCACCGAGACCTGGGTCTTGCCGTCGGGGCGCAGGTAGGGCAGGGTCCCGTCCTTGCGCACCTCGGCCAGCCGCTCCGCCAGCCGGTGGGCGAGCGAGATCGGCAGGGGCATCAGCTCGGGCGTCTCGGCGGTGGCGTAGCCGAACATCATCCCCTGATCGCCGGCGCCGGCGATGTCGAGCTCGTCGCCGTGCTGGCCGTCGGCGGCGCGCGTCTCGTAGGCCTGGTCGACGCCCTGGGCGATGTCGGGCGATTGGCGGTCGAGGGCGTTGATGACCGCGCAGGCGTCGGCGCTGAAGCCAAGCGAGGCGTCGGTGTAGCCGATATGGCGGATCGTCTCGCGGGCGATCTTCTGAATGTCGAGCGAGGCATCGGTCGAGATCTCGCCGGAAACGACGACCAAACCGGTGTTGACCAGGGTCTCGCAGGCCACCCGGCCGGCCGGATCGTCGCGCATGACGGCGTCCAGGACCCCGTCGGAGATCTGGTCAGCGACCTTGTCCGGATGGCCTTCGGTCACCGACTCGGAGGTGAAGAGGAATTCGTTATTCGCGTAGCTCATTGCGGCTGATCTTGTCAGGAATGGCGTTTTCGGGCCGCCTCGCGCGCGAGAGTGAGAGCCCCAGGGGCGCGCCCGTTCGCCTCAGGCGCCCGGCCGCAGCCTGCTAATACTGGGAGCGAGATGTCCCCGCGCGCCGCCATCGTCGGCTCTGGCCCCGCCGGCTTCTACACCGCCGCCGCCCTGCTCAAGCTCGGCTTCGAGGTCGATGTCTACGACGTCCTGCCCACCCCGTTCGGCCTCGTGCGGGCGGGCGTGGCCCCCGACCATCCGAAGATCAAGACGGTCACCCGGGCGTTCGAGAAGACCGCCTCGGACCCGCGCTTTCAGTTCATCGGCGGCGTCGAGGTCGGCGTCGACGTGACCCGCGACGAGCTGCTCGAGCGCTACCACGCCGTGGTCTACGCCGCCGGCACAAGCGCCGATAACCGGCTCGGCGTGGCCGGCGAAGACCTGCCCGGATCGCATGCGGCCACCGAGTTCGTCGCCTGGTACAACGGCCATCCGGCCTACGCCGATCGCTCCTTCGATCTCTCCTGCTCGCGAGCGGTGGTCATCGGCAACGGCAACGTGGCCATCGACGTGGCCCGGATGCTCGTCTTAGATCCCGGCGAGCTTGCCCCCACCGACACCGCCGACCACGCCCTGGAGGCCTTCGGGCAGGCCGGCGTCGAGGAGGTCGTGGTCGTTGGTCGCCGCGGGCCCGCCCAGGCCGCCTTCACCAATCCCGAACTGCTCGAGCTGGGCGAGCTGCGTCGTTCCGACGTGATCGTCGATCCCGCCGACATGGAGCTCGATACCCTGAGCCAGGCCTGGCTGGAGGGCGACGCCGCCGACGCCACCGCCCGGCGCAACGTGGAGATCCTGCGCCGCTACGCCGAGCGCGAACCAGCGGGCAAGAGCCACCGCATCGTCCTGCGCTTCCTCCGTTCGCCGCTGGAGATCCTGGGCCAGGACCGCGTCGAGGGCATCCGGCTCTCGGTCAACCGCATCGAGCAGCGCGCCGACGGGTCGCTGACCGCGGTGTCATCGGGCGCCGAGGAATCGCTCGAATGCGGGCTGGTGGTCCGTTCGATCGGCTATCGCGGCGTCCCCATTCCCGGGGTGCCCTTCGACGAGCGCGGCGGCCTCGTGCGCAATCGCGACGGCCGGGTGATCGACGACGACGGAAGCCACCTGGCGGGCGAGTACGCCGTGGGCTGGATCAAGCGCGGCCCGAGCGGTGTGATCGGCACGAACAAGAAGTGCGCCAACGACACGGTGGCCCGGATCGCCGAGGACATGGAGGCTGGCGGCCTCGCCGAGCCGCCGCTGACCGCCAGCGCCGCGGACATCGCCGAATGGGTCGCGGCCCGGGTCCCAACGGCCATCACGTGGGAGGGCTGGCAGGCCATCGACGCGCACGAGACCACGCTCGGCCAGCCCTTGGGCCGGCCGCGAGTCAAGCTCGTGCGGCTGCCCGAGCTGCACGAGATCGGCCGCCGGCGCGACCGCACATCGACGCGTTAGCGGCGCTCGGTCTAACGCCGTTGGTACAACGCGGCCTCGACCGGACTACCGGCGTCGTAGTACTTGGCGTTGGTGCTCTTCACAGGCTTGAGCTCATGGTCGTGGGCGAGGAAATACTCCCACCGCTGGCTGGCCCGGTTGATCAACTTCATCCACAGCGGCGTCTTGGGAAAGTTGGCCGGCACCACAAGTAAGACCCTCTGGCCGGGACGCAACCGGTTGATCATCGGTCCAAGCACGGTATGCACCGAGGAGCGCTTGAGGCGGGCGAGGGCGTCGTCCCAGTTGACCACGCGCGGGTCGGCGACCACGCCGAGCGGGGTGGCGAAGCGCTTGACCGACGGGAGGTAGTAGGCCAGCGTCGGCACCTGCTCGGGCTGGGTGGAAAGGACGAGGGGATCGGAGCGAAGGTGGGGGCGCACCGTCGCGGCGATCGAGGCCACGTTGCTCTTGGTGTTCTTGTTGTGCGGGACGGGATCGAGCACCCACCAGCAGGCGACCAGGAGAAGGGCGAGGAGACCGAGCCGTCCCGCGCGCGCCACGCCGAGCCCGAAGAGCAGGATGAGCGGACCGACGACGACGGCCAGATAGCGGGGCGCCCAGGCGGGTGTGACCTTGGCGTAGAGCCAGGCCAGCACGAGCGTGCCGAGGCCCAGGATGAGGAGGGCCTCGGCCGCCTGGCGCGGCCACGGGGTCGGTTGCTGGGGACGGAGGAGCCGCGTCCGCCAGCCGGCCAGCGCGCCTCCCACGCCGGAGGCGGCACTCGCCGGGGACAGGGCCCAGAGCGTGAGCAGGCCGGCACCGCCACCGAAGAGCAACGCCGTCGCCGCGCCCCGTCCGCCGGTCAGGAAGTACAGGCCCTGGGTCAGCGACCAGATGACCGGGGGCAGGTCCCAGGGGGCGCCGGTGTGCCGCGACTGGTAGAGCAGCGTCGGCAGCCAGGGCAAAAACAAAAGCGCCACGGCCCCGAAGGCCAGCACGCCGTCGCGCCAGAGGCCGCGGCGGTCACCGGGCTGTGAACGCACGCACCACAGGAAGGCCACACCGGACATGACGCCGAGGAACAGGGCCCAGTTGTGGGAGTACAGCGCAGCCAGCAAGGAGAGCGAGAACACCGGCAGGTAGCGCCGGCGGCGGCGGACGAAGGCGTTGACGAAGCCTCCGGCGACGAGCACGGAGAGCAGGGCGACGAGCGCGTACATGCGCGTCTCGGTGGCGTAGGTGGTCAGGTAGGGCAGGCCGGAGGCCAGCACCGCGCAGAGGAGCCCGGTGCGCCGGCCGAACAGGCTGGCCCCCATCCAGTACGTGGCCGGGATGGTGAGCAGGGCAAAGACGACCGAGAGCTCGTGCGTGGCCACCTCGCCCGAGCCGCGCCAGCTCATCCAGAGGTGCAGCAGCAGGTAGTAGAGCGGGGGGCTTCCGTCCTGGCGCATTAGCCCGGGGATCTGGGAGAGCGGGTGCGAGGCGATGCCCACCGAGATCCCCTCGTCGACCCAGTAGTAGAAGTGCAGGGCCACGGTGCGCAGCCACACCGAGACGGCCACCATGACGAGGAGTGAGGCGAGCACCGTGACCGGGGTCAGGCGCACCGTGGCGGGCCACCGCAGCGTGCGGCGCCCGGACGTCCCCCGCTCGTGGCCCGGCGCGGCGCTCGGCTCGGGCGGAGCGGAGGCGGGGTCGCGGGGCGCGGTCGTGGGCGCGGTGAAGGACTCGGCGGACATTAATGTTTGTTTAGGACCCGGCGTGACAGGCGGTGGACCGGGTCGACAGGAGAAGGCTCAGAACAGCCGGCGACACCGCGCGCGCGGGTGTCGCAGCAGACAAGTATGACGCCTGTTTCGCCGAACCGGCCGTTCAGCCTGCGTGCGGGGTTATCGTGCAGGCCGTGATGCAGCCCGCCCGCACCCGGGACCGCTGCCCGTGACGGTAGCGGGCGAGCGCAATCTGGCCCGGCTGGCCGAGCGGTCCTTCGAGGTCAAGGGTGACCATCCGGCGCTGCTGTTCGCCGGGCGCTGGTATCGCTCCGGTGATCTGTTTGAGCGGGCCGCCCGGCTCGCGGCCGGCCTCCAGGAAGCGGGCATCGCCCCGGGCGAGCGCGTCGTCGTGACGATGGCCAACTGTCCCGAGGTCGGCATCGCCTACAACGCGCTGTGGCGGGCCGGCGCGGTGGTGACGCCGGCCACGTTCCTGCTCTCCGAACCCGACCTGCGGGCGCTGATCGCCGATGCCGAGGCCTCCGCGGTGATCACGACACCCGAGTTCCTGGACAAGGTCACCGCCGCCGTGGCGGACCTCCCGAGCGTCGGCTTCGTGGCCTGCACTGAGCCGGGCCCGGGGGCGATTGCGCTCAGCGACCTCGAAGCCGCCGAACCAGGGGCGATCGTACCCCGGGCCGACGAGGACCTGGCCGCGCTGCTCTACACCGGCGGCACGACGGGTCGGGCCAAGGGGGTCATGCTCTCCCACGCCAACCTCTTCTACACGGGCGCCTCGGCCAGCGCCGCCTCCCACGTGCCCGGGCTCACCCGCGCCCTGGCCACCCTGCCGCTCTCGCACTCCTACGGCATCCTCGTGACCATCGCCGCCATGCACCGGCCCGAGCCGGGGCTGACCGTCCTGCTGGCGCGCTTCGACGCGACGACGTTCCTGGAGCAGGTCCAGGAGCACCAGCTCCAACTCGCCTCGGTCGTGCCCTCGATGCTCCAACTCCTCCTCGGCCACGAGCTCGAGCGCTGCGACCTGTCCTCCTTGCAGTACGTGACCAGCGGCGGTGCTCCGCTGGCGCCCGAGGTGGTGCAAGCGTGGGCCCGGCGGGCGCCCCAGGTCACCATCCGCCAGGGCTACGGCCTGACCGAGAGCGCGGCTCTCATCTCCTCCACGCCCACCGGCCAGGGCAAGGCGGGCGCCGTGGGGCTCCCCGTTCCGGGCACCGAGGTGCGCGTGGTCGACGCTGAGGGCCGCGCGCTCCCGGCCAACGAGGTCGGCGAGATCACCGTCCGCTCGCCGGCGGTCATGCAGGGGTACTGGCGCGCCCCCGAGGCCACGGCGCAGGCCCTGCACGACGGCTGGTTGCACACGGGGGACCTCGGCTACGTCGATGCCGATGGCTACCTGTTCATCGTCGACCGCAAGAAGGACCTCATCATCCGCGGGGGGTTCAACGTCTACCCCCGCGACATCGAGGATCTCCTGCTCGAGCATCCATCCGTGGCCATGTCCGCGGTGGTGGGCCGCCCGGACCCCGTTCACGGCGAGGAGGTGGTGGCCTTCGTCGCGCCCAACGCCGCCGCTCCCTGCACCTCGGAGGCGCTCGTCGCCTGGGCCCGCGAGCGGATCGGGGGCTACAAGTACCCCCGCGAGGTCCACATCCTCGAGGCGGTGCCGCTCACTCCGGTGGGCAAGATCGACCGCAAGGCGCTCCGCCAGCAGCTGCGCGAGCATCCGGTCGCCGCCAGCGCCCGGTGAGCCCAAAGGCGCTGCTGCTCGCCGTGCTCCTGAGCGCAGCGCTCCTGACCGCGTGCGGCACCTCGAGCCGGACGGCCGGTGGCGGCGCCGTATCGGTGGCCCTCGACTTCACCCCAAATCCGGCCCACGCTCCGATCTACATGGCCCGCCAGCGGGGCTATGACCGCCAACTCGGAGTGAGGATCTCCATCCTCGTGCCGGGCTCGGGGCCGGACACGCTCAAGCTGCTGAGCTCGCACCGGGCCGACCTCGGAGTGCTCGACATCGACGACCTGGCCCTGGCCCGGGACCGGGGCGTCGATGTGGTCGGCGTGGCGGCGCTCGTTCAGCGCCCGCTGTCGGCCATCATCGCCCAGCCCAGCATCACCCGCCCTCGGGATCTCGACGGCCAGCGCGTCGGCGTGTCGGGACTGCCCTCCGACCCCGCCTTCCTCAAGGCGCTCATCAACCACGACGGCGGCGACTACGCCACGGTCAAGCCCATCACCATCGGGTTCGGTGCCGTGGCCCAGATGGCGGCCGGCAACGTGGCCGCGGTCCCCGCCTTCTGGAGCGACGAGGGAGTCGCGCTGCGTCTGCGCGGCATCGCCGTGCGCGAGTTCCGGGTCGAGGACTACGGCGCCCCGGTCTATCCCGAGGCGGTCCTGGTCGCCCTGCGCTCGACCCTGCGCCGCCGGCCGGGCGCCGTCCTGCGGGCCCTGGCGGCGATCGCGCTGGGCGCGCGCGAGGCCATTGCCGATCCACGCCTGGCCAGCACGGTCATCGCCCGCGCCGCCGGCAGCGGGGATGCCGGACTGATTCGCGCCCAGACCCAGGCCATCGCCCCGGCGCTGACGCCGCCGCTCGTCCTCGATCGCTCAGCGCTCGAGCGCTTTGCGGCCTGGAGCGTGCGCGAGGGGATCCTGCCCCGAGCACTCGACGTGAGCGCGGCCTTCGACTTCTCCCTGGCCCCGGCGGCCCTGCACCTGGCCGGGATCAACGAGCGCAGCGAGGCTCAGGCCCGGGCGAGCTGACGGGCGCGCTTCTGACGCTGGGTCTTGTCGAGATCGACCTTGCGCAGGCGCACGACCTGCGGGGTGACCTCGACGCACTCGTCCTGGCGCAGGAATTCGAGCGCCTGGTCAAGCGAGAGCTGGCGCTTGGGGATGAGGCGGACGAGCTCGTCGGCCGTGGAGGAGCGGATGTTGGTCAGGTGCTTCTCCTTGCAGGCGTTGACGTCGAGGTCCTCCGCGCGGGCGTTCTCGCCCACGATCATGCCCTCGTAGACCTCCTCACCGGGGGCGACGAACAGGGTGCCGCGCTCCTGCAGGTTAAAGAGGGCAAAGGAGGCCACGGTGCCGCGCCGGTCGGCGACCAGGGATCCGGTCGGGCGCGTGCGCAGCTCGCCGTGCCAGGGCTCCCAGCGTTCGAACACGTGGTGGACGAGGCCCGTGCCGCGCGTCTCGGTGAGGAACTCGGTCCGAAAGCCGATGAGCCCGCGCGCCGGCACCAGGTACTCCATCCGCACCCAGCCGGTGCCGTGGTTGACCATCTGCTCGAGCCGGCCCTTGCGCACGGCCAGCAGCTGGGTGATGACGCCGACGTACTCCTCGGGAGCGTCGACGCTCATCCGCTCGACGGGCTCGCAACGGCGTCCGTCGATCTCGCGCGTGAGCACCTGCGGCTGGCCCACGGTGAGCTCGAACCCCTCGCGGCGCATGAGCTCGATGAGCACGGCCAGGGCCAGCTCGCCCCGGCCCTGGACCTCCCAGACGTCGGGGCGCTCGGTTTCGCGGACCCGCAGCGAGACGTTGCCGACGAGCTCGCGGTCGAGCCGGCCCTTGACCTGTCGGGCGGTGAGCTTGTCGCCGTCCTGGCCGGCCAGCGGCGAGGTGTTGATGCCGACCGTGATCGAAAGGCTTGGCTCGTCGACGGTGATGACCGGGAGCGGGCGCGGGTCCTCGGCCTCGGTCAGGGTCTCGCCGATCGTGATCTCGGGGATGCCGGCCACGGAGATGATCTCGCCCGCCTCCACGTGGTCGGCGGCCACCCGTTCGAGGGCTTCGGTGACGTAGAGCTCGGTGATCCGGACGCGCTCGACGGTCCCGTCGGCCTTGCACCAGGCCACCGGCTCGCCGCGGCGCAGAACCCCGTGGCGGACGCGGCAGATGGCCAAACGCCCGACATAGGGCGACGCGTCGAGGTTGGTCACGTGGGCCTGGAAGGGATGATCGGGGTCGTGATCGGGGCCCGGGAAGCGGTCGATGATCAGATCGACGAGGGGGCCCAGATCGGTGCCTTCGCTCTCCGGCTCGAGGCTCGCCCAGCCCGCCCTGGCGTTCGTGTAGACGATCGGGAACTCGATCTGCGACTCATCGGCGTCGAGATCGAGGAACAGCTCGTAGACCTCGTCGACCACCTCGTCGATCCGGGCGTCGGGGCGGTCGACCTTGTTGATCACGAGGATCACCGGCAGTCGCGCCTCGAGCGTCTTGCGCAGGACGAAGCGCGTCTGGGGCAGGGGTCCCTCGCTGGCGTCGACGAGCAAGAGCACGCCATCGACCATGGTCAGCCCGCGCTCGACCTCGCCGCCGAAGTCGGCGTGGCCGGGGGTGTCGACGATGTTGAGCTTCACATCGCCGTAGCGCACAGCGGTGTTCTTGGCCAGGATGGTGATGCCCTTCTCGCGCTCGAGATCCATGGAGTCGAGGACCCGGTCGGCCACGTCCTGTCCGGCCCGGAAGGCGCCGGCCTGCCAGAGCAGGGCGTCGACCAGCGTCGTCTTGCCGTGGTCGACGTGGGCAACGATGGCGAGGTTGCGGATGTCGGAGCGGCGAGCCATGCGGCGCTTCACGATAGCCAGGACCCCGCTCGCCTCAGCGCAGGGAGACGACCGGCACCGGCGCCCGGGTGAGGCTGAGGATGGCGATGTCGTCGCTCTGCTCGCCGGCCAGGAAGCCGTCGATGACGGCGAGGATGGCGGGGGCCGGCGGCCCGGCGCTCGTCTCGCCGGCCTGGCGCACGGCATCGGCGAGGCCCTCCTCGCCGAACCGTCCCTCCGCCCCGACGGCGTCGAGGACGCCATCGGTGTAGAGAATGATCCGCTCGCCCGGCTCGATCGCTACGGGGGTGCCGACGACCTCGAGGTCGTCGACGAACCCGAGCATGGGGCTGGTGATGCCGACAGGCCTCACCCCGGCCGGACCGGCGAGAAGCGGCCAGGGATGACCGGCCGAGTACACGGTGGCCGTCGGCCCGTCGGAGAACTCGACCACGGCCAGCGTGCACAGGCTGTGGAAGTGGGCATCGCGCTCGCGCAGCCGGCGGTTGAGCACCGCGAGGGCGTGGGCGACGTCGCCGGTCGATTCGGCGATGGCGGCCACGGTATGGCGGGCCAGACCGGTCAGGGAGGCCGCTCCCGCGCCCTTGCCGAGGACATCGCCGATGATGGCGGCCCAGCCCGCCGGAGTCCGGACGATGTCGTAGAAGTCGCCCCCGACCTCGTTGGCGCGGCCGGCAGCGCGATACGCGCTCGAGACCTCCCACCCCGCGACATCGGGCAAGCTCGCGGGGATCAGCCCGGCCTGCAGGGTGCGGGCGATGTGCGCCTGCTCAGCGCCCAGCTGGGCGTTGAAGATCATGGCGCCGATTTGCCGGCTGAGGTCGCCGGCCACCTCGAGATCGCGCTCGTCGAATCGTCGCGAGGTCGAGGAGACGAAACTCAGCGCCCCCAGGATCTGCTCGCCGGCCTGGATGGGAACGATCATGATCGAGTTCAGGCCCACGGCGCGCAGGACCTCCAGGTGCTCGGTGTCGCGGGCGCCGAGGGTGAGCATCTCGTCGGAGATCTCGCTGATGAGCTCGGGCACGCCGCTGGCAATCACCCCGGGGATGCCCTGGCTCTCGGAGGCGTCGGCGGGCCAGTCGTGGCGCAGCCGCCACCCGAGCCGGACTTTCTCGGGGTCGAGGTGAGCGATGGCCACGGTCTCGATCTCCCCCACCGAGTCGAGCACGTCGATGCCGGCCCAGTCGGCCAGCCCCGGTACGGCGGCCTCGGCGATGGCTTGAAAGGCCTCGGTGAGGTTCCCGACCGCGGTGAGTCGCCGGGCGGCGCTGGCCAGCAGGCGCTGGGCGATCTCGGCCCGCTTGGTCTCCGTGATGTCTTCGATCATGTTGACGACCATGAGGACGCGATCCTCCGCGTCGGTGACCGCACACGACTTGTTGAGCAGCCAGCGCTCCTCGCCGGTGGCCTTGACGACGTTGCGGACCACGAGGGCGTCGATCTCGGACTCCGCTTGGAGCAGGCGCGTCCCCGGGAGATCGGCGAGGTTGACCGGCTCTCCGCTCTCCGAGTAGACGTCGAACCGGTCCATGATCTGGCCAGGAGGGCTGTCGCGAATCGAGGCCACGTCGGGAAAGCCCAGCAGGTCCGCGGCCGCCTGGTTGGCGTAAACCATGCGTCCGTGGATGTCGCGCACCGTGATGGCCGCTCCGAGGCTCTCGAGAATGGCCTCGAGCTGGCGCTCGGTGCTCGAGAGCTCGTCGGAGAGGGCGGCGTTCTCGAGGGCCAGGGCGGCACGTCCGGCGAAGGTCTGCGCGTACTCCACGTCGGCGTGGCTCGACAGCCCCCGCCGCCGCGAGCGTGTGGCCAGCAGCATGCGCCCGAAGGGCACTCCGCGCGAGATGAGAGGGACGAGCACGGCGGCGCGGAGCTTCATGGCCCGCAGCGCCTCGGCGGTGGCTTCGTCGCCAATCAGGGCGCGCAGCGCCTGGGCATCGAGCGCGGGCCAGTGCCGCGTCCGCGCAGGTAAGCCGGCCGCGCCCTCGCCGATACGGGGAGGGCGAGCCAGGAGGCCCGCGAGGGGACGCTGATCGCCCTGCAGTGAGCCGGCGAGCCGGTGCAGCTGATCGTCGGCCCCAAGCACGTCGATGACGCACAGGTCAGCGACCCGCGGGACGGCCAGATCGCTCACCGCCTGCGCCACGCGATCGCGTGGGTGGCCGCTCTGGGCCACGGCGGCCAGGTCGGCGAGCGCGCGCAGCCGTTGCGCATCCTGCTCGGCCCGGCGCCGGTAGGCCGACATGACGACGGCGAAGGTCGGGCCCATCGCGCCGGCCAGCCCGAGCGAGAGGCCGGCGACGGCACGTTCCACCGTGGAGGGAGATCGCAGCTTCACCTCGTTCATTCTTGCTCAGCCCGCCGACGCCGGTAGCGACGGTGGCCGGATGTCCGCGCCTGCTGGAGGATGATGGGGCGATGGCGATCACGGTTGACGGCCTGCGGCTCACCGAGCACCCCTTCTCGGTCCCCCTCGACCACGCCCAGCCGGACGGGAAGCGCATCACCGTGTTCGCGCGCGAGGTGGCCGATGTCGATGGGCTGGAGCGTCCCTTCCTCGTCTACCTCCAAGGCGGGCCCGGCTTCGAAGCCCCGCGCCCGACCGGCGCCGCGAGCACGCCGGCGTGGCTGCGCCGCGCGCTGAGCGAGTTTCGCGTGCTCATGCTCGATCAGCGGGGCACCGGGCGCTCGACGCCGGTGGGCACGCTGGCCGGCCTGACCGGCCAAGAGCAGGCCGACTACCTGGCCCATTTCCGAGCTGACTCGATCGTGCGCGACGCCGAGTGGATCCGCCAGGAGCTCGGCGTCGAGCGCTGGAGTGTGCTCGGCCAGAGCTTCGGTGGCTTCTGCGTGACCACATACCTCTCCCTGGCCCCGGAGGGCCTGCGCGAGGCGCTGATCACCGGTGGGCTCCCGCCCCTGCGCCGGCCCATAGACGAGGTCTACGCCCACACCTACGCGCGACTGCTCGAGCGCAACCGCCGCTTCTACGCGCGCTACCCGGCCGACCGCGAGCGTGTGGCCGACCTCCATCGCCGGCTCGCGACCGCGGACGTCCGGCTCCCGAGCGGGGATCGGCTGACCGGACGACGGCTGCGCCAGCTCGGTCAGATGCTCGGCATGAGCGACGGCGCCGAGCGCCTGCACTACATCCTCGAGCTGCCTCTCGATTCACCCGCCTTCGCTCACGACGTCGAAGC
The DNA here is from genome assembly GCA_963777185.1 of uncultured Solirubrobacterales bacterium. Taxonomy (GTDB): domain Bacteria; phylum Actinomycetota; class Thermoleophilia; order Solirubrobacterales; family Solirubrobacteraceae; genus Palsa-465. The sequence continues at coordinate 35,440 of CAVZPU010000014.1, forward strand.
GGCGGTGCCCTTCGCCCGCGATCCCATCTATGCCGTCCTGCACGAGGCGTCGTGGGCCGACGGCGCTCGCACCCGGTGGTCGGCGCAGCGCCTGCGCCCGGCGGCGTTCGAGGCCCCCGAGCTGTTCACGGGCGAGCACATCTACCCGTGGATGTTCGAGGACTACGGCGCGCTGGCGCCACTCGGCGAGGCGGCCGAGCTGCTGGCCGAGCGGGAGTGGCCGACGCTGTATGACCCCGACGTGCTGGCCGGCAATGAAGTCCCCGTCGCGGCGCTCATCTACGCCGAGGACATGTACGTGGAGCGCATCTTCTCCGAGGAGACAGTCGCGCAGATTCGCGGCGCCCGGCCGTGGATCACCAACGAGTACGACCACAACGGCCTGCGGGTCGACGGCGAGCGCATCCTCGGGCGGTTGCTCGACTTGGCCCGCGGACGGGCCTGAGCGGAGGCCGCGGCGCGCGAGCGGGTATGGCCGCGGTCCTCGTGGGGGTCGTGGGCGATTGCGATGAATAATTCATAGTTATCTCCCACGACCGTCCCATGAACTGGCTCTTCGGTTACGGCTCGCTGCTGCCGGCCGGCGCCGGCGATCAGGTCCGGGCGTGCGCGCTGGTCGGCTGGCAGCGCTCCTGGGGGGTGGCCATGGACAACGGCGTCGACCTGCCCGGCTACAAGCACTACCTGGCCCCCGACGGCACCCGCCCGGCTGTGTACGTGGCCTTCCTCGACGTGGCCCGCCGCTCCGGCGCTCAGACCAACGGCGTGGTCATGCCCGTGGACGGCGACGAGCTGCCCGAGCTCGACGCCCGGGAGCGCAACTACGAGCGCGTGGAGGTCACCGGAGAGCTCGACTGCCCCGTGGACGGACGGGTTTGGACCTACGCCGGCACGGCCGAGGCCCGCGAGCGGGCCGGGCGGGGCCGGAAAGAGGGCGGCCTCGTCGTCGCCCGCGCCTACCGCGAGCGGGTGCGCGCGGGCTTTGCCCGCATCGACGGCCTGGAGCGGTTTGAGGCCACGACCCTCGCGGCCCCGCCGGTGCGCGAGCTGGAGGTGGTCAGCGACGCCCCGGTCGCCAGCCCCCGGGCCGCGGGAGGCTGATCAGCGGCCGGGCAGGACGGCGAAGGTCGGCCCCCACGCCCACTTCGTAGACCAGGTGGGAGGAGACGTCGAACGCGTTCAGGAAACCCGCGCGGGCGGCGAGCCGACGGCGAGCTCGGGCTCCTGGCCGGGCGATACTGACAGCCACCGGCGCAGGCGCTCGTAGACGAGCTGGTGGTTGAGCAAGGCCAGGTGATGAGCCGGGCCCAGATGCATGCCGTACTCGGCCTCGAACGGGATCCGCCGCGACCGGCTGCGCCCGGAGGCGCTCGGCGAGAGCACGAGGACGTCGCCGATGAGGCGGCTGAGCGGGTGCTGCTCGGAGCGCATGACCGTGGCGCTGACAAAGCAGTGCGTGGCGCCCTCGAGCAGGGGCACCTCCTGGCAGGCCTTGGCCCGCAGGACGTCGGGATCGTAGTCCTTCCAGTCCTCGTCGACGAGTGACCCCTGACGGAGGTCGCGGATGCCGCCGCTGCGGCGGCGCAGGAGGCCGGCGAAGGGACGGGTCTCGGGGAGCTGGTGCAGCCCGGCGGCGGCGTAGTGGACGGCCTGGGCCAGCGGAGCGCCCATGTGCGGCGATCCCAGGGAGATCACGTGCCGGACCTGGCGCACCCAGTCGTAGCCGAGCTCTGCGGCCTGGTAGCAGGCGCTGCGCGAGACCAGCCCGCCCATCGAGTGGCCGATCATCGCCACCTCGTCGACCTCGACCGGCCAGGCGGCCACGAGCGGCTCGAGGAGGTCGGCCAGCGAGCGTCCGTTCTCGGAGACGTGGCGCCCGGTGTTGAAGCGGACGTATACCGGCGTGAGGCCGAGGTCGCGGTAGAGCCGATCGCCGTAGGTGCCGCCGTTCTGGGCCGCCCACCAGCTCCAGGGGACCTCCGTGCCCATCAGCCCGTGGACGAAGACGACGATCCGGCGGGTGGCCTCGGGGAAGGCCCGCTGAAGGGCGCGTCGGTCGCACGAGACGACCTGGCCGTCCACGCGCACCGACATCGGCTCCTGCAGCACGCTGCGCTGGCGCTCGAGCTCGTCGCCGATCAGCCCGTCCACGAGCCCGATCAGTCCTCCACCGAGCGGCGTGGGCGAGAGTGAGCGCTCAGGACGCGTGGCGTTGAGAGCCAGCAGGTGGCCGGCCGCGCGGCCCACCGAGGAGCTGCAGGCCCCGATGCCCTTGTACACGGCGCCCGAGATTCCGTTGTGCATCAAGCGGGCGATGCCGCCGGGACCGCTCACATGGTTGAACACGCGGGTGGCCACGGCGCCGTGGACCTCACCGAGCCCGGACACACCGCGCGCGAGCTCATCGAAAGTCAACCGGGTGAGGGCGCGCAACTCGTCACCATCGCTGAAGCCCGCGTGATCCTCCGAACCCGCTCGTCGGCTGGCCGGCTCGCTTTCGCTCAGGCCCGGCCGTACGCGCGCGGGTCCGATCTGGATGCTCATGCCTGTCCCTTCCCGTCGATGGCCGGTGCAACATTATGGCAAAGTGTTGCACAGGGGGCGTGAAAAGGGCGCCCGCCGTGAGTGGCGGGCGCCCTCCTTACTCACGCGCATGAGACTCAGGCGAGCACGGGAACCGTCACCTCGAGGACGACGGCGCCCTCCTCGCCTTGCCGGGCGAGCACCCGGCTGCCCTCGCCGAGGCGGCCGTCGAGGATGGCGCGAGTGAGCTCCTTCTCGAGCGTGCGTCGGATGTGGCGCTTCAGCGGCCGGGCTCCGAACTCGGGATCGAAGCCCTCGCGGGCCAGCGTGGCCACGAGCGCGGGCTCGACGTCGAGCTCGACTCCGCGCTGCTCGCGCAGGCGCCCGGCCACCTGGGCGCAGATGAGCGCACCGATGTCGCGGACCTGCTCCTCGCTGAGCGCTTCAAAGACGACGACGTCGTCGATCCGGTTGAGGAACTCGGGCAGGAAGGCCCGCTTGGCGGCGGCCAGCATCCGCTCGACGGCCGGCTCGGCCTCGCCGCCAGTGAATCCCAGGGACCGCTTGGCCTGCCCGGCGCCGAGGTTCGACGTCATGACGACCACGGTATTGGTGAAGTCGACGGTGCGACCTTCGCCGTCCGTGAGCCGGCCATCGTCGAGCACCTGGAGCAGAACGTTCCACACCTCGGGGTGGGCCTTCTCGATCTCGTCGAGGAGGATGATCGAGTAGGGGCGGCGGCGGACCGGCTCGGTGAGCTGGCCGCCATCGCCGTAGCCGACGTAACCGGGCGGCGAGCCGATGAGCCGCGCCACCGTGTGGGGCTCGCGGTACTCGGACATGTCGATGCGAACGAGCGCCCTCTCGGTGGCGAACAGCCGCTCGGCCAGCGCCTTGACGAGCTCGGTCTTGCCCACGCCGGTCGGGCCCATGAACAAGAAGCTGCCCAGCGGTCGCTCCGGCTCGGCCAGCCCGGCCCGGGCGTGGCGGACCGTCTCTGCGACGGCGTGCACGGCGGCGTCCTGTCCGATCACCCGGCGGTGCAGGTCCTCTTCGAGGCTGCCCAGCCGCTCGAGCTCCGCCGCCACCAGCTCACCGACGGGGATGCCGGTACGGGTTGCCACGACGCCGGCGATCTCCTGCTCGCCGACGACGGACGGGGCGCTCTCACCCGGCTCCTGGCCGGCCAGCCGCTGTTGCAGGGCGTCGATGCGGCCCTTGAGCTCGCCGGCTTGCTCGTAGGCCTCGGCGTCGACGGCGGCCTGCTTGTCGGCCTCGAGGCGCCGCAGCTCGCCCTGGAGCTGCTCGGTATCGCCGACCGGAGCACGCAGCCGCAGACGGGCGGCGGCCTGGTCGACGAGGTCGATGGCCTTGTCCGGGAGCCGGTACTCGGTGATGTAGCGATCCGATAGCCGCGCCGCCGCCTCGAGCGCCTCATCGGTGATCTTGACCCGATGATGCTCCTCGTATTGAGAGCGCAGTCCCTGCAGGATGGCCACCGTCTCGCTCACCGAGGGCTCCTGCACCATCACGGGCGAGAAGCGCCGGGCCAGCGCGGCATCGCGCTCGATCTTGCGGTACTCGGCCAGGGTGGTGGCACCGATCATGCGCAGCTCGCCGCGGGCGAGCATCGGCTTGAGCATGTTGGCCGCGTCCATGGCGCCCTCGGCCGCGCCCGCGCCGAGCACGGTGTGCAGCTCGTCGACGAACAGGATGATCCGGCCGCCGGAGGCGACGACCTCCTCCAGCGCGGCCTTGAGGCGCTGCTCGAAGGCGCCGCGGTACTGGCTGCCCGCGAGCATGCCGGCCAGGTCGAGGGCCACGACACGCACGCCGAGCAGTGGCTCGGGGACGTCGCTGTCGGTGATGCGCAGGGCCAGGCCCTCGGCGATCGCCGTCTTACCGACGCCGGCCTCGCCGATGAGGGCGGCGTTGTTCTTGCGCCGGCGGCTCAGCGCCTCGACGACCTGCTCGATCTCGGCCGAGCGGCCGATGACCGGATCGATCCGGCCTGCCCGTGCCTCCGCAGTCAGGTCACGGCCGAACTTGTCCAGCGCCGGGGTCTCGGACTGCCGGCTGGCATCGGTGCGCTGGCGCACGGCGGAAGCGGCGTCCGGTCCGGCCAGACCGGGCCCCATCGGGCTGCCCATGCCAGGACCCATCATGGCACCGAAAAGTCCGCCTCCCTGGCGCCGAGCCACGGCGGCGCGGGCGCAGCCCTCGCACATGGCCACGCGGCGGCGCTCACCACCGGCGACCACCGTCAGCTCGACGGCCGCCGGCCGCTCGCCGCAGGCCTCGCACACGGTGTTGGTGTTGTCAGATTCCACGATGTCTCTTTCCTATCCGATATAGATCTCAGTCGTTGTGACTGAGATTTTAGCGGGGCCGGGGAACCTGTGTTCGGGCCCGGGCAAGCGCGGTCAGATCCCGGACGCAACCCTGCGGGGCGGTTAGAGGCGGCCGTGGGCGATGGCGGGAGCGTAGGCGGCATCACCGCCGTAGCGAACGCGCACGGCCCCGCGATCGTTGAGGAAAGCGGGAAGGACGAACCGGGCCACGCCCGTGCGCGCGATGACCATGGCCGAGCCCAGCACGCGGCGGCCGACCGCGAAGGTCACCAGCCCCTGCGGGCGCTGGCCCCGGGCGCCGATCACCTTGGCTTCGAGGAGGTCAAGCGAGAAGCGGTCCCTGGCTTTGACCACGGTGAGCCGGAGCCCTACGGCGCGCCGCGCCAGCGCGGGACAGCTCAGCACGAGGTCGATCCCAGTGCCGGCGGGAGGCACGGTGAGACGCGGCGAGGTGACCTTGGCCTTGCCCCGCCGGCGCGGCACCGTGCAGCCTCGGTGGCTGGCGGTGACCTGGTAGAGGCCAGGCACAACATCCCAACCGTAGAGCCCGAGGGGGCCGGTCAACATCGGGTTGCGCCGGTTGGCCGGCGCCATGAGGAGGCTGCCAGGGGGGACGGGCAAGGACGGACCGGTGGCCGTGGCCGAGCGGCGCAGGGTCACGCGGGCACCGGCGATGGGGATGCCCGACGGGGTGCGGACCATGCCACTTGGCTCGCGGTAGGCGTCGGCGGAGCCCCCCTGGCAGCTCGAGAAGGTGACCGGCACGGGGCTGCCCGGCTGGATCCTGCTGCCCAGCTCACCGGAGAACAGGTTCCAGAACAGCTGGACCCCACCGTGGAAGGGCCCTCCGAAGTTGTCGGCCATGATCGTCCACGTCGCCCCGGCCGCCCACCGGGCGCCATTCGCCGACGGCAGCGTCTGGTGCGCGCCCGTCAGGGCGTTGCTGAGTCCGGCCCAGAAGCCGTACACCGAGGCGAAGGGATCGAGGTTGATGGCAGGGTTCGTGAGGTTGATCGCCGCGTTGGCCCAGGGGTTCGCGCCGGCCAACTGCGGAATCTGCGCCGAGCCGATGACGAAAGGAATGACCGTGCCGTTGCCCAGCGCGATGGTCGTATGGATCCCGCCCGAGCCGTTGTCGGGCTGGATGATCGACGTCTCCTCGGGCGGCTTGGCGCCGGTGACCCGGGGGTCGACGACGGCCGACTGCGGGCCCACGACGTCGGGCAGAGCCGGTGCAGAGGGACCGCCCGCGGATGTGCAGCTGGAGGAGCCGTCCTGGGCCCCGGCCGGCGCGCCCGAGCGATCCCCCGTATGGGCACGGGCCAGCGCCGCGCAGGCGGCGTTGACCCCCGGCGAGGCGTCGCAGTTGAGCGATCCCATGAGCGGCCGGGTGACGCCGACGAGCTGACCGGCGCCGTTGTAGCGGGCCGCGAACATGATCATGCCCATCTGGATGACGTTCTGGCCCTGGTTCGGGTTCTCGTTGTCGCCCTCCATGCCCCCGAAGCCGATCGAGAGCTGCGTCGTATGCGGCGCCCCGGTACGGGAAATGGGAAGGGGCAGAGTCAGCGTGTACGGGTTGCGGTCGGGGGTGGTCGAGTAGCCGCCCGTCTGCCCGTCGATGCTCATTCTTGCGCTGAGCGGACGGGGCCCCTGCAGGGCGAAGTCCTGCTTGATCAGCTGACCGGGCGCGATGACGACGTCGGCCGACGCCGCGCCCAGACCGAGGGGCGGGGACACCTGGACCCGCCAGCTTCCCGAGCCGAGATGAAGCAGCCGGTAGCTGCCGTCGGCGGCGGTGGTGGTGCTCACGCAGCGGCTCGTGGCCGAGCACGCGTAGACCGGCACCTGGCCCACCGGCCGAGGCGGCGATGCCGTGATGTTGCTCACCGTGCCATAGACGGTCATGGCCTGCGCGCCCGTTGCACTCAGCGCCACCGTCTGCGGGCTGTCGGCGGCGTCGTCGGCGATGGTGAGCTGCGCCGTGTAGGTGCGGACGCCGAGGGCGTGGAAGGCGATGCTGACCGTGCACGAGGCACCGGCCGCCACGGTCTTGCCCGTGCAGGCATCGGCGGTGAACGAGAAGGCCGAGGGCGTGGCGCCGGTGAGACCAACGGTGGCGATCTTCAGCGGCTCGGTGCCGACGTCGGTCACCGTGACCGTCTGGGAGGCGCTTGTCAGGGGCGCCGGGGCCGTGAAGGACAGGGACGTCGGGCTCAGGCTGACCGCCGCCTCACCGCCGTCCCCGGTCAGCGTGATGGTCTGGGGGCTGTCGCTGGCGTCGTCGGTGAACTGCAGCGCGGCCGAGACCGCGCCCGGCGAGTTGGGCGCGAAGGTCACCGCCACCGTGCATGCGCCTCCGGGCCCGAGCGCCTGTCCCGAGCACCCGTCGGAGAGGATCGAGAATCGGCTCGCACCGGCACCGGCCAGCGCGACCGTTTCGAGGTGCAGCGTCGTCTGGCCGGTGTTGGTCAGCCGCACCGACTGCGGCGCGCTGGTCGTGCCAACCGGAACCGGAGGCGGACCGAAGCTGAGCGACGCGGTGCTGAACTGGACGGCGGCCGGACCAGGCTTGGCGGCGGAGGCGCACCCCGTCGCGCCGGCCGGAAGCGGCCGTGAAAACGCAGCGATCCCGTCGCTCAACAGGTAAGCGCTCGTGCAGTCGGGCGAGATCACGACGCCGCCCGGCAGATCCTCGATCGACGACTGAACGCCCGCCAGGCTGGTCGTCCCGCAGGCAAACGGCCCGCTGGCTCCGGGCGGAGCGCCGTTGCTCAGGCATGTGTGGGGCGAGGAGAGCGGACTGAGGCGCCCACTCGCCGGGTCGCGGGAGAACTCGGCCAGCCCGCTGCTGGTGCCTGGGTTGACGGCGCTGGCATACACGTTGCGGCCGTCGGGAGTAATGGTCAGCCCCTCCGCCCCGGTGAAGCCGGGGACCTGGGTGACGGCCGCCGAGGGCCCGGACTGTCCAAAGCACCCCTCGTGCTCGCCGGCAAAGCAGGTGGCGCCGGGCAGCGAACTCAGGGCACCGGTGACGGGGTCGCGCTCGAGCTGGGTTAGGGTAGAGGCGACGAGCGTGCCCGAATCCACCAGCGAGGGGCGGGAGCCGTTGGTCTGGACGTACTGTGCCGAGGTCACGTAGGCGTCCTTGCCGTCTGGCGAGACGACGACCTGCTGGGGATCGATCATGCCCGTCACGCCGGTGGTGCCGGTGTTGTTTGTGCCGCAGGCGCTGCCTGCCGTCGTACACGCGCCCGCCCCGCCCAGCGGCGTCAGCGCCCCCGTGGAGGCGTCGCGCGTGAACGCGTCCACTTCGCCTGGGTCCTCGGACAGGGCGCCCGGATTGGCCCCGCCTTCCGTGCTCACGTACACGTTGACCCCGTCGGGCGAGAAGGTCAACGAGGTCATCGAGTACAGCCCGTCGAGGCCGGCGATCGCGCAGCCGGTCGTGGCCGTGTTGGCGTTGCTGTAACACGGGCCAGGGCTGAGAACGCCGGTCTGAGAGTCGCGGGCGAAGACGGCCACGTCGGCCTGGGCCGAGAAGCCGAGGTTGGGGTTGTTGTTGCAGTTCGGGTTCGGGACTCCGGAGGCGCCCGACCCCGAGGGCTCACAGCCGTTGCGGGTGGCCAAGTAGAGATCCTTGCCGTCGGGACTGACCTCGAGCGCCGCCGCGGTGAACATCTGGCCCTGCTGCTGGGATGAGCAGCTGGCGTCCGCGTTGGTCTGATCGATGCAGTCGGCGTCGGGCAGGGGCGTCAGCGCGCCGGTGCTCGGGTCCCGGGAGAACGCAGAGAGCACGTAGCCGTTATCGACGTAGAGGTTGGCGCCGTCGGGACTGATGGCCAGCCGGGCGGGAGTCGGCGACGGCTGGTTGTTGGCCCCGATGACGTAGAGCAGAGCGGCGTCGTCGCCGGTGCCACAGCCACTGGCCTGCGCGCTCGATCCGCTGATGCAGTTGTCGGGCGCCGGCAGGGGGGCGAGCTGACCGCCGGCGGCCCGATCGAGCTCGACGACGTCGGTGGAGGCACCGCTTGGATCCTCAGCCACGGCATAGACGTTCTTGCCGTCGGGGCTGACCACCGCGTCCTGGGGCGGCCCCCCGGTCAGGCCGGCGACGCCGCTCGTGTTACAGCCGCTGGAAGCCTGGCTATCGCCCGTGATGCAGTTACCGGCGCCGGTGAGCTGCGAGAGAGGACCGGTCGAGTCCGCGGCCGGGGCCGCCGGGCACGGCGGGACCGCCGACTCGTAGGCGCCGATGTTGACGATGGCGCCGTCAGGGCAGCCCGTCGTGCGCGGGGCACCGCTCAGATCGACCTCGTTTTGTTGAGCGTCGCTGGGGTTGCCCGCGCCCAGCAGCGGTGAACCGGCCGCCAGCGTGAGGCCGGCCGAGACGAAGCCCGGGTCGCCGGGGATGTTGCCCGCGGTTCCCGGTGCTGTGACGGTGACGCCGCCGGCCGCGTTGACCGTGGTGAAGGCGCTGGTCGTGGCGGTGACGTCCTCGTTGGCGTCGATGTCGCTGCCGTTGGCGATCGCTGCGCTCGTCGGCTGGGCGCGCAGCACGCTGTCGGCGAGGGTCACCGCCACCCCCGGCGTCGGCGCCACCCACAGGGCGTCGGCCGGCGGGGCGCTGGTGTTGGTATTGCTTTGGCCGATGGTCTGGTTGACGACCGTGTCAAAGGTGAGGCTGACCTGCCCCCCGCCGACGGCGACCGCCTGCCATTGGTTGGTGTTCTGTCCCGAGTAACCCGCGGGGACGTTCCCGTTCGAGACCAGGACACTGTCGCCGACGGTCGTCTGTGTGGCCGAGCTGTCGATGTGCAGGGCGATGCCTTCGGTAGCCGTGAGGCTCGAACTCGCCACAGTGAGCGTCCCGGCGCTGACCTCGACGGCCGAGCCATCGCTGACCGTCGGAGACGAGGAGGAATTGTTCTCCACGTCAGCGTCGGCGTTGGTGGCCGAGATGGTGGCGTTGGTGAGTGACAGACTCGCCCCCGCGGCGTTCACGCCGTCGGTGGCACCGCCCGGCGCCGTGATGGCGAGATCGTTGGCGGTGACTTCGCCGCTGCCGGAGACTCCCATGGCGGCGCCGGCGTGCTGATCGCGCGTAGTCAGTGCGAGGTGTGCAACCGAGTCGGTGCCCGACAGCGCCAGCGCGGAAGCCCCGGTGCCAGTGGCGTCGATGGTGGTGGCGCTCTGGCCGCTCGAGCCTGCCCCCACGAAGGACAGGTCAAGCCCGGTGCTTACCGCTTCGGTGTAGGTTCCTTTCGCGATCTGGACGGTGTCCCCGTCGCCCGCCTGGCTCACCGCATAGGTGATCGTCTGACACGGCGAAGCCTGGCTCTGGCAGTTGCTCGTGTCGCTGCCGGCGGACGCGTCGACGAACAAGGTGTTGGCGGCCAGTGCCGGTGACGCTGCGCACAACAGCGCCACCGTGGTCACAAGGACGAGAATCAGCCGGTGGCGCGGAAGGGGGCGGCACTTCCGTGGGGTAAGGCGCGACGCCCCCTCCATCACGCAGGCCACCCTAGCACCCGGGTCGTGGGCCGCCGACCGGTGAATCTACGCATTCGCCCCGCGTGCGCCGTCAATAGCTGAAGACGAGCGCGTCCTCGTCAGCCAACCACTCGAGCATCGGCGTGGCCCCGGCGAGCCGGGCATGCGAGAGCAGCGCGCTTTCTTCGAGCTTGCGGGCGTTGAAGCAGATGGGACACACGAGGAGCCGGCCGCCGCCCTGGGCGTACTGCTCGGCCAGCCGCGAGAGGGGCGGACAACCGTCGCAGGCGACCCCCTCGGCATGTCCCGGCAGGGCCAGCCGGACCGCCTCCTTGGTCAGCCACATGGCCGCCGTCTGGCCCCGTTGGAGGGCCGCCCCGGCGACCAGATAGGCGATCGTGACGCGTTCGGGATCTTCGAGCCCGGTGGTCAGGTTGATCAATACCTTGTCGGCCATCTTCGCCTCCTCGGGATTTGTTACGTCTCAGGGACGCATCATCCCCCAGCGCGGTCCGCGGTGGCCGCACTTTCATTCGATGGCGCGCCGGCGGTCAAGGGCACGCTTCAGCGTGACGGCGTACTCGTTGGCAGCGTCGTGGCGGCGGCGACCGTGGTTGGCCGCGTGCAGCCGCCGGCGCAGGACGACGTCGGCCACCATGACCTCGCGCAAGCCGTGCTCGCGGGCGCGCAAAAGCCAGTCGAGGAACTCGCTGCGCACGGCCGTGACCGAGAACGGCCCCACGCGATCCCACACTGCGCGGGGCATGAGCATGGTGTTGGCCAGAAAGGCGGGCTGGGCGCCACCGGGGCAGACCAACTCCGCCCGCGCCGCGGCATCGAGGTCCGGGGAGAGGAACTGCTCGATGTGCCCGAACACGAGGTCAGGCGCAGGCTGAGCCGAGAATGCGGCCAGCTGGCGCTCGAGCCGGTCCAGGGGCCAGGCGTCGTCGCCGTCGAGAAAGGCCAGATAGTCGCCGCGGGCCTCGGCGACACCGCGGTTGCGAGCGGCGCCGATTCCCGCGGCCGGCTGGGAAAGGCAGCGCACCCGGGGGGCGTAGCGCTCGGCCACGGCGATCGTCCGGTCGCTTGATCCATCGTCGACGACGACGACGTCACACGGCGGGTGGGTCTGGGCCAGGACGCTGTCGAGCGCCTCGGCCAGATAGCGCTCGCCGTTGCGCACGGGGATGACGATGGCGACGTTCATCCCGCCATGCGTTTGCGGGCCAGGGAGGCTCGGAGGAGATCGAACATCTCCTGCTTCATGCCGAGGTTGTCGTAGGAGTTGTTGGCGCCGTGGATGCGGTACTGGACGAGGATGTCGGGGAGCAGCTCCCAGCGGACCCCCGCGTCGGCTGCCCGCGCCTGCCACTCGGTGTCAGAGCCGTGCCGATAGCGCGGTGTCGAAGGGCCCGATCCGCTCAAGCGCGCTCCGCCTCACCAGCGCGGCGCTCGGAAGCGTGCCCGGTTGCGGCTCCTCAAACCAGCCTGCGGGCGTGCCCGGCGGCCACGGCGCACCGGGTAGGAGCGTGCGCTGCATCCGCACGAGCACGTAATCAAGCTCGGCATGGGCTTGGAGATGTGCGACCTCAGTGGCGAGCTTCGACGCTCGCCACACGTCGTCGGCGTCGAGGAAGGAGACCAACGACCCCTGCGCCGCCGCCACGCCGGCGTTGCGCGCCGCCGCCTGGCCACCGTTGGCCTGGCGCAGGCACCTGACCGGGTAGCGCGCGGCGATGGCGGCCGTGGCGTCGGTCGAGCCGTCGTTGACCACGATGACCTCGACCGGTTCGTGATCCTGGGCCAGCACCGACTCGATGGCCTCGGCCACGAAGGCCTCGGCGTTGAAGGCGGGGATGACCACGCTGACCAGCTCGGTCATAACGTGAAGCGCAGGGATCATGGTGCCTGGCTTGGGAGACGCTTGCGCTGCACCGACGAGCGCAGAGTGCGCAGCACGCCCCGCTCGAGGTCGCTTCGCCTCGAGAGGCCGGTGTTGGCATCGTGCACCCGGTACTCCAGGACGACGTCGTCGAGCACCTCGGAGGGAATGCCGGCGTCCCGGGCGCGCGCCAGCCAGTCGAAGTCCTCGCAGATGTCACTGGACTCGTCGAAGCCGCCGATGCGGTCAAACAGCTCTCGCCGGGCCACGAGGCCCCCCGCGCCAGCGCGCTCTCCCCCGTGGCCAGATCCTCGGTGAACCAATCCGGACGTGGTGTGCCGGGCTCGAGAAAGAGGCGCGCGCGGCCAATCACGAATCCGAGCTCCGGACGCCGGATGAAGCGCCGCACCTGCACAGCGAGTCGATCCGCCGGCCAGCGGTCGTCGGCATCGAGCAAGGCCACGAGCTCGCCGCGAGCGACAGCGATGCCCGCGTTGCGAGCGGCGCTCACACCGCGATGGGTCCGGCGCAGCACGCGGGCTCCGAGCTGCTCGGCGATCTCGGCGCTGGCGTCCCGCGAGCCGTCGTCGACGACGATGAGCTCGAGTGGTGCATACGTCTGGGCCCGCACGGAGGCGATAGCCTCAGCCAGGAAGGGTTCTCTGTCGAGCACCGGGATGACCACGCTCACCGAGGGGCGCGCGAGGCCGCGCTTTCGGGCCACGGACTCCCGGGCCACGCGCAGCCGCGCGGTGAGCGCCTCGTCGAGGCGGTAGCTCGCGTTCGAAGTGTGCAGCCGCTGGTGCAAGACGACGTCCTCGAGGAGCTCGTGGGCGATGCCGGCGTCGCCGGCCCGCATGAGCCAGTCGACGTCCTCGCCCATGTCCATGGCCTCGTCGAACCCCCCGACCTGGGCAAAGGTCGTGCGCCGCGCGAGCAGAGTGCGCGGGTGGGGGACGGGCACCGTCACATCGCTTGGCGGTGACTGCGGGCGCACGGCGCCGGGAGGCCCGACCCGCGCCATCCACTCCGCGGTCAGCCACCGCGGCCGCTGCACCCCCGGTTGCAGGAACTGGATGGCATGGGCCATGACGAAGCCGAGATCCGGCCGCCCCGACAGATGCCCCACCTGGCGCTCGAGGCGGTCCCGCGGCCACAGGTCGTCGGCGTCGAGAAAGGCCACGAACTCGCCGCCCGCGTCCTGCAGGCCGGCATTACAGGCGCACGACACCCCGCAGTGGGGCTGGCGCCGAAGGCGTACGTCGTAGCGCGCCGCGATCGTCGCGCTGGCGTCGGTCGAGCCATCGTCGACCACGATCACCTCGGTTGGCGCATAGGTCTGGGCGACGGCGCTCTCGATGGCCGCGGCCAGGTACGCCGCGCCGTTGTAGACCGGAATGACGACGCTGACGAGCGGCGAGCTCAGCTCCGTGCCTCCAGGACAGCTCGCACGGCCGGTCCGACCGCGGTGAGCTCAGAGCCGAGCTCGAGGATGTAGGCCGGGACCTGCCGCACCAGCCGGGACATGAGAGCAAGACCCGTGGCGCTCTCGTCGGCAAACTGCAGGATCGTGCTCGGGGCCAGCGCGCGCAAAGCCTGAGCGGCGCCGACCGGGCGCAGCGCCACGCCGCCCGCGGTGACCCGGGGCAGGAGGATCATCGAGACGGCCACCGCGCGGCGCATGAGCGCCGGATGCGCGCGGGCCACATCGACGATGAACTTCGGGGCATCCGGCGCGGTCGCGAGCGCGGGCAGGCCCGGCAGCAGGGTCAGGCTGGGCGGGTTGAGCTTCGCGGTCCCGTACACGCTGAGCGCCCGCGGCGCGGGGTCGGCCTCGACGAGGACGCAGTCGTCTCCGGCGTAGCCGAGTCCGCTCTGCACGCAGGCCAGCGATGTGGTGCTCTTCCCCGACCCGGCCGGCCCGACGAGCAGGGCCCCGGCGCGCTCGTCCCCCACCGCCGCCGCGTGGACCAGGTGGCGCCGCGGGCTGGCGAGGGCCCAGTGCAGCATCGAGCGCAGCGGCGCCGCGGGCACCCAGTAGGGCAGCCGGTGGGCGTCCGCCGCCCACAGGACTCCACGCCGGCGCTCGCCGTCCCACAGGGTCAGGATCCCGTTGGTGCGATCGACCTGGGCGCGAATATGCCCACCCGAGAGGGTGCGAACGTCACCCCGGGCGATGAGGTCACGCAGGCTCCACGGCGGCGGCGGAATGCTAACGCCGGTGCTCGCTTCGTCCCACAGCTCGACCTCGATTTCCGCTGGGCCGGCGCCCGAGGACAGCACCGGGGAGAACGCGGGCGCCAAGAGCGCGGAGAGGACAGGTCCGGCGAAGCGCAGCTCGATCGATGCGTCGCCGATCTGCAGGCGCTGGGTCTGCGCTCCGGCCGCCCGGCGGGCACGCGCGAAGGCGCGGTGCACGGACTCGTAATACGCCGTGGCCACCGGCCTTCCGGGGGCGGCCACGCGGGCCTCGTCACGCAGACGTGCGGGCACTGGCCGGGGCCGTCAGAGGTCGCGCTGCGCCCTGACCCTCATTGCGAGGACTTCGGGCTGGGCCAGCCGGTCTGGTCGACCTCGTGAATGGGGTCGACGAGGAGAAAGTCGCGCATGTCGTCGAAGCGCTCGAGCTTTGGAGGCTCCCACGGCCGCTGGCCGTCGGACCCCTCCGCCAGGCCGTTGGAGCTGGGTTCGCTGGGCGTGATGAGCCCCTCGCCCGCGAGATCAGCGAGGAAGCTCTCCACGGCCTCCGAGATCTCGCTCTCTGGCCGCCCATGACGGCGCGCGAGCGCGGCACAGATCTGCTCCAGGGAGGGTCCCTGGGCGACCAGGTCCCAGATCTCGGCGCCTGACCCGGTCAAGCTGTAGTAGCTGCCTGTCTCGAGGTGGATGACGATCGTCTCGCCCTCGAGCGTCTCATGCACGATGTTGGGTGCGTGGATCAAGCCCCCTCCCCGGTTATCCGTTCCAGCATTCTCAGCCCCACTCGATCCCGAATAGTAGTCGAACGCCAGGGCCCCGACACCCTATATTGGCGGCCTGGCTCTCCGAACGGGTGGGTCAGCGGGGGACGTCGCCGAGGGGCCAATGAGTGCGCACATGAGCAAGAGGATCAGCGAGCCGTGGCGGCTGTACATCCGGCTGTTGAACGACTCGCGGCGACTGCTCGGGATCACCGTCACCCTTTCCGTGCTCCAGGCCCTGCTTCTGGTGCCCATCGCCCGACTCCTGCAGCGCGCCTTCGATGACCAGATCCCGCAACATCGGGCCGGCGCGGTAGCGATCACCGGCGCGGTGATCTTCGTGCTCTACGCGGCCAACGCGGGGCTCGGCCTGGCCACGCGCTACATCAGCCTCAAGGTCAACAAGCACGCCGTGGCCCGGCTGCGCGTCATGCTCACCGAGCGCCTCTACGCCCTCGAGCGCGCGGAGCTCGACCGCTCGAGCGTCGGCGTGCTGCAGTCGATCGTGGTGCAGGACTCCGAGCGGGTGGACGTGATGAGCAACGGCATCATCGCCCTGCTCATCCCGGCGGTGATCGTCTCCACGGGGCTTGTCGCGGTGGCGCTGATCGTCTCTCCTCTGCTCTGCGCCGCGCTGTTGGCCGTCGTGCCCATGATGATCGCCATCAACCGGTGGTTGACGCCCGTCATGCGCCGGCGCACGCGCCGTTGGCAGCGTGCCTTCGACGCCTTCGCCGCGGCCACAGCACTGGGTCTGCGCGCCATGTCGCTGACCAAGGTGCACGGAGCGGAGTCGATCGAGATCGAGCGTCGCGCGGCCGTGACCTGGGAGCTCACCGAGGCCGGGCGCGAAATGGCCTGGTTGAACGGGACCTACGGAATCCTGCAGCAGGCCATCAGCGCCTGCGCCGGGGTGATCGTTCTCGTCGTCGGTGGTTGGGCCACCTCTCGCCACGAGATGACGACCGGTGATCTCATCGGCTTCTATGCCATCGCCGTGCTCCTGCTCCGTCAGCTGTCCCCCATCCTCAGCAGCGTTCCCGACGTGCTCACCGGCTACGAGTCGATGGTCCGTCTCGATCAGCTCCTGCAGGCGGGGGGCAGTGAGCCGTACTCCGGCACGACCGTCATCGACTTCGACGGCGCCTTGACCTTCGACGCAGTGTGCTTTGGCTACGGCCGTCGGCCGGTGCTCCGCGACGTTGACCTCGCCATCGCGCCCGGGGAGCGGGTGGCGATCGTCGGACCCAACGGCGCGGGGAAGAGCACCCTGGCGAGCCTGTTGCTGGGTTTGTATCGGCCGAGCGCCGGCCGGTTGCTCGCCGGCGGCGTGCCCTACGAGGAGCTCAGCATGCCGAGCTTCCGGCGGTCCCTCGGCGTGGTGCTCCAGGACCCGGTGATCTTTCCCGGCACGGTGGCGCAGAACATCGCCTACGGCCGGCCTGAGGCCACCGCGGCCGAGATCGAGCGGGCCGCGGGCTGGGCGACGGCGGCCGAGTTCATCGAGGCGTTCGGGCAGGGATACGCCACGCCCGTCGGCGATGAGGGCGTGCTGCTCTCGGCCGGGCAGCGTCAACGGGTGGCCATCGCCCGCGCGCTGCTCGCCCGCCCCGCCCTGCTCGTGCTCGATGAGCCAACGACCCACCTCGACGACGCCGCGATCAACCGGTTGCTCGAGAACCTCGCCGAGCTTCCCGGCGCACCGACCATCATCGCCATCAGTCACGACCCCGCGATCGAGGCGTGGGCTGAGCGCGTGATCCATTTGCGCGATGGCCGGATCGCCAACGAGGTCGCCGCGGCCGAGAAGCGCTCGTGAGCGCCACGCTCCTCCGGGGGCTGTCGCTAGCTGCGGCCCAGCGGCTGCTGCTGCGCGCGGCGGCCGCTGAGGGCGAGAGTGCCTGTGCGGCGTGGGCACAGTGGCGACGCGCCGGTGGGGACCTCGACCAGCTCGACCCCCGGAGTGCTCGCCTGCTGGCGATGATCTACCGAAAGCTCGAGGCCGGTCAGGTGGACGACCCGGACCTTGCGCGGCTGCGGGGTTTCTACCGGCACGCCTGGGTGAGCAACCAGCGACTCCTTTCCCGGCTCGGGCAGACATTGCCGGCGCTGACCGGCGAAGGCATCGCGACGATGGTGCTCGGCGGTGCCGCCCTGAGCGCCACCCACGTTCACGATGCCGGCGCGCGCCGGCTCGACGACGCCGGCGTGCTGGTGGCGGTCGGTGAAGCCACGCGCGCGCTGGCCGTTTTCCGCGCGTGCGGATGGACGGCGCCGGGGCCGATCGACCCTGCGCGCGCGCTGCGCAGCCGCCACGCCGTCGCGCTGTCCGCGCCCGGCGAGACCCCGGTCACTCTGCATGCGCGAGCGCTGGCGGAGTCCGCGAGCGATGAGGACTTCTGGTCGGGAGCCGTTGCCGTCGCGCTCGGGTCGACGCCGACGCGCGCGCCCGGCCCGAGCGAGCAGCTCTTATATGCCTGCGCGGGGGTGATGCAGGGCGGGTTGCTGTGGGCGGCTGACGCCGCCGCGATCCTCCGCGGGGGCGGGGTCGATTGGGGACGGCTGGTCAACGGGGCCGCGTCGCGCAGGCTTGGGGTCACGGTGGCGACGTCCCTGGCGGTGGTCAGCGATGTGCTCGAGGCGCCGATCCCGCCCGAGGTGATCGATGAGCTGGGCGCGCTGCCCAGCACGGCTCGCGAGAGGCTGTGTCTGCGGCTTTCCAGCCGGCCCGGTCGCGTCACCGGCTACGTCCGGCTCTGGGACCTGTACCGCCGTAACGGCCCCGAGGGAGGCTTTCTGCGCTACGTCGCCGACGCCACCGGTGTGCCCTCCCGCCGAGCGCTCGCCGTGTCGCTCGTCCGCCATGCCACGTCCCGGCCGCGAACGGCGGCGGTGGCGCTGCGTAGGGGAGTCCGTTCGCGCTGAGAGGCGCGGATCGGGCCGCCGAATCCCGGTATTAGCCCAATATTGGACGTCTTCCAGTATCGCTCGGTAGAGTCTGTCCTCTCGCGTGGAGGAATCCCTCGACAAGGCTGCCCTGCTGCGCCGGCAGGGCCTACAGGTCACGGCTCAGCGCCTCGCCATTCTGCGAGCGGTGTCCCACCTCCCCCACGGCACCGCCGCCGATGTCTACACGGCCGTGCGGAGCGAGATCGGGGCCATCTCGCATCAGGCGGTCTATGACGCCCTCGCCACCCTCACCGACAAGGGCATCATCCGCCGGATTCAGCCCGCCGGGTCGCCGACGCGCTACGAGGACCGGATCGGCGACAACCATCACCACCTCATCTGCCGCACGTGCGGCCACATGGTCGACGTCGACTGCGCGATTGGCGAGGCGCCCTGCCTGACCGCCGCCGATGCCTCGGGCTACGAGGTCGACGAGGCTGAGGTGATCTATTGGGGCCGCTGTCCCGCCTGCGCCGCGGCCGCATCGCAATGACAACCACAGTGAGTGAGTAGGAGGAACGACATGGCCAACACCGCCAGCGAAACCGAGAATCCCGCCATCCCGTCTCCGACTCCCGAGCAAACTCGGCCTCGGACCAATCAGGACTGGTGGCCCAATCAGCCCAACCTGCAGGTGCTCCACCACAACGCACCGCAGCCGAACCCCCTGGGGCCCGGATTCGACTACCGCGAGGAGTTCAAGTCCCTCGACCTCGAGGCCCTCAAGCTCGACGTCATCGAGGTCATGACGACCTCGCAGGATTGGTGGCCGGCCGACTACGGCCACTACGGCCCGCTCTTCATCCGGATGTCCTGGCACGCCGCCGGCACCTATCGCATTCACGACGGCCGCGGCGGCGGTGGCCAGGGTGCTCAGCGTTTCGCGCCGCTCAACAGCTGGCCGGACAACGCGAGCCTCGACAAGGCGCGCCGCCTGCTGTGGCCGGTCAAGCAGAAGTACGGCCGCAAGCTCTCCTGGGCCGACCTGATCATCTTCGCCGGCAACTGCGCGATGGAGTCCATGGGCTTTGAGACCTTCGGCTTCGGCTTCGGCCGCGAAGACATCTTCGAGCCCGAGGAGATCTTCTGGGGTTCCGAGGACACGTGGCTCGGGGACGAGCGCTACAGCGGCGACCGCGAGCTCGCCGAGCCCCTCGCCAACGTGCAGATGGGCCTCATCTACGTCAACCCGGAGGGCCCGAACGGGAATCCGGATCCCCTGGCCGCCGCCAAGGACGTTCGTGACACCTTCGCCCGCATGGCCATGAACGACGAGGAGACGGTGGCCCTGATCGTGGGCGGCCACACGTTCGGCAAGACGCACGGCGCCGTGGACCCCAAGTACATCGGCCCAGAGCCCGAAGGGGCCCCCATCGAGCAGCAGGGTCTCGGTTGGAAGAACGGCTCCGGCACCGGAAAGGGCGCCGACGCCCTGACGAGCGGCCTCGAGGGTGCCTGGACCAGCGAGCCGACCAAGTGGGACAACGGCTTTTTGGCCAACCTCTATGAGTACGACTGGGAGCTCACCACCAGCCCCGCCGGCGCCCAGCAATGGACGCCGAAGGACCCGGAGGCCCAGGAGCACCGTACCCGACGCCCATGACCCGTCCAAGCGCCACGCGCCGATGATGCTGACCACGGACCTCGCGCTGAAGGTCGATCCGGCCTACGGACCGATCACCAAGCGCTTCTACGAGCATCCGGACGAGCTCGCGGATGCGTTCGCGCGGGCCTGGTACAAGCTCCTGCACCGCGACATGGGGCCCGTGGCGCGCTACCTCGGCCCGTGGGTGGCCGAGCCGCAGGTGTGGCAGGACCCCGTGCCCGAGGTCGACCATCCCCTGATCGACGCCGACGACATCGCTGCGCTCAAAGCGCAGCGTCCTGGACTCGGGGCTTTCCATCGCGCAGCTCGTCGGCACGGCCTGGGCGGCAGCGGCGAGCTTCCGCGGCACCGACAAGCGCGGCGGGCCAAACGGCGGCCGGCTGCGATTGGCGCCGCAGAAGGACTGGCAGGTCAACAACCCGGCCGAACTGTCGAAGGTGCTCGAGACCCTGGAAGGGATCCGGCAGGAGTGGGACGGCCAGACGGTGTCGCTTGCCGACCTCATCGTGTTGGCCGGTTGTGCCGGCGTCGAGGCAGCGGCGCGGCGGGCCGGCTACGACGTGACGGTTCCGTTCACGCCGGGGCGCAGCGACGCCTCGCAGGAGCAGACCGATGTGGAGTCCTTCGCGGTGCTCGAGCCGACCTTCGACGGGTTTCGTAACTACATCCACGCCGGTCACGCACTCTCGCCCGAGGCCCTGCTCGTTGAGCGGGCCAACCTATTGGCGCTGACCACCGTGGAGATGACGGTTCTGCTCGGCGGCCTGCGCGCCCTGGGCGCCAACCACAAGCAGTCCAAGCACGGCGTCTTCACCGACCGCCCCGAGACGTTGACCAACGACTTCTTCATCAACCTGCTCGACATGGGCACGGAGTGGCAGAAGTCCGGCTCCTCGGGGAATGGCTCCGCCACGGAGGTGTACGAGGGTCGCGATCGCGACACGGGCGAAGTCAAGTGGACGGCCACCGCGGTCGACCTCGTGTTCGGCTCAAACTCCCAGCTCCGGGCAATCGCCGAGGTCTACGCCTTCGACGACGCGCACGAGAAGTTCATCGAGGACTTCGTGGCCGCCTGGGACAAGGTCATGAGCCTCGATCGCTTCGATCTCGCTTAAGAGCGAGCGGGTCCCGCCGCCGTCGGTCACGAGTCGGCGGCGGCGGGGCCTGCCTGAGCGGGCACGGGGACGCCGGTGGTGTTCGCGCCCAGCGGCGTGGCAGCGCCGGCGAGTTCAAGCAGGTCTTCTCCCTCTGGCCAGAGGGCTACCGGCTGCTCGCCGTCGAGGCCTACCGCGACGGCTCCGGCCCCCGAGTGGTCGGGTGGCGGGTGATGGACCAGCCGGCGCCTGCACCTCGCGCCACGGTTGGACCACCTCACCCGTCGATGAGCGAAATGACCTTCTCCCCGATGACCAGGGACGACGCTGCCAAGCTCAGTGCTCCCTTCCTGGGTTTGCGCTGCTTGAAGGTGACCGCCTGACTGCTGACGGTCCGCGCGCGCTTGTTGATCAGGGTCTGGATCGCGACGAGCTTGGTCGGGAGCGTGTGGTGCTTGCGAAGAAGTCCCTTGCCGGCACGGCCAAGGGACACGTTGACGACCTTGCTCTGCCCCTCGCTGAGGGTGACGGTCGCCTTGGCGAGCACCACCACCTTCTTGTGCTTCTTGCGCTTCTTGACGGCGGCGACGGCGATCAGCTTGTGTCCCTGAACGGTCTCGGTCACGGTGATCTCGAGCGTCACCTTGCACATCGCCCCGGCGGCGCCAGAACAGGTGACCTTTGCCCTGGCCGTGGTCCCCGACACCGATCGCTTGCCGATCTTGACGGCGCCGTCTCTCGGGGTCGGGCCGGGCGAGGTCGGAGGCGGGGTCGCCGCGGTGGTGAGTGTCTGGTCGGGACCGTCGACGGTCCCGAAGTCGGTCGTCGCGACGGCCCGGTAATGGATCACCGTCTTGGCGGGCAGGCCGCTCAGTGAGCCGGTGAACGCGTCGGTCGCGTCATCGGGCCCGAGGGTCTGCGGGCTCGTCGACGATCCGTAGCTGGTGCTCGTCCCGTATTGGAAAAAGACGCTGGTGGACGCGCCATCGGGATCGACCGATCCGGCCACCGCCGCGGTCGCGTCGGTGATGGCGCTGGCGCCGCCCGTCGACGGGGTCGTCGGCGCGTACGCGTCGGCGAAGAGGCTCGTTGGGCTCGTCCCCGCTGTGAACAGGAAGAACGGTGTCCCGATCGCGGCGCCTTGGCAGCTCGAGCCGTCAGCGTCGAACGAGTTCCCGGTGCACCCGGAGGAGATCGGCTCGCGGACGGCCGCCTGCGCGGTTGGCGTGAGCGCGGTGTCGCTTTCGTCGAGCACGAACGTCGGGTTCGCGGCATTGACGAAGTGGCCGACGAAGGCCTTCACGACGCCGCCGCCGACGTCCTCCCGCCAGGTCACGTACGGCGTATTGCCACTGAAGGTGATGGCGGGACGCGTCGAGTCATTGCTCCCCGTGGAGATCGGGGCTCCATTGTTGGCGAGCTCGAAGTGCGGTGTAGGCGTGGAGACCAGGCGGGAGACGAACACCTGCTGAACGCCGTTCAGCGTCTCGTCCCAGGTCACCCACGGCGCCGTCGTGTTGCCGGCGGTCATCGTCCCCGAGGCGACCTGCGGATCCTCGGCATTGGCCGTCCCGTTGTTGTTGAGCGAACAGCCCTCCTCGGCGGCCGCCGAAGCGGCACACGCGCCGAACGAGCTCGCGCCGGCCGTGTCGAGCGCGCCGGAGCCCGCGCCGCCGATCGCTTCCCACTCAAAGCCGCCATTCGCGCTGGCATCGGCGACCGCCCTAGCCGCGAACACCATCTCGTTGTTGTTGAGGCCGGCCGAGCTGCTGCCGGTCTCGTACCACACGACCCACGGCACAGTGTCGCTGACGCCCGTGAAGGCGATGTCGGGCTCAATCCCGTTCCGCGTCGGGTCGACGTTCAGGCTCGGGTCGGCGGCGGAGGCTCCGGCGCGCGGTACACCGACGTCCTGAAAGCAAAAGCCACCGATCGGCGTGCCGCTCGACGGCGTGTCGCCCGTGCAGGACGTCTGACCGGGGGCGCTCGGCTTGTCGACGAAGATCTGGTTCTTGCCGGGCGTCGGCAAGGTGTCGGTCTCCTGCCAGGCGAACCACGGACCAGGGTCGGTGCCCGCGACCGTCGTGCCGCCCGCGACCGCTGGGTTCTCGGCATCCTGGTCGGTGTGGATGTTGAGCGACGGGACGGGGACGGTGCCGGTGCCGTTTCCGCGGCTCGGGCCCGAGAAGATCCACTTGCCCTGGTTGGCGTCGCCGGTGTTGTCGAAGCGACTGGCGAAGATCTGCGTGGCGCTAAACGCAGCGGTGTTCTCATACCAGGTCGCCCACGGGACGGTGCGCCCCGCGCCGGCGAAGTCGATCGACGGCGCCTCGCCGTCCTGACCCTGGTCGAAGTTCAGCGACCCGGAGAAAGCCGGCGAGGCGCTCGAGACACCCCCGACCGTTCCCGTGCCGCGAGTCGTCCACGCCCCACTCGCGAACGAGCGCACGAACGCCTGATCCCGAGCCGAACCGGCCTCGTGCTGGCGAAAGATCGCCCACGGAACGGCCACCTTGCCGGCCGTCAGCGCTCCGCCGACGACGTCCGCGTTGGCCGGATCTTCGCCGCCGACCCCGAGCGTCGGGTTGATTCCCGCCGCAGCGTCGTCGTTGACCTGCGCGCCGGCCGGAAGCCCCTGAAAGGCGACCGCCGGTGCGGCCATCGCGAGGGCTACGACCGCGGCCGTCAGCGCGGCGCGCCCCCGCACTGTCCGCCGCTTGCTCCTCATGACATGCCCCCTCCTGTCGCATACTTTGAGCGTCATCTCGGACCGAGGTGCGGCCCGATGTCCCGTGTGGTGCGCGAGCCTATCTGCCGTGCACGAGCGCCGCGGCAGTTCGCCACCGGTGAGACGGGGCGAATTTGCCTGGCCTCGCGGGTGGTCCCTGTGTTGGGCGAGTTCGCGGAGTCCTGACCGTTCTGCCTGTCACGATGGTCCGGTGACCCCCTCCATGGCCAGCCTGACTGACTTTGCCCGCGAGCGCCTGCGGACGCTGACGGCCGATCCGGCCGCCGACTTTCGTCCCGGGCAGCTCGAGGCCATCCATGACGTCGTGGTCGACCGCGCCCGCGTCTTATGCGTGCAGCGCACGGGCTGGGGCAAGTCGGCGGTCTACTTCGTGGCCACCGCTCTGCTGCGCGAGGCGGGCTCGGGTCCCACGCTCATCATCAGCCCGCTGCTCGCGCTCATGCGTAACCAGATCGCCGCCGCAGAGCGGCTCGGGCTGCGAGCTCACACGGTCAACTCGACCAACCGCGACGAGTGGGACCTTGTCGGGCGCGAGCTGGCAGCGAACGCCCTCGACCTTCTCCTCATCAGCCCCGAGCGGCTGAACAACCCGGTGTTTCGCGAGCAGATGCTGCCGCTGTTCGCGCGGGCGACGGGTCTTCTCGTGATCGACGAGGCGCACTGCATCTCGGACTGGGGCCACGACTTCCGGCCCGACTACCGGCGCGTGAAGGATGTGCTCGGAGCGCTCGCCCCTGACGCGGCTGTGCTCGGCACCACGGCCACTGCAAACGACCGCGTCGTCGAGGATGTTGTCGAGCAGCTCGCCGATGACGCGGAGCCGATGCGCACCTATCGCGGATCGCTCGCCCGGCCCAGCCTCCGGCTCGAGGTCGTCACCCTGCCCCGCGCGGCTGAGCGGCTGGCCTGGCTTGTCGAGCATCTGCCCGAACTCCCGGGGTCGGGCATCGTCTACACCCTGACCAAGCGCGACGCCGACCAGGTGGCCGCGTTCCTGTCCGCCCACGGCATTTCGGCGGTTAGCCTACACGGGTGAGCAGGACAGCGACGAGCGCGTGGCCACGGAGGAGCGCCTGCACCGCAACGACGTCAAGGCGGTGGTGGCCACGAGCGCGCTTGGCATGGGGTATGACAAGCCCGATCTGGCGTTCGTCGTGCACTACCAGGCTCCGGGCTCGGTCATCGCCTACTACCAGCAGGTCGGCCGCGCCGGCCGCGCCGTCGAGCACGCCGATATCGTGCTCCTGCGCGGTGAGGAGGACCGCCGCATCCAGGACTTCTTCATCGAGCAGGCGTTTCCCACGCGCGAACGGACGGTGGCGGTGCTCGACGAGCTCGAGCGGGCCGGGGAGACGGGGCGCACGACCCGGGAGCTCATGGCGGCGGTCAACCTTGGCATGAGCCGGATCGAGGCCATGCTGAAAATTCTCGATGTTGAAGGGGCCGTGCGCCGAGATGGCACCCGGTGGCAGCTCATCCCAGGATCGAGGTGGACCTACGACGCGGAACGCTACGAACAGGTGACGGCGCTGCGCCGCGCTGAGCAGCGTGCCATGGCTGCTTTCGGAGCCGACGGGCGCTGCCTCATGCGCTCGCTCCAGGAGGAGCTCGACGACCCCGACGCCCACGACTGCGGCCGCTGCTCGGTGTGCACCGTCGCGCGGTTTGCGGGCGCCCCCTCCCCGGTCTCGTCGAGCAGGCATGGCGCCATCTGCGCTCGCGGCCGGTCGAGCTCGACGTCAAGAAGATGGCGCCCGACGCGAGTACCGGCGCGATGCGCAAGATCCCCGATGCCGTGCGCACCGAGCCGGGGCTCGCGCTCGCACGCTTCGGCGACGGCGGCTGGTGGCCGGCCATCGAGCGCGGGCTCCGCGCCGGCCGCTTCGATGGCGAGCTCGTCGACGCAATGGCGGAAGTCGCGACGCCGCTCGCGCCCGCCTGGATGACCTACGTGCCGTCGATCGCGGTAGGCGACACCCTCGCCGACTTCGCCCGCGGCGTGGCCGGAGCCCTCGGCATTCCCTGCCTCGAGCTCATCACCCGCCGCAAGCAGCGTCCACCCCAGCGCGAGATGGCCAACGCCGTCCAGCAGGTCGCCAACGTGCGTGGCGCGTTCACCGTCACGGGCCGGCCACCGGCGGGCACGGGGCTGCTCCTAGACGACCGCCGCCATTCCGGGTGGACGCTCGCCATGGTCGGTGGTCAACTGCGCACGGCCGGCGCTGACCGGATCGTGCCGATAACGCTGGCCACCGTGGGGTAGTGCGTCCCTGAAGATCAGCGCTCCTGCCCCGGGCGCGGGGGTACCTGAGCGCGGCGGCTGCCACAGACCCCTGGAGGGTCTGCAGGCCGTGACCGACCGGCGCCGGCACGTCGCCGTGGCGCGGGCTAACGTCTCTCGGCCGTGCCTGTGCTGGTCCGACGAGCCACCGTTGACGACGCTGAGGCGCTCGCCGGGATCCAGGTGGATAGCTGGCGGCGGGCGTATCGCGGTCTCGTGCCTGAGGCCTTTCTCGATGCGTTCACGGTGGAAAGCAGATGGGTCCGCTGGATGGAAAAGCTGCAGTCCCGCGAATCCGAGACGTACGTGACCGACGGCGGGTTCTGCACCATCGTGCGGCCGGCTCGTGACGCGTCGGCTCCGCTGGAGTTGGTCGCGCTGTACGTCGCGCCAACGCGGTGGCGAGAAGGGATCGGCACTTCCCTCCTCGACGTGGTGGTGCCGCGCGACGAGGACGTCTCGCTCTGGGTCTTTCGTGACAACACGCGAGCGCGGGCCTTCTATGAGGCTCAAGGGTTCGTGGCCGACGGGGCCGAAGGGGTCGACCCGGGAACGGGAGTGCTCGAAATCAGGATGTACCGCCCCGCGGCACCGAATGCTGCCTTCGTGCCGTTGCTCCCGGCATGCGACGAAGGTGCCTAGGTAATAAAAGCGCGGCAGCGCCTGCGCATTGATCGACATGCAGAAGCGATGCCTCACGTCCTCCGAGGAAGCGATGCCTCACGTCCTCCGAGGCGACCAAACCGCGGCCGTCGGCCTCGTATCAGAGACGGCCGATCTCCGCCGTAATGCTCTTGGCGAATGCGTCGGGGCGTGAAAGAAAAGGGTGGTGCCCGGCGCTGAACTCGACGAGTCGGGTGTTGGCCCTGACACGTCTGCGTTGTGTCTCAGCCGGGGTGGCTCGATCGTCTGTGCAGACAAAGTACGTGGCAGGCTTCTGCTGCCAGGCGACCTGGCGGGGTGCTTGGGTGAAGGGCGTGAGTGACTGGCGCGTGAGCCGGCCGACCGCCTGGTCCGCCGTGGGCTCGTCACAGTCCTGCAGGAAAAACGCTCGGACCATGTTGGGATCCACGCCAACCGTTCCGTCGTCGCGCGGCTGCAGCCACGGCGCCGGCTCAGACCCGACGAGATCGGCCTGAGACTGCCCGGCGTTTGGCATGACCGATGTGACGTAGAGCAGCTGGCTGACGCGCGTATCGGCGCCGGCCTCGGTGATGATCATCCCGCCGTAGGAGTGACCGCACAGGACAACGGGCCCCTCTGCGGCATCGATCGCCTGGCGGCACGCGTTGACATCGGCGTACAGATCGCCGAGCTCGTCGCCAGTCTCACCGCAGCTGGGCAGCGGCACGGCCACGGTGGTGATGCCACGGTCAGCGAGTGGCTTGGTCATGAAGCTCCACCACCAGGCTGCGTCGCGCACGCAGGCGCCGTGAACGAAGATCAGTGTGGGCACAGGAGCAAGCATAACGCAACTCTACGGTTGCACGTACGAGGTGGCCGCGCTGCCCGAGACAAAGCCCATCTCCAAAACGATGCGTAGCAAAATGCTACAGTTTGGGTATGGCAACGACGCCGACCCGGGTAGATCAAGCGCTGTTCGACGCCGCCAAGGCCGCTGGCGCGGTGCATAGCCGCAGCGCCGCGCAACAGATCGACCACTGGGCGCGCATCGGCCAGGCCGTGGAGGCATCGCCGCAGGTCAAGCACGAGCAGATCGAACGGGTCCTGCGCGGGCAGACCTCCTACGACGATCTCGACGATGACGCGCAGGCGATCGTCCGCGCCGAATGGGATGCGCAGCTCGCCAAGGACCTCGCCGAGGCGGACTTCACCGAGGAGCTCGACGCCGCCGGAATCCCGTGGGCGGAGGCTGGCGCTGACGGCAGCATCGTCATGCACGATCCCGCCGCTCGCGCCCAGGCTGCTTGAGCACACCGACCCTGCACGTCCTGGCCGGCCCCAACGGGTCGGGCAAGTCGACGTTCGCGCACCGGTACCTGATCTCCCGCACACACCTGCCGTTCATCAACGCCGACGAGATCGCCGCAGCGCGCTGGCCCGGCGACGAGCAGGCCCACGCCTACGACGCGTCCAAGGCGGCAGCCGAGGCGCGCGCAGCGGCGATCGCGCACCGCGAGTCGTTCATCACCGAGACGGTGTTCAGCCACCCCAGCAAACGTGACCTGATCCTCCGAGCGATCAGCGAGGGCTACCGGGTCGAGCTGCACGTGATGCTGATGTCCGAGGACCTGGCCGTCATCCGCGTCGGATACCGCGTCGCCAAGGGAGGGCATGCGGTTCCAGAAGACAAGATCCGGAGCCGCTACAAGCGCTTATACGGACTCGTTGCTCAGGCGCGGATGGTGGCGCACCGGACGACCTTCTACGACAACTCGAGCGCCAGGCCGTTCCAGGCCGTCGCCGTCTTCGACCGGGGCGTCGCCACCGAGACGCCCGTCTGGCCAGCCTGGACCCCGCCCGAGCTTCCGTAGAGCGAGATAGTCACTCTCCCTCCCGGTCACCGATCTCGATCAGGCTCGCCACGACCTCATCGATGGGACGACTGGCATCGAGCTCGTGCGTGCATGTCGCGCGGAGGAGGTGCTCGACCTCAGCGAGGTGGCGAAGGATGAGCTCGCGCTCAGCGCGCGTCTTCCCGTAGTCATTGGTCGTCCGCCTGCGGATACGACCCAAGAGCACCTCAGCCGGCGCGCTCAAGAGCACCACCGCGTCGAACCGTGGGTAAAAGCGCCCCTGGTTCGAGACTGTCCCTGAAACGTAGAGCGTTGGCTCGCTCTCGACCGCCAGCAGGTCCCGAATACGGTCTGCCCGCCAGGCGTAGCCACCTTCCCACGCTTCCGCTGCAGGCGGCGAGAAGCTGCCGTAGTCGATCCAGGCAACCGGGGCACGGCCATCCCCTATCGCTAACCCGGCCGCGAGCTCTCTGCAGGCGCAACCGGCTCCAGTTCAGCGCGGCGCCCCGCCCGCCACGACAGGCAAGCAGCCAGCGGGCGTCCATCATCGAAGGAGGGGCCTGTTATGGGACCGGGAGCCGGCGACTCCCGCCGGTGACCGCCTTCGAGAGCTGCTCGCCCGCCGCCTCCATGCGCAGCACCTGGACTGTGCGGCGGGCCATCCGGGCTAACGCCTGGCGTTGCGCTGACCGAGCGGGTGACCAGTGCAGGGCGGAACACGTAGTCCTCCGGTATTACTTGGAGGACGCCGATGCCCGACACCACCTGCCACATGTCGATCTCGCTCGACGGCTTCGTCGCCGGGCCCGACCAAAGCCGGGACAGTCCGCTGGGCAAGGGCGGCCGGGAGGTCCATCGCTGGCACCTCGGCGACGAGCGCGCGAACGACGCCGACGCGACGGCAAAGGGCTGGCTCCTACGACCGCGCGGGGCCTACATCATGGGCCGCAACATGTTCGGGCCGATCCGCGGTGAGTGGGATGAGGAATGGGATGGATGGTGGGGCCCCGAGCCGCCCTACCACGCGCCGGTCTTCGTGCTCACCCACCATGCCCGCGGGCCCATCGAGATGCAGGGCGGCACGAGCTTTCATTTCGTCACCCAGGGCTTCGAGGCCGCATACGCCCAGGCGCGTGAGACGGCCGGCGAGCATGGCATCGACATCGCGGGCGGCGCCTCGACCGTCCGTCAGGCGCTCGCCGCCGGAGTAATCGACGAACTCACGCTCGATGTGGCCCCTGTCCTGCTCGGGTCCGGCGAGCGGCTCTTCGACGGAGTCGAGTCCTTCGAGTTCGAGCCGGTCGAGGTGCTCCACTCTCCGCTCGCCACGCACATCCGCTACCGGCGGGCGGAGTGAGAACGCCCAATTTCCCGATCCGGGTCAGGCTCGCGCAGCGCCACGAAACCGCCAGATCGAGCAAGGACAGCATGGCGCGCGCACAGGAAGCGTTTCCAGAGTCTTGCATCACGCTTCCATCTCGACCAAGATCATGCCGGTGATCAACCACCTGCCCGGGAAAACCTGGCATTTGCAGGCACGTCGTTAATGGAGCCAGCCGGGATCGAACCGGCGACCTCCTGCTTGCAAAGCAGGCGCTCTCCCAACTGAGCTATGGCCCCGCCTGCGGGCCGAGTCTAGCCGTCGAAGTCGAAGTCCCTGGGGGGCCGCTGCTCGAACCAGAGACGGTCGTGATCGGGGGTGTCCTGAAGGAAATCGGGCGTCTCTTCGAGGATCTCGTCGCCTTGCTTGTTACTCGGCTCCTCACCCTCGGCGCCGTACTCAGCCGTCTCCGGGCCGCGCTGCTCGTATGCCGGCTCCTCGTGCCCGGGATGCTCATACGGCGGGACCTGGCGGCGCGCGGATGCTCGGACGCCGGCCCCTCGTGCCCCGGGGCGTTCGATCGAGGCGCGGGCCCTCAGGCAGCGGATGCTCGTACTCGATCCTCGTAGAGCCCCTGCTCTGGGGCAAATTCGTAGTCGAGCTCCTCCTCGGCCATCGCCGGGTCCAAACGGCTGCCTCGCCGGGCTCGGGCATACGGCGGACCGGTCCGAGCGCCTCCCGCTCGGCGCGCTCGATCTCGGTCGGGTCGGCGCCGCGGCGGCGCTTGAGGTCTAGGTGCTCGCGGATCGCGTCGTCGAGTAGACCCATGGCTCAAAGCCTACTCCGCGCCGAACACGTTCGCGGTCTGCGGCGCGCCCGCACGGTTCGGTTCTTACCCGTGACGCTTGGCCTCGTAGAGCGCGGCGTCGGCCTCGGCGATCAGCGCTCCTTGTCGCCGTCGGTCGAGGCGGCCACGCCCAGGCTGGCGGTCACCGCAGCGGCTCGCCCCCGTCAGGCGCGGGATCTCAGACCCTCGATCGCCGTCCGTACGCGCTCGGCGATCGCGTGGGAGCCCTCGAGATCGGTGTGGGGCAGGATCAGCGCCAGCTCCTCGCCTCCGTAGCGGGCCGGCGCATCGGCCTCGCGCGAGTTCTCGCGCAGACACCTCAGCCGACCTGCTGCAGCACAACATCGCCCTGCTGGTGGCCGTAGGTGTCGTTGATGGACTTGAAGTCGTCGAGGTCGAGCATGATCAGCCCGAGCGGATGGTGATAGCGCCGAACCTGCTCGATCTCGGCGGCCAGCAGCTCCTGGAAGCGGCCGTGGTTGGCCAGCCCGGTCAGCTCATCGGTGACCGCCTGGCGGCTGACCTGGTGGTGCAGCTCGATGTTCTCCAGCGCCAGCGCGGCCTGGCCGGCCAGCGAGCGCAGCAGGTCGGCGCTCGTCCTCGCTGAAGGGCCGCCCGCGCCGGCCGACGGTGATCAGACCGTGGGCTGGCTGCCGTCGCGCGGTCGGCCGAGCGCGACCGAGGCGACGCTCGAGGCCGCCCGTCACGCCTGCGCCCGATGCCCGGCCCGCCCAGGGCCGCCTGCTCGGCCAGCTCGAGGCGCCTCGAGCCCTCGAGCGACTCCTTCGCGGCGTCGCTTCGACGAGCGGCTCGTCGGGGCCGTCGCGCACGCTCACCCGTCCGCAGTCGCTCGTCGGTGGCGTCCACGCCGTCTTCAGCGCCAGCTCCAGCAGCGCCGGGCGATCGAGGTTGGAGGCGAAGGTCTGCCCGATCCGGCGGACCGACTCGCGCAGCCGCGCGCGCTCCTGCGAGAGCTCCTGCGACGCCGATCGCAGCTGATCGGACATGTGGTTGAACTCATCGCGCCAGCGCCGCGAACTCGTCGCTGCCCTCGGTCGGCACCGGCGCGGAGAAATCACCGGCCGCCAGCCGTCGGGCGGCCTGCAGGAAGCGGGTGAGCTGGCCCTGAAGCGCGCGCGAGCTGAGGATGGCGAAGGCGAACGCCAGCAGAAGAAAGCCGGCGATGAAGAGCGCGGCCAGCAGCCGGCTGGCGCCACCTGAGTCCCGGTCGCGGCCAGGCTCGGAGAGGACGGTCACGCGCGACCGGCGCTCCGCCGGGGCCGCGGAACCGCTGCGGTGGCCTCCCGGTAGCGAGGCCGCACCGAGACGAGACGGTCGCGCTGGCCGGAAAGCCGGTCTGCGCGGCGGCGTGGAGGTTCTGGGCGAGCGTTCGGGTGCCGTCGGCGGACCACGACACCCACTCCGGGCGCGGAGCAGGTCGCGAACATACTCCGCAGCGGTCAGCTCCGACACGGTGACGGTGATTGAGGCCGCGCCGCGTGGCCACCGACACGTGGCCATCGCCCGGGGCAATGGCCGCTGGTCGCCCACGTCGGCCACGGTGTCGCCCGGCCCGGCTGACCACGACCCGGGCGAGACCGGTGCGGGCCAGCAAGGCGCGCCAGCGCCGGGGCGCTGCCGCCGCGTACTGCGGGGTCGCGAGCCGAGCATCGCCGCATCCGCCCTCGCCAATGTCGCCGCCGCGCTCTGGTAGACGCTCGCCGCCGCCGTGGCCAGACCGCGGCACGGGCATCAGCCTTGCCCTGCTCGCTATCGGCAATCAGCCGGTACACCGAGTGCGCCCATGGCGATCATGGGCAACAGCACGATCACGACGAAGAAGCTGATGAGGCGCGTGCGAAAGCTCATGGCAAGAAGCCTGCTGGATGGGCTATCGGCCGGTTCGGGGCACTTCCCAAGCCCGGCAGGCCGGATTCCCGCCTCGAGCAACCAATGAGGCCACCGGGGGTCGGGGGGCGTGGGAGCCTTCTGTGCCTGGAGCCAAGCCCCCACGAGCCCGAGGCGTAGCGCTCCGTTGCGCCGCCGGCGGGCGGCCGCCGCGGGGCTAGACTGTGGCTGTCCGCGCGGCATCCAGCCGCCGCACGGGGCTATAGCTCAGTTGGGAGAGCGCC
Organism: uncultured Solirubrobacterales bacterium; assembly: GCA_963777185.1. Lineage (GTDB taxonomy): Bacteria > Actinomycetota > Thermoleophilia > Solirubrobacterales > Solirubrobacteraceae > Palsa-465. Next base: position 68,105 of record CAVZPU010000014.1, read on the forward strand.
TGGATCGCACCCAGGAGGTCGGCGGTTCGAGTCCCGGCTAGCTCCATTTCGAAAAGCCTCGCATTTGCGGGGCTTTCGTCTTGGCTGATCTGGCTGAGCGTCATCCTCGGAGCTACTACTTGACGTTTGTGGACCACTTCCGTGGACCACGGGGTGTTGCATCGCCCTCGCTGGTGCCGATTTCGGCAGGTTGAGGGCTCGGCGCGAGTAGCGCTGGCGGCTTCTTCTCGCGTGCCGCGGTCGGAACGTCCGTGGCCTCTCCGGCGGTTGCCAGGAGGTCATCGAACGCCTGGTGAACCTGCTTGCGACTGAGCCGCTGTTGGACCTGTGCGTAGACCTCGAGCGTCGTGCGTGAGTCCTCGTGTCCGACCTGCCGCATCACGTACGGGAGCGGTGCTCCCGCCTCGATCAGCAGGCTGATGTACGTGCGCCTGAGCGCGTGTGGACTCACCGGCGGCAGCGGAGGGAGACCTCGCTGCGTTCGGCTGCTCGTTGGTCCTGTTGACCACCGGGCGCAGGACGCGCTCGCGGACGTTGTCCTTGTCACGCGGGCGGCCGCTGTCCGTGGCGAACACGAACTCGTCCCCGGTGCTGCTGGGACGGCTCGCCCTCCACGCCATCAGCTCGTCCATGACATCGAGGCTGAGATCGACGTCGCGGACGCCGGCGTTCAGCCCCCGCGTCACCGGCCCGGACTCGTCCCGATCGGGGCCGCCGCTCCGGCCGTGCTCTACCACCCATGCGTCGAGTTGCTCGCGCACCCGATCCGGTTCCTCGACTGCATACGGGGCAACCGGTGTAGCCGAGGCCTCCGTTCTCCGGATCGCGATGCGGGAAGAGGAGTGCCTCGCGAAACCGCCGCTCGGCTTCGACCGATCTGACGACCCGAGGCAGGAACCTGGATCGCCGAGCGGCTCGGCCAGGTCCTCGAGCTCTTGGAGGCTCTGATGAAGCGCGAGCTTCCGGAGGGCATCAGTTACAAAGACGCCGAGCTGCGCCATGCCCGGCTCAAGGTCTGTACGAGGCGATGGCTGCGGAACGTCCCGAGTGTCGAGAGGTGACGGCGGCGCTCGCTGACGCGGAGCGTCAATTGGCCGACCTCTCCGGGGATTCGGCTCCGGACCACTTCTGAAGCGCGGTCGCCGTGGTCGCGTCGCTGCCGGCATCGGCACGACTGCAGCGCAGTCGCGGTCCCGGCGGAAGTGGAGAGCTCTGATCTCCGACTGCGTCTTGCCGAGCAGGTCGCCGTTATGGGAAAAGTCCCATAAGGGTGATCATGGGAACTCTCGGCTTATGCCCCCTCGGGCTGAGACGAGCCGCGGTGCTGGGTTCGGTCCGCGCGCCGAGTGGCGCATAAGCCGGGCCGGACCCGCCATGAGGCGCGCTCGCCACGTTAGGCAGGCCTCGCCCTGAGAACGCGGATTACCTTCTCCGGCCTCGCGATTGGGGTCGGTCGGGACGCAGTAGCAGCCGGCTCGGTCACGGCGCCGCTTTGGGCGCCGGCCACTACCAATTGCACGAACGCGTTAGCGGCGTGGCGGGCGAGTTCCTCAGGGTGCGAGTCGGCTAATACTTGGACGTTGCCGCCAGCCCATAGGTTGGCGAATCCGTGGGCGAACGACCAGGAGGCGATGACGCCAGCGAGCACGTCTTGTTCGCTGGCATCCGGACCCAGTGAGCGGCGCACCGCGTTCGCGAGCACGTCGGTGCTCTCGTCACGCGCCTTGATCAGAGCCTCGTCGTGTCGGTGGTAGAGGTCGGGGCGGAACATGACCTCGTAATGGGCAGGGTGCTCAAGCGCGAAGCGGATGTAGGCGATGCCGCCTTCGATCAGGCTGCCCGTCTGCTCGGTGGCGGCGCGCGTGGCGGCTGTCAGCAGCTCGAAGCCTTCGATGGCGATCGCTGTGAGCACGCCCGCCTTGTCGCCGAAGTGGTGTGCGGGCGCGGCATGGGAGACGCCGGCCCTGCGTGCTACGTCGCGGAGGCTGAGCGCCGCGGGCCCATGCTCTGCGATGGCGGCCAGCGCACCGTCGATCACGGCTCGCTTCAGATTTCCGTGGTGGTAGCGGGCTCGTGCCATCGAACAAATACTAGACGTTGACAAGATTGGCGTGACCTGCTAACTTGGCATTGTCAAGATCGAATCTGAATGGAGGTTGAACCATGACGAACGTGTGGCGAGTTCCTTTTGTGATCGGTGGCCTCGCGAGGCTGGTCATCGGCGGCGGGTATTTGTTCGTGCCGGAATGGATGGGCGGTCGCCTCGCCCCGAGGATTGACGGCCACGCCGGCGCGCGAATGAACCTCCGTGGCATGGGCGGCACCCAGGCCGGCGTTGCCCTCTACACCCTGGCGCGGGCCAGGAGCGCCGGAGAGCGCCCGGACTGCCTTGAGCCTGAACCTGCTGGTCGATGGCCTGGACCTCGTCGTCAGCAGCTTCCTCGAGTGGCGCGACCGAGGCGAGATCGATGCGCTGGTCGCCGGCGACATAGCAGTCAACGGCACCGCTGTCCTGTGCTACACCGCGGCCGCCGCGTTGCTGCGCAAACGCTAGCTGGGCCAGCGTCAGCCGCTCGCCTGCGGACGAAGCCGCGCCGCGATCCAAGCACGCGCTACTGCTGTTCCGCGGATTCCGGCATGTCGCCGCCGTGGGCCGACATGCCCGGCCCCGCTAGCTTGTGCGCCGCGGCCGGATGTCCACGGTTGTTGCCCCCGTTCCCGTGATGCATCGCCGGCGGGGTTGCGGGATCGGCGGCCCCCGGGTTGGCGCACCGTGAAACCCGCCAGCGGCGGTGTCTTCGGCTGACTTTCTTGTCATGAAACGCACCGCACTGCTACGGCTACCGCCGCTGGAGAAGTCTCCCCAGCGCGTTGCTGATGCCGGCCGCGTCGTCCTCCATTGAGAAGTGACCGGCGTTCGGAAGGACCACGACGGCGGCGCCGGGAATGCGAGCGGCGATCTCGGCGCTCGTGGTGACGGGAAGCCAGGCGTCTTGCTCACCCCAGACGACTGCGGTCGGGGCCGTGATTTTGGGCAGGAGCGGCTCGAACTCGCGGGTGTGGTCCTCGTTAAGCTGGGCGACGTTGCGGATGTAGAGCGCCTGACCCTCGGCGCCCTCCCACTGACCAAAGAGTCCGTGGAAGACCCGGTCGTCGAGCGAGGTGACGGTGGCGGTCCGCAGATGCTCGATAATCGCCTCCTCGAGCGTGGCGTCGGGCAGCGAGCTCCAGCGATCAGGGTCGCGCTGCATCTCGCGCGTACGAGGCGTGATCCACGGAGCGAGGACAACGGCGTCGATCAGCCCGAGGTGGGACGCGGGCACACCCTCAAGCAGGTGCGCACGCAGGATCGCCGCGCCGCCGATGTCGTGGCCGATGAGCGCCGGACGATCGAGCCCCCACTGGTCGACGAGTTCGGCGAGCACCTTGCCGTGGGCAACCAGCGAGACATCCTGCTCGACATGACGCTCGGAATCCCCGAAACCAAGCAAGTCCCAGACGTACACCTCGTAGCGCTCCGCGAGGGCAAGAGCGACCTCACGCCACACCAGTGATCGACTCGGCGTCCCGTGCGTGAGTACGACGGGCGGCCCCTCGCCGAAACGATCCCATGCGATCTCGCCGCGCCTGGTCTGCGCCCGCCGTCGAAGCTTCCAGATCACCAGCTGAGCGTACGGGACTCCGGCTGGACTCCAGATCTACGGACTTGCACCGAGGTCCGTGGTATGCCGACCTAATCGCGTCTTCACCAGCGACGTCCGCCTCGTTAGAAGCACAACCGCCGGTCCCCGACCGCGAGTCGCCCCGTCGCTTGGGAATCACGGGAGACGCGGCGACGTAGTCACAGCCGATCTAGGAATTCCAGGAGGGCGTCTGACGGACGGTAGCGGCCGTGGCGCAGCACGTGTGGCGTGATCGTCTTCGCGATCAGGGACGGGCAGCGCTCGGTGGCGTGGCCGGAGTGCTTCGCGATCCGCCGGGCGAGTGCTTTGCGGGTGAGCGGCTTGCCGCTGCTGGTCGGGAACAGCGGCGCGGTCGGCGCGCCGCCACGTTCGGCGAGCCACACTCGGAGTACGGCGGCGGTCTCTTTGGTCAGCGGCGTATCCGCTCGATCGTCGCGGCGTGTTCTGGCGACCGGTCCAACACGAGCGGTCCGGCGAGCAGAACGATGATTGCGTGGTCGCGGATCGTGTCGCGGTAGGACGCGATCGTAGGTGCCGCGCACTCGATGGCGTCCCTTCGCCGCGTGAGGGATGTGCTTGTCGGGGGTACCGGGCGACTATCGTCGGCCGGGGTGGCTGCGGGTGTAGAGCATCACGTCCTGTGCTCGATCGTGGGGATCGAGGGTGTGCCGAGTCCCTATTATCGAGCGAAGGTCGACCAGGAGCAGATCATCACCGCTGCCGAGACGCCATGGAGCATCGTGCGCGCGACCCAGTTTTACGCGCTGTTAGACCGGGTCTTCTCGCTGAGCGCCCGGGCGGGCGTGCTGGCCTGCCCCGTCCTTCTCGCTGCAATCGATCGGCGCGTGGACGGTCGCGCGCGGCTTGGCGGATGCGGTCGAGCACGGCCCGTCACACGCGCGGGTAGAGATCGCCGGTCCAGAGGTAGTGCAGGTTTCAGAGCTGGCCCGTTCCTGGCGTCGGTTGACTGGACGGCGGGCGGTCCTCGTTCCGGTGCCAACCCTCGGCGCGGTCGGCCGAGGCTTGCGAAGCGGCGCGCTGACCTCCCCGAACGCCGCGAGCCACGGCTCGCCCACATTCGAGCAGTGGCTGCGCGCGCAGCACCGCGCTCAAGCCGGCACGTCCGCCCGCCGGAGCGCTCGGCCGGTGCCGGGCCGGCGCCTGCCCGGGGGAAAGGTCACCGGTCGCCTCAGCGTCGGTCTTCAGCGAACGCTCACCCGGCTTGTCGCCTCACCGCGGCGAGCAGCTGAACTCGGAGGCAGTCCCTACACGCTGCTGACCACATTTCGCTCTGACGGGGCGGCTGTCTCCGTACCGGTGTGGGCAGCGATGGACAACGAGCGCCTCTACGTGCGCAGCGAACGCGCCGCGGGAAAAGTCAAGCGCCTCGTGCGCAACGGGCGGGCCGAGGTCGCCCCCTGCGACGTGGTGGGCCGCGCGCTGGCTGCCGGCACCCCCGCCCGCGGCCGCGTCCTCCCCGCCGATGAGGAACCGATCGCCGAGCGGGCCCTCGCCCACAGATACGGTCACGTCAGAGAAGCCTTCGAGCGCACCGTAGACCTCATGCGCATCGACATGTGCTACCTCGAACTCACGCCCGAGACGCACGCCTAGCCAGCCGGGGACTGGACCCCTCCACTCGGTGGGCATCAGGAAAACCTATGACCGGCGGCACCTCTGCGACCGGCGACGTTTCAGCCGCGCAGGAGGGCGAGGTGGCGCGCACAGCTCTCTCACCGACACGAACCACTTGCGTCGGGGGCGCCATACCGAGACGCGCGGTAGCGACCGGGGTGCCCGAGCCGACACAAGAGCACGTCTCTGCGCCAACGTGACCGTTTAGCCGAGTGGGACGATTCGTTCGGTCATTCAGCTCGGCTGCTACCTGACGGCGTTCTTCCCGCGAGGGGTGGTGGTGGTCGGGCGAGAGCTTTCGGCTAGCAGTCTGATTGTCAGGGCGGCGTGGTCAGGGGGGCCGAGTTCGCTGGCTGCTCTAGGCCGGCGTTTACCCGACTTGCGACGCCTCGATCGCGGGCCGGGGTTTTACCGTGCCCGAAGGGTGTCGATCCCAAGCTCCAAGTGCCGCTGCCAATCAAAGCCGGGGCGGCTCTGGGTCATCGTGGCGCACAGGCCGCACATCAGCATCCCGATGTCGGTGGCGCGCACGTCTAGGCGCATCGTCCCGGCCTGCTGGGCGTGGGCGATCAGCTCGGCGGTGAGCGCGTTCAGTTCGTCCACCTCGGTTTGCGCCTGGGCCCAGATTTGCTCGCCGACACCGACGAGCACCTGCTGCATCCCAGCGTCGTGGGCGAGCTCGTCCGCGTTATGGCGCAGCATGTCGGCGAATACGGCGAACGGCTCTGTGTCGCGCTGTAGCGCTTCGCGGGCGCTGGCGGCAAAGACCCGGAACTTCTGGCGCACGAGCTCTGCCATCAGCACCTCTTTGGTGGGGAAGTGGCGGTAGACGGTGCCGACGCCGACGCCGGCGCGGCTGGCCACGTCGTCGATCTGGGCATCGATGCCGTGTTTGGCGAACACCTCGCGGGCAGCTTGCAGAATGCGCTCGCGGTTGCGGCGCGCGTCGGACCGGAGCGGACGCTCGGTCTCGCTTGCTTGCTCGCTCTCGCTCAATAGGTCCATCACAGTCTTTTCACCCCGGGTCGCTTGACAACCGGAATCGTAGTTCACTATAGTCGCTGAGGCAAACCGGAACCGGAGGTCAGCTTCCAATGACATCGCTCGGCCAGTCTCAAGCGCCACCGCAGTACACGCCACGCGCCAAGAACCTCGCGCTCGTTCTGCTGGCGATGACCCAGTTCGTGATCGTGATCGACGCGTCGATCGTCAACGTCGCGTTGCCGTCGATCGGCGCCCACTTGCACTTCGCGCGCACTGACCTGTCGTGGGTCGTGAACGCCTACGTACTCACCTTCGGCGGGTTTCTCCTGCTTGGGGGACGGATGGCCGACCTACTCGGGCGTCGGCGCATGTTCATCCTTGGCTTGGTGGTGTTCTCGCTCGCCTCGTTCGCCGGCGGGATCGCGCAGTCCGAGGGATGGTTGATCGCCGCCCGCGCGGTTCAGGGCCTAGGCGCTGCGATCGTCTCACCGGCAGCGCTATCGATCATCACGGTCACGTTCGCCGAGGGCGCCGAACGAAACCGCGCACTCGGGATCTGGGGTGCCGTCGCCGGCGCCGGCGGCGCCGCCGGGGTGCTGCTCGGCGGGATCTTGACCAGCGGTCTGAACTGGCGCTGGGTGCTGTTCGTCAACGTCCCGATCGGACTGATCGCGGCGCTGCTCGCCCCGCGAACGCTGCGCGAGAGCCGGGCCGAGGACGGGACGACAACGTTTGATCTACCCGGCGCGGTCACGGTTACCGCCGGCCTGTCGCTGCTCGTCTACGCCGTCGTCGACACCGTCAACTCCGGCTGGGGATCGACGGCCACGTTCTCGCGCCTTGGCGGGGCCGCGCTCCTACTGATCGCGTTCGTCGTGATCGAACGACGCTCGCGCTACCCGCTGATGCCGTTCTCGATCTTCCGCTTGCGGACGCTGAGGGCCGCCAACATCGTCGGGCTGCTGATCGGCATGTCGCTGTTCTCAATGTTCTTCTTTATCTCGCTCTACCTCCAAGACGTGCTGCACTACTCGCCGATCAAGACGGGGATCTCCTATCTGCCACTCGCCATCGGGATCATCATCTCCGCCGGAGCCGCCTCACAGCTCGTCACCCGCCTCGGCTTCAAACCACCCCTAATCGCGGGCATGCTGCTCATCGCCGGCGGCCTTCTGTGGTTCTCACAAGTGCCCGCAACCGGCTCCTACGCCGCAGACGTGCTTGGCCCATCGCTGCTCGCCGCCGTCGGACTCGGGTTTTCGTTTGTGCCCGTGACAATCGCCGCCGTGACCGGAACCAAGCCGCACGAGGCCGGCCTCGCCTCCGGGCTGATCAACACCTCCCAGCAGGTCGGCGGCGCGCTCGGGCTCGCGATCCTCGCCACGATCGCCAACAGCCGCACCCAAAGCCTGTTCCACGCCGGCATCCACAGCACCGCGATCGCGCTGACCAAAGGCTTTGACCGCGCGTTCCTCGTCGGCGCCGGCTTCGCCATCGTCGGAGCGATCCTCACCGCCGTGCTGATCTCCTCGCGCGACAGCCACGAACACTCAAAGGCGGCCCGCACCGGGGCCAGGTCGCTGGCGCCGATACCGCATCCCTTCCCGTCACCGCGGGCTGAGCGCTTCAGTCGACCGTCGCGCACGCAGACGACAAACGAGGTCCGCCGTGCAGGCCGCTTTAGCGGGTTGCGTTGCGTGGTTCGACGAGCCTAGTGGTCATCTCGCCGAGGCTCGAGGTGCGAAGTCTCCGGACTTATGATTTCTCCGGTGCCGGTCGTGCTCCGTCTTCGATGCCAGCGTGATGGGGAGCGACCGAGGCCTCGGCTGCTCTGCTCGAAGCGGGCTTCCCCGGCCTGATGGCCGAGACGCCAAAGCCACCTGTCGAGGGTGGCGGAGATCGCTCAAGTGAGCAGGACGGGGATCCAGACCTGCCTCGCGCAGCTGGCTCGGCCGATGAAGGGGGCGGTGGATCGGACGCGACTGTCACGGCGAGCGCACAGCTGCCGGAGCTTGATCAGAGCTCGCTTGTTGCGCTGGGTGAGGTGGGCCGCCGCTGGGATGGGTGCATGCCGGCGCGGGAGCTATGGGAGCACGCGCTGCCGGTGGATCGCGGGCTTGATTTCGCCGATCCGCAGCGCTCGCGCGCGGGGCGCTTCGTCCACATTCGAAGCGTGGGGGCTGAGACGATGCAAGACGACGAGCTCGAAGCGACAGTCCGAGCGGGGCAGGGCGATTCGCTGACGAGCCGGGTGGCGTACGCGTTGCGCCGTGTGCTGATTGGTCCGCCGCTGCGCAGCACGGCGATCGCTGAGGAGCGCATGGGGAGGCTGCTAGCGCTCGCGGTCCTTTCGCCTGACGCGCTCTCCTCGGTGGCCTACGGCCCTGAGGCGATGATGGCGATCCTCGTGCTCGCTGGAGCCGGCGAGCTTAAGCTCTCGCTGCCGATCGGAGCGGCGCTGGCAGTGCTGATGCTCTCGGTCGGCCTCGGCTACCGCCAGGTCGTCCGAGCCTATCCGCACGGCGGTGGCTCTTACATCGTTGCGAGCGACAGCCTGGGGCGGCAGTGGGGTCTGCTCGCGGGAGCGGGGCTGATCGTCGACTACATCCTCACGGTGGCCGTTTCGGTCGCCGCCGGCGTGGCCGCGGTGACCTCGGCGATCCCTTCGGTCGCTTCGGCCACTGTCCCGATCGGCTTGATGGTGATCGTGCTGCTGGTCGCGGGCAACCTGCGCGGGGTGCGCGATTCCGCCGCCGCCTTCGCCGCCCCTACCTACTTGTTCGTGGCCGCGATCGCGCTGGTCGTGATCGCCGGTCTCATCAAGGCCGGCTCGCACGGCTTTCATGCCGTGCCTACGGCACCTCACCGGGCCACCGAGGCGCTCGGCGTGCTGCTGGTGCTACGCGCGTTCGCCTCCGGGGCGACGGCGATGACCGGGATCGAGGTGATCTCCAACGCGGTCCCGGTGTTCCGCCCGCCGGAGGCGGTGCACGCCCGGCAGACCCTCGGTGTCATGTTGGGCCTGCTGGTCTCGATGTTCGTGGGCGTCGTGCTCGTCGCTCATTTCGACGGCGCCGCCCCGGGCGGCGGCCAGACCGTTCTCTCCCAGATCGCGCACCGTAGCGTCGGGGGGGGCGTTGCGTATGGGTTCGTGCAGGTCGCGACCACGCTCGTGCTGCTGGTAGCGGCCAACTCGGCGTTCAATGGCTTTCCGCGGCTGCTGTACTTCATGGCGCGCGACGGCTTCGTCCCCCGCGTGTTCCTGCGCATGGGAGATCGTCTCGCGTTCACCAACGGCGTCCTCGTGCTCGCGGTTCCAGCGGCCTTGATCTACGCAGCCTTCGGTGGTCAGACCAGCCCCCTGATCCCGCTGTTCGCGATCGGGGTATTCCTCGCCTTCACGCTCGCGCAGAGCGGGATGGTCGCGCACTGGTGGCGCCACCGCGAGCGGGGGTGGCGCGCCGCGCTCGCCACCAACCTCCTCGGCGCCGTCCTCTCGGCCGTGGTCGTGGTGATCGCCGCGATCACCAAGCTCACTCAGGGCGCGTGGGTCGTGCTCGTGCTGATCCCCCTCATCGTGATGGCGTGCAGACGCGTACACGATCACTATGAGCATGCCCGCCAGGCGCTCACGCCAGGCCCCGAAACCGGGGAGCACGCGCCGGCCGTTCGCGTGGCGCCACCCCGGCTCACGCCGGAACTCTCCGAACGCCTAGCCGAGGCGCAGGATGATCCAGCGGAGGTGCACAGCTTCGCCGTCGTCCCGGTCGCTGCGCTCGACCTGCCTGCGCTGCACGCGCTCGCATACGCCGTCTCGCTCAGCCAACCGGTGCTCGCGGTCCACGTCAGCCCCACCGAGCAGGAGCGCGAGCGCTTCCAGCGCTCATGGCAGGCGTGGGGCGACCATCTGCCGCTGGAAGTGCTCGTCTCCCCCTATCGCGCGACAGTCGCCCCGCTGGCGAACTACATCGCCGCCCTGCACCGCCAGCGCCCTGACGTGACGCTCACGCTCGTCGTGCCCGAAATCGTCGTCGCCAAGCCCTGGCAGCGGATCCTTCACAACCGAATCGCCGCACGCCTGCGCGCGACGCTCATCGCCTACGAGGGCATCATCATCACCACAGTGCCATTCCACCTGCGCCGGTGAACGAGTTGCGCCAGCGGCCCAGTCGCGTTGGCTTTACCTCTTATTCGCCGGAGGAGGGCTAGAACCTTCGCGCGGTAGGGCTCTACTTTTTATTCCAGCTCGTTGGTCTGTTCTGTCTGGTTCTGGTGTCAATCATGGTGGAGGTTGCTGGCCTGGTCGAGCGATCGGCTTGGATACCGCGACGGTGGTTGCGGACGGGAAGGTGCGCTCCGTGCGGGTGCCGCACGCTAGTCGTCAGCAGGCTGTCCTGGCCGGACAATCCGACGTGATGACGTCCCGCGTCAACTCATCTCGCCGACGTTCCGCCGGTCGGTGAACGCTTCATGTTCTCGGATTCCATCCCTCTATCGGCTCGCACGGAAGGAGGAGGGCTAGACCTTCGCGCTTCAATCAGGTAGGAGCGCTGCCACCCTTTTGGCGCTCACGCCTTTATGAGCGCACAGGCCCGCGGGCAGAAGGCGATCGTCGCCACCCGCAAACTGGCGATCCTGTCGGTGCATGCTGACCCGGGCGAGGACTACGCCCCCAGCAGCCGTCACTGACGCAAGACTCCGCCGGCTCGAGATGCCGAACGCGTCGCAGCCATGAACCAGGGAGCGCGACCGAGGCGATGTCCGATCTACTCGAATGGTCCGGTGTGCGCCTCGAAAGGGAGTATGGTTGGCATAGGGCCGTTATCGGCCGCTACCGCTCGAACCTCTCGCGCAGGCCACCGGCGGGCAACACCTGCCTCTCGCTGACCTCACGGGCCGTTTCGTCCAAAGCGACAGGAACGCCGTTACGACAGGACTCGCCCTTATTTGCGGGGGTCCTGGTAGGAGGTCAGTCATGACGATCCTGCAAAACCCGGAGCAGAGCGGCGACAGACACGCCGGAAGACACCGGTACACGTTCGGCCACGACGATGAAGTTGTGCTTCACACCGAGGCGTGGGAGCACGAAACCTTTGCCGAAGAACAAGCGCGATGGGAACGCGGCGATCCCGAGTACGCCAGGATCTGTGAAGCGGTCAGACAAGCAAGGCAGATGGGTGAGCAAGCTTCACGCCGGGCTGATGAAGCCAAGGCCGAATGGGACGCTCGCGTTGCAACACAGCGACAGGCCAACGATGCTGCCCAGAGAGCACACCATGCATTGGAGGCCGACCAAACGGCCCGACGCCAAACGGCAAACTCGCGCGCAGTTCCGTCCCGAGCGACGGACGAGTCGACCCCTACAGAGCGCTCGAGCATCGCAGCTGGCGATCTGACTCGGGAAGGTTCCACATGCACACAACCTTCGCAATCGAGGCCCTCGACTCGCCGGCTCCCGGGATCATCCCCGAGCCGGTGCGGGTCCACGATCAACCCGCCACGCCCACAGGCCGCGCCGCGCGGCGAGTAACAGGCCGGGCGACCAAACCGTTTTCGTCGCCCGCCCGCCGAGACCCGGTACGGATGCTGCGTGCCAAGTTGCTGAGCGCGATCCGCGGCGACAAGTACATGGTTGACGCCTACCCGCCAGCGTGGCACGGTGATGCCACCACACGTGACGGCGACGGGTTGGTTCGCCCGCACGCAGACGGTGTGCTGCGCGCGAGCCGTGAATCGGCCGCGCGACCGGAGCCAGGTGAGGTCGATCGCGTCGCGCCGGCTGAGATAGAAAGGAAGAGGGCTGAGCCATGCGCGATCGATGCTTCCCACGCTTGTGCCGTTCTTGTGAAGCATCGATGGCCCGTCAGGAAGACGCGTGCTGGCGCTGCGGAGTCAAGTCCCAGGTAGTGGTGTAAGAGGAAAGTGCTCACCTCGTCGGTGAACGGCGTGGCGTCTCAGGCCGGTTGGAGTTCGAGGACCTCCTGGTCGTGAGTTCGATGGAGTCGCTCCTCGAGGAGCGACTCCATCGAGTGCTTGGCGATGTAGCCCCGTCCGACGAGCCACTCATCGTTGGCCTCAATCGCGAGCATCGAGACCAGACGGATGAGGGAGCGCTCGTCGGGGAAGATCCCGACCACGTCGGTGCGCCGGCCGATCTCGCGGTTAAAGCGCTCCAGGGGGTTGGTGCTGCGCAGCTTTGACCAGTGCGCGGCCGGAAAGGCGTAGAAGGCCAGGATGTCCTCTTCGGCCTGCTCGAGCATGGCGGCGATCTTGGGCAGTGGGCGCTCGAGTTGCGCGACCGCCTCGCCGAGTCGCCGGCGGGCTTCCTCGCCGGACTCGGCGCGGAGCGAGTGCTGGCACTCCAAAAGCCTCGCATCGGGTGAAGCCGTGCCCCTCAATCGGAGGGCCGGTTTTCCCGGCTTGTGGCGTTTGATCGACTCAGTCGTCCACCTGGGGGGTCTTCGACTCCCCACCGTGTTTTCGCACGAGCGCAACGACCTCGTGCCGGAGTCCGATCGATGGGCCACCGATCAGCTCCCATGCCCGTGCGATGCCGATCAAGAAACAGACAACGACCAGAACCGAGATGGTGCGCACCGCACCTGAGTCACCGGAATGAGCGATCACTTCCAACCCCGCGACTAGCTGGACCACGAACGTTGCCGCGAGACCCAGCAGGAAGGCCGCCTCTCGGGCATCTCGCCAACCAGGCCGCCGAAAACGGAACAGCGAAAGAACTGACGCGGTAAGGAACACCAGCCCCAGGATCGCCACCACCAGCGCAGCCCAGCCCACCTTGTCTCCGGGGATCAACGCGAACAGCGACACCGCCAGCGCGTTGGTGAACGCCACCAGCGCCGCGGACGCCCGAACCCGGTGGATCTGTATGTGTTCGCTCTGAGCGAGCCGCTCCTGCGACACCGAAATCGCGACGAACAACAGACCGATCAACGCTCCGGCGACGCCCGCGCTAGCCAGAAAAAACTCATGGAGGCCCTCCGGCGTCACGCCAGCATCTTCGCGCAAACCCATAGCCCGTCCCCGCACCACGTTCAGCGAGATGCGGCAGCGTACGATCGCAGGGCGGCGGACCCCAGCCTCGTCGAGCCCATCCGCCCAGCCCCAGTCTCGCGCTCTTGATGGGGTTGCCCTCGGCCGCGCTAAGGAACGAACCCACGATGTGCCACACACATCCCGAGTCCTCCGGCGAACCTGCTCTCGTCTTGGCGCGCAACCTCGGTAGCGAGCGAAAGGAGGTCGCCGACGGCGGGCCAACGGTCGCGGTGCTGGATCCGGCGGTTGGCATCTCTCGTCCAAGTGGAGATGCGACATGCGAGGAGGTCGGTGACTCAGTCTTTGTGTCAGGCGGTTCGGTCGGCGTTCGGCGGCGTCGTGGCGGGCGTTCGCCTTCTGCTCCAGGGTCATCGCTCCGGGATGGTCGACCCCTGGCCATGGCGTGAGCAGCAGCAGGAGACGGGCGTCGGAGCGGGCGTGCACGGCGTGACGTTCGTTGGGGGCGAAGGCGACCACAAGACCTGTACTGCCGGTCACGCTCTCTCCACCGCTCGTGGTGATCTCGACCTCGCCGTCGATCACGGTGACCCACGCGCTTTCGTGGACCTGGTGATCGTCGAAGCTTTCGCCTGCCGGGATCATCAGGGCGATCGCCCGCGCCTCGTCGGTGGAGGCGAGGATTTCTGGCGAGTGCGGCTTGAGATCGAGGTTCGTGATCGTCCAGCTGTTCAAGAGGTCTCCCTCAGATCGATTGTCGGTAGCCGAAGAACTCGTGGTCTTCGTTGTATCCACCGTAGCCGCCGCCGATCTCTGAGTAGTGCGCGACGAACTCGATTCCTTTGATCCACTTGACCTGCTTGAACCCGAGCTCGATCTCGTTGCGCAGCCGCAGCGGCGCGCCGTGCCCGAACGGCAGGGGCTGGTCGTTCATGTCGTAGGCGAGCATCGTGAGGTGGTGGCTCATGTGCTCGATCGGGTGCGCGTCGTAGTAGACGCCCTTGTCGGCGCCTTCGCCGAGGGAGTAGAAGACGACCCACTTCGCCTCCGGCTTGGGCTCGACGAGGTCGAGGATCGTCTGCATCGAGACGCCGCCCCATTTGGCGACGCCCGACCAGCCCTGGATACAGAAATGCTGGGTGATCTGCTCGTGGTGCGGGAGCGCCCGCAGCTGCGCGAGGTCGAGCTCGACGGGGTTGGCGACCAGTCCGTTGATCCGCAGTCGGTAGTCGGCGAAGTCGCCGTCAAACAGCGCCTTGTACTCGTCGGAGTCAGGGTATTGACCGTTGTGCCAGAAGTACGGCGAGATGTCGCTCTCGCTGTACTCGCCGGGTTTGGGGTCGACATGCTCGAACAGGTGCTGCACCGGTCCGACGATCGCCTGGCCGACGCGCTGCACGACGCGGGGGTGGCGGATCGTGAACGGCGTCGCGGCCACCCACGCGGCGATCGCGACGGCCGTCGACGCGGCGAACACCCCGAGCCCGATCCAGCTGTCGTCAGTCCGTCCCGCGTAGATGTGGTTGAGGTTGACCAGCAGCCCGGTGGTGAACACGAAGGTCACGTGCAGCACGATGAAGATCAGAAACCAGACCAGCACCAGGAAGTGCACCGACCGTGCCGTCTGGATGCTGAAGACCTTGCTGATCCGCTTGAAACGGGTCGACAGCGCCGGCGACATGCCCAGGCCGGTGATCAGTGCCAGCGGCGCGGCGATGAACACGGTGACGAAGTACGCGATCAGCTGCAGGCCGTTGTAGGCCACCCAGCCGTGATCGGCCGGCCAGTTCAACGACAGGTACTGCACCAGCGTCGACAGCGCGTTGGGAAACACGTCCCAGTGGGTCGGCACCAGCCGCTGCCACCGGCCGGTCGCGAACAGCAGGACGTAGAACACCACGCCGTTGAGCAGCCACAGCGCGTCGACGCCCAGATGCCACCAGCGGGCCAGGCCGATCGAGTGGCGCAGGCCGGGCAGCCCCACCTGACCGGGCAGGCTGATCGAATCCTGCTTGGCCGTCCACAAGGGATCATCCGGGACGGGCCTTTGGATCCGAAACCAGTCCCGGCCCGGCGTGGAGTGCCGGGTCCAGTACAGCCGCGGATGATCCGACAGGATCTGCACGCCCGCGCGGATGATGAAGATCATGAAAAACAGGTTGAAGAAGTGCTGCAGATCCACCCAGGCCGGAAACCCGACCGTCCCCGCCGGCGGCGACGCCACGTCAGTCCCCGGGTAGCGCCGGATGAAGCGCTGCATAAACGCGTCACCGCGCAGACCCTTGGCGACGGCCACCAAGACGATCAACAAAAGGAAGCCGATCGGCAACAGCCACAGCAGGTTGAACCATCGGCTGCGTCCGACCCGAACCCGAGGGGCGATCCCGTTGACCTGCGGGACTGACCCCGCCCAGGTGGCGGTGTCGATCACATCCTCGCCCGGCGTCAGCTGGTAGCGGTAGCTGCGTACAACGTCCGGAGAGACACCCGACCGCTGACTTGCAGACAGATCCCCAGACGAGGCGTCGGCATCAGATTCCATAGCCCGGCAGCCTACGCCGTCAAGCACCAACGCCAAGGAGTTAGACCCGCCGCCCTCGGTCTCGCGCTTGCGCGCCATGCCGCCCGTCGGCGGCGTAGCTGCGGCAGGGGCGTCGCTCGCGTAGCTGGGATGGCCTCGCCCGCCGCTCGTTCACCTTCAGATCAGGCCGCTTGCTCCAACAGCCCGTTGACAGCGGGTGCGATCAAGCCTCTGAGATGGCGCTGGTGGAACAGGCCCCTCCGGCATCTCGCCGAGGTGCCGCTCCCGACCGCCTCCCAGAGCCGACTGTGCGGCAGACGCCGAAGGTGCCTGCGCAGTGAAAGCAGGTCCAAGCGTGTTCGCGCTTAACCTGGTGATCGGCCTGGGTCTCGGCTTATCCGTTGACTACACGCTGTTTCTGCTCACCCGCTATCGGAGGAGCTCGCCCTGGGCGTCTCGCCCGCCGAGGCGCTGGGCGTGACGATGCGCAGCGCTGGACGGACGGTGCTCTTCTCGGCGGCCACGGTCGCGTGCGCGCTGGCGACCTTGATCGTGTTCCCTCAGGGCTTTTTGAAGTCGATGGGCATCGCCTGCGCGGTGGTGGCGATCGTCGCCGCGTTGGTCGCGGTCACGGTTTCCCCGGCGCTGCTGGCGCTGTGGAATGTCAAGTTGGCCCGCCCGGAAACGCGGCCTCCGGAGTCGGGGCGGTGGTTTCGCCTCGCCCGCGTGGTGATGCGTCATCCCGGCCCCGTGGCGGTGCTGACGGCTGTAGCGATGATCGCTGCCGGCCTGCCGGCTCTCGGTACGGCGTGGTCCTCGGCTGGCGATAGCCGTGTGATCCCGGTCGGTGAGAGCTCGCGCACGGTCGCCGATGCGATCACCCGTGAGTTCGGCGGCGCCGGGGAGTCGCCGGTGACGATCGCGATCTCCGCCCCGCGCGCGGACGGGTCCGCCGTTGGCGCTTTCGCCGCCAAGGTCCGTGCGCTTCCTGGCGTGGACGGCGTTAGCGCGCCGCGCGCGCTCGATGCCGGCGTCTGGCAGCTCGACGCGCAGGTCGCGGGCGATGCGGCGGGGACCAGCGCGCAACGCATGGTCGGGCAGGTTCGCGAGCTCCCAGCGTCCTTTCGGGTCAACGTCGGCGGGGACGCGGCCGCGTTCGTCGACCAGCAGGACGCGATCGGCTCTCATCTCCCGGTGGCCATCAGTCTGCTGGCGGCGCTCACGTTCGTCGTCCTGTGGCTGATGACCGGTTCGATTGTGCTGCCGCTCAAGGCGATCGTGATGAATGCGCTGACCGTTGGGGCCTCGCTGACGCCGCTGGTTCTGATCTATCAGCACGGTCTCCTCACCGGTCTGCTGGGCTACACGCCCGACGGGGGCGTCGAGCCGACCGACTTCGTGGTCGCGGCGACGGTCGTGTTCGCTCTATCCACCGACTACGGTGTGTTCCTATTGGGGCGGATCAAGGAGGCCCGCGACGATCGGGGCCACCCGCGAGACGATCGCGACGCGGTCGCCTACGGGCTGGGGGTGATTGGGCGGGTGGTCACGGCAGCGGCGATCCTGCTCGCGGTGGCGATCGGGGCGTTCAGCACGAGCTCGATCTCGTTCATTCAGGAGATCGGAGTGGCCACGGCCACCGGTGTGCTGTTGGACGCGTTCATCGTCCGCTCGCTGCTGGTCCCGTCGCTGATGGCCTGCTGGCAGCTGGAACTGGTGGTCGCCGCAGCCGCTGCGGCGCCTGCACCAGCGGATCGCGCCGACAGAGACGCGAACCGGCACGTCCGCGGTCCGTGCGGTGGGATGAGCGCGCCGTACCAACTCGCCGGACGCTCTGGGAGCACGTCCGGGCGATCCTGGGGTCGCGCTGGGCGATCGACTGGCTGTCGGTGGCGGTGCTGCCGCCGGCGCTGGTGACTGACGCGGCGCTGTCCCCGCTGGGGAACCCGATCACGGTGATCAGCGTGCTCGGAGGATCGCCGGCTGCCTGCCGTTGGTGCTGCGCCCACGGGTGTCGTTCCCGGCGCTGGTGGCACCGCTGGTGGGAGGGATCGTGCTCGTGCTCTGGCAGCTGCATTCCATCGACACCGTCGTCCTGATCCCGATGTGGGCGTTGGTTAATTGCGCGGTGCGCGGTGCACGGTGCGCGGTGCGCGTCGCCAGTCGATGTGGGTGGGCGTGACGACGGTGCCGTGCGTGTTTGTCAGCGTGATCCCGGTCGCCAGCGGCGTCTCACACGTGGCCACGAATCGTGATCGAGAACCTGGCGCCTGCCTTCTGGCGATCGCGGTCGGCGAGGTGCTGCGCTGCCGACACCAATCCGCCCGAAGATGCAGCTACCGGCGAGCAGGAGACGCGGCGCGGCGGTAAACATAGCCGAGACTACGCACGTGCCGCTGGGCGCGGGCACGCGCGCCGCCCGCAAGCCACTCCGGCCAGCGAAGGTTCTGGGCCCTGCTCGCCTTGTCGCGTCGAGAATCCTTTGAGGGGACGCCCTTGGGTGCTGCGGCAGCGACCGAGACGTGCTCTCGTGTTTCGCCAGGCATCTGCTCGACGAACCTGCACAAACCGCTCCGCGCGGCGAGCAGGGCGGAGTTCTGGTCCGGTCATCAGCCCGTAAAGCTGGTTGACGCCGCTCAGGACGACAAACGTCCCAAGCACCGTGGTCACCCCGACGATCAGCGGCATGAACGCCGCCCGGCCGCCGAAGAAGACGATCGAGAGGACGATCAGCAGTGGAGCGGCGATCGCCTCGGCGATCCCGAGGTCCTTGGTGACATTGGCGTTGATCTGCTCGTTGGCGACCGCCCCCCCGCCAACGGTCACCCGACCGTCGCCGGTGAAGGCGCGCTCGGCAGCCGTGGCGACCGTCTTGTCGTCAGCACTCGTCCGGATCGTGCCCGAGACGAGCACATGGCGCCCGTCACGGGCGACGGCCACCGGCGCGGTGGTGGCGACGATCCCGGGGATCCGGGACAGTTTCCGATCGACCGCAGCGATTCGCGCGGCGTCGGCGCGCGGTCCCTGGGGCGTGGCTACCAGCAGCACGACACCAGGCGAATCCTCCCGGCCGATGGCGTCCTGCAACGTCCGCTGCGCCACCTGGGAGTCCGCGCCCGGCGGAGCGAACCCGCCCGAGCTCTTCAACGATCCCGCGAGCGGCCCCCCGATGATCCCAGCGACGACGACGAACGCGAGGGTAATGGTCAGCGAGCGGCGGGGGCGCGAGCCGATCCTGGCAGCGAGTGAAGTGAGCATCCGTCGATTGTTCAATCGTCCCGGCGCTCTCACAATCACCCAGGCGGAGTGTCCTGCGCCTGCGCAACTACATCAGACGATGTACACCCCCCGGCACACCCGAGCGCCGGCCGGGGTCGGCAGGCAGGCAGGCGCGGCCGGCCAATCGGCTGCCTCATATCGATGAGGCTGCCTCATATCGATGACCCGAAATGGCAGAAACGCGTGGCCCACGCCGCGAGCAGAGTCGGACCACAGCTGGCGAGGGAGGAAACCCATGGGCGACCGAGGTCGTAGCGGACGGGTTCGACTAATGGTCGGTCGGAGTCAGGGCGGCGTGAGCTGTCATCTGAGCTCGGGAGCCGATGCGATCCGGCGACCCGAGACGACGTTGGGGCGGATCCGAATCCAATGGTCTTTGCGGCCCGGCGCCCACGGCTCGAGTCCGAGAACGTCGATGCGGCGCAACTCGGAGGCGTTGGTGATCTCCTCGCTTACACCGACGACGATCACGCTCCACCCCAAGCGCCCCTTTGGGTCGAGGCCATCGATCTCGAACGCCGCCCGCGCCGAGCGGAGCACGGCATGCAGCTTTGACCCGGGCGCCATGCGGATCAGCACCGACTGCGAGACCGTGTCGAACACGTAGTTGACGGGACGGACCACGGGGTGGTCCCACTCTGTGACGCTGACCGCGAGCCGCCCGACCCCGTTCGCGGCAAGTAGTCGCAGGCAGTCGTCTCGGTCGAGAGTGAGCATTTCGGTCGCAGGATGGGTCGACCACTCAGAGTCCGCCGCACGGGCGAGGGTGCCCTTTGACTGCGAGGCTGCTGTCTTGCTCATGCTGGAGGCCCTCAGGTCTGCTGTGCGCGGTAGTGCTCGCGCCAGATGAGTTTGTAGATCGGGATGCGGCGGGGGAGGTCTCGTACGCCGGGGAGGAACGGGATGAGGATGAATGCGAGACTGAGTACACCCATCACGCCCATCACGAGCACGTCCGCGTTCGCTGAGGTCGAGAACGGCTTGATCTGATACCAGAAGGTGTAGAGCCAGAGCCAGGACTGCCCCGGGTAGCTGCCGGTCTCGTTCATCATTCCCCACTGGGTGCCGAGCAGATGCTGCTGTTTCGCGCGGTTGGAGAGGACGCTGCCGTCCGCCATAAACAGCAACGGCTTGGTGTAGTCGGTCTGGTAGAACTGCTTCGACGTCAGCAGCGCGCCGTCCAGACCGCCGCTCTGCGCGAACGTAAGCAGCGAGCGCATCATCGTGGGCAGTGGGCCGTAGCGGCCGGCTGGGACCGAGATCGAGCCGCTTGAGGTTGCAGATGCTTTGCCCAGCGCTGCCTCATAAGCGGTGGTCCAGGCGGCTTTGGTCTTGGCGGGCGCCGCCTGGTACTCCGATAGCGCGCTCTGAAGCGCGGGCTGGCCGGTGATCGACCGAAGTGGTGCGATCACGAAGTCGCTCGCGGTGTCGATCGGGTGGCTGACTCCCAGCCACTTCGCCGGATAGACGAATGCGATGTGTTGCCCGTCGCCGTTGTGGTTGTACGGCGGGCCGTAGCCGCCGGTTCCACTTGAGCCGTCCAGTTCGGTGGTCGCGGTCGTGATGAAGTCGACCGGGTCGGTGTGCGACCACGACTGGATCGTGCTCGGCGGGTCATCCGGGGAGGAGAACAGGACCGTGAGTCCGATCACGAGCGCGAGCACGACCCCGAGCGCGATCGTCGCTTCCCTGAGGATGTCGTACGGGCGGTAGGCACCCGTCCACTCGCGGTAGGAATCATCCTCCCGGCGGCGGCTCGCGCGTCTCATGGCACCAGCTCCGCGGGCGCAGCTGCGTCCGGCCCGTGCCCGGCGCAGCGCGGGAGAGAGCGCTGGCGCGGGCACGGGCTCTGGCCGATGCCTCGACGCCGGCGCGGCAGGGGACGCCGGCGGGTCTGTGGGCACGGGGGAGGACGCTTGGACATCTGGGACATCAGCGAGCCGGAACGGAGGCACAATGCCGTGCTTACGAACGAGCAGGACGTGAGCGGCGACGAGCGCGACCACCGCGAGGGGCAGCAGCAGCACGTGGTAGCTGTACATCTGAGCGAAGTTCGTCACGTTGAAGAACGCACCGACCCCGGCCGCGTTCAGGCCGTCCTTGGCCTGGGTGGCGATCCACTGCGCGTCGAAGTTCTGCTGAGAGACATAGCCGGTCAGCGCACACGGGACAGCGACGATGAACGCGACCGCGCCGGTCATCCAGACCCGTGCGCGACCTCCGCGCCACGCGGCCATCCAGTACTTCCCCCACAGATGGATGACCATGAAGAAGAAGAACAGCTCGACGGACCACAGGTGGATGCTGTTGAAGAAGTGGCCGATGCTCGTGAAATGCCACCACCCGGGTCCCTTCAAAGTCAGGATTGATCCGGAGGCGATGATCAGCACCAGCGAGACGAGCGTGAGCACGCCGAAGATGTAGATCCACGACGCCATGTACGCGGGCTGGGTGTCGGGCAGCAGCTTCTCCGGCGGCAATGCCGCCACCGCGCGCTCTCGTGCCACGCCCGTCCACGACCGTTTGGGCGTCGTGCTCATCGTGGGTGTCCCTTTCGACGCGTCCCCGGGAACGGAACCAGGATCGCGAGGACGAACACGGCCAGCAACAGCACGATCACCACGAGGTTCGCGACCGACATCGTGAGGAAGTGCCAGTGCACCGTGTGCGCCGGGTGGTTGAGGTTGAAGATCGCGGCGGTCATGACGTGTGCGCGAGCACGCGGGCGCGTTTTTCAAGGTATGGCGCCAGGTACTTCGCAGCGATCTTCGTCGACGGCGACCAGGACGGCTCGGCCGAGACTTCAGAGCTGGAGCCGTGGCTGCCGCTCACCTGGGCGCTGAGGTAGAGAGGCTCACCGCCGGTCAGCAGCATCCCGTGGATGACCGGGTGATATGGCGGCGGCTTTGGCACGAGTCCGGCTGTGGCAGCGATCGACTGAGCCGCGACATCCGCTTGCTGAGCGGCGAGCCCGCCGTGCTTGATCGCGAAGTCCGTCGCGTCGCCGGCGGCGTAGACACGCTCAAGGCCTCGCACGCTGCAATAGGCGTCGACCGGGATGAAGCCGCCGGGGGAGCCGAGGGGCACTCCGGGCACACTGGGTCCGAAGAGCTCTGGCATCGCCACGATCCGATCGACATGGAGCTGGCGAGACCCAGGACCGATGCGGACAACGCCAGGCGCGGGCACCTCGCAGTGGGCCGCGGTGATCGTCTCGATGCCGTTCTCCTCGAGCAACTGGCGAACCGCATCACTCGCCGCCGCTCCGAAGATCGCCAGCGGCGCAACCTCAGGGGTGACGAGCGTGATGGAAAGTTCGATGTTCATGTCGAAGGCCCGGCCGGCGGTCATCAGCGCGAGCTCGTAGATCGGCAGAGGCCAACCGATCCGGTCGGGGACGATGAACGCGAGGCTGTGCACGTAGCCTCCCTCGACGTCCTGGATCAGTCCGTGCAGGATCCCGTCGAGACGCTTGTCGTCGATCGTGGTCGCGTGCTTGAAGCGAGGGTGCATGCGGGCTCCGGGCGCCAGCAGAAGCGCGTCGTAGGACAGCCCCTCCCCCGCAGCCGTGTGCACGATCCGATCCGCGGCGTTCAGCGACTTGAAGCTGTCGACACGCAGTGCGACGCCGATGTCCCGCGTCATCTCCTCCAGCGGGTACTCCCGCGCTCCAAGTAAGCCAAACGGCGCGCGCACGCTCATCGGCCGGTACACAAACGACGAATCGGGTGCGACCATCGTCGTCGCGATGCGCTCACCACCGAACTCGCGCAACGCGAGTGCCGCTTCGAGCGCCGCCACGCCACCGCCCACGATCACGACGTTGAGCGGCTTTTCGGAAAAGCTGACTGAGGTCATGGAAATCACGCCTCCCGGCGTTCTGCGGCTAGATCGCGTGGCCGCCAGCCCTCGGCGTACAGCACACGAGCGGGCAGCCGAGAGCCGAAGAGCTCAACGACCGTCCGGTTACGGGCGACGCACCTCGGACAGTGCGCGACCGCCAACCCACGCGACCGCGAAGCAATGCTCAAGCCGCAACGCGGACAATTGAGATAACGCGTATCGAGGAGCGAGTCGGGCATTACGACTCTTTCCGCGCTCTGGCCGACGCACGCCGGCTGGCCACGCCTGCCGAACCGGGACACCCAGCGCCAACCGCTCGCGGCGTCGCAGCCAAGCCACGCACCACCACAGGAGGCGGACGACGTTCGGCGGACGGTGCGAGGAAAGGACGGATGGCTCGGCTCCTGACGCGTGCGTTTGCATGTGACCAAACGGTCGACACGCCCACACCGACCAAGACGCTGGAGCCGGAACCGTCGCCGCCAGAGGCTGAGGCAAACGACAGTCCAATCATACATCGATCGACGCGAACATCAACCGAGGCTGGTCGATGAGGCGCTTCCAGCCAACGGATCTCGGCTGGTGTGATCTCCCCGCTCGGTGCAGGACCGTCTTGCGCTCGTCGTGCTCCTCGCCCCGCGCGCTGCCGACCCGCTCACGCCCCGGCGGGTGAGCTCACGTGTCGGCTCTCGCGGCGTCCGGGTCTCTAGCAAGGAGTCGTTAGCCGTCGACGACGGCCGCGGGGAGTCGATCAGTTTGCCTGCACGATCCCGGTGTCATCCGGGCTGACCACGATCACCCGTCCACGTGCGGCTCGATGATCTTCGCGACCTCCCAGCAGCTGCCCGTCGCCTCCAACGCCACCCGATCCGTGCACAACAAGCTCTCGGCCAGCATCTTGAGCGACTCCGGCGTGCTCGGCACCCGACCGGCGGAACGGACCACCCCGTCCTCACACATCGCGATCACGCGGAAGTCACGGTGAACATCCAGGCCAATCGCACGACCGACCCACCTCAACAACGACACCTCTCACCTCCACTTCGTCGACACGAGCGGGAGAGCCAGCGGACAGAACGACACAGACCGATACGAGCTCGCAGCTCAATCCAGGCAAGTCGCAGGGGCGGCCGAACGAAAAGCACGGGCTCAAAGCCCATCGCCAAAAACGGCCCACCCGACTGCGCTCTCCCAAGAAGGCCCCTGTCCCGGATCACCCGACGCTACGGCCGGAACCGGAGAGACCCTCCAACCAGCATTTTTCATGCTGCGAAAACGGGGGGCCTGTTCGGGCTCTTGGTCAGAGCCGTGCTTTCGCTTGGTCGCGGGGTACCCGTGGAAGGGTCGCTATGGGAGCATGCCCAGGCGCCTGTCTTAAGGACTCAGATCGGTGAGGGCTTGACCAGTCTCGGCGTCGAAGGGGACTGACTCGTGGTCATGGATGATGAGCCACTTCCCATCGATGCGGCGGCATCCCAAGGTGGCGCGCACCCACATGTCAACTTGCGCGCCGAAGGCCAGCTTGCCGCTGACGTGGTACAGGAATGAGCAGAAGCCGACATCGTCGCTGGCCGTCACCTGGAGGTCCTGTACCTCGTAGCCGATGTCGCTGGCGTAGGCGTCGAACCAGGCCTGCGTCTTGGCCTGAACGGCGTCGCTGCCGCGGGCGTGCAGCGGCGGCAGCACGTCGAAGGTCACGATGTCCGGCGCCTGGCGTGCGGCCAGGGGCGCGGGGTCCTTGGCGTGGACAGCATTCACGCGCTCGCGCACGATCTCCCGCAGCTCCTCCTCAACGCTGTTCTTGGACTCATTGGTTCCGCTCATCTCATCGGTCCCTCGTTCGGTCGCTCGTATCGCTGCTCATCTGTCCATGGGGGCAGTCAGTCGAGATTCCAGCCGAAGTAGACCTCAACGCGACTGACCTTGTCGCCATCGAAGCCGAATATCTCGGTGTTGCGAACCCGGGGACCTTCGGTCCTGGTGGCCTCGTAGGTCACGACGACCTCCTCGCCGGCTTCCAGAAGTCGGGCGTACTCGTAGGCGGTGATCGTCTGCGAAGCCGGCCAGCAGCGCTCAAAGTAGGTAGCGCGGTCGATACCGACGTCAGGCGGAGCCGAAAAGACAAAGTCCTCGGCCAGGTTCTGCTCGACGACGCTGCGATCGCCGGACTCGTAGGCACTGAAGATGTCGCGCACCACCTGCATGCGGTCTAGGGCGGCCATGTTCGTCCTCCTATGTGTCGCGTCTGCACTGTTGACCAACCCACCGTGGAAAACTCATCGCCTGCCACGGTCCACCACCCCCCCACTGCCGACCACCGCAAGACGATTCCGCTACGCAAACGAAGGACGCAGACCTGCTGTTGTGATTGGACGGCCATCTCAGCGCCGCTGTCGGCGATCTCGGTTCGCGCGGATCACAGGGGCGCCGAGGTGCTTGCTGACGAGCCGGACTTACGCAAGCACGCTTACGAAAGCGATACTCGGCGCGCGCCATCGGCGTTTGGATCTGACGAGCGGGTTGCGCGCGAGAACCACTCGTCCACGCTGGCTCCTCCCTTGCAAGAAGATTGCGCTCTCCGCGGATGGTGTTGCCATCTTCAAGGACGGACCGCCAGTTGGTGACCTACGCGAGAATATGACTCTGACGACTTCCGAGCCCGACTATGCGTGGGTGAAACCCCCTGCAGATCTGGGGGCCGGGGACGGTCGATCTCGCCAAGGGCGAGGTTCACATCAGAGGGTACGCCGTTTAGGCCAGTCACTAGCGTCGCCGCTGTTCGGCCAGGCGGACGAGCAGGCGTCCCATCTGACAAGAGGTCCGCTTCCGGTTCGAACGCAAGCGGTCACGACTCGCCGTTGGTTGAGAGGATCGCGGCGAGCGTGACCTGGTGCGACCGATGCGTAAGGAAGTTACTCAGCCAGTGGTCACTTCCTTTGCGATAGCTACCGGTTCTCAGCGACGAACTGGCTGGCCGTGAACGGCGTCCCTTCGGGATCGGCCAACACGGTCAGACGGACGTACGGAGCGTCGAGCGGTGGGACGAGTACCTTGCCGCCCAGCTTGGGCGCTTCGGCGGCGGCCACGTCGGCGTCGTTGACCGCGAACGTGACATGCCAGTGTGGCTGCTCGCCGTCCTTCAGCCGTTCTAGCACCGCGACAACGTCCTCAAACCCGGCCGCTCCCATCTCAGCCGCGCCTTTGCGCATCCCCGGAACGATCGTCTCAAGGTAGTCGCCATAGGCCGCCAGCGTCCAGAACTCCGCGCCGGCGAGTGACAGCGTTGTCCAGCCGAACACCTCGCCGTAGAACCTTCGGGCCGCTTCCAGGTCGGGGGTGTGGAGGGTGTTGAAGTTCACGGCGCCGTGCTCATTGACGACCTTCGCGCCCTTGGTTCGGCCGGCCTGCCAGACGCAGAACACCGCGCCCTGCGGGTCTTTGAGGATCGCCATCCGCCCAGCGTCAACGACGTCGAACGCCGGTGCGAGCACCTCGCCGCCTGCAGCCTGCACCTTGGCAACCGCTTCGTCCGCGCTCGTGACGGCGACATAGGTATTCCACGCCGGCACCGGCGGGTGATCTGCCGGCAGTTCCCCGATCCCGGCGGTGCTGCCACCGCGGATCGTCGCGATGAAGAACCGCTCACCCGGGGTTTCCATCGCCGGGATGAACTCCCAGCCGAACAGCCCGCGGTAGAACGCCAGCACGCTCTCCGGCTCCTTGTAGCTCGCATCGACCCAGCACGGCACGCCGGGGATGTACTCGTCGCGTTCCGACATCCTGCTCTTCCTCTATTCGTTGACCGTACCGCGGAGCCTAACCACGATCTAGGTCAACTCCGGTCCGGATTTGGGAAGCGAAGCGCGTCAAGAGGGGCGGGCGGAGCCGCAGAGCCCGGCCGGCGGCGCCGGCGACGCCGACCTACTCCGCGCCAGCACCGTCGGTCTCGACGTCGCCGAGCACGTTCAAGCCTCCCCGACCGTCGGGCTCACGCGGTCGCCGGGATGATCGTGCCATCATTCTCCCCGGCACCTGCTTTTGTTTCCCCGCGCGTATCTCGGCGTCGCATCGCAGCATCGCAGCATCGCGCTTCGCGCGGCGAGCAAAGAGGTGCTCAGGAGCGCGGGCACGGAGCGTCTCTCGGAATGGCCCGCTGGGCTCCCGGGCGCAACGATCTCTGCAAGCGCTCGGCGCCGTTAGGGGACCAGGATGACCTTGCCTATGTTGCGCCGCTCAGCGATGAAGCGGTGCGCGTCGGGCGCCCGATCGAACGGGAAGACCTCGGCGACGACTGGCTTCAACTCCCCTTGCTGAAGCCCCGCTATCAATGGCTCAATCACCCGGTCGAGACTTCCCTCGGCGTCCCACCAGGAGAGCATGTTGAGGCCGAAGACGCCCTTGTTCTCGTTCATCATCCCTAGCCCCTTCCACCAGGGCATCGACGAGAACGGGCTCTTGGCCAGGGTTCGGAGCGCGGCCGGTACGCTGCGCTTGTCCCCGGTCTGCACCTCCGAGGCCCCGTACATGATCAGCCGCCCCCCTTGGCGGAGCAACCGGTAATCCTTGCGAAAGCTCGACGGGCCGAGGGCGTCGAAGGCCACGTCGATCCCTTCACCGCCGGTGATCCGGCGCACCTCCTCGGCGAAGTCCTGACTGCGGTAGTCGATCGCATGGTCGACCCCCTGCTCGCGGATCGCGTCGTGCTTTGAGGCCGACGCGGTGCCGAACACCTCGGCGCCGATGCGCTTGGAGATCTGCGTTGCCGAGATCCCCACGCCGCCAGCCGCAGCCTGGATCAGGACCCGCTCGCCCTCCTTCAGGCCTCCCATCACGACCAGACCCGCCTGGGCGGTCGCGTAGTTGACCGGGAAAGCGGCACCCTCCTGGAAAGAAAGCTGCTCAGGTAACTCGTACACCATGTTTGCGCGCACTGTGACCAGCTCGGCCTGTCCGTTGAAGCGCGTACCCGCGAGCACCCGATCACCGGGCTTGACCGACTCGACCCCATCTCCCACCGACTCCACTTCGCCCGCCACCTCATAGCCGACCACGCAGGGCACCTTCGGCGAGTCCGGGTACATGCCAGTGCGGGCAAGCGTGTCGGCAAAGTTGATCCCCGCCGCCTTGACCGCGATCCGAACCTCCCCGGGTCCCACCGGTGGGTCGGGCCGCTCCTGGACCTGGAGGACCCCGGGCCCCCCATGCTCGGTAATCACCACCGCCCGCATCACGCGAGGACTCTATGGGAATCCGAGGCGCCGCGAGCCCTCCCCAGCAGAGCCCTCCTTCGCGCGGAACGGGGAACCGCCGGCGGCGCCTAGGCTAGCTTGGGCTAGCGTTCGCCTGCCAGAGTCCGTGTTCCACCTCGCCCTGGATCACGATTGCGAACGTCCCCTCGGTGCCCTGTCGGGTAGGGGGATAGGCAATCGTCGCGCCGGCCACCTCGGCCTTCTTCACTGCTCGTTGGATGTCTTCGACCGCGACGTACGTCCGCATGATCGGCCGCTCGTGCGCCGCCAGTGGCCGGCGGATGCCGATCAGAGTTCCGTCTGCTTGAGTCGCAACACGGGCCTCCCCGACATCGGGCCCGGGGGGAGCGAATGACAGGTCGTGCATCCGCTGGTATAGCTCAACCAGCGCGTCTACGTCGTTGCTGACGATCTCCAAGTATCGAACGGCCATCTTGGGATTCCCTCTCTTTATGCATCTGCCGCCCGCCACATACTCGGGTCGCGTCTCAGAACTGCTGTAAATAGTCGGGTTGGTGCTGTCAGAACGACGGCGTAGGTTCCCTCAAGTCCTGGCAGACGATGAAGGAGGCCTACGCCGTGAGACGCACCGTACCGCCGTCGGCGGAGATACAAGCTGAGATCGACAAGCTGCTGGCCAAGGGGGTGGTCGATGACCCTCAGAGGATGTTGTCCGAGCTCGCCCGGCTCGGGGCTCGGCTGATCATTCAGCGGGCGGTGGAGGAGGAGTTCGACAGCTACCCATCAGCACCATCACCGCCACCGCGCCAGCGACGATGCCCTGCACTCGCTAAAAACCCGCAAATAGCGGCCGCCCCTTGATGTCATGGATGACACAGGAGAGGCTGGAGGAGCAGCTTGGCGCCCGCCAGTGAGACTACTGGTCGGTCACGGATGGGGCCCATCCGTCAACTGGGGGACGGCGTGTCGCCGCTCGACCGCTGCGACAGCGCTGTTTGCGATCGAGGCGTACTGCCGCTTGCTGACGCAGGTCGCGGGGCTGCGTCTCTGGCACTGTCTCGCGGCGCTGTGCTGGCTTGACCAGGTCGCACCACGCCTGATTCGTAGGCGAGGATCACCGCTTGGACGCGGTCGCGCAGATCGAGCTTTTGGAGCACATGCGCGACGTGCGTCTTGACGGTTCCGGCTGAGACCACGAGTCGCTCGGCGATCTCGGAGTTTGACAGTCCTTGGGCGAGCAGCTCGAGTACCTCGCGCTCGCGCTCGGTGAGGTCGTCGAGCATGGGCTGTGGCGGGGTCGGTGCGGGTGAGCGGCGCACGAACTCCTCGATTACCGATCGGGTCACGGCCGGGGTGATCAGCGCGTCGCCTCGCGCGACCACCTCGACAGCGGCGAGCAGCTCCTCGGGGGGTGCGTCCTTGAGCATGAACCCGCTCGCGCCGGCGCGCAGCGCTTCATACACGTAGTGGTCCAGCCCGAAGGTGGTGAGAATCAAAACGCGGGCGCCGTCGCTGGCGGCGGTCAGCCTGCGGGTGGCCTCGATCCCGTCTAGGCGCGGCATGCGGATGTCCATCAGAACGAGCGTGGGGCGCAGCCGGCGCGCCTCGTCGACGGCCTCGTGTCCATCGGCTGCCTCCCCCACAACGTCGATGTCGGGGGCTGATTCGAGGAGCTTGCGGAAGCCGGCGCGCACCAGCGCCTGGTCATCGGCGATCAAAACGCGCGTGCTCACGCCAGCGGGATTCTGGCGCAGATCTCGAAACCGCCGCCGTCGCAGGGACCTACAGTGAGCGTCCCACCATAGAGCGCAACACGCTCGCGCATGCCGATCAGCCCGTGTCCCGCGCCGCCTCCGTTTGGCTGCGGGGAGCCTTGCCCGTCATCGTGGACCTCGACGACCACCCACTGCGGCAGGTAGCGCAGCAGCACCTGCGCCCGAGCCGGGCCGGCATGCTTGAGCGCGTTGGTCAACCCCTCCTGGACGATCCGGTAAGCGCACAAATCAACCCCGGCGGGGAGGGGCACCTGGTCGCCCTCGACTACGAGCGTCACCGACAGCCCCGCGCGTCGCACCTGCCCGACCAGGAAGTCGAGCTGCTCGACGCTCGGCTGCGGCTCGAGCTCCTCCTGATCGTCACCGCGGCGCAGCACACCCAACAGCCGCCTGGCTTCGGCCAGCGCCTGGCGGCCGGCCTGCTCGATCGAGGAGAGCGTCTCGTGCGTAGACACCGAGCCGTCGGCCAGCGCGTGACGCTCGGCCCCCGCCTGGACGACCATCACGCTCACATGGTGCGCTACCAGGTCGTGTAACTCGCGGGCGATCCGGGCGCGCTCCTCAGCGAGCGCCTCATGGGCGCGCAGCTCCTGCTCGCGCTCCAGCAACTCGGCCCGAGCGGCGTGCGCCTCGGCGAGCAGCTGGCGATCCCGGACCGCACGCCTGGCGATCAACATCGCCACCCCCGGCACGACCGTGAACGTCAGCGTGCTGGTCAGCCTTTGATCCGGCGCCAACAGCGTCAACAAGTTCAAGGCCACAAGCACGCCAAGCCCGATCAAGAACCCGCGGGTGTCGGTCCACACCGAGACCCCGTACAGCGCGCAGATCCACGCGACCGCGAACGGCGGTGAGTAGTCGTGTGCGCCCACCAGAAAGATCAAATCGATCCCACCGATCGCCACCAACCCGGCGCCCAGCGGCCACCGTCGGCGGAAGGCCACGCAGGCGGGGATCACGATCGCTAGCAGCGCCCCCAGACCCTTCGGCAGGCCCGGAGTGGCGTTGCCCGCCCATAGCACCAGCTGCGCCGCGACGATCAGACATGCGGCCACCAGCCGGTCAAGGCGTTCACCCCGAGGAAAGCGATTCACCACAGCCACAGTAACCCCCGTCGAGCAACTCTACATCGACCGCGCGGCAGATATCGGCCACGAAAAGATCAGCCCTGCGGCAGACCCCGAATCGGCCGCTCCGCAGACGAAATTCGCGCGACGCGAGCGTACGGTGCCGCGCGTCAACCAACCCAAGGAGGACCGCCATGAAAAGGCATCGACCCACCAACCAGTCACGCCTGCCGATCGCGCTCGCCGCCGCCACCGCCGCGATCATCACCGCCGCTGTCCTGGCCACCACCGGATCGGCGCGCACCGCGCCGACGACGCTGCACCTCCACGCCACCGAACAGACGGCCGTCGGTTTCACATCCACCGCCGCACCAAACAGGGCGACCGCTTCGGTTTCGGCGACAAGATCACCGGCACCCACCCAGGCCACGACCGCGGCGTTTGCACATTCATCGGTCAAGCCACCGCGCTGTGCACCATCCAACTCCAACTCTCAAACGGCACACTCGCCGCGCAAGGACTCCTCCCCGCCCGATCGAAGAACACACCCGTCGCGATCACAGGCGGCACCGGCGCCTACAACGGCGCGCGGGGCACCGCGCAGCTGACGGACATCCCACCCAACCACGCAGACATCAAGATCACGCTGCTGCCCTGACGCCCATCGTCGACCCGGCCGCCGTCCCGGTCCCGGCCACTTTGTCCGCACCCGTGGAGGGTGTCCGAACAACTGTGTAGGCGGTTAGTCCGGTAGTCGGTTTCCGAAGTGGATCTTGAACGCGAGGAGGGCTTTCGTCCATCCCCGTGTCCTGGTCCACTGCGACACGGCGTTGTGGATCGCGAGGTAGAGCAGTTTCCGCGCGGCGTCTGCGGAGGGGAAGTGCCCTTTGGTCTTCACCGCCTTTCATACCGGTTACCACCCTGCTCGACGCTCGCTCGGCGAGGTCCGCCGGCGCACCAAAGTGATGGGCCGCTTCCCCGGCGAGACCAGCTGCCTGTCCCTCGTCTGGGCGGTGCTCGACCTGTTCTTCAGCCACGCCTCAAACGGCGCGACGTTCACCGACGTCGACCGCCAACACCTCTACCGCATCAAGTACCTATTTACAGCGGCAAAGAGACACGACCCGTGGATGCAGCTCCGCCCTGCTTCGGTGTTGTCGCGGGTGTCACGCCATGCCGTGGCCGGGCGTCTTCGGGCGATCGCAAGTGTGGCCAAAGGAAAGCCGAGAGCGAGAGGCGGCGGTGAGCACAGCTAGCGGGCCCAACCTTGCTCGGTGGATGGCCGTTTGCCTCGCTGCACCCTTTCTGGGCAGGATGCGCGTACCAGGAATCAACAGGAGGTGGCGTCATGCCGAAGTACCTGTTTAAGATCTCGTATACGACCAAGGGTGTCCAAGGTGTCGTCAAGGAAGGCGGGACGGGTCGTCGTGAGGCTGCCCAGCAAGCGACCGAGAGCGCCGGGGGCACGCTTGAAGCTTTTTACTTCGCCTTCGGTGAGCACGACGCGTACGTCGTATCCGACCTGCCGGACAATGAGTCTGCAGCCGCCGTGGCGCTGGTTGTCAAAAGTTCGGAGGCGGTGGTCCTGCAGACGGTTGTCCTGATCACAGCGGAGGAGCTCGATGCCGCTTGCGAGAAACAGGTCGATTTCCGGCCCGCAGGCGCGTAGCGCTCGCACCCAGACCGCATCGGCCACGTCGGCACGCGTAGCTACGCCCCTCGTGAGGCCGGCCGGCTGGCCCTCTTCGTCCGTAGCAGCAGGGAAGCGTGACGCAAAGGCGCATCCCGAGGGTTTGAGTAGCCGGCGCGGCCGGCAGCCTCGCATCCGCGAGAGCAACGGCCTGGCAAGCAGGTGGTTGGGTTGTGCGACCCTGCGTAGATGAAGGGCTTTGGCACACGCAGTCTCTCCGGCGAGGCTGCTCGGTCGGCCGTGGCAAAGTGGTCCACGATCGCGGCCGCTGACGCCCGGGTGAAAGGCGATCAGAGCGCCGGTCGGGTTGCCGTGGTCACCGGGGTTATCTTCATCTTCGCGGGGCTGGTCAAGTTCGTCTTTCACGCCTGGGAGCTAAAAGCGTTTCGCGCGTTTGGCCTGCCCTGGCCAGAGGCTTTGGAGATCTTCGCGGGCGTGCTTGAAGTCGGCGGGGGAGCGCTGCTGATCGTTAGAGCGCTAGTGGTGCCCGTCTCGGCGCTGCTCGCTTGCACGATGGTGGTGGCCATCGGCGCCTCAGGCGTCGGACACGGCGATGTGATTCCCAGTCTCACACTCGCGCCCGCGCTCCTCGCGGCCTTGGTGTGGCTGATGAGCCGTGCGATAAAGCCCACCGATACGCGGCCGGCGAACAGCAGCTGACGGTTTCGGTTCGGCCCGAGAACCTAGAGCGCGACAGTCGGATGCTGCTCGTCATCCAAAGCACCAGCGCTCACGCCCGTCAGCGCGTGGCTGCTGAACGCCTATACCAGCCACGTCGGCCCGATGGCGCTATGGCACCTACAGCAGTACCGATGAGTCCGACGACGGCTGCGTCCACGCAGGAACTCTACGTGGTTGGCCAGAAGCTGCGCTTCATGCCCGCAAGCGCTCCGCTCCTGGGTCGCCACGCGGAAGCGGACGCTGGCTGCCTCGCGCGCAACCGGCGAGTGCTCCTTTCCATGTGAGGCGGCAGCGCCGCCGGCGCGACCGCTTCAGGCGTCACCGGGGCACCCGGCGCTACCGCCGCTGACGACTGCATTTCTTGCCCGGCGGGCGCGGCGCTCACGAGCGGAATGGCGAGTTCGTTCACCGGCGTGATTGACCTCCAGCTAGCGTTTCAGCTATGCAGTTCAGCCGCGAGTTGCGCAACGACGTCTTGGCGGGAGACATCACGCTCTCGGTCCGACTCTGGAAGCGGCCACAGGTCAGGCGGGGCGGCCGCTATCGGGTCGGACTCGGCGAGATCGAGGTCGACTCCATCGAGCTTGTCCCGTTCGCGGCGATCACCAGGGACGACATCCGACGATCCGGCGAGCCCGACCGCGAGGCCCTACGCGAGCGCGCCGCGCACGCCGGGCCGATCGACGAGGACACGCTCGTCTATCGCATCGAGTTTCACCGGGTCGACCTCAACGACTGAGCGACGGCAAGCGCGGTGTTGCGGCTGCCCGTGGACGTCCGGTACGTCGACGCACGAGTGCTTTGGTGATCCGAGGTGGAAGCTTGTACATGATCGCGTTGGCGAGACCGCGCATCTGCCAGCGTTTCAGCCGTCGGGCAGCACGGTCGCTCGACGGGGCCCCGGGTCATTGGGGTGCAGACGATGTACCTTCGTTTGCGACCGCGCCTGCGGCGTTAGACGGAGGCACCTCGTCACGACGTGCGGCCACGGGGTGACCGAGCAGGCGTTTAGCGATCCTCACGAGCTCCGCGTGCGCATCGTCGCACTTCTTGTCCCACTCGCCATCGCGTTCGTCTGCGTGAGCTAGGAGCTTTGCCATCTCGCCCATCGGTCCGAGCATCTCGCTCGGGGCGACTAAAAGCAACCGGTTGCAAGCGACGGAAAAGGACGCGACGACGCCCTGAAGATGTGGGGTGAAGATCCTGAGCGCGCTCAGGTACGCCGGATGTTAGACAGCGGCTCCCCACAACGAACCATTTGACAAACCGCTCTCCATATGAGTGGAGGCATTGTTCGCCGTTTTGCCGCTGTTACTCAGATGACCTCGGTCGTCGACACGTTATCGCCCAACCGCAGCGAGCAACGTGGCCGGCAGCGGTTGACCCGTCGAGGTCGTCGCCTGCTGCCAGCGCGAGCCGGTTCATATGGACGTTTCCTGCATATTAACGACCACGACCGTCCCCCCGGCCACCTCCCAGCGACCACCAGCCCGTCAAACGGTGACGCGCAGCCACCCTCCCGCGCCTCCTGCACGATCCCGGTTCGCTTGCAGACGGCGTTTCCAAGCGGCCGGGGCCGGTCGGGGCGAGGTCTGGCGCCGCACCGTCCGCTTGGGGGCGCGGACGGCGGTGGGAGGAGTAAGGTCATTCAACGTGACTAGGACCCCGAACGGCGAAGCGGGTCAGAAGAGGGACGGCAAAATCGCCGTGGGCCGGCGGGCCTTTCTCGGTATGTCAGTGCTCGGTCTCGGAGGGATCGTCTTCGGCGCCGAGCTCGAGGGGCCATTCAATTCTGTGATGCAGCTCATCCCTTGGTGGCCCGGCTTTCGCATCTACTCGATCACGGGCTCGCACCCCCATATCTCGGCTTCGGACTACCGACTGGAGGTCAGCGGGCTCGTCAACAACCCCACGGTGTTCACTCTGGCGGATCTCAAAGCTATGCCGAGCACAGCATTTGCCCAGGAATTCCAGTGCGTCACCGGATGGACCGTTCCCAACGTCCGATGGGAAGGCGTGAGACTCTCTGAGATCCTGTCCCGTGCCGGGGTGCAAGAAAGCGCCGTGGCTCTGAGCTTCGAGTCCTACGACGGGGCCGACTCCGAGAGCCTCACGCTGTATCAAGCTCAGCTGCCCGACGTGATCGTCGCTTATCGAATGCTGGGTGCTCCGGTAACCACCGAACACGGTGGCCCGGTCCGGCTCTACGTCGGACCGATGTTTGGCTACAAGTCGCTCAAATGGCTGTCGGCCATTCGTGTGGTCGACCGGGTGATACCGGGATATTGGGAGCAGAACGGTTATCCTGTCAACGGATGGCGTGACGGCTCGACCGGACCAACCGATCAAGCGTTGAGGGGTGGAGCGGCATGACCATCCCGATCGAGGCTCACCCACAGGCCGTTTCCCGGGTCTTGCGCTTTGACCGCGTACAGCGCACCGCCCACTGGGCCAATGCCCTGCTGTTTGGGATTCTGATGCTGACGGCCCTGGCGCTGTATTTTCCCTCGCTCTCCGCCATCGTCGGCCGACGGGCGTTGGTGACCAGTATCCATGTCTGGACGGGCGTCATACTTCCGATCCCGCTTCTTATCTCACTGCTCGGTCCTTGGGGTGCTCGCATGCGCCGCGACCTGCGGCGTGTCAACCTCTGGACAAGGGATGAGATCGCGTGGATGAAACTCGGCCGAAGAGCACCTCGGGTCGTCGATAAGTTCAATCCCGGTCAGAAGCTCAACGCCATTTTCATCGGTGGCTCGATAGTCGTCATGCTGGCCACCGGCATTGTTCTGAAGTGGTTCCAATTTTTCCCTGTCAGCTGGCGTACCGGTGCAACGGTCGTCCATGACTTCTTGGCCTTCGCAATCTTAGCCGTGGTAATAGGTCACATCGCCTTCGCCGTGACGCACCCCGAGTCGATGAGGTCCATGATCAAAGGTTGGGTGACCGAAGCATGGGCCGCCCGCCACGCTCCCGCCTGGCTGCAGGAGGAGACCGAAGAACTAGACAACGACCAATTGTCGTGACGTTCGAATGACGACGTTTCGGTTCACCATGGTCAACCCCCATGATTGTGACTGCAGATCCGCCCTCTCTCCGTTTGCCTCGGTCGTCCCGTTTCGGTGGTGTTTGGCAGCCCACGCAAAACACGCCAATCCCGCTACGACCACCACGGCTCTAATAGCCGCCCACTTGCCCCGGCCGCTCATTCCCGAACCTTGAATGCCTTTGGTTCCTTGGAGGATCCATACCGTGCCGACCGCACAAAGCAGCCGCACTCGCGACCTGGTCTCACCGGATGGTGTGGTGGCGGTGCGCGCGGACGAGTGGCAAGCCAGAGTGGCGCGCTCCCTCGCCGGGATGCGTTGCCACCGGCGCGCCACATAACTCCCCGCCCCCATCGAAGGTGCGCCGGGGCGACGTACATCGCTCCCTTTGAACTGACTGACGGAGAGCGCGAAGACGGGATACCCGTCGTGCGCGTTCTGCGGAGATCGACCTCGCGACGGCACCCGGGGGCTCGGCGAACGCCTGCGCAGCGCAGCCGAACTCGACTTCCCAAGGTCGAGTACATGTACAGCACCGGCGTGGTCGTCATCGCCGATGCTCTGCGGCGCGCCCAGGGCAATGGCTGGCGACTGACGATCGCGCCGACGCCGACGCCGGCGGGTCCGGACCGTTTCCCCGGCTTTTGTGACCTGGACGGGCTGCTCACCCCCCGGCCGCCTAGGAGCGGACGCCGGACCGGCCGGCGGTCCTCGGAGTGCCCATACCATGGCGTGGCGAGCCGCGTCAGGTCTTACACGGCCGTCGGAGAGCCAGCCGGGCGACGCTCAGGCTCACTACGGAAAGCTCGACGAACATGGAGGTCATCCCCAGTGTGTCGAGCCAGTTGCCGACGTCGCTTGAGTCGCCGGGAAGTCCCACGCTTCGGCTCACGAGGTAGCCCACCAGCGGCGCGGTCGCAACCAGGGCGGCCGCCGTCCAGGCCCACCGGGAGGCGGAATGCATCAGGAGACCACCCACCGGGATGGTGGCCACGATCAAGGACATATAGAGCCAGAAGATGTAGCGGGTGCTATGGAAGGTGTCGCTGGCGTCGATGAGATGGATGACGGCAATTGCGATGAGCCCGGCCACGGCGAACATGCGCGCGGCCTCTTCGCTCACGGGCGTTCGACTGACGGGTGCTGACAGCCCGGGGTGAAGGACGCGCGTCCGCTCACGGGTGGGTGAAGTGGAGATCGACAAGTGACTTCCCTTTCGCAGTGAATGTCGTTCTCCACTTCAAGACGCGGCCGTAATACCAATCCTTCCCTGCTCTCGGTGCCCTAATGAGATGGTGAGGAGGGGAACGTTCATATTCGCTCAGGCGTCCTCTGGTTAGACCCACATCACGCCGAGAGGACGTATACATGCCCTTTGTCAGTCCAGTCCGGGTTCTTATCGTCGCCCACCAAACCGCCGACAGCCCGGAGCTAGCGCGGGCCGTGGCCAAGCGGGCCGGCCAAGGACCCTGCACCTTTACCCTCTTGGTGCCCTCCGCGCCTCGCGGTCTGCACCGCGTCGTCGATCCCGAAGACCACGGAATGGCCGAGGCCAAGCGACGGCTGAACCACGGTTTGCCGATCCTCTCCGAGGCTGCGGGCGAAGCAATTGTGGGCATCGTCGGGTCGCACGAACCGTTCGCCGCCGTGCAAGATGCGGTGAACATCCTCGGATTTGACGAGGTGATGGTCTCGATGCTGCCCGCTCGGATGTCGCGCTGGCTGCGTCTTGATCTGCCCCACAAGACCCGCGCACTCGGCCTGCCGGTGACCGAGGTGATGAGTGAAGAGCCGAGCCTCAATCCGCTGACCGCGGCATGACCCGCTGCACGGGACCAGGACCGGAGATCGCCCCGGCTCGATGAGCCGGGGCGATCCTTCGGGGCGGGGCGGGGCGGGGCAGAGCGGTTAGGGCTTTATGCCCTAGTACCCCGGTGGGTATGGGTTGGTCGGCGTGCTCGTCGTGGTGGTCGTGGTCATGGGTGGCGGCATCGAGGTCATCGGTGTCGTCGTCGCGGGGGTGGCCGGCTTGGTCGCAGTGTTACCCGCGGACGTCTTGATGACGTGCCAGACGCCCCCGAAGTTTCGGATGCCCTCGCCGTTGGCGTCATCGCGCTTGGTGTCCTCGGAGAATGTGTACAGCGGATGGCCTGCGAGCGTGACCTGCAGGAAGCCGTTGTGGCGCCAGCTGCCGAGCTTGCCGACGATACCTGGCGCCTTGCTGAGCTTCTTGGCCGAGCTCACTGTCACTGGTGGCCAGAAGTGCCGGCAGAGGCTGCTCGTGCACTTCGGATGATGTGCGTTGTCGCCGCTCAGCGTGTAGACAGCGCGTCCCCGAGCGTTGACCACGATCGTGGCGTGGCTCGTCTGACCTTGGGCATTGGTGACGGTCGCGTTCTGCACGTTGTTCAGCACAAAGGTTTTGGCCAGGGCGACCCCCGCCAGGGCGGCCATGGCCAAGCCCGCAAGTGCCAGCGCGGTGACGAGAAACGGTCGGCGTGGCCTTGAGCCGGTGCCGCGGATGTGGGCGAACATTTCTCTCCTTACATAGGGGTCGTTATCTGTAGGACGCCTCAGGCGCGGAGACCTTCCCAAGGCCGCCAAGATCGTCCAAGTTCCGATCGTGCGTGACATGGGGTGCCAGCCTGGGAGACAGGCCGAGCTCGAGGCGGGTGGAGGCACGTTGCCGATCCGGAGCGGACCACGAATTTACGGCGAAACCGGTGCGTGGCTCCGCCGCCTTGAAGCAACCGCTAGGTCGCCAGCTGTCGACGATTTCCTGCCTCGACGAGGAAGCCAAAGAGCACGGCCTGAGCCCCCGATAGATGTCGCGGTGGGGTCATTCGCGCGACGCGCCGGTGGCTCTGACCGTGTGTTTCCGGCTAGCTGACAGTCAAGGTTCCCTGCATGCCGCCCATCCGGTGGCCGGGGACGCTGCAGAAGAACGTGTAGGTGCCGGGCTTCAGGTTCAGCACGAGCGTCTTCGTCCCGCCCTGGAAGGTCGGGGTCGCCCCGATGACCTTGCCGCCCGTCCCTTGCTGGATGGTGAGGTTGTGACCCTCAGGAGCCTGGTTGGTGAATTTGATCGTCACCTTTCCGGCCTTGGCATGGAGCGAGGTGGTGTTGAACATCAGCTGGCCGCTCGGATTTGCGGCGAGGGCGAGCGTGCCGGAACCGCCGCTCGCCGAAGCCGCTGAGGACACGGATCCGGAGGATGACGACGCCACCGAACTCGTCGGCGCCGCGCTGCTGTTGGCGCTGGTTGTGGTACTGCTGCTGGATGATCCGCCGCAGGCGGCAATCCCGAATGCGCAGACAGTCGCGCAGAGCACTACGCCTGAAAGTTTGAACACTTTGAAGTCTCCTTCACGGTAACGCCGCGGTGCGGCAGGTGAGAGCTGGTGTTGATAACTAGGACGCTGACCGGGAGGGATCCTTCCCGTCCCTCGGCGGCGGCCGAACCTTCGCGAAAGCCGCCCGATCTACGCGTCAGGCGTTCGGTGCCGCACGAGCACGCGCAAGGCTGATCCGCCGCCGATCAGTGCCAGGGCGGCGAGCACGCTGGCGGCAAGGTCATAGCCGGTGAAGGGAAGTGTCTGCGCTGAGGCAGCGCGCACGGCAGGGTGTGAACTACCCTCCGAGGCTGGGGTGCCAGCGGAGCCGGACCCCGATGTCGGAGTCGTCCCCGATGTTGGAGCGCCAGACGACGCGGAGGCCGCACCTGACGCCAGGACGACGACCGTGCCGTGCATGAACGGGTGGATCTGGCAGACGTAGCTGAAGGTCCCGGAGTGCGTGAACGTGTGCGACGCGCTCTGTCCCGGGCGCAGAACCCCAGTGTCAAAGCTGCCATCTGTCGCCGTCGCAGTGTGCGCGCTAGGTCCGTTGTTGGTCCAAGTGATGGTCTGCCCGACCGTAATCGTGGCCGTCCCCGGGCCGAAGGAGAAATCTCGGATGGCGACCCCAGGGTCGCCCGCAGCCGCTGCGAACGCGACCAGCGCGTGGTGAATCGTCCCTCGGGTGCCGACGTCAGACGGGGAAACGAGACGAGGTTTGCTCTCGCCGGACCCCGGAGCCTGACGCGAGGATCGAGTACCTCGGCCCGGATTGTCGGAGGCGCCGTGACCGCTCGACCGGCTCGTTGTATCGCGCTTCGACGGTCGAGTCACATCCCGGCGCACCGTCACCATCAGCGTCGCGGTCTGGGTGGCGGCGCCGTCGGTCACTCGGACACCGACGGGGTGTGTCCCGGGCGTGAGGAGGACCGCGGAGATGGAACTCCGGCGGCCGGTGTCGACGGAGTAGGTCCCGCGACCGCTTAGATCCCAGCGAAAGTCGGCGGCTAGGCCCGGCGGGTCGGCGACCTGGAGCAGGAACGACTCCCCTACGTGGGGACGGAGAGGGCGCACGGACAAGCGGATCCGTGTGGCCGCGCCCGCAGTCGCGCGCCTCTGGCCGTCGGCGGCGCCGTGCGTCGGTCCAGCCCGACCCGTCGTCCTCCCAAGCTCCGGCCGAACGTGCTGGGAGAAAGCTTGGGTAGCCTCGGCCAGGTCTGCAAGCCCCAGAAGGAGGACAACCGGCACCACGAGCCCCCGCGTAATCGTGCGCATGGTTGAGATGACTCCTCCGAGGACGGGATTCTTCCCGACTCACGGGACATGGCTCTGGCGGCGCTGTCAACGTGCGCGGGTTCGGCGAGGTCATCGTCCCGATGGTTTCGAGCCGGCCCGCGAGCAGTTGGTTGCCTGTGACGGCTACCTGCGGCTGCGCCACGACGCCGCGGTGTCGTACGAAAATGGCGTCTGCGTCTTCTCCGCAACGAAGGCGAGCTTGCGTACTCGTCCTTCACCCACGCCCCCGGGAACAGACTCAGCAGGCGTGCCACGCAGCAGCCGACCATCCCGGCGCCGACGACCGTGACCCGGTCGCCGAGCACAGGTGCTGCGTCCCACAGCGCGTTGACAGCAGTTTCGACGGTCCCAGCAAGCACGGCACGAGCTGGCGGCACGTCTTCGGGCACGAGCGCCACGGCGCTCGCAGG
Organism: uncultured Solirubrobacterales bacterium; assembly: GCA_963777185.1. GTDB lineage: Bacteria > Actinomycetota > Thermoleophilia > Solirubrobacterales > Solirubrobacteraceae > Palsa-465. The sequence goes on from CAVZPU010000014.1 coordinate 109,572, forward strand.
TACGACGTAGGCAGTCTGGTGCGGGTAGTGACAGAAGACCGTTCGGCCGCACAGTTCCGGCGGTCCGTGCTCCACAGCGCCGACGTTGAGGTAGCCGTACTTGACGGGCCCCGGGAACTCCCCCTCCTGGAACGGCGCCCGCATCGCGCCGTACTGGCCCGGCGGCACCCCGCCCCGGAACACCAATGTCTCAGTGCCGCGGCTAACCCCCGACCGTAAGGTGCGGACCAGCACGGCGTCCGGCCCCGGTTCGGGCAGCGTAACCACCCGGATCGCCCCGCAGCCCGGCGCGCGAAGCCAGAACGCGTGGGCTTCTACCGGAACGGGCCTCATCTCGCCAGCGCCTGGAGCGGCGACCGTGCCTGAGGAGCCGCAGCGTGCTGTCACGGTCCGCCGCCAGCCGCCATTTGACTGACGACCGGTCAACGGACGAGGCGCAGGTGAGGACGGAGCATGTTGGTTGCACTCGAAAGGGACTGTTTGCTTAGGTAGACGCATGGGGCTGAGGTTGTCTTCCCGCCTGCGCTGCGGTTCTGCTCCTGCCGGTAGTGCCTTGCAAGCGGCGCGGGAAGGATCCACCGACTACCGGCGTCTTGGGGATCAAGATGGCAGTCGCTGCCGACTATGCTTTGCGCCCGGGACCGCTTATGGCGTCCGCCGTGTCGCACCGGCTTGACCCCGAGCGATTGGGGGATCACTTCGACCGGCTCTACCGGGCTGCGTGGGGCTTGTGCGGCTCTCGCGAGGACGCTGAGGATCTGGTGCAGGAGACCTACGCGCACGTACTCAAGCGCCCGCGCCTGGTGCGTTCCCCCGACGATCTCGGCTATCTGTTGCGCGTCCTGCGCAACACGTACTTCTCCTCGCGCCGGGCCGCCGGCCGGCGGATCCGTCCCGAGCCGCTTCCCGACGACCTCGAGCGGGTCCCCGATCGCTCGATCCCCGGTCCGCACGAGCGGCTGGAGGCGCGCGAGCTCTACGCGCTGATCGCCGGTCTACCCGACGGCTTTCGCGACGCCGTGGTGGCAGTCGATCTGCTGGGTCTCTCTTACCGGGAGGCGGCGCGAGCGCTACGGGTGCGCGAGGCGACGGTCACCACCCGCCTGCACCGGGGGCGGCTACGGCTCTCCCGGACCATCGACGACGAGGCGAACGCACGAGGCGGTGGCCGCTCATGAGAAGGCTCCGCGAGGGGAAGCTCGAGCGCGAACTTGCGGCCTACGCCGACGGTTCACTTGACCCCGGTCGGCGCGCGCGCGTCGAGCGGGCGGTGAGTGAATCGCCCGAGCTGCAAGCCGATGTGGCCGCCCAGCGACGCGCGCTCGAAGCGGTCGCAGAGGTGCAACAGGAGCGCGCGCCGGCCGCTCTCCGGGCGCGGATCGAGCTGGCCCGCAGACCCGAACGGCGCCCGACGCTGTCTGGCCGGGCCGGTCTCGCGGTGGCCGGGCTCGGGTCGGCCGCGATGGCCCTGGCAGTGGCTCTGGTGATCTTGATCGGCGGTGGCGGTGGGTCAGCCTTGACGGTCGCTCAGGCGTCGGCGCTCGCCGGCCGGTCGCCTCAGCAGGCGGTACCGGTGGTGGCGAGCGGGTCGGCGACGGTGCCCGGCGTGTTCGCCGCCGGGCTTGCCTATCCGGCCTGGAGCGGTTCGTTTGGCTATCAGGCCACGGGGGTTCGCCGCGACCGGGTCAGCGGGCGGCTGGCCACCACCCTCTACTACCAGCGATCCGGAACCGAGCTGGCCTACACCATCGTCTCCGGACGGCCAGTGCCCCTGGGGGAACGGGCCAGCGCCACGACACGGGACGGGGTGGCGCTGCGGTGGCTCACCGGCAACGGGCGGCGACCGGTGGTCACCTGGGTGCGAGCCGGGCATACATGCGTGCTCAGCGGAAGCGGCGTGTCAGTGCCGGCCTTGCTGGAGCTGGCCTCCTGGCGGGACGGCGGCGAGGACCTGTACTGAGTCGCCGTCCGGCCGCGGCTGGCGGCCGGGAGGCGTTTCGGCGTACCGATGCGAGGTGGGCGTAAAGTCGAGGCGCTGACACAGCGCGCTTGCTCCCAAGGTTCGCGAGTCTGAATCGCAGTACCGGGAGGACCGCTACGTGAAAGGATCTCGGTGGCGCCGACGTCTTAACGCAAATGGACCGAACCAGGGCGTTGGCTGGCTATCGGAGTGTGAGGGGGCTAGGGTTCCCGCGCCGCTTCCCGATAGTGCAGTTCTCGAACAACGCCCTGATCGTGGCTTTCCTGGCTGGCCAGGTCGGCGCGAAGCTCCCGGGACTGGGCGCTTTGATGCCCAAGCGGTCTCCTACCTGGCAATGACGATCTGGGCATACGAGGAGCTCGCCTACGGGGTCAACTGGTTTCGCCACCTGCTCGGCCTGGCCTACATCATCTCAACCGGCGCGCACCTCGCCGTCGCGCTCAGTCGCTGAGTGGGCGCGCCGAGAGGTCAGCGGCTGGTCACCGGCTGCCGGGTTGGGTGCCCGCGGGTCCTCGATGTTATGACCCACCTCGGTAGAGAGATGTCCGCGTAAGAAATCGTGCTCCCTCGCAGCTAACAGGACATGACCGCCACCCGCAAAGACGCAGGTATGAGCGGCGCTGACGGTCGGCGGATGGCTCGGCGGGTCCCTGGTGTTCGTGCACGCAACGCGCGCGCTCGTCGGTGAGTCCCGGACAGCGGATCAAGTCCCGGACAGCGGATCACGAGTCACAACCGTTCCCGCCCGTCCACGAAACCTCAATTGAGGAGCAACCGATCGCATGAGATGGGCTGCACTGATCGTCTGGGTCATCACGGCGCTGGGCGGTTTCGGGCTGTTGGCGATCTGGCTGCAGCGCGAAATCCAGCAGACTGACCAGCCCGGCCGGAGGATCCGGCCGCCGCTCATCTTCACCCACCTGGGGCTGGCGGCAGGTGGTCTGGATCGTCTACGTGGCCAGCGACACCAGAGCCCTCGCATGGATCGCATTCGCGGTGCTGCTGGCGGTGGCAAGCCTTGGCTTCGGATGCTTGCGTTGTAGCTTCAGCGTCGGCAGGCGGGCCCCGCACTCGGTGCGTGCAGCGCGCGCTCGAGGGGTGGATCGCGCCAGAACATAAGTGACGACGCCTGGCTCCAGGGATCACGGAGCCGGTGAGCACCGAAGAGAACCCGAGCTGGCGCAGGCCGTCTGGCGAAGCCCCCAACCTCAGCGCGAGGCACTGTCAGCGGGCGAGGTGACCGATCGACGAGCCGACGCTCGCCGAGGGACTGCCCGGGGGTGGCTCGACTCCCGCGCCGGTGGGCAGGCGCCGAAGCGCCAGGACCGCCATGTCGTCGGCGTGAGCGCCGACCTGGAACGAGGTCAAACCGTCGATGAGCCGCTCGACCACACCCTCCGCGGAGAAGTCGCGGCAGGCGCCGAGGGCAGCGCACAGCCGCTCGAGCCCGTACCGCGAGCCGTCGCGGCCGACCGCGTCGGTGAGCCCGTCGGTATAGAGGACGAGCGTCGTTCCGGGATTGAGCCGGACCGTGCTCTCCGGCCAATGCACGTCGTCGAGGGCGCCGAGGAGCGGACCTGGCTTGCCCATCTCGGTGAGGCTGCGCTCGGTGAGGCACAGAGGCAACGGATGGCCGGCCACGGCCAGCACCGCCCCATCGGCCTCGAGGCGCAGGCACAGGGCCGTGCACAGCGAGAGCGTGGGTTGTCGCTTCAAAGCGGTGTCGAGATGACCCAGCAGCGCGGCCGGGGCGGAGATGAACTCCGAGGTGGCCCGCAGGGTGTGCCTGACCAGCGCCGTCAAAGCGGCCGCCTCGACGCCCTTGCCGGCCACATCCCCGATGGCGATGAACCAGCGGCCATTGACCTGCCAGGCGTCGTAAAAGTCTCCTCCGACTTCGGTGCCTTCGACCGCGGGGATGTATGCGCTCGCGAGCTCACATCCGGGGATGTGGGGCAGCTGGGCGGGAAGCAAGCCCTGCTGCAGAGTGTGGGCGATGCGCGCCCGCTCGCCGTACAGCCGCGCGTTCTCGATCGCCACCGCCGCCCGGGCCGCGATTTGCTCGGCCAGGGCCAGCTCCGGGTCCTCGAGGGCGCGACCGGACTCCGCGTTGACCAGGGTCATCGCCCCGAGCGTCCGGTTACCGAGCCGGATCGGGACGATCGCCACTGCGCGCATGCCGACCGCCCGCAACAGCTCGAGATGACGTTCATCGACCGCGCCCCGGAGGAGCATCTCGTCGGAGATCTCCGGGAAGTGCAGCGGCGCGCCGGTCCGGAACACGCGTCCGAGGCCTTGCTCCGGATCGAGGCGGGCCGGCTCGTAGGCGCGCAGCTGCTCGGCCAGCCGCAGGCGGGCCGGGTCGGCGTGGGCCACGGCCACCGGCACCCGGTCTCCCTGGTCGTCGCGCAGGTCGACCGCGCACCAGTCGGCGATCTCCGGTACCGCGAGCTCGGCCACGTTGCGCAGCGTCCGCTCGTAGTCGAGCGACGAGGCGAGGACGTCGCTCGCCCGAGCCAGGAATGCCGCCCGGCGCTCGGCCCGCTTCTGCTCGGTCACGTCCTCGATGAGCATGATCGTCGCCTCGACCTCGCCCGTCTCGTCGAGGACCGGCGCCGCCTTGAGCAGGCTCCAGCGCTCGACCCCGGTGTCGCGGTGGACGACGCGGATGAGGAGCGGCTCCGCCGACTGCCCTGCGAGGATGCGAACCGACGGGATCTCGGCCATCGAGACCTCGCGGCCGTCCTCGGAGAACACGCGGTAGTCCGCCATGATCTGTCGCGGCGCGGTCGAGCGCAGGTCCTCGAGCGACTCCAGCCCGAGCTGAGCCAGCGCGGCCCGATTGGCGTAGACGAGCTGATGCTCGCGGTTGCGGATCGTGACCGGGTCGCTCAGCGAACCGACGATGGCGTCGAAGCGCCGCTCGCTCCCGCGCAGGGCCTCGCGCAGCTCCCCCACCAGCCGCTCGTGCTCGCGCTCTGCCTCGCGGCGCCAGCCGATGTCCTGCAGAAACGCGGTGAATGTCCACTGCGCGCCATCGCGGACGGCGGTGATCGTGATCTCGACCGGAAACTCGCTCCCGTCGGCCCGCACACCGGCGAGCTCCACGCGACGGTTCAGCATCGGTCCCGCTCCGTCGGCCAGGAACCGGTGCAGGCCGGCCGTGTGGGCGGCGCGAAACCGCTCAGGGATGACCAGCTCAGCGACGGAACGCCCGAGCGCGTCATTGCGGGTGACGCCGAACATGCGCTCGGCGCTCGGATTCCAGTAGGTCACGCACCCCTGCTCGTCCAAGGAGATGACCGCGCTGTGCGCGCGGTCCAGGATGAGCTCGGTCAAGTTCCCCGCCACCGCTTGCCCATTATCCTCCCTGGCCGCCGAGCGGCCGCACCGCGGCGCCGGTGGGGGCGAGCCGACTACCGGTTGCGGCCGAGCCGCTCGTGGGCGTCGACCCATTCGTCGGAGACGACGGCGGCGCCGAGGGACAGCTCTCCGCACAGCACCGCGGCTCCGATGATCTCGGCCAGCTTGCGAACTTTGCCCTCGCCGGCGCAGCCGAGCAGCTCGAGCGCCTCGCGCTGCGTGGGCAGGCTCGTGCCCCCGCCGTAGGTGGCGACGATGAGCGAGGGGATCGTGATCGAGTAGTAGTAGGAGCCGTCCTCGAGGAGCTCCACGTGGGCCAGGGCGGCCGATGACTCGGCGACGTTGGCCACGTCCTGTCCGGTGGCGATGAACATCGCCGTGATGCCATTGGCGGAGTGTGAGCCGTTGTTGTTGACGCCGGCCATGGAGCCGCCGAGGTTCGACACCTGCCGCGAGCGGTGGAGGGCCCGGGCCGAGGTGTGGAGCTCGTCCTGGAGCAACTCATCCGAGACGGTGATCTCGGCGATGACACGCTTGCCGCGGGTGTGCAGAACGTTAACCTGGGAGGCCTTCTTGTCGGTGGCGAAGTTGGCCTCGAGCTGGAAGTGGCGGATCCCGTCGTAATGCTTGGCGATCCATGAGCACGCCGCCGCGGTCGCGCGACCCGACATGTTCTGGCCCGCCGCGTCACCGCTTTGAAAGTTGAAGCGCAGGAAGCGATACCGGCTCGCCGAGTACTGCTCGATGTCTCGCAGCGAGCCCGCCGTCGTGGAGGACTCCGCCTGCTCCTTGATCTCGCTGAAGTGCTCGAGGACCCACTCGCCAAAGGCACGGGCCTCAAGCGCGCTGTCGAACCCGAACGCCGGCGCGCGCTGCATGGCGTCGTCAACGACGGTCGCCCGGACTCCCCCGGCCTCGCGGGCGACCTTCATCCCGCGGTTGTAGCTCGCCACGAGCGTCCCCTCGGAGGTGGCCATGGGCACGTAGAACTCGCCCTGCGCATGCTCGCCGTTGACGGCCAGGGGGCCGGCGAACCCGAGCGGCACCTGCGTGGCGCCGGCGAAGTTCTCGATGTTCCCCCGGACCTCGTCAGGGTCGAAGGAGTAGCTCCCGATGTGCTCGAGTGAGGCGCCCGTCTGCTCTGCGATCGCCCGCCGTCGCGCCGCCGCCGCCTCGCGGGTGTAGTCGTCTTCGACCTCACGGGTGATCGCCATACCGCCCTCCCTCGGGGGTCGCGAATACCTGTTGCCTTACCCCCGGCGATCAATCTCAATCTCCAGACGGCTCAGGAGAAGTCTCCCGGTCGCAACAGCTCGATCGGACGGTCATTGACGGCCGACGCCGGGAAGCGGGATCGCGTACGCGCTTCGCCGCCCCCGCCGATTCGATTTGCCTCAGGAGGGTGCGTCCCGGGCAGACCGCTTCACGGACCGGGTACCTCGCGGCAGTCTCGACGGACACCACCTGTCAACCGAAGCCGCGGTTGAGCGTCCAGGGCGGGGCCGTTAGGATCGCCGCGTGAAGCGCCCGTGGTTCAGGCTCAAGCCCAGCGACGAGAACTTCCTGAGCTCGGCGCCGGAGCGCATGGTTGACACGATGGAGATCGCGCGCCCCGCCGACGCGGTGTGGGCGGACCTGACATCGGACGAGACGCTGTCGTGGTGCCGCCTGCTCGCCGGGGTGACCTGGACCTCGCCACGGCCGTTCGGCGAAGGGACGACGAGAACGCTGCGGACGCCGCTGGGCATGCTCGCGCTCAAGGAGGTCTACTTCCGCTGGGAGGAAGGGCGGCGCAAATCGTTCTACGTCGCCGAAGCCACCGCGCCGCTGTTTCGCCGCTTTGCTGAGGACTACCTCGTCGAGGCGACCTCGCCGGGGAGCTGCCGATTCACGTGGACGGTCGCGTCTGAGGCGCTGCCGGCGGCGCAACCGGGCACCCCGATCAACCGGTTGATCACGCGCAGCCTTTTCCGCGATACGCGGCGCTACTTCGCGGCCGAGTAATCCACGGCGCGGCCCGAACGCGCGACGGCGGGCGCGGACCTGCAGGGCGACGACGGCGCCGAGGGCGGAGATAACTCCAGCGACGAGGAGGGCAGGGCCGACCCCCGCGGAGATCGCCTGGGGAGTGGCGAATCCGCCAGTGTGGGTGAACACTGCGGAGGCGATGGCCACGCCGAACGGGGTGCCGAGTTGACGAAACGAGGCATTGGTGGCCGCGGCGATGCCGAGGTCGTTGTCGGCGACGCCGCCGACAAGGGCGTTGGCGACCGTGCCGAAGACCAGGCTGATGCCGACCCCTGCGAGCAGGAGGGGTGCGATGAGCGTGGCGTAGCCGAGCGTCGGGGTGACCTGGGCGCCAATCCAGGCAAAGCCGACGGCCTGCAGCAGCAGCCCACTGACCATGAGCGGCCGGTTGCCGATGCGTAGGACAACGCGCCGGCGGCCGGGGTGACGAACATCGTGACGCCAGTCCAGGGCAGCAGCATCAGACCCGTGTCGAGCGCGGAGTGGTGCAGCCCGCTCTGCAGGTACTTGGGGTACCAGGAACGCGGCCCCGAACAGCGATGCTGTGAGCAGAAAGGTGGCAACGTTGGCGGCCACGAAGCTGCGGTCGGCGAACAGATGGCGGGGCAGCATCGGGCTGGCGGTACGTACCTGCCCGATGACGAACCCCGGCCAGCAGGGTCGCCCCGGCGACCAGAGCGGTGAGGATCTCCGGGCTGGTCCAACCGCTCGCGTTGCCGCGGATGATCGCCCAGACCAGCGCGAGCAGACCAGCGCTCGCGAGCAGCACCCCGGGCGTGTCGATCGACCGGTGGGGGCCGTAGCTCTCC
>CAVZPU010000015.1:0-6327 GCA_963777185.1 uncultured Solirubrobacterales bacterium
CCGGACACCCTCGGCGTCGCCGGCCGGAGGGCCGAGTGGGCGACCGCCCGGATCGGCTGAAGCGCTCGCGATCAGGCGCCGCAGGGCGCAGCAAAGATAGATAGGGCTCTCGCCCAACATAGGTGCTCCTCCCGATGTGCCCAAATCGGCACGTTCGTAGGTTCCTGCCCACCAACGAGGGCAACCGATCAGGAGGACCGAGAGATGCGAATTCGTTTTGCGTGGGGCGTGGCAGTCGTGGCTGCTCTCGCCCGTTGTGGGGGCGCTGGCGGCCCCAGTCTGAGCGCGCTCAGGTCCGGCTTAAAGCTCCTGACGGACGCCGGCCACACCCGGACGCCCGATCGCACGCTCACCGCCAAGCTCGGGCTCCGGCAGTCATGACCTCCCCAGGGCGGCGGTCGCTGTAGGGGCGTGAGACACTGTCGACGGGCGACGATGCTGAGCACGGGTCCGGGGCATCTCGAGCGAGCTGGCGCGCGCGGATGAGCGTGGCGCTTCCCGCCCCCGCCGTGCCACTGCTCGAGCGGGCCGACGAACTGGCCGCGCTGGACGATCTCCTGCACGGCGTTCGGTCGGGTGGACAGGGCCGGATGGTGCTTGTCGTGGGCGAGGCCGGAGCCGGCAAGACCGCGCTGCTGCACGCCTTCTGCGAGAACCAGCCGGCGAAGGTGAGGATCCTGTGGGGCGCTTGCGAGCCGCTTCATACGCCGCACCCACTGGGGCCGTTGCTCGACCTGGCCGAGACGACCGGCGGGCGTCTCCAGGAGCTAGTCGATGCGGCCGGACGGCCCCACGAGGTGGCCAGCGCCCTGGTTTCCGAGCTCCGCGTCCGGACCCCGACCCTGCTCGTCCTCGAGGACCTCCACTGGGCGGACGAGGCGACGCTCGACGTGGTCGCGCTACTGGCCACGCGGGTCTCCTCGGCTCCCGCGCTCGTGCTGGTCAGCTTCCGCGACGACCAGCCGGACGCCACCGGCCAGCTGCGCTACCTGCTCGGCGAGTTGGTGCGCCGCCCGGGTCGCCTCAAGGTCGATCGCCTGTCGCGCAGCGCGGTGGCGGAGCTGGCTGCCCCGCACGGCCTCGACGCCGAGGAGCTCTTTCGCAGCACCGATGGCAACCCCTTCTTCGTCAGCGAGGTGATCGCGGCGGGCGGTGAACGGATTCCCGAGACCGTCCGCGACGCAGTCCTGGCCCGGGCCGCGCGGCTGTCTGCGCCGGCGCGCCGGCAGCTCGAAGCCGTGGCGGTCGTCCCCGGCCAAGTCGAGCCGTGGCTGCTCGAGGCGATCGCCGGGGAGCTCGAGGACGGTGTCGAGGAATGCCTGGCTTCGGGCATGCTGATCGCCGAGCGCAGTCATCTCGCTTTCCGGCACGAGCTGGCCCGCCTGGCCGTGGAGGAGGCGATCGCGCCCACCCGCCGGCTCGCCTTGCATCGCGCCGCGATCGAGGCGCTGGCCGCTCGTAGCGAGAAGAACCCGGACTTCGCCCGGCTCGCCCACCACGCCGAGGCCGCGGGCGACGTCGCCGCCGTGCTGCGCTGGGCGCCCCGAGCGGCGCAGCGAGCGGCCGAGTCTGGCGCACATCGCGAGGCGGCCGCGCAGTACGCGCGGGCACTCCGGAACGCAGGCGAGCTCCGGCCGGAGGCTCGCGTCCGACTGCTCGCTGGCCACGCCGAGGAGTGCCGGATGAGCGCCCAGTTCGACGCGGCGATCGAGGCGCAGGAGGCCGCCCTCGAGTGTCATCGCCAGCTCGGCGACCGACTGGCCGAGGGCGAAGCGCTGCGGTCGCTGTCGAGGATGCTGTTCTTCGCAGGGCGAACCCGCGAGGGCGAGCGGGCCGGACGGGAGGCCATCGAGTTGCTCGAGCAGCTTCCGCCCGGGCGCGCGCTGGCCATGGCCTACGCGAACTTCTCCCAACGGCGGATGGTGGTGGAGGAGTACGAAGAGGCGGTGGCGTGGGCCACCCGTGCCCTCGAGCTCGCGCGCACGCTCGACGACGACGAAACGGTCGTTTACGCGATGACCAACATTGGCGCCGCCGAGCTCGATGCCGGCCATCCCACCGGTTGGGAGAAATTGGAGCGAGCGCGTTCGCTGGCCGATGAGCTCGGCCTCGAGGACCACGTAGGCCGCTCGTTCGCGTTGCTCGCGGTCTACGGCGTGCGTCAGCGCGACTTCGCGCTCGTCGAGCGCTATCTGGGGCCCGGACTCGCCTACTGCACCGAGCGCGGCCTCGACACGCCGCGCGGCTATCTGATCGCCCAGCGAGCGCGGCTCGAGCTTTATCGAGGCGAGTGGGATGCGGCCGCCGACTCGGCCGGCTCGATCCTGCGCGATCCCCGAAGCCCTCCGGTGGCCCGCGTGTGGGCGTTGGCGACGCTCGGTCTGATCCGAACCCGGCGCGGTGACCCGGAGGCACACGCGCCGCTTGAGGAGGCAATCCCGTTGGTCGAGACCACCGGGGAGCTGATGCAGATCGGGCCCGTCGCCGCCGCCCTGGCCGAGGCGGCCTGGATGGCCGGAGATCGCGGGTTGGTGGCGCGGGTGACCGACGAGGGGCTGGCGCTGGCCGTGGCCCGGCGGGCAGGCTGGGTGGCGGGCGAACTCGCCTACTGGCGCTGGCAGGCCGGGCTGCCGTCCGATCTCCCGAACGACCTCGAGACAGGACCGTATGGCCTGGCCATAGCCGGCGATTGGTCGGGCGCAGCGAAGCGGTGGCAGGATCTCGGCTGCCCTTATGAGGCAGCCCTCGCGTCAGCAGAGGGCGACGAGCCAGGCGCCATCCGCACCGCGCTCGAGGAGCTCCGACGCCTGGGCGCGCGCCCGGCGGCGGCGGTGCTCACCCGCCGGCTGCGCGAACGCGGGATGCGCGGGGTGCCGCGCGGACCGCGAGGCCAGACCAGCGAGAACCCCAGCGGCCTGACCGCCCGCGAGCTCGAGGTGCTGAGGCTCCTGGCCGAAGGGCTGCGCAACGCCGAGATCGCCGACCGTCTCGTCGTGTCATCCAAGACCGTCGATCATCACGTGTCGGCGGTGCTGCGCAAGCTCGGCGTCCGGACGCGCGGCGAGGCCGGCGCCCAGGCCTCTCGACTCGGGCTAACTGGACGCAAACTGGACAAAAACGCCCAATAGCGGCTTTCACAACTAACATGAGCAAGGCCGACGGCCGGTCGGCCGCTTGTGTGTTAGGTTATTTACCGTACATGCGCTCAGGGACCGGCTGGCGCACGTGGGGATCATGAAAGGAGTACGCATGCGTGGAAGGACTGCGGCCCTGGCCGCCGCATCTGTCATAACCGCCGGGGCGGTGGCGAGCGTCGCCAGCGCGGCGGGGCCTCCGCCCCCGCCGAAGGGCGTGGGCGGAGCCAAGGTTCAACTGGTCGCCTCCGGCCTGCACACCCCGACCTCGTTCGCATTCGGCGCCGGGACCCTGTTCGAAGGTGACGGCGGCGCCGAGACCGCGAAGCCGCCCAACGGCGGCGTGTTCGCGATCAAGCACGGCACCGGGACGCTGATCTCGGGATCGCCGCAGTTCGTCGCCGGGCTGGCTTGGCACAAGGGCGCCCTGTACGTCAGTGGCGGCACCGTCACCGGACCGACCAGCGCCAAGTGGCAGCTGCTCAAGTGGAGCGGCTGGAACGGCACGACATTCACCAATCGCCGGGTGGTCTACACCGCACCGAAGGGCTTCCAGGGCTTCAACGGCATCGCGTTCGGGCCCGACGGACGGCTTTACGTCGGTGTCGACGTGGGACTGCTGAATGGCAACGACCACGGCCCGGCCAAGACGCCGTTCGTGTACGACATCCTGTCGATCAAGCCGAACGGCAAGGGCCTCAAGGTCTTCGCCACCGGCATCCGTCAGCCGTGGCAGCTTGCGTTCCCGAAGGGGTCCTCATCGCCGTTCGTGTCCGACCTCGGGCAGGATAAGGGCGCGAAGAACCCGCCCGACTTCGTCCTCCGGGTGCATCAGGGAGACAACTACGGCTTCCCGGCCTGCACCCAGATCGTGCCCAGCAAGTGCGCGGGCTTCACCAAGCCGTTCCAGCAGTTCGGGCCGCACACCGACATCATGGGTATGGCCATCATCGGCAAGCGTCTGTACATGACGTCGTTCCTCGGCGCCACGGGCAAGGGCCCGGGTGGTGAGGTCCTGTCGATGCCGCTTAGCGGCGGCACCGCCAAGCCGGTGGTCAAGGGCTTCGTCGCCCCGACCGTGGGCCTGGGCGTGAACGGCAAGTCGCTGTACGTGGGCGAGGTCGGGACCGGCCTCGTGTTCAAGGTCACTCCGTAGTACTCGAGTTCACGCTTGGATGTCCCGGCGCCTGAGCCAAGGCGCCGGGATGTCCACCCGGGTGACGCGTTCGGCCCTGACCATGGGGTTCAATGTGCGTCATCGTTAAGCGTGAGACTGCAATCAGCACGTGGCGGTAGCAGCAAGAACCAGCTTCTCCGGCAGGACCGCCCCGTTCGGCCTGCTCGGCGACGAGCGCTTGGCGCGGTTGGCGGCCGCGGGGCACGAGCGCGCCTTCGCGGTGGTCTACGAGCGCCACCACCACGGGCTGTATCGCTATTGCCGATCGATCCTGCACAACGACGCCGATGCGCAGGACGCGCTCCAGTCGACCTTCACAGCCGCGTTCGCGGCGCTCGGGCGGGGCGGCCCCGATGCTCCTATCCGTCCGTGGCTCTACCGGATCGCCCACAACGAGTCGGTGTCGACGCTGCGGCGCCGGCGTCCGACCGTCGAGCTCTCGGACGCGACCGACTACTGCATGACCTCGGTCGACGACCAGGTCGAGGATCGAGGCCGGTTGGACCTGCTCCTGCGCGATCTGCGCGAGCTGCACGATCGCCAGCGCGCGGCGCTCGTCATGCGCGAGCTGAGCGGCCTCTCCCACGAGGAGATCGCGCTCGCACTCGAAACGTCGGTCGGAGCTGCCAAGCAGGCCATATACGAAGCGCGCCGGTCGCTGTTCGAGTTCGCGGAGGGTCGAGCGATGGCCTGCGATGAGATCTGCCGAACCATCTCCGACGCCGACGGACGCCTGCTTCGCAGCCGCCGGGTGCGGGCCCACCTGCGCGAGTGCTCGGCCTGCGCCGGGTTCGCCACCGCCATTTCGAAGCGTCAGGGGGAGCTGCGCGCACTTGTCCCGACCTTGCCGGCGGCGACCGCCGCCGGACTGTTGGGCCGCGCCGCCGCAGCGGGCTCAGCCCACGGGACGGGCGGCGGCCTGGCTGGGCCGGCCGTCGGCGGGGTGGGCAAGACAGCCGGCGCCGCGCTCGCCGCGAATGCCCTGGCCGGGGTCGCCGTCGTGGCCACCGCCACCGTCGGGGTCACGGTTGGCGTGGACCGGCTGGCGCACGGGAGCCCGCACGCCGGAGCCGGTCGCCATGGAACGCCGGTCACCCGACCGGTGGCCGCACCGCGCCCGACGCAGGCGCGCGCGGTTTCGCCGGCGCCAGGCCCCATGCACCGGCGCGCCGTTTCCGCTCGGCTGCGGACGAAGCCCTCGGCCCCGGCGCACACCGCCATTCACAAGGGGACAGTTGGGCGAACTCCACGCCCGGCCGCGCACCGCCTCGGCTCCGCCTCGACGAAGGCGGTTCCGGCACCCACGACCCCCTCTTTGAGCCCAAGCTCCAGCCGCCCCGGACACTCGGGTGCCGCGCCCGGCCACGCGCCCACCACTTCCACAAGCCCCGGGCACTCGGGTGCCGCGCCCGGCCATACGTCCACCACCTCCACCAGCCCCGGACACTCCGGCGCCGCACCCGGCCACTCGAGTTCGGTCCCGAGCAGCCGAGGCCACTCCAGCTCGGCGCCTGGCCACGTGAAGTCAACCTCTACCAGCCCCGGGAACTCCGCCAACGCTCCCGGTCATTCGACCTCGCGATCCGGACACACCGGAAACGGCATCGTCACGGTGCCCGCCGCCCCAGCGGTGCCCCTGCCGGTCGACCAGACGGCCACTCACGGGGCGTCCGCAACCGCGCCCGGCCATCTCAAATAGATCCTGACTCTCGCCCCGCCCGGGCGTCGGTGGTCTCAGAGGACACGCACCGCAGTGAGGCCGCGCCGGCTCGGGATCGGACGGCGAGGCCTCACGCGGCGACGAAACCGATCGCAGGAGGAACCATGACCAGGCTGGTCGTGACCGGCAGAGGCACGGAAGGTGGGAGGCGAGGTGACCGCTGAGGCTGCTGCGGTGCTGCTCGGAACGAGCACCACGATCCTGGGCATCTGGGAGCAGCGTTTCGGGTTGTCGGTGGCCTCGGCGATCACCGAGGCCCGCCGGATGCAGCCAGGCAGCCACCGACCCCGAGTGGT
>CAVZPU010000016.1:0-17750 GCA_963777185.1 uncultured Solirubrobacterales bacterium
CGCGAGGCTGTCGGAATATCGGTGCTGTCTGGCCGGTTTAAGACACTTCTGGCATGGCTCGAGAATTCGCTGGGGTTGACCGCGGTCAGTTGCTGTTGTTGCCGCCGTCGTTGACGGAGTGGCTGCCGGAGGAACACCTGGTCTGGACGGTGCTGGGCGCCGTTGACCAGATGGACCTGGGTCGTTTTCGTGAGGCGTATCGCCTGGGTGCTGTTCACGCTGATCACCCAGCACGACAGTCTGAAGGCCGCCGCCATCGCGGCGCTCGGGGCGGGAGTCGTGATTGCCCTGCCGGCACTGATCGCCGGCCGCCCGAAGGTACTGGAGCTAGGCGCGGTTCTGGCCTTTGCCGGCTTCACCGTCGTCGCGTTCAGCGCCGATCCGGCGACGAGCGCGTGGCTTGCGCGCTACGCGCGAGCGATCGCCGCGGGCGTGCTCGCGGCTGATCTCGGTCGGTTCGCTGCTACTCACACCGTTCACCGAGCAGTACGCGCGGGAGTCGGTGCCGCGGCAGTTCTGGTCGTCTCCCCGCTTCAAGGAGATCAACCGCGCTTGACGCTGATGTGGTCATGGGTCTTCATCGCGATGATCCCGTCGCATCTGATCGCCGGAGCGGTCAATACGCACCGCGCCAACACGATCTCGCCTGGGTCGTGCCCATCGTCTTGATCATCTGGGCCGCCAAGCGCACCGCAGCGCTAAGCGACGGCGAGAGTGAGGCGCGACGATGGCCGTTCAGTTCAAGGACGACGATTTCCAGTTCGGCATTGAGGTCGCGCTCGGATGCACCTACCGTCAAGCGGCATGTTGGCGCCGGAGCGTCAGACTTGATGGTCGACCGCGACCTCCCAATTCTCGCGAGGCTGCTCAGAACCGCCGCCGGTTTCAGCGAGATCAGCTCGCGCCTGCTTACCAAGCTCATCACTGGCCCGCAGGGCGTCCTCGGATTCCCAGAATGACACCCCGAACACCTTCCCGCTATCACGGTTGACCATGAGCGTGAAGCCCTTGTAACCGTCCTGGTCACGGTACTTCGGAACCTGTTCGTCCTTCCAGAACTTCACGGCATCATCGATCTTCTCCGGGTCCATTTCGATAACCGCAGAGCGTGCGTGCATCCAGTACCTCCAGTCGATAGCCGAACGCACCGACCCTATCCACCGCCCAGAGCCATGAAACAAGAGCTCCGCTACGCGTGAGCGCACCGGCTTCGGGCGGACGGTCGGCGATCCCGTGGTCGTCGAAGGAGTGCGCGAAGCGACCACGCTGGCAAACAATCCAGCCGGGTGAGCCGGGCGCTGCGACGGCGGCGCCCCCGCGCACCAACCACCGGTTAGTGTCGCCCGCGAGCGCGGCGCTCGGTGTCGAGCCGGTGGCCCGCCGCCCGGTGAGAGCGCGTGCCGACGTGCACGCCGGCGGCGTGGCGGTTGACCGTGTAGTCGCCGGACTCGACGGTGTTGTAGGCAGCGAGGTTGGGGTCGTCACATTGCGTCGCAGTGGCATTGAACGCGGCCGCCGGCAGGGGCGGGTCAAAGGCGGCCGCATCGACCGCCCGGCCGTGCTGAAGGTGACCGTTGTCCTCGACGAACACCTCGACGCCGCCGCCTTTCAAGGTGGCCGCCGAGCCGGTCGCCCGGGTGAAGCGATACTTGATCGAAGCCTTGTTGCCACTGATGCGCAGGCAGGTGACGGGGCCCGACACCGCAAAGGCTCCCATCGGCACGCCCAGCGTTCCGTTGGCGCTCACCACGCCGGTCGGATCTTGTCCGGCGGGCCCGCTTCGAGCCGAGATCGCGAGGATGCTGTCGCCGGGCCCGGCGGGCGTGGGATAGGCGTTCTTCGCGGACCCGGTCACCGCATCGGGCCGCGCCGTCATACCGGCGACGGAGTCCGTAGCTGTGAAGCCGCCAACGGTCAGCAACGCAATCGCAGCGGCTATCGCTCGCTTCATCTGTGACCTCCCACTTCCGGGGTCCAGCCGCGTGTCGATGCCCTACCCGCCCTCCGGCCGATGGACGCACGGGAAGCCAGCGTCCGTATCGAGGGGGACCCGGGTCGCTGTTTGCGAGGCAGCTCTGGATCTACGGCTTCAACGCCGTGGGGGGACCCTGGGGAAGGCCCGGCCATGGGGACTATGGCGCCAGCGCACACCGAGCAGCATCGCGGCGCTTTGGTGAGGACCTCGGGCGCTGGTCATTGGCTTCCTCGTCCGATGGGCACAGTGGCTTGGCTTTACGTCGTAAACATTACGGTGTAAAGTCCTGCGCCGTATGCCCGTACCCCGCTCGCCTGAAGCCTCTGCCCGCCGCCCGCTGACCCGGGAGCGGATCCTGGATGCGGCCATCGACTTGATCGAGCGCGACGGTCCTGGGGCGCTGAGCATGCGGCGCCTGGGCAGCACGCTCGGGGTCGAGGGCATGGCGATCTATCACCACTTCGCGGGGCGGGAGGATCTGCTCGGGGCGATCGCCGAGCGGTTGCTGGAGCCGCTGCGGGATCTGTGGCCGGGCTCTGACTGGCGGCAGGCGTGTGAGGCGTTCGCGACAAAGCTGCGAGCGATCGCCGGCGGGCGCTCGGCGACGTTTCAGCTGGTGGGCTTGCAGCCTCTGGGGGAGGCGTCGCTGGCGCCGGTAGAGCGACTGCTCGAGGTGCTCGTCGATGCCGGCTTCGACCCCGGGACGGCGCTCGCGATCTACCGGGCGACCGTCAGCTATGCCCGCGGCTACGCCCTGGCGGAGGCGACTGGCTTCACCGTCGATGCGGCGGGCTGGAGCGGCCTGGAGCGCCTCCGGGCGCTCAGCGTGGATGAGTTCCCGGTGCTCGCGGGTCGCGCCGCGGAACTGGTCGAGCTCGATCCAGACCGCGCGTTCAGGCTCGGCCTGAATGCGCTGCTTGTCGGGATCGAGGATCCAGAAAGGCCGGCCGGATGAGCGTCGCCAATGGCGTGACGCCGGGGTCGGCCGGTACCGTTGCCCCCGTCGGCGGAGTGCGCCGAGTACAGGATTGGCTGGCGGCCACGAAGTTCGGGCTGGTGGTGATGGCGCTGCTGGTCGGCGCCGGCGCCGGGCTTGGTGCCGCTGGCTTCAGGGACCTGATCTATCTCGTCACGTGGCTGTTCACCGGCAGGCGCGCGTACGGCCAGCTTGGCCACCAGGCGAGCCTGCATCTGCCGTTTCTGGGTGTGTGGTTTGTGCTCGTCGCGCCCGTCGTGGCCGGGCTGCTGTACGGCCCGCTGGTCCAGCGCTTTGCGCCGGAGGCCCGCGGTCACGGGGTTCCCGAGGTGATGCTGGCGGTCGCCGAGAACGGCGGCCGGATCCGCCCACGGGTGTCCCTTGTCAAGGCGCTTGCGTCCGCTCTGTGCATCGGCGGGGGTGGCTCGGTGGGACGGGAAGGACCGATCGTCCAGATCGGATCGGCGTTTGCCTCGACGCTTGGCCAGCTTGTCCGGATGAGCGAGGGACGCCTGCGGGTGATCGTCGCCTGCGGCGCCGCGGGCGGGATCTCCGCGACCTTCAACGCGCCGGTCACCGGTCTGTTCTTCGGTTTCGAGATCGTGCTGAAAGAGTTCTCGGCCGAGGCGCTCGCCGCGACGATCCTCTCAGCGGTGACCGCGGATGTGGTCAGCCGCGCGTTCTTCGGCGGCGCCGCGTTCTTCGCCGGCGTGCCGCACGACCTCGCGATCGGCAACGACTTCAGCTTCCTGCTCATCGCCCTGCTTGGGCTGATCGCCGGCGGGGTGGGCGTGCTGTTCCAGAAGACCGTCTACAAGGGCGAGGACGCCGCGAACCTGATCTGGAAAACGCGGCCCCCATGGCTGCGCCCGGTCGCCGGCGGCCTCCTGCTCGGTGCGCTGCTGCTGATCCTGCCCCAGATGTACGGCGTCGGCTACCCCGTGATGGACCGCGTCTTCGCCGGCAACTACGTGCTGTGGTTCGTCTTGATCCTGTTGGCGGGCAAGATCCTCGCCACCAGCCTCACCCTGTGGATCGGGGGCTCCGGCGGCGTGTTCGCGCCGTCGCTGTTCATCGGCGCCACGACGGGCACGGCCTTCGGCGTCATCGTCCACCACCTGTTCGGCGCGGCGACCGGTCCTGTGGCGCTCTACGGCGTGGTCGGGATGGGCGCGACCTTCGCCGGGGCCGCGCAAGCACCGCTCACGGCGATCGCCAGCGTCGCCGAGATGACCGGCAACTTCACGTTGACCCTGCCGATCATGCTCGCCTGCGGCCTCGCCGCGCAGCTCGCACGGCAGATCAGCCACGGCAGCATCTACACCACCAAGCTCCTGCGCCGCGGAATCGATATCGAGAGGCCCAAAGCGATCGGAGCCCTGCGCGCGCTCACGGTCGCCGACGTGATGCAGCCCCTGTACACGATCGACGGCCAGCCTCGCGTGTTCCGCGGCGATGAGCTCGCGGTCATGCCATCGATCGACGCCGCGGACTGGCAACGACTGATCGGTCCCGTCACGCTGTCGCGCCGCCCGCAAGTGCTGTTGGCCGATGAAGATCTCGAGCAAGCCCGCCGGCAGCTCATGCTCTACGGTCGCGACGGACTTCCGGTTCTCTCGCATGACGGCCGGCTGGAGGGCTGGCTGACCCGCGCCGACATCCTCAGCGCGTTGACGACAGAGCTTCAGTCGACCGAACATGAGATACAGCAGGGCGCCGCCGCGGTCGAAGGGACGCCTGATGCGGTGTCGGCCAACGGCCTGGTGCCGACCCGGCCCCTGCCGGGCTTCGAGTTGCTCGAGGTCAGGATTCCCCCCGACTCGCCGGCGCTCGGAAGGCGATTGGGCGAGGTTCATTGGCCATCGGGCAGCGCCGTCGTCGCGCTGACGCAGGGACGCGAAGTTCACGCGGCAACGCCGGAGCAGCGACTACGGGCCGGGGAGCGCGTCCTCGTCCTCGCGCCGATCGGCGAAGCGCCCGAACCACCTGGACGAAGCGCGACGGCCGCGGTGTAGGGTGAGCCCGTGTTCGTCGCGGCGGGCGGGTATCTCCTCAACACGGTCCAGTTCGGGACGGGGCAAGCGGCGTTCGTCGCCCACGGCGGCTGGGTGGGCAGTTGGGAACTCTGGCAGGAGCCATTTGGGCTCATGCAGGACCGCTGGCGATGCATCGGCTATGACCACCGCGGCTCCGGGGCGAGCACGTTCCCCCCCGAGGCCATCACGCCGGAGGGTCTCGTCGATGACCTGTTCACCGTGCTGGACCATTACGGCGTCGATTCGTGCGTACTCGCGGGCGAATCCCTCGGAGCCTTGACGTGCCTCCAGGCCGTGATCCGCGAGCCCGCCCGCTTTCGCGGCCTCGTGCTCGTGGACGGTGCGCCGGCCGCGAGTCGGGAGCGCACGAGTCGGCTCGTGGAAGGCTCCCGCGCCGACTATCCACAAACCGTGGCCGCCTTCGTCGATGCTTGTGTCCCCGAGCCCGACAGCGACCACGTCCGGCGCTGGGGCCGCCAGATCCTGCTCCGGGCCGAGCCAGAAGCCGCCGCGCGGATATTCGAGGCTCACTACGAGCAAAACGTGGAGGTGGACCTCAGCCGAGTCAGCGTGCCAACCCTCGTCATCCACGGCGAGGATGACGCCATCGTCCCGCTTGCCCTCGGCCGGGCCGTGGCGGCGGCCATCGCGAACTCCGAGCTGGTCGTCCTTGCCGACACCGGACACGTCCCCACGCTCACACGCCCCGCTGAGGTGGTTGAGGCGATCGACCGCTGGGCGGCCACGCTCAGCGACCTCCCGAGCCCCGAGTCCAGGTGATCGCTTACTCTGCGGGCGTGCGTAGATTCTGCGTTTTCGTCCTCGCGGCGATCGCGGTCATGGTCCCTACCGCGATCGCGGCCGGCGCTTCGAGCGTTCCCAGTTGTCAGACACACGCTCTGCGCATCAAGGAGGCCTCTGGCCAGGGGGCTGCGGGTACCCGGCTCGTTGCCGTGTCCTATGAGAACATCACTCACTCGGCGTGCCGCACCGGAGGGTTCCCGGGCGTCACCCTATTCGGGCCCCGCGGCCGACGGCTCGTAGTCGCCCACCGTCCCCCCGCCGGGCACGTGCACGAGCTTTTGCTCGCGCCAGGCAAACGAGCGTACGGCGTCGTCGCCTACGGCGAGACTCCCGTCCCGGAAAGCCAGCGGTGCCCGCGCGTGACCGCCCTGGGGATCTATGCGCCCAACAGCCGTCAATACACGCGCATCCGCCTGCACGGGCATTCGGGCGGCGCCTACTGCCAGCGGGCGATGGTCCATCCGCTGGCCCGCAGCGCCCCCGCCTCGCTGGACAGCTGAGCACGCCCGGTTTGGCCCCGGCTGAGCCGCTTAGGCAGGGTGGCGAGCGGTCATGAACTCGCTGTCCGGGTCGGAGGTGACGGGCAGCGCCGCCGTCTGGAGACCCGCCCGCAGCGACTTCATGATGCGGTCGGGATGGCGAGCGTCGAGGTGAGGCCCCGGCGTCCGGCGTCGGTGATGCGAACGGCGCGGGAGCCCGGGTCGCGCGTCAGCCAGTCAAGCTCGAGCATCCGGTCGCACAGCCCGCGGCCGAGGCCGCCGGCGAGGTGGTGCGCCTGCTCGGACCAGTCGACGCAGTATTTGATCACTCGGCGCCGACCGGGCAGCTCCACTCCGAAGGTGGCCAGGAACTCGTGGCCGGCGGGTGTCAACTCGTAGTCGATGTCGCGCCCGGGCGCTGAGAGCCGGTCCTCGCGCGCCCGCGCGGGATCGAAGATCCCCTCACCGCCGATGAGCCACCGGTGCTCGAGGAAGCTGCGCATGATGGCCACGCCGAGGCGCCCGGCGAGGTGGTCGTAGCACGTGCGCGCCTCGCGCACCGCCCGGGCCCGAGCGTGTTCGCGCAGCGAGCGAACCGGCTGGGGCGGGGCGAGCTCGGCCATGGTCTCGAGCAGTCGCCCCACGGCGGGCCCCGCGAGCCGGTAGTAGCGATGCCGGCCGTGGCGCTCGACGCTCAGCAGTCCGGCGTCGAGGAGCCGTTTGAGGTGCGCGCTCGCCGTTGGCGGCGACACCCCCGCCTCGGCGGCCAGCCGGCTGGCCGGGAGGGCACGTCCATCGTCTAAGGCGAAGAGCATCCGGCAGCGTCCGGGGTCCGCCAGGACGCCGGCCACGGAGGAGATGTCGACGTCGCCGTGCACGCTCACGCAAAACCGTAGCTCAGGATCGATTCGATCTCGGTCGAAGTGTCGTGCACCTAGGGTCGATGTATGCACTTCGGGCAAAGGGAGTCGGCGACGCCGCGGTGGGGGCTGCTGGCGGCCATGAGCCTCGGCTTCGCCGTCGTGCAACTCGATGTGAGCGTTGTGAACGTGGCCCTCAGGCCGATCGGCGTCGCCTTCGGAGTCGGGACCAGCTCGCTGCAGTGGGTGGTGAACGCCTACACGATCGCTTTCGCGGGGCTGATCCTGACCGCGGGGGCGCTCGGCGACCGGGTCGGCGCCCGGCGGGTCTATCTGGCCGGGTTCGTCGCTTTCACGCTCGCCTCGACGGTCTGCGGGCTCGCGCCGGCCCTGGCTGTCCTCGTCATCGCCCGGGCGTTTCAAGGCGTCGGCGCGGCGATCCTCGTGCCCTGCTCGCTGACGCTGCTCAACCATGCCCACCCCGACGCGGCGGCGCGCGGGCGGGCAATCGGCATCTGGGCGGCGGGGGCCAGCGCTGGCCTGTCCAGTGGACCCCTCATCGGCGGTGTCCTCATCGCCACGATCGGGTGGCGGGCGATCTTCTTCATCAATGTGCCCATCGGAGTCATCGCGATGGCCCTGACGGTTCGCTACGCGCAGGAGACGCCGCGGGCCCGGTCACGGGCCGTCGATGTCCCGGGACAGGTCGCGGCGATCCTGGCCCTCACCCTTTTGGCCGGGTCGGTGATCGAGGGTGGAGCGAAGGGCTTCGGGGCCGGGCTGGTCGTGCTCGGACTCGCTCTCGCCGCGGCGGCGGTCATCGCCTTCGTGCTCATCGAGCGCCAAAGCGCCGAGCCGATGCTTCCGCTGCACCTGTTCCGGATCGCCGCCGTCCGCAAAGCGGCGGTCATCGGTGTCCTTATCAACATCGCCTTCTACGGGCTCATCTTCGTGCTCAGCCTGTTCTTCCAGCAGGCCCAGGGGCGGTCGGCACTGCAGGCGGGACTGGCTTTCGCGCCGATGACCGCCGTGGTCATGGCCGCGAACCTGGTCGCAGGCCGGCTGGCCAGCGGTCGGGCGGCGCGGCCAGCCCTGGTCGGCGGCGCCGCGCTGGTGGGCGTGGCTTCGCTCGGGCTGCTGGCGACCAACGCGGGCTCGAGCTACGCCACACTCGTGGGGCCTCTGATCGCCATCGGTTTCGGGCTTGGCCTGATCGTCCCGATCATCACGTCCGCGCTGCTCGGCGCCGTCGATCGCAGCCGCTCCGGCCTCGCCGCCGGCACCCTCAACACCGCCCGTCAGGTCGGCAGCGTGATCGGCGTGGCGGTCTTCGGAGCCCTCGCTGCCTCCGGCATCACGCGCGGCCTGCACCACGCGCTCCTCACCAGCGCCGCGATCGCGTTCGTGGTCGCGCTCATCGCCGCCTCCGACCGCTGGGCGCAACGGCCGTGACCGGCAACCGGCCCGCAAGCCACCTCAGCCGATCGCCGGGTGGGGCGATGAAAGCCCGCTGAAGGGCGACGGCGCCACGTTCACATCGCGACGCTGGTGCCGGGCCGAAATGTCGTGGATGTAGCTGGCCACCACGGCCTCGGAGATCAGGTGGGCTCGATGGCCGCCTCGCCGCTGCGGGCGGGGCGAGCGCTTGAGCAGATGGTTCGCTGTGGTGTGGGGGCGGGTGGTCTGGGTCATGCGGCCTCGGTTTCGATGTCGAGGTGGATAGGGGAGGGGGCGGCGTCGCGTGCCCGCGAGGCCTCGGCCAGCTCCAGCTCCGGCCGTGCGCCCCGGGGGCGCAGGAGCGCGAAGGCCAAGGCCACGCCGGCCGCGATGGTCGCGGCTCCGCTCAGGAAGGCGAGGTGGTAGCCGCTGATGAGGGACGTGGTCAGCCCGTGGTGTGCGAAGAGCAGGCCCTTCGTGCGGTTCGCGGCCACGGTCGAGAGGACCGTGAGCCCGAGCGCGCCGCCGATCTGCTGCGTGACGTTGGTGAGGCCGGAGGCGAGGCCCGAGTCCGCGGCGGGAACGTCCGCCATGGCCAGGGTCAGCAGGGGCATGAAGGCGTTGCCGATCCCGAACCCAATGGCGAAGCAGGCGAGGAAGATGGTGGGGAAGAAGGTCGTGTGGGGACCGACGGTGCTGAAGGCCAGCAGGCCGAGGATGGCGCTGCCCATGCCCGTGGTGAGGACGGCCAGCGCTCCGAACCTCGCCACCAACCGCGCGGTGATGCCCTGCGAGAGCACGGCCACCGTGATCGTCCAGGGCAGGAAGGCGGCGCCCGTCTGCAGTGCGCTGTAGTGGCGGACGTGCTCGAGGTACAGGGTGCCGAGAAAGAAGGTCGAGTACATGCCGGTGACCAGGAAGCCGCGAACGACACTGGCGTTGACGAGCCCGCTCAGCCGCAGGACGCGCAGCGGCATGATCGGATTCGCGATCCGCGCCTCGAGGGCGAGAAACATCGCCATGAGCACGGCGGCGAGGGCGCCGATGCCGAGCACCTGGGCGGAGAGCCAGCCGTGGCTGGTGGCCTCGAGAATCGCGTAGATGGCGCTCATCAGCGAGCCGGTCACAAGCACCGAGCCGATCCAGTCCACGCCGTGCTTGAGCCCGAGGCCGCGGTCGGACTGAATGAGCGTCTGGCCGAGGGCGAAAGTGGCCGCCCCGATGGGCAGATTGACGAAGAAAACCCAGTGCCAGCTCAAAGCTTCCGTGAGCAGGCCGCCGGCCAGAAGGCCCAGGGAGCCACCGGCCACCGACACGAACACGTACGCGCTCATCGCCCGGGTGCGGTCTGCGGCCTTAGGAAATTCGGTGACGATGATGGCGAGAATTACCGAGGCCTGGGCGGCGGCCCCGACGCCCTGCACGAAGCGGGCCGCGATGAGTGTGCCCTGGCTGGGAGCGATGCCGCAGAGCAGCGAGGCGGCGGTGAAGGTGAGGACCCCGCCCAGAAAGACGCGCTTGCGCCCGGCGAGATCGCCGAGGCGCCCGGCCAGCAGCAGCAGGCTTCCGAAGGTGACCAGGAAGGCATTGACCACCCACGTCAAGTCGGCCGAGCTGAAATGCAGTTCGCGTTGGATCGAGGGCAGGGCCACGTTGACGATCGTCACGTCGAGCACGATCATCAGCTGCGCCAGGCAGACCACCATGAGCGCCGCCCACCGGCGGCGGTCGGGAGCGGAGGTTTCAGAAGAGACGAGGTTCATAAGTTCTCCTTGTCGAAGCCCTTGCTTGGGGCTAAACTGGAGGCCGCCTCCGAAATATCTGGAGGCGCCCTCCGGAAAGATACGGAGGGTGCCTCCGTTTGTCAAGCGAAATTGCCATGACCACCACCAACGCCCCGACCGATCCGTTTCTGGCCCGCCCCAAGCGCGCCGATGCCCGGCGCAATTACGAGAAGGTGCTCGTCGCCGCCCGGGACGCCTTCGCCGAAGGGGGGGAATCGACGGCGCTCGAGGAGATCGCCCGCCGGGCCGGCGTCGGAATCGGCACCCTCTATCGCCACTTCCCCAACCGTCAGGCGCTGCTCGAGGCGCTCTACATCAACGAGGTGGAGGAGGTGTGCCGCTCGGCCGCAGACGCCGACGGCAGCGACCCCTGGGAGGCGCTCAACGCGTGGTTTGAGCGCCTGATCGCCTACTTCGCCACCAAGCGGGCCCTGGCCCACGAGCTGCTCAACTACCTCGACCAGGATGCGGCGCTGTTCGGCGTCTGTCGCGACTCGCTCTACGCCGCTGGTGAGCCGCTCCTCAAGCGCGCCCAACAGGACGGCGCCGTTCGCGCTGACGTCCAGTTCTCCGAGGTCATGCAGATGATCGTTGGGATCGTCAAGATCCCGACCAATGACCCGGGGCAGACCGGCCGGCTTCTGCGCATCGCCCTCGACGGTCTCCGTTATCACCCGAAGCCTTAGCCACGCCGCCCGCGCCCCTCTCGCCGCCTCGCGGCAGTCGCGTGCCGGCGTGCGCCGCGCATACAGAAAAGCTGCGCCCGCCGACGTCGGCGATTAGGATGGCGCTCGTGCATGGGCGCGGCACAGTCGGACTGGTCAGATCGGGCCCGATCGCGATCCGAGAGGCCATGGGTCGCATGTTGAGCCGGTGGGTACTGCTCGCGCTGCTGGCTGAACTCATCCTGGCCGTCGTCGATCTCTCCATCGACCACACCTCGGTGCTGACCTCTGTCTATCTGGTCCCCGTCCTCGCCCTGGCGCTGGTCGAGACCGGAGAGCGAACGGCCGCGCTGGCCACCGTGGCCTTCCTGCTGGCCGTGCTCAGCGGGATCGGGCACGGCAACGCGTTGACCAGTGCGCACGTGTACCGCATGGCCATCGTGGCGGGGGCCGGTGCCCTGGGCGCGCTCGGCGCCACCTTCCGCTCCCGGGCGCTCCTGGCCCGGGATCGGATGGAGATGCTCGCCAGCGTCGGCGAGATCGCCGATGGCACCCGGGCCATCGACGATGCCCTGCGCCGCCTGGCCGATGTCCTCGTTCCCGGGGCGGCCGATCTGTGTGAGCTCATCGTGCTCGACGGCGACGAGGCGCGGAGCGCGGTGACGCGCCTGTACGGGGCCACTGAGGACGCTGAGTTGGCCCGTGCCCAGCGCCCCTCGGCGCTCAACTCGGCCGCGCTGGCTGAGATCCCCGCCGGTGAGGGCCTATTTCTCCGGTCTTTGCCCCGTACGTCGATGCCGGCCGGTTCACCCCTGGCCGAGGCCGTGGCCGGGCTGCGCGCGGTCGGCATGACCTCCGCCATCTTGAGCCCGGTGCGGGCATCGGCGGAAACTGTGGCCCTGCTCGTGATGGCCGTGGGGCCCTCAGGACGGCGGTATCGCGCTGAGGATCTGCGCTTCGCTCAGACTGTCGGCTCGCGCGCCGCCCTCGCCATCCAGAACGCCCGACTGGTCGGTGAGCTGGGCGAGACCCACCAGCGCCTGGAGGCCATCGTGGGCTCGCTAGCCGACGCGGTGACCATCCGCCATGTATCCGGCCAGCTGATCTATGCCAACGCGGCCGCTTTGAGCTCGATGGACCTCGCCCCGAACGAGGACATCCGCGAGCGCGACCCCGTGGCTTTGTTCAACCAGTTCATCGTCACCGATGAGCGCGGCCAGAGTTTGCCCATGGACCGGCTTCCGTCGGTGCGGCTCCTGGCCGGTGAGGAGCCCGAGCCGCTCGTGCTGCGCTTCGTCCACGGCGCGAGCGGGGTCGAGCAGTGGCGGGTCCTCAAGGCGACGCCCCTCTACGACGCCCATGGCCAGCTCGAGGCTGCGGTGACGATCATCGAAGACGTCACGGCCAGCAAGCGGGCCGAGCTACGCAGCGCCTTGCTCTCCCAGGCCAGCGCGGTGCTCGCCTCCTCGCTGGACTACGAGCAAACCCTCACCAACGTGGCCTGGCTGGCCGTGCCCGATATCGCCGATTGGTGCGCCGTCGACGTGGTCGATGAGCACGGGGACCGCCAACGGGTGGTCACGGCCCACCGGGACCCGGCCAAGCTCGAGCTGGCTCGCCGCCTGCAGGCACTCGAGCCCGAGGAGATCGACCCCGAGCGGGGGCTGGGAGCGGTGCTGCGCACCGGGAAGGGCCGGCTGGTCCGCACGATCGAGGAGGGTACGCTCGCCGCGGGCGCAAGGAGCGCGGAGCACCTGGAGCTGAGGCGTCAGCTACAGGCCCGCTCGGGCCTTGTGGTCCCGCTGCACGGGGCCAACCGCGTCGTCGGCGCGATGACGCTGGTCAGCGCCGAGTCGGGCCGCACGTTCAGCGAGGAGGATCTGAGCTTTGCCGAACAGCTCGCTGCCCGCGCCGGCGTGGCCGTCGAGAACGCGCGCCTGTACAGCGAGCGCTCGCGGATCGCCTCGATCCTTCAGCACAGCCTGCTGCCCGAAGCTCTGCCCCGCATCGAGGGATGGGAGGTGGCTTCGCTGTACCGGCCCGCCAGTTTGGCCGGGGAAGTCGAGGTGGGCGGCGACTTCTACGACGCCTTCGCCACCGAGGCCGGGTGGTTGCTGCTCATCGGTGATGTCACGGGCAAGGGGGTCGAGGCGGCGGCCATGACGGCCCTGGTGCGCCACGGAGCCCGGTTCGTGGCCGACTATGCGCCCGACCCGGCGGAGATCCTCGCTCGTCTGGACTGGTCGCTGCGCCAGCAGCGCTCACTGTCGCTGTGCACGGCGCTGTGCCTGCTCATCGACGGGGAACGGATCGCCTTCGCGTCGGCGGGTCACCCGCTGCCGCTGCTGGTCACCGACGACGGCGTCCGTCCGGTGGGTCACGCCGGTTCCATGCTCGGCGCCTTCGAGGACGGCGACTGGCCCACGCATGTGGTCGGCCTGCGCCCGAGCGAAGTGCTCCTTCTCTATACCGACGGGGTGACCGACACCGTCGGCGACGCCGGACGCTTTGGCGAGCAGCGGCTGTACCGGACGATGGCCGAATGCGGCCCGCTGGCGCCGAATGAGCTTCTCGACTGCCTGGACAAGGCACTGAGCCGCTTTCAAGTCGGCTCCCAGGCCGACGACACCGCGGCGCTGGCCCTGCGCCTGGCCGGTCAGCCGTTGCGGGCCACGCGGTCGGCGCCGGAGCGGCGAGCGGGGTCATAGGCCCCAGCCTTGCTAGATTCAGACCTCTCGCGGTGGGCGTAGCTCAGTTGGTAGAGCTCCTGGTTGTGGTCCAGGCGGTCGTGGGTTCGAGTCCCATCGCTCACCCCTCGAATGAAATGTCACGAATAGCGGGGCTTTTCTTTATCGATGGGGAGGTCGGTGGTTGGGCCAGGGGCGCCGTTGTACCACTTGGCCGCTCCTTGGCTGCTGGACGCTTCTTTCCATCGCTGCCCCGACGCGGGCAGGATGGTGGCGCGTGCCGCCGCGCCGTCAAGGTCGGGCCTCCGGCCTGCGCTGCGCGCACCGCTGACGCGGCTCCCTTAACCGCGCACCGGTCGCGCGCGGTGCTCTGCCCAGGTCGTGGCAGGGAGAGGGGGCGCCAAGCTGTGTTCGCTGTCGCGATTAGCCCAACTGGGAAGCTAGCCGCCGCTTCGTACGGGCTTCTGGATTCTCATCCGAAGCCGCAATCTGCTCCCACCGTGCCGGTCGTGCATGTCCAGTCGGAGAGGCCCCCTCGCACGGCGCTCGCTTGGCCCGAGACCAGGGGAGCGCCAGTGCGTCCGGGCGGGGCGCGGTCCCCTGGTTCGTGGCGAAGCACGCGGGAGGCGTGCTCTGGTTGCCCGCAACTCGGGGGACGGGCAATCGTTCTATCCGGTCGATGAGGGCTGATCGCGTTGAGAGTTGGGGCGGGTGGTTGTGGGGGGTCACGAGGACTCGGAGGTTGTGGTTGATCGCGGCTCTAGCGGTGTTCGCGTGGGCCGGTCACGCGAGGGCAGCGTCTCGTTGGTCGATGTTGCCGACCCCGAATCCTCCTGGCTCGGCCGGCGCTCATCTGAGTAGCGTCTCGTGCGTCTCAAGGAGCGTGTGCATGGCGGTGGGAGGGTTCGCTAACCGCGGCGGCCGTGAGTTGGCGTTGGCGGAGCGCTGGAACGGTAAACGCTGGTCGATCGATCGGATGCCCGATCCGGCAGCGGGTCCGACTGGCTCGATCCTAAACAGGGTCTCCTGCGCGTCGAGGAGTCTTTGTATCGCCGTTGGGTTCTTTCAGGCGCACACGGGACCCGACGAACTGCCACTGGTGGAGCTCTGGAACGGTAAGCGATGGTCGCTTCAGCGCGCGCCCAGCCCGCACGACGCATATATCGCCTACCTCAACAGCGTGTCCTGCGTTCCCACCGACGCGTGCACCGCAGTCGGAGTCTTTTCCGCTACCCACAATCGCGGCCGTGGCATCCCGCTGGTGGAGCATTGGAACGGCCGGCGCTGGTCGATCCAGCAGACTCCCAACCCAGCCCCCATCAATAGCGAGCTTGACGGTGTGTCGTGCGCCTCGCGCACCGCCTGCACGGCCGTGGGGGAATACGCGTACGCGGGTCCTGGGCTGGCGGAGTTTACGCTGGCCGAGCACTGGAATGGCAAGCGGTGGTCGATTCAGCACACCCCGAGCCCGGGTCCCGGTCCGGGGGGTCTGGCTGGCTCGACCGAGGACTCGCTGCGCGGGGTGAGCTGCGTATCGATTTCAAGCTGCACTGCCGCGGGGGCCACGAGCGCGGGCGCCGGACCGCAGGTCTTGGTGGAGGCCTATCACCGTGCGCGCTGGTCGGTATCGAACACGCCGAACTCCTCAGGCGTGCAGCAGCCTCAATTGCAGGACGTCTCGTGTCGCACTACCGGGTTCTGCGTCGGTGTGGGGTGCTTCGGTTTTCCCTGTGCACCACTCGCGATGCAGACAGCGGGCAACGGGTGGTCCATCGAGCTGCCGCCGCTTCCCACTAACTCGACTGGTGGGCTAGGCGGCGTGTCGTGCGTCTCGACGAAAGACTGCATCGCGGTAGGAGCGTTCACGCCGACCGGCAGCAGTCAGACTCAGACATTGGCCGAGCGCGACTCATAGCTCACCACGAGCGCGCGGTCGACCGACTGGGCTTCTGAATGCAGATCGGAATCCGGCCGCTGATAGATCCGCGAACAGGCTGGTGAGTGGATCGACATCCAATGGTCTGCCTTTACCGGGCACCACAAGAAAGCACCTGTCCCAGGCTCTGCCACCTATGGATCTTGAGAAGGTCCGGAGGGGACGGCGCATCTAGTCGACGGCGCGGGCTGGTTCGCCTCGACGTTCGGCGGATATGCATCCGCGGGTACTGTCGACTCGATGATTCACGAGCTCCAACCCGTACGCATTGTCACCGCGATCGTGCTGTTCGTGGTGGCCGTCTGTCTGCACTTCGCCGGAGTCGACTATCCGTGGTGGTTGGCCCTCATTGTCATCATGACGTCTCTTGTGCTCGCGGATCAGGTAGCACGGCGACTCCGGTCCCCGCCCAGTCCGTAGCCCGAGCGCCGCCGCTCTCACGGGCTGCTCGGCTGTCTGTTGAAATGATCGAAATGCAGCGTTCGGGTGGGGGCGTGGACGAGACGTCAGGGGCAGATCGAGCTGCGGGTCGCGCATCCGAACTGCACGGTGGAGGCGGTGCCTTCGCTCGGGCCGGCAGGAGGCGCTGTGCTGGCTCCCTTGGCCAATACGCCGGTGACGAGTCGCGGCCTACGTTGATCGCGCAGGAGAAACGATCCGGTGATCTGCGCGGTGCCGGGCGGCCCTCCCGCCGGCACGGTGTAGTGGCGAAAGAACGCTCGCCACCCAGCCGGTGCAACGGATCCGGGGGTCAGATAGCTCTTGATCAGCGACGCGGCTTGAGCACAGTCGAGGGCCTTAGCGCGGACCAAGGTCGCGGTGTAGCGATGGATCGTGAGATATCCGCACATCCGTGAGCGGGGGGATCGCCGGTTGGTTCGCCGAGCCAGACTCCCTGAGCGGTGTAGTTACGCGATGTCGCCTGGGACGACGATGACGTCGCAGCCGAGCGCGATTGCGCCTTCTGAGACCCGCACGCGGCCACGGTCGCTCCGAGCACACCGGCCAAAGCGACACTCACGATGACTCGTGTGCGACGGCGCAGCAGCCGAGTGTCACGCCCGTCCGTCACACGTGCCACGGGTACCGATAGCAAGGGGTAGGTCTCCTACGCGGTGGCGAGGCTCCCACTTGACATCGGCGGGGTTCCCCGACGCGAGGCCATCCGCTGTCGAAAAGATCGAGATGGGGCAGTCGGATTAGGCCGCGACTGTGCCAGTCGCGTGATGCGGCGGCGGCAGGGTCTCTCCGCGGTCGTGGAGATCCTCGGCATAAGCGTCGAGAGCTTCTTGAATGCGATCAGCCGCCTGTTCGCGTGTTGAGCCGAGGGCGATGACGCCGGGCAGGTCGGGCAGGTAGGCGCCCCATCCGCCATCGTCTGCCTGTTCATAGATCACGACGTACTCGCTCACCGGAGGATCTCCAAGCCGCTTGCCCGACGGATGCTACCCAGCGTCCCGACCGGCACGGTATCGCTGTCTTTGCCGGCGACGACGATGCGCTGCGAGCGATCAGGATGCACCCACACCTCATGCGAGCCTCGCTGGCGCACCACCCTCCAGCCGGCTTCCGCCAGAGCAGCTCTGACCTCGCGGTACTTCTTCGGCACGCCGAATCACGGTAGGAGCCGATCCGGACGCCAGCGCTTCCGCAATGATCGATAACCGGCAGTCGACTGCCGAGCCGGCGAGCGCTGCGTCGCCGAAGCTGCTCGCCGGCGCAATGCGAGGTGCTCAGCAAGCAGTCGTGACGCCTTGGCGCTGCGATTGGCAGCGCCCGCAGCGAGGCTAAAAAGCTACGCGCCAGGCGGCGCCGGACGGGCACCGTCTTCGTTAGCTCCCGCTACGCAGGCCGCGGTAGGTAAGCGCTGCGGCGCCGAACCCAACGATCGCTGCGGCGGCGATCGCGCGAAGCTGCCCCGGGCCGGATCCTGCAACACGCTCCTCGGCGGCCTTGCCGACCGTTTTCGCGGCTCCTGAAGCCATGATCTGAGCCTCCTCAATCGGCTTGCTCGGACGCAAAGGTACGTCCGTGGCCGTGGCTACCCGGGCGCCCGGGAGACAAACTCCGCCCCGCCTAACCCAGCCATCCAAATCTGGCCTCGCGAGGGC
>CAVZPU010000017.1:0-472133 GCA_963777185.1 uncultured Solirubrobacterales bacterium
CCGCGCGGGCGCGCGAGGACCGGCTCTCAGCACCCGGGCGCGACATCGACTACGAGTTGGACACCCGCCGGCCACGAGTTCCTGGCCACCTTCGGAGTGGAGCTGCCCGGTCGGCGCCGAGTGATCAAATACTGCGTCGACTGGTCCGAGCTCGCGCGCCGCCTCGGCGGCGGCCTCGGCCGCGGGCTGTGCGACCGGATGCTCGAGCTTGCGACTGGCTGACGCGCGACCCGGGCTCCCGCGCCGTTCGCATCCACGCCGACGCCGAGGACGCCGGGGCCTCACCTCGACGCTCGCCATCCCGACCGCATCATGAAGTCGCTGCGGGCGGGTCTCCAGACGGCGGCGCTGCCCGTCACCTCCGACCCGGACAGCGAGTTCATGACCGCTCGCCACCCTGCTAAACGGCTCTGCCGGGGCCAAACCGGGCGTGCTCAGCTGTCCAGCGAGGCGGGGGCGCTGCGGGCCAGCGGATCGACCATCGCCCGCTGGCAGTAGGCGCCGCCCGAATGCCCGTGCAGGCGGATGCGCGTGTATTGACGGCTGTTGGGCGCATAGATCCCCAGGGCGGTCACGCGCGGGCACCGCTGGCTTTCCGGCACGGGAGTCTCGCCGTACGCGACGACGCCGTACGCTCGTTTGCCTGGCGCGAGCAAAAGCTCGTGCACGTGCCCGGCGGCGGGACGGTGGGCGACTACCAGAGCCGTCGGCCGCGGGGCCCGAAGAGGGTGACGCCCGGGAACCCTCCGGTGCGGCACGCCGAGTGAGTGATGTTCTCATAGGACACGGCAACGAGCCGGGTACCCGCAGCCCCCTGGCCGAGGCCTCCTTGATGCGCAGAGCGTGTGTCTGACAACTGGGAACGCTCGAAGCGCCGGCCGCGATCGCGGTAGGGACCATGAGCGCGATCGCCGCGAGGACGAAAACGCAGAATCTACGCACGCCCGCAGAATAAGCGATCACCTGGACTCGGGGCTCGGGAGGTCGCTGAGCGTGGCCGCCCAGCGGTCGATCGCCTCAACCACCTCAGCGGGGCGTGTCAGCGTGGGGACGTGTCCGGTGTCGGCAAGGACGACCAGCTCGGAGTTCGCGATGGCCGCCGCCACGGCCCGGCCGAGGGCGAGCGGGACGATGGCGTCATCCTCGCCGTGGATGACGAGGGTTGGCACGCTAATTCGGCTGAGGTCCACCCCCACGTTTTGCTCGTAGTGAGCCTCGAATATCCGCGCGGCGGCTTCTGGCTCGGCCCGGAGCAGGATCTGGCGGCCCCCAGCGCCGGACGTGGTCGCTGTCGGGCTCGGGGACACAAGCATCGACGAAGGCGGCCACGGTTTGTGGATAGTCGGCGCGGGAGCCGTCCACGAGCCGACTCGTGCGCTGCCCGGACTTCGCGGCCGGCGCACCGTCCACGAGCACGAGGCCGCGAAAGCGGGCGGGCTCGCGGTCACCACGGCCTGGAGGCACGTCAAGGCTCCGAGGGATTCGCCCGCGAGTACGCACGAATCGACACCGTAATGGTCCAGCACGGTGAACAGGTCATCGACGAGACCCTCCGGCGTGATGGCCTCGGGGGGGAACGTGCTCGCTCCGGAGCCGCGGTGGTCATAGCCGATGCATCGCCAGCGGTCCTGCATGAGCCCAAATGGCTCCTGCCAGAGTTCCCAACTGCCCACCCAGCCGCCGTGGGCGACGAACGCTGCTTGCCCCGTCCCGAACTGGACCGTGTTGAGGAGATACCCGCCCGCCGCGACGAACACGGGCTCACCCTACACGGCGGCCGTCGCGCTTCGTCCGGGTGGTTCGGGCGCTTCGCCGATCGGCGCGAGGACGAGGACCCGCTCGCCGGGCTGGAGTCGCAGCTCCGGTGTTGCGGCGTGAATTTCGCGACCGTGTGTCAGGGCGACCACGGCGCTGCCGGACGGCCAATGCACCTCGCCGATCATCCTGCCGATTGCTGGCGAGTCGGATTGAACCCTGACCTCCAGCAGCTCGAAGCCGGGCAGAGGCCGGGTGGGCACCGGGCCGGTGGCCGAACCGGTCGCCGTCCCGTCGTCGCGGCGGCGCCGTGCTGGATCTCCTGTTCGGTCGTCTGGAAGTCTGGTGGTCAGCGCGCTGAGGATGTCGGCGCGGGTGAGCCAGCCCTGTAGCTGGCCGTCATGCGAGAGGACCGGAAGTCCGTCGCGTCCGTAGACAACGAGTTGCCGGCGTGCCTGTTCGAGGTCCTCGTCGACGAACAGCGGTCTGTGGACGGCGCGACAGCGTGACCGGACCAACGAGTCGTTGCCATGCGCGGCATCGACGGTGGGTGAGGATGTGTTCGCCGTTGAACGTTCGGGGCTGGCCGTCGATCGGTGCAGGGGCTGCATGACCTGCTCGACGGTCAGGGCACGAAGCGCGCCGATCGCCTTGGGACGCTCGATGTCGATCCCGCGACGCAGGAGCTTGGTGGTGTAGATGCTGCCGTGAGTGACCTGACGCGCGAGCTGTGAGGCGAGCCCGCACGCGAGCATGATCGGCAGCGTGAGCGTGAAGTTGCCGGTCATCTCGGCGACGCTGGAGATCGCGGTCAGCGGGGCCTGTGCGGCACCCGCGAACACCGCGCCCATGCCGACCACGCCATAGAGCGCCACCGGTCCGATCGCGGCGCCGAACAGGTGGTGGGCGACGACGCCGAACGCCGTGCCGGTCTGCCGCACCGATGAACAGCGAGGGCGCGAACACGCCGCCGGACCCACCGATCCACAGCGTGAGGCTGGTGGCAAGGATCTTGCCGACCAGCAGCAGCAAGACGAACCAGAGCACATAGTTGCCGGCGAACACGCGGTCCATCACCGGGTAGCCGACGCCATACATCTGCGGCAGGACCAGCAGCAGCGCACCGAGCAGGAAGCCGCCGGCGACCGGGCGCAGCCATTGGGGGCCGCGCTCCAGATCCGGTCGGCAGCATCCTCGCCCTTGTAGACGGTCTTCTGAAACAGCACGCCGATCCCGCCGGCGATCAGGCCGAGCAGCGCGATCAGCAGGAAGCTGAAGTCGTTGGTGATCGAGAGGTTGTGCGGGACGCCGGAGAAGAACGCGGCGCTGCCGAAGAACGCGCGGCTGATCACGTCCGCAGTGACCGCGGAGAGGATCGTGGCTGCGAGCGCCTCGGCGGAGAACTCCTTCAGCACGATCTCGAAGCCGAAGAACAGGCCGGTCAGCGGCGCGTTGAACGTCGCGGAGATCCCGCCCGCAGCACCGCAGGCGACGATCACGCGCAGGCGGCCCTCGCTCATCCTCACCAGTTGCCCGAGCGCCGAGGCGAACGCCGAGCCGATCTGAACGATCGGTCCTTCCCTTCCGACC
Organism: uncultured Solirubrobacterales bacterium; assembly: GCA_963777185.1. Classification (GTDB taxonomy): domain Bacteria; phylum Actinomycetota; class Thermoleophilia; order Solirubrobacterales; family Solirubrobacteraceae; genus Palsa-465. The sequence goes on from CAVZPU010000017.1 coordinate 3,346, forward strand.
GAGCCACCACCGCCGATACACAGCGCTGACGCGAGCGCCTTGACCAGCGACACCTGCGGACGGATCCGGCCGCCGTTCTCAGCGACCGCCAGCATCACCTCGGGGACCCCGTGTCCGCGGGCCTCCGGCGCGAAGCGCTGGATCAGCGGTCCGTAAAGCAGACCGGCGATGACCGGTGCGACCAGCACGAACCAGATCCCCAGAAGCGGAAGGTGCAGGCTCGACTGGTGTCCGAACTGACCGTAGCCTGCCTCCCGGTGAACAGCCAGGTGCAGAGGTAGATCAGATCCCTGAAGCCCGCGGCACCAAGACCCGCGACGGCGCCGACCAGCAGAGCCATGACCACCAGCCCGAGCTTCGTCGCAGCCAGCCAATCCTGGGCTCGACGCACCCGCCCGGGAGCCGGCTGCCGGCCGCCCCCGGCGTGGCGCGGTGTCGGCGCTCATCCAGTCCGACTCCCTGGATCCTCGACCCCGACGAGCAGCGCATTCAGGCCGAGCCGGAACGCACGGTCCGGATCGAGCTCGGCCAGCTCCGGGGCGCGACCCGCGAGCACCGGGAACTGCTCGACACTGAGCGCCCGCAGGCGCTCCAGGCCGCTCCCGCCGGCCGCGTCGACCGTGAACCCCGTCGCCTCCGCCAGGGCGTACCCCCGGGCGTAGCTGACGGTGGCCCGGTAGATGGCCAGCGCCGTCCCGGGGTCAAAGCCGGCATCGACCAGCGCCTCGAGCAGTCGCTCCACCGGCTCCAGCGACGCCTCGCCAAGCGGCTGCAATCCGACCAGCTGGAACGTCGCCAGCGCCCGCACGGCGATCTCACGCAGCCTGGTCGCGAACGCGTCACACGCGGGTCGCCAATCGCCGCAGCAATCGAGCACGTGCAGCGGTTCGAGGAGGCGCTCGGCGATCGCCCCGATCAGATCCTCACGCCCCTCGAAGTGGTGGTAGATCGCCATCCCCTCGACCCCGAGCGCGCTACCCAGTCGCCGCATGCTCAGCGCCCCAGGACCGTCGCGCTCGATCAAGTCGATCGCCGCATCCAGGATCCGGTCCCGGGTCAGCGGGCGACGAGCGGCGGCTTCAGACGGGCGGGGTACGGGCATACGGCGCAGGACTTTACACCGTAATGTTTACGACGTAAAGCCAAGCCACTGTGCCCATCGGACGAGGAAGCCAATGACCAGCGCCCGAGGTCCTCACCAAAGCGCCGCGATGCTGCTCGGTGTGCGCTGGCGCCATAGTCCCCATGGCCGGCCTTGCCCAGGATCCCCCACGGCGTTGAAGCCGTAGATCCAGAGCTGCCTCGCAAACAGCGACCCGGGTCCCCCTCGATACGGACGCTGGCTTCCCGTGCGTCCATCGGCCGGAGGGCGGGTAGGGCATCGACACGCGGCTGGACCCGGAAGTGGGAGGTCACAGATGAAGCGAGCGATAGCCGCTGCGATTGCGTTGCTGACCGTTGGCGGCTTCACAGCTACGGACTCCGTCGCCGGTATGACGGCGCGGCCCGATGCGGTGACCGGGTCCGCGAAGAACGCCTATCCCACGCCCGCCGGGCCCGGCGACAGCATCCTCGCGATCTCGGCTCGAAGCGGGCCCGCCGGACAAGATCCGACCGGCGTGGTGAACGCCAACGGAACGCTGGGCGTGCCGATGGGAGCCTTTGCGGTGTCGGGCCCCGTCACCTGCCTGCGCATCAGTGGCAACAAGGCTTCGATCAAGTATCGCTTCACCCGGGCGACCGGCTCGGCGGCCACCTTGAAAGGCGGCGGCGTCGAGGTGTTCGTCGAGGACAACGGTCACCTTCAGCACGGCCGGGCGGTCGATGCGGCCGCCTCGACCCGCCCCTCCCGGCGGCCGCGTTCAATGCCACTGCGACGCAATGGACGACCCCAACCTCGCTGCCTACAACACCGTCGAGTCCGGCGACTACAGGGTCAACCGCCACGCCGCCGGCTGCACGTCGGCACGCGCTCTCACCGGGCGGCGGGCCACCGGCTCGACACCAGCGCCGCGCTCGCGGGCGACACTAACCGGTGGTTGTGCGCGGGGGCGCCGCCGTCGCAGCGCCCGGCTCACCCGGCTGGATTGTTTGCCAGCGTGGTCGCTTCGCGCACTCCTTCGACGACCACGGGATCGCCGACCGTCCGCCCGAAGCCGGTGCGCTCACGCGTAGCGGAGCTCTTGTTTCATGGCTCTGGGCGGTGGATAGGGTCGGTGCGTTCGGCTATCGACTGGAGGTACTGGATGCACGCACGCTCTGCGGTTATCGAAATGGACCCGGAGAAGATCGATGATGCCGTGAAGTTCTGGAAGGACGAACAGGTTCCGAAGTACCGTGACCAGGACGGTTACAAGGGCTTCACGCTCATGGTCAACCGTGATAGCGGGAAGGTGTTCGGGGTGTCATTCTGGGAATCCGAGGACGCCCTGCGGGCCAGTGATGAGCTTGGTAAGCAGGCGCGAGCTGGTCTCGCTGAAACCGGCGGCGGTTCTGAGCAGCCTCGCGAGAATTGGGAGGTCGCGGTCGACGATCAAGTCTGACGCTCCGGCGCCAACATGCCGCTTGACGGTAGGTGCATCCGAGCGCGACCTCAATGCCGAACTGGAAATCGTCGTCCTTGAACTGAACGGCCATCGTGGCGCCTCACTCTCGCCGTCGCTTAGCGCTGCGGTGCGCTTGGCGGCCCGATGATGCACGACCCAGGCGAGATCGTGTTGGCGCGGTGCGTATTGACCCCTCCGGCGATCAGATGCGACGGCATCATCGCGATGAAGACCCATGACCCGATCAGCGTCAAGCGCGGTTGATCTCCTTGAAGCGGGGAGACGACCAGAACTGCCGCGGCACCGACTCCCGCGCGTACTGCTCGGTGAACGGTGTGAGTAGCAGCGAACCGACCGAGATCAGCGCGAGCACACCCGCGGCGATCGCTCGCGCGTAGCCCGCAAGCCACGCGCTCGTCGCCGGATCGGCGCTGAACGCGACGACGGTGAAGCCGACAAAGGCCAGAACCGCGCCTAGCTCCAGTACCTTCGGGCGGCCGGCGATCAGTGCCGACAGGGCAATCACGACTCCCGCCCCGAGCGCCGCGATAGCGGCGGCCTTCAGACTGTCGTGCTGGGTGATCAGCGTGAACAGCACCCAGGCGATACGCCTCACGAAAACGACCCAGGTCCATCTGGTCAACGGCGCCCAGCACCGTCCAGACCAGATGTTCCTCCGGCAGCCACTCCGTCAACGACGGCGGCAACAACAGCAACTGACCGCGGTCAACCCCAGCGAATTCTCGAGCCATACCAGAAGTGTCTTAAACCGGCCAGACAGCACCGATATTCCGACAGCCTCGCGACCAGGGCGCGGGTCGCGGATCAGCAGCCCATGGCGTCGCGTAGGGGTCGGCAAGCCTGCGCCATGCGGCGCGCGGAGAGCTGGGTCACCGCTCGACGAAAGGTGGATCGCGGGAGCGTGTGAACGTTGTCGAAGTTGACGACGCAGTCGCTCGGCAGGCCATCTTCCTCGGCGGTCAGGACCAGTTCGCTTACGAGCCCGCGTCTGGTCCGGGTCAGTGCCGCCACAACCACCGAACCTATCCTGTCGGCTACGGGATCTCGCGTGAGAATCAGCACGGGTCTATCTCCGCCCGGCGTCGCCGCAAACCAGATCTCACCCCGCTGCATGATTCCAGTCTGACCAGTCCTCGGCTGGCCCCCAGTCGGCGATCTCCCCAAGCGACCGTTCGGCATCGGTCGCCGGCTGTTGCTGCCATCGCTCAGCGTCAGCTTCGCTGTTTAGGACCCCAAGGTGACGGTGAACGGCGTCTCGGAGAATCTCCGAGCGATCAACGCCGAGGGCTTCGGCCCAACGCTGGATCGCGGCTGCATCGTCATCGGGCACGCGAAAGCTGAGCATTGTCATACGGCTGAGACTATCGCGTATGACAAGGGAGACGTAGACGATTCCTTTCGGCATGAGAACGGTGTAGAGCTCGCGACCGCATCGGCCGCCTCGCCAGGTCACGAGCGATTACGGCACGTGGCAAGCGAGGTTCAGTCCTAGGTCCGGGCTGTTGCGTGCATGCGGCGGTCGCAGCCACCCCGGGCTGTCGGCGCATACGAGCCGCTGGGCGTCTGACCAGATCATGCGCGCGTCTACGGCCTTGACCACGTCTGCGACGACCTACCGGTCCTCCGCTGGCATGGTTAGTGTCGCTCATCTCTAGCGTGTCGGTCCGGCGCTCGCGGCGAGGCCGCCCGTGGCTTGACCAGACCCGACCGTTCAACGGCACGCGCGGACCTTCTACGTCAACTAACCGTGGTCACAAACCGCCCATTTGCAGGGCGATTCCGCCACGCCCCCGGCAGGACTCGAACCTGCGACCCACGGCTTAGAAGGCCGTCGCTCTATCCAGCTGAGCTACGGGGGCCCGCCGGGGAATGTAGGTGACTGACCGAAGTCGGGGCGCCGGGATTTGAACCCGGGACCTCCTCGCCCCAAACGAGGCGCGCTACCAGGCTGCGCTACGCCCCGCGCTGAGCTCACAGTCTATCCCGTCGCCGGTCGGGTAGCCTCGGCGCCCCTATGGCCGACGTCCAGCCCCTGCGGGCCCTCCACTACGACCTCCAGCGAACCGACGGTCTGCACCCCGTCATTTCGCCGCCCTATGACGTGATCGACGCCGAGCAGCGGGCCGAGCTCGAGGCGCGCTCTCCCTATAACGTCGTACGCGTCGATCTGCCGGTGGGCGAGCACCCGTATGACCAGGCCGCGCACCAGCTCGCGCAGTGGCGCGCCGAGGGCGTGATCGTGCAGGACGAGCAGCCGGCTCTGTGGCCGCTCGAGCAGGATTACACCGGTCCGGACGGCAGGCGCCGCACCCGGCAGGGCTTCTTTGCCCGGGTGCGCGTCGAGGACTACGGCCCAGGCCGGATTCGTCCCCACGAGCGCACCCATCCGGGCCCCAAGGAAGATCGCCTGCGTCTGACCCGGGCCACGCGCGCCAACCTCTCCCCCATCTTCGCGCTCTTCTCCGACCCGGGGAGCGCAGCCTGGAAGGCGCTCGAGGCCACCCGTGAGGTCCGCCCCTGGGCGCAGGCCGAGGATGACGACGGCACCGTCAACCGCTTGTGGCGCGTCGCGGACCCCGGCGCCATCGACACGGTGACCGCCGCCCTGGCCGCCACGGAGCTGCTCATCGCCGATGGCCACCACCGCTACGAGACCGCGCGCGTCTACGCCGAGGAGGTGGGCGGCGAGGGGCCGCACCGCTACGTGCTCATGTGCCTGGTCGCGCTCGAGGACCCCGGCCTCACAGTGTTCCCGACCCATCGGCTTCTCCGGGGCCTCTCGAGCGAGCAGCAGGAGGCGCTCGCCGACGCCATCCGCCGCGATTTCGAGGTCACCACGCTCACCTCCGCGCGCGAGCTCGAGCCCGTGCACAGCAATCCGCTCGAGCTCGGCTACATCGATGCGCACTTCCGCCGCCCTTTCCGGCTCACCTTGAAAGATCAGGGCATTGCCGACGCCGCCTTGCCCGGCCACGCGACCCCGTACCGGCAGCTCGATACCGCGGTCCTGGAGGCGCTGATCCTCAAGGGCGCGCTGGGCATGACCGACGAGGACATCGACCACCTCGCCGGGCTTGGCTATGCCCGGAACTTCGAAGAGGCACTCGGCCTCGTGGAATCGGGCGAGTACGACGCCGGGTTCTTCATGGCCCCGACGCCCGTGGACCGCGTGCAGGCGGTGGCGGCGGCGGGTGAGAGCATGCCGCCGAAGTCGACCTACTTCTTCCCCAAGGTCCCCACTGGTCTGCTCTTCAGTCCTTTGGCCCCTTAGGCCCCTTTGCGGCGCTACGATGCGCGTGCGAGGGAACCCTAAACGCAAGGAAAGACATGAAGGCGATCGCCCACCGCACGGCACCGGCAGCGTTTACCCATCGGATCGACGTCCGCCAGCATCAGCTCACGGCCGACGAGCCCAGCGAACACGGTGGCGACGACGAGGGACCCAACCCCCAGGAGCTCCTGGCCGCCAGTCTGGCCTCATGTACGGCGATCACCATCGAGATGTACGCCAAGCACAAGGGCTGGGACCTCGGACCCGTCGAGGTCGAATGCGAGTACGCCCCGGCAGAGCGGGGGTGCCCGACCGCCTTCCGGCTCGTCCTGCGCCTTCCCAGCGAGTGCAGCCCCGAACAGGTGGAGCGTCTCCGGGTCATCGCCGCCAAGTGTCCCGTTCACCGCACGCTGGAGGGTGAGGTGCTCTTCAACGAGCGCATCGAGCTCGTCCAGCCGGCGGCCACCTAACCGTCGCTCCGCGCCGGCTCAGCGCGGGTACATGCCCCCGTCCAGGCTGAGCACGTGCCCGGTCATGTACCCGTTGCGAAGCACGGCCAGCGCGAGGTCGGCCACCTCATCGGGCTGACCGACCCGGCCGACGGGGACCCGCTGCGCCAGTTCCTCCGGGCGGCCCGGGAGCATCGCCGTCTCGATGAATCCGGGCGCGATGGCGTTCACGGTGACCCCGGAACTCGCCACCCGGCCGGCCAGGAAGTAGGTCAGGCCGTGCAGACCGGCTTTCGAGGCGGCGTAGTGAGGACCGATCACGCCGCCCGTGAACGCCGCCCCCGAGGAGACGAAGAGCACCCGGCCAAAGCCGCCCTCACGCATCGCCGGGATCACCTCACGGGCGAGCAGGAAGGGCGCTCGGAGGTTGACAGCCAGCGCGCGGTCGAACTGGGCCGCATCGACATCCTCCAGCGAAGCCCGCTCCCCGATGCCGTGGTTGGCCACCAGGAGGTCGACCGGCCCCAGGCGCTCCCGCACCGCGCCCACCAGCGCGCGCGGGCCCTCGGCAGCCTCCATGTCGGAGCCGAAGGCTTGCGCGTCCGCGCCGCCGCCGGCCAGCTCGTCAGCCAGCTCCTCGGCGGCCTGCTGGCTGCGGCCATAGCCGAGCGCGACGGTGGCGCCGGCGCCGGCCAAGGCACGGGCGACGGCGGCCCCGATGCCCGCGCTGGCGCCCGTGACCAGGGCGACGCGTCCGCGGAGCTCCTCAGGCAACGACGCGCACTCCTTCGCCCTCCAGCTCCGCCACAGCCCGCTCTCCATCCCCGGGCTTGACCTCGACGGCACGGGTGGCGCTCCGGTGCACGATGACCTCGAAGCCGGCGCGCCGGGCGTCGAGCGCGGTGGCGCGCACACAGTAGTCCAGGGCCAGACCGCCGAGATGGACAGTGTCCACGTCGTGCTCGCGCAGCAGGGTCTCCAACCCGGTGTTCTCAAAGCCGGAATACCCCTCGAGATCGGGGGCCTGGCCCTTATCGAGGACGAGGTCGACCTGGGCGGTGTCGAGGCCCGGATGCAGCTCGGCGCCCGGAGAACCCTGCACGCAGTGCACTGGCCAAATGCCCCCGCGCTCCCGGAAGGAGCCGTGCTCGGCGGGGTGCCAGTCCCGCGTGGCCACCACGAAGTCGGCGGCACGGGCCAGGGCGTTGAGCGGGGCGACCACGGCGTCCCCATCGGTGACCGAGAGCGCGCCGCCGGGGCAGAAATCGTTCTGCACGTCGACGATGACGAGCGCCTCCATGGGCCCGAATATAGTCACGCCATGGGCCCGTCCACGGGAGCGCTGCGCACGGAGCTCCGCCGCGTACTCCTCGATGTGGACGACGCTATGGCCCTCGATGTCCCGGGCGCCACAGACGCCGGCGTCCTCGTTCCCCTGTACGTGGAGGGCGGGGAGCTCAACGCCGTCTTTACCAAGCGACGGGAGAACCTGCGCCGCCATCCCGGCGAGATCTCCTTCCCCGGCGGCCGCTATGAGCAGGGCGAGGCCGACCTGCGCGCCACGGCACTGCGCGAGGCGCACGAGGAGATCGGGCTCCCGCCCGAGGCGGTCGACGTGGTCGGCGCCCTTCAGCCGACGCCCACGCTCGTCACCGGTTACGCCGTCTATCCGTTCGTGGGCTTGATCGAGCCAGGCCGCGCGTGGACGCTCAGCGCTCGGGAGGTGGCCGAGGTGCTCGAGCTGCCTCTCTCGGCCCTACGCGCGGGCTTTGGCAAACGCCGGCTTATCCGCCGCGGGCTGCCCATCCGCACCGACACCTACGAGGTCGGCGACCACCTCATCTGGGGCGCCACCGCCCGCATGCTCAGCGACCTCATGCGGCGTGTGAACCCTCTCCTGGATGAGTTAGCTCTCGGGTGAGCCGCGCTCGATCGGGACGTCGACCAGGTTGGCCCACTCCGTCCAGGAGCCGTCGTAGTTCTTGACCTCTGGTAGCCGAGCAACTCGTGCAGCACGAACCAGCTATGTGCCGAGCGCTCGCCGATCCGGCAATAGGTGATGACGGGATCCCCGCTGAGCACCCCGCGGTCACCGTAGAGGGCACGGAGCTCCTCAGCTGACTTGAAGGTGCCGTTCTCGCGCACCGCCTGGGCCCACGGGATCGACTTCGCCCCGGGGATGTGGCCGGCCCGCTGGGCCCCTTCGTTCTCGTATCCGGCCAGCACCTCGTCGCGTTTGGCCCGGATCGAGTCATCGCCTGGGCGAGCGACGAAGGTCACCGGCTCGAACTGCGGCACCTCGGTACTGCTGGGTCGACCCTGATCGAGCCAGCGCTCGCGCGGTCCGTTGAGCAATTTCACTTCGTCATGGCGGTAATACTTCAGATACCAGTAGGTTCGACCAGCACGTCGTTCGCATACTCGGCCATGCGTTCCCTACGTCATCCAGCCCCTGTGACAACGCGAAGTCTAGCGATGCCCAGGGTTGACTCAATCACCCAGATCTAGTCCATACGTACTGACACACCCGCCGGTGCCAGGACGTGCCTCACCGCGGCGAGCGCCTCGACGAGCCAGTTCACTTGGTCACCGGGATCGTTTCTCACCAGCGCGTAGGGCACCCGGGAGTCGGCCCCAAAGGTCCGTACGCGTTGCGCTCCTCCCTGCAGGACGTCGTCGGACACAGAGCCGGCGGCCTCATAGACGATGCCCCGCACCGTGCTATCGAGCATCTTGGTGAGCAGCATGTCGAGGCGAGTGGAGTGCAGCGCCGCCAGGGCGGCCGGCGTCCCCGCGGCCGAGCCGAGCAGCACGCACGCCACCGACACATGCTCGAGCGCGGGGACGAGCGTGGCGACCCGGTCGGGATCCGCCAGCACCGCCTCGACGCCGGCCTGCTCGAGCACAGCGAGCCGGTCGGGGTCCCGGGTTGTGGCTCGGACGGCGTGGCCCTCGCGCCAGAGCTCGCTCGCGAGGCTCAGCCCGCGGCAGCCGCAGGCGATGATCAGGCAGCGCGCCACGCCCGCCGGTGGCCTGCGCTCACGGGTTCTCGCGCGCCGGTCCGGGCGAGTCGAACTCCTCGCGCGCCTCGGCGGCTGAGCGTTCCGGGAGTCCGCGGGCGCGCCGGCGCGCGTTGGTGGCGTCGAGCAGCTGCTCGAGTTCCGCTTGGGCATCCGCCGCGCCGTGGGGCTTGGACTCCACGTCGCGCTCGCGCCGCTCGGCGGCGTAGAGCTCGCGGCGGTGGGCCTGCTCTCCGAGCTCGTGGGCGATCTGGAGCTCAACCTCGTCGCCGCTCACCTCGCGCTCGCCGCGAGCCCGCCGGCGAGCGTTGCGTGCCGCCACCATCTGGCTCAGGTCCTCGGCCTCGAGCCGCTCCCGGGTTTCCATGATCTCGCGGCCCGACCTCAGCCCGACCTGCTCGAGCCCCGAGCCGGGGTAATAGCGACCGAGCAGCCAGATGACGAAGAGGAAGGCCGCCACGCCGAAGAGCAGGATGACGACGAAGGGATCCATTCTCGGAGTCTAACGGCCCCACGGAGCGCAACTCCGGGCCACGTCCAGGTTTATCACCAATGTCCTACGCCACCGCGGGGCGGGAGCCGGCCACCAGCGGAGGCCAATAACAAACCCTACGAGGAGGCACGCATGCGCCTGCGCTTGAGTGTGCTCGCGTCGCTGGTGGCTGTGCTCGTGACCGGGTCGGTTACGAGTGCCGTCAGTGCTGCGCCACGCCACAACGACGGTCTTACCATCAACGCGGTCCCGCACCGCATCATCGCCGGAGAGGGCGTTCTCATCTACGGACGCCTCAAGGGGCCCGACAGCGCCCACCAGACGATCCGGCTGTTTCACAAGATCGCTCCGCGGCCGGGGTACTCCCTGGTCGGGGTCACGACCACCGACGCCGCGGGCTTTTACGAGTTCACCCGCGCTGAGGGGGTCGTGCTGACCAACCGCAGCTGGTTCAGTCGCGGTCCGAACGCCACCCACAGCCGCACCGTCTACGAGCGCGTGGCGGCGCTCGTCTCGCTGAACGCCAGCAGCACGGTGCTCGACACCAGGCAGCCGGTGGTGTTCACCGGCACGGTCACGCCGTCGCACCGCTTCCAGCGGGTCATCCTGCAGGAGCAGAACGCGACCGGCGACGACTGGCACACCCTGAAGACCGGGTTCACCAACTCGGGCTCGAGCTTCAGCATCACCTATCGCTGGCAGGTGCCGGGCGTCCACGAGGTCCGCGCCGTGTTCCCGGGCGACGCGCGCAACACGCGCGGCGCATCGGACCCCGTGACGGTCACCGTCCAGCAGGCTCAGGTGCCGGACTTCACGATCAACAGCTCCGCCCCGGTGATCAACTATGGGGGCTCGGCCACCATCAGCGGCGTGCTCGACAAGCCGGGCACCACGACGCCGGACCCGGGCGTGCCCGTGACGCTGCTGGGCAAGACGGTTGGCACGCCGGGTTACACCGCGCTGGCCAGCACGCCAACCGGCTCGGACGGCTCCTACAGCTTCCCGAACCAGGCGCCGACGCACAACACCATCTACCTGGTGCGGGTCACGATGACCCCGTCGCGCCACAGCGCGACCCTGTTCGAAGGCGTGCGGAGCACCGTGTCGATCGCGGACTCGCCGAGCACGAACACCGGGCCCACCGGGAGCACGGTGACCTTCACCGGCACCGTCCTGCCCGGGGCCTCCGGCGAGGAGGTCGACCTGCAGCGCCAGGGTCGCGACGGCGACTGGCACACGGTCGAGGCCACCGTCACCAACGGAGCCTCGGGCTACTCGCTGAGCTGGACGCTCGGCGATGCCGGCACGGAGGTGTTTCGCACCCGCGTGCTCGCCGACGGCCTGAACCTGAGCGGGGCATCGACTCCGGTGAGCATCGTGGTCACCGCGCCGAGCTCGCTGACGGCACTGCCTCCGCCGTCCTGAACGTCGCGAGGGGGCCGGTCACGCAAAGACCGGCCCCCACCGACTCAGGCCCCAACCCGGCCCAGGCCGGGAATTTGAGACAGGAACCGGCCAGCGGCTCGCTTCGGTAGCGTGCGGGGCCATGGACTTCGCACTGACCGACGAGCAACGGTTGATCCGTGAGACCGCACGCGACTTCACCGACAACGAGATCGTGCCGCGGGCCCGAGACAACGACCGCAACGAGCACTTCGACCTCGAGCTGGTTCAAAAGATCGCGCACCAGGGCTATCTCGGCGCGATCGTTCCCCGCGAATACGGCGGCGCCGGCCTCGACTATTTGACCTACGGGCTCATCGTCGAGCAGGTCGGGCGGGGCGACTCCTCCATGCGCACCGTCGTCTCGGTACAGACGTCGCTCGTCTGCTCGGCCATCCTGCGCTGGGGCACCGAGGAGCAGAAGCATCACTACCTCCCCAAGCTCTGCTCCGGGGAGTGGCTCGGCTGCTTCGGTCTCACCGAGCCCGACACCGGCTCGGACGCCGCCAACCAGCGCACGCGGGCCAAGAAGACCGACTCCGGCTGGGTGATCAACGGGGCCAAGATGTGGATCTCGATGGGAAGCCACGCCACGGTCGCGCTCATCTTCGCCCAGACCGACCCCGAGCAGGGCCATCGCGGCCTCGCGTGCTTTCTCGTCGACACCGACCAGGACGGCTTCCAGCCTCAGGCCATTCACCACAAGCTCGGGCTGCGGGGCTCGGACACCGCCTCGATCTCCCTCGATGACGTCGAGGTGTCCGAGGACGGCATGCTGGGCGAGGTCGGCGACGGGTTCAAGGTGGCCATGAGCTCGCTCGACTCCGGCCGCTTCAGCGTCGCCTCGGGGTGCGTGGGCATCTGTCAAGGCTGCCTGGATGCCTCGGTGCAGTACTCCAAGGAGCGCCAGCAGTTCGGGCGCCCGATCGCGGCCTTCCAGCTCGTGCAGGAGATGCTGGCCGATATCGCGCTGCGCACCGAGGCGGCCCGCATGCTCGTCTTCCGGGCCGGTTACCTCAAGGACAGTGGCCAGCCGAACACGACTGAGACTTCCTACGCCAAGCTGTTCGCCACCGAGTCCGCCGTGCATTGCGCCAACACGGCCATCCAGGTGCATGGCGGCTCGGGCTACGTCGACGACCATCCGGTCGAGCGCTACTTCCGCGACGTCCGGGTCACCACTCTCTACGAGGGCACGTCTCAGATCCAGAAGCTCATCATCGGCCGCGCGCTGACCGGGATCAACGCGCTCGTCCCCTCCTAGCCCCTCGTGGCCGGCCAGCATTTCGAGGCCCCGGAGTCTGCACAGCAGGCTCCCCACAGCAGTCGCGCCGCGCCTGCCGCGACCATCGCGGTCGCCGGCGCCGGCACCATGGGCGCCGGTATCGCTCAGCTGGCCAGCCTCTCCGGCGCCCGAACGCTGCTTCACGACCCCCTCCCGGAGGCACTCGAGCGAGGCGTAGCTCAGATCAAGCACCACCTCGATCGGGGAGCCCATCGGGGTCGCTGGAGCCGGCCGGACGCCGACGCAGCCGCCGAGCGCCTCGAGTCGGTCGAGTCGCTCGACGAGTTCGCCGACGCGGAACTGGTCATCGAGGCCGCCCCCGAGCGCCTCGAGCTCAAGCGCGAGCTCTTCACCTACTTGGCCGACGAGGTCGTCTCGGAGGACTGCGTGCTGGCCAGCAACACCTCCTCGCTGCTGGTCACGGCTATCGCCGCCGCGGTCACGGGTCCCGAGCGCGTCGTGGGGATGCACTTCTTCAATCCGCCGCCGCTCATGGCCCTGCTGGAGGTCGTGGCCGGGGCGGCGTCCTCGGATCGGGCCCTCGCGGTGGCCCGCGCCACCGGCGAGGCGATGGGCAAGCGGGTCATCGACGCCGTCGACGGGCCGGGATTTCTCGTCAACCGCTGTAACCGGCCCTTCGGGCTGGAGGCTCTCGGCCTGCTCCAGGAGCAGGCGGCGCCGCTCGAGGAGATCGACCGCATCTGCCGGATGGCCGGCGGCTTCAAGATGGGGCCCTTCGAGCTCATGGACCTGGTCGGGGTTGAGGTGGGCTTTGAGATCTCCAAGTCCTTCTACGAGCAGAGCTTCGGCGAGCCGCGCTGGCGCCCCTCGATGATCGCCGCGCGCACGGTGGCGGCCGGCCGCCACGGACGCAAGAGCGGTCGCGGCTACTACGAGTACCCCGCGGAGGGCGAGTACCGGCAGCCTGACCCTGACCCGCCGCCCGTCGGCGGCGGTGACGGGCTGATCGTCGTCGCCGGGGCCAGCCCGCTGGCCATCGAGCTGATCCAGTGCGCGGCGCAGGCGGGCTGGGACGTGGCCGAGCCGCAGGAGGCGCAGGGCCTGGCGGCGCCCTTTCTCATCCTCGATGTCACCGGCGGCGAGGAGCCCGATGCTCCCCTCCAAGGGGGACCGCAAGCCATCTGCTGTTCCGGCGGATCGCTCGCCGCCCTCGACCCGGGTGGCGGCGCCGTCGGCTTTCACGCCTTGCCGCCCTTCACGGAGGCCGCGCTCGTCGAGCTGACGCGCGGACCGGACAGCGCTCAGTCAGCCGTGGCGGCGGCCGAGCGGTTCTTCGCCACGCTGGGCAAGCACACCACATGGGTGCAGGACGCGCCCGGGCTCGTCCTGGGCCGGATCGTCTGCCAGGTCATCAACGAGGCCGCCTTCGCTCTGGGCGAGGGCGTGGGCAGCGCGCAGGACGTCGACACGGGGATGGTCCACGGTCTCAACTATCCCCGCGGCGTGCTCGTCTGGGCCGACGCGATCGGGCTCGACCACGTGCTGGCCGTGCTCGACGGGCTCTTCGAGGAGCGCCGCGAGGAGCGCTACCGGGTGGCCCCGCTGCTGCGCCGCCTGGGCCTCTCCGGTCGCCTCGGCGCCCAGACCGGGGAAGGGTTCTTCAGCTACGAGGAGCCGGCATGAGAGCGGTGACGATTCAAGGCCCGAACGAGGTGCGCGTCGACGAGAAGCCCGAGCCCACGCTGCAGGCCCGCGACGACGCCATCGTGCGCGTAGAAGCGAGCGGCATCTGCGGCTCAGATCTGCATATCTACCACGGCCGGGTGAAGATCGAGCCAGGCTTCACGATCGGCCACGAGTACGTGGGCACGGTGCTTGACGTGGGCGAGGCCGTGACCCGGGTCGCCCCCGGCGACCGCGTGCTGGGTACCTTCCAGGCCGCCTGCGGGACCTGCTTCTTCTGCCTGCGCGGCGCGTATCACAAGTGCGACAGCGCCCGCGTGTTCGGCCACGGCGCGCTGCTCGGCAACCTTCAGGGCACGCAGGCCGAGCAAGCGCTCGTGCCGATGGCCAATCTGACGTTGAGGCGCATCCCACCCGGGGTCTCGGACGAAGTCGCCCTGTTCGCCGGCGACGTCATGGGGACCGGCTTCCACGCCGTGTACGAGAGCGGCGTGCGCGCCGGGGACAGCGTCGCCGTGCTCGGCCTGGGCCCGGTGGGCCTGTGCGCCGTCCAGGTGGCGATCGCGTCGGGGGCCGGGCCCGTGTACGCCATCGACAGCGTCGAGGATCGCCTCGCCGTGGCCCGGAAATTCGGCGCCGTCGCGGTGCATCTCACCGAGCAGAGCCCGCGCGACGAGATCCGAGTGGGCACCGAGAAGCGGGGCGTCGACGTGGCCATCGACGCCGTCGGGCATCCCGACGCGCTCGACCTCGCCGTGCGGCTGACCCGTAAGGCCGGAACCGTGTTCGCCATCGGCGTCTACGCCGAGCCCTGCCAGGTCCACATGGGCCTCGTATGGATCAAGGCGCTCACCCTCGGCACCGGTCACGCCAACGTCGTCGGCCACGTCGATCGGGTGCTCGGCATGCTGAGCTCCGGGGCGCTTGACCCGGCGCCGCTGGTCAGCGCCCACATGCCCCTCGATGAGGCCCCCGAGGCCTACGCGATCTACGATCGGCGCGAGGCCTTGAAGATCGTGCTCACGCCGTAGCCGGCGGGCCCCCGGCTCGCTGGCGAAACCCGAGCCCTTTCTGCCCCCAGGAGGAACCCGATATGTCCGTCACCGAACTCCCCGACCAGCTCTCCGAGGCGGCCCGCCGCTTTGCCGGGCGCGAGCACCGCCTGCTCATCGACGGCGAGGCCGTGCCCGCCGCTGACGGACGGACGTTCGAGACCGTCGATCCGGCCACCGCCCGGCCCATCGCCGCGGTGGCCCAGGCCGGTGCGCCCGACATCGACCGCGCCGCGCAGGCCGCTCGCCGGGCCCTTGAGGAGGGGCCGTGGGGCCGGGCCTCGGCCGCCGAGCGGGCCCGGCTCATCACGCGCCTCGCGGAGCTCATCGAGGAGCACGCCGACGAGCTCGCCGAGATCGAGGCGCTCGACAACGGCAAGCCGGTCAAGATGGCCAAGCTCGTCGACGTCGCCGGTGCCGCCGCTCACCTGCGCCACTTCGCCGGCTGGGCGGAGCGCATCCTGGGCGAGGTCATCCCCGTGCACCAGCCCGACATGCTCTGTTACACGCGTAGGGAGCCCGTCGGCGTCTGCGGGCAGATCATCCCCTGGAATTTCCCGCTGCTGATGGCGGCGTGGAAGCTCGGCCCCGCCCTCTCCGCCGGCTGCACCGTCGTGCTCAAGCCCGCCGAGCAGACGCCGCTGACCGCGCTGCGCGTGGGCGAGCTGGCCCTCGAGGCCGGCATCCCGCCCGGCGTGCTCAACGTCGTGACCGGTGACGGCTCCACGGGAGCGGCCCTCGTCGACCATCCGGGCATCGACAAGATCGCCTTCACGGGCTCGACCGAGGTCGGTCGTGAGATCGGCGCCAAGGCGGGGCGGGCGCTCAAGCGCGTCACGCTCGAGCTTGGCGGCAAGTCGCCCAACATCATCCTCCCGGACGCCGACCTCAAGCGGGCCATCGCGGGATCGTTCAACGGCATCTACTTCAACACCGGTCAGGCCTGCAACGCCGGCAGCCGGCTCTTCGTGCACAAGGACCAGTTCGACGACGTCGTCGGGGCACTGGCCGAGCGGGCCAAGAGCTCCCGCCTGGGACCAGGCTTGGAACCGGACACGCAGCTCGGTCCCGTGGTCTCGGCCGAGCAGCAACAGCGGGTCCTGGGCTACATCGAATCAGGACGCTCGGAGGGGGCCGAGCTCCTGACCGGCGGCGGCGCCGGCCCCGGCGACGGCTTCTTCGTGGAGCCCACCCTGTTCGCGGCCACGCGGGATGACCTGACCATCGCGCGCGAGGAGATCTTCGGTCCCGTGCTCGTGGCCCTGCCCTACGAGTCTCTCGAGGAGGTGGCCGCCCGCGCCAACGACACCGACTACGGGCTGGCCGCCGGAGTGTGGACGAAGGAGCTGTCCTCCGCCCACCGCCTGGCCGGATTGCTCAAGGCCGGCTCGGTCTACGTCAACTGCTGGGGCGAGGTCGACCCCGGCGCCCCCTTCGGCGGCTACAAGGCGTCGGGGATCGGGCGCGAGCATGGCCGGGATGGGCTCGAGGCCTACCTCGAGACCAAGACCGTGTGGACCAAGCTCTAGCCCGCGAGGGAGCAAAACCCCCCAAGCCGCGCGTCCCCGCGCCGGCCTGGGGCGAAAGTTACGCCCAGGGAGGCTAAGTCCCCGAGTTCCCGGGCCGGGAAGGTCGATAGGGGTGTTTTGCGCCCCATTAACCGGTGCATCGCAGCACCTCGGTCCCGGCCGGTGCCCGCGCGCCGCCGAGGCACCCGGCCCCGCGTGCCGCCCAACGACGGACCGCGGCCGCGCCGCGCCGAAGCCGCCCGGCCCCGCGCGCCCGACTACTGGCCGACTTCGGCCTTGGCCCCGCCCGGCACCTGCTCGGCCTCATCCAGGGCCGCGGGCGCGGGCGTATCGCGCAGGTACCACTCGGCGTCGAGCGCGGCCTGGCAACCGGTGCCGGCCGCCGTGATGGCCTGGCGGTAGGTACGGTCGACGAGGTCCCCGGCGGCGAACACGCCGGGCAGATTGGTCCGCGTCGACTTGCCCTCGGTGAGCACGTAGCCCTCGGGGTCGGTGTCGACCTGGCCCTGGACGAGCCCGGACTGGGGCACGTGGCCGATGGCGATGAAGGCGCCGCTGATCTCAAGCTCGCGCCGGGAACCGTCTTGCGCATGGCGCAGGCGCGCCACGGCCAGGGCGCCGCCGTCGCCAGCCGCGAACTCCTCGACCTCGTACGGGGTTACCCAGTCGATGTTGGGCAGCGCCCGCGCTCGCTCGAGCATGATCTTCGAGGCCCGGAACTCGTCGCGGCGGTGCACGATGGCCACGCGGCGGGCGAACTTGGCCAGGAACATGGCTTCCTCCATAGCCGAGTCGCCGCCGCCCATGATCAACGTGGGGGCGTCGCGGTAGAAGGCGGCATCGCAGGTTGCGCAGTAGCTGACCCCCCGGCCGGCGAGCTCGAGCTCGCCCGGCACGCCGAGCTTGCGGTGCTCGGCGCCCATGGCCAGGATGACGGTGCGGGCCACGTGCACGTCGTCGCCGACGAACACCTTGTGCGCGCCGCCGTCGTCTGAGAGCTCGACGCTCGTCACGTCATCGGTCTCCAGACGGGCGCCGAAGCGCTCGGCCTGGTCGCGGAAGCCCTGCATGAGCTCTGGGCCCATGATGCCCTGGGGGAACCCGGGGTAGTTCTCGACGTCGGTGGTCTGCTGCAGGAGCCCGCCCCACGCGAAGCCTTCGACCACGAGGGGCTCGAGATTGGCGCGCGCGGTGTACAGGGCCGCCGTGTACCCGGCCGGGCCGCTGCCCACGATGATGACGTTCTCCATCTTCTCCGACACTTCACTTAGTATAGCGTTGGACCGACAGGCTCCGCCCGCCAGCGCGCAACCGTCCGGCGGAGCTGAAAGTACGCCACGGCGCCGGGAAGCGTCGGCAGCCAGAAGGCGAAGGCCCGGTAGCTGAGCACGGCGACGATCGACACCTCGACGTCGACTCCGAACGCCGTAAAGGCACCGATCATGCCCCCGTCGACGCCACCGACGCCCCCGGGCAGCGGGAGCGTGTTGCCCACCATGCCCACGAAGTAGCCCATGACGATGACCGCCTTGGGAGGCGAAGCCCCGAAGGCGTGAAAGCACGCCCACAGGGTGGCGATGTCAAACGCCCACCAGGCCAGCGCCCCGAGCAGATGGGGGCTGCGCTCGCGCAGAAGGCCGAGGGCCGTGCGCACGCCGGTGGCGGCTGTGGCCGGAGCGGCGGCCAGACGCCCGGCCAAGCGGGCCATCCTTCCCCCGCCCACCGAGCCGCTCATGAGGCGGTTGGTATCAGTCGGGAGCAGCGAGACGCCGAGGAAGACCAGGATCACGGTGGCGCCGAAGATGGCCGGGACGATGGTGAGCGCGAACGGGGCCCGGCCGGGGAAGATGCCGAGATAGAGGCCGAGCCCGCCCACGACCAGAGCGCCCATGTACACCCCGTAGAGGAGGGCCATGAAGGCGATCATGCGGGCCGCGGCCACACGGGCGTCCAGCCCGGCGCGCCGGAGCGCCCACACCGTGAGGGCGATCCCGCCCGCACCGGCCGAGGCGAACAGCCTGGTCGCCGCCAGACCGGCCATGGTGATCTGATAGCTCACGCTCCAGTCGATCCGGGACAGCCGGCGCACGAACACCCCCCGGAAGAGCACGATGTAGCCGAGGAAGGAGCACAGCTCGAGGACGGCGGCCAGCCCCAACCACCACACGTTGCCCTGCCGGATCCGGTTCCAGGTCTCCCGCAGCCCGACGAGCCGGGGGAGCGCGAAGTAGAGAAAGGCGAGGGCGCAGATGACGAACAGCGCGGCGGCGAAAAGCTGGCGACGGGTGAACGTGACCCGCGGCATCTCCTCCGGCGGGCCGCCCGGTGCGCTCTGGGACTCGAGCCCCCCGGCGTCCGCGTGGCCCTGCTCGGTGGCGAGCACGTGATCGCGGGCGGGGAGATCCTTGGACATGACCCGCCTCAGGATCCCTCTCCCAGGCGCAGCAGGGCCAGCCGGCCGATCCGCGGCAGGAGCCGGGGAACGGCCAGGCGCACCGTCTCGGTGAGCACCGCGCCGGCGATCAGGTCAGCGGCATAGTGCTCTCCGAGGTAGACGAGGGCCAACCCCAGCATGGCCGCGTAGGCCGCGCCCACCGCACCGGCCACCGGCCCGACCTGCCAGAGCAGGTGGGCGCCCATGAGCGAGGTGGCGAAATGCAGCGAGGGCATGGCCGCAAGCGGGTTCCCGCCGAGCATCCCAACCAGCGCCTCCCAGCGCTCGCCCCAGAACTGCTCGCCGTACTCGATCATCATCCGCCGCACCCGCAGCGGCTGGCCGCTCTCCAGCCGGCCCTCGGTCGCCGCCCACCAGGGCGGAGCCGTGGGGATCGCCCAGTAGAAGACGGCGCCGACGTCGAAGACGGCGTACATCTGAGCGGCGGCGCTGGGCAGCCGTTCTGGGGCGCGGAGCATCACGTAGGCGATGCTGGCGTGAGGCACGAAGAACCACACCCAGTGACACCAGACGAGAACGCGCTCGAAGGGGTTGATTGTCCCGGGTGTGGAGAACGTCTCCTGGAGGCGGACCGTGGGGGTGATCCCGAGGCCCAGGGCCCTGTCCAGCGTGATGGGGTAGGAGACCCGGACGCGCCGGCGCAAGGCGTCGGGATCGTCGTGGGGCATCTCGTAGGCGGCGAGATAGGCCCACATGTTGAGCGCGATGGCGGCGACCTGCCGTCGGCGTCCGGGCGCGATGACCAGCGCCACCGCCACGGGCGGCAGGGCCGCCGCGGCCAGGACCGCGGCGGGCGGTACGCCCAGCCTCTTTCTCAGGGCGGGAGCGGCCACGCCGGCGGCGATGACGGCCCACGCGGCCACTTTGATGGTCCGCCGCGCGCGCACGGGGCGGGCAGTATAGGCGCCGGTCCGGCGCCGTCCCGGTGCACGCAGGGCAACTCCGGGTCCCGGGTCAGGCCGCCGACAGGTCGGCCGGGCGACCCCGGACGCGGCGACCACGCGACGGCCTCCCTGGGTAGAATCTCGCGCCTTGCCACCCCAGCTGACCGCCTTCAAGCTCCGCTCCCGACGGCCTTTGGTGGGGGCGACGATCGCCGGCCTGACGCTGGCCGTCGCCGTCTGCCTGCTCGCGCCCGACGTGGCCGCGGCCAAGTTCCTGACCCCGAAGTCGGGGGGTTCTCCGAACGCCAACCAGATCGCCTCCCTCTACCGGATCATCCTCTACATGGCCGCGGTGGTGTTCGTGCTCGTGGACGGCGCGCTCATCTACTCGGTCTACAAGTTCCGGGCCAAGAAGGGCGCGGTGGCGGCCCAGATCCACGGCAACACACGGCTGGAGATCGGCTGGACGGTCGCGGCTGCGCTCATTCTCGTCGTCCTCACCGTGGTCACCTTCGTCAAGCTGCCGAGCATCATCAACCCGCCGAACTCCGACGCGA
Source organism: uncultured Solirubrobacterales bacterium (assembly GCA_963777185.1). GTDB lineage: Bacteria > Actinomycetota > Thermoleophilia > Solirubrobacterales > Solirubrobacteraceae > Palsa-465. The sequence goes on from CAVZPU010000017.1 coordinate 23,995, forward strand.
GCGCCGTGCTGTCGGCCTCGACGACCGAGCCGACGCCCCCCAACGGGCACAAGCTCACGATCTGCGTGCAAGGACGGCAGTTCATCTGGCGCTACACGTACGGCAGCCAATGCGTGAACCAGTACTTCACCGGTCGGCTCCCCTACTCCTACACGACGATGGAGGCGCCCAAGGGGGTCACCGTCGTGCTGGCCATCCAGGCCAGCGACGTCATCCATAGCTGGTGGATCCCGTCGCTGGGCGGCAAGGTCGACGCCGTGCCCGGCTATACGACCTACACCTGGTTCAAGGCGCTGAAGACGGGCTTCTTTCATGGGCAGTGCGCCCAGCTGTGCGGACGTGGCCACGCCGCCATGCTCGCCTTCGTGCGCGTCGTCTCACCGCAGCAGTTCGCGGCTTGGGTCGCCCAGCAGCAGAAGCAGATCAACGCCGCCAACAATCAGGTCTCTGGTCTGCGCACCTACCTGACGGCGACCGGAAACCTCTAGGAGCCCTTCTCAAGCGATGTCCGTCATCACCGCACCCGCCGTTCGTCCGGTTCCCCAGATCACCGCGGAAGAGGTTCACGTTCCGCGCAAGACCAAGCGCTGGCTCGACTGGATCACGACCACCGATCACAAGAAGATCGGGATCATGTACCTGGTCACCACGTTCGTGTTCTTCATCCTCGGTGGCATCGAGGCGCTGCTGATGCGAACGCAGCTCAGCGTGCCCAACAACACGCTGCTCAGCGGGGAGATCTACAACGAGCTGTTGACCATGCACGGCACGACGATGGTCTTCTTGTTCGTGGTGCCGGTCATGGCCGGCTTTGGCAACTACTTCGTGCCGCTGATGATCGGCGCTCGGGACATGGCCTTCCCGCGCCTGAACGCCCTCTCCTTCTGGCTGCTGCTCGCCGGCGGCATCGTCTTCTACGCCACCCTGTTCTGGCATCCGCCGGAGGCGGGCTGGTGGAGCTATCCGCCCCTCTCGAGCCTCCAGTACTCGCCCAGCGGCGGCCAGGACGCCTGGATCTATCTGATCCACCTCACCGGCATCTCCTCGCTGCTGGGCGCGATCAACTTCTACGTGACCATCGTCAACATGCGCGCCCAGGGCATGAGCTGGGGCCGGCTGCCCCTGTTCGTGTGGTCGATCCTCGTCTACGCGATCCTGCTCATCATCGCCCTACCGCCGGTGGCCGCCGCGGTCACCATGCTGCTCACCGACCGCCACTTCGGGACCCATTTCTTCGACCCGGCCGAGCACGGCTCGCCCGTCCTGTGGCAGCACCTGTTCTGGTTCTTCGGGCACCCCGAGGTCTACATCATGATCCTGCCGGGCTTCGGCATGATCTCCGAGGTCATCCCGGTGTTCTCGCGCAAGCCGGTGTTCGGCTACAAGGCCATCGCCGCCTCGACCGCGGTCATCGCCTTCCTGGCCACGCTCGTGTGGGCCCATCACATGTTCGCCTCGCCGGTGCCGCTGGTGGTGCTCGGCTTTTTCATGCTGAGCTCGTTTCTCATCGGCGTGCCCACGGGGGTGAAGATCTTCAACTGGGTCGCCACCTTGTGGCGCGGCTCGATCGTCACCACGGCCTCGCTGTACTTCGCCGTGGGCTTCATCGCCATCTTCCTCCTCGGCGGGATCACGGGCATCTTCCTGGCCACCTTCCCGGTCGACTGGCAGCTCACCGACACCTACTTCGTGGTCGCCCATTTCCATTACGTGCTCATGGGCGGAGCGGTGTTCTCGATTTTCGCCGGGCTCTACTACTGGTTTCCGAAGATCACCGGGCGGATGCTCAACGAGCGCCTGGGCAAGATCTCCTTCTGGGTCATGTTCATCGGCTTCAACATGACCTTCTTCGTCCAGCACGCGCTCGGGCTCTCCGGCATGCCGCGGCGGATCTACACCTACCAGCCGGGTCTGGGTTGGTCGACGTACAACTTGATTTCGTCGATCGGGTCCTACATCCTGGGCCTCGGGATCCTGCTCACGATCATCAACATCGCCCTGAACTACAAGAACGGGCGCATCGCGGGACCGGATCCGTGGAAGGCCAACACGCTCGAGTGGTTCACGACCTCACCGCCCCCGCCAATAACTTCGACGTCGGTTCCGCGCGTGCGCTCGGTGGAGCCGATGCGCGACATCCGCCGCCAGATCGAGCGCGAGACGGGCGTCACTCAGAAGACGGGCGGCAGTGAGCAGTTCGCCCGGGTGTAGAGCCGTGAGCATGCCGTCGGCCTCGGCGGCCGTCGCGACGGGACCCGTCGCCGGCGTACGGCAACTGGCCAGCGACTACTTGGAGCTGACCAAGCCCAAGGTCCAGACGCTCCTGCTCTTCACCACCGTGACCTCGATGGAGATCGCCGGCCGCCCCCGTGGGGCGGATCGCCCTGACCTGTCTCGGTGGCTACCTGTCGGCCGGCGGCGCCGGGGCGGTCAACCACTTCTACGACCGCGACATCGACGCCCAGATGAAGCGCACCGCGGGGCGGCCCATCCCGGCCGGACGCGTGGCCCCGGGCGCGGCCCTCGGTTTCGGGATCACCCTGGCCGTCCTCTCCTTCCTGCTCCTGTCCACGACGGTCAACCTGCTGGCGGCGACGCTCTCCCTCGGTGGCTTCGTGGGCTACGTCGGCGTCTACACGATGTGGCTCAAGCGCCGGACTCCCCAGAACATCGTCATCGGCGGCGCGGCCGGGGCCGTGCCCCCGCTCGTGGGCTGGGCCGCCACCCGCGGCTCGGTGTCCTGGACGGCGGTGTACCTGTTCGCCATCGTCTTCTATTGGACTCCGCCCCACTTCTGGGCGTTGAGCCTGCTCATGAAGGACGAGTACGCGCGTGTCGGCGTGCCGATGATGCCCGTCGTGCGCGGCGAGCGGGACACCCGACGGCAGATCCTCCTCTACACGCTGCTGCTCTACGCCATCTCGCAGCTGCCCTTCTGCGCCGGCGCCTTCGGCGGCGTGTACCTGGTCAGCTCGATGGTCCTCGGCCTGCTCTTCATCGCCGGCGCCGTGCATCTGTACCGTCGCGCTGACCGCCGCAGCGCCCTGCGGCTGTACCTGTTCTCGCTCGCCTACCTGGCTCTGCTCTTCGGGGCCATGGTCGCCGACGTCAAGCTGTAGATTCTCCGCCCCATGGACAGAAAGCTCGCTCGCAAGAACATCCGTAACGGCCTCATCGCCGGCGCGGCTTCGATCATCATGTTCGGCATCACCTTCGTGGCCGCCGCGATCTACGTGCACGCATGAGCAGCGACGACTTTCATCGCGAAGCTCCGCCGCCGGGCGAGGAGATCCATCTCCCCGGGCCGACCTCGCTGCCCTTCGTCATGGCGATCGGAATCACCCTGATCGTCATCGGCACCACGATCAACTGGTTCCTCACCGATCGTGGGCGCGATCATCTTCCTGTACACCGCGGTGCGCTGGATCAGGGACACCCGCCGCGACATCGCCGAGCTGCCCGAGACCCACACGCACCCGCACGGGCACTGAGGGTCAGCCGGGTCCTGCCGGCGCTCCGGGCTCTCGGCCGGCGGCGGGGTGCTCCGCGGCGGGCCGGCGGCCGGCGCTCAGCGACGCGCGGGCGGTGGGCGTTCCGCGGCGCGCCGGCGGCCGGCGCTCAGCGACGCGCGGGCGGTGGGCGTTCCGCGGCGCGCCCGCGGCCACGCTCAGCCGCGGGCCGGCGGTCAGCGCTCGCCGGCCGGCGTCCCTACCGTCGCACTCGCCCCCGCTCCCGGCGCGAGTGAGACAAACCGGCCCGCCCAGGGCCTCCTGGTAGCAGTCGGCGCCTCCGGCGCCCCGACTGCGACGTTATGAACCCCGGCCGTGCCCGCTCCCGGCCCAAACAGCCGACCCAGCCATTCCTCCCCGGCCGTGCCCGCTCCCGGCCCGAACCGCCGACCCAGCCATTCCTCCCCGGCCGTGCCCGCTCCCGGCCCGAACCGCCGCCGTCCCCAGCCATCCCTCCCCCACCGGGCACCGGCCCCCGCGCCCGCCGCACCGGCCCCCGGCGCCCGCGCTCCTACCCGGCCGCCCCCGCCCCCGCGCCCGCCGGAACCTCACTCGTGGCCCCGTCCTGGGTCCAGCAGCGCACGATGTCGCGCATCGAGAGCACGCCATAGATCTCACCGCTCTCGACGACGATGAGGTGGCGAAACCCACCGCGGACCATGGCCGTGGCCGCATGCTCGAGCGACCAGTCCGGGGCCGCGAAGGTGAGCTCGGAGGTGAGGTGATCGGAGACCAGCTCCCGGTCGGGATCCTCGCCCGCCGCCACGGAGCGCAGGACGTCGCGCTCGGTGATCACCCCAGGGCCGGGCAGCTCGGGGTCGATGACGATGGCGGCGCCGACGTTGCGCTTGTTCATGGCGGCGGCCGCGTCGCGCACCGTGTGGTTCGGGCCGACGGTGAGAACCACGTCGGACATGCCTTCTCGCACCAGCATCCTGCCTCCCACCTCATCGCTTGCAACAGGTGGTGCAATCATACGCTTCAGCGCCTCCGCAGAGTGTCCGGGGCGGCCTCGGTCTGGCTGCGTCCGTCGGGCAGAAGGCATAGGATTGCCCCGGCAACAGAGCGTGAGGATCAGCTGATTGGAGGCATGGGTGCGAAAGCATCCCGTCTTGCAGATGGTGGTGTTCGGGGTGGTCGTCACGGCGATTTTGATCGTCGGGGCGCTGCTCATCCCTTGGTTTCCCACCAAGGCCTCGCGGCAGGCGGGCAACATTCACACGCTCTACCACGTCCTGCTCTTCGCCTCGATCCCCATCTTCGTGCTCGTCGAGACCGTGGTCATCTTCTCGGTCGTCCGCTTTCGCATGCGCCCGGGTGAGGAGATGAAGGACGGCCCTCCGATCCACGGCAACACCCGCCTCGAGGTCGTCTGGACGGTGGCCCCCGCCCTGCTCGTCATTGGGCTGTGCACCTACGCCTACACGGTGCTGCGCTCCAACGAGGACAAGAAGGCGACCGAGATGACGGTCAACGTGACCGAGCGCCAGTTCGCCTTTGAGTTCTCCTACCCGCAGAGCGGCGGCCGACAGATCGTCTCCTCCATGCTCTACCTGCCCGTGGACCGGCCGGTCGTGTTCAAGCTCCGCTCCCTGGACGTCATCCACAGCTTCTTCGTCCCCGAGTTCTCCGAGAAGCTCGACGCCGTGCCGGGCATCACCACGACGCTGCGGGTGACGCCGACCCGCATCGGCACCTATCCGGCCGAGTGCACCGAGCTGTGCGGCGCCGGGCATTCGCTCATGCGCGCCCGGGTCCGTGTCGTGTCCGACGCCCGCTTCAGCTCCTGGCTGGCCGCCCAGAAGGTGGGCGGCGCCCCGCCGCTCGGCGCGCCGCCGCCGAATGCCTCGCAGCCGGGCGTCCCAGGCTCCACCGGCTCGGGCTCCTCCACCAGCTCGAGCTCGGGGGGGTCCTCCTCGCCGACGGGCACGACCGGCGGCTCCTCGAGCGCCGGGGCTTCGCTCGGTCACGGTCCCAATCGGGGGACGGCGTGAGTATCTTTTCTGTGCTGTTTCGTTGTTCGCATCACCGCGCACGCAGGGTGCGGTCAAGGAGGGTGATCTACTGATGCCGCTTCCGGCCAAGCTCCGGGCGCCCGGCTGGTACCGGGCGGCTCTCTTCGATCTTCTCGGCTTCGGCTTCGCCGTCGGCCTGACGGTGGTGATTCGCGCCGCGATGCACGAGCACCCCGTCGTGGACGGGAGTGCCATCACGATCGTGGCGCTGATCGCCGTGCCGCTCTTCTTCCTCGCCGGCCTCGGCGCCGGCGACTACTGGTTCTACTGGGCCGCCGGTCGCCCGGCGCGGGCCGAGGACCACTCCCAGCACGGGGCCTACAGCTGGCGCGACTACTTCCGCATCAACACCGATCACAAGGTGATCGGCATCCAGTACACGGTCACCTCGTTCTTCTTCCTGCTCGTGGGCGGCCTGCTGGCCATGCTGATCCGCGCCCAGCTCGCCAAGCCGGGCATGCAGTTCCTCACCCCCGAGCAATACAACGGCGTGTTCTCCGTCCACGCCACGATCCTCATCTTCCTGTTCGTCATCCCCGTCTTCGCGGGGCTGGCCAACTTCGTCCTGCCGCTCATGATCGGCGCGCCGGACATGGCCTTCCCGCGCCTCAACGCGCTCTCGTACTGGATGCTCCCCCTGGCCGGGCTCATGATGCTCATGAGCTTCCTGGCCCCCGGCGGCTCCTTCGCCGCGGGCTGGACGGCCTACGCCCCGCTGTCGACGACCATGCCCCTCGGGCAGCTCTTCTTCTCCATCGCGGTCCAGCTCGCGGGCGCCTCCTCAATCGCCACGGCGCTGAACTTCCTGGTCACCATCATCACCATGCGGGCCCCTGGCATGAGCTTCTTCCGCATGCCCCTGCTCGTCTGGGCCAACTTCTCGACCTCGCTGCTGGTCGTGATCGCCACGCCGTTCATCGCCGCCTCGCAGTTCTTCGTCCTGCTCGACCGCTCCCTCGGCTTTCACTTCTTCGACGCCTTCGTCGGCCCGGGCCAGAACGGCAACGTGGTCATGTACCAGCACGTCTTCTGGTTCTACTCCCACCCGGCCGTCTACATCATGATGCTGCCGGGCTTCGGGATCATTTCCGAGATCATCGCCGTCAAGGCGCGCAAGCCGATCTTCGGCTACCGCATGATGGCCTTCTCGCTGCTGGCCATCGTCGTGCTCGGCTTCACCGTGTGGGCTCACCACATGTTCGTCTCGGGCATGCAGCCGTGGATCCGCATCCCGATGATGATCACCACCGCGATCATCGCCATCCCCACCGGCATCAAGATCTTCTCCTGGCTGGCCACGCTCTGGCGAGGGGTGTTGCACCTCGACACGCCGATGCTGTTCGCCCTGGGCTTCTTGACCATGTTCACGCTGGGCGGCATCAGCGGCGTGATGCTGGCCATGATCCCCTTCGACATCCACGTCAGCCAGACCTACTTCATCGTCGCCCACATCCACTATGTGCTGTTCGGCGGCTCGCTGTTCACCATCTTCGCGGGCGTCTACTACTGGTTCCCGAAGATGACCGGCCGGATGTTCGACGACCGCTTGGGCAAGCTCCACTTCTGGACGACGTTCATCTTCTTCAACCTGACCTTCGGGCCCATGCACATCATCGGGATCCAGGGGATGCCGCGCCGGGTGGCCGAGTACGCCGCCAAGTTCGCGGCCTGGAACCTCTTCATCTCGATCTCCTCGTGGATCCTCGGGCTCAGCACGCTGATCTTCATCTACAACGTCGTCGTCAGCTGGCGGGGCGGCCCGCGCGCGGCCGCCAACCCGTGGCGAGCGCTCACCCTCGAGTGGCAGGTGCCCTCCCCGCCGCCGGTGTTCAACTTCGATGCCGTCCCCACCGTGGTCGGCGGTCCCTACGAGTACGGCGTCCCGGGAGCCGTGCACGGGATCTTCAAGCCGCCGGCCGAGGCCAAGCCCGTCACCGCCGGCACCTACTCCCGACCCCCTAGCCAGGAGAGCCATACGTGAGAGCTCCGGACCCGGCCACGCGGACGGTCCTCGTCGTCGCCAACGAGACGATCGGGGGCCGCGAACTGCTGGATGCGGTCCGCGAGCGGGCGGCTGACGACGTGCGCTTTGTGCTTTGCGTGCCCCAGAATCGGCCGCGCGCCGGGCTGGTCATCTACGACGACGCCGTCTTCGACGCCGCTCAGGTGCGGGTCGATCTGGCCCTCGAGGTGATTCGCGGCATGGGCATCCGCGCCATTGGCGAGGTCGGCGACCCCGATCCGTACACGGCCACCCTGGACGCCGTGGGCGAGTACCGGCCGCAGGAGATCATCATCTCCACCTACCCGGCCACCCGCTCCGGCTGGATGCGCCGGGACCTGATCGAGCGGACCACGGACGCCACGGGGCTGCCGGTCACCCACATCGTCAACGACATCGACAGTGAGGGGTTGCCCTTTCACATCACGCTGGCCGTGGCCAACCGCACGGCGTCGGGCGATGAGCTGCTCGAGACCCTGAGGGGCCGTGCCGAGGCCTTCAGCGACGAAGAGCGCCGGCAGCTGTTCATCATCGTGGTCCCCCAGGAGGGCGGCGACGGGCAGGCCACACGGAGGGCCCGCACGCGTCTGAAGCTCGTGCTCGACCGCCTCCGCGTCCGCGGCCTCTACGCGGCGGGCATGGTCGGCGACCCCGACCCCTACACGGCCATCACGAACACGCTGCAGTACTTCCGCGTGGACGACATCGTGATCTCCACCTTCCCGGAGACGAAGTCGGGATGGCTGCGCGCAGACTTGATCGAGCGCGTGCGCCGCAGCACCGGTAAACCCGTCGAGCACGTCGTGCACAGCGACGTGAGCGCCACCGCGGCGTAGGGGGCCACCATGGAAGCTGCCTCGATCGCCCACGCCGAGCACCACGGCCCGCCGCCCGCGCACCGCTCCTCCCGCGTGGCTGCCCCGACCCTCGGGATGCTGCTTTTCATCATGTCCGAGATCATGATCTTCGGCGCCTTCTTCACGGCCTACTTCTTCATCCGCATCGTCAACCACAATCCGTGGCCCGCCCACGGGACGGCGGTTCCCGAGGCCGTGGCGGGGGTCAATACCGTCATCCTCGTCTCCTCCTCGCTGACGCTGCACTGGGCCCTGGTTTCGATCAAGAACGGCAATCGCTTTGGCCTCAAGGCGGGGATGGTCTCCACCTTCTTGCTCGGTGTCACCTTCCTGTTCGTGCAGATCAACGAGTACATCCACGTCGGCTTCGCTCCCCACGACACGGCCCAGGGCACCGTCTTCTACTCGCTCACCGGCCTGCACGGCGCTCACGTGTTCATCGGCCTGTGTCTGCTGCTCATGGTGACGGTCCGAGCCTTCCGCGGCCATTACTCGCCGGAGAAGCACCAGGGGATGGAGGTGCCAGGGATCTACTGGCACTTCGTCGACATCATGTGGATCGTCGTCTACACCAGTGTCTACGTTCTTTAGACGATGCGCTTCTCCGAGGCCCAGGCATTTCGGATCCTGCTCTATTGCGCCGCCGTGGTGATCGTGATCGCGCTCATCATGGTCCTCGTGCGAACGCTCTGACCCACCGTTCCCGCCGCGAGCCGCGGGAGAAGTGGCACCATTTGCCGTTGTGCCCGTGAGCTCGCTGCCCTTCGCCGGCGCCGGTGTCACCGGGACCATCCTCTTGCCCCTGCTGGCGCTCCTGTGGTGGTTGCCCTACCGGGCGCGCGTACACACGCTGGCCGGCACCGCGCGGGCCGTGCCCGTGTGGCGTCAAGCCTGCTACGGCTCGGGGCTGGTCGTCCTGGCCGTGGCCCTGAGCCCGCCGGTCGACACCCTCGCCGATCAGCTCCTCGTCGCCCACATGGCCGAGCACCTGCTCATCGGCGACGTGGCCGCGCTGCTGATCGTCCTGGGGATGACCGGACCGCTGCTGGCGCCGGTGCTGCGCAACCCGTTCGCCGCGCGCCTGCGCGTGTTCGCCCACCCGGTCGTGGCCATCGTGCTCTGGGCGGTCAACTTCTACACCTGGCACCTGCCCCCGCTCTACCAGGCCGCCCTGCGCCACGATCCCATCCACGCGCTGCAGCACGCCAGCTTCCTGGCCTTCGGAATCGCCGTCTGGATGGCCCTGTTCGGGCCCCTGCCCAAGCCGCAGTGGTTCACCAACGCGGCCCAGCTCGCCTACATCGTCGTCGTGCGGCTCGCCGGCACGGTGCTGGCCAACGCCATGATCTTCTCGGGCACGGTCTGGTATCCCTACTACCGCGCCGGCGACGCCCACTGGCACATCAGCCCGATGGCCGATCAGATCAGCGCGGCCGGCGTGATGATGGTCGAGGAGAGCATCCTCACCATCTGCCTCTTCTGCTGGCTGTTTCTCAAGGTGGCGCGCGAGGGCGAGGAGCGCCAGCGCCTGCTCGACTTCGCCGCCGCCCAAGGCGTTGAGCTCGACGCTCGCCGGGCCGCGCGCGCGGTCGCCGCCGGACGGGGCGATGAGCTCTGGGAGCGGCTGCGCTCGCGCGCCCCGGTGACCACGGGCGGGTAGCCCACTCGGGCCCTCGCGGGCCGTGGATGACTTTTGTCGTCACACGGACCACAAAGGTCATTCACCCCGGGCTTCACGGCCCGGTGCCGGCTTCACGGCCCGGTGGCGGGCTACTTGACGGCCCGGTGGCGGGCTACTTGACGGTCAGCGTGCCGCGCATGCCGGCCGCGGCGTGGCCGTCGACCGAGCAGTAGAACTGATAGGTCCCCGGCTTGAGAGCGGCCGAGACCGTCGAGGTCCCGCCGTTGGTGACGACGGGCCCCACCTGGTTGAGGCCGCCGCCCTTGATCGCGATGTCATGGGGCGTGGCGGACATGTTCTTCATCCTCAGCGTCACCTGGCCGGCACTGGCGCTCGCGCTCGAGGCGAGGAACTTCAGCTGACCGGTCGGATCGGCGTCGATCTCGACCACGCCGGCCTTTTCCACCGCGGGCTTCTGGGTCACCGACTGCACCGCCGTGCCCAGCGCGCCGGTGTCCTGACCAGGGATGGCGGCCACATGCGCGACGTACGCGGCGACGTTCTGAGCCTTCTGGCCGGTATAGAGCCGGGCCGGCATCACGCCCTGAACGTTCGGATACTGGATCCAGTAGTCCACGAGGCCCTGGATCGAGGTGCTCTTCTCGCCGTCGGCTCGGTCCTGGGCGAAGGCGTCATCGAGGTTAGGGCCCACGGTGCCCGACGCGCCGGCATGACTGAGGGTGTGGCAGGCCCCGCACTTGGCCACGAAGAGCTGCTTGCCGGTGACCAAGTTGGCCGTCGGATGCTTGAGCGTGCATCCGCCGAGCGCCAGCATCGACAGGGCTCCGGCGACCGTCACCCCAAGACGTACGAACCCTCTCACCATGCGTGCGTGCGGCACTCTATCCCAGCGCGCGGCGTCCATGCGCTGTGGCGGGTCGGGCCGCAGCGCACGCCGGCCGGCCGCCCAGCGGCCGCCGTCCACGAGCCCTCCTGCACCCCGCTCCCGAACCCGGCCGCCGGCCGGACCGCTGGTAGCATGGCCGCCATGAGGATCCGCCAGCGATACCGCATGCGCACGCCCTCGACCGGCCGCGAGGTGATCATCGAGGCCGAGCCCGAACACGTGTACCACGACCGCGAGACCGGGGAAGAGCTGGAGGTCGTCGCCCAGCTGCTGCCCCTGGCCCCGACGATCTCAGAGCTGCCGTGGTCGGTGGAGAACCTGCGCTTCTGCAACTGGTGCGATCAGCTCTGCCAGAAGGACCTCAACGACTGCCCCCATTGCACCCGCCGGATGGCGGCCCTCGAAGTCTGAGACGCGGCTCGTGGCCAGCGGTCGGCCCGCTCGACGCCCGCTTGCGGCGCTTGTGATCTCCGGGGCAGTCGTCCTCGGCGTCTCGGCATGCGGCGGGAGCAGTACTCCCTCGGCCGACACCGTCGACGCGCCGCCGCTGACCGTGCCCACCTCCAACGTCGCCTCGACGCCGGCTCCCGCCGCCACGACTCCGACCACGACGACCACGAACACGACGTCGTCGAGCGGCTCAAGCGCATACTCGGCGGCTCGTCGGGCAGCGCCACGGGCAGCAGCGGGGCCACCAGCGCCTCTGGCGCCGGCACGGCCTCCAGCGGCTCCGGTCAGAGCTCCGCCGGCACCGCAGGGACGACGGGCGGCACCGCCGGCGGGGGCACGGGCGCGGCGGCCACGGGCGGCGGCACCGGGGCCACGAGCGGCACGGGAGGCACCAGCGCGTCAGGCGGGACGAACGCCACGGGCGGGACCGGAGGCACCGGCGGGGGCGCGGCCACGGGTGGCTCAGGCGGCTCGACGAGCGGCGGCGCCGGGCTCGGCTCGGCGTTTTGCCAGCAGAACCCCGGCGCCTGCTAGAAGCTGACTAGCCCCGGTGCTGCTGGCGATCGCGCCCGTGCACCGGCTTGACCGCCACCGGGTTGGTCACCTCGGTGGCCGAGTACTCGACCCGGGTGCCGGGATAGTTGCAGCCATAGGTAGCCGTCTGGCCCACGGCCTGCGCCGATGAGGTCGGCGGCGTGGCGCAGCCGGTGTTCCGGCTCTGCCGGTAGGCGAACTTGGACGTCGACAGGTCGATGGACAGGACGGGAGCCCAGGTCGACGTGGTCAGCGCGACGACGTCGCCGGCCTTGACCGCCAAGGTCGTCGTGAGCGGGAACTGCACCACCTGACCGAGATAGGGCTGGACGTGAAACTCGGGGCTTTCGCCCACCACTTTCCAGTGGCGAAGCCGCTTGACGCCGCTGGGGGCCAGCACCGCGATGGCGACTCGGGTGGTTCCGCCGTAGGCCGTGTCGAGCTGGTGGATGTCGTCGTGCGTCGCGCTCGTGACGTTCGAGAGCCGGGAGAGGCCGACCGTGAAGGCCACGATCCGCCCCCCCGTCTTCACCGTGGAGGGATAGGTGACGCCGTCACGTAGGGTCTCGAGCGCAGTCACGCGCGTGAGGATGATGGTGCAGTTAGAGGGCGCGATGCCGCTCGGGCACGTCGGCGCCGCGAGCGGGGTCGAGGTCGCCCCCAGCTCCACGACCGCTCCCAGCGCCGCCGTCGGGGTGAGGGCAGCACTCGCCAGCAGTGCCGCCGCTGCAATCAAAGCTCGTTTCATACCGGAGAATTCAACACGACAGCTCGATCGCAGTTGCGTTGTGCTTGGCGCCCTGCGGCACCCTTAGGTTGGTCCCTCCCCGCCCCGCAAGCGGGCCGGCCCGGCCATCGCCCCCTACATCTTGGTGACGTTGACCGCCTTGGGGCCCTTGGGTCCGGACTCTTCCTCGTAGGACACCTTCGAGCCCTCGGCAAGCGAGCGGTAGCCATCACCCTGGATGCCGGAGAAGTGCACGAAGAGATCGCGCCCCCCGTCGTCCGGAGTGATGAAGCCAAAGCCCTTGTCGTCGCTGAACCACTTGACCGTACCGGTTGCCATCCACATCCCCTTCGATGCTCTTTAGGGCTCACCGGGAAATCGCCCCGTGGCCCCCAACAAACGCCGCAAAGCTATCAAGATAAGCCACGCTTCGCCGCTCAGCGCCCGTGAAACGTGGCCTTGCCCGGTCCTTGGTCAAGAAAGGAGCGCACCGCACCACGCAGGTCTTCGGTGTCAAACAGCTTCCCGGCCAGGGCTGCTACGCGCTCGTTGGCCAGCGGGACACCGCCTTCGAGGTAGTCGCGGACGACCTGTTTGGTGGCCGCGTGAGCCAGCGTCGGTCCCTCGGCGAGCTCGGCGGCGAAGCGCCGCGCGGAGGCATCGAACTCCTCGTCTGGCCACACCCGGTTGACCACGTTCCAGTGCTCGAGCGTGGCCGCGTCGTAGGGGATGCCCGTCATCACGAACTCGGAGGCCCGCCCGCTGCCGGCCCGCTCGGCCAGCCGCTGGGTTCCGCCCATGGCCGGAGTGAGTCCGATCACCCGCTCCACCAGACCAAAGCGGGCCGACTGCGCGGCCACGATGAGATCACAGGCCAGGGCCAGCTCGAAAGCCCACGTCAGGCACAGCCCATGGGCGGCGAACACGGTCGGACACGGCAGGCGGTGCACTCGCTCGGCCACGGAGACCAGGCCCTCGAACAGGGCCGTCGCCGCTGCGGCGCTCTCCTGGGCGGCGAACACCGACACATCGACGCCGCCGCTGACCACGCGTCCCTCGGCGCGGAAGAGAACGCCCCGCGGAGGCGCACCCTCCAGGTCGGCCACGGCCGCCTGGAGCCCCTCGTCGAGCGCCTGATCGAACAGGTTGACGGGAGGGTGATCGAAGGTGACCACGGCCAGGGGGCCGTCACGCTCGACGCGGACGGCGGCGCCTGCGCCACTCACCGCAGGGCCTCGGCGGCCTGGGCGATCTCGTCCTGATCTCCGGGCTGGGGATTCCACGGCAGCCGCATGGGATCGTCGCGATAGCGCGGGATCACGTGAATATGGAAGTGAAAGACCGTCTGCCAGGCCAGTTCCCCGCACGCGTTGAGGAGGTTGACCCCGTCGGCGTCCAGACGTTCGGGCATCCGCCGCGCGAGCCGCTGAGCGGCGGAGATGGTCGCCGCCAGATCCTCCTCGGAAATCACCAGGAGGTTGCGGTGGTGCTCGCGGGGGATGACCAGGGCATGGCCGCGGGTGGCCGGGCTGATGTCCATGAAGGCGATCGTGCGCTCATCCTCGTCCACCTTGTGGGCGGCCATCTCCCCCGCCACGATCTTGCAGAAGATGCAGTCCTCGTCTCGCATGGCGCCGGAGCCTAGTACACGGGGCCGCGCGTCCTAGCGGCCGGCGGCCGATCGCCCGGCGGCCAGCTCCCGGGCCCGCTCGAGCGCCTCCTCCCGAGACGCGATCTCGCCGGCGTAGGCGGCTGCTTCGAGCTCTTGGAGGATGACGCCGAGGCGGGGGCCCGGACCCAGGCCGAGGGCGTCGGCCAGCTCGTGTCCGCCCAGCGGGGGGCGCGGCCGCTCGGCCTCCCAGCGCAGCGCATCGGAGAGCAGGGTGCGGGCCAGGGCCAGATGGCGCTTGATCGCCCGCTCGGACCCGGTGCCGCGGGTGGCCAGCCGATCGGCCACGCTCAGGACGGTCACGTCAACCCCCACCGGCTCGCACGCGCGCAGGTAGCCGTAGACCTCGCGCCGGTGCAGCGGCGCGGCGTGGACCAGGAACCCGAGGCGCAGGTGATGGCGGGTCAAGGCCGCCACGTGCTCGCAGAGCCGCTGGCTGGCGCGCAGCCGCCGCAGGATCTCCGCGGCCAGCTCGGCACCCTCGAGGTCGTGCCCGATGAAGGTCAGCCTCCCCTCGCCGGTCACCGCCCGGGTCTGCGGCTTGGCGATGTCGTGCAACAGTGCCCCGAAGCGCAGGGCCTCCCACCGCGACAGCTCGTTGGCCAGCGGCCGGGCCAGAACGCCGTCGAGCGCCGCGCCCTCCGCGCCGAACCACACGCTCGGGGCATGCTGGAGCTCGATCGTCGCCGCCAGCACCGCCCGCGTATGCGCGCCCACGTCGAGATGGTGGTACTGGCTCTGATCGACGCCGTGCAGCGCGCTCAGCTCAGGCAGGATGACCGCGGTCACTCCGAGCTCGTCGAGCAGGTCCAACCCCTGTGGCGCCCGCTCGGTGGCCATGATCCGCTTGAGCTCGGCAAACACCCGCTCGGCGGCCACGCCGCTCACCCGCGGGCTGCTCTGGCGCGCCGCCGCCCCCGTTGCGGGGTCGACCCCGAAGCCGAGCTCGCAGGCGAGCCGCACCACCCGCAGCGTCCGCAGCGGGTCGGCCTCGAAGGCCCGAGCCGAGACCATCCGCAGCCGCCGCGCGGCCAGATCGTCGCGGCCCCCGAACGGGTCGACGAGCTCGCCGCCGCTAAGCGCCTGGGCCATGGCGTTGATGGTGAGGTCGCGCTGGGCCAGGTCGGCCTCGATGCGGCCCTCGTGCAGGGGCAGAATGTCGAGCTGCCAGCGGCGATCGCGCGCCACCAGGCGCCACACTCCGAATCCGTCCGAGAGCTCGAAGGCGTGGGCATCGAGCTGGCGGGCGAGCCGGCCAGCGATCGCCGCCGGCTCGCCCCCGACGGCGACGTCGTAGTCGGCCGTCGGCCGTCCCAGCAGCCGGTCGCGCACGGCTCCGCCCACCAGGTAGCCCTCCCCGGCCAGGTTCCCCAGGGCGCTGAGCAGCTCCTCGCTCATTGCGGGACGCCGTCGTGGTGATAGCGGCGCGGCACGCGGGCCGAGATCGCGCACACGACCTCGTAGTTGATCGTGCCGATGCGCCGGGCTATGTCCTCGGCCGTCTGGCGCTCGGGACCCTGGGCTCCGATCAGCGCCACGGGCTGGCCCACGTGCACGGCCCTCGCGTCGCCGACGTCAACGGTGATGTTGTCCATGCTCACCGTGCCGACCAGCGGATAGCGCCGCCCGCCGATAAGCACGTCACAGTTGTTGCCGAGCGCCCGGCGCACGCCATCGCCGTACCCGATGGGCGCGGTGACGAGCCAGGTCTGCTGCGCGGCGATGAACGTGCGCCCGTAACCGGCGCTCTGGCCGGCCGCCGCGCCCTTGACCGCGGCGACATAGCTCGAGAGCTCGAGGGCCGGCTCCAAGCCGCGCAGCGCGGGATCATCGTGCAGCGGATCGCAGCCGTAGATGGCGATGCCGCAGCGCACCAGGTCGAAGTGGCTGGCCGGCGCGCACAGGGTGGCGGCGCTGTTGGCGGCGTGGGCCACGAGTTGCGGGCACCGTCGACGCAGCTCGGCCACAAAGGGCTCGAAGGCGGCGAGTTGGGCGGCGAGGAAGTCGGGATCTTCGTCCGCGGTGGCGAAGTGCGTCATGGCGCCGGCGAGCTCGAGTTGCGGTGAAGCGGCCAGCACCGCCTCGGCCACGGCCAGCGCCTCGGCCTGGCTTCGGGTTCCCAGGCGGCCCATGCCCGTGTCGAGCTTGACGTGCACGCGGACCGGATGCGGCGCCGCAGAGCGCGCCAGCAGCTCCACGAACCGCGCATCCCACGCCACGACCTCGGCCGTGGCCGCCAGAGCCGCGGGCAGCTCCTCCGCATCGAGCGCCCCCATGACCAGGATCGCGGCCTCGACGCCTCCGGCCCTCAGGGCCGCCGCCTCTTGGGCCGTGGCCACGGCGAGCGACCGCGCGCCGCCGGCCAGGGCGGCCCGGGCCGCGGGCACCGCCCCGTGTCCGTAGCCGTCGGCTTTGACCACGGCGCACAGCCCCGCCCCCGCGGACAGCCGGTCGCGCAACCGCGCGACGTTGCGCTCGATGGCGGCCACGTTGACCCGGGCCAGGGCGCGCAGGGCCACGTCAGCCCCGCAGGGCGGGCCGGCCCACGGCGGCGAGGCTGCGTGGCGGCAAGGCCGCGGGCAGGGCGCTGATCACATCGCTGGCGATCACGCCCTCGGTGCCGATCCGCCGGGCGGCCACCCGGCCCGCCTCGGCGTGGACGAAGACTCCGGCGCAGGCGGCGTGGAAAGGCTCCATGCCCTTGGCCAGGTAGGCGCCGATCACCCCCGAGAGCACGTCACCGGTACCGGCGGTGGCCAGCGCGGCGGCGCCGCCGCGGTTGACGCCCACCCGGCCGCCGGGCTCTGCCACGAGGGTGTCATCGCCCTTGAGCACGACGATGGCCCCGGCCCGGCGCGCCGCCTCCCGAGCGTAGTGCAGGCGGTGAGCGCCGATCTCCTCGCTGTCGCCCTCGAGCAGCCGGGCGAGCTCTCCGGCGTGGGGCGTCAGGACCGTGGCCGCGGGCCGGCCGGCCAGCTCCTCGAGCTGTCCGGCGTGGGCGTTTAACCCGTCGGCGTCGAGCAGCAGGGGTACGTCGGCTTGGGCGGCGACGGCCCGCGCGAAATCCAGCGTCGCCTCGCTGCGACCGAGGCCCGGCCCCAGCACGAGCGCGTCGGCCCGCCCCGTCCGCGAGAGCACGACCTCGACGGCGTCGGGCACGAGCCCTCCCTCCTCGTCGGGCAGGCCGAGCTTCATCACCTCGAGCAGGCGCGTCTCGAACACGATGCGCAGCGACTCAGGGACCAGGACGGTGACGTAGCCCGCGCCGGCGCGCATGGCCGACTCGGCCGCCATCGCCGGTGCCCCGGTGAGACCCGGGGAGCCCCCACAGACCAGGACATTGCCGGCGGCGAACTTGGTCGATTCGCTACCCCGGCGGGGCACGCCGTCGGTGGCGTGCTCGCCGATCAGGCCGACATCGGGCGCCGCCGGCCCGCCGGCCGGGATGCCGATATCGACGATCCGGACCTCCCCGGCGTGGCCCTTGCCGGGAGCGATCCACAAGCCCGGCTTGGCGGCGTGGAAGGTCACGGTGACCGCGGCGCGTACGGCATCGCCGGCCACCTCGCCCGTCGAGGCGTCGACACCGCTGGGCACGTCGCAGGCCACGACAAGCGCGTGCTCGGCGGCGTCGTTGACGGCCCGGATGGCGCCGGCCAGGGGCTCGCGCACCTCGCCGCTGAAGCCGGTGCCGAGCATGGCATCGACGATCACCGTCGGCCCGGCCAGGGCCGCGTCGGAAAACGGCTCGGGAGCGGGCCCGGGCAGACGCTGCAGGTTGGTGCGAGCGTCCCCGCCGTACTCGCCGGGGTCGGCCAGGAGCGCCACCGCCACCTCGCGGCCCCGCTCGCGCAGGTGCCGGGCGGCGACAAAGCCATCGCCGCCGTTGTTGCCCTTACCGCACACCACGACGATGCGGCCCGCCGGCGACCGGCCGTCGACCACATCGGCCAGCCCGCCGCCGGCGCGCTCCATCAGCTCCACTCCCGGGATCCCGCACGTCTCGATCGCCCAGTTGTCGAGCTCCCGCTGGCCGGCGGCGTCGGGGAGGGGGTGCAGCCAGTCGGGCGCGGTCATGTGGCGATGGCCACCGCGGCGGCATCGCGGCGGCTGTGGGTGAGCGACACCGCGACCGAGACGCCGAGCGCCTGCGCCCGCGCCGCCACGCCGCCGTGCAGGCGCACCTGCGGCGGCCCGCCCCCCAGCACCTCGACCTCCCGCCAGCTCCAGGCCTCGAGCCCGAGCGCCTTGGCCACCGCCTCTTTAGCGCAGAAGCGCGCGGCCAGATGTTGCCCCGGCCGGGCGCGCGCCGCGGCGTAGCCCCGCTCGGCCTCGGTGAACAGGCGCTCGGCCAGCCGCGGTGTGCGGGCCAGCGCCCGCTCCAGCCGGTCGATCTCGAGCAGGTCGATGCCGACGCTGGGCTGGGCGCCGGGGCCCCTCACTCGACGGTGACCGTCTTGGCCAGGTTACGGGGCTGGTCGACGTTCAGACCGCGCGCGGTGGCGATGTGGTAGGCGAGCAGCTGCAGCGGGATGACCGCCAACAGCGGCGCCAGCATCCAGTCGGTGCGGGGCACGCGGATGATCTCCTCGGCGTGCGGGTCGATCTGGTGATCGCCCTCGGTGGCCACCGCGATCACCCGCGCCCCCCGCGCCTTGACTTCCTGGATGTTGGAGATGACCTTCTCCCGGACGGGCGAATCGGTGACCACGACGACCACGGGCGTGCTGTCGTCGAGCAAGGCGATGGGACCATGCTTCATCTCACCGGCAGCGTAGGCGTCGGTGGCCACATAGGAGATCTCTTTGAGCTTCAGCGCGCCCTCCTGGGCCACCGGCACGCCGACATGGCGCCCGAGGTAGAGGAAGAAGCGCGCCTGACTGTGACTCTTGGCGATGCTCTCGACGCCGCCGAGGCCGCCTTCGAGCATTTCGGTGACGAGGTGGGGCAGGCGCTTGAGCTCGGCCACGAGCTCGGCCAGGCGGGCCGGGGCAAGGGTCCCGCGCAGCTCGGCCAGCCGCAGGGCCAGGAGGTACATGGCCACGACCTGGCTGACGAACGTCTTCGTGGCGGCGACGCCGATCTCCAGCCCGGCGCGCGTGTAGAGAACGCCATGGGCGACACGGGTGGCCTGAGAACCCATGATGTTGGTGACGGCGAGCACGGTGGCGCCGCGATCGCGCGCGGTCCGCATCGCGGCCAGGGTGTCGGCGGTCTCGCCGGATTGCGAGATGCCGATGACGAGATCGCCGGGGCCGACGACCGGGTTGCGGTAGCGATACTCCGAGGCGATCTCCACCTCGACCCGGACCCGCGCCCATTCCTCGATGGCGTAGCGGCCGATGAGGCCGGCATGGAAGGAGGTACCGCACGCCACGATGACCACCCGGTTCAGGCTCCGCAGCAGGGCATCGTCGATGGCCCCGAGATCCCCGAGGTCGATGCCGTCCTCGCGCACCGCCCGCTCGCCGATGGTCTCGGCCACGGCGTCGGCCTGCTCATGGATCTCCTTGAGCATGAAGGTCTCAAAGCCCTGCTTCTCGGCCGTTTCCGTGTCCCAGTCGATGACCACGGTCTCGCGCTCGATGGCCTCGCCCTGGGCGGTGAGGAACTCCACGTCGTCCGGGCGCAGCACCACGATCTCGTCGTCCTCGATGTACTGCACCTCGCGCGTGTGGCGCAGGAAGGCCGGGATGGCCGAGGCCACGAACTGCTCGCCCTCGCCGCGCCCGATGATCAGAGGGCACTCGCGGCGGGCGCCGACCAGGAGGCCCGGCTCGTCGGCGCTCATGGCCACAAAGGCGTAGTGCCCGTGCAGGTCGGCGTAGGCGGCAAGCACCGCCTGCACAAGATCGCCGTCGTTGTGGTGAGCGACGAGGTGGGCGATCACCTCGGCGTCAGTCTCCGAGGTGAAGTGGGCGCCCTGGGCGATGAGCTCCTCTTTGAGCTCGACGTAGTTCTCCACGATGCCGTTGACGACGATGTGAATGCGGTCGGCAGTGTCGTAGTGGGGATGGGCGTTCTCCTCGCACACACGGCCGTGCGTGGCCCAGCGTGTGTGCCCGATGCCGGTCGACGGCTGCGGGCGCTCGGCCAGCGCCACCGGAGCGGCGGCTCCTGCGCCGGGGCGCCCCGGCGGTCGAGGGCGTCGCGCAGGGCGCTCAGGTTGCCCACGGCGCGCACCGCATCGATGCGACCCTCGTCGAGGATCGAGATCCCGGCGGAGTCATAGCCGCGGTATTCGAGCTTCTCGAGTCCGGCCAGCAGGAGCGGTCGAGCCGCGCGAGATCCTACGTAACCAACGATGCCGCACATACGCGGAGTGGTCCTCCTGTGTCGCAGAATTCGAACCGCAGCGGCGGCCCGCGCCCTTTCATCCGTGAAGAGCGAGCTTGCAATGGTAGCCGGGCCATCGCCACTCACAAAACCGGCGCATGGTTGGCGCCTTCCGGCGCTTGGGTAGGACGAGGCCGTGCTGCGCGTCCCCCGCCTGCCGCTCGTGCCTGATCCCCTGCGCCGGATCACGGTGCCCGACGAGCTCGATCCCATCACCTCGGTGGCCGACGAGGCCGACCCCGAGCCGCTCGGCGTCTCGCGCGAGACGGTCGAGCGGATCTGGCAGTCCGGAGTCGACCTGTACCGCAGCGGCGTCCACCCCGCCCTCACCCTCTGCGTCCGGCGCCACGGACAGGTCATCCTCGACCGTGCCATCGGCCATGCCCGCGGAAGCGGGCCCCAGGACAACGCCGAGAGCCCGAAGATCCTGGCCACCCCCGAGACTCCGTTCTGCGTCTACTCGACCTCCAAGGCCTACACGGCGATCGTCGTCCACACCCTCGTCGAGGAGGGCGTGCTGAGCCTCGAGGACCGCATCACCGACTACATCCCCAAATACGGGGCGCACGGGAAGGGGGACACGACGATCGCCCACGTCCTCTCGCACCGGGCGGGCGTGCCCACGCTGCCCGAGGACGTCTTCGACCTCGACCGCATCGACGATCGCGAATACATCACGAGCACGATCGCCAAGTCCAAGCCCTTCGTCAAACCCGGCGGCATGCTCGCCTATCACGCCGTGTCGGGCGGCTTCATACTGGCCGAGGTCGTCGAGCGGGCGACCGGCCGGGCACTCCCGGAGCTCCTGCGCGAGCGGATCCTCGACCCGCTGGGCTTCCGGTGGGGCAACTACGGGGTGGCGGAGGAGGACCTCTCGCAGGTGGCGACCAACTACGCCAACGGGTCCGCGCCTGCCACCGCCCGTCTCCACGCTCGGCCAAGCGCGTGCTCGGACTGCCGTGGGACCGGGTGGTCGAGCTCTCCAACGACCCACGCTTTCTTACCTCCGTGTGCCGAGCGCCAACGTCGTCACCACGCGCCAACGAGCTCTCGCGCTTCTTTGAGATCTTCCGCTGCGGTGGCGAGCTCGACGGCGTACGGGTCATGCGGACCGAGACGCTGCGCACCGCCCTCGCCGAGCAGTCGCGGCTCGAGATCGACCTCTCGCTGATCTTCCCGACCCGGTTCTCCTACGGGCTGATGCTGGGCGCCAAGGTGCTCAGCCCGTTCGGCCTGGACACCAATACGGCCTTCGGGCACCTCGGCTTCATCAACATCATGGGTTGGGCGGACCCCGAGCGCGGCATCTCCGTCGGGCTGTGCAACAGCGGCAAGGCGCTGATCTATCCCGAGGTGTACCGCTTCTACGGGGTCATGCAGCGGATCGCCTCCGAGGTCCCGAAGGTCCCCGAGTCCGAGCGCCTCATCTGATTCTGGCGAGCCCCGAGCTTGGCGCCAGCCAAACTCGCAAGCGATCCGCAGGACTGGCCTATTGCCCGTTGGCGAGCGCCGCGTTGACCGTCTCGGCCAGCCGGTCGCACACCGCCGTGGTCTCCTCGTGGCTGGGGGCCTCGACCATGACGCGGATCAGTGGCTCGGTCCCCGAGGCGCGCACGAGGACCCGGCCTCGGCCGTCGAGGGCAGTCTGCTCGCGTTCGATGGCCCCCTGAACGGCAGAGCTGTCCAGCGCAGCGGTCAGGGAGGGGCGGTCGGCGGCCCGGATGTTGACCAGCCGCTGGGGGAGCTTGGCCATGGCATTGCGCTCGGAGAGGTCGCGGCCGGCCAGCGCCTCGAGGGTGAGCAGCGCGCTGGCGATGCCGTCGCCGGAGGGGCCGAAGCCGAGGTCGATGATGTGGCCCGGATTGCTCGCCGCCGAGCGTCCAGCCGCGACGGCGGAGCTCGTCGAGCACGTAGCGATCGCCCACCGCCGTGCTGGCCACCTCAATGCCGGCGCCCTGCCATGGCGGTGTGAAAGCCGAAGTTCGTCATCACGGTCACCGCGACACCGTTGCCGGGGAGGCGGTTGCGGGCCCGGAGATGGAGAGCGGCCAGGGCCACGAGCTCGTCTCCGTCGACGACATCGCCGCGGCGGTCCACGGCCAGAACCCGGTCGCCGTCGCCGTCAAAGGCGAAGGCCGACGTCGTGCTCGACCCTCGCCATGCGCTCGGTCACCAGCTCGAGATGGGTCGAGCCGCAGCCGGCGTTGATGTTGCGCCCGTCCGGCTGGTCGGCCACGACCGTCACTTCGGCGCCGAGGCGGCGAAGATCTCCGGCGCGGCGCGGTAGGTGGCGCCGTTGGCGCAGTCGAGCAGCACCCGGGTGCCCTGGAGATCGAGGCCGGCAAAGCGGGCCTGGAGGGCGTCGAGGTAATCCTCGAGCGCGCCGTGCGAAAGCGGCGCACCCGGCCGATGCGCTCGGGCGCAGACAGCGGCTGCTCGAGCAGCGCTTCGATCTCGTGCTCGGTGTCGTCGTGGAGCTTGAAGCCGTCGGCGGCGAACAGCTTGATGCCGTTGTCCTCGTAGGGGTTATGGGAGGCGGAGATCACGGCCGCCATGTGCAGGCCGTGCCGGCGTACGAGCAGCGGGGCGGCCGGCGTGGGCAGGACACCGGCCAGCAGAGCATCGCCGCCGGCCTCGGTGACCCCGGCCGCCATGGCCGCCTCGAGCATCTCCCCGGACTCGCGCGTGTCGCGGACGATCAGGACCTGGGGGCGCGGCTGCTCGGCCGCGCGACCACGGCGGCGCGGGCGAGCCGGGCGGCGAGCTCGGCGGTCAGGAAATGACCCGCGCGGCCGCGGACACCGTCGGTGCCAAACAGCTGGCGCGCCATGCGGGCGCGCGGCTAGCGCTTGGAGAACTGCGGCCGCTTACGGGCCTTCTTCAGCCCGGCCTTCTTACGCTCCTTGACGCGCGGATCGCGGGTCAGGAAGCCACGGCGCTTGAGCTCGCCGCGGAGGTTGGGATCGGCCACGATCAGGGCGCGCGAGATGCCGTGGCGCAGAGCCCCGGCCTGCGCGGCGACGCCGCCGCCATGCATCCGGGCCACCACGTCCATGCGCGACTCGTAGCCGACCGTCTCGAGCGGCTGGCGGATGATGCGCTGCAGGGTCGGCCGCGGGAAGAACGCCTCGAGCGCCTTGCCGTTGATCGAGTAGCTGCCGGTGCCGGGCTTGACGATCACGCGGGCGACGGCCGTCTTGCGCTTGCCGGTGGCGGTGTAGCGGGCGCCGGCGGCCAGGTCGATGGCCGCGTCGGCGATCGGCATACGCCGCGTCCTCGGCCTCCTCGTCGCGCGCGGCGGCCGCCTCGGCGTCCGCCTCGGCCGCGGCCTGGGCCTCGGCGTCGAGGAATTCCTCGCCCTCGGGAACGATGTCGGGGATCAGGTCGGCGCCGGGGATCTCGGGCTTGACGCGGGGGGTGAGCTCTTCTTCGAGCTCCGCCTCGGACTCGACGGCCGCGCGCCGGGTGTCGACGGGGTGAATTTGGTCGCGGCGGGCTCGACCCCGGCTCGGCCGGCGGAGCGGCGGCCGGGCCCTGCTGGGCCGGCGGCTCGCCTGTGGCCGAGGCTGAGCGGCGGGCGCGGGCTCAAGCGTCGGCGAGGGCTCACCCGGCCCGGCCTCGGGCGCGGCCGTGGGCGGCTGTTGGGCGACGACCGGTTGTCGGAGGGCGCCGGGGTTGGCTGCGCCTCGGGCGCCGCGGAAGTTTCCGGCGCGGCCGGCGCATCGGTGCCCGACTCAGCCCCCTGCCCGGCGGGCTCAGCCGGCTGGCCGGGCAGCGTCGGCGCGCTGATCGCCGATGTCGGCCTCGTTGGGGTCGGGCGTCTGGGCCGGCTGCGCGGCGCCGGCGCTCTCCCCCGCCGTGCCCGCGGGGTCGACGGCCGTGCTGTCGGCCGGCTCGTAGGGGGCCACGCCGGTGGGATCCGGACTGTCGATGGCGTCCTGGTCCGGGAATTCGTTCGCCGGCTCGCGGTCGGGCCGGTCGTTCTCGGGGGTCTCGGTCACTCGAAATCTCCATCGGTTGCGGCTGCTGAGCGGCGTGGGGATGCTCGGGTCCCGCGTACACCTTGAGCTTGGTCAGCTGCTTTCGTGCCAGCCGGTTGCGGGGCATCATGCCCTTGACCGCGAGCCGGATGACCTCCTCGGGCCGGCGGTTGAGCATGTCGGCCAGAGTGCGCGAACGCAGGCCGCCTGGATAGCCGGAGTGACGGTAGTAGCGCTTGTCGGTGCGCTTCTTGCCCGTCACGGCAATCTTTTCGGCGTTGACCACGATGACGAAGTCGCCGGTGTCCACGTGCGGGGTATAAGCGGGCTTGCGCTTACCCCTCAACGCATCGGCGATCTGCGTGGCCAGCCGGCCCAGGGTCTGGCCGCTGGCATCGACGAGGAGCCAGTTGCGCTCGCGATCGGCTGGTGTGGCGACGTAAGTCTTCATGGCACGGACAAGCCGCGCGAAGTCGCGCGGCCCGCCCATGATAGCCGCACGCCTGCCCCTGCGCCGGAGCGCCGCCCGTCATGTCCCGCCACCCCGTAGGCTGCGCGCGGTGAAGGTTCCAGTACCCCTGTGCCGGGCGGCCTACCGAGCCGCCTACTCGGTCATGCGCAGCTACTGGTTCGTCCGCCGGCCCGACGTTTACGGGGTCAAGTGCGTGCTCACCGACGGTGAGCACGTCTTGCTCGTGCGCCATACCTACGGCCATCGCGAGCTGGGACCTCCCGGGAGGCGCGGTCCGGCGCGACGAGGAGCCCGTCAAGACGGCCCGCCGGGAGATGGAGGAGGAACTCGGCGTCGCCATCGACCGCTGGCGGCCGCTGGGTCTGCTCCATGTGCGCATCGAATTCCATCGCGACCACATGCACTGCTTTGCAGGCCGAGATCGGCGGCCGGCCGATCACGGCCGATCCGTGTGAGCTCGCCGCCGTGCGTTGGTTTCACCGTGGGGAGCTGCCCGAGGACGTGGGGCGCTTCGTCCACCGCATCCTCGGCCTGGCCGCGACCTGACCATGGCGCAGGATGCCTTCAACCACCTGATGGCCGAGCTCGACTACTCGATGCTGGTAGTCACCACGGCGAGCGAGCAGGAGCGGGCGGGATGCCTCGTCGGCTTTGCCACCCAGGTCTCGATCCGGCCCGCCCGATTTCTCGTCTGCCTGTCGGACAAGAACCGCACGTTCCGGGTCGCGCAGCGATCCCAGCTGCTGGCCGTCCACTTCGTACCCGCGCAGGCGCCCGATCTGGCCGAGCTGTTCGGCGGCCAGACCGGCGACGACGTCGACAAGTTCACCCGCGCCGAATGGCAGCCCGGCCCCGGGGGCGTGCCGATCCTGTCCGCGCTCGAGAACTGGTTCGCCGGGCGGATCCTCGACCGACTGCCGTTCGGCGATCACTGGGGGTTCGTGCTCGAGCCGGTGGCGGGCCACATCGGTCCTGACGAAGGACCGTTCAATTTCCACCGAGCCCGCCGGATCGCTCCCGGCCATCCCGCATAGGCCGGGCGGGCGAGGTTTGCCGGGGCCGGGCCCAGGGGACAGAGCGCCACATGGCCAACGAGCCCCAAGGCAACGCCGCCAAGGATCCCTCACAGTGGACGACGGGTGAGGAACCGATGACCGGCCCGCAGTCCTCCTACCTCGAGACCCTGTGCCGCGAGGCGGGTCGGGAACTCGACCCGAGTCTCACTAAAGCCGAGGCGTCCCAGCTCATCGACAAGCTCCAGCAGCAGACCGGCCGCGGCCAGCGGTCATAGGGCGGCGGCGCCGCAGTCGCGCTTCAGCGCGACTCCATTCACTCCCACTCGATCGTGCCCGGCGGCTTGCTCGTGATGTCGAGCACGACCCGGCCGACCGGCCGGATCTCGTTGATCATTCGCGAGGCGATCTGCTCGAGGAGGTCGTAGGGCAAGCGGGCCCAGTCCGCCGTCATGGCGTCGTCGCTGGTCACCGCGCGGACGACGATGACGTTGCCATACGTGCGCTCGTCGCCCTGGACCCCGACGGTGCGGATGTCCGGGAGCACGCAGAAGGACTGCCACAGCTCCCGGTAGAGCCCGGCCTTGCGGATCTCGTCCTGCAGGATCGCGTCCGCCTCCCGCAGGACGTCGAGACGCTCGCGGGTGGCCTCGCCGCCGACGACCCGGATAGCCAGGCCGGGACCCGGGAAGGGCTGGCGCCAGACGAGGCGCTCGGGCAGACCGAGGGCGGCCCCGACCGCGCGGACCTCGTCCTTGAACAGAGCGCGCAGCGGCTCGACGAGCCCGAACTCGAGGTCGTCCGGCAGTCCCCCCACGTTGTGATGGGACTTGATCGTCGCCGCGCCGGTCCCGCCGCCGGACTCGATGACGTCGGAGTACAGGGTCCCCTGGACGAGAAAGCGCACATCGTCGAGCCGGGCCGCCTCCTCCTCGAAGACGCGGATGAACTCGGCTCCGATCGTCTTGCGCTTGAGCTCGGGGTCCGTGACGCCGCGCAGCTTGTCCAGAAAGCGCTCGGAGGCGTCGACGGCCACCAGCGGGACGTGGAAGTGATCTCGGAAGGCGGCGATGACCTGCGCGCCCTCGTCCTTGCGCATGAGGCCGTGGTCGACGAAAACGCACGTGAGCCGGTCACCGATGGCGCGGTGCACAAGCAAAGCCGCCACGCTCGAATCGACGCCGCCCGGACAGGCCGCAGATGGCTCGCCCGTCGCCGACCTGGGCACGAATGTGCTCGATCTGCTCGTCGATCACCGAACGCGGGCTCCACGTCCGCTCGCATCCGCACACGTCCTCGAGGAAGTTGGCCAGCACCTGCTGGCCGTAGGGCGTGTGGACGACCTCGGGGTGAAACTGGATGCCATAGATGCCCCGCTGCACCGATTCGAAGGCGGCGACCGGGGAGGCGGTGGAGGCAGCCAGAGCCGAGAAGCCCGGAGGCGGCGCGAACACGGTGTCGCGGTGAGACATCCAGCAACTCTGCTCGTGCGGCGTGCCGTCGAGGAGCCGCCCCGGCTCGCCCACCGTGAGCTGCGAGCGGCCGAACTCGCCGACCTCAGCTCCTTGCACGCTTCCGCCGAGCTCCCGGGCCAGGAGCTGCATGCCGTAGCAGATGCCGAGCACCGGCACGCCCAGCTCGAGGAGCTCGCGCTCGAGCTGTGGGGCCCCCGGCTCGTACACCGAGGCCGGTCCCCCGGAGAGGATCAACCCCTTCGGCCGGCGGCGGGCGATCTCCTGCGCCCCCACGTGGTGGGGCAGCAGCTCGGAGAAGACGCCGCACTCCCGCACCCG
This sequence comes from uncultured Solirubrobacterales bacterium, assembly GCA_963777185.1. Taxonomy (GTDB): domain Bacteria; phylum Actinomycetota; class Thermoleophilia; order Solirubrobacterales; family Solirubrobacteraceae; genus Palsa-465. Next base: position 51,880 of record CAVZPU010000017.1, read on the forward strand.
GCGGGCGATGAGCTGCGAATACTGGCCGCCGAAGTCGAGGACGACGACCTCTTCGGTGGCCGATCGTGGCGCCGGCGGGGCGGCCGCGCCCGCGTCGAGGACGGTGGCGGCGTTGGCGTCGGTGGTGGGGGCGTCGCGGAAGGGAGCGTCGGTGGCGGGCGCTGAGGCCACCGGGCTCGGAGCGTCAGTCGTGGACACCGACGGTGGCAGCCCGGCCGCTTGCACCCATGCCGACGCCCTGCTCGCGCTGCAGATGCTTGCCCTCGGTCTGGAGAGCGGGAGCCACCATCAGCTCAGCGCGGTTGAACTCAGCGATGTCCCGGTAACCGGTCGTGGCCATCGACGTGCGCAGCCCGCCCATGAGGTTGAACGTGCCGTCGTTCTCGCGGGCCGGGCCCCTGATGATCTCCTTGAGCGTGCCGTTGGGGGCCGTGACCACCCGGGTGCCGCGCGGCAGCGTCGGATGGAAAGTGGCCATGCCCCAGTTGTAGCCGCGCCCGGGAGCTTCGTAGGCGCGAGCCAGCGCCGAGCCGAGCATGACCGCATCAGCCCCGCACGCCACCGCCTTGGCGATGTCGCCGCCGTTGCGCATGCCGCCGTCGGCGATCACCTTGACGTAGTCGCCGGTCTCCAGCATGTGCTGGGAGCGGGCCGCGGCCACGTCGGCGATCGCGGTCGCCTGAGGCACCCCGATGCCGAGCACGCCGCGCGTGGTGCAGATCGCGCCCGGGCCGACCCCGACGAGCACGCCGGCGGCGCCGGTGCGCATCAGGTGCAGCCCGGTGTGGTAGGAGGCACAACCCCCGACGATGATCGGCGTGGGAGCGAGCTCGCGGATGAACTCCTTCAGGTTCAAGGGCGGCCGCGACTCGTCCAGCGAGACGTGCTCCGCCGAGACGACCGTGCCCTGGATGACCAGGATGTCGAGCCCGGCCTCGAGGGCCACCTCGTAGTAATCGCGGACCTTCTGCGGCGTCAGCGAGGCCGCGGCCACGACGCCGTGCTCCTTGATCTCCCGGATGCGCTGGGCGATGAGCTCAGGCTTGACGGGCTCCCGGTAGATGTCCTGCATCTCCCGGGTGGCGATGTCGCGCGAGAAGGTGGAGATCCGCTCGAGCTGCCCGTCAGCATCCTCGTAGCGGCAGAAGATGCCCTCGAGGTTGAGGACGGCCAGGCCGCCGAGCTTGCCGATGGTCCCGGCCGTCTCCGGCGAGACCACGCCGTCGAGCGCGGCGGCGAGGAGCGGAAGCTCGAAGCGATAGGGCCCGAGCGTCCAGCTGATATCGACGTCGTCGGGGTCGCGGGTGCGTCGAGAAGGGACGATGGCGATGTCGTCAAACCCGTAGGCCCGACGCGCCTTCTTGCCCCGCCCGATCTCTATTTCCATGCCGGCAATGTAGAGCGCGGGGCGGACGACACCCGGGGGGTCGAGCTACCGGAAGAGGCGACGAAGGCGGCAACCATCGTCTCGGCGATGCTAGCAGTGGAGGCACCCCGATCCGGGCCCCGTGAGAGGCCATAACACGGTCCCAAAGGGGCGCGCGACGCCCCTCTCGCAGCGCTCACAACCCGCCCGAGATCCCAAAGTATCCAGCGTGCAGCCCCTTTGGGTTAGCGGGCGGGCTCTACACGTCCCAGAACCCACACCGGGGCCGGCGACGACCCTTGTGGGATGCCGAACGGGTTCGCCGCGAGGGCGGGCCTTCGAGCCCCCTCGCGAGGGGGATTTGACCTCCAGGACACGTCATCGCCCCCAGCCGACGCCCGCCCAGAGCGTCGCGGGCCACGTCCGCGCCCAAACCAGGCGGACCCCCGCCCGTCAGGAGATGTTCGCGGGCACCTGGACCCGGTGGGCCTCGACCTCGCCCAGCAGGCGCTCCACCCTGTGGGGATCAAGCAGCCCCGCCCCGAAGTGCTGGGTCGACTCCGCCCCACAGGCCACGCCGTAGCGCAGGCATTCCACCGCGGTGCGCCCGGCGTAGCGGGCGGCGACATACCCGGCCAGGAAGGCGTCGCCCGATCCGATGCGCGAGCGCACCTCTTGCTCGTGGACCCGGACGCGGTAGAGCGCCGGGGCGCCCTCGTCCATGATCTGGGCATAGCACCCGTAGGGCATGGTCATGACCGCCTCGCCGGCCCCGAGCCGCGTCATCTCCGCCACGGCCTGGGTGCGGTCCTCGTCGTCGTTGAACTCATGACCGACGAGCTCCTCGCTTTCGAGCTCGTTGGGCGAGATGACCTCGGGTTCGGCGCGCATGGCCAGCCGCAGCGGATCACCGTCGGTGTCCAGGAAGGTGAGCACGCCGAGCTTGCGCACCTCGCGGATGAGGTTGGCGTAGATGTCGGGCTCGACGCCACGCGGCAGGCTGCCGGCGAACACGCACATGCTCGCGCCCTTGGCCAGGTAGAGGAGCTTGTCGCGGAAGAGCTCGAGCTCCATGGCCGAGACCGCGGGCCCACGTTCGTTGATCTCCGTGTGCGAGCCGGTCGTGGGATCGAGCACGGCGGTGTTCGTGCGCGACTCCTCGCGCACGCGCACGAAGAAGTTGAGAATCGCCTCGTCGGAGAGCGCCTGAACGATGCGCGAGCCGGTGGCGCCCCCGGCCAGGCCCGTGGCGATGACCGGCTGACCGAGGCGCTTGAGCGCCCGGGCGATGTTGACGCCCTTGCCGCCGGGCATCGTCGTCTGGTCGACCGTCCGGTGCCGGCGCCCCGGGGTGAAGTTCGGAACTTCAAGCGTCTTGTCGAGCGCCGCGTTGAGCGTGACCGTGATGATCATGTTCGCCTCTGAGCCTCCCGGGCTGATCCCCGCACCCGGCGGCGACCAACCGTAGCGACCGCGGCTCCACCGAGCGCAAGTATGAGCGCCGACAACAGCGTAATGGGTATCGCGAGCTTCGCCAGGGCCAGGGACGGCGGGGGACCGGGAACCGCGGCGGCAAGCACCAGGGGCACCCGGGCCACGAGGCGGCCGTCGGCGAGCACGTCGAGGGTCCCCGCTCGCGCGCCCCGGCGCAGCGGTCCGGTGATCGCCCGCGAGGCCACGACCCGCGTACGAATCCGCACGGGGCGGGCGAACACATGGGCATAGCTCACAGCGGCGGCGAGGGCCGCCGTCACCTTGGGCCGCCCCGTCACCGGCAAACGGGCCACGACCGTCCCGACCCGTACGGGCGAGACGAGCCGGAAGGCGGAGAATCCATAGTCGAGCAGGGATAGCGCGCTGGCGTCGCGGGTGGCCTCATCGGGCGTGCCCAGCACCGCATCGATCAGGGTCGTGCCGTCGCGGGTGCCGGAGGCCACGAGCACGTAGCCGGCATCGTTGGTGTGGCCGGTCTTGATCCCGTTGATCCAGGGAATGCGCCCGACCAGGTCGTTGCGATTGCTCACCACCCGGGGGACGTGGCCGGTTCGCAGCACGGCGCGAGGCGCCGCCACCGCGCGGCGGAAGAAGGGCTCGTTGGCCAGGTCAAAGCGAGCCAGCGACACCAAATCCGCCGCGGAGGAGTAGTTGCCCGGCGTGTCGAGCCCGATCGGCGTCGAGTAATGGGTGTGGGCGAGCCCGAGCATGGCGGCGCGCGCGTTCATCATGTCGATGAAGCGGGGCACCGATCCCTGGCCGACGTTGAAGGCGAGGTCCTCCGCGGCGTCGTCGGCGCTGGGCAGGAGCATGGCGAGCAGGAGGTCGTGCACGTTCATGCGCTCTCCGGGCACCAAGCCGATTTGCGAGTCGGCCGCCGCCGGGTACCAGTTCGGGTCGGCGAACACGGTGCCGAGACGCGCATGCTCGAGCACCACGAGCGCCGTCATCAGCTTGGTGGTGCTGGCGATCGGCCGCTCAGCCTGCGCGTTGCGCCCGTAGAGGAGCTGGCCGGTGTCGGCGTCGAGCAGGGCGGCGGCGGCGACATCGAGCCGGGGCGGGGAGAGCTTCTGCGCCTGGGCCCGCGCCTGCGCCGCACCACAGGCGAGCACGGCCGCGCTCAACACCAGCATGAGCAGGGCCGTCATCACTCGGCCTGCCGGACCCCGCACCGCCAACCCGCGCCCGGCGACCCGGCCCCGGCGATCGCCTGCCGCGACGGCCATCCGGCGATCCCGCCCGGGCGCGTACGGTTTCCCCGCAGCGTGGAAAAAGCCGCGTGGCATCACGTCACTTGCTGATGCGAATGTGCTGACCGGTCTGAAGCGCGTTGGCGTCGACGCCCGGGTTGAGCACCTGCAGCTCGGCCAGTGACAAACCCGATCTTTGGGCAATGCTCGACAGGGTGTCGCCCGACTTCACAACGTAGAACTGGGCCGGTTTCGGGGGGGCGGATCGTGGCGATCTCCCCCCGGGGGCGAGATGGCTTGTCGTGGAGTGGACGACGACATGCTTGCTGGCGAGTTCGCGGTGGACGAGGACGTAGATCGCCCCGATGGTTGCCAGCAGCGCGAGGGGCGCCATATAGCGGACCCGGTTGCTTGCCGCCATTCCACGGCGATCATACAAACGTGCCGCGGCAAAACCGCGCGGCCCCCGGCCTCACCCGGTCAGCTCCCAAGCCAGCCGCCGCAGCCGCCCCGCCTCGCGCGCCGCGGCCGCCTCCGGTTCGCCGCCGGCGCGTTGATGAGCGTGGACAAGCCCTCGCGAGGCCGACACCAGACCGCCCGCCGGCCCCGGCGTAAAGGCGGCGGCGAGATCCTCGACCCGGCCTCCCTGGGCACCCACTCCCGGGAGGAGGAAGACGGCATGCGGCATAGCCGCCCTCAGCTCCTCGAGTCGCTGCGGCGCCGTGGCGCCAACCACGGCGCCGACGTCGGACAGGCCGGCCGCCCCCACTCCGTCCGCGCCGGCGCGCGTCACGAGCGCGGCCAGGCGCTCGCTCACCGTGCCACCCCCCTCGAGGCGCTCCTCCTGCACATCGGCCGCTCCGGGATTGGATGTCCTGACGAGCACGAAGAGGCCACCGCCCCGGCGCCGCGCCGCGTCGACGAACGGGGCGAGGGCGTCGCCCCCGAGCAGCGCGTTGACGGTGAGGGCATCCACTCCGAGGCCGGCGACGGGACCGTATGGCGTGTCGGTGTGACCGAAGAAGGCCTGTGCGTAGGCCGCGGCCGAGACGTCGATATCGCCACGCTTGCCGTCGGCGATGACGAGCAAACCGTGGCGCCGCGCCTGCGCCGCCACGTCGCGAAGCGCTTCCCAGCCGGGGCCGCCGAGCCGCTCGAAGCAGGCCACCTGCAGCTTGACGGCCACACAGTGCTCAGCCACGGCCGCCATGACCAGCCGGCAATGGGCGGCCACAGCCCGGCTTGCCGCCATCGCCGGTGAGCGGAGGCGCTCGAAGTCGCTCGGCGCCCCCGCGAGGGCCCGGGGCCACAGCCGGGCGGGATCCGGGTCGAGACCAAGAACGAGCTGCGACTGGCGTTCGGCCACCAACGTGGCCAGCCGGTCGCCGAATCGCTCCTCAGCGGCTGACTCGAACCCGTCCGTGTGCCCGTCGCCGGCCACCAGCGGCGATCGGCTCAGGGGAGGCACCGGGCACCGGGCCCGAATTGGCCGCGGCCGCCCGGCCCGAATTGGCCGCGGCCGCCCGGCCCAAATAGTCCGGGGCCGCCCGGCCCGCGTGGCTCACCCGCGACCGCCGCAGCGAGCACTGTCTAATGGTCCCTCACCCAAATACGCCCGCACTGAGACCGCGTCCGCCGGTGCCCACCTTCGTCGTCGAAGGCCCGTGCCGCGCGGCGACACGTCGGCTCCTGTGTCTTCGGTGTGCATCCGGCCGGTACGCCTCGCAGCGCGACCGTACTTACGTGAGGAATCACTTAGTTGACGGCCTTCTTGAGCGAGGCGCCGGCGGTGAACTTCGGCACCTTCGAGGCCGGGATCTGGATCTTCTCGCCCGTGGCGGGGTTCCGGCCTTCACGCGCACCCCGCTCGGAGATGCCGAACTTGCCAAAGCCGGAGAAGCTCACTTCGCTGCCGCGCCGAAGCGCGTCTTCAATCGTCTCGAGGACGGCATCGACGGCGTCCTGCGCGTTCTTCTTGTTCAACCCGGAGCGCTCGGCTACCTGGTCGACGAACTCTGATTTGGTCACTGCTCCCTCCTTCGAGGTAGTCGGAGATCTCGACGCTAACAGGGCACACGGACGGTTTGCACCGTAAGACCGTGGCCGCGCGGTCATTCTGGCCGCTCAGGTGGGTCCTCGGGCTGACCGGCCCTCAAACCTTCGCACTTAGCGACTTTCCCGGGCCCCAGGCCGGGCCGGCCACGGGGACAAACGACGGGCGCGCAGGCCAGAATAGGGCCGTGGACTTAGCTCGCACCGCCTGGCTGACGACGGTTCTGCTGTGCCTGCTGGCCGGTTTCATCCTGCTCTTGCAGAGTTACTACGGGTACGCCGGGGTGTGCCTCGCCGTGGCCATCTCGGCCGCGATCAACCTGTTCTGAGCGCGAGCGCCGCTCAGGCCCACAGCCAGCGCACGAGCGCGCGGGCCGCCTCGCCCCGGTGGCTGATGGCGTCCTTTTCCTCGTCGCTCAGCTCCGCCATCGTCCGTTCTCCAAAGCCGTCGGCGACGAAGGCCGGGTCATAGCCAAATCCTCCTGAGCCCCGCGGCGCCGCCGCCAGCCGCCCCCGGCAGTGGCCAAAGAAGAGCTCCTCGACACCCGCCCCGGGGTCGACGTAAACCAGGGCACAGACATAGCGCAGACCGCTGCCGGCCGGCGCCTGGTCAAGCAGTTTGGCCAGGTTCTCCTCGTCGCTGGCGTGTTCACCGGCGAAGCGGGCCGAGCGCACTCCGGGGGCCCCGCCGAGGGCCTCGGCCTCGATGCCCGAGTCGTCGGCGATGACCGCGGCGCCGGTGGCGACGGCCGCCGCGCGCGCCTTGCCGGCGGCGTTCTCGGCGAAGGTGAGCCCGTCCTCGGGAGGAAGCGCCACGTCCGCGGGCAGCGGGTCGAGCGAGATGGCGGCGCTCTCGAGCAGCCGTCGGAACTCGCGCAGCTTGTGGGCGTTGCGGGTGGCCAGGACGAGCGTCGCCACGGCTGGCTCAGGCCCCGGCGCCGACCGCCTCGTCGGCCAGGGCCTGGAGCTGCTCGATGCCCCCCGCGGCGAGGCCGAGGAGGTCATCCAGGTGGGCGCGGGAGAGAGGCGTGCGCTCGGCCGTCGCCTGGACCTCGATCAGCCCGCCGTCGCCGGTCATGACCACGTTGGCGTCGACCTCGGCGGTGGAGTCCTCGCTGTAGTCGAGGTCGAGGAGCGCGGCGCCGCCCACGATTCCGCACGAGACGGCGGCCACCGTCCCGGTGAGCGGCGACTTCGCCAGTGCTCCCTCGCGCTGCAACCGCGCGCAGGCGAGGCGAAGGGCGACCATGCCACCGGTGATGGAGGCACAGCGGGTTCCGCCGTCGGCCTGCAGGACGTCGCAGTCCACGTAGACCGTCCGCTGCCCCAGGGCCGCGAAGTCCACGGCACCGCGCAGGGAACGACCGATCAGGCGCTGGATCTCCACGGTCCGGCCGTCGGGCCGGCCTTTGGAGACGTCGCGCTGCTTGCGCTCACCGGTCGAGGCGGGCAGCATCCCGTACTCCGCGGTGACCCACCCGCGACCCGAGCCGCTCATCCAGCGGGGGACGCTCTCCTGCACCGAGGCGGTGCAGATCACCCGGGTCTCGCCCATCGAGATGAGCGCCGAGCCGGTGGCCGTCCGGACGAAGCCGGGCTCGATGGTGGTCGGGCGCAGCTCGAAGGGCGCGCGCTCGTAGCTGCGCGCCGGCGCGGCCGCGGTCCCGGTGGAGGAGCTCATGCGCTCACCTTAGAGCCTCGCCGAGACGCGGGATCGCTCAGCTCGACGTGCTTGACCTCCCCCAGCGGCATCTGCAAGAAACGGGTGCCCAGGGCCCGGAAGGAGTCGACATCGCCGGTGCAGCGAAAGCGGTACTCGCCCTCGCCGGCCCGCGGGTTGAGCAACTCGCGAGCGGCGAGCGCACGCTCGACGCCGCGGGCCACGCCGGCCCCCGAGCTGATCAGGCGCACGGAGCGTCCGAGGATGCGCTGAAGCATCGGGGCCACGAGCGGGTAATGGGTGCAGCCGAGGATCACCGTGTCCACGTGGGCTGCGCGCAGCGGCGCGCAATAGGCGCGCACGGTGTCGACGATGTGCTCGTCGAAGGGAAAGCCGCCTTCGATGATGGGGGCAAGGTCGGGGCAGGGGACGGTCTCCAGGTGCACGTGCGGGTCGGCGCCGCGGACGACGCGGGCGTAGGCGCCGCTGGCCACGGTGGCGGGCGTGGCCAGCAGCCCGATGCGGCCGCTGTGGCTGCCGGCCACGGCGAGCTGGGCCGCCGGCGCCACGGCGCCGATCACGTCGAGCCGCTCGCCGCGCGCCTCGAGGTGGCGCTCGATCGCCTCGAGGGCGACGGCGCTGGCCGAGTTGCAGGCCACGACCAGCAGCTTCGCCCCCGCCGCCAGGAGGTGGTCGGTGATCTCGATCGAGAACCGGCACAGCTCATCGGCCTCTCGCATCCCGTACGGCATACGGGCGGTGTCGCCGAAATAGAGATAGTCCTCGGTGGGCAGCGAGACCAGGAGCTCGTGCAGGACGGTCAGGCCGCCCACGCCGGAATCGAAGACGGCGACCGGAGCATGGGGATCAGACATCGCCGTGATGGTGCCAAGCGGGCCGGCGCCGGGCCGCGCGGCCGGACGGTGAAGGCTCACTCGCCCAGCGCGGGCCACCAGCGGGCCAGCCGCCGCCGGGCCTCCGCTGCTTCGGGCACGAGCTCAGGCGCCGGGCCGCCGGCGCTCACGGGCGCCGCCAACCCCTCGAGCGTCGCCACCACCGAGCGCGCGAGCACGTCGAGGGCATAGCCGCCTTCGAGCACGGCACCGACGGGCGCCTGCATCGAGGAAGCGACACGGTGCATGGTCTGAGCCATGGCCGCGTACCCGGCCTCGGTGACACGGCAGTCGGCCAGCGGATCGGCCCGGTGGGCGTCGTAGCCGGCCGAGATGAGCACGAGCTGGGGCTCGAAGCTGCGCGCCAGCGGCACGACGACGTGCTCGGCGAGCGAGAGAAAGATGGCATCGCCCGAGCCGGGGGCCACGGGCAGGTTCACGGTGAAGCCGGTGCCGGCATCGCTGCCGGCGTCCCGGGAGCTCCCGGTCCCGGGATAGAGCGGGGACTGGTGCACGGACACGAACAGCACCTGGTCCGAGGAATGGAAGATGTCGTTCGTTCCGTTGCCGTGGTGGACATCCCAGTCAAAGATGAGCACGCGCTCGTAGCCGCAGGCATCGAGGGCATGCTGGGCGGCCACGGCCACGTTGTTGAACAGGCAGAACCCCATCGCCTGGTCCCGGGTGGCATGGTGACCGGGCGGCCGGTGGGCGCTGAATCCGTACGGGTTCTGACCGTCGCGCAGCCGGCGCACGAGCTCCACGGCCCCGCCGGCGCCGTGCAGGGCCGCCTCGTAGGAGCCGGCGCTCATCACCGTGTCGAGGTCGAGTGCTCCGCCGCCGCGGGCGGCCACCGCCTCGATGCGCTCGATGTGCGCAGCCGTGTGCACGGCCTCGAGTGCCGTGCGGGTCGCCGGCTCTGAGCGCACGTGTTCGAGGCCGAGCCAGTCCCGCTGCGCCAGGGCGCGCAGGATGGCCGTGATGCGTGCCGGCTGCTCGGGATGAGACCCCGTGTCGTGCTCTAGCGAGGAGGGATGCTCGAGGAACACCGGCGGCATGTCGCCAGTACCGTACCCAGCCGTGGGTCCCGCGCGGACGCAACTGGTCGTTGTCGGAGCGGGGGCGGCCGGCCTCTACACGGCGCTGTGTGCGGCTCGTGACGGCGGCCGGGTCACGCTCGTCTCCGCCACGCCGCTGGCCGGGTCTTCGAGCTACTGGGCCCAGGGCGGCCTCGCCGCGGCCATGGCCAGCGAGGACAGCGCCGAGCAGCACGTGGCCGACACCATCAAGGCCGGCCGCGGCGCCGTCCGGGAGTCCGCCGCTCGCGTCCTGTGCACGGAGGCGCCACACGCGGTCGAGGAACTCACGCGGCTGGGCGTGCGCTTTGACGCCGATCGGCACGGCAACCTGGCCCTGGGGCTCGAAGGGGGCCACACCGCGCGGCGGATCGTCCACGCCGGCGGGGCGGCCACGGGCCGGCGGCTGATCCGCGAGCTCAGCGCCCTGGTCGCCGAGGAGCCGGGCATCGAGGTACTGGAGAACCGGCGCGTGACCGGGCTCATCGCCGAGGGGGGGCGCTGCCACGGCGTGACCATCGACGGGTCGGTACCCGTCCCCGGCGCCGCCACCGTGCTGGCCACCGGCGGGGCGGCCGCCCTCTGGGCCCGCTCGACGAACCCGCCGGGAGCGACGGGCGGCGGGCTGCTGCTCGCCTTCCTCGCCGGGGCGACTCTGGCCGACCTCGAGTTCATGCAGTTTCATCCCACCGCCGTGGCCGCGCCCAATGGTGCGGACGGGTTCCTGGTCACCGAAGCGGTCCGGGGGGAAGGCGCCCACCTGCTGGACGCCGGCGGCGGGCGCTTCGTCGACGAGCTCGCCCCCCGCGATGAAGTGGCCCGGGCGATCCAGCGCGCGATGGTGACAAGCGGTCAGCCGGCTGTGCATCTCGACATGCGCGCCGTGGACCCGGCCCTGTTTCCCAATGTCGTCAGTGCGCTGCGCCGCTCGGGCATCGATCCCGAGCGCGAGCTCGTGCCCGTCTCCCCCGCCGCTCACTACATGATGGGCGGGATCGTCACCGACCTGCACGGCCGCTCCACGCTGCCTGGTCTCTATGCCGTGGGTGAGTGCTCGGACACCGGCCTGCACGGCGCCAACCGGCTGGCGTCGAACTCGCTCACCGAGTGCTTTGTCTTCGGCGCCCGTGCTGCGCGCAGTGCCCTGGCCGAACCGGCGCCGGACCGCGATGTGATCGCTCGCGCCGGCGCGCCGCCGGCGCCCCCGCCGGTCTTGACGCCCGAGAGCCGCGGGACGCTGTGGGAGCTCGGTGGGCTCGAGCGCGACGAGGCCGGACTCACGCGGCTGGCCGCCGACCCCCATCCCCTGCTCGCGCTGATCGCCGCTTCGGCCCTGGCCCGCCGCGAGAGCCGCGGCGCGCACCAGCGGCGTGACTTCCCGGCGCGGGACCCCGGCCTCGACGCCATGCACGTCACCGTGCAGCGCGACGGGGCTCCGTCGCTCGCGCGCTGGGTGTGACCTCGCGGCAAGGGTTCGCGCACGCCGAAGCGAATACTCCCCGGCGTTCGCAAAGCGTCCAGTTAATGCCTACTTAACAATCGCGCCCGAGCGGACTTCACACGCGACGGGAATACTGCCCAGCGCAAGTATGGAGAGGTACCCCTGGCAGGGGTTGAAAGGAGTCGTGGTCTGCATGTACCGGTTCAGTCGAGCGATTTATCGTGAGCTCGCCGATGAGATCCTCGAGGATCCGCACAGCGGGTGCCCGCACACCAATCATGCTCGCGTGCTGCGTGCCTGCGAGACGGCGATCGAGCGCTTGGCCACCGACCGCCACTACTTCGCCCATCCGACGCGCACGCTGTTCAACGACGTCCGCGTCTATTTCCCCATGACCTGCCAGATGCGGGTGCTCAGGGTCATCGACCGCTACCTGCACCTGGCCGACGAATTCCTCCAGGGGCTGCCCCAGAACGGGCTCGATGCCTACGGCAACCCGCTGCAGTGCCGGGCCAGCACCCGCAAGGGCACCCCGTGCCAGCGGATGCCCCTGCCCCACAACGGCTACTGCCCCTCACACCAGCACCTGGCCGAGACCGAGGACGTCGAGACGCCGCTCATCGCCGCCTGAGCGGCGCGGCTCCCTCGAAGCGTGACGGCCGCGATGCCCGGGGCGCCCGGGTAACGTAGACCCATGCTCCTGGGCGTCGACGTCGGCGGCACATTCACCGACGCCGTGGTCGCCTTCGATGGGCGGCTGGTCACCGCCAAGGCGCCGACCACGCCCCGCGACCAGTCGGAGGGCGTCATCGCCGCCGTCGAGGCGGCGCTCGAGCGCGCACAGGCCCAGGCGCACGATGTGCGCGCCTTCGCTCACGGCATGACCGTGGCCACCAACGCGCTGCTCGAGGGCCGTAGCGCCCGCACGGCGCTGATCGCCACCGAGGGGTTCACCGACCTGATCGAGCTCGGCCGCCAGAGCCGGGCCGAGCTCTACCGGCTGTGCGCCGCCCGCCCAGCCCCGCTCGTGCCCGCCGAGCTGCGCTTCGGGGCGCCGGAGCGGATGACCCCCGACGGACCGCTGCGCGAGCTCACCGACGAGGGCGTGCGCGAGCTCGTCGGCCGCGTGGGAGACGCCGAGGTGCAAGCGGTGGCCGTGGTTTTTCTGCACGCCTATCGCCACCCCGACCACGAGCAGACGCTGGCGGCGGCGCTGGCCGAGGAGCTGCCCGAACTTCACGTCTCGCTCTCCCATGAGGTCGTGGGCACCTTCCGGGAGTTCGAGCGCGCCGCCACCACCGAGATCGATGCCGCCATCTCCCCTCTGCTGGCCGGCTACCTGCGCCGCCTGTCCACCAGCGCCTCCGCGGCCGGGCTCCCCGAGCCGTCGATCATGCAGTCCAACGGAGGGCTGATCGACCTCAGTGCCGCGGCCGGCCACGCCGCCTGGACGGTGCTCTCCGGCCCGGCCGCCGGAGCGGCGGGCGCGGCCTTCGTGGCCACGGCGGCGCAGGAGCCCAACGTCCTCTGCTTTGACATGGGCGGGACCTCCTGCGACGTCTGCGTCGTGCAGGACGGCGACGTGCACGAGGCAAGCACGGGTCAGGTCGCCGGCCGGCCGCTGGCCCTGCCCATGCTCGACGTGCACACGGTGGGCGCCGGGGGTGGCTCGATCGCTTGGCGCGACCCTGGCGGCGCGCTGCGCGTCGGTCCCCACTCGGCTGGAGCCGACCCAGGGCCGGCCTGTTACGGGCGCGGTGGCACGGAGCCGACGGTCACCGACGCCAACCTCCTGCTCGGGTTCCTCTCCGCCGACGCGCCGCTGGCCGGCGACGTGCGCCTCGACCGCGAGGCGGCCGAGGACGCGATCGCCGGCCTGGCCCGCGCGCTCGAGCTCGAGCCGCTGGCCTGCGCGGCCGGGATCGTGCGGGTGGCCGGGACCCAGATGGCTCGAGCGCTGCGCGTGGTCACCGTGGAGCGCGGCGTCGACCCCCGTGACTTCGCCCTGCTCGCCTTCGGCGGGGCCGGTCCCCTGCACGGCACCCAGATCGCCGACGAGCTCGGCATCGATCGGGTCCTGTGCTCGCGCGCCTCCGGCGTTCTGGCCGCGCTCGGGCTCGTCGTCTCGCCGCGCCGGCGCGATGCCCAGCGCAGCGTCCTGTGGAGCGGCGAGGGCCTCGAAGCGGAGCGGATCGCCGAGACGGTCCGCGACCTGGGCGAGCAGGCGCGCGCCGCGCTCGAGGATGCCGAGGCCGCCCTGCGGGCGACCTACGAGCTGCGCTACCGGGGTCAGGCCTTCGAGCTGGCCGTGGAGGCGGGGCTCGAGCCGAGCCCGCAGGACCTGCGCGAGGCCTTCGATGCCCGCCACGAGGACCGCTACGGCTACCGCGACGAGGATGAGGAGCTCGAGCTCGTGACGGTGCGGGTGAGCGCCGTCTCCGAGACACCCGACATCTCCCTCACCCCGCCGCAGGACGAGCCCGAGCCGGGCGAGACCGAGCGCCAGGCCACGATCGCCGGCGAGACGACGGGGGTGCGGGTCATCCAGGGCCCTCCCCGCCCCGGGGCGCAGCTGGCCGGACCGGCCGTGATCGAGCTGCCCGAGACCACTGTGCTCGTGCCTCCCGGCTGGGCGGCGAGCGTGCATTCCAGCGGCACCATCGTGCTCGACCGGCGATGATCGATCCCGTCGATCTGCAGGTACTCAGCGGCGCCCTGCGGGCCATATGCGAGGAGATGGGCGCGGTGCTCATCCGCTCCGCCCATTCGGCCAACATCAAGGAGCGTCGCGACGCCTCCACCGCCCTCTTCGACGCGCAGGGCGAGATGGTCATGCAGGCCGAGCACATCCCTGTGCATCTGGGGGCCATGCCCGCCGCCGTCGCCGCCGTGCTGCAAGAGGAGCACGCACCGGGCCGGGCGTGGATCCTCAACGATCCCTACGCCGGCGGCACCCACCTGCCCGACATCACCGTCATCACCCCGATCTTCGCCGGCTCCGAGCTGTTCGCCTTCGCCGCTTGCCGCGCCCACCATGCCGACGTGGGAGGCCCCACGCCGGGGTCGATGCCGGCCGACAGCCGGACGCTGCGCGACGAGGGCGTCGTCATCTCCCCGCGCCGGCTCGACGACGACGCCATCACGGAGCTGAGCGAGCAGATGCGCGCCCCGCGCCAAAGGCGGGCCGATCTGCGCGCTCAGCTGGCCGCTGGAGCCGTGGGGGCGCGGCGGCTGGGCGAACTGCGCGAGCGCGCCGGGGCCGGGCCGCTTGACGAGGCCTTCGCCGCCATCCTCGACTACGCCGAACGGCGCACCCGGGCCTGCCTGAGCGAGCTTGCCGACGGAGAGCACCGGGCCCGCGACGTGCTCGAGGCGCGCGAAGGCGACCTCGAGATCGCCCTCACGGCCACGGTGGACGGCGACCGGCTGACGCTCGACTTCAGCGGCACGGCCGACCAGCACGAGGGAAACCTCAACTGCCCGCTGGCCGTCACCCGCTCGGCCTGCTACTTCGCCATCCGCGTGCTCACCGATCCGGACATCCCCCCCAGCGCCGGCGCCTACCGTCCGCTCGAGGTCATCGCGCCGGAAGGCTGCCTGCTCAACGCCCGCTCGCCCGCCGCCGTGGTCGGGGGCAACGTCGAGACCTCCTCGCGGGTGGCCGACGTGGTTCTGCGCGCCTTCGGTCGCGCCCTCGGGCAGGGGACGATGAACAACTTCACGCTTGGCGATGACGAGGTCGTCTACTACGAGACGATCGGCGGCGGTCAGGGCGCCTGCCCCGGGGCCGACGGGCCGAGCGCCGTCCACGTGGCCATGAGCAACACGCTCAACACGCCCATCGAGGCCCTCGAGCTCGAGTTCCCGGTCCGGGCCACGACCTACGCCCTGCGGCGCGGGTCCGGCGGCGACGGGCGCTATCGCGGCGGCGACGGGGTCATCCGCGAGCTCGAGGCGCTCGCGCCGCTGCAGTACTCGCTGATTACCGAGCGCCGGCGCCACGCGCCGCCGGGGGCGGACGGCGGCGCGCCGGGCGCGCCTGGGCGCAACCTCCTCGACGGTGAGGAGCTGCCGCCCAAGGCCATCGGCCGGCTCGAGCCCGGGCAGCGGCTGCGCATCGAGACGCCGGGCGGCGGCGGGCACGGGGAGCCGGGCGAGCCCGAGGCGCCATCATCTCGGCCATGAGCAGGCGCGTCGCCTTTCTCGGGCTGGGGATCATGGGCTCGCGCATGGCCGCCAACCTCGCCCGGGCCGGGGTCGAGCTGACCGTGTGGAATCGCACCGCCGCCAAAGCCGAGCAGCTGGCCGGCGACCACGCCGGCGTCCGCGTCGCGAGCAGCCCCGCCGAAGCCGCTGCCGGCGCCGAGGTGCTCATCACCATGCTCGTCGACGCCCCGCAGGTCGAGCAGGTGCTGCTCGGCGCCGCCGACATGGCCAAGCCAGGGACGCTGTGCATCGACTGCTCGACGATCGGCGCCAGCGCCGCCCGCGCCCTCGGCGAGCGTCTGGCCGAGCACGGTCTGCGCCTGGTGGACGCGCCGGTCACCGGCTCGGCCCCCAGGGCGCAGGACGGAACCCTGACCATCATGGCCGGGGGCAGCGAGGAGGATTTCGCCCGCGCTCGGCCCCTGCTCGAGGCGATGGGCCGGCTCGTGGTCCACGCCGGCCCCCTGGGCCACGGGCAGATGATCAAGCTCATCAACAACGCCGTGGCCGCCACCAACGCCGCCGTCCTCGGCCAGGCCCTGCTCGTGGGCGCCCGCGCCGGCGTCGATCTCGATGCCCTGACCGAGGTGATGGGCGCGGGATCCGGCGCTTCGGCCATGCTCGATCTGAAGGCCGCGCCGATGCGCGCCCACGACTACACGACGCTGTTCAAGCTCGAGCACATGCTCAAGGACGTCCGGCTCTGCCTCGAGGAGGGCCAGGCGGTGGGCGCCCCCTTCGCGTTCGCCGCGGCCACCCGAGAGATCCTCACGGCGGCCATGGGCCGTGGCCACGGCGAGGACGATTTCGCGGCTCTCATCGAGGTGCTGGAAGGGGCGGCCGGAGTCCGTCTGTAGGCCCCGGAAGAGGGCCCGGGGCGGCCCTGCGGGGGCCCGGATCGCGGCCCGGGGCAGGCCTGCGGGGGCCCGGATGGCGGCCCGGGGCGGGCCTGCGGGGGCCCGGATGGCGGCCCGGGGCCGGCCTGCGGGGGCCCGGATAGCCCGAAAGCTACGCCACCGTCACATGGGCCTGGTTGTAAAGCCACCTATTTCCAAGCCTGTTTGAGGATTCCCAAATCGTGTCCTACAATCCCGTCTCCTGTCGCTGCGGTTTCGCCGCTTAATGCGGTGTGCGCGCGGGATCTGTCAGTTAATCCGTCCCCCCACCAGTCTGCATATGCCAATTGCCTTTAAAGAATGGGCCGTGACTGTGCGGGCCCTTGCTGAGGGCGAGCAACTCCTCACCCTGCGCAAGGGCGGCATTCGCGAGCCCTACAAACATTTCAAACTCGAATACGACCGTTTCTTTCTCTATCCGACGTTCGATCATCAGCGTTCGGACCTGGTGCGCGAGTCGCATCAGCCGGAGCTTGGCCGGGCCCTGGAAGAGGGCGTCTGGAGCGATGGCGAGCCTCCGGTGCACGGTCTGCACCGGGACGGCGAGATCTCGCAGCCGGATCGGGTGCGGATCCGCGCCTGGGCCGAGGTTGCCGCCCACTACACGGTTACGGATCGGCGCACCGTTGATGCGCTGTCTCCGTTCTACGTGTGGACGCCCGATTACGCCGAGAAGCGGCTGGCCTGGAAGCGCCGCCATCCGCTCCATGTGATCCTGCTGCGCACCTATCGGATTCCGCGGCCGGTCACGGTGAAGGTGCGCGACGAGTACGGCGGCTGTCGCTCGTGGCTCGAAATCACGCGCGATCTCCCCTTCGAGGGCACGCCTGTGCTCTCCGACGACGAGTTCGAGCGGGCCTCGGAGGAGATCGCCGCCATCGCCTCCGACCGTCTGCCCGCCGTAGCCTGATCTCCGGACCGTCCGGCCGCCCCGCAGCACGGGCGGCCGGACGCTTCTGGCCCCGGCGGCCCGAGCGCCTCGGGCCGGCGCGGCGCGGCCAGCTGCGCCGTCGCCGGGCGCTGGTTCCCCCACCGCATGTCGTGGCTTGAGTCCATCTCGCCCTCGTTTCGAGCCCGCCACAGCGCGGATCAGACCGACGAGGCCGCGCGGCTCCTGGACGACCTCGAACGCACCCGGGAGTCGCTCGGCCGGTTCTTCCCGTATGGCGTGGAGGAACTCACCGTCGTCCTGCATTCGCGCCCCGCCTCGTTGCTCTTGGCCCGCCCGCAGGTCGCCGTAGCCTGGGCGAGTACCGCCCCGGCCGCCCGCCGCTACGTGGCCGGCTCGTGCGATGACGCCGAGCTGCACGTTCTCAGCGCCGATGCCCTCGCCAAGCGCGCCGGGGCGACCGACGGCTCGGGCCGGATGCTCGAGCTCGCCGCCGCGGCCCTCTACGCCCGTCGTGTCGTCCTCGTCAACAACCACGATCTCCAAAGCGTTCCGCGTGTCCTGCGTGGAGCTCTGGCCCTGCGCTGGGCGTGGCTGTTCGAGGGCGCGAGCCCGGTGGTTCGCCGGTCAGACCGATCACGCCCGTTCGGCCATCGCCCGGCGCCTGCGCGAGGGCCGCGCCCCGAGCTTTCCGCCCACCGTGGCCGACGCGCCGCTTCTCGGCGGCACCGTCATCGATCTGCTCGTGCGCGAGTCGGGCGAGCGAGCGGCGGCTGCCCTCGCCTCCCGCCTTGACCAGAGCGGCCCGCGCGGCGCCTTGGCCAAGGCCTTTGGCCGACCCGTGTCCCGGACCGAGGACGCCTGGCGAAGCCATCTCAGGCGGCTTGCCGCGGGGGCGTGAGGGCGGCCGGGCGCGGTGCCGGCTGTCGTGACCCTGCCCCCACGACCACAGCCCGCGGTCGTCCCCGTCAGTGCAGCGCGCTCAGCCCCAGCCAGATCACGATCGCCCCGACGGCCAGGGCGAGCAGCAGGCCGGCCAGCAACCGGACCGCCGAGACCTGCGCGCTCGTCGCTGCCGGTGGCTCGATGAGCTCGCTGTCAAGCAGGACCTCGCGCGCCGTGGTGGCACCCGCTTGAGGAACCAGGAGGTCACGCGGACCGGCGGCCAGGAAGTCGGGCACGTCGAAGCCCGCGCTGCGGCGCAGCAGGCTGGGGACGCCGGCCTCGAGCAGGAGTTCCTGCAGCATCTCTCCCTCGGCCTGGTTGTGGGCCCCGGCCACCCGGACCAGCGGTCCCTCGGCCAGCTGCGGCTTGATCCTGCGCGCCTGGCGATGGCGCTCACTGACCGGCCCCGGTTCGTCAGCAATGACAAGAGGCAGCCCGCACGCGGGGCAGAACCGCTCCTGCGGCGGTTGCTCGCGGCCGCATCCGGGACAGCGCAACGCGTCGGCGCCCGCCACCGCCGTCACCCAATCTCGAGCTCGGCCTCCGCCACCTGTCCGTCGCGAATCGCGTAGCCCCGCAGCTCAGGTTGCGCCGGGTCGGCGACGCCGACGATCAAGTACAGCGACTCGGGATAGAAGGCCAGGTTGATGTCGGTCTGAGACGGAAAGGGCGCCGTCCGGGTGTGCGAGTGGTAGATGGCCCCGAGATCGAGGCCCGCGTCCTCGATCTCCATCTGGATCCGGTACTGCTCCGCACCCTCGATCTCATAGCGCAGGGGGCTGGCGGCGGCGTTCGCGGCCCGATAGATCCGGACCGCCTCACCGTCGCGCGCGGCGACCATGCCGCAGCACTCGTTCGGGGCGTCCTCGCGAGCGTGGGTGATCATCTCCTCGTAGAGCGCGCGCGGGATCTTCATCGCGCTGCGAGCCTACCAGCCGCCCCTGGCGCCCTCCGAGCGCGGCGCAGGCCCCTGCCAGCCGCCCCCTGGCGTCCCCTCAAGGCGCGGCGCAGCGCGCTACGAGACGCCGGCCACGTACCAGTTGGGCACGGCTTCCTGCACGTTGCCCTCGTACTCGATCTCTCCGAGCAGCGCGGAGTGCTGAGCATCGCAGGCCAATGCCTGGGCCGCCCGGACCAGGGCGGCGGTCGAGGTCACCCCGCCGATGGCCGCGTAGTAGGCCCCTTCGCACACCGCCTCGAAATCGAGCAGCACCTGGACGGCGTCCTTCAGCGTGTGCACGCTGGACAGGTCGCCGGACATGCCGTGCTTGGAGAGTGTCTGGTTGGCCTGGCTGAGGGTCGTCGGCGCCACGGGCAGCGGCGAACCCATGGCGCGCAGCTCCGAAGCCAGAACGGCGGCGTGGTCGCGATTGTGGCCGAGCATGACCCGCAGCAGCGCGCCCACCCGCGGCGCCACGAAGGGCAGCGCGATCACCCGGCGGTAGGCGAGCACGGTCGCCTGCTCAGCGGCCAGCGCGGCGCTGAGCAGGGGACCGGTGCCGACCGGGGTCGAGTCGGCGAGGGCGGGGTCCGCGGCCACGAGGGCCCCTCCGGACCCGGCGCTCAGCGCACCCACCATCAGCTGCCGGCGTGAGAGCCGGCCGGCGCGAACCTCGCTCATGGCGCCGTAATGCTATTCGCGACCCGTCACGAAGGCCGCCGGTGACGGCGCGCGATGCAGCTGCGAGCGCAGCATGGCCACGTGTTGGGCGTCGTTGGCAAGGACGGCCGCCAGGCCCGCCCGAACGCCCGGGTCCGAGACGAGCGGGAGCGCCCGGAGGTAGGCGGTGAGCTGCTCGGCCTCGAGATCGTGCAGAAGGGCGAGGACGTCGGCCTCGGTGCGCGGCTGGCCCAGGGCGTAGGCCCCGTGGGGCTTGGGAAGCTGGCCGGAGGCCTTCTTGATCAGGCCCACGAGCTCGCCCGCATGGGAGAGCTCCTGGCGCAAGAACTGCTGGGGCCCGACCGCCGTCTGGGGATCGAGGAGCGGGATCCCGGCCTCGTAGGCGTAGATCGTCTTGTATTCGAGCTCGAGCAGATCATGGAGCACGCCCACGTCCTCGGGAGCGACATGGCTGGCCTTGGCGACGTGGTTCTTATGGCCTGCGCCACAGCCGTCGATGGCGAGGGCCGTCGCACCGGCCAGCGCGACGCCGAAGAGCCGCCGGCGCGACGCCGTCGAAGTCGGCCCGGGCTGTTTCGCCTCCGGCGAAACCCCCAGGCCGGCGAAGCCGGCCCTACCACCAGACGGTGGAATCCAGGTTCGCGACCTCTTCGAGCGGCTTGGTGTACAGGCCCGAGGACAGGTACTTCCACCCGTCGTCAGCCACGATGAACACCACGTTGCCCTCGTCGAGCTCTCCGGCGATTCGCACGGCCACCCGGGCGATGGCGCCGGAGGAGACGCCCACGAACAGCCGCTCCTCATCGAGCAGCTTGCGCGTCCACAGAATGGCGTCCTCGTTGGTGACGACGATCTTGCGGTCGAGCAACGAGAGGTCGATGATCGGCGGGATGAAGCCGTCGTCGAGCGAGCGCAGCCCCTGGACCGGCTCGCCCTGCATCGGCTCTGCGGCCACGATCTTGATGCTGTCGCCGAGCTCCTCCTTGAGCCGCCGGCCGTTGCCCATCAACGTCCCCCCCGTTCCCAGTCCGGCCACGAACGCCGCCACGTCGTCAAGCTCCTCGAGGATCTCGAGCGCCGTGCCGTTGTAATGGGCGAGCGGGTTGGCCTCGTTGCCGTACTGGTAGGGCATGTAGTAGGACGAGTCGCGCTGGGCCATGTCCAGGGCGAGCTCGACGGCCCCGTTGGAGCCCTTGCTGCCCTCGGAGTAGACGATCTCGGCGCCGTACATCCGGAGCAGTTCGGTCCGTTCGGGCGTGACGTTCTCGGGCATGACCACCTTCAGGTGGTAGCCCTTGCGCCCGCAGATCATGGCCAGCGAGATCCCGGTGTTGCCCGAGGTCGGCTCGAGGATGGTCTGGCCGGGCCGGATGAGGCCCTTCTCCTCAGCGTCCTCGAGGAGCGATCGCGCGACCCGATCCTTGACTGAGCCGGTCGGGTTGTGGGACTCGAGCTTGGCCCAGATCCGGACCCCGGGCTTGGGGGAGAGCCGCTTGAGCTCGACCAGCGGCGTGTGGCCGATGGCCTGCACGATGTCGCCGTAGCGACCCCCGCAGGGCTTGTTCTCGAGAGGCTGGACGGCCATTGCTTTACGAAGTGTAGTGGGACGGGCGGTGCCCGGGGTGGACACTCTGGCCTGGCGTGACCGGATCGCCGGCGGCGCCGAAATCGTCCCTGGCCCCGGCGTACCCGCGGCCGGGACGATCAAGCGCTCTGGTCTCGGCGGCGAGGTGCGCCGAGCGAGAATCAGTGCTCGGCGCCGCCGGCCATGGCCGGCAGGATGACCAGCGTGTCGCTTGTCGCCACCGGCGTGTCGAGGCCGTCGAGCACACGCACGTCCTCGTCGTTGAGATAGACGTTGACGTACCGGTTGAGGCCGCCGTCGGCGGCGAACAGCTGTGACTGGGTGTCCGGGTGGCTTTCGGCCACGTTCTGGAGGATCTCACCGACCGACTGACCGTCGGCGGTGAGCTCCTTCTCGCCGCCGACCGCAGGACGGAGCACGGGTGGGATACGAATCGTTGCCATCGCTCTAAAACTAGTGAGCGCCGGCGCAGAACGCTTCGTAGTCGGGAAACACGCCCATCTCCTCGTCGGCGATCTGCTCGGGATGCCGCGAGCAGATCGGGCAATCGGGGTCGCGGCGGACCTTGACCTCGGTGACCCGAGCCGCCAGCGCGTCGTACATGAGCAGGCGACCGATCAGCGGCTCGCCTTCGCCCAGGATGAGCTTGATGACCTCGGTGGCCTGGAGCAGTCCCATCGTGCCGGGCAATACGCCGAGGACGCCGTTGGCACCGCACGACGGGGCCAGCTCCGCCGGCGGCGGAACCGGGAACAGGCACCGGTAGCACGGACCGTCATAGGGCTTGAACACCGAGAGCTGACCTTCGAAGCCGAGGATGGCCGCCGAGACGACCGGGATCTGCAGCCGGACCGAAGCGTCGTTGAGCAGGTAGCGGGTGGGGAAGTTATCCAGGCCATCGACGACCATGTCGTAGCCGGGCAGGATGTCCATGATGTTCTCCGCCCCCAGCCGCACCGGGTACTTCTGCACCTTCACGTCGGGGTTGAGCGCGGTGATCGTCTGCTCGGCCGAGTCGACCTTGGAGACTCCGATCCGCTCACTGGAGTGGATGACTTGACGCTGGAGGTTGGAGAGGTCGACCTCGTCGTTGTCGACGATGCCGAGCGTCCCCACGCCGGCGGCGGCGAGGTAGAGGGCGGCCGGGGAGCCCAGACCGCCCGCGCCCAGCAGGAGGACCTTGGCGTCGAGCAGCTTCTGCTGCCCCTCGGGGCCCACCTCGGGGAGGAGGAGATGGCGCGAGTAGCGCTCGCGCTGTTCGGCGGTCAACGAGCGCGGGACCTCGACGTCGTAGCCGCGGTCCTTCCACAGGGTGAAGCCGCCGGTCATCGACTCGACATGCTCATAGCCGAGGTCGTCGAGCAGCGTGCGCGCCGCCCACGCCGACCGATTGCCGGATGCGCAATAGAGCACGACATGGCTGTCGCGGTCGGGGACGGCGCCCTCGATCCGGGATTCGAGATAACTCTTGGGCACGTGCTTGGCGCCGGGAATGTGACCGGCTCCCCACTCCTCGGGCTCGCGAACGTCGACCAGAACGGTCCCGTTGCCGAGTTGCTCGCGCACGTCAGCGGGATCGATCTCTTCGATCCGGCTCTTGATCTGGCGGAGAATCTCCGCGCCTGACGGGCTCATCGACGAATACTCCTCAAAGGCGGTAAGAATTCAATACTTCACAGAGTATAGGAGCAATTCTGCAAGCCAAGGATAGGCCTCAAGAGGGAGGCCGACCCGTCGAACACAGAGGTAAACCACCGAGGAGCCGCATGTCGTTCGTAGGGCGCCCGGCCCCCGAGTTCGCGGGGCTGCCGAGCACGAAGAACCCCATCCACCTCGACGAGCCGGTGTCGCTGACCGACTTCGCTGGTCGCTGGCTGACGCTCCTCTTCTACGCGGCCGACTTCTCGCCCGTGTGCCCGAGCGAGATGCTGGCCTTCAGCCGCGCGGCGCCGGAGTTCGAGGAGCTCGGCTCAGAGCTGCTCGCCGTCAGCACCGATGGCGTGCACGCGCACCAGGCCTTCATCGAGTTCGTCCTCGGCCGGCTCAACTTCCCCCTGGCCAGCGATCCCACCCACCAGGTCAGCCGCGACTACGGCGTCCTGCGAGAGGACGAAGGGGTCGCCCAGCGCGCGCTGTTCATCATCGACCCCGACGGCTTCGTCCGCTACGAGGTCGTCCATACCCTCGATACGGGGCGCAACGTCGAGGAAGTCCTGCGCGTGCTCCGTGCGCTGGTCAGCGGCACGCACTGCCCCGCCAACTGGCGGCCCGGCGAGCGCGCGCTGCTCGTCCACGGCTGAGCCGGCACCTTCCGGCGCTGCGTGCCGGCGCGCTCGCCGGTTGCGCTTGCCCTCGACCGCGGAGCACCGGGCTCCACGTCCGATCACCGCTCGCCCCAAATGGCAGCGGGGCGCCCCCTCAAAGGGTGGCGCCCCGCGTTTCGAGACCCAATCGAATGCCCTGGTGAAGCTTGCACTCGGGGTATCGGCCGCGGCCCGAGACGCCGATATCGGGGAAAGACCCCATCTTCGGTCCCACGATGAAATCGCGTTCGCTGCTCACCCAGGTTCTCGCCGTCAACCTCCTTCTCGTGACCGCCACGGTGCTCGTGGCCACGCTGGTCACTGAGACCCATCTCGACGATGTGCCACGGGCGCGGGAGGCGATCGTCTTCGCCCTGGCCATCGTGGCCACGCTGCTGGCCAACTGGCTGCTCCTGCACCGCCGCTTCCATCCGCTCGACAAGCTCATCTCGGCCATGGAGCGGACCGACCTGTCCGTCCCTCAGCCCCTGCCGGCGCCCGCGCCCGGCTTTGCCAGCGCGGAGGTGCAGCGCCTCGAGGTGGCCTTCGGGCGCATGATCGCCCGGCTCGAGGCCGAGCGCCGCCAGGCCGGGCGAGGGGCCATCGAGGCCCAGGAACGCGAGCGGCGGCGCATCGCGCAGGATCTCCACGACGAGGTCAACCAGGCCCTGACCGCGGTCTCTCTGCGCCTGCAGGCCTCGATCGAACAGGCGCCCCGCGAGCTGCAGGCCGAGCTTCAGGAGACCAAGCGGCTGGCCGGCCAGGCCATGGAGGAGATTCTCACCATCGCCCGGCGGCTGCGCCCGGCCGTGCTCGACGACCACGGGCTTCTGCCCGCGTTGCAAAGCCAGGTCGCGCACTTCGCCGATCAGACGGGAATCGAGGCCACGTTCACGGTGGGCGGCAGCCCACCGCCCCTCACCCCCGAGCAACAGCTCGTCCTCTACCGCGTCACCCAGGAGAGCCTGTCCAACATCGTCCAGCACGCCGCGGCGCGCCACGTCAGGGTGGAGCTCTCCTTCCTAGGGCCCACGGTGCTCTCCATCACCGATGACGGCACCGGCTTCGCCGCCACACGCAACGGCGGCCTGGGCCTCCCCGGGATGCGCGAGCGGGCCCTGGCCGTCGGCGCCCGGCTCGCCGTTCATTCGGCCGAGCAGTCCGGTACCCGCGTGGAGCTGGCGCTGGGATGAAGATTCTCATCGCCGACGACCACGGCATCGTGCGCTCGGGCATCAGGCTTCTGCTCGAACGCCAGTCCGACCTCGAGGTCATCGCTGAGGCCTCCGACGGCGTGGAGGCGATCGAGCTCGCCCTGCGCGCGCGGCCCGACCTCTGCATCCTGGACGTCGGCATGCCGCGCATGACGGGCCTGCAGGCCGCCCGCGAGATCCGCGCCCAGATGCCGAACATGCGCGTGCTCATGCTCTCCATGTACGACGACGAGCACTACGTCTTCGAGGCCCTCAAGGTGGGCGCATCGGGCTACGTGCTCAAGCGCGAGGCCGACCAGGACCTCGTCGGCGCGGTGCGCGCCGTCGAGCGGGGCGAGGCCTTTCTCACCAACGCCGCCGAGCGCTCCATCATCCGCCAGTGGATGGCCGACGGCGCCTCCGGACCGACCATCCCCCTGACGCCCCGCGAGGAGGAAGTGGTCAAGCTCATCGCCGAGGCCCACACCAACGTGCAGATCGCCGAGATCCTTCACCTGTCCGAGAAGACGATCGAGTCCCACCGGGCCAACGTGCTGCGCAAGCTCGGCATGCGCGACCGCGTCGAGCTCGTCCGCTACGCCATCCGCCGGGGGCTCATCGACGCCTGAGGGCGCGGGGCGCATCGGCTGCGGCCGGGCTACTGTCCCGGGCCGTGCGGGCCCCCGTCGACCACATCGCCGCCCCTCCCTTTCCGTCCGCTCTGCCGTGGGTCAACGTTGCCACGCTGCGGATGGACCAGCAGCGGGGACGGCCCGTGCTCATCGAGTTCTGGGACTTCTGCCGGCCCAACTCGATGCGCACGCTGCCCTACATGAAGGCGTGGCACGAACGCTACGAGGCCGAGGGTCTGCGCGTCATCGGCGTGCACTCGCCGGGCTTTGAGCCCTCGCGCGAGCCCGACGCGGTGCGGGCGGCGGTGGCGCGCCTGGCCATTGCCTACGCGGTGGCCATCGACTCCGAGCTCGAGCTCTGGCGCGAGTACGAGAATCTCGGCTGGCCGGCCCGGTACCTGTTCGGCCCCGACGGCTATCTGTTCGAATATCACTACGGCGAGGGTGGCTATCGCGACACCGAGCTGGCCATCCAGGAGCTCCTCGGCGTGCACCGGGCGCCGCTGGACCCGGTGCGGCCAGAGGACGCGCCGGAGGTCCAGCTCGTCGTCCAGAGCGACGATGTGGCCGGTCCCTACAGCGGGCCCTACGAGGCCGGGGGTGTGTGGGCGGTCCTGGACGGCGAGGGGTGGGTGCGCGTCGGCGCCCGACAGCTCACCGTCGAGTATCCGGGCGCCTACGAGCTGATCTCCCACCCCCAGAGCACGGCCGGCGTGCTCGACCTCGAGGTCGGCCCCGGCGTGCGCTGCCACGCCGTGTGCTTCACGCCCGGGCTGGCCGCCTAAGCGACGCTCAGGGGTCGAGCAGGTTGACGAGCTCCGGCGGGCCGGCGTCGCCGACGGCGGCGGCGAACCCGGCGCGGTAGGGGCTGCGCTCCGGCCTGGAACCCAGAAAGGCCCGCTCGTAGACCCAGCACCCGGTGTTGAGCAGCTGCGTGCCCGTGGCCGCCGTCCACTCGCCCCGCTCATCTCCCGGCAGCGGTCCGGCCCGGTGGGTATGGCCGAACACGACGTGCGGGGCGTCGATACCGAGGCGGGCGACGACCTGAGCGCATGCCGCGACGCCGGCCCGGCGCAGCGCGGACCCGGAGAAGTCGGCGCGCAGCGGTCCGAGCCCAGCCCGGTCGAGCGCGACGACGGCCAGCGGCACGGCGGCGCGCAGGAGCACGCGACGCGCCCGGCCCGAGCCGTTCATGGCCCGCCACGTCCGCGCCGAGGGCCCGCTTCCCGGTCCGAGACCGGGCCGGCGGGCCTGGGCCAGGCCATGGACGAGGGCGTACATGGGCGCCAACACGGCTTCGTAGTCCTCCGCGCGTGCAGGGGCCCCATCCGCCTCCCCCACGAGCCGGGCCAGAACGCCGGCCCCCAGACGCTCGAACATGGGCACGGTCGTGTGCCGGTCGCCGTAATGCCCGTGCAGGGCGTAGGTGTCAGACCGCAGCCAGAGGCCGGGATAGCGCACGCGCACCCGTGCCGGGGCCAGCCACTCGGCCACGCGGGCCAGAGGCTCCCCGTCTTGCCAGTCGACCGCCGTCTCGAGCCCGAGCGCCGGCGCCTGCCCGGCACCCCGGCGGGCCAGCCACGGAGTGAGCAGCGCGTGATCGTGGTTGCCGGGCACGATCACCACCTCGGCGTCGGAGCCGAGCGCGCGGCCGACGGCCCGCAGCACCGGGGCGGCCGCCGCCAGTGCCTGGCGCACAGGGTCCTGGCGCAATTCGATGACGTCGCCGAGGAGCACGAGGCGCCGGATGCCGTTCAGACGGGCCAGCAGTCGCTCGCGCGCGTCGTCGCCGCGCAGCACGTCGGTGGCGCCGCGCGCCCCCAGGTGGAGGTCGGAGATGACGAGGGTGTCGGTCAGGCCGCCGAACCGGCCAGGGCGAGGCGAATGGCCTTGGGCAACATGAAGCGCACGTCCTCCTGGACGACCTCGAGCTCCTGCACGTCAACGTCTCCGCGGACGGTCAGGGACTCGACCAGGCGCTGCACGAGCTCCTCGGGAGCGCTGGCGCCGGAGGTGATGCCGACCACCCGCTTGCCCTCCAGCCACTCCTCGCGCACCTGGAGCTCGTTGTCGATGAGGTGCGCGTCGGCGCCGAGCTCGCGCGCGACCTCGACGAGGCGGTTGGAGTTCGAGGAGTTCGCCGAGCCGATCACGAGGACGAGGTCACACGCGCGGGCCAGCTCCTTGACGGCAGCCTGGCGGTTCGTCGTGGCGTAGCAGATATCGTCGGTGCGCGGCCCGATGATGGTCGGGAAGCGCTCGCGCAGGCGGGCGATGATCGTCCGCGTCTCCTCGACGGAGAGAGTGGTCTGGGAGATGTAGGCCAGCTTCTCGGGATCCGCGACCTCGAGCCGGTCGACGTCCTCCTCGCTCTCGATGAGGGCGATGCTCTCGGGCGCCTCGCCCATGGTGCCCTCGACCTCCTCGTGGCCGGCGTGGCCGATGAGGATGATCGTGTACCCCTCGGCGGCGAACTTCTTGGCCTCGACGTGGACCTTGGTCACGAGGGGACAGGTGGCATCGATCGTGCGCAGCCGGCGCTGACGGGCGTTGGCGTGCACCCCGGGCGCCACGCCATGAGCGGAGAAGACGACGGTGGAGCCCTCCGGCACCTCGGTCTCGGACTCCACGAACACGGCGCCCCGGCGCGCGGAGCTGCTCGACCACGTGCTTGTTGTGGACGATCTCCTTGCGGACGTAGACCGGGGAGCCGTACAGCTCGAGCGCTCGCTCGACGGTCTGTACGGCCCGGTCCACTCCGGCGCAGTAGCCGCGCGGCGCGGCCAGGAGCACCTTCTCGAGGACAGAGCTCATCGGCACCCAGTGTAGAGCGGCCGGGCCACCCCGCCACCGGGGATGGCCCCGGGCGTGGAGTCGTCGTTCTCGCACGGCGCGACGCCACGGCGGAATCGCCTTCCGCCTCCCGGACGGGATGGGTAGGCTACGGGCGGAGAGGACGCACGGCCTATGCCCCAGCAACATCTCGATCGTCTCACCTCGACCGACGCCTCGTTCCTGGCCCAGGAGGGGTCGAGCTCCCACATGCACATCGGCGGGGTGCTCATCTTCGAGGGCCCGCCGCCGGACTTCGACGAGTACCTCGAACACGTCCGCGGCCGGCTTCACCTCGTGCCCCGCTACCGCCAGAAGCTGGCCGTGCCTCCGCTGGAAAGCGGCCGGCCGTTGTGGGTCGATGACCCGAGCTTCAACCTCGAGTACCACGTTCGCCATTCGGCGCTGCCCACCCCGGGCGGAGAGGAGCAGCTGTTCCGGCTGGCCGGACGGATCGCCTCCCAGCAACTGGACCGCGACCGGCCGCTGTGGGAAAGCTGGATGATCGAGGGTCTCGAGGACGACCGCTTCGCCCTCCTGTTCAAGACCCACCACTCTCTCGTCGACGGGATCTCAGGCGTCGACCTGGCCACGGTCCTGTTCGACATCGAGCGCCAGCCGTCGGCCCCGCCCGCCGACCTCGAGCCCTGGCAGCCGCACGCCGAGCCCTCGGGCGCCGACCTGGTGCTGGCCGGAGCCCGCGACATGGTCAAGACGAGCGCCGGCCTGCTCGGACGCGCGGTCAGGGCGGCCACCAAGCCGGCCACGACGCTGAACCTCATCCGCGATGCCGTCGAGGGCGTCGGCGAGATCATGTGGGCCGGGCTCAACCCGGCGCCGCACACGCCGCTCAACGTGGCCATCGGCCCCCACCGCCGCTACGCCGTCTCCCGCCAGCGCCTGGCCGAGTACAAGGAGGTCAAGGATCAGCTCGGTGGCACCGTCAACGACGTCGTGCTGACCGTCGTCTCCGGCGCGCTGGCTCGCTGGCTGCGCGCCCGCGGCATCCGGACCGAGGGCCTGGAGATGCGCGCGCTCGTTCCAGTGTCCGTCCGCACCGAGGCTCAGCGCGGCACGCTCGGCAACCAGCTGGCCGCCATGCGGGGCCCGCTGCCCGTCTACATCTCCGACCCGCTGGCCCGCCTGCGGTTCGTGCGCCAGGCCATGGACGGGCTGAAGGAGTCCAAGCAGGCCGTGGGCGCGGCCACGCTGGCCCAGGTGACCAACCTCGCCCCGCCCACCGTGCTCGCGCAGGCCTCGCGGCTGAACTTCTCGACCCGCCTGTTCAACCTCATCGTCACCAACGTCCCGGGGCCGCAGATCCCGCTCTACGTCCTGGGCCGGGAGCTTGAAGATTTCTTTCCGATCGCCTTCCTGCCCGAGAACCACGCCCTGGCCATCGCCATCACCTCCTACAACGGCGCGCTGGACTACGGATTGCTCGGCGACTACGACGCGCTGCCCGACATCGATGTCATCGCGCGCGGCCTCGACGAAGCCCTGGCCGAGCTGCTGGCCGCGGCCCGCGGCCAGCGCCCGAAGCCGGCCCGCCGGACGCGGAGCACGGCGCGCTCGTCACGAAACGGCGGCGGCGGGACCACGATCCTGCCCAGCGCCGCCTCGCGGCCCAAGCGCGGACCCGGCGTGGACATGGCCAAGCGGGCCCGCCGCGGGCCGCGCAAGTCGTCCGACTCCTGAGCCGTCGGGCCCTATCGCATGGCCGTGCCAGAGCCGCTCAGAAGCCGAGCGCGAACTTGGCATCCTCGCTCATCCGCTCCGGTGTCCACGGCGGCGAGAAGGTCATGACCGGCTGGACGTCTTGCACGCCGTCCAGCTCGCCCACGAACTCCTCGATCTGCTCGGACACCTGCGGACCGATCGGGCACCCGGGACTCGTCAGCGTGTAGGTCACGCGTACGGTCGCTTCCTGCACTTCGATGTCGTAGATGAGGCCGAGCTCGACGAAATCAAGACCCAGTTCCGGGTCGATGACGTCGCGCAGCGCCTCGGTCACGTCTTCCAAAGTTGTCATATCGCCTGCAAGTGTAGAAAACGAACACGGAGGCCTTGCATGGTCGCCGGACCGTTAGGTAGGTTTCCGCGATCATCGAGTACCACGAACATCGCGCGACGCTGTTCTGTTGTGGCGACGAGGACCGGTCGACCCAGCCCACCCGCCGGCGCGCGCTCGCGCGGGCGATCCGGGCCCAGACCGATGTCGTCGTCGATCTCTCAGAGCTCGTCTTCGCCGACTCCTCCCTCATGCTCGATCTCGCCGCCCTCGCGCGCCGCCTGCGCGTGCGCGAGCGGGCCATCCTGCTCCACGGTCCCCAGCCGCAGATCCAGAAGCTGATCGAGCTGGTGGGACTGCACCGCCTGCCCGGGGTGCACTTCGAAGATCCCTCGCGGGCGTTCGCCTGAGAGCGGTCGCCCCGGCCCGCGGGGTCGGGAAATCGATCATCTAGCCTAGGCCGGAATGTGGCCCCGCGAATCTTCCGCTGTGGTTCCCCTGCGCACCCTGGCCTTCGGCTCGGTCGAGGACGGCGTCTGGGGGGTGGGCTGGTTTCCGGCACCGGATCGCGCCGGCGTGCTCGTCCTCGGGGTGGGTGAGAGGACGGAGGCCTTCGAGGCCAGGCTCGAGGCCGACGGAGAGGATGGCGACTGGCACGTCCAGGTGGCGGACACCGTGCTTTGCGCCGTGGCCGAGGGGGAGGCGAGAACTCTGCCGGATCCCGAAGCACCGGCCGGCTTTGCCCAGCTGTGCGCCGTCAGCGGTGCGCTCGTCGCGGGCGACGAGGAGCCGCGTGCGCTGCCCGGCTGGCGCGGTGAGCGCGAGGCCGACACCGCCGCGGACCGCCTGGACTCGGTGCGCCAGGTCTCGGCCTGGTTTCCACCCGATGAGGGCGTGACCGTGATCGCCTTTCGCCCCCGCAGGCACCGCGGCCATGAGCAGGACGCGGTCAGCGCCGTGCTCATGGGCGGCGAGGAGACGGCTCCGATCACCGACCCGCGGCTCTCGACCACCTACTCGTCGGCCGGGCGCCCGACGCGGGTCAACCTCGAGCTGTGGACCGATGACCCCGAGCAGTTCCCCCGCCGCGTGGCCGGCGAGGCGGTCGGCCACGGAGCCGTGCACGCGGTCGGCGGATGGGTGCTCCGGGCGGAGCTGCTGCGCTGCCACGGCCGCGGCCGAGAGGGAACCGGCGTCTACCTGCTCGCCCGGCCGGCATGAGCGTCCCCGCCGCGGGCGCCATCACCGCCGTCATCACTGACTTCGGCGGGGTGCTCACCTCGCCCCTGATCGAGGCCTTTACCGCCGCCCAGGAGCGCGTCGGCGTCCCGCTCGAGGCCCTCGGACAGGCCATGGCGACGATCGCCGAGCGCGACGGAGTCAACCCGCTGTTCGAGCTCGAGCGAGGCCGCATGACCGAGGCCGCGTTTCACCGCAGACTCTCCGAGCAGCTGACCGACCAGCTCGGCCGTAAGGTCGAGATGGACGACTTCGGGCGCCAACTCTTCGAGGGCCTCGAGCCCAACGAGCGGTTCATCGAGTATCTGCGCGAGCTGCGGGGGCGCGGCTACCGCCTGGCCATCTGCACGAACAATGTCCGCGAGTGGGAGTCGCAGTGGCGCGCGATGCTGCCGATCGACGAGCTCTTCGACGCGGTCGTGGACTCAGGCTTCGTCGGCTTTCGCAAGCCCGAGCGCGAGATCTACGACCTTACCCTCGAGCGCCTCGGCGTCGGGCCGGAGGCGGCGCTGATGATCGACGACATCGACATCAACTGCGACGCCGCTCGCGCGCTCGGCATGACCGCGGTCCAGTTTCACTGCACCGAGCAGGCCATCGCCGATATCGAAGCCGCCCTGCGCGGCGCGGGCAAGCCCGGAGGACTTGACTAGTTCTCGACCCCGAGCCGGTCCCAGCAGTAGAGCTCGAGGCACTCCCGGGCCAGCTCCCGGCACCGCGCCTCCGATAGCCACGGCAGCACCGTCTCGAAGGCCTGGTCCTCCCCCACGCCGGCCTCGAAGGCCTCCTCCCCCCGGAAGCTGGCCGCGATCTTCAGAGCCTCACGCCGGTTCTCGCCCAGGGACGGGAAGACGTTGACCAGGAACTCCTTGCTGGGCACGGGGTGACCCACCTCCATCGAGGCATGCCAGGCCGCCAGCATCGAGAGGTCGTGCTCGTCGAGGTCGGCCACGGCCTTGGCGTAATGCGAGTCGAGCTCCGAATCGGGGATCTCATCCACCCAGGCGCGGACGACCTCGCCGAGGATCTGTCGGCGCGCCTCACGGCCGACCGAATCGGCGATCACCCGAATGGCGTTCTGCGGTTCGATGAAGCAGAGTGACATGGCGCTCCGGTGCTGGACGGTGAACGCCTGAGAAGGTAAGTGGTGGTTCGGACGTAAGACGCTCAGATCGCCCGTCCCTCGGGAGCTCATCGGTTCAGGTGCCGAGGGCGGCCTGCACCTGGTCGAGCCGCTCCGGGCTCGGCTCGGCCCCCTCCGGCAACCCGCCGGTGGTCCGCGCCCCGCGCTCCCAGTTGAACAGCCCAAGGTCGAGCGCCTCGAGCGGCACCTGGCAGGCGTCGGCCAGCTCGGACGCGCGACGGTCGAGCAGCAGGGGGTCGCCGATGCCGAGGGCACGCTTGGCGCCGACGGTCACCCGGTTCTCGCCGCCCAGGACGAGCGACCCGGCGTCCAGCCCGTAGACGCCGAGGCGGCCGAGGGTCACGAGAAGATCGAAGCGTGCGTCGCGCTGCAGGCCGGGCAAGGCGAGTCGCTCAAAGGCCCGGGCGAAGCGCCGTTGCGGCGTCCAGGCCGGATCTCCGCCCAGGGCGGCGGCTTGAGAGCCCGCTCGGCCGGCCCAGGCCCGGTAGGCCTCGATCGTCCGGTTGGCGCGAGCGGGGTCGTGGGCGCCACGGGGCCCGGCCACGGCGTCCCCGAGGTGCAGCCCGGAAGCCTGCGCCCACGGGGTTCGCACCGCCTCGACGGTGGTGAACGGGTCCGGACCGTCGACGGGGCCGAGGTAGGCGATCAGGAAGGCGAGCCAGGTCCGCTCCTCGATGTCGGCCCCCGCCGCCACCTCGGCGTAGAGGCCCGGGGGCTCGTGCTCGAGCGCGTCGAGGCGCGTGGCGGCAAAGGCGATCTCCTCGGTCAGGCGCTCGGCTTCCCGGCCGGACTTCAGCCCGGGGACCAGGCCCGAGCGGTAGCCATCGTCGCCGCCCCGCCCGGAGCGGCGCACGCGCACCCCCGAGGCTGACGCGCCGGACCGTGCCGTCCCCGACCGCGCCCGCGGAGCGGCGGACGCCGAACGCTCTCTTGTCGGCGGGTCCGCCTCTCTGGCCAGGGAGCCCCGAGGGGCGCTCGAGGTCATGACCGGGCGCAACTCAACCTGCTGCTCGCGAGAACAGATAGGGCAGTTCTGGAGCAGGCGGTTGTGGCGGCAAAAGGAAGGCACACCTCAATCCTTGCACGCCGACCGGTGTGTGGGCTGGCCCCGGTCTCGCCCCAGAGCGGACACCACAGCCTTCACCCCCACGCGTATCGAGGGGTGAAGGCCCTCGGGCCCGTACCCCCCGAAAGAGGCCCGGGGGGCCCAGATCCATCTGGACCCCCCGGAGAGTCAGGGAAGTGGGGGCGCAGTTCCCTGACCGACAGAGGCGGAATTCCCCGCCCCAAGTCTCCGTAAACCCGTAGAACTTATCCACCTCGTACGGTGGCCACGCGCCCTCCCGGCCGAGCGTAGCATTGGCGTCTGTATGCGTTGGGTTTTTTTCCTGCGTGAACGCCTTTAGTCAGCGCGCGAACCTGGGCCGCTGAAGAATTCCTCCCAGGGGCGCACCGTGCCGGCTGCTTCGGCCTCGTGGCGCAGCGTGCGGTCGGCTTCCCCGCTCCACGCGCCCACGGCGAGCATCTCGCGGTCGGCGTCCATCGGGCTTCCGCCGAGGTCCCGGTTGACGATGCGCGCGCACTTGCGCCCCTCGGCGATCGCCGTCACGATCAGAGATTGGCCGATGCGCGCATCGCCGCAGGCGTAGACGCCGTCGGCGCTGGCGCGATAGGTCTGCCGGGTGCGGAGGTTGCCGCGGCGGTCGAGATCGAGGTCGAGCTGCTCGACCATTCCCGCGTGCTCGGGGTGCTCGAAGCCGATGGCGATCAGGACGAGGTCGGCCTCGAGCACGAACTCGCTGCCCGGCACGGGCGTGAGATCGCGCGAGGAGGTGCCGGTGACCTGGCGCGCGTAGACGTGGCTCACGTGACCGTCCTTGCCTCCCAGGCCGGTGACCTCGGTCCCCCAGCGGCGCTGGCCGCCCTCCTCCAGGGCGTAGGTGGTCGGCGTCCGCTTGGGCGGCAGCGGCCAGGGCGTGCGCTCGTCGCGACCGCTCTGCGGGAGCTGGGCATAGACGTCGAGCATGATCACGCTGCGGGCACCCTCGCGCTGGGCGTTGGAGATGCAGTCCATGCCGGTGTCGCCGCCGCCGATGACGATCACACGCTTGTCCCGGGCGATGATCTCCGTCCCCGGCTCGGGCAGCTTGGTCGCCCGCCCCTCCTGGGCGGCCACCCAGCGGTTGCGCTGGTAGAGGTAGTCCATGGCGACGTGGACACCCCCCACCTCCCGTCCGGGGACCTTGAGGTCGCGCGAGACGCGCGAACCGACGGCAATCACCACCGCGTCGTACTGCTCGCGCAGCTCCTC
Source organism: uncultured Solirubrobacterales bacterium (assembly GCA_963777185.1). Lineage (GTDB taxonomy): Bacteria > Actinomycetota > Thermoleophilia > Solirubrobacterales > Solirubrobacteraceae > Palsa-465. Next base: position 86,859 of record CAVZPU010000017.1, read on the forward strand.
GGCGGTGATGTCGCGCCCGATGTCGACGTTGTAGCGAAAGCGGATCCCCTCCTGCTCGAGCACGGCCACGCGCCGGTCGATGATCCGCTTCTCGAGCTTGGCGTCGGGCACCCCGAAACGCATCAGCCCGCCCGGTCCCTCGTCGCGCTCATAGACCGTGACGGCGTGACCGCAGCGGTTGAGCTCGGCGGCCACGGCCAGGCCGGCCGGTCCGGATCCGACCACGGCCACCGTCCGGTCGCTGCGCCGGTCGGGCGGCTCGGCCACCACCCAGCCCTCCTCGAAGGCCCGCTCGGCGATGGCCATCTCGATCTGCTCGATCGTGACCGGGTCGTCGTTGATGTCCAGCACGCACGCCGACTCGCACGGGGCGGGGCAGATGCGGCCCGTGAACTCGGGGAAGTTGTTGGTCGCGTGGAGCTGGTCGATCGCCTCGCGCCACTTGTCGCGGTAGACGAGGTCGTTCCAGTCCGGGATGAGGTTGCCCAGCGGGCAGCCCTCGTGGCAGAAGGGGATGCCACAGTCCATGCACCGGGCGCCCTGCCGGCGTAGCTCGTCCTCGGGCTGGAGGTGGAAGTAGGGCTTGTAGTCGCCTACGCGACGCTGAGGATCGCGCTTGTCAAAGGCGACCCGGTGGATCTTCAAAAACGCGCCCAGCTCACCCATCGAAAACCTACCCCGCTCCGGGCGCGCCCGCGGCCACCGGCATGGTGCCCGAAGCGGCTTCCTCGTCTCGGGCCGCCCGCTCGGCCAGCACCCGCTTGTAGTCGCGCGGCATGATCTTGACGAAGCGCTCACGGGCGCCCTTCTCCCACGAGGCCAGGAGGTTGCGCGCGACCAGGGATCCGGTCAGCGCGGCGTGGGCGCGGATGAGATCCTGAACCTCGACGGCGTCGTCGCCGACCATCGGCTCGAGGTCGACGAGCTCGGCGTTGCACCGGCTGGCAAAGCGGCGGTCGACGTCGTAGACGTAGGCGATGCCACCGCTCATGCCGGCGGCGAAGTTGCGGCCCGTGCGCCCGAGCACGACCACGCGCCCACCGGTCATGTACTCGCAGCCGTGGTCGCCCACGCCCTCCACGACGGTCACCGCGCCCGAGTTGCGCACCGCGAAGCGCTCCCCGGCCAGGCCCCGGAAGAAGGCTCGGCCGGCGGTGGCTCCGTACAGGACCGTGTTGCCGACGATCATGTTCTCCTCGGCCCGGAAGCGCGCCTTCTCGGGCGGGCGCACGACCACGGTGCCGCCGGACAGGCCCTTGCCGGCGTAGTCGTTGGTCTCGCCGCGCAGCACGAAGGTCACCCCCGGCGCCAGCCAGGCGGCAAAGCTCTGACCGGCCGAGCCCGAGAAGGAGATCTCGACCGTCCCTTCGGGCAGCCCGGAAGCGCCATGGTGGCGGGCGATCTCGCCGGACAGGATTCCGCCCACGGTGCGGTTGACGTTGCGCAAGGGAACCGGCCCGATCTGGACGCGCTCACCGTGCTCGATGGCCGGCCCGCAGACGCGCACGAGCTCCCAGTCCAGCGCGTCGTCGAGGACGGGAACCTGCTGCCGGGCGCGCGAGCGCGGCGTGTTGGGCGGGAGCTCGGGCGTGCTCAGCACCATCGAGAGGTCGACCCGGCGGGCCTTCCAGTGGTCGATGGCGGCCCGCATGTCGAGCATCTCGGTCCGGCCGATCATGTCCTGGAAGCGCCGCACGCCCAGCGACGCCATGATCCCCCGAGCCTCCTCGGCTACGAGCATCAGGTAATTGACCACATGGTCGGGCGTGCCCTCGAAGCGCCGGCGCAGCTCGGGATTCTGGGTGGCGATCCCCACCGGGCAGGTGTTCAGGTGACAGACCCGCATGAGGATGCAGCCCATGGCCACCAGGGGCGCGGTCGAGAACCCGAAGGCGTCGGCGCCGAGCAGCGCGCCCACGACAACATCGCGACCCGTGCGCATGCCGCCGTCGACCTCGACCGTGATTCGCGAGCGCAGGTCGTTGAGAAGCAGCGTCTGCTGGGTCTCGGCCAGTCCGATCTCCCACGGGATGCCGGCCGACTGCACCGAGGACTGCGGCGAGGCGCCCGTCCCTCCGTCGTGACCGGCGATCGTCACGTGGTCGGCGTTGGCCTTGGCCACCCCGGCGGCCACCGTGCCCACGCCCACCTCGCTCACGAGCTTGACCGACACCGACGCCGTCGGGTTGGCGCAGCGTAGGTCGTAGATGAGCTGCTTGAGGTCCTCGATCGAGTAGATGTCGTGGTGGGGCGGCGGAGAGATGAGCCCCACGCCGGGCGTCGAGTTGCGAATCTGGGCGATGTACTCGTCGACCTTGTGGCCGGGGAGCTGGCCGCCCTCACCGGGCTTGGCCCCCTGGGCCATCTTGATCTGGAGCTGGTCGGCGTTGACCAGGTAGTGCACGGTCACGCCGAAGCGGCCCGAGGCCACCTGCTTGATGGCCGAGCGGCGCAGGTCGCCGTTGGGATCGGGCGTGTAGCGGACGGCGTCCTCGCCACCCTCGCCCGTGTTCGAGCGCCCGCCGATCCGGTTCATGGCGATGGCCAGCGCCTCGTGGGACTCGCGCGAGAGCGAGCCCAGGCTCATCGCCCCGGTCGTGAAGCGCTTGACGATCTCGGTGGCCGGCTCGACCTCCTCGAGGGGCACCGGCGGGCCGATGGGCGTGAAGTCGACCAGTCCGCGCAGCAGGGCCTTGCGCACCGCGTCCTCGTTGGCCATGCGGGCGTACTCGTCATAGCTCTGGCGCCGGTCGCCGTTGACCCCGCGCGCCGCGTGTTGGAGCTTGGCGATCGTGTCCGGGTTCCAGACGTGCGTCTCGCCGTCGCGGCGCCACTGCAGGACGCCGCCGACCGGCAGCAGGTCGCGACCGGTGCGGGGGTAGGCGCGGAAATGGCGCTCGAGCGCCTCCATGGCCAGCTCCTCGAGCCCGATACCTCCGATGCGCGACGCGGTGCCGGTGAAGAACTCGTCGATGAGCCGCTGCTCGAGGCCGACGGCTTCGAAGATCTGCGCGCCGCAGTAGGACTGGATGGTCGAGATGCCCATCTTGGACATCGTCTTCAAAAGACCCTTGCCGATGGCCTTGACGATCTGCTTCTCGGCCTCGTCGCGCTCAAGGTCGAGGGGGAGCAGGGAGTTGTCGGTCAGCTCGTCGAGCGACTCGAACATCACGTAGGGATTGATGGCCGCCGCGCCGTAGCCGATCAGGGTGGCCATGTGGTGGATGTCGCGCGGCTCCCCGGATTCGATGACCAGGCCGGTGCGCAGACGCGTTCCCCTGCGCACGAGATGGTGGTGGACGGCCGCCACGGCGAGCAGCGAGGGCATGGCCACCCGCTCGGGACCGAGGTTGCGGTCTGACAGGATGAGGATGTTGGCCCCGTTGTCGACAAACCGGGCCGCCTCGCCGCACAGGTCGTAGAGCCGCAGCTCCATGCCCTCGAAGCCGTGCTCGACCGGCCAGGTGATGTCCAGCGTGGCGGCGTCGAAGATCTCGTGGGAGACCTGGCGGAGCTTCTCGAGCTCGTGGTTGCGCAGGATGGGCTGGTCCATGACCAGCTGGTGGGCCTGCTCGGGGACCTCGGAGAGGAGGTTGACCTCGGCGCCGATCCCGGCCTGGAGGCTCATGACCACGTTCTCGCGGATCGGGTCGATGGGCGGGTTGGTGACCTGGGCGAAGAGCTGCTTGAAGTAGGCAAAGAGCGGCGGCTGGCGATCGGAGAGGACGGCCAGGGCGGCGTCGTTGCCCATGCTGAAGGTCGGCTCCTCGCCCTTGGTGGCCATGGGGGCGATGATCAGCCGCAGGTCCTCCTGGGAGTAGCCGAAGGCGAGCTGCTTGGAGCGCAGCGGCTCGATCCGCGGCTTGCGCGGCGATCGCGCGGGGAGGTCGTCGATGTGGACGACCGAGCGCTCGTACCACTCGCCGTAGGGCTTCTTGCGCGCGGCCCGGCGCTTGACCTCCTCGTCCTCGACGATCTTGCCCTCTTCGAGGTCGACCAGGAAGACCTTGCCTGGCGCCAGGCGGCCCTTGCGCTGCACGTGCTCGGGGGCCACGGTCATGACACCCGTCTCCGAGGCCAGCACGACGTAGCCCTCGCTGTCCTGGACCCACCGTCCCGGACGCAGGCCGTTGCGGTCCAGCACGGCGCCGGCCAGCCGGCCATCGGTGAACACCACGGCCGCGGGCCCATCCCACGGTTCCATCAGGCACGAGTGAAAGTCGTAGAACCCCTTGACGTCTGGGTCCAGATCGCCCCGTGTCCGGTAGGCCTCGGGGATCATCATCATGACCGCGTGCGGGATCGAGCGGCCGCTGAGCACGAGCAGCTCGAGCACGTTGTCGAAGATGGCCGAGTCCGAGCCGCCCTCACGCACGACGGGGATGACCTTGCGCACATCCTCGTTGCCGAACAGCTCCGAGGCCAGCTGCGACTCCCGCGCCCGCATCCAGTTGACGTTGCCGCGCAGGGTGTTGATCTCGCCGTTGTGGGCGATCATCCGGTAGGGATGGGCGAGCTCCCAGCTCGGGAAGGTGTTGGTCGAGAAGCGCGAGTGCACGAGGGCCAGCCGCGAGCACAGACGGGGGTCGCGCAGGTCGGTGAAATACCGGGGCAGCTGGGGCGCGGTGAGCATGCCCTTGTAGACGAGGGTCCGGCTCGAGAAGCTCGGCAGCGTGAGGTCGGGTCCGGCGACCCCCTCGATGACGCGGCGGATGACGTAGAGCTTGCGCTCGAAGGTGTCCTGATCGGGGACGTCGCCGTCGGCCTCGACGACGACCTGGCGGATGACCGGGGCTGAGGCCCGGGCCGTCTCGCCCACGTGCCGGTCGTCGACGGGGACGTCGCGCCAGAAGATGACGTGCTGGCCCTCGGCCGTGACGGTGTCCTCGATCAGCCGCTCGAGAACGGCCCGGCGCTCGTCGTCGGTGGGCAAGAAGCACACGCCCACGCCGTAGCGGCCGGCGGGCGGGAGGTCGACGCCGGCCAGCACGGCCCGGAAGAAGCCGTCGGGCATCTGGATGAGGATCCCGGCACCGTCGCCGGTGTTGGGGTCGGCGCCCTCGGCGCCACGGTGCTCGAGGTTGCCCAGGGCGGCCAGACCCTTCTCGACCACGGCGTGGTGGGCCTCGCCCCAGAGCTTGGCCACGAGCGCGATCCCGCACGCGTCGTGCTCATTCTTGGGGTCGTAGAGGCCAGTGGCCCCCGGTGGAGCGACGTACATGGTCATAGGCGAGGAACGGCGGGCGCTGGTCGGGCCCCGGTATACCGACGAGAAAAGGCTATCAGCGTGCGGCCTTGGCGCGAGCCTTCGCGGGCGCTTTGGGCCGCGAAGTCCGCTTGGGCGGCGTCGGCTCCTCCTCCGGGAGCCGGACCGCCGCCAGCGAGGCCTCGAGCGCGGCCATGAGGTCGGGGGCCGCCGCCGGTTCCTCAACCTGGGGCACGGCGGCGATCTCCTCTCCCGAGGCTTTGCGCTCGATCAGGTCGAGCACGCGCTCGCGGTACTCGTCACGAAACTTCGACGGGTCGAACTCGGCCGAAAGCGACGCGATGAGCTGCTGGGCCATGCGCAACTCCCGCTCGGACGCCTCCGCCTCGGCGATGGCGTCGAGCTCGTCCAGACGGTCGGGGGCCAGAACCTCGTCGCCGAAGAGCATGGTCGTCAGGGCGAGCACGTCGCCGACCGGGCGCAGCGCGCAGAGCTGCTGCTTGGAGCGCAGCACGAAGCGCCCGATGGCCACCTTGCCCGACTCGCGCATGGCCTCGAGCAGCAGCCGGTAGGCCTTGGCGCCGCCCGCGGTGGGCGCGAGGTAGTAGTTGTGGTCGTAGTAGAGGGGGTCGATCTCGGCCAGATCGACGAACTCCTCGATGTCGACGGTGTGGGTGGCCTTGGGGTCGAGCGCCTCGAGCTCGTCGGGCTCGATCTTCACGTAGCGGTCGGGCGAGAGCTCATAGCCCTTGATGATGTCCTCGTAGGCCACCTCTTCGCCCGTGGAGGCGTCGACGCGCTTTTGTTTGATGCGCGCGCCGGTCTTGGCCGAAAGCTGGTGGAAGCGCACCGCCTTGGGCGAGGTGGCGGTGTAGAGCTTGACGGGCACGTTGACGAGCCCGAAGGAGATGGCGCCTGACCAGATCGCGCGTGCCATGGGACTGCAGATTAGTGGCACGGGCCCGCGGTGCAAAGTGTTGTACGGAGGCGTGCATGCTGGGTCGCTGCGCGACCCAGCCGGGAGTTTTGCCCGGAGGACAAACTCCCAGGTGAGCCGCGGTAGCGGCTCACCTCCGCCGGGCGGTGCATGCACCGCCCGGGGCCGGGCCGCATGCGGCCCGGCCTCCATGCGATAAGACGCCGCGCGGCGGACCGACCGACCGGGGTTGACAGCTCCGGCCGCCCCGGAGACGATGACGGTGAAACCAACCGGCGAGGAGAGCGATGTACGACTACGTAATCGTGGGGGCGGGCTCGGCCGGCTGCGTCCTCGCCCACCGGCTCAGCGAGGACCCCGACGTGCACGTTCTCCTGCTCGAAGCCGGGCCTCCCGACACGGCCGACTTCGTGCACATCCCCGCGGCCTTCGCCGCGCTGTACCGATCCCAGAACGACTGGGACTACGTGACCGCGTTTGAGCCCGGGCTCGACGAGCGCCGCGTCTACGTGCCCCGGGGCAAGGTGCTCGGCGGCTCATCGTCGCTGAACGCGATGATCTACATCCGCGGTAACCGCCGCGACTACGACCACTGGCGCGAGCTCGGCTGGGGATGGGACGACCTGTTGCCCTACTTCCTGCGCGCCGAGGACAACGTGCGCGGGCCGTCGTCTCGCCACGGTGCGGGCGGGCCGTTGCGCGTCTCGGACACGCTGGCCCGGACGGGGCTCTCGCAGGCCTTCCTCGACGCCGGCGCCGCGCTCGGGCTCCCCGCCAGCGAGGACTTCAACGGCCCTGAGCAGGACGGGCTCGGCTGGTATCAGCTCACCACGCGCGACGGCCGGCGCGGCAGCACCGCGGTGTCCTACCTGCACCCGGTGGCCGACCGGCCTAACCTGACCGTCGAGACGTGGCTCCACGTGCACCGCGTGCTCTTTGAGGGCACGCGTGCGGTGGGTGTCGAGGCCTCGCGCCTGGGCGAGGTGCTCGAGTTCCGTGCGCAGCGCGAGGTTCTCATGTGCGCGGGCACGTACAACTCCCCGCAGATCCTCACCCTGTCGGGCCTGGGGCGCCCTGACGAGCTGACCGAGCTCCAGGTCCCGCTCGTCGCCGAGTCACCCGAGCTTGGCCTCGGGCTCCAGGATCACCCGGCCTTCGGTGGCACGTGGATCACCGAGGAGCCGGTCTCGCTCAAAGACGCGCTCAGCGAAGAGAACCTTGCCCACTGGATGGCCGACGGCGGCGGACCGCTCAGCTCCAACGGGGTCGAGGCCGGCGGCTTTTTGCGCACCCGCGAGGATCTCGACGCGCCCGACATTCAGCTCCACATGGTCTCGGCGATGTTCGAGCAGGAGGGGCTCGTCCCCGCCCCGGCGCACGGCTTCACCCTCTCGGCGTGCGTGCTGGCCCCCCGCGCGCGGGGGCAGGTGGCCGTCGTCTCCCCCGACCCCACCACGAAGCCCCTCATCGTCCACAACTACCTGACCGACCCGCACGACATCCGCTCGGCCGTGGCCGGGTTGCGTCTCGTGCTCGAGCTCGCTCGCACGCAACCGCTCGCCCGCTACGCCCAGATCCCGCACATGGCGCCCGCGTCGGAGGGCGAGGAAGACCTGCTCGCCCACCTGCGCCACACCACTCAGACGCTCTATCACCCGACGAGCACGTGCCGGATGGGCGACGACCCCGCTTCGGTCGTCGATCCCGAGCTGCGCGTGCGGGGCGTCGACGGGCTCCGCGTGATCGACGCCTCGGTCTTCCCGTCGGTCCCGCGCGGCAACACGAACGCGCCGGTCATCGCGCTGGCCGAACGGGCGGCCGACCTGATCCGGGGACGGATCCTGGCCCCGGCGGCGGCCGGGAGCGCAGCGGCCGGGTGAGGCCTTACCTGTTGACGAACGACATGTCGGGGTAGCGGTCGCCGCTGGGCGCGAGCTCCTCGAGCGCCCGCATGTCCTCCTCACTCAGTGACACCTCGAGCGCCTCGACGTTCTGGCGCAGGTAGGAGCGCCGCTTGGTGCCCGGGATGGGCACGATGTCCTGCGCCCGCTGCAGGACCCAGGCCAGAGCGATCTGCCCCGGCGCCGCGTCGTGGGCGTCGGCGATCTCGCGCACCTTGTCCACGAGCTGGAGGTTGCGCTGGAAGTTCTCGCCTTGAAAGCGCGGGTTATACCGGCGAAAGTCGCCCTCCTCGAAGTCATCGGGGCTCGTGATCTGGCCGGTGAGAAAACCGCGCCCGAGCGGGCTGTAGGCCACGAGCCCGATCCCCAGCTCGCGCACGGCGGGCAGCACCTCCTCCTCGATGTCGCGACTCCACAGCGAGTACTCGCTCTGCAAAGCGGCGATCGGGTGCACGGCATGGGCGCGGCGGATGGTCTCGGCGCTGGCCTCGGAGAGCCCCAGGAAGCGGACTTTGCCCTCCTCCACGAGCTCGGCCATCGCCCCCACCGTCTCTTCGATGGGCACGCCCGTGTCGACCCGGTGCTGGTAGTAAAGATCGATGTGATCGACGCCGAGACGCCGCAGTGAGGCCTGGCAGGCCTGGTGCACGTAATCGGGGCGGCCGTTGATGCTGCGATTCGTGGGGTTCTCGGGGTCGCGGACGATGCCGAACTTGGTCGCGAGCAGGACATCGTCGCGGCGGTCGGCGATGGCCCGGCCCACGAGCTGTTCGTTGGCCCCGTGGCCGTACATGTCGGAGGTGTCGAGCATAGTCACGCCGAGGTCGAGGGCAAGCTGGATGGTGGCGACCGATTCCGCCTCGTCGCCGGTGCCGTAGAACTCGGACATGCCCATGCAGCCGAGACCTTGGGCGGAGGATGTGAGGCCGTCGGAGCCGAGAGTGCGCTGTTGCATCCCGTCAGGATCTCACGCCATGGTCCCCGGGCGCGTTTCATCCTCAGTGCTTCCCCCCTTTCAGGCCCTGCTCGATGCCCACGGCCGCGACGTCCATCGCTTCCTCATGGCCACGGTGGGCGCCTCCGCAGCCGACGACTGCTACCAGGAGACCTGGCTGGCCGCGCTGCGCGCCTATCCGCGGCTGCGTTCGGCCGAGAACCTGCGGGCGTGGGTGTTCACCATCGCCTATCGCAAGGCCATGGACCACTTCCGCACCGCTCGGCGCCGGGCGCTGCCCGCGGACGCTGAGCGTGCCAGTGGCTGCTGTCGAGGCGGCGGATGACGGGGTGTGGGAGCAGGTGGCACGGTTGCCCGACAAGCAGCGGGCCGCCGTGGCGCTGCGCTATCTCCTCGACGCCGAGTACGCGGCGATCGCCGCGACCATGGGCACGAGCGAGGAGGCGGCACGACGCAACGTCCATGAAGGGCTCAAACGACTGCGCAAGGAGATGACACGGTGACCGATCTCGAGACCGCTCTGCGTGCCGGCGTGCCCGACCGCCCGCTGCCCGACCTCGGCGCCGCGGCCGAGCGGGCGAGCCTGCTCGACGTGGGCTACGCGACGCTCGACTCTCCGGTGGGCACGCTCGTCGTGGCGGCGACCCCGCGTGGCCTGGTGCGCTTGGCCTATACCGATGCCGGCCTCGACGCCGTCCTCGACGAGCTGGCGGCCCGCGTCTCGCCCCGGGTGCTGATCGCGCCGCGGCGGGTCGACGCCGCGCGCCGGGAGCTCGATCAGTACTTCGCCGGGATCCGGCGGGACTTCGCGGTGCCCATCGACTGGCAGCTGGCGCGGGGGTTCGGCCGCCGCGTGCTTCAAGCCACCGCCCGGGTTGCCTACGGGGCGGTGTCGAGCTACGGCGCCGTGGCCGCGGCCGCCGGCAGCCCCCGGGCGGCCCGGGCCGCCGGCAATGCCCTCGGCGCCAACCCCCTGCCCATCGTCGTGCCCTGCCACCGCATCCTGCACTCCGGCGGAGGGCTGGGCGGCTACACCGGCGGTCTGGAGCGCAAGCGGACGCTCTTGGCGATCGAGGCGGGGCGCCGGAGCACCGCGAACTGAAGGCCGTCCTGGAGGGGGCGAGCAAGACGCCGGTCGGCCGGGAAGGGATACCGCGTGCCCGTATCCGTGAAGCCGAGCCGCTGATACCAAGCCCTGAGGGCCGGCTGTTGGACCATGACCAGAACCTCGAGCGTCCCGGCCGCCCGGGCGGCCGCCTGCTCGAGGAGCCAGCGCCCGATGCCCTGCCCCTGGCGCCGCGGGTCCACGGCGAAGGTGCCCAGGCGCGTGATGCCACCCCCGGCGTCCTGCAGCGCACAGCAGGCGAGCAGCTCGACCGGATCCTCGACGACGAGCATCGTGCCGGCGATGAGCTCGCGCACGCCGGAGGGATCGATGCGCTCTCCCTCGACGAGGTGGGCCTCGCTCGTCCATCCGTGCGGGGTCCGGTAGGCAGCCCGGATCAGGGTCACGAGGGCCGGGAGGTCAGCGACGGTGGCCGGGCGCAGGTGGAAGGCCGTGGTGATGCGAGCTACTTAACACCTTGGCCGCCGGGTCTGTCACGGTTTACACCCATGACCGAGCTCCCTCCCGGACCCCGCACGCCACCATGGTTCAACCTCCTTGGCCTGTGGACGCGGCCGGCGGCCTACCTCGAGCGGCTGCGGGCGCGCTACGGAACGCGCATCACCCTGCGACTGCCCTTCGGGGCGCCGTTCGTGCTCCTGAGCGATCCCGACGAGATCAGGGCGCTGTTCACCGCGCCGCCCGACGTCCTTCATCCCGGCGAGGGCGCCCGCGTCCTCAAGCCGATCCTCGGCGCGCACTCGGTGATCTTGCTCGACGAGGACGATCACCTCGAGCAGCGCAAGCTCCTGCTGCCCGCCTTCCACGGCGAGAAGATGCGTGCGACTGACCGGGCTGATGGGCGAGCTGACCGAGCGCGAAGTGCGCGACGTGGCCGGTCGACGAGCCAGTCGCGCTCCATCCCCGCCTGCAAGCGCTGACGCTCGAGATCATCCTTCGCGCCGTGTTCGGGCTGGCCGCCGGGGCGCGTCTCGACGCGCTGCGCACGGCGCTGACCGAGCTGCTCGCGTTCCGCGAGAGCCCCGTCTCCGTGCTGCCTGCGCGTCCAGTCGCGTGCTTAGTCGCTTGGGCGCGCTACCGGCGCTTCGGCGCGCTGCATGGCGCGCATCAACGAGCTCATCTTCGAGCAGGTCGCCGAGCGCCGGCGGGCAACGGGCGACAGCCACGACGACGTCCTGGACATGCTGCTCTCCGCGCGCCACGACGACGGGAAGCCGATGTCCGACCGGGAGATCCGCGACGAGCTCATGACGGCGCTGGTGGCCGGCCACGAGACAACGGCCTCGCAGCTGGCCTGGGCCTTCGAGCGCCTGGCTCGCGAGCCGCGGGTCACGGCCGCGCTGCGTGGCCGAGCTCGACGCCAGTGAGGGCGACGAGTACCTGATGGCGACGATCCACGAGGTGCTGCGCCTGCGCCCGGTGTTGCCCAACGCCGAGCCGCGGCTTGACCAAGCAGCCCGATCGAGATCGGCGGCGCTCGACTACCCGCCGGGCGTGTCGCTGATGGCCAGCGCCTATCTCGTCCATCACGATCCCGGCCTCTATCCCGATCCCTACGCCTTCGCGCCCCGAGCGCTTCCTGCACACCGCGCCCGGCACCTACACGTGGATTCCGTTCGGCGGAGGCCGGCGGCGGTGCCTGGGCGCGAGCTTTGCCCTGCAGGAGATGCGGATCGTGCTGCCCGCCGTGCTGCGCCGCTTCGCGCTGGTACCTGCGCGCGCTCGGCCGCGAGCGCACGGGCCGGCGGGGCATCACCTACAGCCCGGCGGAGGGGGCCACGGTCATTCTCGCAGCGCCGAGCATCCGCAGCGCTGGGTCAGCGAGCGCAGGACGTGGCCGCGGTACCGGCCACAGCATGATCGCCGCGCGGGCGGGGTAACCAATCGGCGTGGACTTTCTGCGGCCCGTGCGCGCCTTTGACAACTTCCAGCAGCGCCACGCGTGGCTGGCCATCCCCCTGGCCGTGGTCAAGAAGTTCGGCGACGACCAGGCCGGCAACCTCGCCGCGCTCGTCGCCTATTACGCCTTCTTCTCGATCTTTCCCATCCTGCTCGTCTTCACGACGATCCTTGGCTTACGTACTGCAGGGCCATCCGCAGGACATCCAATCGGTGTCCAGCACCGGTCCGCGATCAGATCCCGGTCGTCGGGCGCTTTATCACCGTGCAGGGCCTGCACGGCAGCCTCCCCGCCATCATCATCGGCGTGATCACCTCGCTGCTGGCCGGCTTCGGGGTGACCAACGCCGCCCAGCAGGCGTTCGATCGCGTGTGGGCCGTGCCGATGAAGGAGCGGCCGGACTTCCTCACGAGCCCGGCTGCGCGGCTTGAGCCTGTTCGTCTCGCTCGGGGCGCTGTTCATCCTCTCCACCGCGATCAGCGGCGTGGTCGCCGGGGGCCTGGGCGGCACGTGGGCCAAGGTCGGCGGGATCGCCATCTCGCTCGCTGGTCAACTTCTTCCTCTTCCTGGTCGCCTTTCGCTTCATGACCGCCGGCCTCGGTGGCCACCCGCTGTCTGTGGGTCGGCGTCATCGCCGCCAGCGTGTTCTGGGAGATCCTGCAGGTCCTCGGCGGCGTACTACATGGGCCACGTGCTCAAGCACTCCTCCCACTACGGCAACTTCGCCACCGTCATCGCGCTGCTCGTCTTCTTTCACCTTGGCGCCCAGCTCACCCTCTACGCCGCCGAGATCAACGTCGTGGTGACGCGCAAGCTGTATCCCCGCAGCCTCATGGGCCCGCCGAGCGTGCCCGGCCGACAAGGAGACGCTGGCCGCCCTGGCCAAGGTCGAGGAGCGCCACGAGACCGAGCAGGTGGACGTCGAGTTTCACCCCACGCCGTCTCAGAACAGCTGATCGGGACGCTCGCGCCGGGTGAGCGCCAGCGGCCACGAGCACAGGCCGCCCTCGGCCGGGCAGCCCTGGCACACCGCCCGGTGCGGCGTGGGGGTGACGGCGAACTCGCCCTGCAGGACGCCGCCGGCGAGCCGGTCGAGCTCCGCCCGCAGCGAAGGCAGCTCGCCGGCGGTAAACGCGGCCAGCACAGGCTCGCCAGGGCGCTCGAGAAAGACGTGGGCGACCTCGACCCGGGGCGCACCGGCCGAGCAGCACCGCCAGCGCGTAGATGAGCCGCTGGCCGGCGTACTCGCGAGCGACGAGCTCGGCCGGGGCGCCGGCGGCCAGCCGGTCGCTCTTGTAGTCGACGACGAGCACGCCTTCGCGCTCGCGAGCGACGACATCGAGCGCGCCGGTCATCAGCACCTCGTCGGTCAGCGGGAAGGCGAAGCGCTGCTCGCGCCGGAGCTGGGTGGCGCGCGCGAGCCGGGCGCAGAGCTCGCTGGCGGCGAAGCCGTCGATGAGATCCGCCAGGTCGGCCGACTCGTCCACGCCGGGGATGGGCACGCCCAGGCCGCGGGCGATCTCGGCCATCGCCTCGGGCGAAGGCGACCGCGGGCGGCGGAAGTCGAGCCGCTCGAGGAGGGCGTGGACGAGCACGCCGCGCTCGGCGGCGGTCAGGCCGCCCGGGATCGTGGACCGTGCGTCGGGGCGTCGCCGGGGGGCCTGCTCGCCGGCCTCGGCCGGGCGGCCGGCCTCGGCTGGGCGGCCCGTCCGGCTGGATGGCCCGCGTCGGCTGGGCGGCCCGGGATGGGAAGCCCCGCCTCGACCGGGCGGCCGGGGACGCGAGCCCGCGCTCGAGTAGAAGCGGTAGCCGCAGCGGTGGTATTCGGCGAGCGCGGAGTAGCTGAGCGTGGAGACGACGGCGGGGCGAGAGGCCGAGGTGGGGGTCGAAGGCGCGGGGGTGACTCAGGTTCGCGCGGGGTCGGGGGGTCGGCTGCCGGCCCCGGGGCGGCCGGCTGGGGCAGGGCGCCCTCGGCCGGGGAGCCAGACCCAGGCTCCGTCGGCGACCCATCCTGCGGTACGTCGCTCGCCGCGCCCGCCGGTACGTCGCTACCGCGCCCGGCGGTACGTCGCTCACCGCGCCCGGCGGTACGTCGCTCACCGACCGCCGTCGTGTCTCCGTCGGCCCCGATGACCCGCAACGCCACACCCGGCGCCGCCACGCCCTCTCCGCCTTCGATCCGCGCGGCGAAGTCGGGCATGAGGGCCGGGCACGATCCAGCCCGCGGGCGCGCCGCCGTTGCCCTCCGGCCAGTTGTCGAGCCTCGCCGCCCCGCTGAGCACGAGCCGCTCCTGGGCCCGCGTCATGGCCACGTAGAAGAGCCGGCGCTCCTCGGCGTCCTCGCGCGCGCGCGCTCCTCGCCGAGCGCCCGGTAGTCGAGCGCCGGCTCGCGCTTGCCCGTTGCCCGGCTCGGCCAGCCGCAGCCCGAGCCGGCCGTCGCGGCCGATGCGCAGCAGCTCGGCCGAGGTCCAGCGCACCCGTCCGAGATCGGCCACGCAGACGACGTCGAACTCGAGGCCCTTGGACCGGTGGATGGTCATGAGGCGGACCGCGTCGAGCGCCTCCCCCTCGACCGGCGCCTCGCTCTCGCGGGCGTCGCGCGCCCCCTCCGCCGGCGCGCTCGGCCACCGACCTCGAGGAAGCCGCGCAGCTCGGGCCCGTGGGCGCCTCATGCTCGCGGGCCAGGCGCATGAGCTTGCGCACGTTGGCCAGCCGCCGCCGGCCGCCGGGGAGGGCGAGCACCTGCACGTCGTAGCCCGTGCGCTCGAGCGCCGCGCTCGATGAGAGTCCTCGATCGCCATACGGCCGGCGAGCGCGCGCTCGCCGTGCGAACCACGCCGTGAACGCGCGCAGGCGCTCGCGGTCGGCGCCGCTCGAGACCCTCGAGGCCGACTGGACCGGCTCGCGCAGCACCGTCCAGGGGTCGCACACCCGCCTCGCGCGCGGCGGCGGCCACCATGACCAGCGCGTCGAGCGAGGCGCCGACGAGCGGCGAGGCGAGCACCGTGAACAGGGCCTCTTCGTCGCGCGGGTTGGCCAGCGCCCGCAGATAGGCCACGAGGTCGAGCACCTGCGGGTGGCCCCAGTAGCCGCGCCCGCCGATGAGGTAGGTCGGCAACGCCGCGGTCCTCGAGCGCGCGCTCGTAGAGGCGCAGATCGGTCGTGGCCCGGGTGAGCACGACGATGTCGCGGGCCAGGCGTCCCGGCGGCGATGAGCTCGCGCACGCGCGCGGCCAGCGCGCGCGCTTCGGCCTGCCGCCACGGGGCGGCCAGGCCGTCGGCCTGCCAGTCGGCGCCCTTGTCGACGAGCAGCAGCTCGACCCGCGGATCGCCGGCCGGCGCCGCGTCCTCGCCCGCCCGGCCACCAGCGGCGCGAAGCGCTCGCCCAGCGCCTGCGCGAAGGTCGCGTTGAGCACGTCGAGGATCTCCGGCCGGGAGCGGAAGTTGACCTGCAGGGTGGCGTGAGCGCCCGACTGCCGGCGCTCGGCCGGCGAGCCGCTCGAACAGCTCCACGTCGGCATGGCGAAAGCCGTAGATCGACTGCTGGGCGTCGCCGACGGTGAACAGGTTGCCGTGCGCGACGCGCGCGATGAGCTCGAGCTGGACCTGGTTGGTGTCCTGGAGCTCGTCGACCATGATGCGGGCAAACCGCGTCGCGCAGCCGCTCGCGCAGGTCGGCGTCGCGCAGCAGCAGCGTCGCGGGTGAGCAGCTCGAGATCCTCGAAGTCGAGGCGCCGAGCGGGCCCGCTTGCGCTCGCGGTAGTGGACGCCGAAGGCGCGCAGCAGCCGGTCGAGCAGCCGGTGGGCGCGCGCGGCGCGGCGGTGCGCGCTCGACCTCGCGCATGCGGCTCGAGCGCCTCGGTGTAGGCGCAGCAGACCGGGTGGACAGGGCGGCGCCGTTGCCCCTGGGCAGGCACAGAGCGTCGAGGTCCCCCGGCCACGGGATCGGGCACGCCGCGCCACCTCCGCCAGCGGGCCAGGCGCTCGCAGCGCCTGGATCACGCGCACGCCCGGCTCGTCGACAGCGCGCCAGCTCGGCGGCCGCGGTCGCCGCGGCCGCGCGCTCGAGGTCCCGACGGGCGCGTCGAGCGCGGGCGCCGGGGCCAGGGCCGGCAGCGCGGGTCGAGCTGGCCGCGGGAGCGCAGCTCGGCGTGGACGGCCGTGATGGCCACCCGCAGGGCCGGCGGGCCGTAGCCGGCCACGAACTCGACCGCTTCCGCCGCCGCCCGCCAGCAGCTCCTCGAGCGCCGCGTCGAAGGCGGCGCCGGCCAGCCGCCGCGCCTCCAGCTCATCGAGCACGGTGAAGGCCGGATCGAGGCCGGCGACCAGAGCGTGGGCGCGCAGCACGCGGGCGCAGAAGCCGTGGATGGTGGCGATGAAGGCGCGCCTCGGTGCGCGGCCGCCGCGCGCTCCTCGCCGAGCTCGCGAAAGCGCACGCGGATGCGGTCGCGCATCTCCGCCGCCGCCTTCTCGGTGAAGGTGATGGTGAGGATCTCCCCCACGCCCAGCCCGTCCTCGATGACCGAGCGCACAAAGCGCTCGACGAGCACCGAGGTCTTGCCGCTGCCCGCCCCGGCCGACGAGGAGCAGATCGCCCGTCCCGGGCCTCGATGGCGTGGCGCTGCTCGGCCGTCCAGGTCCGGTCGCCGCGCGGTCCATGATCGTTCTCCATGAGCGCGCTCATGCGCTCCGGCAGATCCCCGGGTGGCGGCAGCCGTCCCGCGAGCACGTCGCCGGACATGGCTCGAGCTCGCCCGCCCGCAGTCGTGCCGCCAGCGCGATGGCTCGGGCGCGCGCGTCCTCGAGCAGGGCCTCGAAGCTCGGTCGGCTCGCAGCCCGTCGCTCGTAGTACAGGCCGCCGGCGGCCTCGAAGCTCGCGCAGGAATGCGCCCCGAGCGCGCAGCTCGCCGCCGCGCAGCGGCTGGTAGAAGCCCGCCACCGGCTCGAGCCCGAGCAGCTCGCGCACGGCGAGCATGTACAGCGGCACCTGCAGGCGGCGCTCGTCGGCCCAGCGACTGCCCTGGTACTCGGGGCGCACGGCCCGCTCTTGTAGTCGCGGACGATGGCTCGGCGGCCGCCCGGGATCGACGTCGATGCGGTCGATGACGCCGCGCACGGACGGCACGTCTCCTCGGCCGAGCTCGAGCGCCGGGCAGCGATCGCTCTTCCTCGGCGAAGCCGAAGCGCTGCTCGAGGCGCCGGGGCGCCAGCCGGCAGCCGCCGGCGGCCTCGTGCTCGAGGTAGCGGCGCAGGTCGGCCTCGATCGTCCGCCGCGCGGCCGCGCGCACGGCCGGCGGGCTGCCCGGGCGCGATGTCGGCGGGCAGCTCGCGCGAGCGGCGTCGCCGAGCAGCGCCAGCGCCCGGGGGAGCGAGGCCTCGGTCACCGGCTCGCCCAGCCCGCGCAGCACGCGCTCCAGGGCGTCGTGCATGAACGATCCCGCGGGCCAGCGGCTCCGGGGTCGGCTCGAGCGGCCTCGGGTCGAAGCTCGCGCTCGACGAGCCACTTGACCGGGCAGTCGGCGTACTTCTCCAGCGCGCCCGGCCGAGAGCGATGCTCGCGGTGGCGGACGCGGGCCAGCGCGGCCGGCGAGAGCCGCGCGGGCCGGCGCGCCGGACCGGCGCCGGCACCGGCGGCGGCCGGCTGGCGCCAGGGCCCGGCGCGCGCTCGTGCGCCGTCGGCGCCTCGTCGGGCGCCCACACGACGTCGGCCAGCAGCCGCCGGCGCCGCCGCTCCCACCACCCCTCGTCGAGCAGGTCGGCGACGTCGCGCAGGAAGGGCGAGGGCAGAGCCAGGTTGCCCTCCTCATCGGAGCTGCGATAGCTGAGCACGAGCCGCTCGGTGGCCCGCGAGACGCGGCGTAGAGCAGGTAGCGCTCGCGGGCGAGCGCGTCCTCGCGCGGGCGCAGGCGCAGCCCGCTGGCGCTGGCCAGCTCGCGGCGGACCTCGTCGGAGAGGAAGGGCTCCGGCGCCCCGGCGAGCGGGAACTCGCCCTCCTGCAGCCCGCCGACGAGCACGGCGCGAAACCGCCGCGCCCGGATGGCCAGCGGATCGCTGATGAGCACCGCGCCCGGGCGCACCGGCGCTCCGGCCGGCACCGGCAGGCGCTCGAGCAGCTCGAGGAGCTCGGCCGGCGTCGAGCCCGGCTCGAGCTCGGCGAGCTCGCCGAGCGCGGCGAGCACGGCCGCGCAGGCGCGGGCGTCGGGCCGCGGCGCGCCATCGAGCACGGGCGCCCGCGCCCCGCCCCGAGGCGGCGAGCAGCCGCCGCGCCTGCCCGGCCAGCCGCCGCGCCGGATCCGCGGCTGCGCGCAGAGACATCGATCGCGTCGAGGCCGCACGGGCAGACCGGCTCCCGGGCGCTCGGCCACGGGCCGGCCAGCTGGACGCCCGGCGCGGCCATCGCGGCCTCGAGCGCGTCGACCGGCTCGGGCGCCCTCGAGGACGCCGGGGGTGCGCAGGTACTCGATCAGCTCGCGCGCGGGCGTGCGACGCTCGTCAAGCCAGGCGCAGCGCGCCAGTGCGAGCAGGCCCCGCCCGAGCGCGGTGTGCCCGAGCGCGACCTCGCGCTCGAAGCGCGAGCGCGATGCCGTACTGCTCAAAGACGCCGGCCAGCACCGCCGGCTCCCTGCCGCGGCGTGCGCAGCACGACGGCGATCTCCTCCGCCGGCCACCCCCGCGCCGCTGCAGGGCGAGGACCTCGGCGGCCAGCAGCTCGGCCTCCGCGCGCTCGCCGCCGGCCTCGAGCAGGGCGACGGCCCGTCCGCGTCCGCACGCTCGCCGCCGGGCTCGAACAGGCGGCGCTCGAGATGGTGAAGGGCCGCGCCGCGCCGCGGGCGCGTAGTGCTCGTCGAGGGCCGGCATCTCGACGCACCGCTGCGCCAGCGGCCGCAACTCCTCGACCGCCTCGGCGCGCGCGGACAAGGCGCTGCGCCCGGGCTCGTAGGTGAGCGACACGGTGACCTCGACCCCGGCTCCGGGCCGACAGCGTCTCGATCGCGTCGCGCTGCAGGCCGTGGAGGTCGTCGAAGCCGTAGAAGAACACCGGCGCAGGCGCCCCACCGCGCGGGCATGCGGCGCAGCGCGTCGAGGGCGCGCCAGGCGAACAGCTCGCCGTCGAGCTTGTCCGCCGCTCGAGCTCGCGCCGGTAGGCGGCGTAGATGGCTGCGACCTCGCGCGCCGTACGCGGCGCGGTCGCGGTCGTCCCCCGCCCAGGTCGCGCAGCGCCCGCGCGAACCGGTCCGGCTCCACGAGCGAGCGCTGGAGCTCGGCGATGAGGGCTCCCGCGGCCTGAATGAACCCCGGCGAGCGCGCGGCCTCGGCCAGGACGTCGCAGGCCGGCCGCCCGTACGGCCCGGCCGAGCAGCCGCTCGCGCTGGAGCACGGTGAGTCGCCCGGCGCTGAAGCCCGTGCGCCGGGCGATCTCGCCGGCCAGGCCGCCGAAGGTGAGCACCGAGCCGAGCAGCGCACCCCCGCCGGAGAGCTCGCGGGCGTAGTGCTCGGCGTCGAGAGCGGTGGGGACGACGAGCAGCGCGCCGCGCGCCGCCGCGGCGACGTAGGCGCCGAGCACCTCACCGGCTTTGGCCGAGTTGGCGGGCCCGAGGACGAGAGTCAGCGGCATCAGCTGACATGGTGGCGCGCGGGGCCGACGTCACCGGATCAGGCGAGGCGAAAGCCGTCGCCCACGCGTCACTCGGGCCACCCAGGTGCGCCCAGAGTCACCAGGCGCACGCATCGCGTGCAGCGAGTGGCAATCGCCGCTCCGAAGCGGCCGGTTGACACGTTAGGGACGCCAGGACGGGCCCTGGACCAGGCCACGCGGCGCTCAGGCCGCAGCGGGCTGGGGGACCAGCGTCTCGGCCGCGTCACCCTCGGCCTCGGGCGGCTGCGCCCCCTCCTTGGCCCACGGCTCGTCGAACTCGACCCGCCACTTGCCCTCCTCGTTCTGCTGGAGGGAGAGCCGGGCTCGGAAGCTCTTGCCCGAGCGGCCCTTGAATCCGGTCACGGCTTTCTCCGTGCGGCCGGTCTTGATCAGCTCGCGCGCCACCGAAACGTTCAGCTGCTTTCCGGCCTTGGCCTTCCAGATGACGAAGCCGCAGCCGGGATCAGAGCGCGACCAGCAGGAGTAGCCCTTGCGGTTCTCGACGATGTCGTGGCCGCACACCGGACAGGGACCGAGGTTGGCCCGGGGAATGCGCACGTCCTTGAGCTTGGTGTCGAGCTCTGAGACCGTGCCCGCGGTGAACTTCACGATGTCGCCCATGAATGCCTCGCGGGAGTCCTGGCCGGTCTCGATCCGGGCCAGGCGCCGCTCCCAGTCGCCGGTCAGGCTCGGCGAGGTGAGCGCGTGCTCCCCGAGTAGGCGGATGACGTTCAGCCCCTTCTCGGTCACGACCAGGGCGCGGCCGTCGCGCTCGACGTACCCGACCTGCAGGAGGCGCTCGATGATGGCCGCGCGCGTGGCCGGGGTGCCGATGCCGGAGTCCTTCATGGCCTCGCGCAGCTCATCGTCGTCGACGAGCTTGCCTGCCGTCTCCATCGTGCGCACGAGTGTGCCGTCGCTGTAGCGCCGGGGCGGCTTGGTCTCCTTGGCCTCGGAGGCGACGTCCTCCACGCGGGCCTGCTCGCCCTGCTCGAGCCGGGGAAGCTGCTGCTCGCGGCCCTCGTCGTCGTCCTGGCCGGTGCCCTCGCCCTCGGCGATTTCCCCGTAGACGCCCCGCCAGCCGGGCACGAGGAGGACCTTGCCCCGGGTGCGGAAGACATGCTCGGCCACCGTCGTCTCGACCCGGGTGTTCTCCGACACCGATTCAGGGTGAAAGACGGCCAGAAAACGCCGGGTCACGAGATCGTAGATCCGGCGATCGTCCTCGTTCATCTTGTCGACCGGATGGCGCTCGGCGTTGGTGGGGATGATCGCGTGGTGGTCGGAGACCTTCTCGTCGTCGACGACGCGAGCCAGGGGCAGGACATCGAGCCGCATCACGTAGCGCGAGGCGGCTGCGTACTCCGTCCGTTCGCCGACGAGCTTGGCGATCGGCTTGATCTCGGCGACCATGTCGCTGGGCAGATAGCGCGAGTTGGTGCGGGGATAGGTGAGCGCCTTGTGCTCCTCGTAGAGCCGCTGGGCGGCGGCCAGCGTGCGCCCGGCGGTGAACCCGAACAGGCTCGAGGCGTGGCTCTGGAGCGAGGTGAGGTCGTAGAGCAGCGGGGGGCGCTCCTTGACCTGGCGCTTCTCGACCTTGGTGATCTCGCCCTGCCCGCCGCGGCACGCCTCGACGATGGCCGCGGCCTCTTCGGCGCTCTTGAGCCGAGGGTTGGCGCCGGCGTGATAGCGACCCTCGTAGGCGCGGCGCGGTGCGTCGGGCAGGGCGGCGAACTGCGCATCGACGACCCAATAGGGCTCGGGGATGAAGGCGCGGATCTCCTGCTCGCGAGCGGCCAGAATGGCCAGCGTCGGCGTCTGCACGCGCCCCAGCGACACGGCCCCGTCGAAGGAGGACCGCAGGCGGATGGTGGCCGCGCGGGTCGCGTTCATGCCGACGATCCAGTCAGCCTCCGAGCGCGAGCGGGCCGCCTCCTCGAGTCGAGCGAACTCACTGCGGGGGCGGAGCTCTGAGAAGGCGTTGCGCTTGGCCTGGTCGGTCATCGAGTTCAACCACAGCCGCCGCACGGGCTTTCTGCACGCTGCCTTCTCATACAGGTAGGCGAAGATGAGCTCGCCCTCCCGGCCGGCGTCGCAGGCGTTGATGACCTCCTCGACGTCGTCGCGGACGAGCTGGCGCTTGACCACGTTCATCTGCTTCTTGGAACGCTCATCGCGCACGACGAGCCTGAAGCGCTCGGGCACGATGGGCAGGTCGGCCATCCGCCACTTCTTGAAGCGGTCGTCGTATTCGTCGGGATCGGCGAGCTGAACGAGGTGGCCGACGGCCCAGGTGACGATCTCCTCCGGCCCCTCGAGGAAGCCCTCGGCCTTGGTGAAGGGTCCCGACAGCACCCGGGTCAGGTCGCGTCCGACGGATGGTTTCTCGGCGATGATCAGCGTCTTGGCCATGCGACCGCCGAGCGTAGCGCCCCGTGCAAGGGCCTCCGCATCGGCACGGTTTCGGCCGCGGGGCCGCGGGCGGCGCGCGGGCGGGCGCTGGCGGGCGCTGGGCTGCGTGCCGCCCGATTTCGGTTCACAGCGTCGCACTCGACCCCTTCCAGGAGGCGACTGAGACAAACCGGCCCCCGGGGGGCCACCCGGTAGCACTCGGCCGCTTCGCGAGCTCGAGTGCGACGTTATGGACGCGGACGCCGGTCGATGCCACGCGGCGCGTTCAGCGGCACGTGGCGGACGCGGACGCCCGTCGATGCCACATGGCGCGTTCAGCGGCCGTTATGACGCAGCCAACGCTCGCTGCCACGCGGCCCGTTCAGCGGCCGGCGCGGCGGGCGACCCGGGCCAGGCCGAGCGCCTGAGCGGTGGCTGCGGCGCTCTCGCGAAGCTTGCGGGCCTCGGCGCCGGTGCCGAGCAGATCCGCGTAGTCGACCTGGGTGTGGGCCAGCTCGCTGACCG
Organism: uncultured Solirubrobacterales bacterium; assembly: GCA_963777185.1. Taxonomy (GTDB): domain Bacteria; phylum Actinomycetota; class Thermoleophilia; order Solirubrobacterales; family Solirubrobacteraceae; genus Palsa-465. Next base: position 109,436 of record CAVZPU010000017.1, read on the forward strand.
CGCCGAGCTGCGCGTTGGCCCGCAGCGCCCGATGGAAATGGCCGCGGGCGGCCGCCTCATCGCCCCGGCAGGCGGCGAGCTGGCCGAGATAGCGGGCACACGACCCCAGACACGCTGCCCCCAGGCCGATGACCACGATCTGGTCCTCGTGCGCCACGAGCCGCTCGTAAAGCTCGCGGGCCCGGGCCTTGTCGCCCAGCACGGCCGCGAGCTCGCCGGCCAGGGCGAGAGCAGTGAGCCAGTCGCCGTCAGCGGGCACCCCGGCAAAGCCCTCGGCGGCGACGGCCTCCAGGCACTCCCGCGCCTCGTCCTCACGACCGGAGAGCGCGAGCACGTTGCCCAGCGCCGCCCGCCAGGCCGGACGGTGCGGGTTCTGCTCCACGAACGCGCGCGTGGCGTCGACGAGCTCGCCGCCACGGTCCTGCTCCCGGCGGATGGTGAGAAGCTGGATGGCGAAGTACTGGCCGGCAGTCACCGGCTCGGCCGGTCCGCCCACGGCCAGGGCCTCCGCGGCGAGGGACTCGGCCGCCTCGAGCTGACCGGCCAGCATGGTCCGCATCGCTCGCCAGACGACGGCGTGCCACGCGAACATGGGCTGACGCAGCCGGGCCGCCCCGGTGTTGAAGGCTTCGATCTGGGCGTCGACGGCCTCGCGCTCGCCCTGCTCGAGAAGGTCGACGACGAGCCAGGCGTGCGCCTGGAGCTGCTGCTCGAGGTGACCGATGTGCTGGGCGAGCCGGAGCATCTGGGTGGAGGCGGCGAGGCGGTCCGCGAGCCGGGTCGGCTCCCACAACGCACGCCGCCGCGCGGCACAGGCATAGACGCGGGCTTCGTCGTCGTCGAGCTCTTCGGCGATCTCGCCGGCCTCCCGGCTCAGCGCCTGCATGCGATGGCGCTGGGGCGAGAAGTACAGGGCGCCGCACAGCCGGGCCAGGAGAAGCACCCGGGCCACCGTGCGCTGCGCACTGGTCCGCGCGAGCGCCCGCTCGAGCAAGGCGATCAGCTCCTCCTCGATCACACCCGGTTGCTGCAGGTAGCGACGCGAGGCGGCGATCGCCGCCCGGGCCAGGGCGCTGCTGTCGCCGAGCCGGTCGGCGATGCCGGCCGCTTCGCGCAGCGCCGCCCATCCCAGTCCGGGGCCACCGGCCCGGACCTGGGCTTCGCCGAGCAGGAGGAGCAGCTCGCACCGGCGCGGAGCATCGTCGGGCATGAAGCGCTCGAGCACCTCGAGCGCGCGGCTGTAGTGCTCGACCGCCTCCTCGTGGGCGAGCATGGCCGTTGCCCGCTCTCCGGCGGCGCGGGCGTACCCGATCGCCTTACCGGCGTCGGTGGCCACCGCCGCCCGCGTGAAGTGCAAGGCCAGGGCACCGAGCTTTGGTTCGTCGCCCACGGCTTCGAGGGCTTCGCCGACCCGGCGGTGCAGACGGGCCCGACGCGGCGAGGACATCCCCTCGTAGAGGGTCTCGCGGATGAGCGCGTGCGAGAAGCTGTAGCGGCCGGGATCGCCGCCGCGATCGACGACCAGACCAGTCTCGAGCACCTCGTCGAGCACGTCGAGGAACTCGGTCTCGGGGACGCCGAGCACCCGCTCGAGCAGGCCGGCGTCGAAGTCGCGCCCGATGACCGCGGCCACCCGCAGCCACTCGACCGCCGCCGGCGCGAGCCGGGCCAGCCGGCGGGCGATGACCTGCTTGACGCCCTCGGGCAAGCCGACACGCTGCAGGGCGTCGGGTTCGGCCGAGCCCGGCCGCACGCCGGCGTCGGCGAGGTGGCGCACGATCTCCTCGACGAACAGGGGGTTGCCCTCGGTCTCCCGGTACAGAGCCTGGGCAAAGGCCGGCGCCGGCGTCTCACCGGTGCGCACGTGCACGAGCTCGGCCGTCTCGGCCTCGCTCAACCCGGCAATCCGAAGCTCGAAGAGCAGCTGTTCGCGATGGAGATCGGCGAGCACGAGCGCGAACCCGCCCGAGGTCGTCTCGACGGCCCGGTAGGCGGCGAGGATGAGCAGCCGGCGCGGGTCGGTGGCCCGGGCCAGGTGGCGCAGCAGCAGCAGGGTGGGCCGGTCGGCCCAGTGCAGGTCGTCGAGCACGAGGAGGATCGGCGCGGCCCGGGCGATGGCGCTGAACAGCCCGACCACGGCCTCGAACATCCGATAGCGCTCGGTCTCGGGCTCATCGTGGTTGTCGGAGACGAGGTCGGGCGCCCGCCGGCGCAGCTCGGGAACGAGCCGAGCCAGCTCCGAGCCGTACTCGCGGGCGGTGGTGCGCAGCTCGTCGAGCGGGGACTCCGGCCACGTAGTGGCGCAGCGCCTCGAGGAAGGGCTGGTAGGGGACGAGGCTCTCCTCCGGCGCCCGTCCGGCCAGCACGACGGCCCCCTCAGCGTGGGCGCGGCGGGCGAGCTCGGCGGCCAGACGGGTCTTGCCCACCCCCGGGTCCCCGGCCAGCACGAGGACCCGGGCGGCGTCGGCGGGCGCGGTCTGCCCCTCGCTGGCTCGTCGCCAGAGCCGCTCGAGCTCCTCGAGCTCGCCGGCGCGCCCGACGAGCGGCGCCTGGGCCCGCGCGGCCAGCTCGGCCGGGAGCTCGAGGGCGCCAGGCCCCGCCTGCACCGGCAACGTCGCCGGGGCGCGCACGCGCGGCTGGGGGTTGAGCAGCCGCTCGTGGACGGCCATCGCCTCGGGGGAGGGCAGGGTGCCGAGCTCCTGGCGCAGCAGCGTGCGCAGCTCCTCGAACACCCGCAGCCCCTCGGCGATGTTGCCCTGCGCCGCCAGCGCCTCCATGAGCAGCATGTAGGCCGACTCCCGGTAGGGCTCGGAGCTGATCAGGGCGCGCGCGGCCCGCTCGGCGCTGGCCAGCTGCGAGCCGCCGAGGCCCAGGCCGGCCCGGCCGATGACCTCGAGGGCCTGCAGGCGCAACTCCTCGAGCTCGCGGCGGGCCGGCTCCAGCCAGCGGGCCTCCACCCCGGGCAGCAGCCCCCGGCTGGCCACGTTGAGCGGTACTTGACCGAGGACCCAGGCGCTGCGCACGTCGCCCTGCTCGAGCGCGGCCAGGGCCCGTCCGACCTCGACCCGCGCTGCCTCCAGATCGATCCACACCGGCTCGGGGAGGATGAGGCCGAGGTGCTCGCGGCCGCTGAGCACCGAGGAGCCGACGGCCCGGCGCAGCCGCGAGAGCAGGGTGCGCAGGGCGCCGTCCTGGGACTGAGGGGCGGTTTCGGGCCACAGCGGCGGCGCTGAGCTCCTCGCGGCCGACCTGGCGAGAGCGGTTGAGAATGAGGTAGGCGAGGAGGAGCCGGACCTGCTTGCCGCGCAGATCAGTCGACGATCTGGACGCCGTCGATCTCCACGGACATCCGCCCGCAGAGCTGGATCCGGGTGGTCTCGGTGACCGCAGGGGCCGATGGCAACGTTACGGAAACGTATCGCCAACGCGAGCTGCGCAATCGTGCCGAGCCGTGAGTACCGGGGTCACACCGACCGACACCCTCGGCGGGGCGCACGACACGGAGGCGGTCCGCACAGGTGCGGGGCACGCATCAAGGTAGGTCATCGGCAGATCGCCTATTGCGAGTGCGGGGCGCAACTCGTCGGCGATTCGCGGCTGGCTCTCTTCGAAGCGGCCGAACTCCATGTCGCGCATCACCATCCCGAGCTCTTGGGGGCGCTGGAGCTCGATGTGGTGATGCAAATGGCCGAGGACGTCGGTGGATTTGACGCCGGAAGGCGCCCGGGGGCATAGCACCTAAGGGCGGGCGGTGTGCAGACCGCCGCCCGCCCGGGGGTGCGCGTGGCCCCCTCTCATTGGGTGATCGGTCGGGTCCGGGGGAATGGGGGTAGCCGGCGCGAGGGCAGCCGGCTTCCCGGGGCCATCGTTGCCCCGCGGCCTAGGGCGGTTGCCCTCCAGGCGTGGCACGGGTTGCCCCGCAGCCATGAGGGCGCGGGGATCAGCCGGCGCAGGGACCGGTGCTGACCGGCCTCGAGACCGCGCGGGCCTGCGCCAGCTCGCGCGGCGACGAGCGTGTCGGGCACGGCGAAGCCGCCCGGCTGGCCCGGCGAGCCGACGATGGCGGCGAAGACGGTGGCCACGACGGCCCCGCGACTGTCGACCATCGGTCCGCCCGAGTTGCCCGGGCGGACCAGACCCCGCAGGGTGGTGATCCTGCCGCAGCACGGGCCCGTTGCCGTAGGCGTCCTGGGTATTGACGGTCTCGGTCTGGCCGATGCGGCCGGGCTCAGGCGTCGAAGGGCCCGTCGAGCGGGATAGCCGAGGATGGCCGCCGCGGTTCCCGGCGGGCCGTCGGCGTCGAGGGCCAGGGAGGGCTCGGTGAAGCCCGGACACGCTGCAGCACGGCGATGTCGTTGTGGGGATCGAAGACGAGCGCCTTGGCCGGCAGCCCGGGCGGCTGGCCGCCGACCTGCACGGCGGTGTCGTCCTCGCCGGCCACGACGTGGGCGTTGGTAACCACGAGGCCCGGGCCGGCCACCCAGCCGCTGCCCTCGATCCCCAGCCCGCATGCCGTGCCGACGACGCGGACGACGCTGCGCGCGGCGCCCCGCACGCCCGGCGCGGCCAGGATGCCGCTGGTCGGCGCCGGGACCGCGGCCGCTGGTCCGCGCACCGAGGGCAGCGGCTCGAATCGGGCGAGCGCGTTGAGCAGCGGGCCCGACGGCGGCAGCACCCGGTTGAGCGTCGCGCAGGATGGCCGAGCGCTGGATGTCGTGGCGCAGATTGGCCGAGCCCGAGGACTGCAGCACGATGGCCCCGACGATCCAGGCCACGCCGAGCGCCACGCAGGCAGTCAAGCCCGCCCCGAGCAGGCCGTCGAGCGTACGCAGCCCGGGAAGGCGCAGGACCCGGCGCATCCGCATGCCCACGCCCTCAAAGCCGGTGGCCAGCACGCCGCCGGCCAGCAGCGCACCGAGGAGCCCGAACACCGGTGCGTACGGGGAGTGGTCGCCAGAGGGCAGGAGCAGCGGGCCCAGGCGGGTGCCGAGGAAGGCGCCGAGGGCAAATCCGGCCAGCGAGAGGACTCCGACGAGGAAACCCTGAACGTAGCCGTAGATGGCCAGGAGCAGCGGTGAAGGCCACGATCAGCCAGTCGACGCCGGTCACGGGCGGGAGCGTATTGACCGGGACGCCCGCCGGTGCCAAGAGTGGCCGGCGGTCCTCTCAGAGACCGATCCGGCTAATTCCGGGGGGCGCACGGATACCGTGTGCGCACAACAAAGAAGGAGTGGCCAGAGCAGTGGCGGTGGGCAGAAGCGGTCAGAGCCGACCCGGTCCGATGCGCCGGGGCACTGGCGCGCGCCCGCGCCGTCGAGCCAGCCCCGCCCGGCGGCGCCGGCTGGCACGCCACCTCCTCCCCGGCGTGCTGCTCGTCGCGGCGCTGGTCGTGGTCGGCGTGCTCCTGCTCAGCGGCGACGGCGACCAACAGCGCGCACTGGCCACCCGGTACGTTCAGGCGTGGGAGCGAAACGACTACCCCGCGATGTACGCGCTGCTTGACCCCGGCTCACGGCAGAGCACGAGCGAGCCGCGCTTCGCGGGCGACTTGCGCCGTGCCGCGGCCACGGCCACGCTGCTCTCGCTCCGCGTGCGCCGCGTCGGCAGTCCGCACGACATCTTCGTCCCGGTGGCCATGGTGGCGCGCACGCGCATGTTCGGCGCCCTGTCCGAGACCCTCGAGGTGCCGGTCGTCGGGAGCGGGACGAGCGCCGGAGTGCGGTTTGGAGCGCCGCTGCTCTTCCCCGGGCTGCGCGGTGACGAGCACCTGAAGCTCCAGGCGACCATGCCCCCGCGGGGCACGATCCTGGCCGCCGACGGCACGCCGCTGGCCGCGGGCTCCGCTCGCAGCTCGCCGATCCCTGCCGTGGCCTCGGCCATCGCGGGAGAGCTCGGCCCGATCCCGGCCGGCCAGGCCGCCTCCTTTGCGGCGAGCGGCTATCCCGCTGGCGCCAAGGTTGGCCTCGACGGCCTGGAGAAGGTCTTCCAAAGCCGGCTCGCGGGCGTGCCGGCGGACACCCTGATCGCCGGCCACCGCGTTCTGGCGCGCCGGGCCGCCCGCCCGGGGCGCGACCGTGCGCACGACGATCGACCCCGCCATCGAGCAGTCCGTGGTCGCGGCCATGGGCAACAACTATGCCGGGATGGTCGCCCTCGATCCGGCCACCGGCGGAATCCTCGGCGCCGCCGGCGTGGCCTTCTCCGCGCCCCAGCCGCCGGGGTCGACGATGAAGATCGTCACCTCGACGGGCGTGCTCGAGGCCGGCATCGCTCGGCTCTCGAGCGTGTACCCGATCGCCACCCAAGCCACGATCGACGGCTTCTCACTCCAGAACGCCGGCGGCGAGGCCTGCGGCGGAACGCTGCTCAACGCCTTCGCCGTCTCGTGCAACTCCGTCTTCGCCCCCCTCGGCGTCAAGCTCGGCGCCGCCCGCCTGCTGGCCGTGGCCAAGCGCTACGGCTTCGATGCGCCCTCGTCGATGCCGGGCGAGGCCGAGAGCACCATCCCGCCGGCCGATCTGGCCAGCAGCAACCTGGAGCTCGGCGCCTCCGCCATCGGCCAGGGCAAGGTGCAGGCGACGACACTCGAGATGGCCGACGTGGCCGCCACCATCGCCGACGGTGGTCGCCGGCCCGATTCCCACCCTGCTGGCCGGCCAGCGGCCCAGCTTCGTCGCCGTCACCTCGCCACAGATCGCCGGCCAGATTCAGCAGATGATGGTCGCGGTGGTCAGCACCGGCACCGGCACGGCGGCGCAGATTCCCGGCGTCGAAGTGGCGGGCAAGACCGGGACGGCCGAGCTGCTGACACCGCGAATGCCAACAACCCGAACGCGAGCTCGCCCACCAACACCGACGCGTGGTTCGTCGCTTTCGCGCCCGTGGGCAGGCCGCGGATCGTCGTCGGCGCCCTTTTTCCCAATCAGGGCGCCGGCGGCGCCACGGCCGCGCCGGCCGTGCGCCAGGTTCTACTGGCGGGGCTAAAGGTCCAGTGAGATGGTGCCCGGCGTCTTGCCCGCGCCGTAGATGAAAAGCGTGAGCGGCCGGTTCGAGTAGATCGAGGTCGGCAGCTTGAAGAGGACGAGCCCACCGCCGGTCGGGCCCTCCGAGGCTGTCGTGTCAGGGCCCGGTGCGGACTCGTTGGGGCCCAGCGGGGTCCCGGTCCACACCCACTGGTTGACGGCCGGGTTCAGCTTCACCGGGTAGTACTTGTTGCCCTCGGTGTCCGAGATGGCGAAGCTGTTGGCCAGCGTCTTGGCCTGGTTGGTGGGGTTGTGGGCCCACAGGAAGACGCCGTACCAGAGCTGGGCGGAGGTCAGCGCCTTGGTCCCGCGCGGCAGCCCGACGAGATACTGGCTGTCCTCGGTCGAGAACTGATTGAGCTCGCGCGAGATCTGCAGCTGATAGCTGACGCCGTTCAGCGTGATGTAGAAGCCGTTGTTGCTCGGCCGTGGCGTCGGTCGGATGCTCACCGGCCGAGCCACAGGCGCTGAGCAGCAAGCCCGTGGCGAGGGCGACGAGAAGGGCGAGGAGGCGACGACGGGGCATGGTCACGGGCGGAGCGAAGTCTAATCGCGGCCGGCGACCGACGCCCGCAGGCCCCGGTCTCGGTCCTCCTCGAGGATGGTGCGCAGCCGGCGCAGCGCCCGGGTGAGCTGGCGCTTGGTCCGCCCGCGGCCCCCCAGCGCCTCGAGCAGGCGGTCGGAGGGCAGCACGGGAAGCGTCTCGATCGTGTACTCGACGCGCGTCGTTCCCCCGGAGCCGGGGTTCAGGATCCAGACGGCGAGCATGCGGATGCGGTTGTACTTGCCGCCGCGGCCGTGCTCGACGATCTTGTACGGCGGCTGGACTTCGGCGATCGTCATGTCGGCCCACGAGAAGCGGTTGAACGGAGCCTTGACGCGGAAGCGGGCCCCCGCGCCGGCCCCGTAGCTGTCCACCCGCGTGAGGCGCCAGTCGCTCATGTAGTGGTCGATGAACTCGGGGTGATTGGCGATGTCGGCGAGGTACTCGAAGACCTCCTCGCGGGGGCGGGAGATCGTCGCCGTGATCGTGAGCGGATCCACGGGCGGGATTCTATGGACGGGTCCCCGCCGACGGTCTGCGGGGTCGGCGCGGCGAACCGAGCGCCGGGCCCTGCGACCCGTGGGGTGCCCTCAGGCGGCGCGCTGGTCGGAGATCTTCATCGTGTGCCCGAACTCGGGTCCGTGGATGACGTGAGGGTTCTCCGGCGCCCGGTGCTCAGCCACCCGGCAGAGCTCGCAGCGGACCGTCTTCTGGTTATAGACATAGACCCGTTCGCCAATCAGCGGCGTCCGTTCGCACCGTCCGCAGCGCTCCATATGTGCGGCCCGCTCCACGACGCCCCGGCGCAGGAGCGCCAGCTCGAGGTCCACCGTGTCGTCGACATCAACGCGCATCGGCACGAGGTTCTCTGGCCCTCTGCGCTTTCCTTCCCGTTAACATGCCGTAAACAGTCCGTGGACTGGATCGGCAAGTTCGCGGGCTGATCCCTTTATCACATCTTTGACGTGCGGACTATGATCGGCGGGCCGGGTTGGCCAGCCCGGCGCATTTGTAGCCCGTAACAAGGAGAGGCGCCCAGATGAAAGCTTGGATGTCGGGCAATGTTGCGGGGACCGGGACTTTCCGTTGCACCGATTGCGACCATCCGCTGTCGCTCGAGGCGGTCGATGAACTCCCCGTCTGCCCCAATTGCGGCGGCACCGAATTCGTCCGATCGTCGCTGTTCACGACCGCGCAGAACGCCATCATCGACGTGCCCGTGCCGACCGACGATCAGGCGTGGCTGGAGGATCTCCGGGGCGGGCTCAACGAGCCGGGGCAGTATCTGGCCTACCACGATGATGGTGAGGACGTCGTCGCCTTCGAGCTGCAGCGGGAGTGGACTCGGATCGGCCGGAGCCTGGCCGCGGACATTCGCTTCGACGATCCGACGGTGTCGCGGCGCCACGCGCTCATCGTGCGCCAGCCCGACGGCCTGCGCGTGCTCGACGACCGCAGCCTCAACGGCGTGTTCGTCAACGGCGAGCGGGTGGAATGGAGCACGCTGGCCGACGGGGACGAGGTCGTGATCGGGCGCCACCATCTCTACTTCATCGACGTGCCCGCCATCTCGGGGATGCGCTACAGCCATCCCGCTGAGCGTGCGAACGGCGTCTCGCCGCACTGAGTGATCGCCCGGGTCGGCGCACCGTCGGCGGTGCCCCTATAGTCACGCGCTCATGGCGGCGACGATCGCGGTCCTATCGCAGAAGGGCGGCACCGGGAAGACGACGACGGTGCGCACGCTCACCGACGTGTTCCGAAAGGTCGGCCTGCGCACGCTGGCCGTCGACCTCGACCCGCAGGGCAACCTGTCCGATTACCTCGACGTCGATCCCGACGCCTCCCCCACCATCGGCGACGTCCTCTCCGGCAAGGCCAAGGCCGGCGAGGCCATCCACGACGGGATCATCCCGGCCAACCTCGGCCTCGCCGAAGCCGAGCTCATGCTCGGGGGCAAGATGGGCCGCGAGCTGACGCTGAAGAAGGCGCTGCGCGACGGTCAAGGCCGACTACGACATCATCCTCGTCGACTGCCCGCCGTCGCTCGGCTTGCTCACCGTCAACGCGATCGTGGCCGCCGACAACGCGCTGCTCTCCGCCGAGGCGCAGTACTTCGCCATGCAGGGCGTCGAGCAGGCGCTCGAGGTCATCGATCTGGCCCGCGAGAGCCTCAACCCCGAGCTCGAGTGGCTCGGCGTCATCCTCAACATCGCCGACATGCGCACCCGCCACTCGCGCGAGGCCTTCGAGTCGCTGCGCAAGCACTTCGGCGAGAAGCTCATCGACACCACGATCCGGGCCTCGATCGCCTATGCCGAGTCGGCCGAGCGGGCCCTGTCGATCCTCGACTACCGCCCCGACCTGGCCATCGACTATCTCAACGTGGCCGATGAGCTCCTGCGACGGCTCGACATGAACGGGCCGCGGGAGCGGCTCGCCGAGCTCGCTTCCCAGTACGCGGGCAACTCGGTCTGAGTTCCCTTGGGGTCCGCCACGGCGGGCCTCCGGGACGCGGCGGCGCCTCCGGAGCGCGGCGGGCCTCCGGAGCGCGGCGGGCCCTGGCTAACGGCTGAGCTCGCGCACGTAGGCGCCCTGGGTCTCAAACGGCGCCCGGAGCACCGTCGCCCATTCGCCGACCTCCTGCATGAGCGTCGAGCGCACCCTCCCGGTCTGCTCGATCTGGCTCCAGAAGAGCACCGTCGGGCCGGCTCCGGAGATCGTCGCGCCCAGCGCCCCGAACTCCGCGGCCCGCTCGATCAGCGACACCGAGCGCGGATAGAGGTGGGCACGGCGGGGCTGATGGAGCCGGTCGGCGAGTCCGGCGGCGATGAGCTCGAGGTCCCCCGAGGCGAGTCCGAGCATCAGCGTGGCGGCGTGGGCGACGTTGAACACAGCGTCGAGGAGCGGGACCTGTGCGGGCAGGGCGGCGCGGGCGGCCTCGGTGCGGACGGCTTCGTGCGGGACCAGCGAGCACGGCCTCCAGCCCCAGCGGCGGCTCGAAGCGGTGGATCGCCTCGTCCTGGCACACAACGAAGCCGCCCTTCATGGCGGCGGCCACGTTGTCGGGATGGCCCTCGAGGCCCGTGGCGATGGCGAGCACATCGGCGTCGAGCTCGAACATGTGGTCGGCGGCCAGCAGGCCGGCCAAGATCGCCGCCGCGCTCGAGCCCAGCCCGCCGGAGAGCGGGATCTTCGACTCGATGCGAAAGCGCATGGCGTCGGCCGGGTGCAGCCGCTCGAACGCCCGGACGACCAGGTTCGAGCGGTCGCGCGGGACGTCGAGGCGGGTGTCGACGGCGAACTCGCCCGTCTCGCGCACCTCGACCTCGAGGTGCAGGGCCAGCGCCGCGGCCAGCACGTCGAAGCCCGGGCCGAGGTTGCGCGCTGGAGGCCGGCACCCGGACCAGGCGGCGGCGAGCCCGAGGCTCATCGCCGCCCCCGACTTCGCCGCCAGGCGAACTCGCCAGCGACCTGAAAGGTCGCCGTCATCCGAGCACGGCTTCCTCGATGGCGGCGAGCTCCGGGGCGCACGGGGTGACGGCGTCGACCTGCTCGAGCGCCGTCTGGGGATCCTTCAGGCCGTGGCCGGTGAGCACGCAGGCCACCCGCTGGCAGTCGTGCACGCCGTGGGCCAGCAACCCGGCCACGCTGGCCGCCGAGGCCGGCTCGCAGAAGACGCCCTCGCCGGCGGCGAGGAGGCGGTACGCGGCCAGGATCTCGGCGTCGCTGACCGCGGCCACCCGACCGCCGGAGGACGTCATGGCGGCCATGGCCTCCTCCCAGCGGGCCGGCTTGCCGATGCGGATGGCACTCGCCACCGTCTCGGGCTGCTCGACCGGGGCCCCCGTGACCAGCGGCGCCGCACCGGCGGCCTGAAAGCCGAACATCCGCGGCCGGGCGCCGAGCTCGGTGAAGCCGCGCCAGTAGGCGGTGATGTTGCCGGCGTTGCCGACCGGGATGCACAGGCCGTCGAGCTCGCCGCCCAGCGCTTCGTGGAGCTCGAAGGCCGCCGTCTTCTGACCCTCGATACGAAACTCGTTGACCGAGTTGACGAGCGAGATCGGGATGGCGGTCGGCCAGCTCGCGCACGAGCGTGAGCGCCTGGTCGAAGTTCCCGCGCAGGGCGATCACGCGGGCGCCGTGCATGAGCGCCTGAGCCAGCTTGCCGGTGGCGATCTTGCCCTCCGGGACGATGACCGCGCAGCGCAGACCGGCCCGGGCCGCGTAGGCGGCGGCCGAGGCGGCGGTGTTGCCGGTGGAGGCGCAGACGAGCGCCCGCGCTCCCTCGCGCACGGCGGCCGACACCGCCGCGGTCATGCCGCGGTCCTTGAACGAGCCGGTCGGGTTGGCCCCCTCGAGCTTGAGCCACACCTCCGTGTTGGCCTCCTCCGAGAGCCGGGGGGCGAAGATCAAGGGGGTGTCCCCCTCCCCGAGCGAGACCACGGGATCTCCGGCTTGAAAGGGAAGCCGCTCCTGGTAGCGCTCGATGAGGCCGGTCATGCGGGGCAGGATGGCAGAGCGTCGGTCGGCTGGGTCGGCTTGGACCGCCGGTGTGGCCCGGGCGGGGGCCCGGGCAGGGCGCCGGAGTGGGCCGGAGGGACCGGGCAGGCGCCCCGGGCCCGGGCGCTGGAGTGGCGCCGGCGCAACCGGGCGGGGGCCGGGGCCGGGGCGGCCGGGCGCAACCGGGCGGGCCCCCGGGGCCGGCGCCCCGGGCCCGAGCGCCGGACCAGGCCACGCGCACAACTGAGCCCAACGTGCAACTCGCGTCCCGTCGACGCGGTCGCTGCACATTGGGCTCGCCTCGAGGCACCAACGTGCAACGACCGGGTCCCCGGTGCCCGTCGTTGCACGTTGGGCTCAGGGCACGGGTGGCTGAGGAGCGCGGGCCGCCGGCAGCGGGCCGCGCTCCCATGAGCACAGCTAGGCGCCGGCGGCAGCAGCGGTGGCGGCCGGGGCCGCAGCCGGGTCGCCCGGCACCTCGCCCGCACCGCTCGGCTCGGCGTCCGAGCTCTGGGTCAGCAGCGTGGCGGCGCCGACGCCGCCGGCGAGGGCCAGCAGCGCCACGAGCGGACCCTTGACCTCGGTGCCCAGAGCGTGGTCGAGGGAGATGTCGCCGGGACCGAGGTCAGCCAGCGCCACCATGATCGCGATGAGCGCCAGGTTGTACTCATAGCCGTTCTGGGTCACCCACGGACCGTTCTTGATGTGAACGGTGCGGATGGCCGTGGCCATGGTGCCGATGATCGCGGCCGCGGCGGCCGGGGTGAACAGGCCGAGGGCGATCAGGGTGCCGCCGCCCGCCTCGGCCGCGCCCGCGTTCAGCGCGTGCCTGCGACCGGGACGCAGGCCGAGCGACTCGAAGAACTGACCGGTGCCCTCGGGGCCGTAGCCGCCGAACCAGCCAAACAACTTCTGGGTGCCGTGGCCGAAGAACAACGCGCCGATGACCGTGCGCAGGAAAGTGAGCCCTAGCTTCATGGTGAGACCTCCAAATCGAGATTGACCCAGCCGGGCAGGGGCCGAGCCTTTGCGCAGTCAACTACCCCCCGGCGTCGGGTTTAGTCGAACTGCTCCTCGAGGACGCGGATGGCCCGCGGAGGCGCCCGCATGACCTCCAGCTGCCCGATGAGCTCCATGGCCCGGGCGAAGCGCGACTCGAGCACCGGGTGCGCGACCATGACCAGCCGCGCCTGTTCGCCCAGCCCCTTCTGCACCACCGACTTGACCGACACCTCCTGCTGGGCCAGGACATGGGCGACCTGGGCCAGCACCCCGGGCTCGTCGGCCACCTCGAGGTGCAGGTAGAAGCCCGAGGTCACGTCCTGGACGATGTCGAGCACGGTGCTCGTCGGCGGCGTCGAGGCGGGGGGGATCATGGCGCTGATCACGTCGCCGAGCACGGCGCTGGCCGTCTGGGGACCACCCGCGCCGGGACCGGACATCGTGACCTCCGTGATCTCGGCCGACTCCACCGTGACCGCGTTGAAGGGCCCGTGGACCGAGGCCAGCGGATGGCCCGGGTAGAGAAAGGCCGGATGCACCCGTACCGATAGCCCGCCGTCGATCCGCTCGGCGGTGCCGATGAGCTTGAGGCCGAGCCCAAGCTCGCGGGCGTACTCGAGATCGTCGGGCTGGATGTGCTCGATCCCCTCGTAGCGGACCTGGTCGAGGTGGACGGGCGTGTCGAAGGCCAGGCGAGCGAGGATGGCCATCTTCGCCGCGGCGTCGCGGCCGTCGACGTCCTCGGAGGGGTCGGCCTCGGCGTAGCCGAGCCGCTGGGCCTCGGCCAGGGCGTCGGCGAAGGTCGCGCCGGTGCGCGCCATCTCGGTGAGGATGAAGTTCGTGGTCCCGTTGACGATTCCGTGCACGCGATCGATCTGAGCTCCCGCCAGGGATTCCTGGAGCACTCGGATGACCGGGACGACGCCGGCCACCGCGCCCTCGAAGCGCAGCTGGACGCCGCGCGCGCGCGCCGCCTCCCAGAGCTCCTCGCCGTGCCTGGAGAGCAGCTGCTTGTTCGCCGTGACGACGTGAGCGCCCGCGTCGATGGCCCGCAGCACGTACTCCCGGGTGGGCGTGATGCCGCCCATGAGCTCGACGATGAGATCCGAGCCGGCCAGGATGTCCTCGAAGTCGCCGCGCGTGCGCGTGAGGACGCCCGACAGCTCCGGTCGCAGCCCCGTGATCCTGGCGATCCGCTCGGCGTGGACGGGCAGCAGGGCCGCGAAGGCGGCCCCCACCGTGCCATGGCCGAGCAGGCCAACCCGAAACGGCCGCTCAGCCGACATCACGGGCGGCGAGGTCGTCGTAGCTCTCGCGGCGGACCACGACCCGCGCGTCGCCGCCGGCGCAGAAGATGACCGGGGGGCGCGGGACGCCGTTGTAGTTGTTGGCCATCGCGTAGCCATAGGCGCCCGTGACCGGGGTGACGAGCACATCGCCGGGAACCGGCTCGGGCAGCGTCAGGTCATCGACGATCACATCCCCCGACTCGCAGTGCTTGCCGACGAGCTTGCAGCGCTCGCCGTGCGCGGCCAGGGGCCGGTCGGCCAGAAGGGCCTCATAGGTGGCGCCGTACATCATCGGGCGCAGGTTGTCCGACATGCCGCCGTCGACGGCCACCCACTTCGAGACGTTGCGCTTGACCGTCTGCACCGTGTACAGGGTGACGGTGGAGTTGGCGACCAGGGCGCGGCCCGGCTCGATGAGCAGGCGCGTGTCCGGCCCGACGAGCTCGCGGGCGGCGCCGACGAGCGTATGGACGTACTCCTGCACCGACGGCGGATGCTGGGAGGACGTGTAGGCGACGCCGAGCCCGCCCCCGAGGTTGTAGATGCCGAACTGGCCGAGCGGCGCGAGGGCGCGGATGGCGGCCCGGAAGGGCTCGAGCTCGAACAGCTGGGAGCCGATGTGCATGTGCAGGCCGACGAGGTCGAGTTGCGGGTGCCCGGCCAGCCGAGCGACGGCGTCCTGAGCCTGGTCGATCGAGAAGCCAAACTTCGAATCGGCCTGGCCGGTGGAGATGGCCCGGTGGGTGTCGCCGGACACGCCTGGGGTGACGCGCAGCAGCACGGCCTGGCGGTGGCCCCGCTCGGCGCAGACCGCACTCAGGCGTTCGAGGTCGTCGAAGGAGTCCAGGACGACGTGGCCGACGCCCGCTTCGACGGCCTCGTCGAACTCGGCCACTGACCTGGCGTTGCCGTGCAGATAGATGCGCGCGGGGTCAAAGCCGGCGCGCAGGGCCAGGTGCAGCTCGCCGCCCGAGGCCACGTCACAGGCCAACCCCTCCTCGGCCAGGACGCGATAGACGGCCGTGCAGGGAAAGGCCTTGGAGGCGAAGAGGACATCGAAGTCCCCGTGACAGCCGCGCAGGGCGGTGAGGAATTCGCGGGCCCGGGCGCGCAGATCGTCCTCGGCCACGACGTAGGCCGGGGTGCCGAATTCCCGCGCCAGCTCGACGACGTCGCACCCCCCGATCTCGAGGTGACCCCGCTCGTTGACGCGTGTGCCGAGCGGGAAGACGTGTGAGAGCTGCGTGCCGGCGAGCATGGGCGCCGATATTGCCATGACCCTGGCATCATCGGCCGATGCGCCGGTCGCGCTCGCGGGAGGTCACGGTGACGCTGCCGAGCGAGATGGCCAGCCAGGACGGGCTGGCGTACTCGCTGTGGCTCGCCGATGAAGCGCGCCCGCGGAGAAGCGGTGGCGAGCGACACGGCGCCGAGGGCCGGGTGACCCCGAGCGGCGTGGTCATCCTCCACGGCGCCGGCTCGGCCAAGGAGAGCCACCACGACTTCGCCCGCCAGCTCGTGGGCGCGGGGCTCGGCGCGATCGCCCTCGACCTGCGCGGTCACGGCGCCAGTGAGGGGGCCCTAGACGGCCGGGTGCTGGACGACATCGTGGCCATGGGCACGCTCCTGCGAGAGCGCCTCGGCGACCCCGCGGCCCCGCTCGCCCTGCGCGGCTCGAGCATGGGCGGCTACTTCGCCCTCCTGGCCGCCGCGCCCTTGCACGCGAGCGCGGTCGTGGCTATCTGCCCGGCCACCGCCGAGGGAATGCGGCGCGGCCTGGAGCGGGGATCGCTCACCTTTCCCGCCGACGCCCCGGCGCTCGATGCCTTCTTCGCCGCCCATCCGCTGGCCCCCGCGGTGGCAGAGTTCACCGCTCCCGTCCTCCTGTTGCACGCCGAGGGGGACGAAGTCGTGCCGATCGAGCACTCCCGCCGGCTCTCCGGCGAACTACGCCATCCCGACAGCCGGTTCATCGCCGTCCCCGGCGGCCATCACCGCTCCATTCAGCACGATCCCGAGCTGCAGGCGGTGAGCCTGCGATTCATCGCGCGGGCACTCGGGACCGTCCACCGCTCCGCCGGGGCCGGTTAGCGAGCGAGTCCGCCGAGGGCGCTACCCGCGCCCGACACCGCCCCTGCCGCCGCCCGTCCGGCGCCGCTCACCGCCTGCCCGGTGGCGTTCACCGCGCCGGCCGCCTTGCTTACGGCGCTTCCCGCCGCTGCGCCGACGATCGGCAGCCGCGAGCCGGCGGCGCCCAGCGTGCCCGCTTGCCCGGCCACCGAACCCACGCTCGAGCCGGCCTTTGAAGCGCCGTTGGTAACCACGCCGGCCGGCACGCCCGTCGCGCTCTGGCCCGTCTGGCCCCCCGTTCCCACGCCCGCCGGCGCGCCGGGACCAGAGGCGGCGGGCGAGCGACTTCCCGCGCCGACCGGCGACTGAGCGCGACCCGGGGGCGCCCCGGCGCCGGAGGACACCGCGGCCGCCGTCCCGTCGGTCCTCGCTCGAGGCGCTCCCCGCCTGCGGCCGGGGGCGGGGGCAGGCCCATCGGCACGGCGGCCCCGCGTGCCCACCGCGGCGCCAGCCGACGCGAGCGAGCGCCCGCGTTCCGAGACCCCGAGACGGGGCGTCGTCTGACCGGCAACCGGCGCGGGCAGCGAGACGGAGGCCGCCGGAGGCATCGCTCCCACCTGCGGCCAGCCGTCGAAGGAGACGAGGGCACTGGCGACGACGAAGAGCACGGCCGCTCCGGCCACGAGCGAGCCGCCGGTCCCGAGGCCGGCCAGATATGCGCGCCAGTTCCGCACCACCTTCGTCCATCGGCCAGGCGGCGCCATCCCTTGACCGCTAGCGGCGTGGCCCCCCAACACTTAAGCGGTTCTTCGTTGGTCTGCGAAAATTAAGCCGATATGCCCGCCCCTTCTCGTTCCTTCGGCCGTGACCGGGGCCTCCAGGCCCGCATGCTGTTGACGATGTTCCTGCTCGGGCTGGTCTATGCCGTGCTCATCGCGGTGCTGATCGCCTCCGGGGCCGGGGGCGTCACCATCGCCGTGGTGGCCGGGGCGCTGTTCCTGGTCCAGTACTTCACCGCGGACAAGATCGCCCTGATCTCGATGGGCGCCCAGGAGGTGAGCCCCCGGGAGGCCCCGCAGCTGCACGCGGTGATCGAGCGGCTGTGCGTGCAGGCCGACCTGCCCAAGCCACGGGTCGCCATCGCCCAGACCTCGATGCCCAACGCCTTCGCCATCGGGCGCTCTCCGCGCGCGGCGACGGTCTGCGCCACCACCGGCATTCTCGAGCTGCTCAGCCCGGCCGAGCTCGAGGGCGTGCTCGCCCACGAGCTCACGCACGTGCGCAACCGCGACGTGATGGTGATGACGATCGCCAGCTTCTTTGCCTCCATCGCCTCCTTCATCGTGCAGGTGGGGTTCTGGTTCGGGGGCGCCTTCGACGATCGCGATAACGACAGCGGTCCGGCCTTCATCGTCGTCATCCTTGTCTCGGCGATCGTCTACGTCGTTTCCTGGCTGCTCTTGCAGGCGCTCTCGCGCTACCGCGAGTTTGCGGCCGACCGCGGGTCGGCCATCATCACCGGCCGGCCCAGTGCCCTCATCTCGGCCCTGATGAAGATCAGCGGGACGATGCAACGGATCCCGCAGCGAGACCTGCGCGCGGCCAACGGAGAGCTGGCCGCCTTCTACATCTTCCCGCCGAAGGCCAAGCAGACCGTGGCCACGCTCTTTTCCACGCATCCCCCACTCGAAGCGCGGATCGCCGCGCTGCAGCGCTACGAGGCGCAGCTGCAGGGCACGGCCTGAGCCGGCATGGGCTTCCTCGACGTCCTGACCGGCCGCCGCAAGCTGGCCAAGCCGGCGCCGGAACGCCTGTTTGCCCTGAGCACCGCCTACGTGACCATGCAGACGACGCTGTCGATCACCTCCCGGGGCAGCGCGGCGATCGTCTTTCAGCCGCTGGGCACCGCCGACTTCCAAGGCATCCTCCGCGACACCGAGGAGATCGTGCGGGGCACCTCAGCAGACGCCGGGATCACGGTCACGAACTCAGACGACGCCTTCGGCTATCGCTGGGTGATCCTCAAAGGCGCCGACTTCGACGACCTCGTCACCGGCATCCATGCTGTGAGCAGCGAGATCGAGGGGGGCGGCTACGGGGAGCGGCTGCTCTGCGCCGTCTTTGGGTTCGAGAGCGACCAACGACAGCCTTTGTACTGGATCTACAACTACAAACGAGGTAGTTTCTACCCCTTCGTGCCAGCCACCGGCGAACAGCAGCGCGACAACGAGCGCGAACTCGTGCTGAAGGCCCAGATCGGCCCCGATCTTCCGGTCGAGGCCGAGCTGGAGCGCTGGTTCCCGCTCTGGGGGATACCGATCTGATCCCCCTGGGGCGGCGCATCACCGCAGTCATCGCCGCCACGGCCCTCGTCCTGGCCATGACCGGCGGATCGGCCGTCGCTGCCCGCGCCCCCAAGCACCCCAAGCACGCCAAGCACGTCGTCCCCCCGGCCGCCACGTTCGCCACGGGCTTTTCCGACGGGTACTGGTTTCAGTACTACATACCCTCGGTGCAGGCAGACTGGCTGACCCGGGCTCAGCAGATCGATTCCAGCTGGGTGCGGCTTTGGGCGACCTGGTCGGCGATCGCTCGCACCCGTCCCGTGCGCCCGACGAATCCGAACGACCCCGCCTACGACTGGACAACCCTCGACGGTCCGATCCGCGACGCCGTCGCTCACCACCAGAGCGTTGAGGTCCAGATCCTCTGGGCGCCGGCGTGGGCCGAGGCCAGCACACCGCCAAGCACGATTCCCGCCGGGACGTGGGAGCCCTCCGCCCCCGCTCTCGGCCAGTTCGCCCGCGCGCTGGCCACGCGCTACTCGGGTCACTTCCACGACAGCACCGGCAAGCTCCTGCCGCGCGTGAGCACTTTCCAGATCTGGAACGAGCCCAACCTCACCACCTACCTCAACCCCCAGTGGGGCCGCGCATCGTCCGGCGCCATCGTCCCGCTGAGCCCCGCGATCTACAAGGGACTGCTCAACGCCGGCTACGCGAACATCAAGGCCGTGCAGCCCCATGCCTTCGTCGTGGGCGGGGGCCTGTCGGGCTACGGCGATCCGCCCGGCGGCGGGCGCATGTCTCCCGCCTACTTCTATCGCCACCTCTTCTGCCTGAACGGGGAGCAGCTGCGCCGTATGCGCTGCCCCAACCCAGCCCACCTCGATGCCCTCGACCATCACCCGTACGCGTCTTATCCCACTTCGCCCGCCGGCAAGCTCGACGACGTCTCGATCGTCGAGATGAACAAACTTCAGCGGATCCTCGCGGCCGCCGTGCGCTATCACAACGTCCTCCCGGCCAAGTCCAAGCCGATCTGGATCGAGGAGGTCGGCTGGTACACCAACCCGCCGCGCCCCGACGGCATCCCGCTCGCCGAGCAGGCCCAGTGGCTGTCCCGAACGTTCTACGAACTCTGGCGCCAGGGCGTCACGCACGTGATGTGGCTGGCGATTGGCGATCAGACCTACCAGCTGCCGGGGAAGATCTCGGTGTCGTCCTTTGGCGTGTATTTCCAGGACGGGGTTCCGAAGCCGGCGGCGGCGGCGTATCGGTTCCCGTTCGTCGCGGTCCGCGGTCGGCGGGGCGCGACGATCTGGGGACGCGCGCCGGGGCGCGGCACCGTGCAGATCGAGGTCCTGGGGTCGACCGGTTGGAAGCCCTTGATGAAGGTCCGGACCCGCCCCGACGGCGTCTTTGTCGCCCACCGCCCGCTTGCCGCCGGGCTCCAGCTGCAGGCCGCGCTCGGGGGCGCCCAGAGCCTGCCCTGGACCACGTAGGCCTCAGGACGTAAGCAGAACTGGTTCCTCGCCGACCGTGATCGGCGCGTCGCCGGTCGGCGCACTCCCTCCGGCCAGCGTTTCAAGGGTGCCGTAACCGGTCGTCGGAAAGCCCCCGACCGGAGTGGACGTGACCCAGACGATCTGGGCCGCCTGGCCGCCGCTCATCGTGAGCGAGCACGTCCAGAGGTTGCCGTCGGCGCTCTGGCACCCGTGGAAGGTGCTTCCGACCAGCCAGGCGTTGATGGCTACGGTCGCGACGCCGGCGGGGTCAGTGCACTTCCGTCCCAGAGCGTGCCCCACTGACTGTTCTGGTAGGCGTACCAGTATGTGCGGGCCACTCCCTCGTTGAGCATCATCAGGTCGTAGCGGGCCACGAACGCCATCTGGTCAGAGGGTGAGCGGAAAACTGGTCATTTGTCCCCCATCCTCCTTCGGTGGACCAGATCGGCGTATCCGCGTAAGCGGGCGGCAGGACCGAGCGCACCGAAGCCAGCTCGGAGGGGATGAACTGCTCGGGCCACGCGCCGTCGGTGTAGCTGTGAACGGCGATGGCGTCGACGGTGCCGGCGGGTAGAGCGGCGAGATACTGCTTGAGGAACGCATATCCCTCGGGCGTTGCCGAGACACGACGGGCTCAGGACCACCGCCGCGGGATCGATCCGGTGGATGATCCCGCGCGGCGTCGACCGACATCTGCACCATGGTGGCCATGTCACCTGACCAGATACGGGGCGTAGTCGACTTCATTCCACAGCTCGTAGGCGTGGATCCGACCCTGGGCGTGAGTCACAACCGCGGTGACGAAGTTCGTCCAGTAGCTCTCGTCGGCGGGGGGTTGGTTATCGGTCGTGGTCGAGCATTGATCCTCGGTGGACGCCTGCGGATACGAGCCGCTCACGGCCCAGGCCGGCGTGTCGCCAAAGGTGAATTCCACATCCGCGCCGAGCGTCTCGGCCTGGTCGAGCAGGTTGTCAAACTGCCAGAAGTCGAATTGATCGCTCGCGGTGCCCCGGTCCATCTGGCACCACTGCGTCCCGGAGTCCCACAACCGCATCGCGCTGAACGGGGATCGCAGGGCTTTGGCGCGGAGTCGAACATCAGGTGCTGGCCGAGAACTGAGGGGCGACGTAGAGATCCTCGTCGCCTGAGAGCGGCGGGGGTGGCGCGCTCTGCAGCCGTGCGCCCGGAGCCCGTGCTCGAGGTCACCGATCCTGCCAAGGGTGCGCCGGCGGGCCTCGCCGTGCACGCCCCCGGCGCGAGTGCGGCCGCTGTGCGTGCCCCAACCGAACGGCACTCGACCCGAGCGCGCGAGCATCGCGCCGGGCGCGCGCGGCCCGGACTCGATCGACGGCCCGCCTATGGCCTGCCGCCCGACGGCGCCAGCATCGTGTCGTCCCGCGCCTGCTGGCGGTAGGAGAGGAAATAGCCGGCCGCGTCGACCGTCCCGGGCGCCCAGCTGCCTTTGACTTCGCCGCAAGTGACGAGGCCCGCGCGTCTGATGCGGGACGGCGGGAGTTGATCGAACCGGGAGGCGGCCGAGCACGGCGCGGCGTCGACGCCCGGGCGGGAAGCGCGAAGCTGAGCCAGAGCCCGACGATCCCGAGCGCGAGCAGGCCCGCACCGATGCACGGTGCGGCAGGCGCGGGGGGATGGAAGGAAACGATGGATCGGCGGGCGGGCAGCGGCCACGGAGGCCTCCGCAGCGGATACGGGGACGACTTACGGATCGGCCCGCCGGAAGCGGCCGCGCCAGAGAGGGCCCGCCCGTGGACAGATGGCCGACGACCGCCGAAGAGGGCGTGGCGGGCACGCGGTTGCCCTCAGCCAGCTCGACGTTCTACGATGTTCCGGCTTTCGGGAAATCAGGGGGCGGGAAGACGGCGTTAGCGTCCTTCTCCGTGCTCGGTCGCATCGTTATGCCGGCTTCAATTCCACCGTGCCCTCGTCCCTCACCGACGCGTCAAGAACTCAAAGGGCGACCGCGGGCTATGACGTGGCGGCTCTTACACCGGCGTGACGTGGCGTCCCTCATGCCGGAGTGGCGGACGTTGTACCGCGAGGCCGGGACGTGGTCGCCATTTTCGGACCCCGACTATCAGCTCGCGTGGTGCGAGATGTTCGTTCCTCCGGGACGCGAGAAGATTCTCACCGTTCGCAAACGTGACCGTAACTGGTTGGTCGCCGTGCTCCCGTTGTTAGAGGCGTCGTTCGGGTGTACGCCGCGTCGCGGGTCCGTTCGCTCCATGGCTTTGGAGCTCTTTATGAGCCACATCTGCACGAGCTGCCGGAACTCCTGCTCCACCCCGAACACGTGCGCCCGGCGCTCTCGGTCGCCATCAGCTGGCTCGTCGACCGCCTTCAGTGGGATTGGATCGAGCTGCCGCTGCGCGAGGACCAGGCGTGGTTCGAGCCTCTGTGGGCCGCCGATGCCGGACTCTCACCAGTGGTGGTCATGCACAAAAGCGTGATTCCCCTGGTTGCTCTCCACCTGCCTGCAGACGCGAGTCCTCCGGCCCTCAAGCGCAATCTCCGCGAGAGCCTTCGTCGCAGCCGAAACCGCTTATCCCGCTTTCCGGGCGCCTGGAGCATCGTGTGTGATTCACCCGGCGCCGCGGGATGGCGCGACGCCTTGCGCGACCTGCAGCGACCTCCACGCGGCCCGTGCGGGCATGAACGACCGTCTCCCTCACCGCGACATCTTCGCCGGCACGTCGCAAGCGGCCCTTCTCAGCCGCCTGCCCGTGCTCGCCCGCAGGCACCCAACCGTCGATCTACCGTCTCATGCTGGACGATCAGGCCGCGGCCGCACTGTTGACGGTCACCTCCCCCGCCACGATGTGGATTGCCGTATCGGGGGTCGCTCCGGCATATTGGGATCTGAACGCTGTTACGGGCTTGCAGTGGAAGGCGGTGAGGGATGCCGGCGTCGCCGGCTGCCAAACCGTCGCCTTCTCCGCCGGTGTGGACACCGCGAAACTTCGATGGTCGGAGAAGGTCAGGGTGAGTCACGTTTTCACGTTGGTTCGGCCCAGGCGCAGATCGCTTGCTGCAGTGGGGTTGCACAGCCTGGGAGGCGCACTGCGGCAGGGTTTGCGTATGACGGACCATCGCCACGGCCATCCATGAGCGGGTGACGGCCCCGTTGCTCAGATCGCCGGTACGGATCGGCTGGCCCTGAGTGTGGTGCTCGTATGGGCTGTCGTGACCCTGGCGCTGACGCCGTCGGCGGGTCGCGCTCCCTGGGCCCGCGTCGCTCGACACGGGCTTTGACGCCGACACACTGGTCTTCGACTACGGGCTGAGCACCGTGTGGTTTCCGCGCATGGCCGCGTCTCGGCTCGAGCTGGGTGAGGATTCCCGCCAGCTGGAGCGATATCGCGCCGCGTGTGCGTCCGCGCGGCTTCAAAGCCGCCAATCCTGGCGATCCTCATTACTTCTGGACCCTGCTCGACCGCGCCGTCCGTGACGCCGCCACCTCACGCCAGCGCGTCGTACTCATGCTGGAGTCCGCTCCGTCCTGGGCCATGGGCCGCGGCGTGCCACGGACCGCGTCGCCGGGAACCTGGAAACCCAACGCGTCCGCCTACGGCGCCTTCGCTCGCGCAGTAGCCCGGCGCTACTCGGGCCACTTCCGCGATCCGGCGAACCCGCGCGTCGACTTGCCGAGGGTGAGTTACTTCCAGGCCTGGAACGAACCAAACCTGACCGTTCACCTTGAGCCGCAGTGGAACCGGGCCGGGAGGGGGTATGCACCCGCCAGCCCGAGCCTTTACCGCGGTTTGCTCAATGCCCTATACGCGGCGGTCAAATCCGTCCAACCGCACGCCTACGTGCTTGCCGCGGGCTTGGCTCCGTATGGTGACCCCCCAGGGGGCCAGAGGATGCGTCCGGTCGCCTTCCTGCGCGGGCTCCTTTGCCTGGCACCGGAGGGGCCCGGTCCACGACGGTGCCCCGATCCTCCGCATCTCGACGCCATCGACTTTCATCCCTATGCCCTCCTTCCAACTACCCAAGCCGTGAACCCGGACGATGTCGCCGTCCCGAATGTGGGGCGCCTGCGCCGGGTGTTGGACGCCGCGGCCCGCGCGGGACGTCGCGCTCCCCCGGGGCCGAAAGGACATCTGGATGACCGAAATCGACTGGGACAGCTCGCCCCCCATCCGGAACGGCGCAACATCCCTGGCCCAGCAAGCCGACTACCTGGCTGAGGCGTTCTTTGAACTCTGGCGACACGGGATCAGCCACGTGTTCTGGTACGAGGTTCTCGATCCCGGCGGCGCCGTGTTTCCGGCCGCCGGCGGCCTGTTCTTTGGCAGCGGGGCGCCAAAGCCCTCGACGGTCGCCTTTCAGTTTCCCTTCGTGGCACTCCGGGGCCGGTCGGGCAGGACAGCGTTATGGGGCCGGGCGCCCACGGCGGGCGACGTCACCATCGAACGGGAGCAACTCAACGGCTGGCAGCGGCTGACGACCCTGAGGACGAGCACAGGAGGCGTCTTCTATACGCGTCGGCGCGTGGGGGCGCACCTCACGCTCCGGGCGATCCTCGGCCCGTTCGCGAGCAATTCCTGGTCGACGAGTTGAGGCCCGCCGGGTACGGCCGGCGCCAACGGCAGGGCGCTAAGGAGCGAAGGCCAGCGCCCACGGACGGAGCTGCCGCGCCCGTTCCTCATTACGTTCCGCCGACGTGAGCAGTCCACGCTCGGTCTCGATCCTCGCCAGCAGCAGCCAGTGGACGAAGTTCAGTGGCTCACGGGCGATCGCGCCTCGAAGATCACGCGCAGCAGCCGCCAGGCTCCCCGCGAACTCCAGGACGAGACCCCGCTGCTCGTAGGGACTCGCCGCCCACGGCTCCGCCGCGACGGATGCGTTCGCCCACGCCAACGCCAGCGCCGCGTTTCCCGCCCGCTCGGCCGACTGGCTCCGTCTCAGCGCCACCGTGGAAACAGTCCGGGAACCTGGACCAGGATCGCGCCTGCGGCAAGAAGGGCCACCGCTCCCCGGCCGTACCAGCGCAACCGCGGTCGTCGGTGGGCCAGCCGGCCGGCCGCCACGGCGGCGCTGCCGACGGCCAGCACGGTCACCGCCGTGGACTGCCACAGCCAGTCGACACTGGCCTGGACGAGGAAGACGATGACTGCCGCCAGCAGCGCAGCGCTGGCTCCGAGTGTGACCGGTCGCCGCGCGCGTCGGCGGGCCCGCGCCAGCAGGGCGAGAAGCGAGCCCATGACGGCCAGGATCAACGTGATACCCGGAATCCCCAGCTCGGCCATGTTCTCGAGCTCAAATGAGTGGGCGTTGCGAATGAAGTCGCCTGTATTCCCATGCCGATCCCACCAGAACTCGAACGTGCCCGCTCCCGTGCCGGTCAATGGCCGTACCTGCGAAAGGCGTCCACCGCGGCCCGCCAGTAGAAGTAACGCACCCCGCCCAGCGAGGTGAGGCGAGCGGCCGGATCATTGGCGGGCCCCAGGGCCGCCGGGTGCCGGAACTCTCGCCACGCCTTCGTAGCCAGCGGCGGACCGGCGACGATGCCGACGATGAGCAGGGCCGCGGCCGCCGTCCCGACAAACGAACGCGCCACCTTTGGCCGGAATTTCACTCGGTCGGCCCCGGTGACCGCCGTTGAGACACGCCGCCGCCGCGGCCAGAGCGACGCCGATGGCGATGAAGACCAAAACGCCGCCGACCCCCCGCGTGCCCGTTCCGTTGGCGATGTCGGGCGCTTGCCGGACGGCGAGGATCATGATGGCTGCCCCCGCTGCCGCGACCGAGCGCGTGCACAGCGCGGTGGCGCGGTTGCGACTGAGGGCAACGACAGCTATAACGGCGACCATTGCACCCAAAACCGACGCGCGCGAGTAGGACAGATACACCGCCAGCCCGGCCACCGGCACCAGTCCGAGGGCCACGGCGCGACGAATGCGATGGCGTCGTGGGAACTCCACGCCAGTCCGATGGCGATCGACATGGCCGCCCAGGCACCGACCGCGTTCCAGTAGCCGAAGGGGTAACTGAGACGATTTGCGATGCCAAGGCTCGTGAAGGGGTTGGCACCGAACGCATCAGGGGCAAGGCGGCTGGCCACGGCGAGCGCCGAGACAACGAGCGCGGCCAGACCAAGTCCCATGGCCGCTGGTCGCCAGGTGCGCCGGTCCAGAAGGGACACAGTCAAGACAACGAGGCCGAGGTAGTCGAGGACGCGAGCCACCTCGGCCACCGTCCGCTCGGCGCTGCTGGACCACGCCAGGCTGACCGCGGTCCAGGCCGCGTAGGCCAGGAGGAGGCCGACCAGGACGAACACGAGCGGAGACGGGCGGGCCCGCGGCAACAGGCCTAGGGCGAACCCCACGCCGATGACCCACCAAACGCCGATCCCGTATTCCTGGCGCAGGACGATGTCGAACGCGCCGCCCGGCAGCGCGTAGGCGAGCAGCAGGCCGAACGCCGCCACAAAGGCCACGACACCTGCGGTCGGGACGAGACCTCGCCAGGAACGACTGCGCTCCCGGCCGGGGAGGGCGCCTGTGACCCTCGACGTCGTGGTGTGATCTTCAGTTAGCATGACCACTGGCGTATGCACGCCTGGCTGAGATACGGATTCCTCTGCCTGCTCAGCGCCGCGGCTGTCCTTCCCAGCCCCGGCGTGGCCTCGGCGAGCGCGGGTGGTGCGCCGTGCTCACAGACGACGGTGAGCGCCATCAACCAGTACTGCGAGGTCATCCCGAGCTCGACGGGCGGACATCGGTCCGGGCCTGGCGCGCCGACGCTGGGAAGCCGTCTGCCCGCAGCCCTCGTGAGCCAGCTCGAAGGACGCGGCGCCCCAGGGGCGGGCGGCGTCGCGGCCGGCCCGTCGCCGCACCGACGGCCTCGCCCCGGGCGGCCTGGAGGCGCCCGCCCGTCCTCGCGCACCTCGGCCACGGCACGGGCGGCCTTGTTGAGCCTGCCCGCTCCCGGACCCCACACCCCGTTGCCTTCCCTGACCGTGTCCCGACCGAGTGAATGGTCGCTGTTCTCCACCCCTGCTGATCTTCCTGATCGCTGTGACGCTGGCCCTCGGCGGGCTTGGCCTCGCTCGGCGGCGCTCAACGTGATCCCCCGCAGCCATGCTAGGCCTCGGGATTGTATGCCGAGGCCCATCACGACAACCCCAATAGCCGGGAAAGAAGCCCAGGGGTGCTGAGAGACGTCCCTTCCAATGCGCCCCATCGCGGGCAGGGTTTCAGTACGATGCGCGACGCTCGCGCCGGATCGCGCCGCGCGCTGCAGGAGAAGGGAACAACGCGATGCATCGGGAGGCACTGCGTCGGTGACCACACGAAGAGCCGTAGCCGTCGCCCTCGGGCGTGCCGGCCTGCAGCGTCCGGCCTACCGAGCCTGGGAATGGAGCCGCACGGCCGTCGCCTTCCCGGAGCTCGTTTCGAGCTCTCGCCGAACCGGACAGGACGGTGTGCCCCTGCCTCCCCCGATCCTTCGAGTCCAGGTCACCGGGATGGCTCACCCCGAGGAATTTCTCGCGCAGAGCTACCGCGCCGCCGAAGCCGTGCGCGGCGGACTCCGCCGGGCCGGGCGCGAGCTCGAGAGCTTCGAAGCCGTGCTCGATTTCGGTTGCGGGTGCGGCCGGGTGATGCGCAGATGGCAGGACGTGCGCGGGCCCTCCTTCTTCGGCAGTGACTACAACCCACAACTGATCGACTGGTGCCGGCACAACCTCACCTTCGCTCACTTCGAAGTCAATGACCTGGCGCCGCCGTTGCCCTTCGCCGACCAGCAGTTCGACTGCATCTATGCCCTGTCGGTCTTCACTCATCTGACCGCCCCCTTGCAGCGTGAGTGGATGGCGGAGATGCTCCGCGTCCTCAAGCCTGGGGGGCTGCTCCTCTTCACCACCCGAGGTGAAGCGTGGGCGTGGAAGCTGACACCAGACGAGCACAGTCAGTACGGCAACGGTGAGCTCGTCGTCCGCTACGGCGATGTCACCGGGACCAACCTGTGTGCCGCTTTTCACCCGTGGCGCTACGTCGAAGAACTGCTGACCGGCAGCGGCTTTGTCCTCAGGGACTCTCAGCCTGTTGGCTTGCCTGACGGCGGCCAGGACATGCACGTCGCGGAGCGGGCCCCCTGAAGCCGGTGACCGACAGAGCCAGGAGCACCGCCAAGCGCGCGATCATGCGTCTGGGCTACGACCTTCGGCGCCTGCAGGCGCCAGAGCGGGCCGACTTCACCCCCGAGCAACGGGCCCTGTGCGCCGAGGTCCAGTTGTTCACGCAGACTTCGCCGGAGCGGATCGTGACCCTCGCCGACGCCGTCGAGTACATCGTGCGCAGAGACATCCCCGGCGACTTCGTTGAGTGCGGGGTATGGATGGGCGGAAGCGCCATGGTCGTCGCCAAGTCCCTGCTGCGCCTCGGCGTCCGCGACCGGCGGATCTGGCTCTACGACACGTTCGGCGCCATGCCCCAGCCCGCAGAGGCCGACCGCGAGCTCAACCGGGACTTCGCCGGTCGTCTTCCTCCTCCGCTCATCGATGACGCCGCCCACGGCGAGTATCTGTCCCGCGTGCGCACCAACGTGGAGTCGACCGGATACCCACCCGAGCTCGTCTCCTACGTCTGCGGTCTGGTCGAGGAGACGATTCCGGGCACCGCGCCGGCGGAGATCGCGCTCCTCCGCTTGGACACCGACTGGCACAGCTCGACGGTGCATGAGCTCGAGCACCTGTATCCGCTGCTCGCCCCCCGGGGAGTCCTCATCATCGATGATTACGGCCACTTCCAGGGCGCTCGCAAGGCGGTGGACGAGTACTTCGCCCAGTCCCCCATTCTCCTAACGCGGGTCGACTACACGGGCCGCATGGGAGTGAAGGCCTAAGTGCCCGACGTCCAGGCCAACCGGCAACAGTGGGACGGCACCTACCGCTGGCCACGGGGTGGCGACGAGTGGTCCATCGCCTGGGGCAGTGCCGACACCGAATGGCAATGGAGCCTGTGGCCGCGCTTGCGCTGGCTCCTGCCCGCCCGCACGGTCCTCGAGATCGCCCCCGGCTACGGCCGCTGGACCCAGTACCTCTTGGCCTGCTGTGAGCGATACGTCGGCATCGATCTGTCCTCGGAGTGCGTCGAGGCGTGCCGGCAGCGGTTCGCCGACGCCGACCACGCCGAGTTTCACGTCAACGACGGGCGATCACTCGCCGCCGTCGCTGACGCCTCGATCGAGGTGGCCTTCAGCTTTGACTCCCTCGTCCACGTGGAGGACGATGTCATCGACGCCTATACGAGCGAGCTCGCCCGCGTGCTGACACCCGATGGCGTCGCTTTCCTGCATCACTCCAATCTGGCCGCCTGCCGGCCCATCCGAGGGCCACTCCAGCTCGGCCTTCACGTCGCGGAACGGGCGCTGAGGCGCCAGACCCCCGGCTTCGATCATTGGCGCGGGTCGACGATGAGCGCCCAGCGGCTCGAGGAATTGGCCGACCAGGCCGGGCTGGCGTGTATCGGACAGGAGGTGGTCAACTGGGGTGGCGGGCGCCTGATCGATTGCATATCGCTCCTCACTCCTCGAGGTTCGCGGTGGGAGCGACCCAACCTCGTCGTGGAGAATCCCTACTTCATGGCCGAGGCGGAATCGGGGGCCCGTGCGGCCCAGGTGCACACGGCCGTTCCGGCTCCCGCGGCTTGGCGGACTCCGGGTCGGCTGGGCACCTTGCACGGGCTCGCGTCGGGGTCGATCGGTCCCTGGAGGCTTTCGCTGATGGGTCCTTGGCCGAGCAAGACGGCCACGACCGCTCGCGGCGTGAGAGCGGACGCCCGCCGTCGCGCGCGTACGCCTCGGCCGTGACCAACGCCCCTCCGCCCGGACGCGACCGTGGGAGTACCCGGCTGATCAGCAGCGTGACGCGTCGGGCCAGCTGGGGGCTGACCGATCAGGTCCTCTCGAGCGGTTCGAACTTTGCCCTCAGCGCGTTCGTGGCCGCCAAGGTGAGCGCAGCCGCGTTCGGCGCCTTCACCCTCGTCTTCGGCATCTACAACCTCGTGGTCGGGTTCAGCGAGGGCTTCGCTTCCGCGCCGCTCGTCGTCCGCTACAGCGCCGCCCCCCCGGCAGAGTTCCGCGGCGGGGAGCCGCGCGTCGGTCGGCGCCGCGCTCGTCGTTGGCGCGGTTGCCGGGGTCGTATGCCTGGCCGCGGGCGAAGCGATGTCCTCCGCCGCTGCGGCGCCGATGCGTGCCTTGGCCATCTGTTTGCCCGGTTTGCTCGTCCAGGATGCGTGGCGCTACAGCTTCGTCGTCGGCGGACGGCCGGGCCGAGCGGCTGGGAACGACGGCCTCTGGATCTTGCTACAGCTTGCGGGCATCACGGTGCTGCTGGCGGTGGGCCACGTGTCTGCGCTGTCTCTGGTGCTCGTGTTGGGGGGTCTCGGCAAACGTCGCCGCCCTCGCCGGGTGCTGGCAGGCAGGACTGCTCCGGCGCCGAGCCCAGGTGCTCACGTGGCTGCGCGAGCAGCGGGTTCTGACGTGGCGCTACGGGGCGGAAGGCGTTGTGCACCGCTCAGGCGCCTGGGTGGCGATCGCGCTGGTGGGCGCCGTCGCCGGACTTGAAGGTCGTCGGGGCCCTCCGCGGCGCCATGCTGCTCCTGTTCGGCCCCCTCAACCTGCTCTTCACCGGAGCGACGTTCGTCTTCGTGGCCGAGATCGTGCGGCTTCTTGCACCGCGCGCCGCGCCGCGTCCCGCGCGCGATCGTCACAGTGAGCGCATCGGCCACGGTCGTGGCCGTGATCTGGGCCGCAGCCGTGCTGCTCCTGCCCGACGCCGTGGGAGCCCGCATTCTCGGGGCCACCTGGCCACAGGCCAAGCCGTTGCTGCCTCTGTTCATGGTCGCCATCGTCGCCGTCGCGAGCTCGCTCGGCGCCGTCCAGGGCATGCTCGCTCTCGGCGCCGCCAAGCGGAGTCTGTTCACCCAGGTGGTCGGCTTCGGCGTGCAGCTGCCCTCGATGGTCGGCGCCGCCGCCGTCGCAGGCGCGCGCGGGGCCGCTTTGGCGAGCGGGCTGAGCGAGGGCGTGCGTACGCTCGTCGCATGGGTGGCAGTGTCGACGGGCGCTGGAGGAGCTCCGGCATCGTCCATCCCGGTCACCTCAGAGCAGCCGATGATCGAGACGGTCGCGAATTGAGGATGTCGACTGCCAGGCGCCGACCCGCATCCTGGTCGTCACTCAGCTGCCGCCACCCTTCATGGGTCAATCGGTCGTCGCCCAGTCTGTTGCTGGCGGCCGTTACGAGGGCGGTCGTGCTGTTTCCCGTCCGCATGGCCTTCTCGCAAAGCGACAGCCGATGTGGGCAGGCCGCAAGTCGGCCAAGCTGGTTCACCTCGCAGGCCTCGTGGTGCGGATCCTCTGGCACGCCTTCGTACCGGTGCCGACGTTCTGTACTACCCGCCCGCCGGTCCCGATCTGGTACCAGTCTGCGGGACATCGCCATGCTGCTGCTCACCCGGTGGGCCTTTCGGGCCACTGTGTTCCATTTTCACGCCGCGGGGCTCAGTGAGATCGAGCCCCGGCTTCCGCGAGTCTTGCGCGTGATGTTCTCCGGGCCTACGGCCAGGCGGATCTGGCGATCCGCACCTCCGCGCTCAATCCCGATGACGGTGCGCGGCTCGGCGCTCGGCGGAGCGCCGTGGTGGCCAACGGTGTCGCCGAGCCATCGCTGGCTGATGTTCCGCGCATCACCGAGGGACAGGATGCCTCCGGTCGTCCTCTACGTCGGCGTGCTGCGTGAGTCAAAGGGGCTGCTGGTCCTCGTGGACGCGTGTCGGCGGCTCCGCGAGCGAGGGATATCACTTCCGCTGGAGCTGTGGGAGCGTTCGAGTCGTCCAGCTTCGAGACGACGCTCCGGGCGCCTGGCCGCAGGCCGGGCTCGAGCGTATATGGCGTTTCTCGGGCGTGCGCGAGCGGAGAAGCCAAAGCGGCATGCTTTCGGGCCAGCGACGTGTTCTGCTACCCGACGTATTCGAGTCCGAGAGCTTCGGCGCCGTCATTGCTGAAGCGATGCAGTTTCGCTACCGGTCGTGGCCACGCGTTGGCGTGGCGTTCCCTCTGTGATCGAGGAGGGGCAAGCGGACTGCTCGTGCCAGTACGTGATGCCGGTGCGCTCGCAGCCGCGCTGGCTCGCTGCTCGACGACCCCGCAGCTTCGCCGCCGCATGGGACAGCGCGGACGAGAGATCTACCTCGAGCGCTTTACGGAGTCAACTTCCAGCAGCGATGGAGGCTGTCCTCGTGAGGTGTGAGGCGCTCGAAGCGTGGTCTGAGTGAAGGTTGCTCTGTTCGACTATCTCGTCTCGCCCCGCAATCCCCCGGGGGCATGCGACATCCGCGTGCTCGAGGCGCTTCGGACGAAGTGCACGAGTTCACAATCTTCACCAGCGAACTGCGGCTACCCGAGCGGCGACCTCGAGCGAGATATGAGCTGATCGCTGTGCCAACGGTCACGCGGCCGGCGTTGGTCTCGTTCCTCGTGTACCTACTGATGGCGATGCACCTCGTATGCCGGCTGCGGCTGCGCGGGGAACGCTTCGACCTCTCCCACGTCACTGACTGTAGCTTTCCTCGCCGACATCTGCTATGCCCACTTCTGTCACCGTGGCTTTGTCAAGGAGGTGTGGCCTCGGGTTCGCGGGCCTTGGAGTCTGCGAACCGTTCACACATGGGCGAACCACACAGTCCGGGCGATGGTCGAGGCTCGGCTCATCCGACGCCCGAATGATCGTCGTACCGTCTGAGGGTCTCCGGCGCGAGATGGCTCGGGTCTATCCGGCGGCGGCCACTCGCATCAGCAGTTATCCGCAACACGGTCGATCTCAGCCACTTCGAACGGGCGGCACACTTCGATGCGGCGCCGCATCCGCCAGCAACTTGATACCGCCGACACAGACACAGCCTTCGTCTTCTTGGCCCTCGGCCACTTCGAGCGCAAGGGTCTGCCCGAACTCCTAGCGGCATTCACGAGGCTCGGACCGGAGCTAAGTCAAGCTCGTCTTTGGGTCGTCGGTGGCGAACCGGACTTGGTCGCCTCCTATCGCGATCGAGCGGTGGAGCTCGGCGTGGCCGAGAGGGTAAAGTTCGTGGGACGAGCCGAGGACGTGCGGCCGTACCTGTGGAGCGCAGACGCTTTTGTCTCTCCGTCTCACTACGAGGCCTTTTCGCTTGGACTTCTTGAAGCGGCCGCAGCCGGCCTGCCCCTTCTCGCCACCCGAATCTCGGGCTCAGAGGAGCTCCTCGAGGACGACGTCAACGGCTTCGAGCTCCATGGTGACCCGGCGAGCATCGCTGCGACGCTCCGCCGCTTCCTTGAGACCCTACCTGGGCGGCGCGCCGAGATGCGCGAGGCCGCGCGCTGGAGCGTCGAGCCGCTTAGCCCCGAGCGGTTTGCGCATGAATGGAAGGCGCTGTACGCCTCGCTTTCCCGGTGACCGCGAAGGCCAGGGGCGGGAAATCAGGCCGGAACGGGCGACACGGCATGCCCGAATGGCGGCGGGGACACTGCGATGGCCGGCGAAGAAACACGCTCGGAGGCGACCGTGGCCGCAAAGAAAAGACCAAGCATTGCGAACGCCATCCCGGGTTCGGGGCCGGGGGAGGCGAACCCAGTCGCCACGGGCGACATCGCCAGAAGGTACACGAACAGAATTCCCAAGACCCGCGGGTAGGCTCCAGGCCGTGAAGCGCGAAAGAGCCGCGCACCGAGCCAGGCGAGTAAGCCGATGCCCACGATGACCCCCGTTAGCCCGAGAGACAGCAACGTCTCCACCCACGCACTATGAGCGTCCCCCGCCCAGGCGATGGATGAGGCCAGAAGCACCCTGGAACCGCTGAGACCATACCCGAAGAGCCAGCGGCCGGCGGAGTGTAGTTGGGACACCGTGGTCGTCCAGATACCCAACCGCCCATTGAGGCCAAAGACCTGTTGATGGGTCTCTCCCCGGTACAGGTAGTCGCCGAGAGCACCGCCGAACGACAGGATAAGCACGACGATGACCGCCACGATCGTCAGGGCTCCCGCAATGCGCCGGACGGGTCCGGATTGCGCGGAGGCGTACCAGTAACCGAAGGGGAGGGCGACCGCGAGGCCCGCCAGGATGGTTCGTCCATGGGCGAAGTAGAGGCAGACGCCGAATAGCACGAGCAAGGCCCAGACCGTCCGCCGACCGAACCCGATCTCGCGTCGCCCGCCGAATAGGAGGACGATCAGTGCGGCGCCGGTCTCCCCCGCAGCCGCGAGGGTATTGGTGCCGGGCCAGCTGAAACGCGCCGGAGTCTCGCTGAGGTCCCAGCCGCTGCGGACAACGAGACCCAAGACGCAAAGGGTCGCCACGCTGACCACGAAGGCACGCAGCATCCGGCGGATCAATGAGCGGCCCAGCTCAGAGTCCACGGTGATGATCGCCCCCGTGAGCGTGGCCAGGAAGACCATGTTCAGCAACTCGAATGAGAAGCCGAGGGTGACGGTCGCGGCCAAAGACCACGCGGCGGAGAGCAGCGAGAGGAGCGGCAGCCCCAACAGAATGAGCGGTGGCCAGCGGTAAAAGCGGTTCGAGCGCAGCGACCATAAGCTGAGCGCGCCGATCGTTCCGAAGCTGAGGAGGTTCAGGACGTTCTCCACGGAGGGGTTGCCGCTCACCGCCGTCAGCTGCGTACGTCCGCCGGTGAAGTGCCCGATGGGCTCGATGAGAACGAAGACCCATGCCGCGACCACCCAGCGAAACCGCTTCCCGCTCAGCTCCGGCGTGCCGAAGCGTGGTCGCGCCGCAAGTACGAGAGCGGCCAAGAGGACGGCGGCGCAGAGCGCTGCGGCGGCGCTAGGAAGGACCGCGGTGAGAGCACCCACAGCAATGGCGGCGGCTGCAGCAGCCCCGGGCGCACCGAACCGCCACCATGTCCTGCCCTGGTCAGCGCCCGAGCGTCGGCCCACTGAGCGTGCGCTCATGTCTTTCATCATGCGTAAAGGGCTCACGTGCCGTCGGCGGATCAATCCTTGTCCACTTCAACGAATGATAGGGGCCCGCTCGCGCCAGCACAGTGCCTGACTCCCCGGTTTCCGCTCTCGGCAGCAGTCGAACCCCGCGACCTGGCCGCGTCGCTCGCACGAGCGGGACACCCCGCCCGTGGCCTACACCTAGACCGCAGTGCGAGGCGACGCCGCCGCGGCCCCGTCCGGCATAGCGGTAGGAGTCAGGCTGACCTGCTCGTGCCCGGGAGCGCCATGCTGAACCCGCCGCCCGGGAACCGGACGGCCCTGCCGTGAGGCGATGAGCCGGGAGAACACCTGGTCGAAGACCCACCGGTAGGTCTCGCTCAGGCCGGTCCGCAGCGCAATGCTCGGTTCCCAGCCGAGATGCTGACGAATGAGAGTGTTGTCGCTGTTGCGCCCCCGCACGCCCTTGGGGGCGTCCAGCAGGTAGTGCCGCGTGAGCTTCACCCCGGCGATCTCCTCGACGATGTCGACGAGCTGGTTGATCGTGACCATCTCGCTGGAGCCGAGATTGATCGGCTCCTCGATGTCGCTGTCCAAGATCTTGCGCGTCCCCTCGACGCAGTCGTCGACGAACATGAAGCTGCGGGTCTGCTCGCCGTCACCCCAGATGTCGATCTCCGAATGGCCGAGCAGACGGGCCTCCGCCACCTTGCGGCAGATCGCCGCCGGCGCCTTTTCGCGTCCGCCGTCCCAGGTCCCATGAGGGCCGTAGACATTGTGGTAACGCGCAACGCGCGTGACGAGACCGAAGTCCTCCTGGAAGTGCCGGCACATGCGCTCGCTGAAGAGCTTCTCCCAGCCGTAGCCGTCCTCGGGCTCTGCCGGATACGCGTCGCTCTCCTTCAGGGCGGGGATATCTGGCGTCAGCTGCCTCTCGCGCGCGTACACACAGGCCGAGGACGCGTAGAAGTACCGCCTCACCCCGGAGCGCCGGGCGGAGGAAAGTAAGTGAGTGTTAATCAAAACCGACAACATGCACCGAGCTTTGTTGTTCTCGATGAAGCCCATTCCGCCCATGTCGGCAGCCAAGTTGTAGACGACGCGCGCTCCCTCTACGGCGGCATCGCAGGCGTCGGCCTTCTGGAGGTCAAGCTCCCGATTCTCCGCCCCTGCAGCGACCTGGTGCCAGTGCTCCACCGGCTTGACGTCGACTGCTCTGACCCTGGATCCCTCTTGGATCAGGCGTCGCACGAGATGGCCTCCAATGAAGCCGCCCGCTCCCGTGACAACGATGAGTCCTTCAGACATCCCAGCCTCCCTTTAGGGGGTCGTCCTCATCCCACTGCCCTGTCTTATGGATAACTTACATCACTGTCAAGAATGGCGCTCCACCACCTCACGGGGGTGTTGACCCCTCCGAGGACGCACCAAGGTCAAACAGCTCCTTGGGCTGCGGCCCGGTGAGATACGGGTTCTCGATATAGCGTTTTGTCACCGACGGCATGGCCCGCGACCGCCGCGGATGGTCGAGCACGTGCAGGAACATCATCTGCTTGATCCAGCCCGCCCGTCGGAAGATTCGACGGAATTCAAGGAAGGCGTGTTCCTCGAGCTGACGCCACTCAACCCGTCGTTGAACTCTCGGATGGCCAGCCGGGCACCCGCCTTCGAGTTGTGCTCATCGAGCGCGATGTCGTCGACGTACACGACGACGCGGGGCAGGTACTGCTCCGGCGTCCCCTTTAAGAGCTCTAGCGCCGCCGTCGTCGAGGACCAGAAATCGACGTCCAGGGCCACGAATCCGATCGGCGCGGTGACGCGTCGCGGGTCAGGAACTCGGGGATGGTCTTCGACAGCGGTCCGATGTGAAGCTCTGTTCCGGAGGGGAGGGCACCCCTCAGGGCCTCGAGGTCCATCTGAAAATCGCCCTGCTGGTAGAGGTCAGGGTGGTCACGCCGGTCGACGGGAGCAGGCATGCCGGTGCCAAGATCGAAGCCATGGATCTCAAACCGGATCCCGGTCTCCCGCGAGACGCCCTGAGCGAGCGAGGACAAGTTCATGAGGCCGGCGCCGCTCGCCACGCCGACTTCGATCAGCGTGACGGTCGAGACGCCGTGCGCGTGGGCGATATCCGCTGCCTCGAGAGTTCCGAACGCGTACTGCTGGCGGACGACCAGGTCCCAGTTGACCTTGGCGCGAAAGGAGCCCGCCGCGAGCACGAAGGCGGAGAGCAGGTTGAGGTGGAGCGGCTCGGTGAGGCGCTCGAGGAAGATCCGCCGCCAGACGCGCCGCTTGGCCAGCTTGCTCCTCAGTAGCCTGCTGGCTGATGGTCGCTGGTCAGGCATACTGCCCAAAGTCATTTGTGCAGACTACCGGCACTCTATAAACTGGCGCATGAGACGGGGATGGGAGGCGACGCGACCATTGGCAACCCAGGGAAGGTGCTTTGACCCGGTCCGAAGTCAGCGATGAAATCACGTCGACGCACGTGTTGCGGACTCCGCTGGCGCAGGTGGCCTATGCCGACGTGACCAGACTCGTCAACCGGACTCTGGACGACCCAGCGCGGCCGACGCTGGCCATCGATGCCATGAACACCATGGGCCTCTCGGAGAGCTGTCTGAACTCGCAGATGGGCGAGGCGCTCGGCGCCTACGACCTCATCGTGCCCGATGGGATGCCCCTCGTGTGGTGCATGAACGCGAAGGGAGCACAGCTGGCCGACCGGGTCTACGGCCCCTACCTGACCGATCACCTCCTCCGTGGCCTTGAGCGGCGAACCCCTGTGGCCGTGATCGGTGGCTACCCGGACGTCCACGATTGGCTGCGACGGGTCGGACCCGACCGATACCCGAACGCCGAGTTCACGCTCCTGTACGACACGCCGCCGAGTCCGGTCGACGCGGCTTTCGTGTCCGGATGCATCGAGCGCATCAAGCGCAGCGGAGCCGAGCTTGTCTTCGTCTGCCTGGGCGTGCCCCGCCAGTACTACTGGGTGGCCCTGGCCCGCGCCCATTTGCCGAGCCGGGTGTGCGTCAGCGTCGGCGGCGCCTTCGACTTCCTCGCCGGTAACAAGCGCCTTGCCCCAGCCTGGGTCCAGCGTGCCGGCCTCACCTGGCTGCATCGGATGGTCCATGAACCGAAGCGTCTCGGGCCACGCTATCTGAAGTACAACTCCCTTTTTCTCTGGCTCGTGCTCAGACAGGAGTTGCCCTCCACCTGGCACTCGCGCCGCTCGCCCGAGCTCACGTGACGCGTCACCCCACGCACGACATATCCTCAGGTGCCTATACCTGGGCAGGACGACGTGTCCTCGTCACCGGGGGCGCCGGCTTCGTCGGCAGCTACCTTGTCGAGGACCTAGTCAAGGCGGGAGCCGCGGTGCGGGTGGTGGATGACTTCTCGACCGATCCGGATGCCGGCGTCACTCGAGCCGGCATTGAGGTCATGCAAGGAGACCTGCGCGACCCGGAGGTCGCCCGGAGAGCCGCCGCCGGTATGGATGTCGTGATGCACCTCGCGGCGCGCGCATACGGAATGCTGCGCAGCATGCAGAACAACCCGGAGGTCCTACGTGATAACGCCCTCATGGGCGTGCACATACTGGACGCCTGCGTGGAGGCTGGCGTTGAGCGGGCGTTGATGGTGAGTTCAAGCTGTGTCTATCCGGACGACGCACCCATTCCCACCCCCGAGATCCCGGTCCACCACGGCCTTCCCGAGAGCGTGAACGAAGGCTACGGCTGGGGCAAGCGGCTGTTGGAGATCCAAAGTCACTATGTCCACGAGAAGTTCGGCCTGCCCATCGCCGTCGTTCGCCCCTTCAACGCGTACGGCGGTCGCTACCGCTGGCAGGGAACGGCCTCTCACGTCGTCCCCTCGCTCGTCAAGAAAGTCCTCGACCGCAATGGTCCGGTGGTCGTGTGGGGCTCGGGGCGCCAGACGCGTGACCTCCTGCATGCCCGTGACTTCGCCCTGGGCTTCCGGCTCGCGACCGAATGCGCGGTGGACTGCGATCCCATCAACCTCGCGGGCGGAACACCGGTAAATCTCGTCGACCTCGCCTACAAGATCGCCGAGGTGGCCGGGTCCACGATCGAGGTCGAGCTGGATCGCTCCAAGCCCGATGGCCGCGCCGCCAAGCAGGCTGATCTGACCAAGTTGCGGCGCAAGGTGCCGGCCTTTCGCCAGACCGTCAGTCTTGAGGAGGGCCTGCAGGACATGATCGACTGGTACGGGCGCAGCCGCCGCGAGGGAGCGTTCGGCGAGTCGAACTAGGCAGGGCTCGCTGGACCAACTGCGTCGATGAACCCGCTCCCTCGTTATCCTGACCTTTTGGCGGGGACCTGCCGTAAGCAACGTTTCCAGGGATGGGTCAAGCAGTCCCCGCGCGTGTACCGCGACCAGGGATGATTAACACCGGCTCATGATTCGTAACTCAGCCGACTTCAACGTGCGCTACGCGCTCCGGGCGCTTCGCCGCCGACTGCCTCTCTTCCTCGTCTGTGTCCTCCTCGTGCCGGTCGTGGCTGTAATCGCCTCCCTGGCCCAGACGAAGAAGTACACGGCCACCGCTCAGCTGTTATTCCGTAACCCGCAGTTCGATCAGATGCTGTTCGGCTCCGCCATCACGCCGAGTGAGACCGACCCGGCCCGCCAGGCCGCCACCAATCTCGGCTTGGTGTCCCTACCCCGCGTCGCCAGCCTCACCGCCCGCAAGCTGCATCTAACCCAGGATCAGGTTCTCGGCGCCATCTCGCAGAGCAGCGACGGGCAGTCCGATCTCGTCGACGTCCAGGCCGTGGCAACAAGCCCTGCGTTCGCCTCGAAACTGGCCAACACCTTCGCCAGCCAGTACATCGCCTTCCGCCGCGGCGCAGATCGCGCCACGATCGGCTCTGGGGAGCAGCCCCTTCGTCAGCAGATCGACGCTCTCCCCGGCCAGTTCCGCAACGGTGGACTCGGACAGTCGCTTCAGTCGCGGCTCAGTGAGCTGAGGGTCCTGGCTTCCCTGCAGACCGGTGGAGCGGAGCTCGCTCAGCCGGCGCAGATCCCCGAGGGTCCCTCATCGCCGAAGCCGGCCCGAAACGCGGCACTGGGGCTCTTCTTCGGCGTAATCCTAGGAATTGCGCTCGTCGTGCTGGCCGAGATGCTCGACCGCCGCCTGCGCGACGCGAACGAGATCGAGCAGCTGTTCGAGCGTCCTCTGCTGGCCACAGTTCCGGAGAGCCCCGCGCTACGCACCGAGGAGGCCACGCCCAAGTCGGTGCCCGGACCCGAGCTCGAGGCCTTCCGCATGCTATGGGCCAACCTCCGCTACTACACGCTCAGCCGCGACATCCACTCCGTTCTGATCACCTCAGCCGACCGTGACGACGGTAAGAGCACCGTCTCATGGAGTCTGGCCATCGCCGCCGCCAAAGCAGGCGAGCGGATCCTGCTCATCGAGGCTGACCTCCGCAAGCCCACCTTTGCCAAGCGCTTCGGCCTGCCGGGCAAGAGCGGCCTCACCGACGTGCTCGTGGGCGACGCCGCCTTCCAAGACGCCGTGAGGCCATACCGGCTCACAGCCGGAAATGAGCATCCGGGCGCCGGCGCCGGCCCCTGTATGGACGTCCTCTTCGCGGGCACGCGTCCGCCCAACCCTGGAGACCTTCTCCAGCTTCCGCGCATGTCCGCCCTCCTCAGCGACGCGACCGAACGCTATGACCTC
The DNA here is from genome assembly GCA_963777185.1 of uncultured Solirubrobacterales bacterium. GTDB lineage: Bacteria > Actinomycetota > Thermoleophilia > Solirubrobacterales > Solirubrobacteraceae > Palsa-465. The sequence goes on from CAVZPU010000017.1 coordinate 150,324, forward strand.
GTCGTCGTCGATACGCCACCGCTGACCGCCGTCTCCGACGCCATCCCGCTGGTCCCGCTCGTCGATGGCCTGATTGTGGTGACGAGGCTCGGAAACACGCTCCGCGACCATGCCCACCGATTGCGGCGTCAGCTGCACCATCTCGACGCTCCCACCCTTGGCATCGTGGTCAACTCGGACGAGGAGGACCAGCGCTACGGGCGGTATGGCGCTTATGGCTACGGCGAGGAGTACGAGCCTCCCGCCTCGACCACGTCCGGACGCTCCAACGGCACGCCGGCCCCCGTGGCCGCCGGGAGGGCCGGGGAGCGTCCGGCCGGAGCCGGCCGGGGGAGCCGTTCGGGCTCCAACGGCGCGCCGCGGCGTGGCGACTGAGGGAGCGCGCGCTTCGGCGTCTGCGGCCGGTCAGGCCGCCGCCGCCGCGCCAGCCCGCCTCAGCCCGGTATCAAACCTTCGCCGCTGAACTCCTCTTGCGCCTCCTCCAACGAGACGTCGGGAGGCGGCAGGATCAGCGCGGAGGGCTCGAGGCTGTCCTCCGCTAAGCGCGTGCCCGTGCTCGCGCACGAAGGCCAGCAGCTGGTTGAAGGCCTGACGGAAGCTCGCCTCGTCGGAGATCTCGCAGGCGCCCACCGCCTGATTGTCGAGTTCGTTGAGCTCGGCGACCTCGTCATCGGAGAGCTCGTACTGGCCCTCGGTGGCGATGCGGATGATCACGGCGCTGCGCCTTCGGCGCCTTGCTCGTTACCGGCGGCCTGCGGGTCGCCGGCACCGAGCTCGCCCGCCGAATTCGAGCCGCCCCCGAGCTCGGCCTTCATCTTGGCCAGCTCGTCGTCGACCTCGCTGGTGCTGGAGAGCTGGCGCAGCTGGCGGTCGATGTCGTCCTCGCCCGGGGTCAGCGTGGTCAGATCCTCGAAGGTGCCCGCCGCCTCGAGCTCCTGCACGGCATCGGCACGGGCCTTCATGTTCTCGGTCTTGTCCAGCGCGCGCTGCATGGCCAACCCCACGTCGGCCATCTCCTCGCCCACCCCGGTGGCCGCCTCGGAGATCCGGACCTGCGCCTCGGCGGCGGAGTACTGGGCCTTGATGACCTCCTTCTTGGAGCGGAACTGCTCGATCTTGGTGCGCAGCTTCTGCTCTGAGGCGGTTAGCTGTTCCTGCTGCTGCTCGAGCTGGGCGATCTGCCCGTCGAGCGACTGCAACTCGGTCTGGGCGACGTTCTTTCGCTCGAGTGCGGTCCGGGCCAGCTCCTCGTTGCCGGCCGCGAGCGCCTGCCGGGCCTGCGTGTCGAGCTTGACGACCTGCTGCTGGACCTTCTCCTCCTGAAGCTGGAGGCGCTTCTTCGAGGTGACGACGTCGGCGATGCCCTTCTTGACGTTCTGGAGCAGCTCGATCTGCTTCTGGTAGCTGTACTCGAGCGTCTCACCAGGGTCCTCGGCACGGTCGAGGAGCTTTGAGATCTTCGCTTTGACGACGGTCGACATGCGCCCGGAAAGGCCCGGCATCGCATCCTCCTTGGCGGGTGACTGGACGAGCCTTCCTAGCGTACCGCGCCCGTGGAGGTCGACGCGAGGGGGCAGGCCCGATCAAGTGTCACGACTTACGCCGAAGAACCACAACTTCGGGTAATCTCCTGCGTCCTTTTCAGGGAGCGAGTGAGCCGGCAGGGAGGGTGGTGACGATCGAGGACCGAGAAACGTTGCCCGTGGCCGAGGCTTGGCGTCCGCCCGTGCTCTCGGAGCGGGACGTCCGCCATAAGCGACTGGCGCTGGTGAGCCTCGTGCTCAACGTGGAGACATTCCGCCGCCTGGCGCGAGTGACCTCACTTCTCGTCCTGGACTGGGTCGGTGTCATGGCCGCGCTGTTTACGGCCCTCCTTGTCAAGCTCACTTTGCTCGGCGACGATCGGATGGGGGTCGCCTGGCATCAGACCAAGCAGTGGAGCTCGTTCGCCTACCTGGTCACTGTGCTCATGTTCGCCCGGGCCGACCTGTACGGCGACCGGGCACGACGACCGGGCACGGCACAGATCTTCGGCGCCCTGTTTCAGGTAGCCGTGATCTCCCTCGTCTTCGCCCTGGCTAGCGGCCACCAGTTCTCGAGCTATTACATCTTCTACGGCTCGCTCATCTTCGGCACCGCGTACATCGCCATGTTGCGCGAGCTGCACACGCGGATGACAGCGTGGTTGCTCGATCGCAGCGGCTACCGGAGACGCGCCATTCTCGTGGGCTCCAGCCGGCATGCAGAAGCGGTCGCCCAGGCCCTAGCGGACCGCTCCCGCAGCAAAGTGGACATCGTCGGTCTCGTGACCGTATCCCCTACTTCGCCCAACGGCGTCCGCATCCTTGGCTCACTCGACGAGCTCCCAGCAGTGCTGGCCCGTGTCCCGGCGCAGGAGGTGATCCTGGCCGACGTCGACTTCCCCAAGGAGCGCACCGTCGAACTCGTCGATCTCTGCCACCAGCGCGGTGTCACAGTCCACGTGGCACCGACCACGATGGACATCTTGTTGGAACGCGCCGAGTTCGTGCCCGGCCAATCCGTGCCGCTCTTCATTCTTCGCCCTCCGGTCTTCGAAGGGCTCAGCTTCCTTCTCAAGCGCACCTTTGACCTCGCTCTGGCCACGCTGGCCGTCATCCTGCTCTCGCCGCTGCTCACCGTTATCGCGCTGGCGGTGAAGCTCACCTCCCGCGGACCCATCATCTACCGCTCGCCTCGGCCCGGAATCGGCGGGCGCCCCTTTGACTGCCTGAAGTTCCGCACGATGCAGGAGAACGCCTCGGACCTCCAGGAGCAGCTCGAAGCCTTCAACGAGAAGTCGGGCGCCATCTTCAAGATGCGCAACGATCCCCGGATCACCCCGGTCGGCCGGCTGCTGCGACGGTTCTCTCTCGACGAGCTGCCCCAGCTGGTCAACGTCGTACGCGGCGAGATGTCCCTCGTCGGCCCGCGGCCGTTGCCCCTGCGCGATTTTGAACTGCTGGAGGAGTGGCACAAGAAGCGTTACCTCGTGCTCCCGGGCATCACCGGGCTGTGGCAGGTATCAGGACGCGCAGAACTCGATTTCGACGACCTGGTCAAGCTCGACTTCGTCTACCTCGAGCGCTGGTCGATCCTGCTCGACCTCACGATTCTTCTGCGGACGATCCCGGCCGTGCTCCGCCGGCGCGGCGCGTTCTAGACGAAGTCGCCGGCGCCCACCGCCCGGCGATGCCGCTAACGTCCGCGCGCGATGCGAACCCGCGCGAGGACCCTCGCCTGCCTGCTCGCCGCGGCCACCCTGGCCGCCGCCGGCTGCGGAGGCAAGACGACGCTGATCCGCGTCCAGGTGCCGGTCAGCGGGACCCAGGGCGGGACCCCGCAGGCCGCCCAGAAGCTGGGCTTCCCGGCCGTGGCGACCAAGAACACCACCCGCGTGGCCGGCGGGGATGCGGTGGCCGACGCCGCCGGCGTGGCCCTGGCCGTGTATCCCTCGGCCGCTCCGGGCACACACCCGGGCGTCGTGGCCATCGCCCCGAGCGACAACTGGGAGGCCGCTCTGGCCACCTCGGTGCTCATGGCCCCACCGCTGCGCGCCCCCCTGCTGCTCTCCAACGCCGGGTCGCTGCCCACGGCCAGTGCCGACGCGCTCAACCAGCTCGCGCCCACCGGGTCGAGCACGATCGGCGGCGCTCAGGCCATCCGGATCGGCGATGCCGCCGCCCCCCTCAGCCTCCACACGACGGCGATCTCGGGCTCGGACCCCTATGCGCTGGCCGCCGCCATCGACCGCTTCCAGATCGCCGCTGCGGGCAGGCCGGCACCGGCGGTGGTCATCGCCTCGGCCGACCAGCCCTCCTACGCCATGCCCGCGGCCGGGTGGGCGGCGGAGAGCGGCGATCCGATCCTCTTCGTCACCGGCTCGAGCATCCCCACGCCCACGAGCCAGGCCCTCACGGCCATGGGCCGGCCGAACATCTACGTGCTCGGTCCTTCGGGCGTCATTCCCGACAGCCTGATCTCCAAGCTCGGCAAGTACGGAGCGGTCAAGCGGGTCGGGGCCCAGGGAGCCGCCGCCAACTCGGTCGCCTTTGCCAGCTTCCGGGACCCGAAATGCCCGGTCAACCAGCCTTGCGTCCACGTCCCGGGCAGCTTCGGCTGGGCCCTCACCTCACCGGGACACGGATACACGCTCGTCAACGCCAACCGCCCGCTCGACGCCGCCGCGGGCGCCGCGCTGTCGGCCAGCGGCTCCTTCGGCCCCGTGCTGCTCACCGAGAGCGCATCGTCGATGCCCAGCGCCGTGCTCAACTATTTCCTCAACTACGCCACGCCCGGGTATACGCAGGAGGGACCGACGGCCGCCGTCTATAACCACGGCTGGGTCATCGGCGATCAGACCGAGATCTCCGTGGGCGTCCAGGCCGAAATGGATAGCCTGCTCGAGGCCGTTCCCCAGAAATGAGCCAAGCCGAGCACCCCGACCGACTCCTCCCCGACCACGAGGTCACCGTGGAGGACGTGCGCCAGCTCATGGGGGCCTCGACGCCCCACTTCGCCCTGCAGCTGCGCGAGCGGATCCGCGCCCTCATCCGTGGCCTGCCCGAAGGTCACCTGGCCCGCGTGGAAGGCGAGCGCGAGATCGCCCGCCTGGACCGCCTCGCCTTCGCCGGCGAGGTCCGGGGCCACGAGGCCGAGCCGGGGCTGGACCCCCTCCCCAGCCTCACCGAAGACGTAACTCTCTGACAAAACCGATCCGTCTGGCCCGCGGCTACCGTTGTACGTCTTGTGAACGCTTCCCGCTTCGTATCCGTCATCGGCCTCGGCCGGGTGGGCCTTCCGCTGGCCCTGTGCTTCGCCGACCGCGGCTACCGCGTGCTCGGCGTGGACCACAACCCCGTCCTGCTCGAGTCGCTGCGCGCCGGCCGGATGCCCTTCATCGAGGCCGGCACGCAGCCGCTCCTTGACCGGGTGCTCGCCTCGGGACGGCTGGAGCTGGCCGAGCGGGCCGCCGATGCAGCCCAGGCTGACGACATCGTGCTCACCATCGGCACGCCCTCCTTCTCCCACGTGGAGAGCGATCTGAGCCAGGTCCGCGCCGTCATCGACGACCTCCTCCCCCTTCTGCGCCCCGGACACGCGCTCCTCCTGCGCTCGACCATCGCTCCGGGGACGACCGAGTTCGTGGCCGGCTATGTCGAGAAGCGCCGTGACCTGCGCGTCGGCGATGACGTCTTCGTCGCCCACGCGCCCGAGCGGATCGCCGCCGGAAGGTTCCTGGAGGAGATCTCGACGCTGCCCTGCATCATCGGCGGTGTCGGCGAGGCCTCGACTGAGCGGGCGGCGGACACCTTCTCGGTCTTCGGCGCCCCCCTCGTCAAGACCACGCCGGTCCAGGCCGAGCTGGCCAAGATCTGGACCAACATCTTGCGTTATGCGACCTTCGCCCTGCCGAACCTGCTCATGATGGACTGCGAGCGCTACGGGGCCAACGTCTTCGAGGTCATCGACCTCATCAACCGCAATTACCCCCGCGGCGGCATCAAGATGCCGGGCCTGACCGCCGGGACCTGCCTGCGCAAGGACTTCGCCTTCTCGGAGGAACGATCCAACGCGCCCGGCATGCTCCTGGCCGTCTCGCGGGTCAACGAAGCCGTGCCCCTCTTTCTCGTCGAGGGCATCAAGCGGCGGATCGGTTCGCTGTCGTCGCGCAAGCTCGCCGTCCTCGGGCTCACGTTCAAGCGCGACACCGACGACGAGCGCGACTCGCTCTCCCCCAAGCTCATCCGCCTGCTCGAGCGCGAGCTGGCCGACGTGGCGGTGTGTGACCCGCACGCCCCCACCCCGACGCAGGCCTTCACCGATGCCGTTCAGGACGCCGAGGTGGTGATCGTGGCCACCAACCACTCCGAGTTCGAAGGCCCCGGCGCCCTGCGCGAGATCGTCTCCACCGCCTCGGAGGACTGCCTGCTCGTCGATCCCTGGAACGCGCTCGGCACCTCCCAGGTCTTCGTCTACGCCGGCGAGACGGCCGCCCTGGTCGGGGGTGCCGAGGGCGAGCTCGGCACCGCCGGGCGTATCGGCTAAGGCGCCGATGACCCGCGTGCTCGTGACCGGGGGCGCCGGGACCATCGGCACGGCCGTGGTTCGGCGGCTCCTGCGCGATCCCCGCTGGGAGATCCGCGTTTCCGATCACCGCCCGGCGCCCACCTGGATGCGCGAGGGCGCCGAGATTCTCACCGCCGACCTGCGCTCGCTGGACAGCGCACGGGAGGCCGTGGACGGCTGCAGCCACGTCATCCACCTGGCCGCCATCGTCGGCGGCATCGCCAACTTTCACAAGCTGCCCTTCACCCTCACCGAGGTCAACAACGCACTGACCGGGGCGCTCGTGCATGCCTCGGTCGATCACGGCGTCGAGCGCTTCCTCTACGTTTCCTCCTCCATGGTCTTCGAGCGCGCGACCGAATACCCAACCACCGAAGAGCACGTTCTCGAGTGTCCGATGCCGCGCTCCGCCTACGGCTTCTCCAAGCTCGCCGGGGAGGTCTATACACGCGCCGCCCACGACGAGCATGGCCTGCGCTACACGATCTGCCGACCCTTCAACGCCTACGGACCCGGCGAGCTGCCCGATCCACAGGAGCCGGGCATCGCCCACGCCGTCCCCGATCTCATCCACAAGGCGCTGGCCCGCCCGCGGCCGCTCGAGATCTTCGGCTCAGGCGAGCAGACCCGCACCCTGACCCACATCGACGACATCGCCGACGGGCTGGCCACCGCGCTGGGCTCGGCGGCGGCCGAGAACGAGGACTTCAACATCTCGGCCGGCCAGGAGCTCACGGTGGCCGAGATCGCGCGGCGGATCTGGGTGGCCTGCGGCAACGATGAGGCGGACCTCGAGTTCCGCCATCTCGAGAGCTTCGAGGTCGACGTGCAACGGCGCTGGCCGTCGGTGGAGAAGGCCCGGCGGCTGCTGGGCTGGGAGGCTCAGGTGTCGCTCGATGAGGGCCTGGCCCAAACGGTCGACTGGCTCCGCGAGGCCGAGGGAGCCCGCGCATGAGCGTCCGGCGCGCCCTCATCACCGGCATCACCGGCCAGGACGGCTCCTATCTGGCCGACTTCCTGCTCGAGCGAGGCTACGAGGTGCACGGCATGGTCCGCCGCTCCTCGACGGAGAAGTTCGAGCGCATCGAGCACATCCGCGACCGCCTGCACCTCCATCAGGGCGACCTGCTCGACCAGCGCTCGCTCGTCGACGCCCTCCGGGCAGCCCAGCCGCACGAGATCTACAACCTGGCCGCCATGTCCTACGTGGCCGCCTCCTGGGTGCAGCCCACCCTCACGGCCGAGTTCACCGGCACCGGCGTCACGCGCCTGCTCGAGGCCATGCGCGAGGTGTGCCCGGAGGCCCGCTTCTACCAGGCGTCCTCGAGCGAGATGTTCGGCAAGGTCCTCGAGGTCCCCCAGACCGAGCGCACCCCGTTCTACCCCCGCTCGCCCTACGGGGTGGCCAAGGCCTACGGGCACTTCATCACGGTCAACTACCGCGAGTCCTACGGGCTGCACGCGACCAGCGGCATCCTTTTCAACCACGAATGCGTATTTTCCAGTGCACCGCTGATCGTCCGCGAGAACGGGGTCGTGGCGGTCAAGACGGCCGGGGACCTGGTGGCCGTCCGGGGAAAGGGACCAAGCACCCAGACCTTTGCGCCGGAGGACTTGGTCGAGATCTGGGACGGGACGGACTTCACTCGGGTGCTGGCCATCACTGCGACGAGGGTGCGCCGCACCGATCCCGATCACCGCCGGCTGTCCATCGAGACCCGCGCCGGCCAGGTCGACGTCACTGCGCACCACACGATGCTCGACGCCGACCGCGACCCGATCAGAGCCTCCGATGTTGAGCCGGGCGACCGGCTGGCCCACGGGGACGAGTTCCCCGCGGCGCCGGACTGGACTCTGATGACCCCGGAGCTCGCCGAGTTGCTCGGACTGCTGTGCGCGGACGGCTGGGTACAGGCCGACGGCCCGCGTATCTGCTTTACCAACAACGATGCCTGGCTTCGCGGCAAGGTGGCGGCCTTGTGGTCACAGAGCTTCCTCCAAGGCTCGCACGGCTGGTACGGCCGATCCGGCTTCTCCGAGGCCGAGGTGGGCAAGCTCAACCTGCATGGCGGAAGCACGCTGGCGCCGTGGCTGCGCGAGCAGCTCTACACGCGCTCGGGGCACAAGCAGATCCCGCCCCTCGTCCTCAACGCCGGCGCGGAGGCGAGACAGGCATTTCTGAAGGGCTACTACGCCGGAGACGGGCTCAAGCGCGGCAACGGCATGTCTGTGAAGACCAACAGCCCCGTCCTGGCCCAAGGCTTGTGCTGGCTCTATCACCTCGAGGGCCAGCCCGCCTCCGTCTACGTCGAGCGCCGAAACGGCGTGGCCTATTACCAGGTCAACCTTGGCTCTCCCGTGCGCGTGGGCATGAAGGGACAGCACCTCCGGCGTGACCCGGCCGAGGTTCGGCGAATCGTCGAGCTCGAGCCGGGCCCCGAGGATGACTGGGTCTTCGACCTCGAAACGGAATCGGGCGTCTTCCAGGCCGGTGTCGGCCGGATCGTCGTCCATAACAGCCCCCGACGGGGCCTGGAGTTCGTCACCCGCAAGATCACCTGGCACGCCGCCGCCATCAAGCTCGGGCTGGCGGCCAAGCTCCGCCTCGGCAACCTCGAGTCCGAGCGCGACTGGGGCTTTGCCCTCGACTACGTGCGGGCGATGTGGCTGATGCTCCAGCAGGACACCCCCGAGGACTACGTGATCGCCACCGGCCAGGCGCACTCGGTCCGTGAATGTCTCGAGGTGGCCTTCGACCACGCCGGGCTGGCGATCGAGGAGCACGTCGAGACCGACCCGGCGCTTTTGCGCCCCGCCGAGGTGGAGCACCTCATCGGCGATGCGAGCAAGGCCCAGCAGGTCCTCGGCTGGCAGCCGGAGGTCACCTTCGAGGAGCTCATCCGCATGATGGTCGAGGCCGACTACGCCCTGCTGCGCTATGACGCCAGCATGCGCGGCCGGGTCGGGGGCTGAAAGCTCGCGCCGCGGGCGTCGCGGGCTCCGATGATCCGACCGGACCCGGCGCTAGCCTCGCGCGCCGGTGTCCTCCATCCACAGCCCGGCCGCCGCACGCGCCCCGGACAGCCAGCTGCCCGGGCCCTATCCCGTGGGCGCCTACGCGGCCAAGCTCCAGGCCCGCCTGCGCGAGTTCGCCCGCGTGCAGATCGTCGGCGAGGTGTGGGGATTTCGGGCCGCCCGCGCCCGCGTCTACTTCGAGCTGCGCGACAGCCGCGGGGCGCTTCCGTGCTCGATGTGGCGCACCGACTTCGAGGCGCTGGGCGTCCCGCTCACCGATGGCGTGCGCGTGGTGGCCGGGGGCGGCTGTGACTACTACCCCGGCTCGCACAGCTCCTCGCCCTCGTTCAGCTTTGCCGTCCAGGAGCTGCGCATCGCCGGCGAGGGCGACCTGCTCGCCGCGCTCGAGCGCCTACGCCGCCAGCTCGCCGCCGATGGGCTGTTCGAGCTCCAGAAGCGGCTCGCCCGCCCTTCGCTGCCGCGGACCATCGGCGTGGTCACCGGCGAGCGCGGCAAGGCTCGCGACGACGTTCTGGCCGGCCTGCGCCGGCGCGGTTGGGCCGGACGACTGATCTGGGCCTTCGCTGCCGTGCAGGACCGCCATGCCGCCCCGCAGATCGCTTTGGCCCTCCGGGAACTGGCGGCCATCGAGGAGGTTGAGGTGGTCATCGTCGCCCGCGGCGGCGGGTCGCTGGCCGACCTGTTCGCCTTCTGCGATGAGTCGCTGTGCCGCACGGTGGCCCTGCTGAGGGTTCCGGTCATCTCCTCGGTCGGCCACCACAGCGACCGCACGCTCATCGACGATGTCGCCGCGCTCGCCTGCTCGACCCCGACCCACGCGGCGGAAGCCGCCGTGCCGGTGGACTGCGCGGCCGCTCGCCGCCAGCTGAGTGCCTGCGCCGGTCGCTTGGAGGGCCACGCCCGGCGGGCCATCCTCACCCGAGCCCGGGCCCTTGGCCACCTCGCTCGAGCCCCCCGTCAACAAGTCGAGCGCCAGACGCGCCACCTCCACCAGCTCTTGCGCGAGCTCCGAGCCACGAGCCGGCGGGCGAGCGAGCGAGCGCGTGGCCAGACCGAGCGCCAGCTCGCTCACGCTCGAGCGCACGGCCGAGCGAGCGCAGGGCGCGCAGGCGGCGGCGCGACGGCGCGAGCTCGAACGGCTTGCCCTCGCGCTGGCCGCGCACGATCCGGAGCGCACCCTCGCCCGGGGTTACGCCATGGTGCGTGACCGCGCTCGGAGAGCCCCTCGTCAACGCCGACGATGCCCGCCGTGCCGCGGAGATCGACATCGTCTTGCACGACGGCACTGTCCCCGCCACCATCCAGGAGCACCCATGACCTCGGACACCACCTACGAGTCGGCCGTGGGCCGCGTGGAGGAGATCATCCGCCGGCTTGACTCCGGCGACGCGGGCCTGCGCGAGACCTTCGACCTGGTCAAGGAGGGCCGGGACTTGGTCGAGTATTGCGCCGGCGAGCTCGAGGCCGTCAGCCGCCGGCTCGAAGAGCTCCGCCTCGATGAGCTGGTGGCCCGGCTGGAGTCAGGCGGCTCCGGCGGGGCGGGGGCGGCGTAGCGACCGGTTCGCGCGCCGCGGCCCCGGGCCGGCGGCCTACGCCGCCGCCAACGACGTCCGCTGCGCCCGGGCGGCCACGCGTTCGGCCAGCGTCTCCACCACCAAGCCGTCGAACTGCGTCCCCGCGCACCGCGCGAGCTCGGCCAGCGCCTGATCGGGCCTGCGAGCCCGGCGGTAGGGCCGCTCGCAGACCATGGCGGCGTAGGCGTCGCACACGGCGACGATCCGTGCCCCCAGAGAGATTTGCTCGCCCGCCAGCCTGTCCGGGTAGCCGGTGCCGTCCAGCCGTTCGTGGGAGTGGCGTACGAGCCGCGCGACCTCCCGGAAAGACGGTGAGCCCGACAGGATGCGTTCGCCGATCAGGGTGTGCTGGCGCATGAGCGCCCATTCGCTCGCGTCGAGCGACCCTGGCTTGATCAGGATGGCGTCGGGAATGGCGATCTTTCCGATGTCGTGCAGCTCGGCGGCGCGGCCGACGGCGTCGGCCTCATCGGCCGAGAGCCCGAGCTCGAGCGCGATCTCCTTGCCGAGCTCGCCCACCTCCATCTCTTCCTCGCCGGCGTCGGCCAGGCGGTGTTCGTTGAGGGCGAGCATGAGCACGCGACTGATCTCCTGCGCCGGGGTGGGGCGCCCGCCCCGCTTGGCCTCGTACATCCGCTCGTCGGCCAGCCGCAGCGCCGTACGCAGGTCGGCGGCGTCACCGGGAAGCGACACCACGCCACAGGACGGCCCGATCTGAAAGCCGGGACCCTGCTCGCTGAGAGCCGCCCGGACGGCCTCGACGCGGAGGTCGCCGGCCATGATCTCGCCGTCCAGCACGGCGCAGAACTCATCGCCGCCGATGCGAAAAGCCCGGCCGTGGCCTTCGATGCAGGCGCCGAGCGCGACGCCGAGACGGCGAAGGAGGGCGTCGCCAGTGGCATGGCCAAAGCGGTCGTTGTAGATCTTGAAGCCGTCGAGGTCGAGATAGATGATGGTCAGCGCCTCACCGGCCGCGGCGCGGGCGGCGGCACTTTCCAGCTCGCGCTCGAGGGCGCGGCGGTTGCCGAGGCCGGTCAGAGCGTCGGTCACCGCCCGCCGCGACGCCTCGCGCTCGGCCTCGTAGAGGGCCAGCCGGTGCGTGCGCAGCCGTTGCCCGTACTCATAGAGGAACCCGGCCTCGATGACGATGACCAAAGCGAAGACGACGGCGACCATGATCTGACCGGCCGAGACCCGGCCATAGGCGACGGGCGCCAGCACAGCGACGACGATCGAGACGACGTGCAGAGCGCGGGTGCGGCCCTTGAGCACGCCCGCCGCGCCGAGGACGTGCAGGGCGAAGATGATCTCGATGGGCGTGTGATAGCCGCCGGCCAGCCACTGCAGGACGGCCACGAAGACGACCGAGAGGTAGATGTTGAACGCCATCTCGCCCGCTCCCACGCGTCCCCGCGCGAGATATATGCGCCCCGAGACCGCCAGCGAGATGGCCAGCATCGCCGATGCCACCAGCCAGCCGCCGCGACCGACGGCCTGGGTGGGCGGGACGGCGAGGACGAGGACCGCGGTGAGCAGCGCGGTCAGAGCCCGAAACAGCCACGCTCGCTCGAGGTTGGCGCTCGTGTCGAGATCGTGCAGGCGGTCGGCTTCGATGGCTGTGGCGGTCCCCATCCCTGAGTCATTCGGCAGCCCAGAGGCCGTGCTTGAGCCTTCGCAACGGCTCGTCAATATGCTGGCCGGGTGGACACCTTCGCTCTGCTCGCCGACCTCCCGCTGCGCGTCGACGGCTACCGGCTCGAGGGCCTGCAGGCTGAGGTCTCGAGCGGCTTTGAGCGCCTCACAACCCTCGTCCGCCTCCACGGCGACGGCGCCGAGGGAATCGGCGAGGACGTCGTCTACGCGGCCGAGGATCACATCGCCTTTCAGGCCGCGGGGGCCGTCCACGACCTCGCCGGCTCCTATGCGCTGGGCGAGTTCTGCGCCCTGATCGATGCCCTCGATCTCTTTCCGGTCGCGCCCCCGACCGAGGTCCCCCGCCTCTACCGCCGCTGGACGTTTCACTCTGCCGCCCTCGACCTCGCCCTGCGCCAGGCCGGCCGGGCCCTGCACGACGTTCTCCGCCGGCCACCGCAGCCGCTGACCTTCGTCGTCTCCCTGCGCCTCGGCGAGCCCCCGACACTCGAGCCGGTCACGCGGCGTCTGTCGCACTACCCCGGCCTGCGCTTCAAGCTCGATGCCACGAGTTCCTGGACGCCCGAGCTCATCGATGCGCTCGCCGGCACCGGAGCGGTCGACTCCATCGATCTCAAGAGCTTCTACCGCGGCACGATCGCTGATCAGCCCGCCGACCCCGTCCTCTACCGGCGCGTGGCCGAAGGGTTCCCCGAGGCGTGGCTCGAGGATCCCGACGTGGTCACGGCCGAGACCGCAGACGTCCTCGCCGCCTACCGCGACCGCATCACCTGGGACGCGCCCATCCACTCCATCGCCGACATCGAGTCGCTGCCCTTCGCGCCCCGCATGGTCAACATCAAGCCATCACGCATCGGCGGCCTGCCCAAGCTGTGCGCCACCTACGACTACTGCGCCGAGCAGGGGATCGGCGCCTACGGCGGCGGCCAGTTTGAGCTCGGACCGGGGCGGGGACAGGCGCAGTACTTGGCCTCCCTGTTTCATCCCGACACGCCGAACGACCTCGCGCCCGTCGGCTACAACCAGACCGATCCGCCGCCGGGGCTGCCCTCCAGCCCCCTTGCCCCCACTCCGGCCCCCACCGGGTTTTGCTGGGAAGCGCAGTGACGCTCGACGGGACCGTCGCCCTGGTCACGGGCGCCTCCAGCGGCATTGGCGCCGCCACCGCCGAGGCGTTGGCGCGCGCCGGCGCCGCGGTGGCTCTGGTCGCCCGACGCGCCGACCGCCTCGAGCAACTCGCCGAGCGGATCGGTGGCCAGGCCCTCGTCGTCGAGGCCGACGTCAGCGACCCCGCCCAGGCCGCCGGCGCCGTGGAGCGGACGGTGGCCGAGCTCGGCCGCCTCGACACGCTCATCAACAACGCCGGGGTGATGCTGCTCGGCCCGGCCGTCGGGGCGCCGCTCGATGAGTGGGAGCGCATGGTCGACGTCAACGTCAACGGCGTCCTCTACTGCGCTCACGCCGCCCTCCCCCATCTGCTCGAGGCGGGCGAGGACAGCCCCCGCCAGGTCGCCGACCTCGTCAACATCAGCTCGGTGGCCGGCCGTGTGGCCCGCTCAGGCAGCGGCGTCTACAACCTGACCAAGCATGGCGTCGGCGCCTTCAGCGAATCGCTGCGCCAGGAGCTCAGCCGCCGCCACGTCCGGGTCTCGCTCGTCGAGCCCGGCGCCGTCGACACCGAGCTGCCCTCGCACAATCGCCCCGAGATCCTCGAGTCGATCCAGAGCCGCTTTGCCGACATGGAGCGCCTGCAGGCGCAGGACATCGCCGACGCCATCCTCTACATCGTCACCCGCCCCCGGCACGTGGCCGTCAACGAGCTCCTCATCCGCCCCACCGAGCAGGAGGGCTGACCGGGGTTCTGGCGGAGATAAGGCTTCCCAAGGGAAGCCTTATCTCCCAAGGCCTCACAGGCGCTGGATCAGCGTCCCCGTGCCCAGGCCACCGCCACAGCACATCGTCACCAGCCCGACCTCCTTGTCGGAGCGCTCGAGCTCGTGCAGCAGCGTGGTGATGAGCCGGGCACCGGTGGAGCCGAGCGGATGGCCGAGGGCCATGGCGCCGCCGTTGACGTTGACGCGGTCCATGTCGGGCTCGAGCTCCCGGCGCCAGGCCGCCACCACGGGGGCAAAGGCCTCGTTGATCTCGACCAGGTCGATGTCGCCCATGGCCATGCCGTTGCGCTGAAGGAGCTTCTGGGTGGCCGGGATCGGACCAGTGAGCATGATCACGGGATCGACGCCGACGGTCGTCTGGTCGACGATCCGCGCCCGCGGTTTGAGCCCCAGGGCCTCGGCCTTCTCGCGGGCCATGAGCAGCACGGCGGCCGCGCCGTCGGAGATCTGGGAGCTGTTGCCGGCCGTGACCTTGCCGTCGGGCTTGAACGCCGGCTTGAGCTGGGCCAGGGCCTCGAGCGTGGTGTCGGGCCGGATGCCCTGGTCGCTGACGAAGGTGTCGCCGTTGACCTGCATGGGACGATCTCGCGCTCGAAGCGACCCTCTTCTGTGGCCCGGTGGGCGAGCTGGTGGGAGCGCAGGGCGAGCTCGTCGAGCTCGGAGCGCGAGATCTCCCAGTGGTCGGCGATCATCTCGGCCGAGAGGCCCTGGGGAATGAGGTTGTAGCGCTCCATCAGCTCCTTCGGCCACGGACTGCCCACCTGGTCGATCCAGTTGAAGCCGACGCCCATGGGAATGTGGCCCATGTGCTCCACACCGGAGCCGATCACGGTGTCGTGGACGCCGGCGGCGATGAGGGCGGCGCCGAAATTGACCGCCTGCTGGGCGGAGCCGCACTGACGATCGACCGTGGTCGCCGGGGTCTCGACCGGCAGACCGGCCTGAAGCCAGGCATTGCGGGCGACGTTGAACATCTGCTCGCCGTACTGCTGCACGCAGCCGGCGACGACATCCTCGACCTCTTCGGCGGGGATGCCGGCGCGCTCGATCACCTCGCTGTAGCAGCGGCCCAGCAGCGCGTTGGGATGGGTGTTCTTGTAGTAGCCCTTCTCCTTATGGCCGCGCCCGATCGGGGTGCGAACGGCCTCGACGATGACGACCTCTCGGCCACGATCTGCGGGCATCAGCTGGCTCCTTGACGAAAAGGGCGCGCGCGGGAGCGCGCCTCGGTTGGCACACTCTCGTACTCTACTCGTGACTGACTAGTCAATCGGCCTGGGCTGACGCGTCGGGTTGCCCTCGTCAAACGACTTGCCGCTTTCACGAGAATCAGGAGATCCCGTGCAGGAACGACTAGGAATCGCTGGGGCCGGAGCCATCGGCTGCGGACTGGCCGCGACGGCCGCCCGGGCCGGAGAAGTGCTGCTGTGGGCGCGCTCGACCACTTCGGCGGACCGCGCCCGCAAGACGGTCGACAAAGCGTGCGCGAAGATCTCGGAGGAGCTCGACACCGAGCGGGTCCGCGTGGTCACCGACCTCGAGGAGCTCGGTGACGCCACCTACCTGGTCGAAGCCGTCGTCGAGCACCACGGCAGCAAGGCCAAGCTCCTCGCCGATCTCAGTCACGTGGCCCACGAGGACGACGGTGTTCGCCACCACGACCTCCTCCCTGTCGATCACCGAGCTGGCCAAGTGCACCGGCCACCCGGAGCGGTTCGTCGGCCTGCACGTCTTCAACCCGGTCCCGCGCATGAAGCTCATCGAGCTCGCGTTCACCAAGCAGGCCACGTCGCAGACGCGCTATCGCACCGTCCAGCTCTGCGAGGCCCTCGGCAAGACCCCGGTCGAGGTCCCTGACACCCCCGGCTTCGTGGTCAACCGGCTGCTCTTCCCGTATCTGTTCAGCGCCGTCCGGCTCCAGTGCGAGACGGGCATGTCTGCGCAGGACATCGACCAGTGCATGACGCTCGGAGCGGGAATGCCGATGGGCCCGCTGGCCCTGCTCGACTTCGTCGGCCTCGATGTCGCCGTGGCCATCGGCGAAGAGATCGGCGTGCACGTCCCCCAGGATCTCTATGACCTGGTCGACGAGGGCGAACATGGGCCGCAAGACCAAGCGCGGCTTCTACACCTACAGCTGACGAGGCTCAAACGAACTTTTTAGCGCTCGTTCAGGTCGCGGGCGCACCATCCTTACGCGACGTACCTCATAGCAGCACCTCCTCCCCAGAAGTAGGCCGGCCCGTTCCCCAGCGGGCCGGCCCTTTTTTTGGCGGGCGGGCCGGAGGGAACGAAGCCGGCCCGAGTCGGGGGCCGGCTTCATCTCTCCTCTCAACCACCGGGTGGCAAGTCGCTTGCGATCAGCGCGCACCAGGCGTTGCCTGTGCCTTGCAAATGTAACGAACGGCGCGAACTCGTGCGTCAGTCCACTAACCCGGGCGGCGATGGCGGATGCGCACTGCCTCGACGCGGTTCTGGCGCACGGATTCGACGCGGATCGAATAGCCGTCGGCGGCGATCTGATCCCCCCGCTTGGGCAAGCGGCCGAGCTCGGCGAATACGAAGCCGCCGACGGAGTTATAGGCGTCGGTGTCGACGGGGAGCGCGAGCCCATAGTCCTCGAGATCGGAGACGGCGACGTGGCCGCGCACGAACCAGTCGCCATTGGCCAGGCGGCGCACAGCGCCGGCGGCGGGATCGCTCTCATCCATGATCTCGCCCACGACCTCTTCGATGATGTCCTCGATGGTGACGATGCCGGCGGTGCGGCCGTACTCGTCGATGACGATGGCCAGCTCGGTGCGCTCGCGCTGAAGATCGGCGAGCAGGTCGTCGAGCGGCTTGGTCTCGGGCACCAGCGGAGCTTCGCGCACGCGGCCCTCGAAGCCGGCCTCCGAGCCCTTGGTCAAGAGCTGCTTGACGAGTTGGTTGACGTGGATGATCCCCTTGACGCGGTCCTGGTTCTCGTCCTCGGTGACCACGAGCCGCGAGTGGCCACTGTCGACGCAGCGCTTGAGCCCCGCCTCCACTGTCTCGGCCACATCCACGGTGACCACGGCCGGAATCGGCGTCATGACCTGGCGGGCCTCCTGCTCGTGGAGGTGAAAGACACCGGTGAGCATGTTCGCCTCGCCCACGTCGATCTGACCGCCGGTCTGAGACTCGGCGATGATGCGCTTGAGCTCGTCGGGCGTCCCCCCCTCGGGCTCGGCGTCCGGATCGGTGCCGAGCATGCGCAGGATTGAGCGCGAGGAGGCGTCGAGGATCCAGATGAAGGGCTTGAAGACCATCCGCGAGAACTGCAGCGGCCGGGCGATGCGCCGGGCCAGCTCCTCGGCGTGCTGGATCGTGTAGAGCTTGGGCACGATCTCGCCGACGATGCTCTGGGTGATGGTGATGATCAGGTAGGCGACGACCACCGAGACGGCGACGGCGGCGGCGTGGCCGATGGGCTTACCGAACAGCTTCTCGAAGATGTGGGCGATCGCCGGTTCGCCCACGGCACCGATGCCGATCGAGGCCATCGTGATGCCGACCTGGCAGGCCGAGATGTAGGGCGCGATGTTGTCCATCTGCGCCAGGGCCAGCCGCGCGCCCCGCAACCCCTCCTCGGCCAACGCCTCTACCCGCGCCCGGCGCGAGCGCACGAGGGCGTACTCGGCCACGACGAAGAACGAGTTGACGAGCACCAATAGCCCGGTCAGGACGATGCCGAGCGCGGTCACGCTGCCCTCTGCCCCGCCTCGCCGGTGGTGATCGCACGCGAGCCGGCGATGCGTCCCCCCGGCGTGCTGCTACTTCGAGATGGATCGTCGTCGTTCATGCAGCGACGGCAGGTAAGGTAGCAGTCGCCTCCGCGGGCTCCGAGGCGGTCGCCGGGGCGGCGATCAAGCGAGGTCATCGAGCCGGCCCGCCAGCTCGATGTCCGCTTCGGTGATGCCGCCGGCGGAATGGGTGCTCAAGGTCAGCCGGACGCACTTATACCCGTGCACCAGGATGTCCGGGTGGTGGTTGGCGCTCTCGGCCGCCTCCGCCGCCCGGTTGACAAAGGCGATGGCCTCGCCAAAGTCGCCGAAGGTCAGCTCGCGCACGATGGCGTCGCCGTCCCGGTGCCAGGGACCGTCCTGCAGGCGCGCCTCGACGTCCTCCTCGCTCAGCCGCTCCGCCATGCACACATCATTACCGGCCGCGCGCCCGCTACAAACAAGACCATGCGAATCGTCAGTCTCGTTCCCTCCGCCACCGAGATGCTGTTTGCCCTGGGCCTCGGGCCCGATCTCGTCGCCGTCACTCACGAATGCGACTATCCAGCCGCCGCCGCGGAGCTGCCCAAAGTCACACGCGACGTGCTCCCATCAGGGCTGAGCGCGGCGGAGATCGACGCCGCCGTGCGCGAGCGCACCACCGGGGGACAGTCGATCTACGAGCTCGACGACAACCTCCTGCGCGAGCTGGAGCCCGACCTGATCGTCACCCAGTCGCTGTGCTCGGTGTGTGCCGTCTCCGCCGACGACGTGCGGGCCATCGCGGAGGAGATGCAGAGCCATCCGCGCGTCGTCACGCTCGACCCGCACACGCTCGGCGAGGTGCTCGGCGACGTGCGCACGCTGGCCCAGGCCACCGACACCAAGGACCAGGCGGTGGCGCTCGTGCGCGACGCCTCAGCCCGGATCGACCGGGTGCGGCTTGCCGTCCGCGGCGCCCGGCGGCCGCGGGTGGCCGCGCTGGAGTGGCTCGACCCCCCCTTTGTCGCCGGTCACTGGACGCCCCAGCTCATCGAGTACGCCGGCGGCGAGGATGTGCTCGGCTTCCCCGGCGAGCACTCCGAGCAGCGCAGCTGGCCGGAGATCCGCTCCGTGCAGCCCGACCTCGTGGTGGTCATGCCCTGCGGCTACAACGCCGAGATCGCCTACCGAGAGGCGGAGATGCACCGCGACGAGCTGGCTCAGATCGGGGCCGGTGAGGTCGTGGCCGTCGACGCCGCCTCCTACTTCTCGCGCCCCGGGCCGCGCATCATCGACGGACTCGAGCTCCTGGCTCACATCCTGCACCCCGAGCTGGTGCCCGAGGGTCCGGGCGTGGCGCTGACGGTCCCCGTCTGAGGGGGGCTAGGAGCCGACCCCGATCCCGTGCGGAGTGAGCCCCGTCCCGCCCGCCACGGCGATGGCCCCGGCCACGCTGGCCGCAGCCAGCACGATGCAGCCCAGGACAACGATCGCCGGCTGGCGCCGGCGCTCGCTGTAGTGAACGATCAGCCAGCCGCCGATGAGCCCGCCGACCAAGCCGCCCAGGTGGCCACCGAGGGAGATCCCGGCGTAGGTCACCGAGAGCACGAGGTTGAAGATGAGCACCGGCCCCAGGCCGCTCTGCCAGAGCGGGATCCCGCGGTGGCGAGCGATGACGATGAGCGCGCCGAAGATCCCGAAGATGGCGGTCGAGGCGCCGACCGTCGGAGCATCAGGTTGGAAGAGCAGGGCGCCGAACGAGCCCGCCAGCAGCGAGGCGAAGTACACGGCCACGAAGTTGACCCGGCCGATGGCCGGCTCGAGCGCGCGGCCGACGAAGTACAGGGAGAACATGTTGACGGCGATGTGGATGATGCCGTCGTGGAGAAACCCGGAAGTGATGAGCCGGTAGTACTGGTGGCCCTCACTGATGGCCGGGCCGAAGAGCAGCAGGTGGGCGGAGAAGCTGCCGCCCAGGCCCCCGCCGAGCGGCGCGCCGGTGGCGGTCTGGACCAGGAAGACGGCGACGTTGATGGCGATCAGTGCCTGCGTGACGACCGCAGTCCTGGGCAGCGTGCGGATGGTCTTCACCTTGGTGCGCTCGCGCGCACACGCTGGGCAGCGCATGCCGACCGGGGTCGGCGTCATGCAGTCCGGGCAGATCGGACGCCCGCACGAGGAACAGGAAACGCCGGTCTCCCGGGACGGGTGGCGATAGCAAACGGCCATCACCGTGACGCTATCAGCGCCCGCTCAGCGCGCCCTCAGCGGCGCGGGAAGATCTTCCGCGCTTCGCCCCGGATGTCGGCGAAGGTGCGCTCGGTCAGCTCGAGCAGGTTGCGCGACTGCTGCTTGCGCGTCCGGTGGCGAGCGCGGACCCGTAGGACGACGAGCGCGCTGCCGGCGCTGGTTCCGATCACGATGGCGGCCGCGGGGCGGGCCCAGTTGCGCGGATCGCGCATCGCCGACAGCTCCCAGGACTCGAGCTCCTCTTGGGCGAGCTCGGTCAGGTTCACGAGCGTGAGCTCGAGGCGCTGAGCGAGATCGGCGGGCGGCTCCACCGGGGTGAGTGCCTCGCGCAGGAGGGCCTCGAAGTCTGGTGCGGCGCTGCTCACTCGATCTCCTCCGCCTGCCATTGACCGACCCGTCCGAGACGATGCCCTCGAGCTGGCGGATGGCGCGATGCAGGAGCACCTTGGTGGCGCCGTCCGAGCGCCCCAGGGCCCGGGCGATCTCCCGGTTGTCCATGCCGAGGGCAAAGCGCATGATCAGGGCCTCCCGGCGGTCGTCGGGAAGCTGTTGGACCCCGTCGAGGATGGACTTGAGCTCCTCGCGGCCCTCGACGAGCGACTCCGTCGTGTGCGGCGTGGAGATCATGCCGGCGTCCTCGATGGCCGACTCCGGCTTGCGCGAGCGGTCACGGTAGAAGTTGGCCGCCAGGTTGTGGGCGATGCGGATGAGCCACGGCCGCAGGGGCCGGCCGTTTGATTCGCGCAGCGCGCGCTCGAAGTGGCGGTAGGCCTGCAGAAAGGTCTGCTCGGTGAGGTCCTCGGCGTCGTAGTGGTTGCCGACCCGGTAGTAACTGTAGGAGTAGACGTCACGGAGGTGGGCGCGATACAGCTCGGTGAAGCGAGCGTCGAGCTCAGCCTTGGTCTTCGGTACGGATTCCGCCACCGCATGGGGAGCCTACCCGTGCTCAGGCCGCACGCGCCGAGCGCTTGGCGCGGGGACGCCCGGGGTCGGTGACCGCCGCCGTCCAGCGCTCCGGCTCGATGCGCCCCTCGACCAGTGCCGCCAGCCCCTCGAGCGCCGGCGCCTCCAGTTGCGCGTCGCGGGCCACCGTGGCCAGCAGCGGAACCGAATCGACCGCCTCCGCCGCCTGCCCCAGCTCGCGACCGATCTCCGCGGCCGGCATCCCCTGGGCCAGCAGCTCACCGGCACGCCGGTTCCGCGAGCCGCTGGCCACCACCGTGGCCACAAGGTCGCCGGCTCCGGCCAGGCCCGCGAAGGTCTCCGGACGCCCGCCCTGCAGGCGGGCCAGGGCGTCGACCTCGGCGAACACCTTGCCGGCCGCGGCACCGGCGACGTTGGGCCCGGCCGACGCAGCGGCGGCCGCCGCCAGCGCGGCGGCGTTCTTGGCGCAGCCGGCGAGCTCGACGCCCGTGACGTCGGTGGTGACGGTCATGTCCAGCCGGGCGGCGCCCAGGGCATCGGCCAGCTGGCGTGAGAAGGCGCGATCGACGCAGCCGAGGACGACCGAGGCACCGGTGTTGAGGACCTCGGCGGCGTGCGAGGGGCCGCCGAGCACGGCCACCGCGCGGGCCCGGCAGCGCTCGGAGACGTAGGCGGAGGGCAGGGTCCCGAGCGGGGGCACGAGGCCCTTGGCCAAAACGAGGACGCCGACCCGGGAGGAGATGCGCTCGCCATGGGCGGCCAGCACGGCGGGAAGCGACCGGGCCGGAACGGCCAAACAGACCAGATCGTGTCCGCCCAGGGCGAGCTCGGACGCGCGTACCGGTTTGACGGCGTCGGGCAATTCGACATCGGGCAGGTAGCGGGCGTTCTGGCGCTCGCTGCTCAGCGTCCGGGCCTGCTCCTCGGTCCGGCAGCCGAGCTCGACCTCGAAGCCGGCGCGAGCGAGGCAGATCGAGAGCGCCGTCCCCCACGCTCCGGCGCCGATGACCGCAGCCCGGCGGATGGGCGGAAGGCCCCCCAGCCATTCCCACTGAAGCATCACGCACGGCCAGATGCGCTCGGTCACGGCGCCGGCAAGGGCAGCGGAGGGGTTCTCGACATGCGGGAAGTGCAGCGGCCGCCCGGCGCGGATCCGCACCTTACGGGGGCGGATGCGCAAGCCCTTGCGCACGTCCTCGGTGCCGATCACGGCAACCGGAACGACGGGCGCTCCGGTCTCGAGGGCCAGCCGGCCGACGCCGCGCTTGGGGCGGCCGAGCGCGCCCGGCCGGATGCGCGTGCCCTCCGGGAAGATGAGCACCGAATCGCCGCGCGTCAGGATGGCCTTGGCCGTGGCGATCGATTCAGCGTCGCTGGCGCCACGGTCAACGGGGAAGGCGCCGAGCGAGTTGAGCAACCAGGCCTGCCACCGGCGGGCGAAGAGCTCCTTCTTGGCCACGTAGTAGAGCGGCCGGCGCGCCATCGTGGCGATCACGAAGGGGTCCAGGAAGCTGCGGTGGTTGGCGGCGATGATGCACGGTGCGTCGTTCGGGACGTGCTCCAAGCCGATCCGCGTCAGGCGAAAGTAGACGAGGAAGAAGGGCTGCAGGATGGCGCGCACGAGCCAGTACACGACCGGGTTGACGCCGTGTTCCCTGGCCCGCCGGTGCAGCGCTTCGTGATCCATGGCACATGTCGTACCCGTTCTGGCGATGCCCGTTACAGTTGACGCCTTGAGCGCGCGTATCGATCGCACTCGCAGCCTTCGCGGCGCCGTCGCCGGCGCCGTCGCCGCCGCGGTGTGGGCCCTTCAGCAGCCGTTGGACAAGATGGTCTTCTCGAGCCGGTATGACGACGTCGAGCTGTTGGGCCGGGCGGTACTCCAAGGAGACGGGTGGTACCCGGTCGGCCTTGCCTTCCACCTGCTCAACGGCGCCGCCTTTGGCCTCGTCTATGCCAACGTGGCGCCGGCGTTGCCCGTCCCGCCGATGCTGCGGGGCCCCGCGGTGGGACTGGCCGAGCATGTCGCCCTGTGGCCGCTCGGTGCGGTCAGCGATCGGTGGCATCCGGGTCGCGAGCAGCTTCCCCCGCTGGCCGGTAACCGCCGTGCCTTCGCGCAGTCGACGTGGCGCCATCTGGTCTTCGGCCTCGTGCTCGGCGAGCTCGAGCGCCGCCTGAACGCCGAGCCCGAACCGGCGCCGCTCGAGCCGGCGGCCGACTACTCGAGCAACGGCCACGGGTCGCTCGAGCACGCCGTTTCCATCGAGTCCTGAGCGGCATGCGCGCCCTGATCACAGGGGCCTCTGGCTTCGCTGGCGGCTACCTGGCCAGCTGTTGTACCGAGCACGGCGACGAGGTCATCGGTGTTTCGCGGACGGGTGCGATCCCGGCGGGCGCCGGTGAGGGGCGTGCCCTCGACCTGGGCGATGCCGAGGCTGTGCGGGCGTGCCTGGCCGAGGTCCGGCCCGAGGTCGTCTATCACCTCGCGGCGCTGAGCTCGGTCGGGCGCTCCTGGGAAGACCCGGGCCAAACCATTCATGAGAACGTGACCAGCGCGGTCAACGTGCTCGAGGCTGTCCGCCGCGAAGCCCCGATGGCCCGGATGGTGTGGGTGAGCAGCTGCGAGGTCTATGGGGCGCCGGCCACGCTTCCGCTCTTCGAGGACGCGCCCGTGAGCCCGGCGAACCCGTATGCGGTGTCCAAGGCGACGGGCGATCTGCTGGCAGCGGTCTACGCCGACGCCCACCGGCTCGACGTCATCCGCGTCCGGCCGTTCAGTCACGCAGGGCCGGGTCAGCGGCCGATCTTCATCGTCTCCTCGCTGGCCCAGCAAGCCGCTGAGGCCCAGCTGCGCGGAGCGGCCGAGCTGGAGATCCGCACCGGCAACCCGGACACTCGCCGCGACTTCACCGATGTCCGCGACATCGCGCGCGCCTATCGGCTGCTGGCCGAGCGCGGCGAGGCCGGCGTCTACAACGTCTGCTCCGGGCGCTCGGTCTCGGCGGCCGAGCAAGTGGCGCTCATCGGCGAGCTGGTGGCGCCGATCGCCGTCGAGCACGCCGTCGACCCCGACCGGATACGGCCCCACGAGGTCATGGACCTGCGGGGCTCCCACGAGCGCGTGACCGCGGCCACAGGTTGGCGGCCCGAGATCCCCTTCCATCAGACCGTGGCCGACACGATCGCCTGGTGGGAGCACGAGTTGGCCGATCCGGCCGCCACCGACGCCGTGCGCGGCTAGGTCGCCGGCGCCCGCGTCGGAGGCATGGCGTGTCGGTCCGAGCTTGGGTTCATCATTGCGACTTGTTCACGCGCGCGAGGAGACACGATGGTCGAGCCGGATGATTTGCTCAACGCCTGGGGGGATGCGGTCAAGGAGGTGGCCGGCACCGCCAAGTCGCTCGTCTCCGATGGGGCCGGAACGGTCAGCGACATCATCGAGCCGCTGCAGCGACAGGCCCAACTCCTGGAGAAGGTCCTACAGCGCCAGCTCGAGTTCGAACGCGAGCTGCTGCGCCGCACCGCCGAGCCGGCCCGTGCTTCCCTTGAGCTCGCCGAGCAGGCCACCGACGCCTTCCAGGACCAGTCCTCCGCCTTTCGAGACGCGGCTGAGGCCTTGAACCGGCTGGCCGAGCTCGCCGACCGCCACGCCGAGATCTTTCAACAGGGGACCGGCGTGCTTCAGGATGCGCTCTCGGTCCTGCGCTCCGCCGGCGAGAAGATCACCGGCATAGACGACAACGACAGCGACGGCAAGTGAACCTGCCCAGCGGTGTCCCCGTGGTCGGGGTGAGCCCGCCTCGCCAGCCCGGGTGAGCGAGCTCCTCTGCGACACTGAGGCCCGAGGTCGCGGCGGCCACGCGCCGCCGACCGCCGCGGTCCTACGCCGCCCGCCTAGCTCAACTGGCAGAGCACTTGATTTGTAATCAAGGGGTTGGGGGTTCGAGTCCCCCGGCGGGCTTGGGGATTTGGCATACGTGTCAGGTGGACGCCCTCGGCCCGGCGTTTTCGTACTCGTCATGGCGGCGCCACCAGTCCGCGGGGGTCTGCTCGTTGCGACCGAGGGGCGCCAGGTCGAGGTAGCGGTAGGTGCCGTGGATGTGGCGGAAGTTGTACTCGGCGCCGCGATGGGAGACCGAACGGCGGACGCGCGAGGCGTGCGAGGCGCCTGTCATGGCTTCCGTTGCTGAGCGCCTCGCCGTCGTTCCCGCGTGGCGCGAATGTCGCGCCGAGCTTGGACACCCACGCCAAGAAGCATGA
This sequence comes from uncultured Solirubrobacterales bacterium, assembly GCA_963777185.1. GTDB lineage: Bacteria > Actinomycetota > Thermoleophilia > Solirubrobacterales > Solirubrobacteraceae > Palsa-465. The sequence goes on from CAVZPU010000017.1 coordinate 175,728, forward strand.
GCGGGACCGCAACGGCCGCGATCCCCAGGATGAGGTACGCAAACGTCCTGGCGCCGAACGGGGACGCGGCCACGACCGTGAGGACGGCGATCGCGAGGACGAGCTCTCCCAGACCGAGGGTGACGGTGCGCCGGCGGCGCTGGCGATCCATGCGTGCCCAGCCGCGGCGTGCGATCGTCCAAAGGTGGCGGTAGGTGATCGCCTGGGCGCCGAGGGTGACGAGGATCGCGGCGACGGCAAAGAATCCGACGGCTGCGGGCATGCTTTGGGTCTACCCCGTCGCCCTCCCCCGGGCTTCTCAGATCAGCTGAGGCGGCGCACGAGCGGCTTGCGATCGTTGCGGATCCGCACTCTGGCCCGCTCGCTGATCCGCCCCGGCACGGTGATGGTCAACGTCACCACGTCTCCGTTGCGAAAGCGCGACCCGGCCAGACGGCGCTGCAACTGCGCGACCGACCGCCGCGGTGCCGACAGCTCCTTCCATGGGCAGCCCCGGCCGGCACACGTCAGGCGGACTCGCGCGCGCCGGGGCAGCTTGCCAACCGTGGCGCGCCTCAAGACCGTCTGCCTGCCGAACCATGACCACCCGATGACCACGGGCACGTTCACGTGACCGCGGGCTCGTCGTCGCGAGAGCTTCGGAACCCGGCTGGTGGCGATCTGGACGATCAGCGCCGTGGTGCCGGCGTTGTGCTGGCCCTGGGGGCCAATCGCGTTGTTGGCCACCAGGCAGACGATGCGATGGGTGCCGGCGTGCGCGACGGTGACCGTCCCCGCGGCGATCGCCAGCGGAGCACCGTTATCGCTACACGCCAAGCTGGAGACCCCGGAGGGCCCCGCAGCGGCCCGCACGTCGAACCTGGCCGCGGAACCGCCCGACGGCCCGGCCGCCGGAGTGAGGGACACGCTCGGCGTCTGATTGTCGATGTCGAGCGTTTCGCTGTCCGAGGTGGCAATGCCGGCCGCGTTGTAGTCCTCGACCTCGTAGCTGACCTGCCCGTTCGGGTACGCGGCCGTATCGACAGAGGTGTTCCACGCCGTGTTGTTCGGGCACTGCTGCCAGGTGGTCTCGTTCTGCGCGTAGCTCTGACCGACGGCCGCACCGCCGACGCTCCATTGGTATTTGCAGACCCCGCTGGCGTCGCTGCCTTCCAGCGCCGCGTTCCACGGATCAGTGGGCGGGTTGAACAACCACCTGGCGCTGTGGTACCAGATGTTGTCGGTGCCGACGGCCACGAGCGACGGATGAGCCGTCTCCGTCGCGGACAGGCTGAACGACGGGACGTATACGTAGCCGTTCGAGCACCCGCCCGAGTTGCCACAGACAAGCTGGAAGCCGTAGCGAGAGACGCCCTCCGGGTAGTCGGTCTTCTGGCCCGTGCTGGTGCTGGTGCAGGTGTAGGGCGGCCACTGGTCGCCGGAGGTGCTACCCGCCCCCCAGAACGAGCCACCGCCCCAGCCGACGCCGGCATTCATGTTGGCGCAGTAATTGACTCCGATCGTGTCGATCGAGATGCCGGACGGCGCATCGATCCACGCTTGCGCGCTCGCCCCGCGCGAAACCGTGCCGCTGCTGCGCAGATAGATCGCGTTCAGGGTGTTATTCGCAGTGCCGTTCCCGCAGGTGACAGACATCCCAGACGCGGCAGCGTGGCCGTCGATGAGCGCACACGTCGTCCCGCCTGAGCCGGCGCCCCCGCGGACCAGCAGGTTTGAGGCCAGGGCGAGACCGGGGCTCGACGCGATGGTGGCCGCGGCGAGGACCGCCGTTAGCGCCAGGCGTCGTGCTCGCATCGGTTCAGCTCCTCACTTCCCTTGAGGTTTCAGCGCCATCGTGGGCCTGAGGCCCGCGTCCGCCGGGAGACGATAGCGGCACGACATCGCCACCCCGGCCCACTTACCATTGACCGCCATGCAGGTAGGGACGGGCACCCGCGTGCTGATCACCGGCGCCACCCGCGGCATCGGCCGCGCGACCGCGGAGGCCTTCGCCTCCCGTGGCTGCACCCTCGGTCTCGTCTCGCGCTCGCAGGACGCCCTCGAGGGCCTGGCCCGCTCGCTCCCCGGCCACGACCATCAGGCGCTCGCGGCCGACGTCGGTGACCCGGAGGCGTTGCGCGAGGTCATCGGCCGCTTCGGGCAGGTGGACATCGCCGTGGCCAATGCCGGCCGGGCCGACTACCTGCCGTTCCTGGAGATGGACCTCGCCACCGTCGAGGCCATGACCCGGCTCAACTGGCTGGGGACGGTGTACACGGTTGCTGCCGTGCTGCCCGGCATGGTGCAGCGCCGTGCCGGTCACCTGGTCATCGTCTCCTCAGGCGCCGGGTTGCGCAGCTTCCCCGGGGCCGCCGTCTACGGTGCCACCAAGGCCGCACAGCGGGCGTTCGCGGAGGCCCTCTGGCACGAGCTCGACGGGACCGGAGTCTCACTCACCGTCGTCTATCCCGGTGAGGTCAGGAGCTCGCTGCACGATCACCAGCAGGGCGAGATGCCGGAGTGGCGCCAGCACAACGAGGAGGCCGACCCGGAGCCGCTGGCGCGCCAGATCGTCGACGCCGTGCGGCGCGATCAGCAGGCGATCTATTACCCGCGGCTGGTCCAGGCGCTGAGGGTCACCCACGGGATCTCCCCGCGGCTGAGCGACCTCATGCTGCGACGGGCGCGCGGGGAGAGCTCGGCCCCTCGGCGCTGACGCCGGCCGTCGCGCTCACCGCTCTCGACGCTCGCCGGTGCGCCGCTCCTCCACCTCCCTCAGCCACTGGGCCAGCTCCTCGTGGTGGGCATGGCGCGCCCAGCCGGACGCCGGAGCATTGAACGCGCGGTCGGGGAGCGTCGGGTCCGCTCCGAGGGAGAGGAGCAGCTCGCAGAGCTCGCGGTTTCCGGTGTACGCGGCGAGGTGCAGTGCCCCCTGACCGATGCGCTGCGCGTTGACGTCGTAGCCGAGCTCGGTCAGCAAGGCGACGCCCTCCACGTTGCCGCGCTCGGCCGCGTCCACGAGGGCGCCGGGGTGACGCGTGATGGTTTTCGCGGCCAGGTCGGGCGCGCGGGCCAGCTCGTCCTCAACCGCCGCGCGATCACCCTGCATGCACAGCCCGAGCAGCGTGTCGGCTGGGTCGGCGGCGGGCGGACGCGCACCCGCCTCGAGGAGGAGGGTGTAGTTCGTGCGCGCCCCGCCCACGAGCGCGCGCTCGATCGGCCGCATGCCGTCCAGGGTCGGATGCTGGGTCCCCCGACCGTCGGGATCCACGCCGTGGCGCAGGAGCAGCGCGACCCGTTCGGCGAAGCGCTCGTTGTCAGCCACGAACACGAGGGCGTCTTCGAGCAGCACGTGGGGCGCCGCGAGACGCCCACCCAGTCGCGCCGGCCAAGGGCCGCGGCGGGCGCGGCCCAGTCCGTAGGCCAGGAGGAGCTCGAGATAGGCGTTATCGGCCACGAAGTGGCGGTTGTAGATCGTCTGGTCGTCGTTCGGGTCGGCACCGGCGTCGAGGAGCAGCCGGGCCAGGGCCATCGACTCCGGATGCGGCGGCTGGTTGGGCCCATCCTCGCCGTAGCCAAAGGTGCCGGTCAGCGCCGTGAACAGATACTCGCCGTCCCACAGGTAACCGGCGTTCGGGTCAGCGCCATGCTCGAGCAGCAGCCGCGCCACGGCGATGTGGGAGTGCGAGGGGTCGGCGCTCACCAAACGCGAGTAGGCCACGTAGAGCAGCGGCTCCCAGCCGAACGGACCGCCGCGCGCGTTGGCCAGGGAGCGCTCGCGCGCAAGCATCCGCGCGGCCGCGGCGCCATCCCCCGCCGCCGCCGCGGTGTGGATCGAGCGGTGGGCCAGCGACGGGTCGCGCTGGAGCATCTGTGCCGCCTGCACGGGACGGCTGAGCTCGTCACCGCCGTAGGTAAGACAGGCCAGGCGCAGAAACTCGTCCGCGCTGTCGGTCTGCGCCGTGACCTCGTGCGGATCGCGCGCGTAGGTGGCGACGATCTCGACGTAGGCCTTGAGTTTGGGCCAGCTCGGATGGCCGTAGCTGCGGGCCAGGATGAGCTGCGCGTCGCTAAGGCGAAAGTGGCCGGCGCGCTCGCCGAAGCGAGGATGCAGCTCGCGGGCCAGACCGAGCGCGGCCGGATCGCCGTCGCGCAGCCGGCGCTGGAGGTCGCGGGCCTCGCCGCGCAGATGATCGAGGCTCGGCCGGCGAGGAAGGGTGCGGGTTGCCATTCGGAACGCTCCTCGAGACATGCCCGGCGTCCGCAGAACTCGGGCCAAGGAGGTCCGAAACCGACAACACACCACCCGGGTGGACTCGGCCCTTTCCGCGGACGGGTGGCGCCCCGAGTGCGCCGTCCACAGCCTAACCGGTGCTACCGCGCGGCGCCAGCGAGCGCCGAGGTAAAGGATCCCTCCCGGCTACGAAGAAGCGGACTCAATACGGCGATCCACCACGGGGGCGCGCTCAAGGTCACCGCATGGCGGACGGCTCAGCCACGCGGTGCGAGGAGGGCCGGCGCGCCACGCGGTGCGCCGGCCCACCGCCTCACCTCAAGGTCAGCCCGCCGCCTGGCGGGCGGCCATGAACGGGGCCCGATCGAAGATGAACCAGCTGTGGGTGATCTTTCCGTCCTGCACGGTGACGCACTCCGCCCCGGGCGCGCTGGCCACCGGGACGGTCTCGGTGTCATAGATCACCACGGCGGTCCGTTCGTCCCCGTAGGCAGCGATGAGCTCGGCCCGACGCAGGATCTGGACGAAGGGGCCCATGAAGGCGCGGTAGGCCTCCGCGCCCTCGATGCGCCCCGCCGGGGCCTGGCAGACGATGTCCGGGGCGATGTAGCGCATGGCCTCATCGATGTCGCCGCCGGTCCAGGCACGGTAGTAGGCGAGGGCGGTCTCAACGGCAGGGCTTGGCTGATCGGTCATGGGGGCTCCTTTCGGTAGCTTGCGTTCTGCCCGTTGAGACACAGGCGACGGGGAGAACCAATCGGTGACATGGCGACGATGATCGACGAGCTCCTCGAGCGAGCGCGCGCCGGGGACGAGCAGGCCTTCGCGGAGCTGACGGCGCCCTACCGGCGCGAGCTGCAGTTCCACTGCTACCGGATGCTCGGCTCGCTCCAGGACGCCGAGGACATGTTGCAGGAGACGTTGCTCGCGGCCTGGCGGGCCCTCGCCGGCTTCGAAGGGCGGGCTTCGCTGCGCGGCTGGCTCTACCGGATCGCCACCAATCGCTGCCTCAACGCCATGCGCGACACCCGCCGTCGCCCGCCCCCCGCGCCCGAGCCGCCGTTCGCGCCGCCGGAGCCGAGCGGATGGGGCGACCCGGGCTGGCTCGAGCCCTATCCCGACACCCTGCTCGAGGGCATCGCCGACGACGCGCCGGGACCGGAGGCCCGCTACGAGACCCGCGAAACGGTGCAGCTCGCCTTCGTCGCCGGCCTGCAGAAGCTGCCGCCGCGCCAGCGCGCCGCGCTCGTCCTCCACGACGTTCTCGGTTTCCGCGCCGAAGAGGTGGCGGCCACGCTGCAGTCAACCGAGGCGGGGGTGCGCAGCGCGCTGCAGCGGGCCCGGGCCGCGGTCGAGGAGCGGCGGGCTGGGGCGAGCCGGGAGGACATGTCGGCCCCTCAGTCGCCGGGCGCGCAGACCGTGGTCGCCCGGTTCGCCGACGCCTTCCTGGCCGGCGACGTGCAGGGGCTGACCGCCCTGCTCACCGACGACGCCCTGCTCACCATGCCGCCCGCGCCGCACGAGTACGCGGGCGTGGCCGCCATCGCCGCCTTCCTGCGGGCCAGCTTCGCCTACCGTGGCGAGCGCCGCGTGGAGCTCGTGCCCACCGGCGCCAACCTGCAGCCGGCCTTCGGCGCCTACGTCGAGGACCCGGGAAGCGGCGCCCTGCGCCCGGGCGGGCTCATCGTCCTGCGCCCCCGCGGCGACCGTCTTGCGCGCGTCACCCGCTTTCACCACGGCCACCTGTTCGCGCGCTTCGGGCTCCCCCTCGAGCTGCCTGTCTGAGGGCCGCGGTCGTGGTAGATAGTTGTGAACTATTCACACCTATCTCCCACAACCCCCTAGCGAAGGGCCCGGATCACCACCCGTCCCCCCCGCGCCGGGATCATCGTCACGTTGCGATGCTTGGGCCGCTCGGGCTCGGCGTCGGCCGCCTCGATCTCGAGCCGCCGGGCCATCGCGGTGAGCACCACCCGCTGCTCGGCCATGGCCAGCGCCGCGCCGAGGCAGCGCCGGGTGCCCCCGCCGAAGGGAATCCACTCGTAGGTCCCCGGCTTGTGGCCGAGCCACCGCTCGGGCCGGAAGGCAAAGGGCTGGGGATAGAGGTCCTCCCGGTGGTGCAACAAAAGGATGCTGATCCCCACCGGGGTCCCCGCCGGGACCCCGTACTCGCCCAGGCGCCAGGGCACGGTCACGCGGCGGCCGGTCATGGGGACCACTGGCCGCACCCGCATGGCCTCGACCAGTGTGGCCTCCACGACCTCGGCGGCATCCTCCGCACCGCAGCGCACCGCCGCCACCAGCCGCTCGCGCGCGGCCGGGAAGCGCACGAGCCGCTCCCACGTCCAGGCGAGCTGGTTGGCCGTGGTCTCGTGGCCGGCCAGCACCAGCGTGAGCAGCTCGTCACGGATCTCGCGGTCGCTCAAGGCCTCGCCGCCCTCTGTCCGAGCGCGCATGATCATCGACATGATGTCCCCCCGCTCCTCGAGGTCGGGGTCGCGCCGGCGGGCGTCGATCACCGCGTAGAGGCAGCGGTCGGGAATGCGCAGGCCCAGCCAGGTCAGGCCAAACGGCTCGTCGTGGCCCAGGTTCATGAGCTCGGCCACCTTGGCTCCGGGCAGCGTCGAGGCCCGCACGAGCTCACGGATGGCCAGCCGCAGCCGACCCTCCACCGAGCCCGGGGAGGGCCGGCCGTGGATGCCGAAAATGCCGGCCATGATCACGTCGAGGGTGATGGCCTGCATCCGCGGCGCCAGCGCGATCGGCCGGCCCGTCGGCCAGCGCACGATCTCGCGCTCCGCCGCGTCGGCGATCATGCGCTCGTAGCGGGAGATGGCCTCGCCGTGGAAGGCGGGGAGCAGGAGCTTGCGCTGGCGCAGGTGGCGCGGCCCGTTGGCGGTCAGGACCGAGTCGGGCCCGAGCACCGGTCGCAGCGGCGACTCGGCGGCCAGCGTCGGTACCTGGGCCGGTGGCGCGGTGAACAGCGAGCGGATGTGGTCGGGGTGGCAGACGATGGCGGCACGGCCGCGGACGTAGCCGCGCGCGCCCCACACGTCGCCGAACCGCCGACGGTTGGAGAACACGAAGCTCCACTGGCGCTCGCCGAACCACACCACATGGGCCAGCCGGGGCAAGCGACGGGCCGGCGGGCGGGGCAGGGCGGCCAGCTCGGCCTCCCCGATGGGGCCAGCCGGTGAGGCGGCGGCGGAGCCCACGAGCGCCCGGGGGGCGGGCGCCGATCCACGGGGGGCCACCGCGATCGCCGCCACCTCAGCCCTCCCGGGCCCCCGCCATCAGACGGCCCCCCACGACCGCGCCCAACCGCTCGAACCGATAGTCGTCGAGCGGGAACGTGCGCGCCGCGTGCCAGGCCTGGCGGGCGCTCGTGGGGCGCAGGAACGGTGTGTCCCCGTGGTGGTCGAAGTAGTAGCTGTGCGCGGTCTGACAGGAACCGGCGTGCCAGAGCGAGCGGCCCAGGCGCTCGGTGGCAAAGCGCGTCCAGCGATCGGCCGCGTCCTCGTCGACTTCGACGGCGGTGGCTCCCTGCCGGCGCGCCTCGCCGATGACGCGAACGATGTGGTGCGAGGCGGTCTCCACGAGCTCGTGCCAGGTCCCGCCCGTCCACCCGTAGGGACCGAAGATCATGAAGTGGTTGGGCAGACCCGGCAGGCTCACGCTCTCGTAGGAGCGCACGCGGTTCTCGGAGTAGAAGGTGGCCAGGTCAAAGCCCTCGCGCCCGCGCACCGGGTTCATCCGCCAGTTCTCGGGGTCGGTGGCCAACCGGAAGCCGGTGGCCAGAACGAGCAGGTCGACATCCCGCTCCCGGCCGTCGGCGGTGCGCACGCCCGTCTCGGTGATCTCCGAGATGGGGTCGGTGATGAGCTCGACGTTGGAGCGGGTGAAGGCGCGCAGGTACCCATTGGACACCGATGGCCGCTTGCAGCCCACCTCGTAGTCGGGCGTCAGCCGCGCGCGCAGCTTGCGGTCGGGCACCTGCAGCGGGTACCAGACGTGGCGCGCCAGCCAGCCGGCCGAGCGGGTGATCCAGCCCCAGTCGTCGTGGTCCACGACGATCCCCACGAGGCCGGCCTCGACCGCACTGGTCAACGCTCGGCGGACCCAGTCCTGCACCTGCGGATAGCGGCGAAACAGCGAGGCCACGCCGGCAGGGGTGGGCAGGTCGAGTTTCGGGCCGACCCAGATCGGGGTGCGCTGATAGACGTCCAGCGACGCCACCGTGCGCGCGATCTCGGGGATGATCTGCACCGCGCTGGCGCCGGTGCCGATGATGGCCGCGCGCTTGCCATCGAGAGCCACGGAATGGTCCCAGGCGGCGGAGTGCAGGACGGCGCCGTGGAACCGGTCCAGGCCGTCGATCTCGCACGGTCGCGGGTTGACAAAGGCGCCGACGGCACTGATGACAAAGCGCGCCGTGAGCTCGAGCCCGGCAGCTCGAGCCGCCATAAATGCGCCTTCTCGTCCCATGTGCGCGAGAGGACCTCGGCACCCAAGCGCACGAACCGCCGGACGTCGAAATGCTCGGCGCAGTCGTCGATGTAGGCCTTGACCTCCGAGCCGCGGGCGTAGATGTGCGACCAGTCGGGCTTGAGCGCGTAGGAGAACTGGTAGGCCTGGGCGGGGATGTCGACGGTCAGCCCGGGATAGGTGTTATCGCGCCAGGTCCCGCCGATGTCACCGGCGCGCTCGAGGACGACCAGGTCCTCGAACCCGCCCCGGCGCAGCGCGATGGCGGCGCCGATGCCGCCCAGCCCGGCGCCGACGATGGCGACTTCGTGGTCCGGCTCGGAGAGCATGGCGGCCATGAACGGATGTAACACTAGCGTAGCTACACTTGTGTTACAACCCGTTGCGCTCGCCGACCTGCCACTCTGCCGCCATGGCCACGCCCACCCGGCGCACGCCCCGTCTGCCGCGCGATGTCCGCCGGCGCGAATTGCTCGACGCGACGCTGGATCTCATCGTCGAGCAGGGCTTCGGCGCAGTGAGCATCGAAGCGGTGGCCCGCCGGGCCGGGGTCACCCGACCCGTCGTCTATGACCACTTCGGCGACCTGGACGGGCTGCTTGTCGCGCTGCTTCAGCGCGAGGAGCAGGCCGCTCTGGCTCCCCTGCTCAGCTTCATTGCCCATGCTCCTCGCCGCTACGCGGAGGGCGACCCGGACCGCGCCCTGGTGCAAGGCGTCGGCGTGTTCCTGGGTGCGGTGCGCAGCGATCCTCGCACGTGGCGGCTCGTGCTCATGCCCCCGCACGGAAGCTCGGCGCAGCTCCGCCAGCGAATCGCCGCCAACCGCCGGCTGATCGCCGAGCGGCTGAGCGACCTGATCGAGTGGGGCGCGGCCCGTCGCGGCGGGCCGGCCGGGCTCGACAGCGCGCTCGCGGCGCGGCTGATCGTGGCCAGCGCGGAGGACGCGGCCCGCCTCACCCTCCTGCATGCCGACCGCTTCCCGCCCGAGCGCATCGCGGCGCTGGTGCAGGAAGCCCTCGAAGCTGTTGCCGGCTCGCGCCCGGCCGCGCGGTCAGTCGCCCCCGCCCGGCTACACCGTGCCGCCGCGACGTCCCCCACTGCCGCGACGCCACCGCCGGGCGCACGGCGCGCGGATGTCGCGCCCCGAGCGCCGCGAGCAGCTTCTCGATGCCGCGCTCGCTCTCCTGGCGCAGGAGGGGTTCGAGGGGCTGACCATGGAGGCCATCGCGCGCCGGGCTCAGGTCAACCGGGCCGTCCTGTACCGCTCCTTTCCCAACCTCAAGCTGCTGCTGCTCGCCCTGCTGCGTCGCGAGGACCTGCGCACACGGGCGACGACCGACGCGCTGCTGCCCGCCGACCCGGGCGGCCGGACGGTGCCCGAGCTGCTCGCCGAGGCCCTGGCCACCTTCCTGCGTGGCGTCCTGGAGAGCCCGCAGACCTACCGGCTCGTGCTCCAGCGGCCCGAGAGCGCGCCAGTCTTTCTGCAGAAGATCGTCAACCGCCGCCGGGCCCTTATCGCCGAGCGCCTGCGTCCCCTCGTCGAGTGGGGCCTCGGGGGTGCCGTGGCGCCGCCGGCGAAGCTCGACGTCGACCTCGTGGCCCGGTTCTTGCTCACCGCGGGCGAGGAGATCGCGCGCCTGGCCCTCGACGATCCGGAGTTTCCGCCCGAGCGGCTCCTGGCCAGCGCGTGGACGCTGCTCGACACCCTCCCGGCGCCAAGAACGGCGCGCCGGCGACGGAGTGCCGGGGCCATGTAACGCAACCGTAGCCTGCCGCGCAGCGGCGGTATAGACTCCTCGACCGCGCCGTTGCCGAGTGCGGGAAGCGGCGCGGAGGAGAGAGACCGACATGTCGCTTTCAGCGCGGGCGCCCGGGGTGCCCGAACGGATCCTTACGCCGATCAGCGCCTTCGTCAGCGAGGTCGGGGGAATGGCGGTGCTGACCCGCGCGACGATCGCGGCCGCGGTGCGGCCGCCCTACAACTATGGCCCGGAGCTCGTGGCCCAGTTTCGCTTCGCCCTGCGCCTGTGCTGGTTTCCCATGGTGCTGGCCTCGATCGCCTTCACCTACGGCCCGGCGGGGATCCAGGCCGCGGGCTTCCTGGGCCTGTTCGGCGCGCTGGATCGCCTGGGCGGGCTGTTCGCGGAGATCGTGCTGCGGGAGTTCGCCCCGCTCGTGTGCGCCATCGTCATGGCCGGCGTGGCCGGGACGGCGATCTGCGCTGACCTCGGCGCGCGGCGCATTCGCGAGGAGCTCGACGCCCTCTCGGTGCTCGGCGTCGACATCATCAAGAGCCTCGTCGTGCCGCGGTTTCTGGCCTTGATGGCCCTCACCGGCCTCTTCGACATCTACGCGCTGCTGTTCGGCACCTTGGGCGGGATGCTCGTCACGGTCTCAAACCACGAGGCGGTGGCCCCGTTTCTGGCCACCTACCTCAACAACGCCACCACGATCGAGCTCGGCGCCTCGCTCATCAAGACGACGATCTTCGGCGGGCTCATCGCCATCGTCTGCTGTTACAAGGGGCTCACCGCCTCCGGAGGTCCCGAAGGCGTCGGCCGTGCCGTCAACCGCGCCGTGGTCATCGCCTTCCTCGGCATCGGCGCCGTCGACTACGTGTTCACCCAGACGCTGCTGGCCACCCAGCCAGCGCTCAACGCGGTCCGCTAATGACCGACCCGCTCTCGGCCCTCGCCGACCTGGGTAGCGCCACCCGCTTCTGCGGCCGGGTGGCGGCGGGGATCTTCCGGCCCCAGATGCGCCGGTTCATCGGCGAAGCCCTGCGCCAGGCGGGCACGCTCATCACCGGCTCGGCCCTCATCGTGTTCGGACTCGTGTTCATCCTCGGCCTCGAATGCGGGATCGAAGGCGATTACGGGGCCAAGGCGGTGGGCGCGGTATCGGCCGCCGGTGCCTTCACAGCGCTATGCGATCTGCGCGAGGTCACGCCCTACGCCTTCGGTTACATGATGGCCGCCAAGGTGGCGACCGGCTACGTGGCCGAGCTTGGCTCCATGCGCATCGCCGAGGAGATCGACGCCATCGAGGTCATGGGCATCGACTCGATCCTCTACTTGGGCTCGACGCGACTGCTCGGCATGTGGCTGGTGCTGCCCTTCGTGTACCTGGCCTCGGTCACGGTGGGCGTCTTCGCCTCCTTTTTGTCCGTGGTCGTCCAGCTCGGGCAGGTCTCCCCCGGCGGCTACTTCCAGCTCTTCTGGCAGTTCCAGAGTCCCACCGACCTGCTCTTCTCGACGATCAAGGGCATGGCCATGGCCACCTTCGTCGTCCTCGTGGGCATCTATTACGGCTACTTCGCCTCCGGAGGGCCCGTCGGCGTCGGCCGGGCCACGGCCAAGTCGATGCTCGTCAACATCCTCGGCATCCACGCGATCGGGCTGCTCTCCACGCAGCTGTTCTGGGGCCGCAACCCGCGATCGCCGATCGGGGGCTGAGCTGCCCACCGCTCCGCGCTCCTCGATCCGGCGGGCCGGAGCCGTCGGCGTGCTCGTGGTCGCCGTCATCGTCGTGGTCTATCTCGTCGTGCACGCCGGCACGAGCTACACCGTGCACGCGCGCTTCAGCGACGCCGGCCAGCTTGTCACCGGCGATCTCGTCGAGGTTGGCGGCCGTTCGGTTGGCACCGTCAACCACATCGGCCTAGCCCCCGACGGGGAGGCCGACCTCGACCTGGCCATCGACGATGCGAGCCTCGTGCCCCTGCACGCGGGGACGAACGCCACGATCCGCCAGGTCGGTCTGGTCACGGTGACCAACCGCTACATCGAGCTCGACCCCGGCCCCACCAGCGCCCCGGCGCTGCGCAACGGCAGCGTCCTCGGCGCCCAGGACACCCACGGCATCGTCGACCTCGACGAGCTCCTTGACGCGACCGACCCGGCTACCCGGCGCCATTTTCAGACCATCATCGACGACAGCGCCGGCGCGCTGGCGCCCCCCACCTCGGCCGCGCTGCGCCGCTCGCTCGCCTACCTCGACCCCGCCCTGACCCAGGTCGGCCAGCTCAGCGCCGAAGCCACCCGCGATACCCCGGCCCTCTCCGGGTTGCTCTCGAGCACGGCCGCCGTTTCCTCCACGCTGGCCGGCGAGCCGGACACGCTGACCGGCGCCGTGCAGAGCACCGCGGCGGCCCTGCGCGAGCTGGCCAGCCGCCGCGACGCCCTCGGCGACATTCTCGACCGTGCCCCCGCCGTCTTCGGCCAGGCCGATGGCACGCTGCGCCGCACCCGCGCCGCCCTGGCCCAGGTCAACCCGCTGCTCGTCGACCTGCGCCCCGTGGCCCCCCCGGCGGCCAACCTGCTGCGCCAGCTCGTGCCCGTCCTGACCGCGACCGAGCCGGCCGTGGCCCAGATTCAGGCTCTGCTGCCGGGAGCCACCCGCGCCCTCACCGCGCTGGCGCCCGCCACCGCTCGCGCTCTGCCCGCCATCCGCTCGGGCACCGAGGCGCTCGCCGCCGCGCAGCCCATCGTGCATGGCCTGCGGCCGTACGCGCCCGACCTCGTGGCCGGGTTCTTCAACGGGTTCGGCGGCAACGACGCCGGCTACTACGACGCCAACGGCCACTACATGCGCATCGCGCTCGAGTTCGGCTCCGGCTCGGGCCTCGGCCTGCTCTCCACCACGCCGCCGCCCCAGCCGCCCCAGTACAACGGTTACCGCACCGGGCTGACCGCGCGCTGTCCGGGCGCGGCCAGCGAGCCCGCCGCCAGCGGGCTGAACCCATGGCCGCTGCCCGGCCTGTGCGTGGCGGGCCAGGATCAGCCATGATCCGCCGGCTGGCCCTGCTGCTCCTCCCGGCCGCCCTCGGCGCCGCCGTGCTCATCCTCATCCTCGCCCGGGGGGGCACGAGCCAGAGCTACCGCGTCGACGTGGTCTTCGACGACGCGCGCGGTCTGGTCCCGAGCCAGCTGCTCGAGATCGCCGGCGGACGCGCGGGCACGATCACCGCCGTCAAGCTCACCGACGCTGACCGCCGCGCGCTCGTCGAGCTCGACGTCGATTCCCGTTTCGCTCCCTTCCGCGCCTCGGCGACGTGCGCCATCCGGCCGCAGGGCCTCATCGCCGAGAACTACGTGGCCTGCGATCCCGGTAGCTCCGGTCCGCTCCTGCGCGGCCAGGGCGGCCAGCCGCCGACCGTGCCCGTCAGCCACACGACCGAGCCGGTCACGCTCACCGACATGTTCAACATCGCCACCCTGCCGACCCGCGAGCGCTTGACGGTTCTGCTTTCCGAGCTCGGCCTGGCCAGCGCCGCTCGTGGCGAGGACATCAACGCCATCCTGCGCCGCGCCAATCCCTCCCTGGCCTTGGCCCGGCAGGTCATCGCCATCCTCCAGGCCCAGAGCGTGCAGCTCTCGCAGACGATCGACGCCACCGACCCGATCGTGTCCCAGCTCGCCATCCACCGGGACCAGGTCCGCAGCTTCCTCACCCAAGCGGCCACGGTCACCAATCGGGTGGCCGATCACCGCGGCTCGCTGGGCACGGCCGTGCACCGTCTTCCCGCCCTGCTGTCGGCCACCCGGCCGGCGCTGAACCAGCTCGACACCGTGGCCACCCAAGGGACCCCGCTGCTCCTCCAGCTCAAGGCCACCGCCCCCCTCGTCCTGCAGCTGAGCCGCGACCTCACGCCCCTGGTGACCGCCTCGCGCCCCGCCCTCTCCTCGCTCGGCGCCGCCCTGACCCACGGCGCCACCGTGGCCCGCCAGCTCACCCCGACCACGAAGCTGCTGCGCAGTTACGCAGCGGGGTCGCTGCCCACCGCCCAGCTCACCGCCCAGCTCTTCGCCAACCTCGAGCAGACCGGCTTCTTTACCAACTTCCTCGGCTTCACCTACAACGCCGCCGCGGCCTCAGCCCGGTTCGACACCATCTCCCACATCCTGCCGGCGCAGCCGTCGTTCACCCCGTGCGGGGTGTACGCGACCTCGCCGGTGGCCGGGTGCAGCGCCCACTTCCGCACCGCCACCGCGGCCCGGGCACCCGCTCACGGCGCCACCCGCGCCGCTGCACTCGCCCTCCTGAGGTATCTGCTGCGGTGATCCGGCGCGAGCACACGCGGCTGGGACGGCTCCTGGGCAACCCGCTCATCAACGGGCTCGTGGCCATCGCCCTCATCGTCGCCGCGGTCGTCATCTCCTACTCAGCCGAGAACGGCCTGCCCTTCGTGCCCACCTACAAGCTGTCCGTGGATATCCCCGACGCCGCCCAGCTGACCAAGAACTCAGACGTGCGCATCGGCGGCACCCGGGTCGGCCAGGTGCTGCAGATCGACGCCATGCCGGGCACCCACGGCCGCCCGCCGTTCGCCCGCCTGTCGCTCTCGCTCGACCAGGGCGTGGGACCACTCCCGGCCGACACGACGGTGGTCATGCGGCTCGGCTCGCTGCTCGGGGGCAAGTACATCGAGCTCCAGCCCGGGCACGCGCAGCGCACGATCCCCTCGGGCGGGCACCTGAGCCTCTCCCACGCCCGCACGCTCGTCGAGGTCGACGACGCCCTGCGGGTGTTCGACCCGCCCACCGCGCGCGCCCTTCAGAAGGCCATCATCGGCCTCGGCGACAGCTTCACCGGCGAGGGCGACGCCACCAACCAGGCCATCACCAATGTCTCGGCGCTGCTGCCCCCACTCGACGCGGTGCTCGGCACGCTCGGCGATCCGGGTACCCAGCTCGGGCGGTTCGTGCGTAGCACGGCGAGCACCGCCGGCACGCTCGCGCCCGTGTCGGCGCAGCTCGCCGACCTGTTCGGCCAGGCCGGCCACACGCTGGCCGCGGTGGCCGCCGCGGGCGACTCGCTCGGCGCCGACCTCGACGCGCTGCCGGGCACCGAGACCACGGGCACGGTCGCGCTGCGCCATCTCACGCCCGTTCTGGCCCAGGCGGCCGCTCTGGTCCGCGCTCTGCGGCCCGCCGGTCGGCTGCTGCCTCCGGCCACCGGTGCCCTCGACGGCATCGTGCGCCTGGCCACCCCCGTCGCCCGCCACATCCCGTCCGCCGTCCCTCCTCTCAACGGCGCGCTCAATGCGGCGCAGAGGTTCGGGACCGATCCCGCCTCCACCGGCGCGCTCAAAGTCCTCGGGACCAACGATCTCGGCTCCTTCGGCGGCTCTCTGTTCCTGGGCCTGGGCGCCATCCTGCGCTCCGTCGCGTCCGCGCAGCTGGGGTGCAACACGGCCACCGTCTGGATCAGCAACCTGTCCTCGTCGGTGAGCGAAGGCGACGCCTCCGGGTCGTGGATCCGGGTGCTGCCAATCTTCGAGGAAGATCAGAGCCTGCAGCAGTCGGCCCCGGCCTCGGATCTGCACGACAACCCGTACCCGGTGCAGACCGCGGGCGACTGCCAATCGGGCAATGAGCCCTACACCAACGGACAGGTCATCGGCAACCCGGCGAGCGCGGGAGACCGCCGCTGATGCGCCGAGGCATCCGCGCCCGGGGCGTGCACGTCGGCGACCTCGTCGCCGGTGCGGTGCTGCTCACCCTGACCATGGCGCTGGTGCTGTTCGCCTTCACTGGCTTCGTCCCCTTCCGGCATGCCTATCAGATCCACGCGCTCGTGCGCGATGCCAATCAGTTGCGCGTCGATTCGCCGGTGCGGATCGCCGGCGTCAACGAAGGTGCGGTGACCGCCATCGATCCCGCCGCGCACGAGACGACGCGCGTGACCTTCACGCTGTCGGATTCGGCTCGGCCCATCCACGCCGACGCCACCGTGTCGATCCGGCCGCGCACGTTCCTGGAGGGCGGCTTCTACATCGACCTGCACCCGGGCACGCCCCCGGCCCCCGACCTGGCCAGCGGTGCAACGATCCCGCTGGCCGCCAGCACCGAGCCGGTGCAACTCTCCCAGGTGCTCTCGACGTTCACGGCGCCGGTTCGCGACGGGCTGCGCACGATCTTCGCCCAGAGCGCCATCGCCCTCGGTGGCGGCACCGCGCCGGCCATCCGGGCGCTGGCCCCCCAGCTCTCACCCACCCTGCGCGACGCCGCCTGGCTAGCCGAAGCCGCCCGCGGCACGGGCGACCACGACCTCTCCGCGCTCATTCGCTCAGCGGCCGCCGTCACCGGGACCCTGGCCGTCCATGACCGCGAGCTCGCGCCGATGGTGGCTCACCTGCAGACCACGTCGGCAGCGCTCACCGTGTCGGACGGCGCTCTGGCCCAGGGGGTCACGCAACTGGACGGCCTGCTGCACGACGCCCCGCCGGCCCTGAGCGCGCTGTCGGCGACCATGCCGGCCCTTCAGCGCTTCAGCGTCGCCTTCGACCCCCCGGTGCGCCAGGCCCCGCCGCTCGTGTCGGGCATCTCTGATGCGGTGCGCCAGTTCGGATCGCTCGTCGCCCCCGGCGAGCGCGAGCGCGTGGTCGCCTCCCTGCGGGGGACGCTGCGCGACCTGCCCCAGCTGCTCGTTCAGTTCGCCGACGCCTTCCCGCCGCTCAAGCCGGCGGCCGACTGCTTGAGCGAGCGCATTATTCCCACTCTCGACAAGTCCTTGCCCGACGGCAGCCTCTCGACCGGCGCGCCGGCATGGGAGGACCTCCTGCACGCGCTGGTCGGCCTGGCCTCGAACTCTCAGAACTTCGACGGCAACGGCTTCTGGTCGCGCTACCTCGTCGGAGGGGGCACCCAGACCCTCAGCCTGCCCGTGCTCGGCGGCCTGCTCGGCAGCACGCCCGGCTCCTCGCCCATCACGGGTTCGCGGCCGGTGTGGCTCGGTCCCGGCACCCTTCCGCCGGTGAACACGAGCGCGGCGTGCACGGCGCAGCCGCTCGTCACCCTTTCCGCCACGACGGGGCAGCCATGAGCGTGCGCCGCCAGCTCTCGCGTCAGACCAAGGCCCTCGTGATGATGGCCATCAGCGCGGTGGCCGGCCTGGCCAGCGCCGCCTATCTGCTCACCAACGAGCGGCTGAGCTCCCCGTTCGCCTCCTCCTACACGATCAAGGCTCAGTTCACCAACGTGAGCGGCATCTCGCCGGGGATCGGCATTCCCGTCAACGTGGCCGGCGTCCGGGTCGGCCAGGTCACCGGCTCGGCGCTGAGCGACGGCCGTGGGGTGCTCACCATGCAGATCGACCCGTCGCTCCTCCCCCACGTCTACACCAACGCCACGGCCACGCTCGTGCCCCGGACGCCGCTGAAGGACATGCAGGTGGATCTCGGCGTGGGCGGGGCACCGGCGCCCCCTCTGCCCGCCGGGGCAACGCTTCCGCTCGCCCAGACGGTGACGCCGGTGGATTCAGACGAGCTCCTCTCTGCCCTCGACGCTGACACGCGCACGTGGCTGCAGGTGATGATCACCGACCTCGACACCGGGCTGGGCGGCCAGGGATCGAACCTCGGCGCCTTCTTGCGCGCGCTGGCGCCCACCGTGACACAGACCCGGCAGATCGGCGATCTGCTCGCCTCCCGGCGCGTGGAGATCCGCCGGGTGGTGCACAACCTGGGCCTGCTCACCCAGTCGCTGGCCGACGGCGATCAGGATCTCGGCGAGGTCGTTCACGCCGGCAACGCCGTCCTGGCCACGCTTTCGGCCCAGGACGCCCCTCTGCGCCAGAGCGTGGCCCAGCTGCCCGGCACCCTGTCCGCCGCGCGGAGCACCGTCGGTCACGTGACCACATTTGCCAACGTGCTCCATCCCACCCTCGACGCGCTGACCCCCCTGGCCCAGCGGCTCCCCGGGCTTCTGCGCAACGTCCGCACGCTTCTCTCCGGCGGCGGCGTGCTGCCGGTCCGCCCGGTCAAGGAGTTCGCCCGCGCCACCCAGCCGCTGGTGCCCCTGCTGGGGCCCACGACCCGGGAGCTGAGCGCCCAGCTGCCGCCGCTCACGTCGATCGAGGGCGTCCTGCACCGCGTCACCAACGCCACCGCCTACGTGCCCGGCGCCGGTGACCAGGGGTACCTGTACTGGCTGGCCTGGTTTGCCCATAACCTGAACTCGGTCGTCTCCACCGGAGACGCCCACGGAGCGGTCATCCGCGGCCTCGGCCTCTTCTCCTGCAGCTCGGCCGCCCAGCCGGGACAACCGTCGACGATCATCGATCAGGTTCTCGGCTTTCCCTCGTCCTGCCGGTCGGGACCGTGAGGAGCGACCGGACATGGTGACGATGGCGCCGCGCCAGAGGCAGGTGGTCACGGCCCTGCTCTTCTGCCTCTCCTGCCTGGGGTTGATCCTGTTCATGTGGCTCGAGCTCGGCGGCTCCTCGCCCTTCACGGCTCAGGGCTATCGCGTCCACGTTCTCTTCCAGGAGGCCAGCTCGCTCTTCCCGGGCGCCCAGGTCCGGATCTCCGGGGTGAACGTGGGACGGGTGGTGGCCACCGCGCGCCGCGGCGTGGATACCGACGCCACCGTCGAGCTGAGCCCGCCCTACGCGCCCTTGCGCAGCGACGCTCGGGCCATCCTGCGCCAGAAGACGCTGCTCGGCGAGATGTTCATCGCGCTCACCCCCGGGAGCCCGACGGCCCGGCCGGTCCCGGACGGCGGCACGCTCGCCCCCGGCCGGGTGATGTCCATCCAGCCGCTCGACGAGGTGCTGAACGCCTTCGACCCCCGCACACGTCAGCGCTTCCAGCAACTCCTGCTCGGCGTGGCGGGCACGCTGTCCGAGCCGGGCGCCTCCGATCTCAACGAGGCCCTGGGGGAATCCGGGCCCGCGGCCGCCCAGCTCCAGGGTCTGCTCTCGACGCTTGACGGCCAGAGTCAGGACCTGCGCACGCTCGTGCGCGACTCCGGCACCGTCCTTGACGCGGTCAGCCGGCGCCAGTCGGACCTGCAGAGCCTCGTTGTGGCCGGTGACGCGCTGCTCAGCAGCACGGCGGCGCACGACCGCGGGGTGACCCGGACGGTCCAGGCGCTCGAACCGCTCCTGTCCGAGCTGCGCCTCACCCTCGCGGCGGCCGACCGCACGGCCGGCTTCGCCGCGCCCACCCTCACCGCGCTGCAACCGGTGGCGCCGCTGCTTTCACCCGCCCTGGCCGAGGCCCTGAACGTCGCCCCCCGGCTGTCGAGCTTCCTGCGCGAGCTCGATCCCTTCCTGGCCGTCACCCGCCGCTCCCTGCCCGCAGCCCAAAAGCTGCTCACCACGGCGCTGCCCCTCATGCGCCAGCTCTATCCGGCCGCCCAGCAGATCGTTCCGGTCATCGCCTACATGAGCGCCTACCGCCGCGAACTCGTCGCCGCCATGGCTAACGTCGGCGCCGCGACGCAGGCCACGGCTCCGTCCATGGTCGGAGTGCCGCTGCACTACATGCGCTTCGTTCCCGTGGTCAACAACGAGTCGTTCGTGGGCGCCGCGCAGCGGCTACCGAGCAACCGCCATAACGCGTACTACGCGCCCGGCGAGCTCGCCCGGCTCGGTCACGGCGGCCTGCAGGCCTCCGACTGCGCCAACACGAGCAACCCGAGCGCCATTCCGCTCCTCGGCGCGGGCACCGGGTCGCCGCCCTGCCTCGTGGCCCCGCCGTGGCTGTTTGCCTCCGAGTCGGCGCTCTTTCATCGCCTGGCTGCGGCCACGCCGTAGACAGGCGTTACGCCGCGGGCTGGCGCGCCCCCGGCGCAGGCGCAGCCGGCGCGCCGCCGTCGGGCACAGCGCCGTCCGGCACGGCGCCGTCACGCGCGACGAGCGCGGTCATCATCTGGTGCATCTCCTGGACCTGGCGGGCCAGATCGGGGATGGCATGCACCATCTCGAGCTCGGCACGCAGCTCGAGCAGGAGCGAGCGGACCTCCCCAAGCACGCCGGTGGCGTCCCCCAGCGTGCCGCCCACGTCGCTCAGCGTCGCGTCGACGACTTTGAGCTGCTGCTCGACGTTGGTCAGGACCTCGTCGGCGTTGGCGAGCGTGCTGCCCGCCTTGAGTAACACGTCGCCCACCGGGTTGGGGAACCGGGGCACCGACCTTCTCCTCTCATCCATGACAGCCTCCTGCCCGGCCGCATGTTGTAACGATACCGTTGCTAGGCACCCTCTCAACCGCCGACCGAGGTCTCGAGCTCACCGGCAAAGGCCAGGAGGCCCCCGTACTTGGTGATGAAGTGGCTGAGGATGGGACCGATGAGGCTGAGCAGGTCCGCGTCGGGCGCGATGCTGGCGGTGAAGCCGGTGAGGTAGAGCAGGTTCTTGAAGAACAGGACGAGCTCCTTCGGCGTCCGGTAGCGGCTCTGGGTGAGCACCCGCAGGGTCCCGCTCAGTGCCTCGCCGACGCGGTCATAGGTCAGCCGCTCGCCGAGCTCGGGGTTGATGCGGTCAAGCTCGACTTGCAGCCGCGCGGCCAGCGACTCGGTATCCGCACCGGGGGGCAGCCCACCGAAAGCGCTAATCGCGTTCAGCATCCCGCCCGCGTCCCACTGGGCGAAGGCGAACATGAAGGCCACGAGCGCTCCCCGCTGCTCGGGATCGAGGCGCCCGCAGATTCCGAAGTCGACGAGGGCGAAGCGATCGCCGCCGTCGACGAAGACGTTGCCGGCGTGCAGATCGCCGTGGAACACCCCGTAGATGAGCGTCGTCTCGAGCACGCCCTGGATGGCGAGATGGAGCATGCGCTCGCCGTCGAGCGCAGCACCGAATTCTTCGGCGGCCCGGTCATAGGGGACGCCGCTTACGTGCTCCATGACCAGCGCCCCCTCGGTGACCAGGCCGGGGATGGGACGCGGCAGCACGCAGTAGTCGATCTCGGCGTCCTCGAAGGCGGCTCCGATCTCGACCAGGTTCAGGGCCTCGAGCCGGAAGTCGAGCTCCTGGAGCACCAGCGAGGCGAAGAGCTCGACGAAGCCGCTGAGGTTGGCCATCCGCGCCGCAGGGTTCAGACGCTCGGCCAGGGCGGCGACGAGGGCCATGTTCTCGATGTCGGTGCGCAGCTGCCGGCGCAGCCCCGGGCGGCGCACCTTGACCACGACCCGCTGTCCGCTGTCCAGAGTGGCGGCGTGGACCTGGGCAATGGAACCGGCGGCCAACGGCTCGGGGTCGATCTCGAGCAACCGGCCGCGGCGAGCGCCGAGCTCCTGCTCGAGGACGGAGTGCACGACGCGAAGGGGAAGCTCTGGCGCCCGGTCCCGGCACCAGGCGAACCCGTCCACCCACTCGTCGGGCAACAGACCGCGGGCACTGGAGATGAACTGCCCGAGCTTGATGTACGCCGGTCCGCCTGCGCGCACCAAGCGCTCGGCGCGGCGCACCGTGCCCCGGCCGGTGGGAGGCGGGCCGATCGGCAGCCCGGATGCCGAGGCGGCCGCGGTGAGCAGGGCCACCGGGGCGTCGGGAGCGGCCGCGGCGGCGATCTTCCAGCCCGTCGCGAGCAACGAGCCGAGGGTGTCCAACCACAGCCGCGGCTGGGCCAGGGCGGCCGCCTCGGCGGCCAGCTCACGGCGCACGGCAGGCAGCGTGCGCTGCCAGCGCGCTGCCTCATCCGGCAGGCCCGCCACGGCGGACACCCATTCGGAGCCCGCCACGAGGGTGGCCGGGTCGGGGAACGGCACCTCGGTTGTGAACGACATGGCTCGGGTCCGCCTCCCTCGCAGTTGCTGGCCGGTCGTGTGCAACATACCACGTCCTTTGTTGCATGACTCGTTACGGGACGGACGCTCGACGGCGGGCGCGCCGGGCCAGGAGCTCTGAGAGCGGCCGCGTGTTGAGCACGTGGGCGCCGGTGGCCCAGCCCCTCCGGGCGGTGGCCACGGCGAAGGGCATGTTGCCTAGTCCGGCCACGGAATGGGCATCGGTCGAGCACACGATGTCCACGCCCGCCTGGAGCGCCGCTGAAACGTGTTCGGCACGCAGGTCGAGGCGGTCGGGCAACCCGTTGACTTCGAGCGCGACGCCGTGCTCGCGGGCCACCGTGAACACGTGGTGCAGGTCGAGGGCATTCTCGGGG
This sequence comes from uncultured Solirubrobacterales bacterium, assembly GCA_963777185.1. Taxonomy (GTDB): domain Bacteria; phylum Actinomycetota; class Thermoleophilia; order Solirubrobacterales; family Solirubrobacteraceae; genus Palsa-465. The sequence continues at coordinate 198,315 of CAVZPU010000017.1, forward strand.
CGGCGGTTGATGTAGCGGCCCATGGGATGGCTGAGGCAATCGACGAACGGGTTGCGCAGCGCGCGCTCGACGCGGCGCGTCAGCTCCGGGCCGGGCATCCGCTGGCCACCATGGACCGAGGCCTGCACCCAATCGAGCTCCGCGAGGACGTCGTCGGGCAGGTCGAGCGCGCCGTCGGGGAGGATGTCGCACTCGGTGCCGCGGAGGATCCGGAAGGGGGCGAGGGTCTCGTTGGCGGCGGCGATCTCCTCCGCCTGACGGCGCAGATCGTCGCCGGTCAGGCCCCGGACGGCGCCCACTGCCGGCGTGTGGTCGCAGATGGCGAGGTAGGCGTAGCCGCGCTCGCGGGCCGCGCGCCCCATCTCGTGTACCGTGGCCCGACCGTCGGACCACGTGGTGTGGCAATGGAGGTCTCCCTGCAGCTCGTCTGCCTCCAGCAGCGACGGCGGCTCGCCGTCGAACGGCTGCTCGCGCAGCTCGGGCGGGCACCAGGGCCGTCCGAGCGCCCGGTAGACGGCTTGCTCGTCGGGAGCATCGGGCAGGGGCTCGAGCGCCGCGACGTAGGCGGCGGATCCGGTGGCGCGCACGAGTGCGGTGCCAAGGCGCTGCGCGGGGGCGGTGGTGAGCTCGACCGGCACGCCGTCGACCGTGACCCCGAGGGCGTGCCACTCACCCCGCTCGATGACGGCCACGATCTGGGGCAGCTCGGCGAACCGGTCAAGCACCGGGGCCGGGTCATGGGCCACGCACACGACGGCCAGCTGCTCGCAGGCGTCGCGCCAGCGCCGCACGTCGCCGGCCACTTCGCCGCCCAGGGCAGCAGCGATGGCGCCCGTGAGCGCGGTGGCGCGGTTGAGCAGCAGGCCGCGCGGCAGTCTGGGCTCGCTTGCGGTGGCCAGACCGTGCTTCAGACGGGCTTCGATCTTCGGCCCGATGCCGGGGACCGTGCGCAGCCGGCCGGCCGCAGCAGCCTCGCGGAACTCCTCGGCGGTGTGGACATCGAGCGCGCGGGCGATCTCGAGAGCCCGCTTGGCCCCCAGCCCGAGATAGCGGCCGAGGCCGACGAGGTCAGGGGCAAGGTCGCGCTCGAGCTCCACCAGTTCGGCGATCTGGCCGGTCTCGACGAGCTCCCCCAGCCGGGTCTCAATGCCGGGGCCGATGCCCCGCAGCTCGCGCGCCCGACCGGTACGGACGAGATCGGCCACAGGGAGGGCTGCGCCGCGGATCGTCTCGGCCGCCCGCCGGTAGGCCCGGACGGTGTAGGGGTTGGCCTCGTTGAGCTCGAGCAGGGCGGCGAAGGCCTCGAGGCGATCGGCGATGTGGCCGTTGCTCACCGCGATCTCGGACCCTCCGGGGCGAAGCGGCGCTCTCAGCTGATCGCGTCGATGACGAGCTCGCGGACGCCGGACGGGGCCTCCACATGCACGACGTCGCCGACGCGGTGGCCGAGCAGCGCGCCGGCGATCGGTGAGGCGACCGAGAGCAGGCCCTCGGAGGGCTTGGCCTGCCGGGCCGAGACGATCTGAAACCGCTGCTCACGGCCGGCGCCGCGGTCGGTGAAGGTGACCGTGCAGCCCAGCTCGACCGTTGTGCTCGCCCCCGAGCGCTCGACCACGACCGCATTCTGGATCTGATCGCGCACGCGGAGGATCCTGGTCTCCAGGTGGGCCTGGTCCTCTTTGGCGGCGTGGTACTCGGCGTTCTCGCTGAGATCGCCGAATTCCCGGGCGGTCTTGATCCGGGCGGCGATCTCGCGGCGCTTGTCGCCCTCGAGCTCGCCAAGCTCGTGGCGCAGGGCATCGAGATCTTCGGCGGTCATCTGTCGTCGGTCGGCGCTCATCGTCGGTCCTTGTAGCAGCTTTGCGCTTATCGGCTGGGCCACGCGCTCCCGGCCAGCCGCTGGGCGTCGGGCGTCACCCTCAGGGCGAGCAGGCGCCCGGGCGCCCGTGAGTGCGGGCATCGATCGCGCGCACCGCGGCGATGACCGGGGCCGACGCGCGGCCCGGGGAAGCGGTGCCTCCCACCAGCATCACGCAGCGCCCCTCGGTGAAGACGACGTTGGCATAGGTGTCCTGGGCCCCGCTGGCGCCCCGCGCGTTGGGCACGCCGGGCACCGAGAAACCGGCGACCCCGGGACCCTGGAGGCTCGCCAGCTGGGCACGGGCCTCGGTCGTGGCCGCCGCGCCCGAGCGCAGCTGAATGACCCGGGAGAGTCCCTGCCCGTGGCCGGAGACCGTCTCTCGAACCATCGCGCTCCGAAACCCCTCCTGGTTGAGGCGACGGATGTCCGCCGCGGCCGCGGGATCGCCCCCGGTCAGGCTCTTCGCCGTCTTGACCTGGACGGCGTCGGTGAGCGCCCGGTAGCCGGTCTGTTCGCCACCCTGAACGAGGTAGGCGCTCAAGGGCAGGGGCGCGGCGCGGCGGGAGGTACCCCCTCCGCACCCCGCCACCAGGCAAGCCATGAACGCCACCGCCGCTGTCCGAGTCCGCATCGTCTCGCACCGTAGCCGGTAGCGTGTAAGGAGTCCGCCACCCAGGAGGCTGCCCCATGGCAACCGTGCTCATCCCCCTCCCCGACCTCGACTTCGATCCGACCGAGGCGGCCGTGAGCTGGCAGGTGCTCACCGAGCTTGGCCATCAGGTCTGCTTCGCCACCCCGAGCGGCCGGCCGGCCCGGGCGGACGAGCGCATGCTCACCGGCGAAGGGCTCGACCCGTGGGCCTGGATCCCCGGCCTGCGCCGGCTCGTGGCCGTGGGACGGCTGATGCGGGCCGACCGCGCCGGCCGCGAGGCCTACGCAGCCATGGCCCAGTCCGCCGAGTACAGCCGGCCGCTGCGCTGGGCCGACATCGACCTGGACCGGTGTGATGGGCTTCTGCTCCCGGGCGGTCATCGGGCTCGCGGCATGCGGACCTACCTGGAAAGCGAGGAGCTTCAGGCCGTGATCGTGGCCGCCTTCCAGCATGAGCTCCCGGTGGCCGCCGTCTGTCACGGCGTACTCCTGGCCGCCCGCAGCGTCGATCCCGAGACCGGGCGCTCGGTGCTCTACGGGCGGCGTACGACCGCGCTCACGTGGCCCCAGGAGAGGATGGCCTGGCTCCTCGGGCGCGTCGTGCGCTTCTGGGAACCGCATTACTATCGCACCTACACCGAGGGACCGGAGCAGCCGAAGGGCTACATGTCCGTGCAGGCGGAGGTCACGCGCGCACTGGCCTCGCCCGACGATTTCCGCGACGTCGACCGGCGCGAGGCCAACGCCTTCAAAAAGCAGAGCGGCATCCATCGCGACCGGATGGACGATGAGCGTCCCGCCTTCGTGGTGCAGGACGGCAACTACATCTCCGCCCGCTGGCCGGGCGACGTCCACACCTTCGCCAAGCGCTTCGCCGCCCTGCTCGCCGCCCGCTCCGCGGCCGAAACGCCGGCGCTAGCTTCCGAGGGCGTCGGAAGCTAGCGCTCGGCCTCACGGCTTACTTCTGCTTGGCGCGCTCGTCGCCGGCGTTGCGCGCTCGCGTGCGCGCCGCCTTGCCGGCTTGCATGGCCGCCGAGCCCGCGGCCCGAGCCGCCGACTTGGCCCCGCTCTTTGCGCTGCTCACCGCGCCGCTGGCCGCCCGGCGGGCCTGATTGGCCGCCGCCATAGCGGAGTTCTCCTGGCGGCTGGCCGCGGCCTTGCGGCCCGAGCTCTCGGATTTCTCGCGTTGACGATTGCGCTCGCGGGTGGCAGCGGCCTTCTTTGCCGCCGCCGAACGATCGGCCTTTGTCTGTGCCATTGCTCCTCCGTTGGGATTAGGAACCTGCGGGAGGACGTACCCCCGCCGCCACGGCGGCATGCGCCCGATTTGCTCGTTGAGAGGGGATCTCGCCGGGGATGAGCGCCGCACCGCGCTCGGCGATCATGACCGTCGGCGCGTGCGTGTTGCCCGAGGTGGTGCGCGGCATCACCGGAGCGCAGCCGCACCGTCGGAGCTCAACCGGTTGGCCAGCACGCAACCGGCCGAGCCAGCGCCGACGATGACGTAGTCGGGCCTCGTGACCGGGATCGTATGGCGACGCGGGGTTAGGGTGGTCAAGTGTTCGCCGCCCTTGACTTCCTCTACATACCCAGTCGCGATGTGGCCGGTGATCTCGAGCACTTCACCGCCCGGCTCGGCGGCGAGGTGGTGTTCGCCATCGAGGCGTTCTCGACCCGGGTGGCCATGGTGCGTCTGCACGACGGTGCGCCCGCCGTCCTGCTGGCCGGTCACCTCGAGGGAGAGGCGCCGATCCTCGTCTACCGCGTCGAGGCGTTGGAGGAGGCGTTGGCGGAGCTTGGTGCGCGCGGCATCGAGGTCGTAAGGCGTTTTGAGATGCCGCACGGACCCGGCGCGGAGTTGAGCTGTCCGGGGCCCCAGCGGGTGGCGGTGTATGAGCTCACCCGGCGCGAGGCGCGCGAGCGGCTGACCGGGCGGCGGGATTTCTGAGTCCGGGGCGTCCCGGGTGGGATCGGAGCGGGGGCGATGAGCTGAGGCGGGTGAGCGCGCCCTCCCGAGCGTCCGTAGCGTGTCACTCGACCCCGGAAAATCGCCCAGTGCGCATAGGCGGCCGTATAGCGGGCGGCTGGTAGCACTCGCCGCCGGGCAGGCGCCGAGTGACACGCTACGGACGCCCCACACGCGCCACGGATCAGAAGCGAATCGCGCCGCAGTTCGGAGTGAAAACACCGGTTCAGAGTCGGCCCCGGACCCCGCTCGCACCGCCCGCGCAGCGCCAACGACCCGTCGAACATTTGTCCAGCTCGATCAGCGGTCGTCAACGTTGGGTAACCCCAGGATCACAGACCCGCTTTGGTAGCCCTTCACCAAGGTCACGCGGGTAGGTCCACCAGAGGGAGGTGAACATGTCCGTTGCCGACGAAAGCGGAACGTCCAACCGCGAGGCGACGAGCGGACGCTCGACGTCCTCGAGCAAGCGCAACTCGCGCGCCAATGGCAGCGGTCCGGATGCCGAGCAGGAGACCGGCGAGAAGGCTTCCCGCGGCGGGTCGAGCTCGGGCTCGGGTACGTCAGGCTCCTCCGGTTCCGCAAAGTCAGGGTCGACCCGGTCGCGCGCCCGCAGCTCAGGCACCCGCTCGGGCAGCTCGAGCTCCGGCAGCTCGGGCAGTTCGCGCTCCGGCTCGGGCAGTTCGCGCTCCGGCTCGGGCAAATCGCGCTCCGCTTCCAGCAGCTCGGGCAAATCGCGCTCCGCTTCCAGCAGCTCGGGCAAATCGCGCTCCGGCTCGGGAGCCTCCGGCTCGTCGCGCTCCCGCGCCAGCGGCTCGGACTCGTCTTCGGGCTCGTCGCGCTCCCGCGCCAGCAGCTCGAAAAGTGGATCCTCCGCGTCGAAGCGCTCGAGCTCCAGCGGGCGCTCGAGCTCCGGCGGCTCAGCCAGCGCCAAGCGGTCGGCTTCCAGCGGCTCGGCCGCGTCGAAACGCTCCGGCGCCAGCCGCTCAGCGACGTCGCGAAGCTCGAACGCGAGCCGGTCAGGCACTCGCTCGAGCGCCAACCGGTCCACGAGCGCCAAGCGCACGAGCGCCGCGCGCGGCTCCCGCGCCGCGTCGAGTGGCTCCCGCGCGGCGTCGCAGTCCGGGCGCAGCGGCTCGGGCTCATCGAGTAACGGCGGGGCGGGAAAGGTCGGCGCGTCACTCTTGACCGGGGCCCTCGGTGTGGCCGGCGGCGTGCTGCTCGGCCGCAGTCGCCAGCGCAACCCCAAAGTGCTCGGCCGGCCCGTCCCCACTCGGGTCGACTTCTCGGGACTCAGCCATTCCGTGGGCGAGGCCGGACGGCAGTTCGCCCGGCTGGCGGGCGAGATTCGCGCCGTCCGCGAGAAGGCTGAGCAGATCGGGCGCATCCTCGGCTAAACGCCTATGGCCACGTCGACTCCCAAGGCCACCCGCCGCAGCGCAGACGGGCACGGCGGACGCCGCCGATCCGCTGCGCCTTCGAATGGCAGCGGCCCGGCCAAAGCACCCGCAGCCGGCAAGCCGGCCAGCCAGGCTCGCAAGGCGACCACCCAGGTCGGGAAAACGGCCAGCACCGCCCGCACGGCGACCAGCCAGGCCCGCAAGCCGGCCGGCAAGGCGCGCAAGGCGACGGCCAAGGCCGCGCCGGCTCCCAAGCCCGGTAAGAGCGTGAAGCGCAAGGCCGCCACGAAGGTCGGAAAGTCGGCGGCCAAACCGAGCAGCGGTCCCCTGTTTTCCCCCGTCGCCCGCAAGATCGCCAAGAAAGTGGCCGCCAAGGCCCTGAAGTCGATGACCGAGCACACGCTGACCTCCGGGGCGCTTGCCTTGCGCAGTGCCATCGACCAGACCGTGGACATGAGCCGGCGCGCCGCGCAGGCGGGCGCCAACCGGCGCCTTCCCATCCAGGTCGCCGTCGACGTCGCGGTCCCCGTCGACTTCGCCTGGGAAGAGTGGATGCGCTTCGAATGTCTGTGCGAGGGCGTCGATTGTGTGGAGGACGTGGAGCGCGACGGCGACATCCTCTACGGCCGTATCGCCGGACCGCGCGCACGCGACTGGCAGGCCGAGGTGCTCGACGACCGGCCCTATGAAAGCTTCGCCTGGCGCTCGGTCGAGGGTTCGGACTGCGCCGGGCTGGTCACCTTTCACGCGCTCAGCGAGCGGCTGACCCGGATCGAGGTCGACCTCGATGTGGTGCCGACCGGTCCCGTACAGGCGCTGGCTTTCGCCTCGCACTTCGCCCACCGACGAGCGGAGACCGAACTGCGCCGGTTCAAAGCGCAACTTGAGTTCATCGACCCCGACGTCTACTCGGACGACGGAAAACGATGACGACTAACAGAGGGAGGTAGCTGTGGCAACCATGGGCATGACCCGAGGCGGCGGCGGATACGTGCAACGCTCGAACTCCGCCGGGCTTTACGAGATCCTCGACCTGCTGCTCGACAAGGGCTTGGTGATCGACATCTTCTTGCGGGTGTCACTTGTCGGCATCGAGCTCTTGACCGTCGACGCGCGCATCGTGATCGCCAGCGTCGACACCTACCTGCACTTCGCCGAAGCGGTCAACCGCCTCGACCTGGGCAACAGCCAGGGCGAAGGGCTGCCCGGCCTCGTCCAGGACGTCACCGAGGGCGGCGCGGAGAGCAAGAGCCGCGGCGTGCTTGAAGGGGCCAAGAACGCGCTCTTCGGCTCGAGCGACGACGAGGAGGAAGAGGAGGGCCAGGAGGAGCAGCGGACCTCCTCGCGTTCGGGATCGCGGGGCCGCTCTTCTCGGGGCCGCCAAAGCGGCGGCGGCAGCAGCAGCAGCAGCTGACCCGGAGGCGGCGAGTGGCGCAATACGTCTACGGCATCATCGACACGGAGGGTGAGCCACCCGCCGGTTCCGGCATCCTCGGCGCTCCCCTGCGGGTCATCGGCGGGGACGGCGCCGCGGCGCTGGTCTGCAGACATCCCCGCCGATGAGCTTCAGCTCGGGCGTGAGGCGATGCTGGCCCACGCCCGCGTCCTCGAAGCCGCGCTGGCCCAGCACACGGTCCTCCCCATGCGCTTCGGCGTGGTCATGGAGAACGACGACGTGCGCCAGCGCCTGCTCGGCTCTCACGGCGAGGAGCTGCGCGCGCAGCTGCGCGAACTGGCCGGCAAGGTGGAGATGAACGTCCGGGTCCTCTACGAGGAGGCTGCCTTGATGCGTGAGATCGTCACCGCCAACCGGGAGATCGCCACGCTGCGCGAGCGCATCCACGGTCAACCTGACGAGCTCACCTATTACGAGCGCATCCAACTCGGCGAGCTCGTCGCCGACGCCGTCGAGCGCCGGCGCAAGGCCGACGCCGAGGGGCTGCTGCAGGCGTTGAGCGCCGCCTGCCTGGCCGCCGAAGTCGCCGAGCCGGGGCACGAGCGGGTGGCTCTGAACGCCTCCTTCCTCGTCTCCCGCGAGGGCGTAGCGCGCTTTGACGAGACGCTCGACCGCCTCGCCGGCGAGCACGCAAGCTTGATGCGCTTCAAGTGCGTCGGCCCCCTTCCGCCTCACTCTTTCGTCGATCTCAGCCAGGCGGTGTAGCGCATGGGGCTGTTCACAGGACTGTTGACCCTGCCGCTTGCGCCTGTACGGGGCGTAGCGTGGGTAACAGAACAACTGATGGAGGAAGCCGAACGCCAGCTGTATGACGAGCAGCGGATCCGGGCCGAGATCCTCGCTCTCGAACTCGAGTACGAGGACGGGAACATCGGCGAGGAAGAGCGAGCCGCCCGCGAGGAGGAGCTCTTCGAGCGGCTGAACATCAGCCGCGCCCGGGCCGCGGCCGCACAGGAGGAGGCTGCACGTGGCCAGTAACAACGGCAAGAACAAGCTCTCCGGCCGGGAGGCGGTGGCCCGGGTGCGGCGCGAGCTGCCCGAGCTGCTCGGTCGTCCGATCGAATCCGTGCTGGGCTTCGAGCGCGACGACGATGAGGGGTGGCGGGTCAACGTCGCCATCGTCGAGCTCTCGCGCATCCCGCATACCACCGACGTCCTGGGCGCCTACATGGTCAGCCTCGACCGCGACGGCGAGCTCACCGGCTACCGGCGCACCCGCCGCTACTACCGCAACCAGGCGGACGAAGACTGATGGCCGGCGAGCGCTCGCTGTCCGGGCTCCCGCCCTACGCCGGGCGCAGTGACCTGCGCCCCCGCGAGGGTGGACCGGCCAACCTGGCCGACATCCTCGAGCGCGTGCTCGACAAGGGGATCGTCATCGCCGGCGACATCCAGATCAATCTGCTCGACATCGAGCTTCTCACCATCAAGCTGCGGCTGCTCGTGGCCTCGGTCGACCGCGCCCGTGAGATGGGCATCAACTGGTGGGAGTCTGACCCGAAGCTGTCGGGCGGGGCCGAGAAACTCGAGCGCGAGAACCGCGAGCTGCGCGACCGGGTGGCCCGGCTCGAGCGGCTGCTCGGACCCGGCGCCCCGTCGGGAGAGCGCGATGCCCAGTGATGACGATCCGCTCGGCCGCCTGCGTGAGGTTCTGAACGGCCTCGCCGAGGCCGACGTGCGGATGGTGCTCGACGCCGCCCGCGCCGACGCGCACAAGCGGGTGCGGGCGATTCTCAGCAAGGCGCTCGAGCAGTCTCTGCTCGAGGCAGTAGAGGTCGAGCTGCGCGGGGAACGTGCCACCCCCACGGGCAAGCATCCTGAGCCGAGCGCGCGCGTCGAGGCCGCGCCCCGCGATCGGAGCGTCACCGCCCATGCGCGCCCGGCGGCTCAAAGCGAGATGGCCAGCTACGTGTACGGCGTCGTGCCCGCCGAATCCACGTTGCCCGATCTGCCCGCGGGCATCGACGGTCGTGCCGTGCGCACGGTGCGCGAGGGGACCCTGTGCGCCGTCACCAGCGATGTCGACACACTCGACTTCGACGAGGAGCGGTTGCGCGAGCATCTCGGCGACATGGCCTGGGTCGAGGAGACCGCCCGCAGGCACGAGGAGGTCCTGGAAGCCGTCTCGGCGGCGGCCACCGTCGTGCCCATGCGCATGTGCACGGTGTATGAGTCGCAAGCCGGCATCCAAGAGCTCCTGCGGCGCGAATGCGCGCCGCTGCAGGACGCCCTCGACGTGCTCGACGGTAAGTCCGAGTGGGGCGTCAAGGTGTCCTTCGATCCTTCCGCGGCGCCCCTCGCCGAGGAGGACAGCCAGGATGTGTATGACCTCGGGGCTTCCGGGGCGGCCTACATGCAGCGCCGGTTGGGCGAGCGCGATGCCCGCGCCCGTCACGCGCAAGCGCTCGAAGAGGCGGCGACTAGCATCCATGAGCAGTTGAGTCAGGTGGCGGCCGACGCCGTCGTGGCGCCACCGCAGCGCCCCGAGGCCAGCGGCCGGGGCGTCGAGATGGTCCTCAACGGCGTCTATCTCGTCGGAGGCGATGCCCGGGAGCGATTCCATGCCCAGGTGAGCGCCCTCGCGGAGGAGTTCGGGCCGCTCGGGCTCGTGCTCGACATGACGGGTCCCTGGCCGGCCTACAACTTCGTGCCTGGCACGATCGGAGCGGCGTGGTGAGCGAAACGCTGTACTCGTCTCCGCGGCGTGCCCCGGGTGCAGCCCGGCAGGTCACGCTGCTCGATCTTCTCGACCGGCTCCTCGCCGGCGGCATCGTCATCCGGGGCGAGATCATGCTCGCCGCCGCCGACATCGACCTCGTGCAGGTGGATCTCGCCCTGCTGGTGAGCGCCGTCCAGAAAGCGACGTCATGAGCGCGCTGCTGTACGCGATCGCCGACTGCGAGCCAGAGGCCGCGCCGGACCGTACCCGAGGAGGCCGGCCGCTGCGTGTGGTCGGTGAGCACCCGCCGGTGGCCATCCTCGCCGGCGACGCGGCTGCCATCCCCGCGGCCAGCGCCGCCGCACTCGCCGAGCACGAGCGGACGGTGACGGAGCTGATGGACGGGCGAACCCTGCTGCCCGCTCGCTACGGCACCGTGCTGACCGAGGCGGAGGCCCGGCGCTGGTTGACAGAGCGGCGCGGTGACCTCCTGGCCGCGCTCGAGCTGGTTCGCGGCGCGGTGGAGCTGAGCTTGCGCGCCCGTTTGTGGTCCACCGCGCGCGCGGGGGCGAGCGAGAGCGGCCGGGCCTACCTGCACGCCCGGCTGGCCGAGCGTCATGAGCGAGAGCGGGTCCAGGCGCTGCTGGCCGAGCTTGGCGACCTGGCCCGCGCGTGGCGAGAGGGGCCCGCGGGGACGGCCGCGCGGGAGCTCCGCCTGGCCTACCTGGTGCCGCGGCCGGCGCTCGACGATTTCGTGGCCGCGGTGCAAGAGATCGACACGGCCCACCCGGAGCTCGAGCTCGTGTGCAGCGGTCCGTGGCCCCCCTACAGCTTCGTCGGAGGGAGGTGAGATGGCCGGCCCGGCGCCCGACGCTCGTTCCGAGGCCCTGCGAGAGCTTGAGGAGCTCGCAGAGCTCGCAGAGCTCGACGCCGGGCTCGGCCGTCGCCTCAACGCCGACCCGGAGAACCTCGAGAAGGGCTTGGCCCAGCTCGTGCTCACGATCGTCGAGCTCCTGCGCCAGCTCATGGAGCGCCAGGCTCTTCGGCGCGTGGAGTCGGATTCGCTCAGCGATGAGGAGGTCGAGCGGCTCGGCCGCACGTTCATGGCGCTGGCGGACCGCATGGAGGAGCTCAAGCGCACCTTCGGTCTCACTGACGCCGACCTGAACCTGAACCTGGGTCCCCTCGGGGACCTGATGTAAGAGAGGAGAGTCATGCCCCCGCTTCAGCAGCAGTACTACGACATGCTCGTCGAGCGCATCCGCGCGGAGCGCCATCCAAGCCATCAGATGCTCGATCGCATCGAGGCGACGTTCTGGACCAGTGAGCAGGTGACCGGCTATGTCGCCCTGCTGCTGGAGAAGATGGAGGACACGCAGTATCCAAGCCACCAGCTGCTCGACCGGATCGAGCGGATGCTGACGATCGCCTCGACGGTGGCTTGACCCTGGTAACGATCAAGGGAGGACACGATGTCAACCGGAGTAATCATCGCCATCGTCGTGGTGGCCGTACTGTTAATCGCGCTGGTCGCCTTCCTCGTGCCGCGCCTTCGGGCGCAGGCGCGCGAGCGGCGGCTGCAGAAGGAGCTCGAGGGGCGCCGCGAGCGCGCGGCGAACGAGAGCCGGGAGAACGCCCAGGCGCGCCAGCAGCAGGCAGAGCTGGCTGAGCGCCGAGCACGCATCGCCGAGCAGGAGGCGGCTCGCGATCGCGCCGAGGCGCGGGTGCACGAGGAGCGCGCTGCGCTCCATGAGCAGGGGCTGGCCGATCACGAGCTCGTCGGCGATAACGAGGAGCTGGCGGGCCGCATCGGTTCAGGCGGCGCGGGCGGCGGGCGCGGCGCGGACGACGTGGGCCGAGGCGGCGGGCGCGGCGCGGACGACGTCGGCCGGGGCGCCGGGCGCGGCGGTGCCGACTCCGGGATCGGCGGGAACCGGGACGCCGGCTTCGGCGCCGGGCGCGGAAACACCGACACCGGCCTGGGCGCCGGGCGCGGCGCGGATGACCCCGACGTGGGCGGCCGCGGCGGGCCGGACGCGGGCATGGGCGGCCGCGGCGGGGCGTCCGGCACCGGCACGGGTGGCGGGTTCGGGCGGGCCGACACCGGCATGAGCGGTCGCGGAACGCCGGACGCCGGCTTCGGCGCCGGGCGTGGCGCGGCGGATCCCGGCATGGGCCCCGGTCGCGCCACCGGACCGGGGGCAGGGGCCCTGGGCAGCGACCCCACCGCGGCTCAACCCATCATCACCCGTCAGCCGGCGGAGGGCGAACTCGGGGCCGATCAAACCCTGCCCCGCCGCCTCGAAGGACGTTAGGCAACCACCGAAAGGAGCACCCACATGGGCGACCGGATGGAACGCTTCAAGGGCAAGGCCAAAGAGATCAGGGGCGGCCTCCGAGAGGACGCGGGCCAGGCGTCCGGCCGCCCAGGGACCGAGGCTCGTGGCGCCGGCGAGCGGATGGAGGGTAAGGCCCAGAACGCGATGGGAAGGATGAAGAGCGCGTTCAAGAGGGCCACCCGCTAGGGGTCTGACCGGACCCACCGGGGCGGGTCCGTGGCCGGCGGGCCCGGTCGCGCCCCGGCCCGGACGACTCCGGCGGAAGCGCAGCTGACAAGCGCCCGTGACAGGTCCCCGCGCTCGATGCCCCGCAGATCGGGGTGGCCGAGGTCGACGGCCACCTCGAGACCCGTCTCCGGGAGGCCGAGGCAGCGGTAGCCGGCCCGGCACAACTGCGCCCACAGGTCACCCACCGAGGCCATCAACCCGGCGCGCAACTCGAGCTCGCGCCGTGAGAGGGTCTCGAGCTCGCGGGCCTCTTCGAAGGGGTCGATCCGCACCTGGGAATCGCTGCCCAAAGCGAGCGCCACCCCCGCCCGCCGCAGGCGCATGGCGGGCAGGTAGCCGTCGCCCAGATTGCCCTCGGTGGTCGGACAGGTCACGACCGTCGTGCCCGAGGCGGCGAGAAGCTCGACATCGCGCGAGGACACGTGGATGCCGTGGATGACGGTGGCCCGCGGCCCGAGGAACCCGCAACGAGCCAGGAGCTCGATGGGTGAGCAGCCGTGCTCGGCCCGGCACTGCTCGAGCTCGCGGCGCTGCTCGTGAGCGTGGATGTGGCGAACCAGTCCGTGGCTCTCCGAGTAGCGGGCAATGGCCTCGAGCCAGGTCGCCGGAACCGCCCGCACGCTGTGCGCGGCCACGCCGACCCCCACACCATCGCGAGCCGCCGCCCAGCCTCGCAGGGCCTCCACGCGGGCCAGGAAGGTCTCGACGTCCGGGTCGCAGAACCGCCGCTGGCCGGGGCCCGGCGGGCGGTCGTGACCCGCCCAGCCGTCGCGGTGGTAGGCGGTCAGGAGCATGACGATGGGCAGGCCGGCGGTGCACGCTGCCTCGGCGACGGCGTAGGCCATCTCGTTCGGGTCCAGGTAGGGCCGTCCGTCGGGCTGGTGGTGCACGTAGTGAAACTCGCCCACGGCGCCGTATCCGGCGCCGGCCATCTCGGCAAAGGCCTGGCCGGCCAGCCGGTGCATGCTCTGAGGCGTCAGCGATCCGGCCAGCTCGAACATCTGGGTGCGCCAGGACCAGAAGTCGTCGCGGCCCTCGGGGTCCACGCGCTCGACGCGGCCCCGCAGCCCCCGCTGGAAGGCGTGGGAGTGGGCGTTGGCCATGGCCGGAACCCAGGCGACGTCGCTCACGGCCCCGTCTCCTCGATCATCCGCCGCACCACGCGGGCGGCCATGGCGGCGTCGTCGAGGTCGACGTCCTCCTCGGGGGCGTGACTGAGGCCGGCGCGATTGCGCACGAGGACCATGGCCGCAGGGACCCGCTCGGCCAGCACGCCGGCATCGTGGCCGGCGAAGCAGACGCACTCGGGCACGGCGTGGCCGAGCTCGGCGGCGGCGCTTGCCCCGAGGGCCGCACGCACCGCGGGTGAGAACTCGCGTGCGCCCGAGCGCGAGGCGACGGTGACCGCGATCTGGACCCGCCGGCGCTCGCCGAGCTCGGCGAGGGCTCGCTCGAACTCGTGGCGCCAGGCCTCGATGCCCTGCTCTGCGGGAGCGCGGGCATCGACCCAGAGCCGGACGCGCGCGGCGATGGTGGTGGCCGCGTTGGGCTCGACGTGCAGCCGGGCCGTGGTGACGCGGAGCCCCGACGACCCGCCCGCGGCCAAGTCCTCAGCGGCCGCGATTATCCGCGCCGCCGCGGCCAGAGCGTCGCGGCGCTCGGACGGCGGCGTTGTGCCGGCGTGGTCGGCCCGACCGCGGACCTCGACCTCCAAGCGCACCCGCGCGGCGAGCGAGTGCACGATGGCGACGGGAACGTCGGCGGCCGCCACCTCGGTCGACTGGTCGATGTGGATCTCCACGAAGCCGCGCACGCGCTCGAGCCACGCGGGCGCTGAGCGAAGGCCGTCGGGATCGACCCCGGCTTCGGCCATGGCCTGGCCCAGCGCGATGCCATGTTCGTCGCGCCGGTGCAGGACGTCCGGGAGATCGAGCCGGCCGGTGAGGGCCTTGCTCCCGAAGGTGGGCGTGTTGAAGCGGGCCCCTTCCTCGTCGGCGAAGGCGACCACCGCGACCGGCGCGCTCGTCGCCGTGGCGATCTCGAAGCCGCCGACCACCCCGAGCGGCCCATCGAAGCGACCACCGCCGCGGACGCTGTCCAGGTGCGAGCCAACGACCCACCAGGGCGCCTCGGCGCTGCGGGGGCAGGCCCACAGGTTTCCGGCCGGGTCGCGCCGCGCGCTCAGCCCGGCCGCCTCGGCCTGGGCCTCGAACCAGCGCCGGGCGGCGGCGTCCTGCGCCGTCCAGGCGAGCCGGTGCACGGCCCGGTCCGGACCCACGCCGATGCCCTCGAGCGTGGCCAGTCGTTCGCGGAGCGCCGCTGCGGTGATCACCTGATCCGCCAGGCGCAGTCGGGACGGACGAAGGCGAGCCGGCCGGCGACGAAGGCCGCCGCCACGGGGTTGTGACCCAGCCGGTAGGGGATGCGCTCCAGGGGACCGTCCAGGAGCAGGACGTCGCCGCGCTTGCCGACTTCCAGCGACCCGATGTCGTCTGAGAGCCCCAGCACCCAGGCGGCGTTGAGCGTGCAGGCGAGCAGCGCCTCCTCGATCGTCCAGCCATATCGGCGCACAGCCAGACCGATGATGAGCGGCAGCGAGGCAACCGGGGAGGTACCCGGATTGAGGTCGGTGGCCAGGGCGCAGATCGCCCCGGCGTCGGCCAGCCGGCGAGCCGGGGGCAGCTGCTCGGCGCCGAGGAACTCGGCCCCGGGAAGGAGCACGGCGGCCGTGGCCGACGCGGCCAGGACCTCCACCTCCTCGGCGGGCAGGCAGGCCAGGTGGTCGACCGACCGCGCGCCGAGCTCCACGGCCACCGGCACCGAGTGCTGGGTGGAGAACTGCTCCACGTGGGCGCGCAGGTCGACGCGGTGCGCGGCGGCAAGCTCGCCGAGCGCGCGCAGGTGCCTGGTCGCGAAGGCCACGCTCTCCACGTAGATGTCGACCGCGGTCACCGATCCGCCGGCCAGCGCCTGCGCCAGCAACCCGGCGACGACCTGCATCCAGCCGTCGGCGTCATAGCCGTCGGGGACGGCATGGGCCAGCAGCGCCGTGCTCGTCACCGACGACTGACCCACCCGGTCGCGCAAGGAGCGAGCCAGAGCGAGCGCGCGCAGCTCTGCCTCCGGCGAGAGCCCGTAGCCGCTCTTGCACTCAAAGGCCGTGGTTCCGTGGGCGAGCATCTCGGCGGCCAGGGTGCTGGCCTGGGCCAGGACCTCCTCGTCGGAGGCCTGCGCCAGCGCGCGGGCCGAGGCGCGGATGCCCCCGCCGGCGCGGGCGATCTCCGCATAGGCCACGCCCGCGACCCGCTGCGCGTACTCCCGCTCGCGCCAGCCGGCGAAGGGCAGGTGCGTGTGGCAGTCCACGAAGCCGGGGACGACTGCGCAGCCGCGAGCATCGAGCTGGATGTCGGCCTCGCGGGCAGATTCGAAGGCGGCGATGCGCTCGCCCTCGATGAGCAGCGACCCCGGCTCGGCGCGGAGCTCGGCCGCCCGGTCCTGGCGGAGGTAGGCGAGTCCCTCCTCGGGCGGGCGGAGCACCTGCGCGGCACCGTTGAAGCTGGCGGCGATCAAGCCGTGGCGGGCTCCGGGGCCAGCATCGGCATGTTGAGCTCGGCGCGCCGGGCGCAGGCGATCGCTTCGTCGTAGCCGGCGTCGGCGTGGCGGACGACGCCCAGCCCCGGATCGGCCTTGAGCACCCGCTCGAGGCGCTCGGCGGCCAGGTCGCTGCCGTCGGCCACCACCACCTGACCGGCGTGGATCGACTTGCCCATCCCCACCCCGCCGCCGTGGTGGACCGA
The DNA here is from genome assembly GCA_963777185.1 of uncultured Solirubrobacterales bacterium. GTDB lineage: Bacteria > Actinomycetota > Thermoleophilia > Solirubrobacterales > Solirubrobacteraceae > Palsa-465. The sequence continues at coordinate 214,672 of CAVZPU010000017.1, forward strand.
GACCCAGCTGGCCCCGCACGCCGTGTTGAGCAGCGCATTGAGAATCGGCCAGTCGGCGACGGCGTCCGAGCCGTCGCGCATGGCCTCGGTCTCGCGCTCCGGGGAGGCCACCGAGCCGGCGTCGAGGTGGTCGCGGCCGATGACGATGGGCCCGCTCAGCTCGCCCGCGGCGACGAGCTCGTTGAAGCGCAGCCCGGCGCGGTGGCGCTCGCCATAGCCGAGCCAGCAGATGCGGGCGGGCAGGCCCTGGAAGTGCACGCGCTCGCCGGCCAGCCTGATCCACCGCGCGATGTGCTCCTGGTCGCCGAACAGCTCGAGCACGGCCTCGTCGGTGCGACGGATGTCCTCGGGGTCACCGGAGAGCGCCACCCAGCGAAACGGCCCCGTGCCTGCGCAGAACAGGGGCCGGATGTACGCGGGCACAAACCCGGGGTAGGCGAAGGCGTCCGCGTCTCCGTACTCGGCGGCCAGGCCCCGCAGGGCGTTGCCGTAGTCGAAGGCCTCGGCGCCGGCGGCCTGCAGCTCGCGGATGGCGGCCACGTGGGCCAGGGCGCTCTCCCCCACCTGGCGCAGGTACTCGTCGGGATCGCGCCGGCGCAGCGTCTCGCCCTGCTCGACGGTCAGGCTAGCGGGGAGGTAACCGTTGAGCGGGTCATGGGCCGAGGTCTGATCGGTGACCACGTCGACGTGGACACCCCGGCGCGCGAGCTCGGGCAGCACTTCGGCGGCGTTGCCGAGCAGGCCGATGGACAGCGCACGCCCTGCGCGGGCGGCGTGCTGCAGGCGGGCCAGGGCGTCGTCGAGGTCGGCGGCGCGCTCGTCCAGGTAGCCGGTCTCGATCCGGCGCTCGATCCGCTGCAGATCGACCTCGATGCACAGGGCCGTGCCCTCGCACATGGTGATGGCTAGAGGCTGGGCGCCCCCCATCCCGCCCAAGCCGGCCGTCACCACGAGGCGGCCACGCAGCGTGCCACCAAAGCGCTTGCGCGCCGCGGCCGCGAAGGTCTCATAGGTCCCCTGCAGGATGCCCTGGCTGCCGATGTAGATCCACGAGCCGGCCGTCATCTGGCCATACATGATCAGTCCGGCCGCGTCGAGCTCGCGGAAGTGCTTCCAGGTCGCCCACTGCGGGCACCAGGTTGGTGTTGGCGATCAGCACCCGGGGAGCTCGCTCGTGGGTGTCGAAGACGGCCACCGGCTTGCCCGACTGGACGAGCAGCGTCTGCTCGTCGCCCAGCCGCGTCAGCTCTCGCCGGATGGTGGCGTAGCTGGCCCGGTCGCGGGCCGCCTTGCCGATGCCGCCGTAGACGATCAGCTCCGCGGGCTTCTCGGCCACGTCGGGATGAAGGTTGTTCTCGAGCATCCGCAGCGCGGCTTCCTGCGGCCAGCTGCGGCAGCGCAGCGGGGTCGGTTCGCTGGGCATGGGCCGATCGTCGCAGACGGCGAGCCGTTGGGTGCGGACACGGGTGCCCGCGCGCACGCGGGCACCCGGTCCCCCTCGCCGGGGCACCGGAATCCGACGGAGCCGGCGCCGGTCGGCGCCCCGGCAAGCTCGTTAGCCGGCGCGCGCCACGACCTGGGCCCGGGCCAGACCTTGGAGCACGACCACGCGCTCTCCGGGCCGCAGCTCGCCCAGGGTCGCCCGGTGACCGTTGTTGCGCACCCGGGCATCGGCTGGGAGGGTGAGCGTCACCGTCTTGTAGGTCGCCGTCTTGGTGGCCTCGCGCACGGTGAGCGTGTCACCGCTCACTCGCTCGAGGTACCCGCGGTCGAGGGTGACGGTGACAAACCCGTGCTTGGTGGCCACGACCGCGTCGGCATGGACGGCACGCCGCGCCAGCCGTTGCCAGGCCGGCCCGCGGGCCGACTTCGTTGGGGACGCCGCGGCCGTGCGGGCCGAGGGGGTCGCCGCCCCGGCGGTGGCGATGGCGCTCACCGCGGCGCCCAGGCCGGCGCAACACACTGCCACGAGCGCGACGCGCAGGTGCCGACGTAGAAAGGACATGAACAAAGACCTCCGTGTTGAGTGGGACCCTGAGAGCCTTGCCCGCTTCCGCAAGCGGTCGGTCAGCCAAAGGTCAGCTCCGTGTAAAGACCCGTGCCCACGGCCGTCGCGGCCACCTACGATGCGGCTGTGTCCGCTGCGGTCATGGTGGTCGAGGACGAGCCGAACATCGGCGCGCTGGTCAAGACGTACCTCGAGCGCGACGGCTTCCGCGCCCTCTGGGTGCGCTCCGGCGAGCAGGCCCTGGCCGAGCTCTCGCGCCACCCCATCTCCCTCGTCGTCCTGGACATCGGGTTACCGGGGGTGGACGGCTTCGAGGTCTGCCGGCGGATCGCCGGCCGCGTCCCGGTGATCCTGCTCACCGCCCGTGACGAAGAGGCCGACCGGGTGGCGGGTCTGGAGCTGGGCGCCGATGACTACGTGGTCAAGCCCTTCTCTCCCCGCGAGCTGACCGCACGCGTCAAAGCCGTCCTGCGCCGCAGCCAGCCCCGGGCGGAGGAGGACCGGCTGATCCTCGGTCCCGTGATGCTCGACCGCGTCGGCCGTGAGGTTCGTGTCGATGATCGTGAGGTGGAGCTCACCCAGCGGGAATTCGACCTCCTCGAGTACCTCATGCGTCACCCGGGCCAGGTGGTTACGCGGGACGCCCTGCTCGAGTCGGTGTGGGGCTTTCTGGCCCCGGGCGAGACGCGCACGGTCGAGGTCCACATCGCCCAGCTGCGCAAGAAGCTCGGCGACCCCGGCCTGATCCGGACGGTGCGCGGCCTCGGTTACAAGGCGTCGGCATGACCCTGCGCGGGCGCCTCGTCCTCTACATGGCGCTCGCCTCGCTCGCGTCGTGCACGCTGACCGTCGCCGTCGCCGTCGTCCTCGTGCGCCATCGCGTGGTCGTCCAGCGCGTGAGCGCGCTGGACAACCTCGCCACCGCCGCGGCGGTCTCCGACTCCCTGCCCGGCGCCCGGGTCTACGGCGTGGCCAGTGGACACGCCCGCCGGCTCGGGCCGCGGCGCTCGCGGCTGATCCTCGCCGCCGTCCCGACCGGCACCTACGCCGACGGGACCACGACCGCGGCCGGGCGCTCACTGCTCTACGCCATCCGGCCCGCCCTTTCCGGCCGCGTCGTCGTGGTGCGGCCGGCGGCCATCGCCTTCTCGGAGTGGCGTCCGTTCCTCATCAGCCTCGTGCTGGCCGGAGCCGGCGGGGCGCTCCTGGCCGCGCTCCTGGCCTTTGCCGTGGCCCGTCGTCTCACCCGCCCCGTGGCCGAGCTCGTCAGCGCCACCCACCGGCTCGCCGCGGGCGCCGAAGGGGTCACCGTGCCGGCTCGCGGCGACGGTGAGCTGGCCGAGCTCGGGGAGGCCTTCAACCGGATGTCGACCGAGCTGGCTCGGGCCCGCGCCGGCCAGCGAACCTTCCTCGAGTCGGTCTCGCACGAGCTGCGCACGCCGCTGACCTCGATCCGCGGCTACGCCGAAGCGCTTGAGGAGGACGCCGTCGGGCGCGAGGAGGGCGCCCGCGTCATCGCCGCCGAGGCCGGGCGGCTCGAGCGGCTGGTGGCCGACCTCCTCGAGCTGGCTCGGATGGGACGCGAGGGCTTCGCCGTGGCCTCCGACGAGGTCGACTTGGCCGCCGTGGCCGCCCGCGCCGTGGAGCGCCACCAACGCGGGGCGGCCCAGATGGAGGTGGAGCTGCGCGAGTACGCACCGGCGCCGGCGCCTGCCCTCGGCGACGAGGACCGCCTTTTCCAGGTGACCTCAAACCTGATCGAGAACGCCCTGCGGCTCACTCCGGCCGGCGGCCGCGTGGAGGTCCGGGCCGCGCCCGGCGAGCTCGCGGTCAGGGATACCGGTCCCGGTCTCGCCGCCGCCGACCTGCCGCGCGCCTTTGAGCGCTTCTATCTCCACGCCCGCTACCGCAGCGAGCGGCCCGTGGGCTCGGGGCTCGGGCTCGCCATCGTGCGCGAGCTGGCCGAGGCCATGGGCGGCAGCGTGCAGGCGCGCGCCGCCGACGGCGGCGGCGCGGAGTTCGTGCTGCGGCTGCCTACGCCGGCACGCTCCGCGCGGCCAGATGCTGTCCGACCTTCCGCTTGACTCGCTGCAGCGCGTTGTCGACGGTCTTGCAGTCGCATCCCAGCCGGCGCCCGACGTCCTCGTAGGAGTGGCCGTCGAGATAGAGGGCGAGGACCCGCGACTCGAGCTCGGACAGGGCGGTGGAGATGCAGGCCACGAGGGCGCGCAGCTCCTCGGAGGAGATGACCTGGTTGACCGGGTCGTGCACCGTGGAGCCCGGAATGACCTCGTCGAGGGTGGGCTCTGAGTCCTCGGTGCCCCCGACGGGGCTGCTCGAGAAGGAGACGTACTGGTTGAGCGGCGTGTGCTTGTTCCGGGTGGCCGTCTTCACGGCCGTGATGATCTGGCGGGTGATGCACAGCTCGGCGAAGTTGCGAAAGCTCGATTCCCGATCTGAGCGGTAGTCGCGCACGGCCTTGTAGAGGCCGACGAGGCCCTCCTGGATGAGATCGTCGCTGTCGCCGCCGGCGAGAAAGTACGACGAGGCCTTGAGACGGACGAACCCGTAGTAGCGCCGCACGATGCGGTCATACGCGTCGGCGTGTCCTTGCTTGGCCAGGGCGATGAGGTACCTATCCTCGACCTGAGGCTGAGACTGAGTCGAGACAGAAAGTCGTGCCACGAGATGCGCCTTTCCGCATCCGGCCAGGCCGGATCCGTTGGTGTCGTGACGCGCACCTCCCCTGGCGCCGTTTCGATATCGAACTGAAGGGCCCGTCCGGCGACGTCCGCCAGTCTCACCCTCCATCAAGACGTGCCTAAAGCTCGACTTGATCGTTATCTCCCGCCGGGAGGTGTACATAGTTACGCCCCACTTGTCAAGGGCAAAGAATGAACCTCGTTCCGGCGGAAAAGATCAGCCCGCTACCGGCAGGCGGCGTAGAGCAGCACCGCCGCCGCCGCGCTGACGCTCAGCGACTCGATCCGCCCCCGCAGGGGGATGGCCACGAGGCCGTCGCAGCTGGCCGCCACCCGCGGGCGCAGGCCCCGGCCCTCGGCACCGAGGACGAGCACCGCCCCCGGCCCGTAGTCGATGCCGTCATAGGCCAGCCGTGCCCCGGCGTCGGCGCCGTAGCACCATCGTCCCGCTCGCTTGGCCTGCTCCAGAAAGTCGGTCACGTTGCGCACGCGCGCGACGGGCAGGTGCTCGACGGCACCGGCCGCCGCCTTGCACACCGCCGGGGTGACCTCGGCCGCGCGCCGCTCGGGGATGACCACGGCCCGGGCCCCGGCGCACTCGGCGCTGCGGCAGATGGCGCCCAGGTTCTGGGGATCCTGGACCTGGTCGAGAACCACGATCACCCCCGCGGGCTCGGCCAGCACCTGCGTATCGGACGCATAGCGATACGGCGAGACCTGAGCGCAGACGCCCTGGTGGCCGGCGGACCCGCAGCGATGCTCGACCTCCTCGGCGCCGACCACCCGCACCGGGACTCCGGCCTCGCCCAGCCATGGCTCCCGAGCCGCCCCAGCGGTGGCCCAGATCTCCGCGACCGCTCGGGGCCCGCGGAGGGCCTCCCGGACGGGGTTGCGCCCGTAGAGGATCAACGTGCGCCCCGCCGCTCAGGCCGCCGGCACGAGCTCCGGCCCGCTGGGGCTGTCGCGGACCTGCCACCCGTGGGCGGCGATCTCCTCGCGCAGGCTGTCGGCCCGGGCCCAGTCGCGCGCCGAGCGAGCCCGCTCGCGGGCGACGGCCAGCGCCTGGACCGCCTCCGGAGCATCTCCGGTCCCCGCCTCGAGGAGGCTGGCCAGGCCTGAGAACGTCGAGCATGGCGCGCACATCCTCGTCCCCCACCGCCTGCTCAGAGCGGTTGGCCTGCCCGATCCAGCCAAAGAGGGCGGCCAGCGCCCGGGGGGTATTGAAGTCGTCGGCCAGGGCGTCGAAGAACTCCTCGTGCAGCGGGGCCGACCATGGCGGGGACGGCCCGGCACGAGCCGGCGCGCTGCCTCGCGGACACGGCGCACGCTCGCCGCGGCCTGCTCGAGGCGCTCGTCGTCGAACTCGACCGGCTGGCGGTAGTGACCGGCGCAGAAGTACATGATCGAGGGCGTCGCGCCCGTAGGCGGCCAAGGCCTGCGGAGAGGACGAAGATGTTGCCCTCCGACTTGGACATCTTGGCCTGGTCGAGCCGGATCATGCCGTTGTGGACCCACAGCCGGGCCAGCGGGGACGCCGCGGGCGGCGGCCGTCTGCGCCGCCTCGTTCTCGTGGTGGGGGAAGACGAGGTCCGAGCCGCCGCCGTGGATCTCGAAGCCGACCCCGAGGAGCTCCTCGGCCATGGCCGAGCACTCGATGTGCCAGCCGGGCCGTCCGGGGCCCCAGGGGGAGTCCCAGGCGGTGTCCTCGCCGGGCTTCTGGGCCTTCCATAGCGCGAAGTCGAGCGGGTCGCGCTTGCGCTCGGCGCCCTCGAGTCCCTCTCCCTGGTCCATGTCGTCGATATTGCGGTGGGATAGCTCGCCGTATTCTGGGTAGGAGCGAACATGGAAGTAGACGTCGCCCCCGAATTCATACGCATGCCCCCGCTCCACCAGCCTCTCGATCAGCGCGATGATCTCGGCGATTGTCTCGCTGGCCCGGGGCTCGTGGTCCGGGCGGCCGAGGCCGAGGCCGTCGGTGTCGGCGATGTAGCGGGCGGTCATCTCGCGGGCCAGCTGCGTCGCTGGGGACGCCGGCGAGCTGGGCGGCGGCGTAGATCTTGTCGTTGACATCCGTGATGTTGGCAACGAAAATCACCTCGAATCCCTCGCGACAAGGAACCGTTTGAGCAGGGAAAAGACCACGAAGGGGCGGGCGTTGCCGACATGGATGGGGCCGTACACAGTGGGGCCGCAGGCGTAGATGCCGCACCCGGCCCGGCATGCTCGGGCTCGAGCCGGCGGAGCTCGCCCGGTGCGCGTGTCGTGCAGGCGAATCGTCGCGCAACGTCCGGCAACCCTAGCGCTCGTGGGCGCATCCCTCCGGGCGGGCCGATAACGTGGCCGCCGTGTCTGCGAAGCCCCTCGCACGACCGAGCGGCTGGCCCTGGTCGAGAAGGCCTTCTGCTCGCTGCCCGAGCGCTATCTTGGGCGCCGATCCCGGCTTTGACGCCACCTATCGCATCCGCCTCGGCGACCTCGGGCTGACCTGGGAGGTCCGCTGCACGACCGACACCGCGCGGGTGTGCAAGGGCGGGACCCGCCGCCAGCCCGACGTGACGATGTCGACCGACTCCGAGACGTGGCTGCGCCTGCGCGAGGGCGAGCTGTCCGGCATCGACGCTTTCACCCAGCGCCGCCTCGACGTCACCGGCAACCTCGACTACGCGATCGCCTTCGAGGGCCTGTTCCGCCTCGTCGGCGGCCGGCCGCCCGCTGCTGCAGATCCACGACGTGCCCGTCGGGCCGCCACCGCATCTCCACCCTGAGCATGGGCACGGGCCCCGATGTGCTGCTCCTCCACGGCCTCGGCGGCACCCGCGCCTCGCTGCTCGAGACCGCGGCGGCCCTCAGCCAGCGCTACCGGGTCCACGCGCCCGACCTGCCCGGGCTTCGGCTCCTCGTGCAAGCCGGCGGTCGGCCGCTATAACGCCGCGCTGGTTCGCCGACATCATGATCGGGCTGCTCGAACGCCCTCGAGATCGACCGCGCGCACGTGGTCGGCAACTCGATGGGCGGGCGGATCGCCATCGAGATGGCGCTCACCCGCCCCGAAGCGCATCGACGCCCTCGGCTCGCTGTGCCCGGCCGTGGCCTGGATTCGCCGGGGCTTTCACCCCGTCGTGCGGCTGCTGCGGCCGGAGCTCGGCATGCTCCCCCACAGCTTCCACCGCCGGATGGTGGCGGCCGAGTTCTGGCAGCCTGTTCTATGACCGCGACGCCCTCGACCCCGCCGTCGGCGACCTCATGGTCGACGAGTTCCGGCGCATCTACCACAGCGCCGGCGCCCGCTACGCCTTCCTGGCCAGCGCGCGCAACATCTATCTCGAGGCGCCGCTACGGCCGCCACGGCTTCTATCCCGCGGCTCGCCGGCTCTGGAGCGCCCGGCCCTGTTCATCTGGGGCAGCCACGACCCGCTCATTCCCGCGGCGTTCAACCGCCATGTGGCTCGGTGGCTGCCCAGCGCCGAGCAGGTCATGATCGAGAACTGCGGGCACGTTCCCCAGGTCGAGCGCGCCGCAGGAGACCAACGACATGCTGCTCGACTTCTTCGCCCGCGCGCGAGCGCTCCGTGCCCGCCCCGGCCCCGGTCGCGCGGCTGCACCGCGACAGTCCGTCCCCCTGGTCCGCGGGCGCCGAAGCCGTCTAAGTGGCCACTCAGGCGAGCGACCACTAAGCGGAGCCCCGCATGGCGGTCGCGGACAAGTCCCGCAACGGCCACGGGACGTTCCCCGACGACGCGCCGGCCCGAGCGCCAGAGCTCAGAGCGCTCGCTGGCCTCGCGCCTCCTGCGCGAGGTCGCCGATCAGGCTCAGCGGCGGATCCCCCGCGCCGACCTCGACGAGCGCGACGCCGACTACATCCGCGAGCGGCTGCCCCAGCTCTGGCTGGCGGCCAGCATCTGGTACCGGGGCGAGGTGCGCGGTCTGGGCAACGTCCCCGACACCGGGCCGGTGCTTCTGGTGGGCAACCACTCCGGGCGGCAACATGACCCCCGACACGGTCGTCTTCACCCTCGCCTTCAGCACCTACTTCGGGGTCGAGCGGGCCTTCTATCAGCTCGCCCACAACCTCGTGCTCTCGATGCCCGGTCTGGGCTTTCTGCGCAAGTTCGGCACCGTGGCCGCCTCTCCGGCCAACGCCCGCAAGGCGCTCGACGCGGAGGCGGCGCTGCTCGTCTATCCCGGCGGCGACTACGAGGTCCACCGGCCGAGCTGGCAGCGCAACCGGGTCGACTTCGGCGGACGCAAGGGCTTCATCCGCCTCGCCATCGAGCAGGACATGCCGATCGTCCCCGTCGTCTCGATCGGCGGCCAGGAGACGGCCCTGTTCCTCACCCGCGGCGAGCGGTTGGCCCGCCTGCTCATGCTCGACAAGCTGTTTCGCCTCAAGGTGCTGCCGATCTCGCTCTCCCTGCCCTGGATCTCAACGTCGGGCGACATGATGGGTCACATCCCGCTGCCGGCCAAGATCACCATCGAGACCCTGCCCCCGATCAACGTCCGTGAGGAGTTCGGCCCCGAGCCCGACCCGAGCGAGGTCTACGACCATCTGACCCGCATCATGCAGGACACCCTCGATGCCCTGGCCACCGAGCGACGGCTGCCCGTGCTCGGGATGAGAGTCACGGCCAGCACCCACCTGCCCGCACCGATCGATCTCGTGTGGTCGATCGTCTCCGACCCCGAGCGCATGCTCGACTTCATGTCCGGCCTCACCCGGTGGGAGATCGCCGGGGAGCATCCCACCGGCGTGGGCGCCCGCTACCGGATGCTCTTCCGCGTCGGCTCGGCCGAGGTGGGCGGCCTGGTCGAGCTCGTCGAGTGGTCGCCGCCGTGCGAGATGGCCTGGACCTCGGTGACCGGCATCGACCAGCGCGGGCGCTGGCGCCTGCGCAGGGCGACGGGCGGCCGGACCCGGGTCGAGTTGCGCCTCGCCTACGGCGTGGCCGGGTCGGGGCTCTTCGGCTGGGTGGCCGAGCGGATCGCCGCCCCTGTGGTTCGCGGCCACGTGCGCCGCAGCCTCGAGCAGCTGCGGCGGATCGTCGAGCACGAGCAGCGCCGGCGCGGGCCAGCGCCCGCCGTCCGGCCGCGGCCTAGCGCCCGCCGGCCGGCCGCGGCCTAGCCGCCCTCCCCCGGCCAGAACCCCGGGACGATCACGGCGTCACCGGCATGGTGGGTGCCAGCGACCAGGAATGTCAGCCCCTCCGGGCCCGCCTCGAAGGCCCGCGTCGAGCCGGGTGAGACCCGGATGGCATCCAGCGCTTGGATGGGCTCGAGGCGACCGTCGATGGCGAGCGTGCCGCTGCCCTCGAGGACCACATAGATCTCCTCGTCGACGTGGTGGCTGTGACCGAAGGCCGCCCGCTTGCCCGGACGGAGCGTCTGCAGACTAAGCCCTGTGCTCGAGGCCCCCAGAGGCGCCGCGGGCAAAGCGCGCCTCGCCCTGCTCGCCGAAGCCGAAACGCGCCGCGGCATCCTCCAGGTCGGGCAGGTGCGCGATGGCGTAGCCGCGCTGCCCCTCCGCGTAGCCGTGCCCGCCGACCGGGACCATGTCGATTCGCTCGAGCCGGCTCGGATCGAGGAGCTCGAGCACCGCCGGCATCGCCTGCTGCGCCCCTTCGCTCTTCAGGGCCTGGTCGGCGTCCTCCTGGCTGCGCCAGAGCTCGGTCACCCACAGGGTGTCCGCGTCCTCAACGGTTCGGTTGATGACGTAGAGCAGACAGCCGGGCGCCTCGCGCACCGACTCGGCCACGGCCAGCATCCGCTCGAGCAGGATCTCGGCCTGGCCGGGGCGGGCGACCATCTTCACATAGCGTCCGAGAGCGTTCATGGCTGCTCAGGGTACGGATTCCACGGTGGCCACGGCCAGCGCCGCCGCTCCCTCCTGGCGGCCGATGAAGCCCATGCCCTCTCCCCGGGTCGCCTTGACGTTGACGTGCTCGACCTCGAGGCCGAGCGCCGGGCCAGCGTCGCGCGGATTTGCTCTCGCACGGGCGCGACATGCGGCTGCTCGATGATGACCGTGGCATCGACATGGACGGGGCGAAACCCGGCCTCAGCGCAGCATCTGCCCAGCCACGGCCAGAAGCTGCAGGGAGTCGGCGTCGCGGTAGCGCTCGTCGGTGTCGGGGAAGTGCTGGCCGATATCGCCGAGCCCGGCGGCTCCGAGCAGGGCGTCGATGATCGCGTGGGTGAGCACGTCGGCATCGGAGTGGCCGGCCAGGCCGCTGTGGTGCTCGAGCTCGACGCCGCCGAGGACGAGCCGGCGCCCGGCGGCGAAGCGGTGACAGTCATAGCCGATGCCGGTCCGCGTGCTCATCGCGCCCGCAGCAGGAGCTCGGCGAGCTCGCAGATCCGACGCCGTGGTGACCTTGAGGTTGGGCGCACCAGGATCGACGACCCGGACGACGCCCCCGAGTCGCTCGATCGAGCCACGCGTCGTCGGTCGCCTGGGCGAGCAAGTCGTCGCGGGCCAAGCCCTGCTCGAGCGCGGCGCGGCGAAAGACCTGCGGCGTCTGCACCGCCCAGAGATGCTCTCGGGCCAGCGTGCGCGTGACGACGCTCCCCCGGGTTTCCTTCAGCGTGTCGGCCACCGGCGCGGCGGCGATCACGGCGTCGGCGCCGGTGCGCTCGTAGCTCGGCCAGGACCCGGGCGAACAGCTCCGGAGAGGCCAGCGGTCGGGCGGCGTCGTGGACGATGACCGGGTCCCCCGCCGGGGCGGCGGCAAGGGCGCGCTTGACCGACTCCGAGCGCACCTCACCGCCCGCGACGGCGACAACATCCGCCACCACGGCGTCGGCAAGACTCGGCGCCGGCAGCGCGACCACGATCCGCTTCGACGCCGGGCACCGCGCGCACGGCCTGCACGCTCCATTCGAGCATCGGCCGCCCCGCAAGCGGGACGAGCGCCTTGGGCCGGCCGAACCCAAGGCGCTCGCCACGTCCTGCGGCCACGATCAGCGCGACCGCCATATCCAACGCTCGGAGACGTTACTTCGCGGCTACGGCGACCTTTCCGTCGCCGCCCGAGGTCTCCGTGATCAGGGTGTGAATGTGCTGCTCGATCTCTTCCTCCTCCATCGCCAGCGCGTACATGAGCTCGGAGGCAAGGATCTTCTTGGCCCGGGTGAACATCTGCTTCTCCCCGGTGGACAGTCCCTTCTCAGCCTCCCGGGTGGCCAGGTTGCGCACGACCTCGGCGAGCTCGTAGATGTCGCCGGTCTTGATCTTGTCGCGGTTGTGCTTGAACCGGCGGTTCCAGTTCTTGGGCATCTCCGAGCACTCGTCCTGCAGGACGGCGAGAACCTTCTTGACCGTCTCCTCGTCGATCACGCGGCGCAGACCCGCCAGTGCGGCGTTGGCCGTGGGCACCATGACGGTCATGTCGTTGTGCAGGATCTTGATCGTCAGGTACTCGCGCGCTCTCGCCGAGCACCTCCTTCTGCTCCTTGCGAATCACCTTGCCGGCCCCGTGGTGCGGATAGACGACGTTGTCGCCGACCTCGAACTCCACGTTCGCGACCGGCTCGACAACCTCCAGATCCTTCAGCTGCTCTTCCATTAGCTCTGTGATGGTGTCCTCCTCCTCAGGCCTCGGCACGAGGGACCGCGGCAGTTTGCTCGGCTCCCTGGTGACCGACCTACATCTGCAGGTAACGGTCGACCAGGTTTATCTCCTGCTGGCGGCGAAGTCCCTCGCGGATGTCCTTCGCCCGGATCTCGCCGACTCCGTCGACGGTCTCCAGCTCGCCGTCGGTGGCGGCGAGCATCTCCTCGAGTCCTCCGAACGCGTCGACGATCCGCTGCACAACCAGCTTGGGCAGGCGCGGGATACGCCCCAGAATGCGGAAGCCACGGGGCGAAACGGGGTAGTCGAGGGTGTTGAGCTTTCGGTCATAGCCCAGCAACTCAGCCAGCCGACCGAAGTCCAGAAGGTCCTGGTGGGGCAGCCGCACAAGTTGATCGAAGGCGATGGCAAAGCTCTCGTCGGTGTCCTCGACGAGATAGTCGTGCACGAGCGCGGCCTTGTCGCCCGAGACGCCCACCATGGTCTCGTCGAGCTGCATCTCGATGAGGCGGCCCTCGGTGCCGAGCTCGACGATGTAGCGCTCGATCTCGACCGCCATGCGGGTGACCAGTTCGGCTCTCTGGAGCACGGTGAGAACGTCGTGCAGAGTGGCGCCGCCTTCGAACTCCAGCGCGGTCAGCCGGGTCGAGACCTGGTCGAGGCGGCTGCGGTACTTGTCTAGCGTGGCCAGAGCCTGGTTGGCCTTGGCCAGGACCACGGGGATGTTCTCGAGGATGTACTTCACGCCATCCACGTAGAGCGAGACGACCTCGCGTCGCTCGGAGATCGCCACCACGAGGGCGTCGGTCTGCTTGGAGACCCGCTCGGCGGTGCGGTGGCGAGTCCCGGTCTCCAGGGTGGCGATGGTCGGATCGGGGGTGAGCTGCACGTTGACGTGGACGATCTTGGTCGCGTTGGCGCTCAGGGCGATGGCCCCGTCCATCTTGGCCAGCTCATAGAGGAGCGCGGGCGCGTAGTCGACGTCGAGCTTGATGCCGCCCGAGAAGAGAAAGGCGAGCTCGTCGGGATCGCCGACGACGAGCAGCCCGCCGGTGTGGGCATGGACGATGTTGTCGATCCCCTCCCGCAGCGCGGTGCCGGGGGCCACCATCTCCAGGGCTCTTACTAACCGGGAGTCTTGTCGAGACTCGAGCTCCTCTTTGAGCTCTTCCCCGGAACGCGGCGGCATCCGGGGGATTTTACCTGGTCTTCCTCAAAGACCCCCGTCTCGTCGGGCTTTTCAGCGGGCGACCAGCCCGCAGCGCAGACCCCGGTCCGTTTGGCGCTGATCGCCGGCTCGAGCGCGCTTTCCGAGCCACCGCGGCAGCGGGGTTCAGGCCGCCTCCGCGACCCGCCGACCACCCCCCAGCGCCGCCGCCAGCGCCGCGCGCAGAGCACGGTGACTCTCAGGTGAGACGACCGGCGCGAGCCCGAATTTCTGCGCCTCGCTCAGCCGCCGGTCGGCGTGCGCGACCGAGCGCAGCTCCCCGGTCAGCCCGAGCTCGCCGAAGCACGCCAGCGGTCTTGAATCGCCGCTGCGCAGCGCCACTCCCTTGACGGCGCTGGCCACCGCCAGGGCGACGGCCAGATCCGCGCCGGGGTCCTCGATCCGGACCCCACCGACCACGTTGACGAACACGTCGGCACTCCCCGCCCCGACGCTGCCGTGGCGGCCGAGCACGGCGAGGACGAGCGCGACCCGGTTGCGATCCAGGCCGGAGACCACCCGCCGCGGCGGAACGAGCTCCGAGGGCGAGACGAGCGCTTGGACCTCGACGAGCAGGGGCCGCGAACCTTCCATGGCCGCGAGCACGACGCTCCCGGGCGCTCCGGTGGCCTCGGTGACGAATCGCGCCGAGGCGTCGAGGACCTCGACCAGGCCGTCATCGCGCATTTCGAACACCCCGGCCTCACTCGTCGATCCGAACCGGTTCTTGATCGCGCGCACCGTGCGGTAGGTTCGCTCACGCTCGCCCTCGAACTGGAGCACGCAGTCCACGAGATGCTCGAGTACGCGAGGTCCGGCCAGCGATCCATCCTTGGTGACGTGGCCGACGAGGATGACGGCGATCCGCCGAGCCTTGGCCAGGTTCATCAGCGCCCCCGCGACCTCCCGGACCTGGGCCACCGAGCCGGCGGCGCTGGAGAGCTCCCCCGAGTACAGGGTCTGGACGGAGTCGATCACGCACACCTCCGGTCGCTCCTGCTCGAGGGTGGCCAGCACGGCGTGCAGATCGGTCTCGGCGATCACCGGCAGGCGCAGGGCCCCGCCGTCACCGAGCCTCTGCGCCCGCAGGCGAATCTGAGCCGCCGACTCCTCGGCGGAGACGTACAGGGTCCGCCGGCCGGCGGCGAGCATGTTGGCCAGGGCCATCGTGGTCAGCGTCGACTTGCCGATCCCGGGCGCGCCCCCGAGCAGGATCAGGGAACCGGGAACGATGCCGCCTCCGAGCACGCTGTCGAGCTCGCCGATCCCCGTACTGATCCGAACCTGCTCGGCGGCGGCGACATCGGCCAGAGCGACTGGGGTCACGGGGGACGCCCCGGCGCCAAAGCCGTTCGCCCGGCCGCGGCCGCCTCCCCCGCCCGCACCGCCCGTCTTGCCGGGCCGGGCCTCCTCAACGAGCGTGTTCCACTCACCGCAGCCGGGACACTGTCCGGCCCAGCGCGGGGTGTCCTGCCCACAGGCAGAGCAGACGTAGATGGTGGCGGCCCGGGGCATCGTCGGGCTGAGCCTACGCGGTGACCCCGACGCGACAGCGATCTGATGCAGAGTCAGAACAGACTTGAGACGCAACCGTCACAGTTCCTCGACCAGGGCGCGCGTCGATCGTGCCCACCACCGGACCTACGTCAGCCGTGGCGGAGTACCCCGTGACGCCGAGCTCTTCCCGCGGACGCCGGCCATGGCTCGTGCGCTGGCCGACCTTCCCGGCTACGCCCTGCGCCGCCCCCGCGACACCAGCGCGCTGCCGGCTGCCGTCGCCCTCCTCGTTGAGCGGATCGGCGCTGAGTAGCCGTGCTGCAGGACCGCGCTGGCCGTCGTGCGGGCCGTGGACGAGCGGACCTCGCTCGTCTCCGCGGGCGACGAGGCGTCTCCGTGTGGGCCATGCGGCCGGCCGCGCACGCGCGGAGCGCGCAGCTGCGAGCTGCTCTTCGCCGCCCCGGTCCATCTCTGGGCCCGCGATCGCGGGCTCGGCGCCGTTTGCTGACCGACCCGTCCGCCGAGCACGCGCGATGCCGGCGCGCCCCCCGCAGGGTCACGCCGGCGTCACGCGCAACGATCTACTCGGAGTCCGAGGCGCTCGGGCCGTCGCCGGCGTCGCGCTCGGCCGGCTCCTCGCCGTCCCCGGCGGAGCCGCCCTCGGCACCGACCCCGACCGGCGTCGGTTCGGGGGCCGGCTCGAGGACCGTCAGCTTGACGTCGCCATCGCCATCGCCCTCGGTCTCCTCCGGAGCATCGACGCGAACCGTCGAGCCCTCGGGCACCTGCGAGCGTAGGACGAAGTCGGCCAGCGGATCCTCGATGTAGCGCTGGATGGCCCGGCGCAGCGGGCGCGCGCCCATGGCGGGATCCCAGCCCTTCTCGGCCAGCAGGTCCTTGGCCGGCTCGGAGAGCTCGAGCTGCAGGGCCCGCTCGGCCATGGAGGACCGGATCCGGGCCAGGAGCAGGTCGACGATCTCCTTGATCTCGTCCTTCTGGAGCTTGTGGAAGACGATCACCTCGTCGATCCGGTTGAGGAACTCAGGCCGGAAGACCTTCTTGAGCTCGCCCATGATCCGGTTCTTCATGTCGTCGTAGGTGATCCCCGTCTCATCGTCGGACACCGCGAAGCCGAGTGGCGTGTTGCGGGCGATCTCCGAGGCCCCGATGTTCGAGGTCATGATCACGATGCAGTGGCGGAAGTCCACCGTCCGGCCCTGGGCGTCGGTCAGGCGACCGTCCTCGAGGATCTGCAGCAGGATGTTGAACACATCCGGGTGCGCCTTCTCGATCTCGTCCAGCAGCAGCACGCTGTAGGGCTTGCGCCGCACCGCCTCGGTGAGCTGGCCGCCCTCGTCGTAGCCGATGTAGCCGGGAGGCGAGCCGACGAGCCGCGAGACCGCGTGCTTCTCCATGTACTCGGACATGTCGATGCGGATCATCGTGTCCTCGTCGCCGAACAGGAACTCGGCCAGCGTCCGGGCCAGCTCGGTCTTGCCCACGCCCGAGGGGCCGAGGAAGATGAACGAGCCGGTCGGCCGCTTGGGGTCCTTCAGGCCCGCGCGCGAGCGGCGGATAGCCTTGGACACGACCTCGATGGCCGGGTGCTGCCCGATGACGCGCTTGTGCAGCTCGTCCTCCATGCGCATGAGCTTCTGGGTCTCGGCCTCGGTGAGCTTGAACACCGGGATGCCGGTCCACATGGAGACGATGTCGGCGATCTCCTCCTCGCCGATCGACGGGCGCTCGGTCGTCTCGCCGGCGTCCCACTGATCGGTGAGCTCGCGCTTGCGCTGGGTCAGGCGGCGCTCCTTGTCGCGGAGGTTGGCCGCCTTCTCGAACTCCTGGGCCTCGATCGCCTCCTCCTTGGCCCGGCGGGTCTCCTCGACCTCGTCCTCGAGCTCGCGGAACACCGGCGGGGAGGTCATCGACTTGATCCGCATGCGCGAGGCGGCCTCGTCGATGAGGTCGATCGCCTTGTCGGGCAGGAACCGGTCGGAGATGTAGCGGTCGGCCAGGTCGGCGGACGCTTCGAGCGCCTCGTCGGTGATGTTGACCTTGTGGTGCTGCTCGTAGCGGTCGCGCAGACCCTTAAGGATCTGCACCGTCTCCTCGGTCGAGGGCTGATCGACGGTGATCTTCTGAAAGCGCCGCTCCAGCGCCGAGTCGCGCTCGAGGTACTTGCGGTACTCCTCGAGCGTGGTGGCGCCGATCGTCTGCAATTCGCCGCGGGCCAGGGCCGGCTTGAGGATCGAGGCGGCGTCGATGGCTCCCTCGGCCGCGCCGGCGCCGACGAGGTTGTGGAGCTCGTCGATGAACAGGATGATGTCGCCGCGCTGGGTGATCTCCTTCATCACCTTCTTGAGCCGCTCCTCGAACTCGCCGCGGTACTTGGAGCCCGCGACCAGGGCGGCCAGGTCCAGGGTGTAGATCTGCTTGCCCTTGAGCAGCTCGGGCACGTCGGCGTCGGTGATCCGCTGGGCCAGGCCCTCGACGACGGCGGTCTTGCCCACGCCGGGCTCGCCGACGAGCACGGGGTTGTTCTTCGTGCGCCGGGAGAGGATCTGCATGATCCGCTCGATCTCGGTCTCACGACCGACGACCGGGTCCAGCTTGCCCTCGGCGGCCAGCTTGGTCAGGTTGCGCCCGAACTGGTCGAGCAGCTTCGAGCACTTCTTGCCCTCGCCCTGGGCGGCGGCGCCGGACCCCGAGCCGGAGCCCGAGCCGCGCTGGCGGCTGCCCGGGCCCGAGAGCATGCGGATGACCTCGTTGCGGATCTTCTCCGAGTCGGCATCGAAGTCGAGCAGGATGCGGGCGGCCACACCCTCGTTCTCGCGCACGAGGCCGAGCAGGATGTGCTCGGTGCCGATGTAGTTGTGACCCAGGCTGAGCGCCTCACGCAGAGCGAGCTCGAGCACCTTCTTGGCCCGCGGGGTGAACGGGATCTGACCCGAGGTCACCTCTTCGCCCGAGCCGACGATGCGAACGACCTGCGCGCGCACGCGCTCGACCGTGATGTCCAGTGACTCGAGGACACGCGCGGCGAGACCCTCTTCCTCGCGAAGCAGACCGAGAAGAATGTGCTCGGTCCCGATGTAGTTGTGCTTGAGCGTCCGCGCTTCTTCCTGGGCCAAGACGACCACTTGGCGGGCTCGCTCTGTAAATCGCTCGAACATGGGATCTCTCTCTGGTGCGACAGGTACTCGGTCTGTGATCGGTCGAGGCGTTTTCCTGTTTTCTAGTCTCCTAGGCTGCCAGAGTCGTCAGAAACGGTGTGCCAGCTGTGGGGAGGCCGATAGACCCGTTTACCCATACTTCGGCCATGTGGCGCAAAAGATGAGCAACGGTGATCTGTGGGCCTGAAACCAGTCTACCAGCACGGGTCTCCGCACTTTCACCATCGGAACCCGGCTGTAACGGCCAGTTCACACTACGTTGCGAGTCAGGCGGCGAAGGACTCAAGCCTCCAGGGTAGCCGTGGAGGTGGCGGTGCCGGTTCAATTGGAGGTTCGCTTCGCGAACTTCCCGCACGGTCCGGGCGCGAGACCGCGCCCCGCGCGGATCGCCGCGTCAGTCCCGCATGGCCGGGAAGAGCACGACCTCCCGGATCGAGCGCCGGCCGGTCAGGGCCATGACCAGCCGGTCGATGCCGATCCCGATCCCCCCGGTCGGGGGCATGCCCTGCTCGAGCGCCTGCACGAAGGCCTCGTCGTAGGGCTGAGCCTCGAGGTCGCCCGCGCCGGCCAGCGCCCGCTGCTCCTCGAAGCGCCGGCGCTGCTCGTCGGGATCGTTGAGCTCGGTGAAGGCGTTGGCGAACTCCATGCCCCCGACATAGGCCTCAAAGCGCTCGGCCAGCTGGGGATCGGAGCGGTGGCGCTTGGCAAACGGGGAGAGCTCGACGGGATAGTCGATGAGGAAGGTGGGCTCGATGAGCGTCGGCTCGACGTGCTTGGAGACCAGCTCATCAACGAGCTGGGGCCAGCTGTCCTGCGCAGGCGCGCGCAGGCCGCGGGCGCTCATGGCCTCGCCCAGCGCATCGCGATCGTGCAGCTCGATGACGTTGATCCCCGTGCGCGCGTGAATGGCGTCGACAAGCCGCTCGCGGCGCCAGGGTGGGGTGAAGTCGAACTCCCCGGCGTAGCCGATCTGTTGCGCCACGAAGGCGACGAGCGCCTCACAGCGCTCGGCCACGGTCAGGTAGTCGGCGTAGGCCTCATAGAACTCGACCATCGTGAACTCGGGGTTGTGAGTGGAATCGACACCCTCGTTGCGGAAGTCCTTGCCCAGCTCGTAGACCCGTTCGAGCCCACCCACAATCACCCGTTTGAGGTAGAGCTCGGTGGCGATGCGCAGATAGAACTCGCGATCCAGAGCGTTGTGGTGGGTCACGAAGGGCCGCGCCAGGGCCCCGCCGTAGAGGGGCTGGAGCACCGGCGTCTCCACTTCGATGAACCCGGCCTCGTCCAGGAACCGCCGCACGGCCGAGATCGCCCGCGCACGGATGATGAAGAGCTCGCGGGTCTCCTCGCTGGCAATCAGATCGAGCTCGCGGTGCCGATAGCGCAGCTCGACGTCGCGCAGTCCGTGGTGCTTCTCCGGGGGCGGGCGCAGCGACTTGGCCAGGACGGTATAGCCGTCGATCCGCAGCGTCAGCTCGCCGCGCCGCGAGCGCATGGCGGTCCCCTCCACGCCGATCAGGTCGCCCAGATCCAGGGACAGCAGCCGGTCCATCAGCTCGGCGCCGAGCACGTCGGCGCGGGCCTGGAGCTGGATCTGGCCCGAGCGATCGAGCAGGTCGAGAAAGGCCATCTTGCCCTGGCCGCGGCGGGCGACGAGCCGTCCCGCCACCCGGTGGGTGATCTCCGTCTCCTCTCCGGCGGCGAGATCCTCGTGGGCCGCCCGCACGGAGGCCGTCGGCTCCACCCCGGTGAACTCGTGCGGGAAGGGATCGACGCCGGCCGCGCGCAGCGTCTCGAGCTTGGCCCGGCGCGTCGCGAGAAGGTCGCCTTCGGGCTCAGTCATGGGCGGCAGTTTCCCGCACGACCGCGATGAGCGCCGGGCGCGGGCTCGGGTCCGTGTGCACAACCCCCCAAATCAGACACCAGTGCCAGTGCCCGGGGCGTTTCGAACCCCACAGGTGCAGATGTCACCAAGCTCGCCCCGAGCCACCGTGCTTGGGGCGTTATGAACATCACGCGCGTCACCGGGGCGCTCGGGCCGTCCCGAGCCACCGGCGCCTCACCGGCTTCGCCGGTCAGCCGCCGATGTCGATGCCGGTGATGGTCAGCCGACGCTCGCCCTTGGGGGTGGAAAACGCGACCTCGTCGCCCTCCCGGCGTCCGATCAGCGCCTTTCCGACCGGAGACTGGTTGGAGAGCTTCTTCTCGGCCGGCTTGGCCTCGGCTGAGCCGACGATCATGTAGCGGCTCTCCAGGCCGGCCTCATCGGTCACGTGCACGACGGACCCCACGCGGACCACGTCGGTGCTGAGGTCGGCGGCGTCGATGACCGTGGCTGAGCGCAGCTTGTCCTCGAGCTGGGCGATCCGGGCCTCGAGCATGGCCTGCTCGTTCTTGGCGTCGTCGTACTCGGCGTTCTCGCTGATGTCGCCGAACTCACGCGCCTCTTTGATCCGGCTGGCTACTTCGCGGCGCCGCGTGGTGGCCAGGTGGTCGAGCTCCGCCTTGAGATTGGCGAGCCCTTCCGGAGTGAGAATGACGTCCTTGGGCATGGCTTGAACCTTGGAATTTCGGAGCGTTTGAGACCAGAAAAATCCCGCTCAGCGGCGGGAGTTACGCACGCATCGGTCTACGTGGGCGGATGAGTATAGACAGCGCCGCAGAGCCCCTTTTGCGCTGCGGATCATCCCGTGATGGAGAGGGTGATGTTGCTGTAGCCCGACGCCGACGCGGTCAGCACGTCGTTATACGCGCCGGTGGCGCTCTTCTTATCAGACCATTGGCCGCTGGTGGTGGAGGCGCTGGTGACAGAGACGCTGCTGGTCTGAAGGGTGTAGTCGGTCGTGTTGCTGTCCGTGAGAGAGATCGTCACCGTGCTGCTGGGCTTGGACGCATTCCCGTAGCTGTCGGTGAGCTGGATGTAGCCGGTCAGCGTCGATCTCGCATTGCTGAGCGTCGGAGAAGCGCAGGTGGCGCTGCTGTAGCCGGTCGTGACGTCCGCGCACGTGGCCCATTTCATGACACTGGGACTGGCCGCGCCGGCGGTGACGCTCAGGCCACTGCCGTTGCTCAGTCCGTCCGCTGAATCGTTGGCGACGATGCTGACGGTCTGAGCGTCGTAGAGCTTCATCACCATCTGTCCCGAGCCCGTCGTGGCGATGCCGTTGGAGAAGGTGATCGTCTCAGCCGTGCCGAAGCTCACCGCGGTGCCGCTCGAGCTGGTCACGGTGGGCGCATTCCCTTTCGGGCTGTTGGCGGGTCCGGAGAAGGTGATCGACTTGGATCCCGTGAACGTGGTCACCGTGTTGCCACCGGCGTCCTGCGCCGTGAGGGTGAGATTGTCGGTTGCGCCCACCGTCGGCGACGTGGTGCTCGCCGACAGCACGAGCTGGCTGGCCGCGCCGACGGTGATGTTGAACGCGGCGCTCGTCGCGCTGGTCAAGCTGCCGTCGGTTGCCTTGAGCGTGTAGCCCGTGCCGGATTTGTTGATCTGGCATGAGGTGAATAGAAATACGCCGCTGGACTCAGAGTTCGCGCATGCCGACAGCGTGCCCCCGCTCGGGTTGGTGGCGATGGTCAGGGAGATCGTGCTCGCGTCGCCGGTCACGACGTTGGCGCCCGCGTCCTCCACGGAGACATGGGGCTGGGTGGGAAAGGCCGTCCCCCCGGTGGAGCTGGCCGGCTGCTGGGTGAAAGCGAGCTTGGTGGCCGGGCCGACGGAGATGTTGAATGCCGCGCTCGTCGCCGAGCTCAAACCGGTCTGGCTCACGAGGACCGTGTAGCCGGTGGCGGCAGGATTGATCGTGCAGCCCGAGAAGGTGTCAACTCCGCCCGACATGCTCTGAGAACAGGAGATCGTCGTCCCCGTCGGATTGCTGCCGAGGGCGACGGTGAGCGAACTGCCATAACTCGTGACCACGTTCCCGCCGGCGTCCTCGACGGCCACTTTGGGCTGGGTGGGCAGGGCCACTCCTCCCGTCCCGTTGGACGGTTGCTGCGTGAAGGCCAGTTGCGTGGCCGGACCGACGGTGATGTTGAAGCTCGAGCTGGTCGCCGAGGTCAGCGATCCGTCGCTGGCCGACAGCGTGTAGCCGTTGGCCGCGGTGTTGATCGCGCAGCCGGCGAAAGTGATCACGCCGGCTGATTCCAGCTGCGAACAACCCGACAGCGTTCCGTTACCTGGGTTGGAAGCGATCGTGAGCGTGACCGTGCTGGAGTCGCCGGTTACGACGTACCCGGCCGCATCCTCCACCGTGACCTTCGGCTGAGTGGGAAACGCCGTGGCGCCGGTGGAGCTGGCCGGTTGCTGGGTGAACACAAGCTGCGCCGCCGCGCCCGACTGCACCGTGACGTTGACGGAGGTGCTGGTCGCCGTCCATGACTGCCACACCGCGGTGACGGTGTAGGTGTAGACCCCGTGCGCCAGGCCAGCGTCCTGGCAGCTCAACGACGTCGTCGCCGTGGCCGCGGTGCTCGGGCAACTCCCGCCCACCGTGCCGCCACTGCGACTGACGTAGTACTTGACGGTCCCCGCCGCCGGAGCGCTGACGCTACTCCAGGAGAGCGACACCGTCCCCGCGCCCGCGGTGGGGGTGCTCAGCGTGGGCGCGCTCAGCGACCCGATTCCGGCCGCCGCCGGCACCGACCCCGTCGCCGTGAAATAGGCAAGCGCGCTCCCGCTGAGGGCCGCAACCGTGGCACACGCACACGCCACGATCGCCCACAGACGAGCGGCCAACAGTGCCTTGATCATCGCCCGGCCACGGACCGCTTCGGCGTTGACGTGTGCACCGGCACCAGGACCCAGCGGCGCGATCCAGCCGCAGGCTACGAGGCGCTGATCGTGATGGTCGGCGTGACGCCCTGGCAGACGTTCTGGTTCGTCCCAGAATCGCTCATCGTCACCTGAAGGCTGCTCGAGGCGCTGGCGCCTGAGGCGAGGTCGACAGCCGCCGGCGAGGTGTTTGACACGCTGAACCAACTGGCCAGGCAGCCGATGACCGCGCTACCACCGGACATCACGTTGCCGCTGCCATCAGTGGCGAGCACGCCGGTGGTCCCGTTGAGCTCCTGGTATCCCGTGCCGGCGTTGGTGACCTTGTATTGAATGGTGGTCGATCCCGTGCCCGGGTACATGGTCCCGTTCGCCGAGGTCTGGGTCACCGTCCAGGAACTCGACGTCCCGACGGTCGCCTGGCCGTTACCGGATCCTGAACTGGTGAAATATGCAATTGCCGCTCCGGTCACTCCTAACAGGAGCAGAGCGATCGGCAGGATATATCGAAGTTTCTTTCGCACGACGGGCCTCCGGGTCTCTGGATACCAGCCGTGTCACGTGCATCACCTGAAGTGATCGGGCCCGCCCCCACGGCCGCTTACGGAGAGCATCGGCCGCTCGGGCTCAGGGGTCAATAGCGCGTCATTGCATGTTGTACCGGGCGCAAAACCCGCCTGGCCAATCGTTTGACAGTCGTTTCTTGCTTGCGCTCAGCGCGGGCCGTGACCCTGGATTTCGTCGGCCTGCTGGAAGGTGGGCCGGTTGACCCACTCGATCAGCGGTTGCGTGATGGCGCCGATGGGCCGGAACTGAATCGAGTCAGAGCACATCTGATCGCCGGCCTGGCAGACCTTGTCGGCCGGATAGACCTGCTGGGGACTCTCGCCGATGGCCGCCCGCAGCGAGCTCTGAAGCGCCGCCCGGCACGCCTTCAAGGAGCCGTTGCCGCAGAAGACCCGGTTGAGGGGACCGGACACGTGCTGCTTGAGGGCCGCGCGAAGGTCCTTTTGCACGATGCCGTAGAAGCCGACATCGAACGCCGAGCCGAGGTGGGGCCCACTCACGCCGTGGCCGGGCTCGTCGTTGATGGGGAAGTCGGACTCGACCTGACCCAGGAGCGCCTGGCCGAGCACGGGCTGGAACTCGGCCTGGACGAGCAAGGGCCACCACGCGTCCATGATCCGCACCGCATCGGTCTGGTCGTAGTTGCCCGAAGCACCGGGATGCTCGCGGTTGATGCGGTGTGCGCCGCTGGCCACCCACGCGTTGAGCTCGCGGACCGCCTGGGCCAGCGTGGGGTCGCTCGGCGTGCCGAGGATGCGCAGGGCATAGGGGAGCACCTCGACGCCGCGAAGGTCTTGCGTCCCGGCATTACCCATGGCGTTGATCAGGTCGGCCAGGGTCATCTTGCCGTGGCCACGGGCCAAGTAGGCATTGATGTTGTTGTCGAGCAGCTGGGAGCGATACACCGAGGAGTACTCCTGAGCGGTGGCCGCGTCGTTGTAGCCCAGGGCTTGCTTGTTGTTCCAGCTCGTCAAATAGGACTGATCGACGGTGTGCGGATGCGCCTGCTCAGAGGTATCCTGCTCGGTCAGGCTTGACGGCGTCATCGCCGCCACGCCATGCAGACCCGGCCACGCGTACTGAGCCCAGGTGGGGAAGAGGGGATCGGTATGGGCCGCCCGGACCGGGTTCAGGCCCGAGTTGAAGTAGGCGATGTGCTGGTCGTCGGTGTAGAACCAGTTGAAGGTGTATTGGATCTGGCTGGCGGCGTTGAAGAAGTCCTGCGGGTTGCGCATGGCCGCCGGCTCGTTGTAGCGCTCGAAGCCGAGGGCGGAGTCGAGCTCGTGCATGTAGGTGGAGCGCAGGTTGCAGTAGGCGACGGGCTGACCGTGGATGCGTGCCCGAGCGGTGACGATGCCGTAGGCGGTGCGCTGGGTCTGCAAGGTGACCGACCCGGCCGCGGTCTGGTCGGCCAGATTGGGCTGCCAGGACTCCTGGCGGGTCAGCGTCTCCATGGCCACGCACTGCCCATGGAGCAGGTAGTCGTTCGAGCTCAGCGCGGGCGTGCCGCCGCCCGGCTTGCACAGCGGGACGGCGAAGGTGTCGATGATGTTCTGCCCGGCCGACGTCGCCGACCACGCGTAATCGGGTCCGTGGCCGAGCTCCACGTACAGGTTCACCCCTGGGAACGCCGCCCCATCGGCGTCGATGCCCGGACCGTGAATGTCCTCCTCCATGAGGATCTCGGGGGCGAAATAGGAGACCTGGGGTCCCATGACGGCCAGCGGGTGACCGCTCGCGCTGTGGGCGGCGCTGACGAGCAGGGCGTTGGACATGGACCGGGGGAAGGCCAGCAGCGACCGGACCTCGCTGGGGACGTCGCGAGCCGTCGCGGTTGAGCCGGTCGTGCCCGAGCTCGCCTGACCCGGCGGGATGGCGCCGGCGACCACGTGGTTGACGTTCTGCACCGTGCCCGAGTCGGGCAGGGCGATCGTCCGCAGCGTGGCCTTGCTCGGCGTGGGCAGGGTCTGATAGGGGAACGACGCTCCCCGGACCGTCGTGGGCGCTTCGGGGTCGGCGGGATCCACAAAGCTCATGAGCGTGGCAAACCCGGAGCGGTCGACCCGCGGCGGGGTCGCCCGTCGCTGGCGATCCAGCTTGCGCTTGTGCACCTTGGCGGTGACGGCCGCATGCTTGGGCTTCGGCGAACGCCGGGGGCGGCGCGCCTTGCGCGGCTTCGCCGCCCCCGGGCGCTCGGGTGCGCCCGCCACCACAAACTTCTCAGTCCCGAACCGCTTGAGGAGGTCCTCGTAGAGGACAGCGTTGGTCAGCTGCTGGCCGCCGCCGTTGCCGAAGATGCCGCCGACCAGCGTGGCGATGGAAACGAGGTCCTCGAGCGTGAAGGGGGCGGGTCCCTGCGGCTGTCCGATGGCGGCGTATTCGGCCGGCATCATCGTCGCGGGATTGCTCTTGGCCTGGGCGATGTAGGCGTTGATCCCGTCCACGTAGTTCTGGGCATCGGAGAAGACCTGCTCTCCGCCGGGTTGGCTGCGCCCATAGTTGATCTGGTTGACGAGGTCCTGCGGGGTGTAGGGCTCGCTGGCCCATACGCTCTCGTCCATGGCCACGTTGGCTCCGCCGGCGAACTGGGCCAGGTCACCCTGCCCGGCGTGGCGAAGCACGTCGATGAAGAACAGGCGATCCTCGGCGGTGGCATAGCCGATGCCGAACATAAGCTCGGGCCGGGTGGTTCCGTAGATATGGGGGACGCCGAACTGCTGGTCGCGGACGATCGTCACCCCGGTCTCGGGGACCTCCGTGCTCCCGGTCTGGCCGCTGGGCACGCCGAAGGTGGCGTCCTTGAAGAAGGCAGGGATCTGGGAGGCCTGGATGTTGGGCGCCGCCGTGGCCAGGTTGGCGTACATGGCCAGCTGGTCGTTGCTGTGCGCCGGGTACTGCTTGGCGCCCTCGAACAGGGCGAGCTGGGCGGCGTCGTCGAAACCGTTCGTGCCCGGTGGCAGGATGTTGCGAAAGCCGCGGAAGTCGTTGGTGCCGTAGGGCGCGACGGTGGCGCCCTGGCTCAGCGGCAGCGAGACCCCCGGCGGTAGCGGCAGGCCTCCGGGAAGCGCAGGCACGCCGGGGGGCAACGGAAGGCCCCCGACGGCATTCGGTGACACCCGCGACAGCGCACCCGCGGGTGCGGCGGCTAACGCCAGCGCGGCCGCCGCAGCGACCAGGACCCTCCCCAAGCACCGCAACACGGTGCGTCACCCTACTACTCGCCTGCCCGACCCGCCACCGCTATGCGTCAAGCGCCACCGCCGTGCAGCAGCACCCGCGCCGCCTCGACGTCGGCGGCCGTTTGCAGGGCCGCCTGCAGCGCCTTGCTGCCACCCAGACGCTCGACGTACCACGGGTAGAACTTGCGCAGGTAGCGGTTGGCCCGCTCGGCACCGAGGTGCTGCACGGCGGCATCGATGACCCAGTCCACCTCGGCCAGGATCTCGGCGGCAGCGGGCTCGTCGGTCCGGGTGCCCAGCACCTGCTCGAAGAGCCAGGGATTGCCCAGCGAGCCCCGGGCCAGCAGCACGGCGGCGGCGCCGGTCTGCTCGAAGGCCGCGCGCACCGCGCCGGCATCGTGCAGCCCGCCCGAGACCATCACCGGTACCGGCAGCTCCTCCACCAGCTCGCGCACGAGGGCGTAGTTGGGCTGGCCGCGATGGCGCTGAGAGGCGTGCCGCGGATGCACGCACAGCCCGGCCACGGCCCCGTCCTGCGCCAAGCGCCGTGCGACCTCGAGGCCGCCACGGTCACCGGGACGCTGGCCGGAGCGGAGCTTGACGGTGACGGGCAGGCCGCTGCCCCGGGCGGCGGCGCGGGCCAGGGCCACAGCTCGGGCCGGGTCCTCGAGCAGCGCCGCGCCGGCCCCCGTCTTGCACACCTTGGGCACGGGGCAGCCCATGTTGATGTCGATGAGGTCGGCGCCGGCCGCCGCCACCTGCTCAGCCGCCGAGGCCATGACGTCAGGGTCGTTGCCGAACAGCTGCACGGAGACCGGGTGCTCCTCGGGATGGATCCGCAGCAGCTCCCGGCAGGTGCGCTCGTTGCGGTAGTGGACGGCGTAGCTGGAGACCATCTCCGAGACCACGAGCCCCGCCCCGTGGCGCTTGGCCTGCAGGCGGACGAACCAGTTGCCGATTCCGGCCAGCGGCGCCAGCACGACCCGGTTGGGAATCGAAACGCCGCCGAGCGTCCAGCTGTCGGTCAGGGCTGCCGCCATCGCGTTCATGGTACGAATGGAGCATGGAGCTGGCGGACTATCTGAACCCGTTCGCCGAGGCCGTGCTCGCTCAGGTGCCCGGCCTCGAGCTCTTCGACGCCCACACCCACCTGGGCTTCAACGACCCCGACGGGATGAAGCAGAGCCCGGACGAGCTCGTGGCCAACCTGCGGGCGACGGGCGCCCGCGGCGCCTTCACCTTCCCCTTCCACGAGCCCGACGGCTATCAGGAGGCCAACGACGCGGTGCTCGGAGCCGCCGCGGAGTCCGGCGGCCTGCTCGTCCCCTTCTGCCGCGTGAGCCCCCACGACCACCCGGTCCCCGAGGCCACTCGCTGCCTCGAGGCGGGCGCCCGCGGCATCAAGCTCCACCCCCGGGCCGAGGAGTTCACGCTCGACCATCCCGAGGTGGCCCCGCTGGTCGCGCTGGCCCACGACCGGGCGCTGCCCGTCCTCATCCACGCTGGACGGGGCATCCCGGCCCTCGGCCTGCACGCCGTCGAGCTGGCCGGCGCTTATCCCGACGCCCGGATCATCCTCGCCCACGCCGGCATCTGCGACCTTTCGTGGATCTGGCGGGCCGCTCCGGAGCACCCCAACCTACTCTTCGACACCGCCTGGTGGCTGCCCTCGGATCTGGTCACCCTGTTCTCGCTCATCCCGCCGGGCCAGATCCTCTTCGCCAGCGATGCCCCGTACGGCAACACCGGCTTCTCGGCCGCCTTTCAGTTCCGCAGTGCCTTGACGGCGGGCATCTCGGAGGAGCAGCTGCGCCTGATCGCCTCTGAGCAGGCGTTGCGCATCGCCGCCGCAGAGCCGCTGCGCCCGGCCGGGCCCGCGGTGGGCGAGCGAGAGCGAGCTCCGCACGTCCTGCTCGACCGAGTGGCTCAGTTCCTCATGCTCGCCGCCATCGCCGGGATGCGCGGCGGCGACCCGACCGAGATGCTGGCCCTGGCCCGGCTGGCCTGCGACGTGCCCGAGGAGATCGACGACGCTCCCGTGTTCCGGGCCATCGAGGGATTGCTGGACGGCTATGAGGCCTACGCGGCCGAGCACCCCGACGACCGCCGCCGGCTCACCTTCCTGATCATGGCGGCCACGCTGGCCAAGACGCCCGAGGTGCCGCTGCCGGCGCCCGCCTGAGCGTCGCATCGCCGCCGCGAGATGCACGTTGGGCTCACCGGGGCGCGGTGACTAGTTGTTGCGCTGCCAGATCAGCCGCAGCCCGGTCAAGGTGAGCAGGTCGTCGACGGCGTCGATGGTCTCCCGCGTGAAGGGCACGAGCAGCCCGGCCAGTCCGCCGGTGGCGATGACCGTGGTCTGAGGACCGAGCTCGCGCCGCATGCGGGCCACGATGCCCTCGACCTGGGCGGCGAAGCCGAAGACGATGCCGGCGCGGATGGCGTCGACGGTCGATTTGCCGATGAGCGACCGGGGCTCGGCGAGCTCCACCTTGGGCAGCTTGGCCGCGCGCTCGTAGAGAGCGTCGATGGAGATCTCGGCCCCGGGCGTGATGATGCCGCCGAGGTACTCGCCCGCCGCCGACACCGCGTCATAGGTGATGGCGGTGCCGAAGTCGACGACGACGCAGGTGTCGCCGACACGCTCGTAAGCCGCCACCGAGTTGACCAGCCGGTCGGCGCCCACCTCCCGGGGGTTGTCGATGCGGATGGGCATGCCGGTGCGGATGGAAGGCCCGACGACGAGCATCGCGTGGCCCAGGTAGCGCTCGGACATCAGACACCACTGCTCGGAGAGCTGGGGCACGGTCGAGGAGACGATCGAGGCGCTGACGTCGGCGAAGGAGAGCCCGCGCAGGGCGAGCAGGTTCGACAGCGCCGCGCCCAGCTCATCGCCCGTCGACTCCCGCACGGTGGCAAAGCGCCAGTGCTCGGAGAGCACATCCCCATCGCGCGGGAAGACCCCGAAGTGCGTCTGGGTGTTCCCGACGTCGACGACGAGCAGCATCGGGCGCGAACACTATCCGGCGAGCGGCGAAGGCCCCTCCGGCGCGGGTTCGAGCAGAGGCAGTCCGGCCACGCTCACACCCTGGGCCGCGCCCAGGGCATCGAGCGCGGTCTGAAGCGGCGTTCCGTCGGGCAGGGCGAGCGCGGGGTCGAGCTCGAGCAGGGGGACGAGCACGAACCGGCGCGCGCTCACCTCCGGGTGGGGCAGGGTCAACCGCGGGGACTCATAGGTCAAGGACCCGAGCAGGAGCACGTCGACGTCGATCGCCCTCGGTCCGTGGCGCTGAGCACCCGTTGATCGACCCAGGGCGCGCTCGACCGCTTTGCAGGCGTCAAGCAGGTCCTCGGGACCGTGGCCGGTCGCAACGCGCAGACAGGCGTTGAAGAACTCGCGCTGGTCGAGCACGAGTCCGACGGGCTCGGTCTCATACACCGACGAGGAGGCCAGCACCTCCACCCCGTGCGCGGGCAGCGCGCCCACCGCCTGCTCCAGATGGGTGCGGCGATCGCCCACGTTGGAGCCGAGGCCCAGATAGCCGACGGTCATCGCCTCTGGATCACCCCCCGAGGTGTGCGCAGCGAGCGGACCCGCCGCTCTCAGCCACCCTCTCGCCAGACTTCGACCGACACCTCGGTCACCGGCAAGGGCAGCGGCGGCTCGGGCTTGGCCGCCTTGACCCACACCGCCGTGGCCTTGTACTGCTCGAGCAGGCGGTCGGCGATGGCCGCGCACAGCCGCTCGAGCGTGCGGTAGGAGCGCTGGTGGGCGACGAGGTTGGCCAGCTCGCAGACCTGGCCGTAGTCGACGGTGTCCTCGATGCGGTCGGTGACGGTTGCATCGCACTCGCCAACGTCGAGGCGGAGATCGAGGAGCAGGCGCTGGCCGACTTCCCGTTCGGCCGCGGTCACCCCGACGTTGGTGAACAGCGAGAGGCCGCTGATCTCGATCGTGACCTCCGGTTCTGGGTGCTCCTCGTCGTCCTCTACCTCGTCGTACTCCTCGGGGTCACCCATGGCGCCGTGACCGTAGCAGCAGCCACCGTCAGGGCGTCCAGGACCGGGCGCACGTCATGGACGCGAAAGATGCTGGCCCCCCGCTCCAGAGCGATCACGTTGGTGGCGATCGTCGCCCCCACGCGCTCGTCCACCGCACGGCCGGTGAGCGTGCCGAGAAAGGCCTTGCGCGAGGTGCCGATCACCACCGGTCGCCCGATGGCCACGAGCTCGTCCAGGCGGCGCAGGAGCTCGAGGTTGTGCGCGACCGTCTTGCCGAAGCCGATGCCTGGGTCGAGCAGGACCCTCTCTTCCGGAATGCCCGCATCCACGGCGGCGCCCAGTCTCTCCTCCAGGAAGGCCCGCACGTCGTCGACGACATCGTCATAGCGGGGGTCTGACTGCATCGTCCGGGGTGTGCCGAGCATGTGCATGAGACAGCACTGGGCGCCCGACTGCGCCACGACCGCGGCCATGGCCGGGTCGCCACGCAGGGCGGTGACGTCATTGACGAGCGAGGCCCCGGCGGCCAGCGCCGCCGCGGCCACTGCCGCCTTGGAGGTGTCGACCGAGAGCGTGAGCGCGCCGGCGTGGGCCCGCAACCCCTCGAGCACGGGGATGACCCGGCGGAGCTCCTCGGCTTCGGAGACCGGCTCGGCCCCGGGGCGGGTTGACTCACCGCCGATATCGAGGATGGCCGCCCCCTCGGACTCGAGCTCCCGCCCGTGGCTGATCGCTGCCCCGTGATCGAGATAGCGCCCTCCGTCGGAGAACGAATCCGGCGTCACGTTGACGACCCCCATGACCGTGAACGGGGGCGCCCCGGAGGGCGCCGCGGCGCTCACCGCGGTTCCTCGTCGGGCCAGTGACCGTGCCGGTCGAAGTAGCGGCGGGCCTGTTCCTCGAGGTCGCGCTCGCGGTTGGAGTCGATGCTCATCCGAAACAGCCAGTTGACCATCCACACGATGAGGGCCACGATCAGCAACCCCACGCCACCGGCCGCCAGCGAGTTGCCGAGCGCGGTGGCGCCCGTGCCTTTGGTGTTGCCCTGGCCGATGATGATGAGCACCACGCCGGCGACCCCGATGAGGAGCGGCAGCCACACCCGGATGGCCGACAGCAGCATACGGACGAGACGACTGGGACGGTTGCCGTTCACGCTCCACGCACGTTACAACCTGCACTGCACAGCGCATCCTGCCTGACCGAGGCAAATGTCACCGTCGCGGCCGACAACTTTTGGTCTGCTCTGCAGTCAGATATGGCGGACCGGCAAGCGCAGGACTGGAGGCTCAGGTGAGGACGTGGACGGCGGATGCATGGCTGGCGGGACCCCCGGAGGAGGTGCTCGAGCTCCTCACCCGGCCCTCGTGCATAACCCGCTGGTCGCCGGTGTGCTTTAACCTCGTCGAGCTCGACGACGAGCGGCTCGTCACCGGCAGCCGGGCCCGGGTCCGCGGCGCTCTGGCCGGCCGCACCGTCGAATTCACCGTGGAGGTCGACGAAGCCAGCGACGACTGCCTGGCCCTCCTCGCCACCGGCCCCGTCGAGATGGAGGTCGAGTACCTGGTGGCGCCGCTGGACTGCGGCAGCGAGGTCCGGGCCTCGGTCACGGTGACCGGCCGCGGGATGCTCGGCCGGGTGCTCGCCCGGGCGGTGGAGGCGCTGCTCGCCGCGGGCGCGCTCGAGCATGCCGTGGGCCGGATCGCCCGTTCTCTCGAGCCGGCCTTTGCCTAACGGAGATTAAGCGCTGCCCTCGCCGGCCAGACCGGGCCGGGGCAGCGGGCGGGGCGTCTCGCGCCCAGGCCGCTCCGCGGTGGTGGGCGGGATGGGCACCTCGGGCGGCGGGGGCGCCTCGGCTCCGAACACCTCTTCCTCGCTGGAGCCGCCGAGGAGGGCCTCGAACTGCTCCTTCTCGATCGTCTCGCGCTTGATGAGGATCTCGGAGAGGCGCTCGAGCGAGTCGCGGTGGGTGTTGAGGATCTCCTTGGCCTGAAGATGGGCCGCCTCGACGATGCGCCGGATCTCGTCGTCGATCTCGCGGGCGATCTCGTCGGAATAATCGGGCTCGGCGCTGAACTCGCGGCCCAGGAAGGGCTGACCATGGTCGTGGCCGAAGACGCGAGGACCGAGCTTCTCGGACATGCCGAAGCGCATGACCATCTGCTTGGCCGTGGCCGTGACCTTCTCGAGGTCGTTGGAGGCCCCCGTCGTGACCTCACCGAAGCAAATCTCTTCCGCCGCCCGGCCACCCAGCGTCATGGACATGGTGTCGTTGAGCTCGGCCCGCGTGGTCAAGAACTTGTCCTCACCGGGCAGCGAGATCGTGTAGCCAAGCGCCTGTCCGCGGGAGATGACCGAGATCTTGTGGATGGGGTCGGCGTTGGGCAGGAAGTGCCCGACCATGGCGTGGCCCATCTCGTGATAGGCGGTGATGCGCCGCTCCTTGCCCGACATCACGCGGGTCTTCTTCTCGGGACCGGCGATCACGCGCATGATCCCTTCCTCGAGCTCGACCTGGGTGATCTCGCGCTTGCCGTTGCGCGCGGCGAGGAGGGCGGCCTCGTTGACCAGGTTCGATAGATCCGCGCCGGTGAAGCCGGGCGTCTGCCCGGCCAGGGCATCCACGTCGATCTCCCGAGCCAGCGGCTTGCCGCGGGTGTGGACCTCGAGGATCTTCTTGCGCCCGCTGCGGTCGGGGCGGTCGACGACGATCTGGCGGTCGAAGCGGCCTGGGCGCAGCAGGGCCGGATCGAGGATGTCGGGCCGGTTGGTGGCGGCGATGAGGATGATGTTGTCCTTCATCTCAAAGCCGTCCATCTCGACCAGGAGCTGGTTGAGCGTCTGCTCGCGCTCGTCGTGACCGCCGCCGAGGCCGGCGCCGCGGTGGCGCCCGACGGCGTCGATCTCGTCCATGAAGATGATGCAGGGGGAGTTCTGCTTGGCCTGCTCGAAGAGATCACGCACGCGCGAGGCGCCAACGCCCACGAACATCTCGACGAAGTCAGACCCGCTGATGGAGAAGAACGGAACGCCCGCCTCCCCGGCCACGGCGCGCGCGAGCAGCGTCTTGCCGGTGCCGGGCGGGCCATAGAGCAGGACGCCCTTGGGGATCCGGGCGCCGAGGGCCTGGAACTTCTTGGGGTTCTCGAGGAACTCCTTGATCTCGTGCAGCTCCTCGACGGCCTCGTCCACACCGGCCACGTCGCGGAAGGTGATCTTGGGTGAATCGACCGACATCCGCTTGGCGCGCGACTTGCCGAACGACATCACCTTGGAGCCGCCCCCCTGGACCTGGTTCATGAGGAAGATCCAGAACCCGAGGAAGATGACGAAGGGCAGGATGTAGGTGAGCAGCGAAAGCCAGCCGTTTGAGCCCTTGCTCTGCACGTTGACGGCGGAGCTGCCGTTGTACCGGATGGCCTCGTTGATGAGGGTGGGGGCGTAACTGTCGGGATAGCCGACGGAGTACTTCTGGCCGTTGATTAGCGTGACCGAGGCGCTGTTGTCCTTCTGGTCGAGCGACAGGCTCCGGATCTGGCCATGCTGGATCTGCCCGATGAGCTGGCCGAAGGTGGGGCTCTGGGTCTTGTTCGAGCTCCCGATCAGCTTCTGGGCGAAGAACGCCAGCACGACCACGATCAGGATCGGGAAGGCGGCGCTCTTGAAAAACCGGCTCATAACGGACCCCCGAAACGCGGCTCAGGGGCCGCAAACCAGGAATGATCAAGCCTAGCACTTGGGTTTGGCCACTCCTGCAGGCTCATTGCCGGGTCAGATGGGCCTCCTCGAGCGCCGCCACGTAGGGCAGATTGCGGTAGCGCTCGCCGTGGTCGAGTCCATAACCGATGGCGAAACGATCGGGAATCTCAAAGCCGACGTACCGGGCCTCGAGGTCCACTTTGCGCCGCTCCGGCTTGATGAGCAGGGCGCACACCTCGAGCGAGCGGGGATCGCGGCCGGCCAGGTTGCGCAACAGGTACTGGAGGGTGAGGCCCGAGTCGACGATGTCCTCGACGATGAGCACGTCGCGGCCTTCGATAACGGCGTCGAGGTCCTTGAGGATGCGCACCACACCGGAGGACTTGGTCGCCGAGCCGTAGGAGGCCACGGCCATGAAGTCGACCTCGCAGGGGATGTCCAGGTGGCGCATGAGGTCAGCCAGGAAGAAGACCGCTCCCTTGAGCACGCAGACGAGCACGAGATCGCGTCCCGCGTAGTCCTCGGAGACCTGCGCTGCCAGCTCGCGAACCCGGCGGGCGAGGTCCTCGGCCGGCACGAGGATCTCGCCGATCGCCTCCTCGTCGTGCATCCAAGCGGAGTCTAAGGTCGCGCCGAGGAGAGTGGCGGTACGGGCTCAAAGCGCAGCTGCCCGCCTTCGAGGACCGCCCGCAGCCCCGCCCCCACATCGAGCCGCGCGCCGCCGTCGCGGCGCAGGGCCACGATCTCCTCGGTCCGCCGAGCCACCCCCGCGGCCGGCCGCCCGGCCGCCTGGTCGGCCAATCGCTGAACGACGAGCCGGGCCAGGGCGGCAGGCAGCGCCGCGAGCCGCTCGAGCTCCACGGCGTCGCCGTCGCCCAGAACCTCGTCGACCAGAGCGTCGAGGACGGCGCCCTCTTCTCGCAGCAGGCGGGCCACCGCGAGCACGTTGCGCTCCGCGGCCGGGTGAACGGCGCGCAGCGCCGGCACGAGCCCGTGCCGGACGCGCGCGCGGGCGTATTCCGGGCCGTCGTTGCTGTCATCCTCGCGCCAGGACAGGCCGCGGGCCCGGCAGTGGGCGGCGGTCTGCTCCCGGGTGACGCCGAGCAGGGGCCGGATGAGGCGGCCGTCCCGGTCGGTCATGCCGAGCAGGGCGCGGCGACTGGGCGAGGAGGCCAGGCGGTAGAGGATCGTCTCCACCTGGTCGGTGGCCGTGTGCCCGGCGGCGATATCGCGGCCGGGACCGGCCAGCGCCGCCGCGGCGCGGTAGCGCTCAGCCCGCGCCCAGGCGTGGAGGTTTCCACCCGCGCGGGGACCGGGGCGCTCGACGGTCAGCGAGACCCCGAGCGCCGCACAGAGCTCGTGGCAGTGACGCTCGTCGTCCGCGGCAGCGGCCCGCAGGCCGTAGTTGACGTGCAGGGCGCTCACCGCGCCCGCCCCGGCGACCCGGACGGCGACGTCGAGCAGGCAGGTCGAGTCGCGCCCACCGCTGAGCATCACGAGCACCGGCCGCTCCCGGGCGAGCAGGCCGTCGGCGGTGATCGCTTCGAGAAGGTCCGGCTCGGCCGGGTCGGCCACCTCACTCCTCCGCGCGCTGGTGGGCGAGGAAGATCTCGGTGGCGTCGGTGAAGCCCTTCAGGCGAACCTCGCCGAGGCGCTCGAACTCGAGGTGGGAGCCGGCGTGCTCGACCACCGGCCGGGTGACGAGCACCTCTCCGCCCCCCGACCGGGCGGCCACCCGCGAGGCGATGTTGACCGCCCGTCCGTAATAGTCGCCGTCTCGGTAGAGGGCGACGCCGTAGTGGACGGCGATCCGTGGCTGGGGACGCTCGTGGTAGAGGCGCTGAAAGCCGACCGCCCAGTCGATCAGGCCCTCCGGGTCTGAGCCGACGACCATGACCTCGTCGCCGATCGTCTTGACGATGCGGGCATCATCGGGCAGCGTCGTCTCGACCGCGCTGACGAAGCGCTCCACGGCATCGACGGCCTCGAGCTCGCCCGCCTCCTCGGTCAGCCGCGTGTAGCCGGCCAGGTCGGCGAAGGCGATGGCCACCCGCAGCCGGCCGAGGTCGAGGTCCTCGTCCCCGATGTCTGACTCCATGTGACCGACGACGTCCTGCTCGACGAAGTGCTGCAGGTAGCGCTGGTGGACCTGGTCCATGACCGGGGAGGCCAGCGGCAGGACCTCGCGCGTGAGAGCGAGCAGCTCCTCCGCGGTCTCCATACCGCTCGCGCCGGAGCGCATGAGCGGCTCGTGGACGTAGAGGTGAAAGAGGCGGACCTCGGCGTCCGCCACCTGCGACATCGCCTGCCCGTAGACGCGGATGAGCTGGAGCATGGCCACCAGCGGCAGGCCCGCGTCCAGGACGGCGGCCGCGTAGCGCAGCAACTGGACGTCGTCGCCGTGGAGCCTATCCGCTTGGGCGGGGCTGAACCCGAGGGCGCCGATGATGCGGGCGATGAGCGCCGGCTCCAGCCCCGACTCCGCCGCCGCTTCGCGCTGGGTGTAGTAGGTCTCCTCATCGCCGCGCAGCAGCTCCTCGATGTAGCCGAAGGCCAGCCGCCCCTCATCCGAGGCGCGACGGATCTCCTCCAGGGAGTGACCGCGCTCGCGCAGGCGGGCCACGAGCCGTGCCCGCCCGACCGCGCTCGGCGACCACGCTCCGTCGTAGGTCGGGATGAGCCCCTCGCGCACCCAGCGGCGCAAGGTGGCCGGCGTCACGCCGGCCCGCTCGGCGACGTCGCGCAAGGAGAGGGCGTGGGAGCGCTGGCGAGCACCAATGGCGGCGGGCTGCGGCACGCCTTCATTGTGGCCCGTGCCTTGCCGGGACGCGAGCGGCCTCGGCCTCGAGCGCCCGCAGCACCCTATGGCCTCAGCCCCAGATGAAGCAGCGGCGGGGCCTCGCTGAAAACGAGGTCCCGCCGCCCGCGGGCATCACGGCCCGCTGCGTCGGCCGTAGGCGCTCGTCACGTTTCCGGCGGCGCCTCGCGCGCGTCTCCCCCTGACGAGGAGCCGCGCACGCTCCGGCCTGGTGCCGTGCTCAGTGTGCTCAAAGGTCTACCTCCGCGGGGCGTCGATGTCAACCGCGCGAGCGCCCGATGTCAGCACATGCGCAACGGCGCGCTCAGACCCTCAGGTGGGGGTACTCATTGCTGACCATCTGCCGGTAATGCTCGAACAGCGGCTTGGTCACGGGGATCAGGGCCAGGGCCGCTCGGACATCGCCGCTGGGCTTGATCCGCCGCCGGGCGATGGCGATGGCCACGTTCTCCTTGCCCTGGAAGTAGCGGTTGGCCGTCTCCGAGGTCATGGCCATCCGGACCCGGGGCTCCCATTCGATGTCGTCACTCCAGACCCACATCAGGTTGGGCTCGCCCGGGGCGCCGGCGCGGATGTTGACCACCAGCTCGAAGTCAGTGAACTCGAAGCGCTGCGGGGTGTCGGCGTCGCGCAGCCGGGGTCCGATCTCGGGGTCGTCGCGCATGAGCGAGAACGTCCGATCGACCACCTCGCGCAGCTCGTCCGGGGACCGAAAGCCGCTCATGGACCCGGGTGGCCTCGGGACATGGCAGGAGTCTAACCTCGCCGCCGTGGCCGACCCGATCCACCTGGCGCCCACGGCGGAGCTCGCCGAGCGCGTCCTGCTGCCCGGCGATCCGGGCCGGGCCCTGCTGCTGGCCCAGGACCTGCTGCAAGCCCCGCGGATGTTCAACCATCATCGGGGGCTGTGGGGCTACACCGGGACGGCGAGCGACGGCCTTGCCCTGACTGTGCAGAGCACGGGCATGGGGGGCCCGAGCGCGGCCATCGTGGTCTCGGAGCTCATCGCGCTGGGCGCGAAGCGGTTGCTGCGGGTGGGCACATGCGGAGCCCTCGACCCCGACCTCGCGCTCGGGGACCTCTTGGTGGCTGTCGAGGCCATCGGGGCGGACGGAACGAGCCGGGCCCTCGGCGCCGGACCGCGGGCCCAGGCCAGCCCTGAGGTCGTCGAGGGCTTGGACCGGGCGGCCCCGGTTCGCTCGGCCACCGTCGTCTCGACCGACCTCTTCTACGAGGACCGGGTGGGGACCGAGGAGGCCTGGATCGCTGCCGGAGCCGCCGCCGTGGAGATGGAGAGCGCAACCTTGTTCACGCTGGCGGCCAAGCACGGCGTTGCAGCCGGCGCGCTGCTGATCGTCTCTGACCTTCTTGTTCCCGCGCGCGCGCGCATTGGGCCCGAGGAGCTCAAGACCGCCGAGCTCCGAGCCGGGGCGGTCGCCATCAGCGCCTTGAGCGCCGCGACCGACGGCGCCGGCCACCCCCGGCCCTGAGCGGCTGCCCGCTGCCGGCGCCAGGCGGGCGGCGAGGGGCCACCCGTGCGCGCCGGCGCCAGGCGGACTGCTAGGGCCCACCCGTGCGCGCCGGCGACCGGCTCGCCTGTAGGGCGGCACCCACCTCGGCATCGAGCAGGAGCCCCGCGTCGAACCCCAGCTCGGCAAACAGCCCCGCGATCTCAAACGCGACCGCCCCGTGCAGCCGGGTCCAGGTGACGATGGCCAATCGGCGCAGCTGCGGCGACGGATCGCCTTCGCCGCCCAGGGCGTAGACGGCGGCGAAGAGGGGCTCCACGGCCGGGCGCAGCGCCGTCGAAGTGGCGGGCGTGCCCTCGCCGAAGATCAGCGCGTAGCGCCGGGGATGACCCAGGGCCCAGCCCCGGTAGGCGGCGACAGTGGCGCGGAGCTGCGCCGCCGCCCCCCGCCGCGCCGAGTCCGCCCGCGCCTCTTCCAAAGCGCTGGCCAGCTCGGCGCAAGCGGCGCGCACGAGCTCGGCCATCAGCGCGTGGCGGGCGTCGAAGTAGCGGTAGAGGGCCGGCGCCGACATGCCCATGCCCTTGGCGATGGCCGCCAGCGAGACGGCCTGGGGGCCGTGAGCGTCGACCAGCGCGAAGGCGCGCTCGCGTATCTCCTCGATGGTCTGCGCCCGAAGCCGCGTCCGGCGGCTCAGCGGCGGCTGTGGCTCTGCCATGTGCGAGCCAGTCTAACCATGGTTAATTCCCCTAACCATGCCGCCCGGACCTGAGTCAACCGTGCGCTCGCTCCGCTCGGACCCTACGCCAACCGTGCGCTCGCCTCGCCTCGGGCCCCGCTCACCCTCCGGTGCGCTCACCCAAGGCGGCCTCGATCCGACCCAGTGCCTCTTCGATCGCCGACAGCCGGCGTTCGACGGCGCTGCTCTGCGCCAGGCCGTCGATGCGGGCTTCGAGACGGTCAAGCCCATCCTCGAGGCCCTCGAGGCGCTGGGAGACCCCGCGGAGCCGGCGGGTGAGGCGCTCGAGATCGCTTGCGGAGGGCAGGTTGAGCGCGCCCATGGCGACCTCCTGAGCCCGCGAGGCCCGTTCGCGGGTCTCGAAGGCGGCCGACAGGGCCCGGGCCACCATGGGGTTCTCGAGCAGTTCCTGGGCAAACTTGCCGATTGCTTCCTCGCCTTGACGTGTCACGCGTTCGCGAAATCCCTTCTCGTCGTTCATCGATGCCTGCTTTTCGGCCGTGGGGACAGTGGCTCGCACGCGGCCACGTGGCGCGTGTGGGCGCAATGTACCCCGCCGGGGCCCTGGCACTCCCGAGCTGGGATAGACTCAGCCTCAACTTGAGCCTTAGATCGCCGTCCGTCCACCGACTCCGGGCCCCAATCTCTACAGTGGCCGGCGTTTTAGCCGATCGAATGGGCATATTGGAGCTGAATCCATCGATTTCGGCTACGCCCAGACCACCTCGACCCGACAGAAACGGTTCTCCGTTGCAAAGCCCAGAAGCAGTCAGTAGCTTGCCTGCGAAACGCCGGCCGTCTGGTTGTGGCGTGGATGAGCTGACGTATTGGACATGTCGGGAGGAGACAAGGCCACAGTGCTAGGACGCGGGAAGCTGAAGGTCGCTCTGGTGACCATTGCGCTCTTGGCTGCGCTTTCCGGCGTGGCGGCGTTGCCCGCTGCCTCGGCGTCGAACTGCACCGTCACGGTGACCCTCATCACCGGTCAGACGCTCTACTTCCAGCTGCCGCAGGGCGCGCCGCTGTCCTCCCTCAATCTTTCCGAGCCGGTCAAGGGCATGTCGGAGTCGTGCGGTGGCCCGCCCCCCGCTGCGCCGATCACCCCCAACACCACCCCGACGCCGACGACCTCCGCTCCGGCGCCGACCACGACTCATCCCTCGACCACGACTTCAACCTCGCCGGGGACGGGTCCGCCCAAGTCCAAGGGTCCGGGTCAGGCCCAGCCGCCCTCCCACCACGGCGGGACCTCGACCGGCCCGGCGCCCAAGACCACCACGCCCGCGAAGCCCAACACCCCGGGCAAGCCCTCGACGACGCCGGCCCCGCCGGCGCCCAAGCCGGCCCCGCCCATCGGCCAGGGCGGCGTGCCGACTCCGTCGAACCCCACCTTCTCCTACGCGCTCCCCGGCCCCGCCCCCGTCGGCGTCCCGAACTTCTTCATCGACTCCTTCCAGATCCCGCCCTTCTTGCTGCCCATCTACCAGGCCGCCGGCATCCAGTACGACGTCCCCTGGCAGATCCTGGCCGCCATCAACGAGATCGAGACCGATTACGGGCGCAACCTCTCCGTCTCGAGCGCCGGCGCGGTCGGCTGGATGCAGTTCATGCCCGCCACGTGGAAGACCTACGGGGTCGACGCTAACGGGGACGGGGTGGCCGATCCCTACAACCCGGTCGATGCCATCTTCACCGCCGCGCGCTATCTGCACGCGGCCGGGGCCTCGAAGAACCTGAGCGGCGCCATCTTCTCCTACAACCACGCCACGTGGTACGTACAGTCGGTGCTCCTGCGGGCCCAGCTCATCAGCGGGCTCCCGTCCGGCCTCGTCGACTCGCTGACCGGACTCGTTGAGGGCTACTTCCCCGTTGCCGCCCCCGCCAAGTATGCCGACAACGACGTGACCAAGCTGGCCAAGCAGAAGGTCAAGGGCTCAAACGCCGCGGTGGATATCAACTCCGATCCCAACGCCAACGCGGTCCACATCTTCGCCAAGCAGAACTCCCCGGTCATCGCCGTCAACGACGGCAAGATCGTCGACCTCGGCGACACCCCGCAGCTGGGCAAGTACATCGAGCTGCAGGACTCCAGCGGCAACGTCTACACCTACGCCCACCTCGGGTCGATCCCCAACCTCTACCCGGTGCCCAAGCCCCAGCAGGTGACCGCGGGCGAGGTGGCCCAGGAGCTCTCGGTTCCGTCGACCCCCGCGCCGAAGGCACCGGCGACGGCGGGCAGCCAGGGCGGCCAGGCGCCGGCCACCGCCATCGCCGCGGCCAAGCCGGCCAGCACACTGAAGGCCTCGGCGTCACCGATCACCCTCGCGGTCGCCCCGGCCCCCGAGCCGGTCGCCCAGACGCAGAGTCAGACGCAGACGACCTCCATCGCCCAGCCCATGGTCAAGGAGCGCCTGTTTGCGAACCCTCGCGTCCGGCCTCCTACGCCGCGGGCGGAGCGCTCCAGCTCCAGGACGGCGGGCCGCAGCTCTCGGACTTCCAGAACTACTTCTCCAACGTGCTGCACCTGGCCAAGAACCAGTACACGCTGCAGCCGCTGCGCAAGGGCTCGGTCGTGGTGGCCGGCACGATCCTCGGCCGCCTTGCCGCCGGGACGCCCGCCCTGGCCTCACACGCCGACTTCATGATCCGTCCCGCCGGCAAGAAGGCGCCCTACATCGATCCCAAGCCGATCCTCGACGGCTGGAAGCTTCTCGAGGCGACTGCCGTCTACCGCGCCGAGGGCGTCAACCCGTTCTTCGGCCCCGGGGCCAAGAACGCGACCATCGGCGAGATCCTGCTGATGTCCAAGACCCAGCTCACCAACCGGGTGCTGGCCGACCCGCACGTGCACATCTACGCCTGCGGACGCCGCGACATCCAGGCCGGCCTCATCGACCGCAAGATCCTGGCCGCGATCGAGTTCCTCTCCGCCTCGTCCCTTGACCCGACGGTCAGCGGCCTGGAATGTGGCCATAGCACCACCGGCGCCAACGGCATCGACGCGGCCGGGGCCACCGGAGAGTCGATGGACATCTCGGCCATCAACAACATCCCCATCCAGGGCCACGAGGGCACGGGCTCGGTGACCGACCTCGTCATCCGCCGGCTGCTCACCCTGCAGGGCGCCATGAAGCCCGATGAGATCGTCTCGCTCATGAGCTACAAGGGCCAGCAGAACACCCTGGCGCTGCCCGACCACGGCAACCGCATCCAGGTCTCCTACACGCCGCTGTTCGGCGAGAGCGGCAAGCTCTCAGCCGAGATCAAGGACGTCCTCACGGCCAACCAGTGGGTCCAGTTGATCAATCGCATCGGTCAGCTTCCCGAGCCCGTCGTGGCCATCTCGCCGAGCCAGTACGCGGTCAAGGTCACCAAGAACGGGACCCCGTAGAAGCCGTACAGGGCGATCGAGCCGCTCTTTCGCTTCATCCAGCTGGACATCCCGTGGGCCCTCGGCCCGCCGGATGGTCGCTATCTGGTCCGCCGCGGCGCGATTGACCTCGACGCGCCGGCCCTCGAGGCCGAGACCCCGAGCCATGTCATCGTCCTGGCCACGCTCGAGGAGCCGCGGACACCGTCGCGCCTACGACGGCGCTTCGCCCGGGGCGTGGAGGAGCCGGCCGTCTGGATCTCCCAGGCCACCGTCATCGATGTCTCCGAGCCGCTCGGCGACGCCGACGCCGCGGCCTGGCTGACCGCCGCCGGCGAGGCGGAGCTCGAACGGGGCCTCGAGGTCCTCAACTGGGCCCTCTTCGCCTACCGGACCGCGGCGGCCGACCCGCACCAGCAAGGACTCGAGCGCCGCCAGGCCCTCACGGCCCGGGTCGGCGTCGGAGCCGGCGAGGAGGTGGCCGATGGCCGCTGGAGCGATGCCCGCGAATTGCCCTGGGAGGCTCCGCGCCGGCCGCGGCGGCGCATGCTCGCCCCCGAAGGCAGGCTCGCCGCCATGCTCACCGGCCGGGACCGGCCGCTGGTCTGTGAGGAGCTCGCCCTGCGGGCGCGGCTCGACTTCCGGCTCGACCGAAGCCGGCACGCGGCCCTGCAGGTCCTGGTCGCCCTCGATACGGCCATTGCCGAGCTCTCCGACGATCAGAGCGCGGGGACCCTGGTCGAGCGAATCGCTGAGCTCCGCGGCTTTCGCGAGGCGGTGGCGGGCGCAGCGCAGACGGCGCTGCGCGAGCCGCCCGACAGCGATCAGGTGGCGGCCGTGGAGCAGGCGCTTGGGCGCATCGAGGCGGCGCTCAGAGCGCGGGCTGCCGGGCGGGGGTGAGCCCGAGAGCTGCGAGCAGGGCCTCCAGCACCTCGACGACGTCACCGTGGAGCCGGACGGCCGCGCGCCGGTCCAGCGGCGTGCGGCCCTGTGTGATGATGGCCACCCGGCCGCCGTTGCGCAGCGTGACACCCGGTAACTGTGCGACGGGGTACACCTCGAGTGAGGACCCGACGCAGAGCATGAGATCCGCCCCGGCCGCCAGCTCCTCGGCTCGCTGCAGAGCTGCGGCGGGCAGATACTCGCCGAACAGGACGACGTCAGGCTTGAGCGGACGCCCACAATCGCAGCGCGGGACGGTATCCGCGGCCGAGCGCCCGCGGGCGCGGACGTCGGCGAGCTCGTAGCGCTCGCGGCAGTGCAGGCATGACGAATGCGCGATGGTCCCGTGGACCTCGACGAGCCGCTGCGTCCCGGCGGCGCCGTGGAGCCGGTCGATGTTCTGGGTGATCACGGCATCGAGGAGGCCGACCCGTTCCAGTTCGGCCAAGGCCAGGTGGGCCGGATTCGGCCGCTTGTCTTCGAGCGACTGAAAGCGCTCGCCGTAGAAGCGCCAGAAGCGCTCGGGGTCACGCCGGAAGACGTCGATATGGGCGACCTCCATGGGATCGACGTTCTCCCACAGGCCGGTTCGCGGGGAGCGGAAGTCGGGGATGCCCGAGGGCACCGAGATCCCCGCCCCGGTCAGCGCCACCACCGAGTCCGCGGCGCGGAGGAGCTGCGCCAGCTCGTGGACGGCGTCGGTCACTGGCCGCGGAATTGCGCGGTGCGCTTCTGGAGAAAGGCGCCGATGCCCTCCCGCGCGTCCTCGGAACCGAAGACGGTGGCAAAGCCGCGCTTCTCCGCCTCGAGCCCGGCATCGAGATCGCCGTTCGCGGAGACCTGCTTGATCTGCTCGATCGACAGAGGCGCCTGGCCGGCCAGCTTGCGGGCCCAGGCCAGCGCGGTGTCGAGCAGTTCGTGGTCGGGCACGACGCGGGTGGCGAGGCCGATCTGCTCGGCGTACTCGGCCGCGATCGGCTCGCCGGTAAGGTTCATCTCGAGCGCTCGGGCTTCGCCGATCAGGCGCGGGAGGCGCTGGGTGCCGCCGAAGCCGGGGATGATGCCCAGGTCGATCTCGGGCTGGCCGAACAGCGCCGACTCGCCGGCGAGACGGAAATCGCAGGCCATGGCCAGCTCACAGCCTCCGCCGAAGGCCAGCGCGTTGACGGCCGCGATGGTGGCGATCGACGAGCGCTCCATGTCGCGCAGCAGGCCGTGCATCTCATCGA
Organism: uncultured Solirubrobacterales bacterium; assembly: GCA_963777185.1. Classification (GTDB taxonomy): domain Bacteria; phylum Actinomycetota; class Thermoleophilia; order Solirubrobacterales; family Solirubrobacteraceae; genus Palsa-465. The sequence goes on from CAVZPU010000017.1 coordinate 259,618, forward strand.
CGAGCTGGGCACCGGTGTCGGCGTCCATCTGGGTGAAGGCCTTGATGTCCGCCCCGGCGCAGAACAGCATCGGGTTGGCCGAGGCGACGATCAGGGCGCGCACCGAGCCGGCCTCGTTGATCGCTTCCCACACCTTGCGCAGGCCGTGCACGACCTCCGGGGCGATCGAGTTGGCCGGTGGGCGGTCGAGCCAGCCGATGGCCACGTCATCGCGCGTCTCGAGCTTGACCGGTCCCTCGCTCCAGCCCGTGTCCGGCCGCGCGTAGGGGAAGAAGCCCTGGCCGGACTTGACGCCGAGCCGGCCTTGGGCAACCAGGCGGCGCAGGATGGCCGGCGGCTCAAAGCTCTCGCCCCACTCGGCGGCCGCGCGCTCGAGCCGCTCGAGGACGTCGTCGAGGCCCTGCTCATCGGCCCGCGCGAACGGCGGGGGCATGATGCCGGCGCCGGCCATCATGCCGAGGTCGATGTCGCGCAAGGAGGCGATGCCCTCCTCAAGGACGAGGCAGCTCTCGACCAGCGCCTTCAGGGTGAAGCGGTCGACCAGCGCCTGGCTGTCGATCTCAACCGTGCTCATAGAAACCCTTTCCGGTCTTGGTGCCGAGATGGCGCGCCTGCACCAGGTCCTGCATCTGGCGGTGCACGAAGAAGCGGTCTCCGTAGGCCTCGTGAAGATGCTCGGCGACGTGCAGAACGGTGTCGAGCCCGAGCAGGTCGGCGAGGAAGAAGGGGCCCATGGGAGCCGCCTTGGAGTCGGCCACCACCTTGTCGACCTCCTTGACGTCGGCGCCCGTTTCCTCCTGGTAGCGCCAGATCTCCGAGACGCTCGAGTTGAGGATGCGGTTGACCACGAAGCCGGGCGCCTCCGCGCAGCGGACGGGCATCTTGCGAATGGTCTGGGCGAAGTTGAAGGCCGTCTGAGCCGTGTCGGCGGAGGTCTCCTCGCCTTCGATGACCTCGATCAGCCGCATCACCGAGGCCGGATAGAAGAAATGAAAGCCGACCGCCTTGTCCGGCCGGCTCGTGACCATGCCCATCTCGGTGATCGAGAGCGCGGATGTGTTGGACGCCAGGATGGCGTGTCCGGGCGTGGCCTCGTCGAGCTCGGAGAAGACCGCCTGCTTGATCTCCATCCGCTCGGGCACGGCCTCGATGACGAAGTCGACGTCCCCGAATTCGGCGTAGCTCGTCGTGCCGGTGATGAGCCCGAGCTTGCGCTCGAGCTCAGCGGCATCGAGCTTGCCGGCATCGACGCGGCCCTGCCACAGCGAGCGGGCCTTGTCGAGGCCCTGCTCGACGAACCGTTCTTCCACATCCTTGAGGACGACCGGGATGTCGGCGTTGGCGATCGTCTGGGCGATCTCGCCGCCCATCGTGCCGGCGCCGACGACAGCGGCTTTGAAGACGAACATGACCCTCTCAGTGGCGGGGACCGGATTGGGGCCCGAGTGTATGCGCTCGGGTCGGCGCGGCTCCGTTGCACCCCGCGGGCAGACGCGGAGGTCCGTGGGGGCGCTCGGTACGGTGGCGCGATGCGCAGCCGCGCGCTCGTCTCCCTGCTCGCCATCGCCGCCAGCACCCTCTCGGCGGCCGCCGGCACCCTCTCGGCGGCCGCCAGCGCCCGTGCGGCGCTGCCCGTCCGCTACGGCGCCTCGGCGATCGCTGCCGCCGCGGCCGGAGCCGACTTCTCGCCGGATTCAGTGGCCGGGGCCAACGTTGCCTGCCGACCCACGCTGACCCATCCTGACCCGGTCGTGCTCGTGCACGGAACCACCGCCGATGAGGCGTCGAACTGGGTCACCCTCGCTCCCCTGCTGGCCAACAACGGCTACTGCGTCTACGCCTTCAACTACGGCTCCACGTGGCTCTCGCTCGGCGACCGCATCGACGGCCTCGGCGAGATCTCGAGCTCAGCGGCGCAGCTGGCCGCCTTCGTCAACGCGGTGCTGGCGCAGACGGGCGCCGCCCAAGTGGACATCGTGGGCCACTCGCAGGGCGGCATGATGCCCCTCTACTACCTCAAGTTCCTCGGCGGGGCGGCCAAGGTCAACACGCTGATCGGCCTTTCCCCGAGCAACCACGGGACCACTCTGAGCGGCCTGGTCACGCTCCTGAACCACATCCCCTGGGCGCCGGCCTTCGGCGGTTTCATCCTCGACCTCGGGTCGCCCGCCTTCGCCGAGCAGGAGGCGGGTTCGCCGTTCATGGTCAAGTTGTTCGCCGGCGGCGACACGGTGCCCGGCCCCCGCTACGTGGTCATCCAGACCGCCCACGATGAGGTCGTCACGCCCTATGCGAACGCCTTCCTGAACGGCCCGGGCGTCACCAACCTCACCGTCCAGCAGCAATGTCCGGATGACCCCGTGGGGCATATCGGGATGTTCGAGGACTCCCCGGCCCTCCAGAACGTCCTCAACCAGCTGACGCCCAGTCCCGAACGGGCCTTCCGGGCCAGCTGCACGCGATACGGGGCCGGGTTCTAGCTTCTCCTTGACAACGATACACTTGCGATATATCGTTACCTATCGCGATACAGTCTCTAACTAAAGGAGAGAAATGACGTACTCAACCTTCGCCGCCCCGTGGGGCTCCCCCGGGCGGCACGCATTCAGCGCTCGCTATGACCGGCCGGATCGCCCCGACCGGGGCCGCCGCCCGGGCCCCCATTCGGCCCTGAAGCCGAGTTCGGCCCGGACCGGAGTTCGGCCCCGAGCCGGGGCGCGGTTTCGGCCCTCGGCGCCGCGGGCGCCCCGGAGGCCGGGGCCGCCGGCGCCGAGGTGACGTTCGCCTTGCCATCCTGATGCTCCTGGCCGAGGAGCCGCGCAACGGCTACGGGCTCATGGAGGCCATCGAGGAGCGCAGCGGCGGTCGCTGGCGCCCGAGCCCCGGCTCGGTCTACCCCACGCTCTCCCAGCTCGAGGACGAGGGGCTCATCCGGGCCACCGAGCGAGAGGGGTCCAAGGTCTTCGAGGTCACCGAGGCCGGCCAGCAGAACCTGGCCGAGCGCAGCGACGAATCGGCCCCCTGGCAACAGCCCGAGGGCACGGACGCGGACGCTCTGCCGGCTCTCGGATCGCTGATCAAGGAGACGGTCATGGCCGTGCGCCAGGTCATGCGGGCCGGCGATCCCGCCCAGCTCGAGCGGGCGCGTCAGGTCCTGACCGAGACCCGGCGGGCGATGTACCTGATCCTGGCCGGCGAAGACCAGGCCCCGGGCGACTCCAGGAGTGAGCCGGATACCCTTGACCGGATGAGCGCCGTCGCCACCCAGCCGGCCATCGTGGTCGACAAGCTGGTCAAGACCTATGGCCAGGTGGAGGCCGTCCGCGGGGTCGAGTTCGAAGTCGCGCCGGGCGAGGTGTTCGGCTTCCTCGGCCCCAACGGCGCCGGCAAGACGACGACGATCAACATGCTCTGCACGCTGGTCAAGCCCACCTCCGGGCGGGCCAGCGTGGCTGGGCACGACGTGGTCTCCGAGCGCGACGACGTGCGGCGCAACATCGGCCTCGTCTTCCAGGATCCCACGCTCGACAGCTATCTGACCGCCGAGCAGAACCTCCGCCTGCACGCCGAGCTCTACGGCCTGCGCCGCGACGTCGTGGCCCCGCGGATGCGCCAGGTCCTCGAGATGGTCGGATTGTGGGAGCGCAAGGACTCCGTCGTCGGCACGTTTTCGGGCGGCATGCGCCGGCGGCTGGAGATCGCCCGGGGCATGATGCACTCCCCCCGGGTGCTGTTCCTCGACGAGCCCACGATCGGTCTCGACCCCCAGACGCGCCGCTCGATCTGGAGCTACATCCGCGAGCTCAAGGAGCGCGAGGAGATCACCATCTTCATGACCACGCACTACATGGACGAGGCGGAGTGGTGCGACCGGATCGCCATCATGGACCACGGCGAGATCGTCGCCCTCGACGCGCCGGAAACGCTCAAGGCCGGCGTCGGCACCGATCGCGTGATGATCCCACCGACGACGATGACGCCGCCATTGCCGCTCTGCGCGAGCGCTTCGGGATCGAGGCCCGCGTGGCCGAGGGCCGCATCATCTTCGGCGTCGCCGGCGGCGAGCAGTTCGTACCCCGCCTGTTCGCCGAGCTCGGAGGTCCCGATCCAGGGCGTGAGCGTCTCGCGGCCGAGCCTCGATGACGTGTTCATGTCCTACACGGGAACAACGATTCGCGACGCCGAGGAGGATGCGGCCAAGAACCGCAACCGGAGGATGATGCAGATGATGCACGGAGGGCGTCGATGAGCCGCCACGACGACCCCGGCGACCATCGAGGAGGCCCCGCGCCCGGCCGGGCCGATCATCGAGGTCAGCGTCCCGCCCCACAGCATCTACTCCGAGCTGCGGGCGATCCGCATCGTCTGGCGCCGGGACCTCATCCGCTTCGTCAACGACCGCATCCGCATCGTCTCCTCGCTCGTGCAGCCGCTGCTGTTCCTGTTCATCATGGGCACGGGCCTGCAGACCCTGGCCCGGGCCGGCACGCACGGCGTCGCGCTGCGAACCTTCATCTACCCGGGCATCCTCTGCATCGCGGTCATGTTCACGGCCATGTTCTCGGCCGCCTCGATCGTCTGGGACCGCGAGTTCGGGTTCCTGCGCGAGATGCTCGTGGCCCCCGTCAGCCGCAGCTCGATCGTCATCGGCAAGTGTCTGGGCGGCGCCACGGTGGCCAGCACCCAGGGCGTGATCATGATCGCCCTGGCCGGACTCGTGGGCGTGCCCTACGCCCCGTTGCTCATTCTCGGCATCCTTGGGCTGCAGCTCCTGCTGGCCTTCTCGATCACCGCCTTCGGCGTCATGGTGGCGGCCCGGATCAAGCAGATGCAGTCGTTCTTCGGCGTCATGCAGATGGTCGTGATGCCGATGTTCTTCATCTCCGGCGCGCTGTTCCCCGCCAACGGCCTGCCGGGCTGGCTGACCGTGCTCAACCGGCTCGATCCGCTCACCTACGCCGTCGACCCGATGCGCCGGCTCGTCTTCTCCCACCTGACCATCTCCCCCGCGGCCAAGCACGCCCTCGCCTCGGGCGTCACGTGGTGGGGCTGGCGGGTCCCCGGGCTGCTCGAGGCGGCGATGGTGCTCGTCCTCGGGCTCGTGATGCTCGCGGTGGCGATCTGGGAGTTCTCGACGAGCGAGTGAGCGGGCGGCCGAGCCCGCGCTCGAACAGCCTCTCGCTTGGCTATGGTCGCTGACATGGCCTCAGGCATCGAGCTTTCGGCCCTGACCAAGACCTACCGCTCTGCCCCGGAGCCCGTGCACGCCGTGCGGGGCGTCGATCTGTCAATCGCTCCGGGTGAGACCGTCGCCCTCCTGGGCCCCAACGGGGCCGGCAAGTCGACGACCATCGACATGCTGCTCGGACTGAGCGATCCCGACTCCGGAGCGGTCTCGGTGTTCGGCCGCTCGCCCCGCGAGGCGGTCACCGCTGGCTTGGTGGGGGGCATGCTGCAGACGGGGGAGTTGACCCGCGACCTGTCCGTGACCGAGCTCGTGACCGTGATGGCCTCGCTCTATCCGGCACCGCTCGAGGTGGAGGAGGTCATCACCCTCACGGGCCTTCAGGCAGCGGCGGGCCAGCGCACGCAGAAGCTCTCCGGCGGCCAGACCCAGCGGGTGCGCTTCGCCTGCGCCCTGGTCGGAAATCCCGAGCTGCTCGTGCTCGACGAGCCGACGGTGGCCATGGACGTCGAGGGGCGGCGCGACTTCTGGAGCACCATGCGCCGGTTTGCCGGCCGCGGGAAGACGGTGCTCTTCGCCACCCACTACCTCGAGGAGGCGGACGCGAACGCCGATCGGGCTGTGCTCATGGCCAGGGGCCAGATCGTGGCCGACGGACCCACGACGGAGATCAAGGCCCGGGTCGGGACCCGCACCGTCCGTGCCACCCTGCCCGGTGTCGACGGCCAGGAGCTGTCGGATCTCCCCGGCGTCAATGAGGTGCAGCGCCACGGCGAGGCCGTCATCCTGCGCTGCGCGAACTCAGACGCCGCCCTGCGCGCGCTCCTGCAGCGCTATGCCGAGGCCCGCGACATCGAGGTCACGGGCGCGGGCATGGAGGATGCCTTTCTGCAGCTCACCAGCGATGTTGAGACCGGCGCGGTCGCGGGAGCGCGGTCATGAACGGCCTGGTCTACACGCGCTACGAGCTGGCCCGGACCTTCCGCAACCGCCGCTTCTTCATCTTCTCGCTGGCCTTTCCCCTCGTCCTGTACTTCGTCATCGCCAGTCCACAGCGGACGACCGAGAACTTCGCCGGCTCCGGCGTCTCGGCCCCGCTCTACTACATGGCCGGGCTGGCTTCGTTCGGGACGATGATGGCCATGATCTCGAGCGGCGCCCGGATCGCGGGTGAGCGTCAAGCCGGCTGGACACGCCAGCTGCGCATCACTCCCCTCACGATCCGCTCCTATATGCGGGCCAAGGTCCTCACCGCCTACGCGATGGCCATGACCACCATCGTCCTGCTCTACATCGCCGGTGCCTCGCTGGGCGTGAGCATGGCGCCGGGGCGCTGGATCCAGATGACCGTGCTCATCCTCGTCGGCTTGTTGCCCTTCGCCGCCCTGGGCATCGGCCTCGGCCATCTGCTCACCGTCGACTCGATCGGTCCGGTGACCGGCGGGACGGTGTCGCTGCTGGCGCTGGTGAGCGGCACCTGGTTTCCGGTCACGCATGGCTTTCTCCACAACCTCGGACAGTGCCTGCCCTCCTACTGGCTCGTGCAGGCGGGGCGCGTGGGCGTCACCGGGCACGGCTGGAGCACCACGGGGTGGCTCGTGGTCGCCGGCTGGACGGTCCTGCTCGTGGTCTTCGCCCGGCTGGCCTTCCGCCGGGACACCGTGCGGGTCTAAATGTCCCGCAGCCGGCGGTCGGCGGCGACCCAGTCGACGGCCAGCGCGTGGCGAGCGGCGGCCAGTGTCATCTCCCCCCGGCACACCCGCTCGCGCAGCGCATCCTCGACGGCGTCTTTGGGATTGGGACTCGCGCCCGGCTCGGGCCACAGGTTGCGAGGGTCGTTCGGGGCCCCGCCGAGCTCGAGCGCGATGAGGTGGTCGTACTCGTAGCGGCGCGGAGAGCCGCGGTCGCCGTAGGCGGCCATGCTGGCCCGCTTCTCCGGTTCGGTCACCACCTCGGGCGGACGGACCCGGCGGGTCCAGCCCCGGCGGCAGATGGTGGTGGCGATGGTGGCCTGGGTCACGCGCGGGTCGATCGCCCCCGGCGTGCAATGGGGGTCCGGCAAAGAGAAGAGGCCTCGACCGCGGGCGTGGCAGGAGCCCGGCGGCGGCTGGCGCGCCGTCACCTTGCCGGTGGCCGTGGCGCATCCCCCGACGGCGAGAGCCAAAAGAGCCGCGACGGCGATCGCTTTCACGCCGCCAGTCAACCAGGGGCGGCTGACGGCACGCCGGCGGCGCCGCCCGCCGCGGGGAAGGGGCCGCCGTCCCGGGACGGCGGCCCTTTCAGAGCGGGTCAGGCAGCGGCCGCCGCCGGCTCCTCGAGGCGGCGTGGAAGCAGGGTCTCGCGCGCGATGACAAGGCGCTGGATCTGGGCCGTGCCCTCGTAGAGCTGCAGGATCTTCGCGTCGCGCATGAGCTTCTCCACCGGGTACTCCTTGATGAAGCCGTAACCGCCGTAGACCTGGACGGCGTCGGTCGTGACCTCCATGGCCGAGTCGGCGGCGAAGCGCTTGGCGTGCGAGGACTCGAGCGTGTTGCGCTTGCCCTGGTCCAGGAGCACGGCCGAGTTCCAGGTGGCCAGGCGCGCCATGTGAACCTTGGTCGCCATGTCGGCGATCATGAACTGGATCGCCTGGTGCATGGCGATGGGCACGCCGAACTGGACGCGCTCCTTGGAGTACTCGACGGCGAATTCCATCGCCGCCCGGGCCACGCCGGTGGCCATGGCGGCCACGCCGGGACGCGTGCGGTCCAGCGTCATCATGGCGATCTTGAACCCCTTGTTCTCCTCGCCGATGAGGTGGTTGAGGGGAATCTCGACCTCGGGGAAGGTGATCGTTGCCGTGTTGGAGGCCCGCTGGCCCATCTTGTCCTCGTGCTTGTCGACGACGACGCCGGCGTCGCGGGGCACGATGAAGGCCGAGATGCCGCGATGGCCGGCCTCCTTGTCGGTCTTGGCGTAGACGGTGTAGTAGTTGGCGTACTCACCGTTGGTGATGAAGCACTTCGAGCCGTTGACGACCCACTTGTCGCCCTTCTTGGTCGCCGTGGTCTTCATGCCCGAGACATCGGAGCCGGCGTCGGGCTCAGTCAGGCAGAAGGAGGCGAGCAGGGGCGCCTCGCTCAGGCGGCCGAGGTATTCCTTCTTGAGCTCCTCGGAGGCGGCCAGAATGATCGGAGCGGTGGCCAGGCCGTTGCAGGACAGAGAGGTGCCGATGCCCGAGCACCCCCACGCGATCTCCTCCTCGATGATGCAACCGTCCAGGTAGCCGAGGCCGGGCCCGCCGTACTCGACCGGCAGGTGGTTGTTCATGAGGCCGAGCTCCCAGGCCTTCTCGAGGATGTCCCCGGGCCAGGTGCCGTGCTTGTCGTACTCCCAGGCGACGGGTCGGATCTCCTTCTCGGCGAAGTCGTGCGCCATCTCGCGCATGCTCCGCTGCTCGTCTGTGAGCGTGAAATCAACCATGACCGATGTTGTGCTCCTTGAGGGTGGGCGCCGGCGTCACCTCTGCGCGCGGCGCTCGGCGGGCGGTCCTCGGCCGATGCGCTGCGCTGACGGACGGCCCAGCGCGGAGGTAGATTGACTAGTCAGTCAACGACTATTGGAGAGGATACTAGGCCCCGAGCGCACCGCAAGCCTTCCGGTGTCACGGCCCACACCGGGACTGACCGCGCCACACCGGCCGAACCGGGCCTGACAGCTGCGACACTTGGCGTATGCACCAGGCATTTGGGACCGTCGTTTGGGTCGTGTGCATCATCGCCGCCATCGTGGCCGTCATCACCCTCGTGCTCAGCGGCCGGACATGGGCCGAACACGGCAAGGGTGGCCTGGTCATGGACCACGACGCTCCCGAGGGTCCACCGCCCGGCTCGCGGGCCGCCATCGCCGAGCGCGATGCCGAGATCCGCGCCATGATCGAGGCCCGCAACGCCCGCCGCGCCCGGCGGGGCGAGGAACTGCTCGACGTCGACGAGGAGATCCAGCGCCTCACTGCTCCCCCACCGCCGGCGAGCGCCCGCCCGGAGGACGCTGCCGGGGTCGATACGCCGTTCGTCGATCCCGAGCTCCGCGAGGAGGTCCGCCAGCTCGTGGTCGCCCGAAACAACCGGCGCCGGCGGGCCGGTAAGCCGGAGCTCGACGTCGAGGCCGAGGTCGCCCGCGAGCTGCGCAAGGTCCGCGACCTGTAGGTAGGCTGCCGCTTCGCATGGCCGACCCGCGCCGCTTCGAGCTCGACGAGCTCGTCAACCGTCCCGGTACCTATTTCAACCCCCAGACCGAAGTGGTCGTGGTCGTCGACGACTCGCCCGACCTCGACACCGAGATCTTCAACATGGAGGAATACGAGGGGGCGGACTGGGTGCTCATCTCCGAGGAGACCCCCGTCGACGAGGATCGGCGCGATGAGCTGCTCGAGCGTTTCCAGGTCCGCCACGGCGGTGCCCCCGACCTCGGTGAGGACGAGGACATCGAAGAGGACGAGGACGAGTTCGAGGACCACGGCCGGGACTAGGCGAGCCGTTCCGGCTCGCTAGCGAGTTTCGCTGCGCGAAACTCGGGGCGTCAGCCTAGACTCGCGGGGTGGCCCCGCGCACGATCCTCTACACCGGCAAGGGCGGTGTCGGCAAGACCTCGGTGGCCGCGTGCACGGCGCGCCGTCTGGCCCAAGCGGGTCTGAGAACGCTCATCCTCTCCACTGATCCGGCCCACAGCCTCTCGGAGTCGCTGGAGGAGGAGCTCGGAGGCGAGCCCCGCCCGGCCGGCCCGCGACTCTGGGGTCAGCAGGTCGACGCCCAGCGCGAGATGGAACGCCACTGGTCGGGCGTGCAGGAGTGGCTGTCGGAGTTGCTGATCGAGCGCGGTGTCGACCGCATCTCGGCCGAGGAGCTGACGGTGCCGCCGGGCATGGACGAGCTCTTCTCCCTGCTCGCTCTCGAGGCGGCCTGCGCGTCGGAGGCGTGGGACGCCGTGGTCGTCGACTGCGCGCCCACCGGCGAGACGCTGCGGCTGCTGTCCTTTCCCGACATGGCGCGGTGGTGGATCGAGAAGGTGTTTCCGATGGAGCGCCAGATCCTCGCCGCCGCGGGCCCGCTGGTCCGGGCCGTGCTCGACATCCAGCTCCCCGGCCATCCCGTGTTCGAGGACGTGGGCCGGCTCTCGCGCCGGCTCATCGCCATGAACGAGCTGCTGCGCGACCACACGGTGTGCACGATTCGCCTGGTCATGAACCCCGACCGGATGGTCATCGGCGAGGCCATGCGGACGTTCACCTACCTCAACCTGTACGGGTACGTGACCGACGCGGTCATCGTCAACCGCGTCTTTCCCTCCGAGGTCGGCGACTACTTCGCCGCCTGGCGCCGGGTCCAGGACGAGCACCTTGAGCTCGTCCGCTCGGCCTTCGCGCCCGTCCCCGTGCTCACGGCCCCGTACTTTGACCGTGAGGTGCTCGGCCCCGAGATGCTCGACCGCCTCGCCGCTGCGCTCTTCGATGCCGGCGCTCACGACCCGGCCGCCGTGCTGCACAGCGCCGTGACCCAGGAGTTCGAGCTCACGGGCACCGACGCCCGCGTGCGCCTGTCTCTGCCCTTCGCCGACAAGGGCGAGATCAGCGTCAAGAAGATCGGCCGCGAGCTCGTGGTCCGGGTCGACGGCCAGAAACGGACCATCGTGCTGCCAAGCGCGCTGGCCTCCTATCAACCCCGAGGCGCGACCTTCCGCGAGGGTGCGCTCGAGGTGACCTTCCATGGAGCAGAGCGGAGCTGAATCGCCGCGCCCCGAGCGTGAGCGTGGCGCCGACGCGGCGCTGCGCCGGCTCGAGGAGCGCCTCGAACGGGCCTCAAACGCCGCCGAGCGCCTGTTCGCGGAGGCTGCTTCGGAGGCCGCCTCGGCGGCGGTGCGGATGAGCGGGCGCAGAACGCCGCGAGCCGAAGCGGACGGCCCCCCGGCCTCCGCTCCGGGCCAGGGCTGGCAGCTTCCGCGCGAGGACGCCGAGCGCGAGCTCGACAACCTCATCGTCGCTTGGCACTCGGTGCGCGACCTGATCCCGCCCGACCTGCGGCGCCGCCTCGCCGACGCCGTCAGGGAGCTGCTCGTGGCCGTGCGGGCGCTGATCGACTGGTACCTGGAGCGCCACGAGCGCCGCCACGAGCCGGTCGAGGTTCAGGACATCCCCATCGTCTAGTGGCGCGGACGTGGATCTTCACCGGCTCGCCCGAGAACCATGACGCCACCGCCGCACACGGCTTCACAGTGGTCGGGCTCAAGGAGCGAAACCGGGGGCGCGCGCTGCAGATCGATCCTGGTGACCGGATCGTCTTCTATCTCACCGGGGTCATGGCCCTGGCGGGGAGCGTCCGCGTCGAGGGCGAGCTCTACGAGGACCGCTCGCCGATCTGGCCGGGCAAGCCCGGCAAGGTCGACGCCTATCCGTGGCGGTTTCCCACTTCGCCCGAGCTGGTGCTCGAGCCGGAGGTGTGGGTGCCGGCCGAGTCGCTGGCCGATGAGCTCGAGCACGTGGCCAAGTGGCCACGCGCGCACTGGACGCTGGCCTTCCAGGGGCAGATCCGGCCGGTGAGCGACCACGACGCGCGGGTGCTCGTCGAGCGCCTCGGCGCCGCCGCGGTTCCTTAGGCGGCTTCGCGCCGGGCGAGCTCGGCGGCCACGCGCACCAGCGCGCGTTCGGGCGCGTCTTGCAGCTGACCGTCGGTGAGCCGCAGGACGTCGAGCTGCCGGGCGCGGAGGAAGAGATCCTTCTCGCGGTCCCGTTCGAAAGCCGAGCGCGTCTGGTGGTAGCGGTAGCTGTCGAGCTCGACCACGAGCCGGTGGGCGCGCCACAGGAAGTCGACGTTGAAGGGACCGAGCTGGACGTTCATCTCCGGCAGCGGCAGGCGGGCGCGGCGCAACAGGGTCAGGAAGCGCTCCTCGAGGTTCGAGCGCGAGCGCGTGCTCCCACGCCGGGGGTCGAGAAGCGCGTGCAGGCGGGTGGCCCCGCGCCGGTGCGGATAGCGGCTGAGGGCGGCTTCGAGGGTGGCCGGCGTGAGCAGGCGCTGGACCCGTCCCTCGTCGAAGGCCCGTTCCAGCTCGCGGGGGCCGACGGTGGCAGCCATGTCGATGAGGGCGCGGGCGGGGCTCGTGACCGGGATGCCGTCACGGCGGGTGAGGTCGCCGGGGGCGAGGGCGGTGACGCGGTGGACGGTGAGGCCGGGCTTGGAGCGGCAGGGCCGGCCGACCACTGTGACGTGGCGCGGCTCGTCGGTGGCCGGCAGCATGCCCCAGGCCACGGCGGCCGAGTGGTGGCTGAGCAGCGCGCCCGGCCCGCAGGCGAGGACGGCGGCCAGGTCGTGGGCTTGCCGTGTGAGCGCGCGATGGCCGAGGGCGTAGACACCGCGGTGAAGGGCGCGCAGCAGCCTCCGGCGCCGGAGATGGGCGATCTGCTTGCGGCTCAGGCCGGCGGCGAGAAGCTGGTCATGGGTGACCAGGCCCCACTGGCGGTCGGCGAGGACAGCGAGGACCGCGTCGGCGTCCACAACGTCGCACTCGAGCCCCCGATTTGGCCCAGTGCTACCGAACGGCCCTGCAGGGGCCGGTTTGTCGCACTCGGCTCCCAAACCGGGTCGAGTGCGACGCTGTGAACCGGAATTCGAGGCCACGACAGCCAGTCTGCGCCCCCAGGCCCCCCATCACCACCCCCTGAAGCAGAAATGAAACCGCCCCGAAGCCGAATCGGCTCACTGACTGCCGGGCACGAAGGCCACGTAGGCACTGACGATTCCGATGACCAGGATCCCCGCCATGATGACCACCCGCGAGCTGATGAGGTGCCCGAAGGAGGCGAGCACGAAGCCGAAGCCCATGAGCGCGGCAAGGGCGCCGAGGTTGGAGACGGTCGCAGGCAGGACGAGCATGGCAGGACAGAGCCTATATTTGAAGGCCCGGTGACCACCCCAGCATCCATCGACGAGCTCGCTCAGGGCCTCCAGGACGTCGGCTACCTGGCCGGCGAGTCGACCGCGCTCGTCTCCTTTCTGGCCACCATGCTCGGCAAGCCCGTCCTCGTCGAGGGGCCGGCCGGGGTGGGTAAGACCGAACTGGCCAAGGCTCTGGCCCGCTACCTCGATCGCCGCCTCGTGCGCCTGCAGTGCTACGAGGGACTCGACGAGGCCAAGGCGCTCTACGAGTGGAACTACCGCAAGCAGCTGCTGCGTATCCAGACCGAGTCCGACGACGCCGGCTGGCAGGACGTCCAGGGCGACATCTTCGGCGAGGACTTCCTCCTGCAGCGGCCGCTGATGACGGCCATCGCCAGCCCCGACCCCGTCGTCCTGCTCATCGACGAGATCGACAAGACCGACCAGGAGTTCGAGGCCATGCTCCTCGAGGTCCTCTCCGATTTCCAGATCTCGATCCCCGAGCTCGGCCGCATCGAAGCCAAGACCCAGCCCGTCGTCCTGCTCACCTCCAACAACACGCGCGAGCTCACCGAGGCCCTCAAGCGCCGCTGCCTGTACCTGTGGCTCGACTACCCCGACCTCGACCACGAGCTGAGCCATCGTTCACCTGCACTCCCCCGAGCTCGACCAGTCGGTGGCCCGCAAGCTGGTCGAGGTCATCCACCAGGTCCGCGAGCTCGACCTCAAGAAGCCGCCCAGCATCGCCGAGTCGATCGATTGGGCCCGTGCGCTCCTCCTCCTCGGCTCCAAGGACATCGACGAGGACACCTTCCGCCAGACGATGAGCGTGATCGTCAAGCACCGGACCGACCTCGACATCGTCGCCGAGCGGGTGGGCGTCAAGCTGCGCCCGGCGGCGGCCACCGATGCCCGCCCCGCCGCCTGATCCCCGGCTGCGCTCCGCTCCCCCGGGCTACCGGCCCGTCGGTCCCGAGGGTCCCGGCGGCTTCGCTGGTCAGCTGCTCGCCTTCGCCGAGGACCTGCGCGGCGAAGGGGTGGCCATCGGCACCTCGGAGATTCTCGACGCCGTGGCCGCCCTCGAGCACGTGCCCTGGACCGAGCGCACCGACTTCAAGGAGGCCCTGAGCGCCACCCTGGCCAAGTCCCCCGAGGACAAACGCGTCTTCGATCTCGTCTTCGAGCGCTTCTTCTTCCGCGCCGTCGAGGCCGAGGCGGCCCGCCAGGAGATCAGCGAGTCCCCCGCCGGCGCCACGCCGAGCGACAGCGACATCAACCTCGACACGCTGCGCCAGCAGATCGCCGCCGCCCTGCGCGACGGCTCGGACGCCGCCCTGCGCGACCTGGCCCGGCTGGCCATCGCCGCCTTCGGCCGGGGCGAGGGCTCCGGGGTCCTCGGCGTCGACGTGCAGCGCATCCGGCGCGCCCTCGGCCTGCGCGCCGAGCCCCAGCCCGAGCTGCCCGCCGACGACCCCCGCCGTCACGGCCTCCCCCGCGACCAGCTCCGGCGCTTTGAGCAGCATCTGCGCCAGGAGCTCGAGCGCGGCCTCATCGAGCGCACGGCCAAGCTGCCGCCCAAGCGCCCGCTCCACGAGCTCGACCGGGCCCTGCCGAGCGGCCCGATTCAAGACCTCGCCGCCGTGCACCGGGTCGTCGCCCAGCTCAAGCGCCGCCTGGCCACCCAGGGCCACGAGCTCAAGGGCCGCAAGCGCCACGCCCACGTCGATGTGCGCCGCACGATGCGGGCCTCGCTGGAGACCGGCGGCGTGCCCGTGACCCTGAAGTTCCGCCCCCAGCGGCCACGACGGCCCGAGATCTTCGTCCTCTGCGACGTCTCCACGAGCGTGACGAGCGCCTCCACCTTCTTTCTCTCCGTCCTGCACGCCCTCCACGACGCCTTTCGCAAGCTGCGCTCCTTTGTCTTCATCGAGCGCATCTCCGAGGTCACCGAGGTCTTCGAGCGCGAGCGCGACTTTCGCAAGGCGAGCGAGGCGGTGTCCCGCGACGCCGGCGTGGCCGACGTCTCGGGCTACACCGACTACGGACGGGTGTGGAGCGAGTTCCTGGCTCTGGTCGAGGATGAGCTGCACCCCCGCGCCACCGTGATCGTCCTCGGCGACGCCCGCACCAACGGCCGCCCGCCCCGCGACGACGTGTTCGCGGCCATCACGGCCCGCGCGGGCCGGACCTTCTGGCTCAACCCCGAGCCCCAGCTGTACTGGAACTACGGCGACAGCGTCATCTCCGCCTACGCCCGGCACTGCACGGCCTTCGAGTGCTGGCGGACCGATCAGCTCGAGGAGTTCGTCAAGGCGCTGACGCAGCCAGCGGTCGCGTAGTCGCGCCACTGGCCTGCCTTGGCGCGGTGCGACGCGCACGTCGGCTGAAGGCGTCCTGCCACTCCGATCGCGGACTCACACCAGAATGCGGCGCTTGAAATTCCGCAGCCCCACCGTCCAAAACAGGACGGCGAACCCGCACAGCACTGGGTAGATCACGTACAGGGGCATGTGCGAGGCGTGGGTAAACGCTGCACGCATTCCTTCGGTGATGTAGATCAGCGGGTTGATCAGCACCAGGATCTGCAGCCAGTGAATGCCGCCCACGGTCACGGGCGCGAGCTTGGTCCACTGGTAGTACGTGCCACCGAGGAAGGTCAGCGGGAGGACCACGAAGCCGAACATCAGTCCGATATTGCGGGGCTCGAACGAGGTGCCGAGCAGGAGCCCGAGCGCGGTCATCGCCACACACGCCAGCGGGATCAGCGTGACCACGACCGCCCACTGCACGGACAGGTGGGCAGCGACGTGGGAGGCGTGGATCACCGCGGCGATCGGGAACACGATCGCCGCGGCAAGCAGCCCCTGGACCGCGCCCGAGAGTACCTTGGCCGCCGCCACGAGCCAGATCGGGCACGGGGCCTGCACTCGATCCTCGATCTCGCGCGTGTAGCCGAACTCGGTCGACATCTGCAGCGCGACAGCCTGGATCCCCTGGAACATGATCGAGATCGCCACCACCCCAGGCACAAGCACGGTGGCGAACGCCGATTCGGCGGCCACACCATGGCCACCCCCGACACCCTGTCCGATCCGGGGAAACACGTAGAGGAACACGAACACAAGCAGGAACGGCTGGATCACGGTGCGCGCGACGAACTCGCCCAAGTTCTTCTTCAGCACGGTCAGGTCGCGGAGGATCAGCGCCCGCAGCGCGGTGCGGCTCGCCTCCACCGTCGAGCGGGTGGGCGTGAGCGAGATTTGGCGCGGCTTGGGGCGAGCGTCGGCGGGCGCGGTGCCAGGCGGGGTGGCCGTCATTCGCGCAGATCCTTGCCGGTCAGGTTGATGAATACCGTCTCGAGCGTCGGTTCGGCGATCGAGAGGTCGACCAGCTCAAACCCGCCGCTCTCAGCCGCCGCCACGACCTGGGGCACGATCCGGGTCGCGCCCCCGAGGTGGAGCTCGACGCCATCCTCGATCACTCGGGTGCGCGTAACTCCGCTCAACTCTCGCTCGAAAGTCGATGCCAGGTCGGCGGGCTCGCCAGTGGCCTTCACCGTCACGATCGTGTCAGCGCCGACCGACCGCTTGAGCGCGACCGGCGTATCCAGCGCCAGAATCTTGCCGTGGTCGATGATCGCGACGCGGTCACAGAGCTGATCGGCCTCCTCCATGTAATGCGTCGTTAGCAATATCGTCTGCCCGGCCGCATGCAGCTCGCCCAGAATCTCCCACAGGGCAAGCCGGCTCTGTGGATCTAGTCCCGCGGTAGGCTCGTCGAGGAAGAGGACAGCGGGCCGATGGAAGATCGCGCGTGCGACCATCAGGCGCTGGGCCATGCCGCCCGACAGCGCGTACACCGAGGCCTTGCCCCACTTGGCCAAGCGGAATTGCTGGAGCAGCTCATCCGAGATCCGCCGCGACTCGGCGGCGCCGTAGCCGAACAGGCGTCCATGGAAATAGAGGTTCTCCCACACGGTTAGCTGCCGGTCCAGCGTGTTGGTCTGCGAGACGGTGCCGATCAGCTGTTTGGCCAGCGCCGGTTGGGCGACCACGTCAATCGCGCCGACGTGCGCCCTTCCGGCCGTCGGGATCACACGCGTGGTCAGCATCCCCGCCGTGGTCGTCTTACCGGCTCCGTTCGGTCCCAGCAGCCCGAATATCTCGCCGGCCCAGACCATCAGATCGAGCGCATCGACAGCAGCGAAGTCGGCACCTTCGTAGACCTTGGTCAGACCCTCCGTCCGGATGATCGCGAGGCTTTCATCGCCGTTCGATCCGGATGAAAAGGTGGCGCTCTCTGGCTGCGACATCACGACCTCATGATGATTGCGCACACCCCGGTCGCCAGGTGCCAGCCGGTCAGTTGGTCACGGAGCCGCACCAGGTTTCCGGATCGATGGCCTGCAAGCGGGCCCTGATCCGATGGGCGCCGCCCGGCTGGTGCCGTGCGTGATGTGGGCGCGTCCGACCAGCCTCCCGCTAGGCGTGGCGAGCGGGACGGTCGCCCCGCTCGGCCGCGAGGCCGGTGACAACGGTCGCGCTCTGAGGCGAACAGGAGGTGCGAGGTCATGTGCCGGGTCCACACTCGCCTTCGTTCTCGTGCGGGCATCAGACCCACGACGTCGTGACCGTTGTGTCCGGAAGCAGAAGCGCCGCGGGCTCGCCAGAACCGTCCTGAGAGTGCTGCTCGTTCGTGAAGGCAAAAGTGAGCGGCAGTCTCCAGGTCTTTGCTCGTCCTCGCGAGCGGCGGCGATTTCGGCGTCAACGAGGACGCCAGCGTCAGCATGAGCTCACCTTGCATGCACAGGAGCCCCTGTGCCTCAACGGCACGTTGCGCGTGTCGCAAATCCGGTTTGGCGAGCGCGTTCCCGGCGGGACCGGTGATCGGACTTGTTCAGACCTGACCGGCCAATCGGGCCTGCGGCTGCGGTAGGTTGGCGTGCGCCTTCAGGCTATGCGCGGGGCCTTGGTGCTGGAGGAAGAACCGGATCATTTCGGCGGAAGAGTTAGGGCCGTGCGCGTCGGTGTAGGAGCCAACCGGACTGCCGCCGTACCAGGCGTGACCGCCGCCGTGGACAATCAAGGACTCCGCGACGGCGATCCCGTCGCCATTGCGGTGCACGGTGCGGGTGTGGCTGCGCCCGCTGCCGCTGCGCGTCGTGATCGGCGCGTCGTGGCCTGTGATGTCGCCAGCCGCGAGCCGAGAGGCGATCACCTTGTCTGCGTTGACCGGAGCCACGATCGTGTCTCTGGTCGCCGTGGATGACGAGCAGCGGCACCGCGCTGGTCGAGGCGGGCGTACCCCCGGTTCGCATAGCGGCGAAGGCGGAGCCAACGTCGTGCGCGGCGCCGTAGGCGATCCCCGAGTGCACCCCGACCGCCGCGTACAGGTCTGGGTAGGTCGCGGCCATGACGGCGGCCATGGCGCCACCGGCGGAAAGCCCGGCGACGTAGACGCGAGTCGGATCGACGAGGAGATCGCGCATAACCTCGCGGGTGATGCCAGCGATGATTGCCGGCTCGCCCGCATTGGCCTGCTGGTCAGACGCGGAGAACCAGTTCCAATAGCCACCGTTATTAGCCGCCCTCGACTGCTCTGGGTAGGCAACGAGGAAGGTGTGCTGCTCGGCGAACTCGTTCATCCGTGTGCCGGCCGCAAAGTCCGATCCGTTCTGCTTGCCGCCGTGGAGCATGACCACAAGCGGAACGGGTTCACCGGCGTAGCCCATCGGAATGTAGAGGTCGTAGCTGCGAGTCCCGGCGCGATCGGTGTGAGTGAGGTGGCGGATCTCACCCCCTGGCGCGGCAGCAGCCCTCGCCGCTGCGCCACCGCTAGACGACCGTGCGCCTCGGGCCCACCTGGCCGGGCTGATGATGTCTGGCAGGCCCGGCAGCGTAGTCTGGAGATCCTCAACCAGACCCCGGCGGGCGGACGCGGCGTAAGCGCGCGGCTCTTCTCGACTGTTTGGCATCAGCCTCCGAAGGTGGCCGAGATCGCCGAAAGGCTGCGCGACAGTCGATTCATCTGCCGCGGCGGCGCCGGCGCTCGCCAGACCCCCTTGCAGAACCTCAGTGGCCTCGGTCAGCCGCCCGGCACGCGTGAGGCGCAACGCCTCGACGATTGTCATGTTCGTATCGAGGCTCATCGCACGTTCCTTTCACGGAGGTCGTCAGCTCGCGCCGACAGATCAGTCGTTGGATGGACGTCCGGCCGCCGATCGGGGCCGCCGGGCTCGGAAGGTGATCATGTGGTGCGCGCCGCGAGCGCCGCCTTCACCGCCTGCGGCGCCCGAAAGGCACCGAGGACCTCGACCCGCGCGATCGTCGCGACAGCGAGCTCGGGCGAGACGTCATCGTCAATGGTGGCCAGCCCGAGGACGCGCAGCTCCACCATGCGACCGGAGGCCCGGAGCTGCTCCAGCGCGTCGCGGCTGTAGCGCTCAATACCGAGAACCAGCTCGCGTCGGGCCACCGTTCTCTCTACGGCGTCTGACCGGCTTTCGAGCTGCCGCCGGATCGCCGTACGAATGAAATCGGTGCGGTTCGCGAAAAAGCCCTCGCTGACGAGCAGGTCGATCTGACCTAGGTCGACAGGCCCGACGTTGATCGTGATCTTTTCGCTTCTCTCGGCATCAACCATCTTTTCCCGGCCACGGACCGCCATCTGATAACCATCCTATCACCATCCATATGGATGGTGATAGGACCATGGTCGAACGATCCGAACGGACGGCGGGCCCAGCTCGTCGGCCCAGGCGGCAGCGCCGTCGCGGACGCGTAGCGCGTGACCGGTGGTGTCCGGAAGCAGAAGCCTCACCCTGCACCGCCGACCGCTGCGAGACTGCCCCTGCTCGGTGAAGGGGCAGCGGCGCTGATCGACGCTCAGGCGTCCTCGGCCAGCGCGCGGGGCACGAGCGCCGCGAACGCGACGAGGATGAAGGCGAGCAGGCTGACGACGCCGATGGCGTGTGCCCACGGCGCGTCGGCCACGGTGAGCAGGCCGAAGCCGACGATCAGCAGCGCCACTGCCAGCCGGGCTCCGAGTGTCGCACCGAGCAGGAGTTGGGCAACCGCGGTCTGACCGGTTCTCGCCGTCGCCGCGGTCTCCTCGCCGCGGGGTCCGAGGTGCCCTCGCAGTGTGAGGGTGAACAGGAGGGCGAGGGTGGGGAATAGGAGGACGGCTCCGGCCAGCACTGCCACCACGACTGCGACCATCGTGTCATGCGGGGAGGCCGCCTGGTCGACGGTGAGGCCCGGAAGGAGCGTCGGCCAGCGTGCAAACGCCCAGTCCGCGACGACGAGGGCCACGGCGAGCGCGGCGCTGTAGCGGGCCAACTCGAACCGACGAGTCGTGTTGAGCGCCATCGTGGTTGTTCCGACGACGACCGACAGGATGAGGACCGCGAGCGCGGCGCCGTGGACGAGACCGGTGTAGAGCGGGTGGTCGTCGGCGTGGACGATGATGAGTCCGGCCAGCGCGAGTCCGCCGGCGGCGGCGCCAGCCGCCACTGCCCGCGCCCGGAATGCCTCCACCAGGTCGGTGTCTGCGCGCCGCGCCGCATCGGCGGCGAGGTAGACCGCGGCCAGGTAAGCGGAGAACGCCACCGCCAACAGGCCGATCAGGATCGACGTGGGATTCAGCCAGCTGGTGATGAGATCCCCCACCGAATTGCCTACCGGAACGCGGTCCGCCGCGATGCCGCCCGCGGCCGCGCCGAGCGCGAACGGCGTTACCAGCGACGCCACCGCAAACATCCCATCGATCGTCACCAGCTCGCGCGTGCCGGCGGCGCCGGTGCGGAGCGCGTAGCTGGCGCCGCGCAGGATGATGCCGAGCGCGGCGATGAACAGCGCGAGCGCCAGCGTCGAGGCGATCGACCCGAAGAACACCGGATAGGCGGTCCACGTCACGGTCAGAACGAAGATCAGCCACACGTGATTGGCCTCCCAGACAGGTCCCATCGAGTGGTGGCAATGCTCGCGGATCCGCTCGCCCCGCTCACCCGGGCCGCTCATCAGTTGCCACATGCCTGCCCCGAAGTCCGCGCCGGCCAGCACCGTGTACAGCACCAGACCGATGAGCACGAACACGAGTGGGAGGGCGTCGAGCATCAGGCGGGTTGCAAGGTCGAGTCCGGAGGCGCGCCGGCGCCGGGGAGGTCAAGCGGCGAGCGTGCCAGCCGGCGCAGGATCCAAACCATCGCACCCGCAACGGCGATGTAGGTGATGACGAGGACGGTGTATCCGACGGGGATGCCGCTGGCGCCGGTGACCGACTGCGCGGTCGTCATCACGTGGTAGACCACCCAGGGCTGGCGGCCGACCTCGGTCGTCACCCAGCCGGCGATGAGTGCCACCGTCGCGGCGGGCCCTGACACGACGAGAACCCAGTAGAACCACGGCGACAGCGGAAGCCGCCCGCGGCGGATGCGCACGAGCAGATAGAAGACGCCGAGCAGCGCCAGCAGTGTGCCGATCCCGACCATGGTCTGGAACGAGAGGCGGGTGATGTTGATGGGCGGACGCTGGCTCGCCGAGACCGTCTCAAGGCCGATGACCCGCGCGTTCCAGCTGTGGAAGGACAGCAGCGACAACAGATGGGGGATCCCGATCCCGTACTTGATCTGGCCGCCCGTGTACCAGCCGAGGACGTGCTCGCTGGCGCCCCGAGTCGTCCGGTAGAGACCCTCGAGAGCAGCCAGCTTGATCGGTTGTTCCACCGCGATCACCCGCGCGATCCAGTCTCCGACGAGCACTTGGACCGGCGCGGCCAGGCAGGCGATCGTGAGCGGGATGGTCATCGCCACTCGCTCATACCGGGTCCACCGTCCCCGCAGTCGGCAGAACGCGTAGACGCCCGCCATCACGAACCCCGTGACCATGTACCCGGCGATGTACATGTGGATCAGCTCCGACCACAGCAGCGAATTGCCAAACAGTGCGCCCCACGGATTGACGTCGACCACCTTGCCGCCGACGAGGTGAAAGCCCCCAGGGTGGTTCATCCAGGCGTTGACCGAGATGACCGTGAGCGAACCGGTGAAGCCGGTGACCACGATCGGCAGCCCGGACAGGAAGTGCATGCGAGGCGACAGCCGGTCCCACCCGTAGGCGTAGATCCCGATGAAGATCGCCTCCATGAAGAACGAGAACCCCTCGATCGCGAAGCCCAGACCGAACACGCTGCCGAACGTGGCGGTGAAGTTGGGCCACAGCAGGCCCATCTCGAAGCTGAGGATCGTGCCCGTGATCACGCCGATCGCGAACAGCGCCAACACAATCCGGCCCCAGCGCCGGGCCACCGTCCGATACAGCGGGTCGCCGGTCCGCATACCCAGCCACTCCATGAACAGCACCATCGCGGGGAACGCGATCCCGAAGCACACCAACGGGATGTGCACCGCGAACGACAGAGCCTGCATCTGCCGAGCCTCCAGCAGATACTGCTGATGCACCGGGGCAAAAGCCGCAGCGAGCATGCTCATGCTAGGGCCGCACGCTATCGCGCCGAGCCCCTCGGCGAAGCCCAACAAGCCGCCCAGGGACGGTCGCGTTATGGAAAATGCGCTGTCGAATGGACCTCGAACTGCACGACCACACCGGCACCGTCAACGGGACCGACGCGGCGTCCGCCCTCGAGGCCGCACCCGATGCTGTCGCGGCCGATCCTGCGCGTGTACTCGCCCAGGCCAAGGGTCCTCGACCGCACATACACAATCCTTCGATCCTCAACGACTCACCGCCACCAGCTTGACTGCCGAATCCACCGGCCAGACGCCCGCCGCGAAGCACTAGCGAACGGCTGCATCGCCGCCATTGGGGCAGCCTTGACGAGACTGCTGCTCTAGGCGGTGAAGCGGCAGCGCCTGGTACTCGCCTGGGTCGAAGTGGGCTTTGCCACGAGGCGCAACCGCGGTCCGCGTGAAGGTCCCTACACCGAGTCGCGGCCTAAAGGGGCGCCGGGCGGAGCCCGATGGCCCTCAGACTTCGTGGGTCGAGAGCGCGGGCGAGGAAGCGACCTCGCGACAGGCCATCGAAACGTACCGGCCACGGCTTCGCCGGCGTTCGGCGGTGCTCGCCAACACGAGCGCGCCGATTTTGTCGGACCTGCACAGGGGCGCAGCGGCACTCGGCGCGTAGCCTTCGGACGATGCGAGAAGGCGCCGAGCCGGGCGACACGCGCCTCGCGCGACCGTGAGCCGGCGAGGCGCGCATGGCATTGCTCGGCTCCTCACACGTGACGCGCCGGCTGGCGGCGGGCGCCGCGGTGGCTGTGGTGCTCGCGGCGGGGGCGACGAGCGCGGCCTCGGGGCACGAGGGCGATCCCAACATCCAGACCGTGATCGAGGGCCTCACGCCGTCGGTGTCCGGCGTCACCGTGGCCATCGTCCAGGGCAACATCGTGCCTGCCGTGTCGGCCTACGACCCGACTCGCACCGAGCTCGAGGTGCTGGGCTCGGACGGGGCGCCCTTCCTGCGGCTGGGGCCGGGCGGGACCGCGGGCAACGCCGCTTCGCCCGACTTCTACCTCTCGCAGTTCCCCTCCGGAGAGGCCAGCGTTCCCAAAGGGGTTCGCGTGGGCGCGCCACCCCGGTGGGTCGCGCTCTCTCACCGCCCCGCCTGGGCCTGGTTCGACGAGCGGGTGCCGGCGCTCGGCGCCGCGCCGCCCGCCGTGCGAGCGCGCACGACGGCCACGCTGCTGCGCCGCTTCACCATCCCGATGCGCTACGGCGTCCGGTCGGTGCAGGCCGAAGGCGTCGTCACCTATGTCCCTCCGTCCGGCGGCGTGGTAGCCACGCTGACCTCGCCGGCGCAGCCCGCCCCCGGCGTGACCGCCGCCGTCCTGCCCGGCAGCTCACCCGATGTCTACCTCCAGAACGAGGGACCCGGGACGGTCACGATCATCGGACAGGCGGGCGAGCCGTTTGCACAGATTGGCCCCGGCGGTACACGAGTCAACACCCGCAGCCCCGTCTACGACGCCGACCTGAGCGCCCGCGGAGAGTCGACCACCGTCCGCCCCGATCCGGGCGGAGCGCCGAGCTGGAAGCAGGTATCAGGCGCACCGACGTTCGATTGGTTCGATCCCCGCGTGCGCTACCTGGCGCACTGGTCCATCCCGCTGCGCATCGGCGAGCGCACGACCGCGCTCACCGGCGTGCTGCGCTTCGCCGCGCCGGTCACGCCGGCCAGTCTCGCGGCATCGGCGCGCAGGCGCCACGCAACTTCCCCGGGACCACCCGCGGTCCTGCTCGCCGCACTGGCGGCCGCTGTGGCCGTGGTGCTGGCGCTGGGCACGAGCTACGGGTACCGCCGGCGACGCAGCCGGGCTCGATCACACGGTTTTGTGCAAAGACAGGGTTAGGAGAATCGGCTCCGTGCCGGCCAGGAACTCACGGAGCCATAACGACGGGAGTCAGAGATGCGCGCGCGGTCACACCCCACGAAGACACCGAGTGAGCTGCGGCGGAGGAGGCGGCGGGCGCGCGCAGTCGCGCTGATCACCGTGGGCGGCGCCGCCCTCGGCACCGGCGTTCCGGTGGCGCTGGCGACGTCCTCCCCCATCGACGGCGTGCTCGGCTCCGGCGGATTGCCAAGCGTGCAAC
Organism: uncultured Solirubrobacterales bacterium; assembly: GCA_963777185.1. GTDB lineage: Bacteria > Actinomycetota > Thermoleophilia > Solirubrobacterales > Solirubrobacteraceae > Palsa-465. Next base: position 284,318 of record CAVZPU010000017.1, read on the forward strand.
AGATCATCAGTGATCCGCTCACGCCGATCGTCTCCAACCCGACGCAGAACCCCACCCAGCCGGGGGTGGATCCGCTCGCTCCCTACGGCCCCACGAGCACCGCGCCAAGCGCCATCGGCACCTTCTCGCAACCCTTCGTCGAACCGACGATCCTCACCCCGGCCGGCAAGCAGGTGAAGACCAGCGCTAAGTGCATCCGGGCCTCCAACGCCCCGTATGACCCCACCTACGACGGGCCCGTCTACAACTGCAAGCCGGCCGGCGTGAGCGTCAACGTGCTGCCCAACGGCAAGATCATGTACTACGACGGCCTCGAGGGAACGGAGAACGTCAAGTACTCGATCGTGATCGAGTACGGCAACAACTCGGTCAACGACCAGAGCCGCCTGCTCAGCCTCCGTCCGGGCACGGCGACAGGGGCGGGGTCGAAATGGACCTTCCCCTCGCCGGTCAACGGCGGGGCCAACCCGAACGGCGAGCCCCGGACCGAGCAGGTCCTGCCCCCCGCCCTGATCAGCCAGTCCACGGACAACCAGGGGGCGCTGTTCTGCACCGACAACATCTTCCTGCCCGACGGGACGGTGATGGCCAACGGCGGCACGGGCTACTACAACGAGCCGGGCGTCAACGTGGGCAAGGGCAACTTCGGTGTCGTCGAGCTCGAAGGCCTCAAGAACACGCGCATCTACGAACCGGCGAGCAACACCTGGGTTCAGAGCGGAAGCATGACCTACGGGCGCTGGTATCCCTCGACGATCACGCTGCCTAGCGGCAAGGTGCTTGTCGTCAGCGGCGTGACCAAGCTCCTCAAACCCGTCTATCCCAGTCACATCAACGATTCGCTGACCAACGTGGAAGAGACCGAGACCTATGACCCGGTCACGGGCAGGTGGACGGTCAACCCAGCGAGCGCCAATCAAACGCTCCCGCTCTATCCCCGCATTCACGAGCTGCCCGACGGCCACGTCTTCTACAACGCCGCCGGACAGTCGTTTAACCCCTTCGGCCAGTCCTACGACGAGGCGAAATGGAACATCGCCTCGGCCTATAACCCGAGGACCCAGACGTGGACCGACCTCGGCGTGCCCGGGTTGACCGACCTCGCCCCGTCGGAGTCGCTGAACCCGCTCACCGCCATCGCCGACGCGGCCAAGGACGCGGCGGCCACGCTCGCCGCCGGCGGCATTCCGGGTGGTGGTTCCGGGCTCACCCTGCCGGGCTTCCGCGGCTCCACCTTCTCGATCGAGATGCCCCTCGTTCCCAACGCCCAGGGCCAGTACGGGTCGGCCAGCTTCCTCACCGCAGGCGGCGAGATCAACCCTCCGAGCCCGGGCAGCTACTTCGCCACCTCCGATAGCCGGCTGACCACGGTGACCACGACCGGCGGTCAGGACCACATGAGCACCGTGCCGACCGGCGACCTACCCGGTCCGCGGTGGTATCCCTCCGGCGTGCTGCTGCCCAACGGGCAGGTGCTTGCCTTCAACGGCGCCGATCGCGATGATGTCACGGCACCGGGAAATGGGATCGCCCAGAAGCAGACGGTGCTCTTTGACCCGAGCACCCACCGCTGGCAGGTCCTGGCCAACTCACGCGACGCTCGCACCTACCACAACTCGGCCGTGCTGCTGCCCGACGGCCGCGTCCTCGTGGGTGGGCACGCGCCGATCTCCACCGACTACGCCAGCAACGTCACCCTCCCGGGCGGCGTGACGGCCCCCGACAACGGCCGGGATCCCTCCTTTGAAATCTACAGCCCGCCGTACATGTCCTGGGGCCCGCAGGCCAAGATCATCAAAGCCCCGACGGAGAAGAACCCTCTGTCCTACGGGCAGAGGTTCACGGTCAAGGTCAACCAGAACGCGGCCAAGATCGCCAGCGTGGTCCTCGTGAGCAATCCTTCGCTCACCCACCTCGTCGACCCCAACCAGCGCAACATCGTTCTGCCCGTGATCGCGCGCCACGGCACTACGCTGACCGTCAAGGCGCCGCCCAGCGCTGACGTGGCCCCGCCCGGGCCCTACCTGCTGTTCGTCAACCAGACGTACCCCCAGGGCCTGCAGCCGTCGGCCTCCAAGCAGCTCTTCGTGGGGATCCAGGGACTCGAGGCGCGCTCGGCCCACGTCAAGGCCACGACCGACGCGCAGCACCGGGGCTGACCCTCGCCTTCGGTCTCGATCTGAGGCGGTACGCCGTCCCGCCGGTGCGCGCTGCGCGCCGGCGGGCCGGTGCTACGGCGCGGCCACGATGACCCCCGGCTCCTCGAGCGCCGGGTCATCCGGCGGCGCCAGCCACCCCTGGCTCTGGCCGAGGTCGACGACGCTCTCCATCCCCTCGGGCGCCCGCCCCACGGGCTGCTCGGAGGAGAGAAACCAGGACTCGATGTGGTCGTCGAGGATGCCGTGGCTGGTGGGCAGGTAGGCCGAGAACAGCGGCCGGGAGGCAATGTCCAGGCGCTTCAGGGCCGCCACGCGCGGGTGCTCGCCGATCTGCAGCCGGGCCGAGCGGCGCAGGGGCAGGTTGAGCCCGGCCTGGCCCTGGAAGTAGACGTAGGACTTCATGAGCATCCCGCGGAAGGCGCAGAAGTTGGACGGCGCCCATGGACAGCGGCAGGCGCTCGAAGCGGGGCCGGTCGACCTCGATGCGCACGCACAGCTCACCGTCGAGGTCGTACTGACTCGAGACGGCCCCGGGGGCGATGACGAAGTCGAGGTTGGCCTGGTGCTTGGGCATCCCCCAGATGCCCTTGCCGCCCTTGACCGAGACCTCGGTGGAGACGGGCAGGTCGATGACGTACTGGCCGATGTCGTAGAGCTTCTGGGCCAGCGGCAGCGCCGGCGCCAGCGCCGGGGCCGGGCCGGGCGCCGTGGGTGCAGGCGATGGCGATCGAGAACTCGATGTAGCGCCCGATGTTCGTGTCCCGGTAGTCGATGACCGTGAGCATGAGCAGCGCCGCGCTCGCCCCACAGCCGCAGCGGATGGACCTCGTTGCCGGGCAGCAGGTTGGCCGCCGCGCCGGGCGTCGATCGCAAATGCGGCCATCAGCGCGGGGCTCTGCGCGGAGGCGACCGGCAGGGTGAAGGGGATGGTGTCGACCAGCGCGTGGCGGCCGGCCTGGCGGCGGATGCGGGCGGGGACGGTCATGTCACCCGGCTTCCAGCTCGGCGATGATGGTGGGAACGATGTCCTGCGCGGCGCGCTCGCCCATGAACACGTCCAGGTGGCCGTAGCCGTCGAACATGTGCAGGGTGCAGCGGCCGGGCCGGTGGCGGGCATACCAGTCGTGGGAGAGCCGCTGGCTCTCGGCCACGAAGCACTGATTCATCGGCCCGGCGAGGAACGCGATGCGGGCATCGGTCCGCGGCGGCTGGGCGGTGAAGTCGCGCGGCAGCTCGGGGTGCCCGTCGACGGAGAGCAGCCGGCCCGCCCGTACGCAGCGGTGGATCTGGCTGAAGAACGTCAGCGGCACGGCCGCGAACTCCTCGCGCAGCCACTCGTGCGTGGCGTCGTTGAGGTTCTCGTGGCGCCACAGCGTCGGCTTGGCCGCGCCGTAGGTGTAGCTCGACCACTTGCACACGCTGTTGTCGCATTCATGGTGGTCGAGCGTCAGCCACCAGCGTCGACCAGCTTCGGCAGCACCCACGGCGCGCCCGACCTCCCCCACTGCGGGTCCAGGTAGCCGAGCACCCGGGCCGTCGAAGGGGATCATCGACGCGCAGCTTGAGCTCGGCCAGGACGGCGGGACCATCGGGATGGACCGAGACGGCGTTGGAGACGATCGTCGTGACCTGGGGCACGAGCCCGGCCAGCGCGCTCATCATGAAGCTGGTCGAGCCCTGGCAGTGGATCACCGCCTTGATCTCGCTGGCGCCCGTCTGCGTGCAGACCGTCTGCACGGCCCGCGGATGGTCATAGACGGCGGCCTGGTCGAGCGTCCAGTGGTTGTGGGGGATGTCGATCGAGGCCCGCCAGTTCTCCAGCCACACGTCCCAGCCCTCGCTCGACGAGCACATCGACGAGGTTGCGCCCGCTCGGGGCGCGGAAGATGTTGGCCCGCACGCCGGCGCCGTGGACGAGCAGCACGGGGCCCTTCGCCGGCGCGATGCGGCCCCCGGACGTTGATGAGGTTCAGCCCCAGGCCGTCGCCGGCCGTGAACTGCACGACCCGCTCGCTCACGGCGCCCACCCGGCCCCGGGCCGTAGACGCTCCACAGCTCGCCGGCGAACAGGTCGCCGAACCGGGCGAGCGCGTCGACCCGGCCCGGGGGCTCGGTGCGGAAGGTGGTCATCTGGCGCGCGAAGTCGAGCGGGTGGATGTGGATGATGCCGCTGGCCACGACCTCGCCGCCTGTCGTCCTCCTCCGGCTGCCAGGTGACCGGCCAGCACGCGGGTGAAGAGCGTCGTGGTCTCCGACCAGACGTCGAGGCCGTGGCCGTGGCTGGACGACCTTGAAGCCGGTCATGGTCAGCGGATGGCCCTCGCCGTCGCTGAACTGCAGGTGGTAGAGCATGCGCTTCTCGCGCCGGCGAGCCGGTGGTCGACGAACAGGTTGAACACGCCCACCGCTGACCGGCCAGCCGGCCGCCGAAGGCGTCGGAGTCGATCCAGCCCTCGGCCCGGGCGGTGTGGCCGGGATCGGCGATGAACCGCTCGAGGTCCTCGGCGGTGATCGTGAGGTGGAACATGAACGCCGTGCCCGCGTCCTTGCCGGCCCGGTAGCCGCGGTCGAAGTCGGTCTCGCCGAAGGTGACATAGCCCTTCATCTCCTCGGTGAACGAGAGCCCCACCGGCCGCCCGCCCGGCCCCGTTCGCCAGGCGCCGAGTCGACGGTGCCAGCGGACCCCGCGCTGGCGGGGGCAAAGCGCTGGCCCCGGGGCGAGCGCGGCTGCTCGAGGATCGCGTCGGCGAAGCGGTCGGCCAGCGCGGCGATCGTCAGCGACGGGTTGGCGCCCACCGGTCCGGGCATGACCGAGCCGTCGGCGATGTGCAGGCCCGGGTAGCCGAACACGCTGCCGTAGGGGTCGACGACCCCCTCGCGGTCGGAGCGGCCCATCCGGCAGCCGCCCAGGGAATGGACGGTGACGACGCGGTTCTCGTGCCAGATCGGGTTGTCGAGAAACTCGGCGCCGAAGGCCTCGGCGACCTGCCGGGAGAGCGCGCGGACGCGGTCGAAGTAGGGCGGCGGAGGCGCCGTGCTTGGACCAGTCGCACTCGAGCCGCTCGCCCTGGAGGCGTCATCGTCCCGTCCGGGATGTCGCGGCCCATGCCCAGCAGCGGCAGCAGGCCCGAGGAGAAGTCGCAGTGCCCAGCAAGCGCGGAGGCCACACCGCCGATCTCGCTCTCCCGCCGGCCGCGGAGCAGCGAGAGCAGCGTAGTGCGCCGCCTTGGGCGCCGCGCGGACGAGCGCTTCGGGCTCCTCGAGGACCTCGAGCATCCAGCTGGCGAAGGCGGGGTAGCCGGCGTCCTCGAGGTAGAAGCCCCGGCCATCGCCGCCGTCGAGCGCGTCGGGGACCCGGATCGCGCTGGTGATCACGGGCCCGAGGCCGGGGTCGATCACCCGCGGACCTGCCGCCGTCGGCTCCTGGCGGCGCGCAGGGCGAACGTGAGCAGATCGCCGTTGCCCGAGAAGCCGTGCCCGAGCTGCTCGGAGAGTCCGGGGAGGGCCGCGCGGTTGCGCAGCAGCAGCCACGTGCGTGCCGAGCGTGCCGGCCGAGAGGATCAGGTGGCCGCAGGTCAGCGTCTGACGGGCCAGCGCCGACGGTGTCGGTCGCCCTGCCCTCGGCGCTCGGGGCTCGTGGACCACGTAGTGCGACGCGGTAGCCGCCGCCGTCGCACGGCTCGAAGGCCCTGACCTCGCAGCGGGTGCGCAGCTCGGCGCCGGCCCGCCAGGCCTGGGTCAGGTAGGTGTAGTCGAGCGTGTTCTTGGCGCCGTAGTTGCAGCCCGACGTCGCACTCGCCGCACAGGCGGCAGGTCTCGCGCGTGCGGCCGTGGAGGTTCGGCCGGCTCGTGCGATCGGCTCGCCGGGAACGGCGGCCGCGCCGGCGTTGGCGAAGGTCACGGCCAGCGGCACGAGCGACCAGTCGTGGCCCGAGGCGCTCGGCGGCCTCGCGGTAGGCCAGCACCTTGGGCGTCTGGTCGTAGGCGAGCTGCTCGAGCGGGTAGCGCTGGACGCCGACCCGGCGCTCGACCTCGTCGTAGTGGGGGTCGAGATCGGCGCGGGTGACCGGCCAGTCCTCATAGCCGCCGCGCTCGAGGTCCTCGTGCACGAACCAGCGCTCGTCCTTGCGCAGGAAGACGTTGGCGTAGATCAGCGAACCGCCGCCCAGCCCGCTGGCGCACACCGCGTCGAGCCCGCTGAAGTCCCACAGGTCGAACATGCCGTGCAGGCCCTCGCTCGGGTCCCAGAAGTTGTGCTTCATGTCCAGCGGGCTGCGCGGGAACGAGTTCGGGGGGTAGCGCTTGCCCCGCTCGAGCACGCACACCCGCCAGCCCGCCTCGGCCAGCCGGGCGGCGGTGACCGAGCCGCCGAAGCCCGAGCCGACGACCACCGCGTCGAAGTGCTCCGGCGTCCCTCCGGCGGAGGGACCAACACTCATGCGAGCGCCCCAAAGTTACACATACCTAACCCCCGGAGAATTGCGTTACCAGCGGTTCTACCTGAAGCTCGGCAACGAATCAAGCCATCGTCTCGGCGTAGGTCTGAGTGCCCTCATCGTCGCGGTAGCGCACCGCGATCCGGCCGGCGTCGAAATCGAGGACGGCGAAGCCGAACCGCGCCCAGCGCTGGCCCCGGTCCTCCAGGAACGCGCCCTGCTGCCAGCGCCCCGGCGCGGGAATGGGATCGTCGGGACCGTGCTCTAAGAGCACCGGGACACCTCCGTGCCCGAGGCACCGTGGAAAGGCCATACCGCGGGCCGGGTCATAGACCATGCAGCGGTGCTCATGCCCCCACACCCAGGCCGTGACCCGGCCGGCGTCGAGCACAGCGCCGAGCTTGTCTGGGAGGACGGGACCGAGGTCCTCGGGGTCATAGACGGAGAGCAGCTGGTGGTGGCTGAGCAGCAGCAGCTTGCGCTCAGAGCTCCGCGCGACCTCGGTGACATACGCACCTTGGGGATCCTCGAGCACGCCGACGTGGCCCTCGGAGAGGCTGTCCTCGCTCCACGCGGTATCGAGGCCGACGATGTCCCACTCCGGCGAGGTGAGGCGAAAGTAACTCGTCGGTTGGCCGGTCGGCGTCGCGCTGGGCGGCGAAGCGGGGATCGCTCAGCAGGGTGGCGAAGAAACCATGCCCGCCGCCGTACATGTCATGGTTGCCGTTCAGCGCCCACGAGCCCACACCGGCCGCCGCCTGCGCCTCGGTGACCGGCCACAGACCGGGGGCGAGCACGTTGCGCTGGACCTCCTCCCCGCTGCCCGAGTAATAGACGTCACCGAGGTGCACGACGTGCACCTCGCGCCCCCGGGCGAGAGCCTCGGCGACCTCGTCGGCCATGAAGCCGGCCACGGCCCGGGCCCGCGGGTAGGCCACTGGCCCAGTCGCCGACGACGACCAGACGGGCCCCATCGCCGATCGTCCGCTCGGCCGGCCGGGGGTTGAAGGGATGGGTCCCCGCGGCCAGGCGTTCGAACATCGACGTGCCCACGTCGATGACCCACCGGGGGTCGTGGGGGCCGAAGCGAACGGGATCGAGGATCGACTCGATGCAGTGCACGATCCGCGACAGATCCTCGCGCCTCCCCGGGGTCTCGTCGCGCACGCCATGCGCGCGAAGCTTCTCCTCCAGCGCGCTCTGGAGCAGGCTCTGCATGCGATCGCGGGCCAGGTAGGGAACCTCGGGATCGGACCCTCCGCCGGAGGAGGCCCGCCCGGCCATGACGTCGGGCAGCCGAGTGCTGACATCGATGCCGAGCGCGGCCGAGGCGCGACCGGCGGCGGCCTGCATCTCGGGCGCGTCGAGGTGAGCCCGCACGGCGCGCACGTAGGCGCCCAGCTCCTCACGGTCGAAGGCCTGGCGGATCATCGGCTTGGCGGCGATCCTATGGCCGTCCGCTCGCCGACGGGGAAATATGCCGCCTCCGCGCCTGTGCGTCGATCAGGCGCTCAGCGCCGGGCGCCGCTTTTCAGCGTGAGCCCCGGCCCCCGCTCGGCCATCCAGCCGGCCAGGCTCGCGCCCGTGCGCAGAGCACCGATCGGCAGGCCGAGCGCCCGCCCCACCGGCTCCAGACGGGCGCCCAGGCCCGCCGGCGCTCGTCCGGGCGCGATCGGACCGCGCCGGTCCAGCCACGCCACCAGCAGCTCGTAGGACTCGCGTGGGCGCTCCAGGGCGTAGGCGTGGCCGGCACCGGGCACGATGGCCAGCTCGGCGTCGGGGATCCGCGCGGCCAGCAGCCGGGCGTTGGCCAGCGGCGCCATCGCGTCGTTCTCGCCGTGCATGACGAGCGTCGGGGCCTGGATGCGGTGCAGGCGCGAGTACGTATCGTGGTAGACGCTGGCCAGCAGATGGGCCATGACCCCGTGCGGGCGAGCTCGGTGGCGCACGAAGTGCTCATGCAGGGCCCGCACCTGCTCGGGCTCCTCGGCGCGAAAGCGGGGCGAGAACAGGGCCGGGGCCAGGACCGGTCGCCCAGGGTGGCGAACCGCGGTCACCGTGGCCACTCCAAGGGCGCCGAACTCGCGCAACGTGGGCCGGATGGCGCGCGGACCTCCCGCCCACGTGGCCCCGAGGATGAGGCCGCGGACGCGCTGCGGGAAGCGCAGGGCCATCTCCTGGGCGATCATCCCGCCCATGGATACGCCGATGACGTGGGCGCTGGCCACGCCGGCCTCGTCGAGCACGCGAACGGCATCGGCGGCAAGCTCGGGGATCGAGGTCAGTCGCAGCGGCGCCTGAGAACGCCCGGCACCGCGGTTGTCGTAGAGCAGGCACTGAAACCGCTCCGTGTAGAGGCCGAGGACCGGCTCGAACACGGCGGCGCTGATGGCAAAGCCGGTGATGCACAGCAGCGGCTCGCCGTGGCCGTGGCGCTCGAGGTAGAGCCGGGGACGCGATCGGGTCAGCGGCACCCGAAGCTCAGCCCGTCAGGCGAAGGCGCTGATGCCAGTGATATCGCGGCCCACGATCAGCGTCTGAATGGTCTCGGTGCCCTCGTAGGTGTGGATGGCCTCGATGTCCATCTGATGGCGGATGACATGGTGGTCGAGCAGGATGCCGTTGCCGCCGAGCAGGTCGCGGGCGTCGCGGATGACCTCACGCGCCTTCGTCGTGTTGTTGAGCTTGGCCAGGGCGGCGATCGTGTCGCTGGCCCGCCCCTGATCGATCAGCCGCCCCACCTGGAGGCAGTAGAGCTGCATGCACACGACCTCGGCCAGCATGCGCACGAGCCGTTCCTGGACGATCTGGAAGCTGGCCAGCGGTCGGCCGAACTGGTATCGCTGGGCGGCGTAGCTCAGCGCGGCGTCGTAGGCGGCGACGGCGTGGCCCAGGGCGGCGAAGGCGCACGAGCTGCGCGTGGCCGCCAGGACCCGTCCGGTGTCCTTGAAGCTGCGCGCGCCGGGCAGGCGCTGCTCGGCCGGCACCCGGACGCCGTCGAGCGCGATGTCGGCCTGCCATACGGCGCGGATCGACCCCTTGCCCTCGATCACCGTCGCCTCCATGCCGGGCGTCCCCTTCTCGACCAGGTAACCGCCGACCTCGCCGTCCTCCCCCCGGGCCCAGACGACGACCACGTCGGCGACGGTGGCGTTGCCGATCCAGCGCTTGCGCCCGTCGATGACGTACTCCTCCCCCTCGCGCCGCGCCGTCGTCTCCAGGGCGATGGAGTCCGATCCGTGCTCGGGCTCGGTGAGGGCGAACGCTCCGATCTTCTCCACGCGCGCCATGGCCGGCAACCAGTGCTCCTTTTGCTCCTCGGAGCCGTGCAACGCGATCGAGCGCATGGCCAGGCCGGCGTGGACGCCGAGGAAGGTGGCCAGGCTGCCGTCCCCCCGGCTGAGCTCCATCATCACCAGGCCGGCCGAGAGCGCGCTCATCGGCGGGCACCCGTAGCCCTGCAGGCCGTCGCCCATCAACCCCAGCTCACCCAGCCGCCGGGCCAGGTGCTCGGGAAACTCGGCCCGTTCCCAGTAATCGCCGATCACCGGCAGGACCTCGTCCTGGACGAAGGCCCGGGTGCGCTGCAGGTAGTCGAGCTCGTCAGAGGAGAGCTCGTCGCGCAGCAGCAGATAGTCGGTGCCGAGCGGCTGGTCGAGGGTGGCCCCGCTCGTGGGGGCGCTCACTGCCCGGCCTCGGCGCCGGCAGCGGAGGCCTCCTGGTCGGGAACCTCGATCTCGCGCTTGAGGATCTTGCCCGTCGGTCCTTTCGGGAGGTCGTCGACGATCCACACCTTGCGCGGGTACTTGTAGGCCGCGAGCTGCTCCTTGGCGTAGCTGCGCAGCTCGTCGGGATCCGCTTCCTCGCCCTCTTTGAGCGACACGGCGGCCGCGACCTCCTCACCGAGCTCGTCGTGCGCGATCCCGATGACCGCGGCCTCACGAACGGCCGGGTGCTCGTAGAGGATCTCCTCGATCTCGCGCGGGTAGACGTTGTAGCCCCCGCGGATGATGAGCTCCTTCTTGCGATCGACGATGAAGAAGTAACCGTCGTCGTCGACCTTGCCCATGTCCCCGGTGTAAAACCAGCCGTCGACGATCGCCTCCTCGGTCGCGTCGGGCCGGTCCCAGTAGCCCTTCATCACGTTGTGGCCCCGGATGACGATCTCCCCCACCTCGCCCTGCGCAACATCGTCACCGTCCTCGCTGACCACCTTCATCTCCACCCCGTCGATCGGGGTTCCGATCGAGCCCACCTTGCGCTCGCGGTCGGGATGGTTAAAGGACGCCACCGGAGAGGTCTCCGAGAGCCCGTAGCCCTCGAGGACCTTGCACTCGAAGGCCTTCTCGAAGCCGCGCATAACCTCGCCCGGCATCGCCGCCCCGCCCGAGACGCAGAGGCGCAGCTGGGAGGTATCGAACTCGTCGCGACGGTCGCAGTGGAGCATGGCCGAGTACATCGTGGGCACGCCTTCGAAGATGGTCACCCGGTCGCGCTGGATGATCTCGAGCGCCTTGGCGGCATCGAAGCGCGGTAGCAGGGTCAGGCAGCCGCCGACGCCCACACAGACGTTCATCCCGCACGTCTGCCCGAAGGCGTGAAAGAGAGGCAGCGCACCGAGGATGACGTCGTCGGGCTCGACGGTGAACAGATCCCGCACGACCTCCACCTGCCGTCGCAGGTTGTAATGGGTGAGCTCGGCGCCCTTGGGCTTGCCCGTCGTGCCCGAGGTGTAGAGCAGGACGGCGGTGTCCGCGTCGTCGGCCTCGGCCACGGATTCCTGCGCCTCGGCATCGCCGAGCATGTCCTCGAACTCGCCGGGCGTGACGATGATGGCCTCGGCGTCCGCGGCGTCGGCGCCGCCCTCGGCGGCCTGGGCCATGTCACCCCAGCCGAAGAGGATCTTCGCCCCCGGGTCGGTGAGATAGAACTCCACCTCGCGTGCTTTGAGCAACGGATTCATCGGTACCACGGCCCCCCCGGCGCGGAGGATCCCGTAATAGAGGATCGGGAAGTAGGGGACGTTGGGCAGCATGAGCCCGACGCGGTCGCCCGCCTGCATGCCGCGTTCGTGCAGAAGACCGGCCACCCGGGCGCTGGCGTCATCGAATTGCCCATAGGAGACCTCGGTGTCATCGAGCTTGAGCGCGGTGCGGTCTCCGTGATGTTCGGCGGCCGAGTGCAGGAAGGCGGCGAGGTTGGTCATCGATGACTCCTTGACAGCAGGGCAAGCGGTTTCGCTCGCCTACTTGACGATCGAGGTGATCTCCGGGTGAGTGGCGAGCAGCGACTGGGTGAAGACGTAGTTGAACGCGAAGACCCCCAGGAAGGCGATGACGACCGCTTGGTTGACCGCGCGCCCCACTCCCTCGGCCCCGCCGGACGCCGACATGCCCTTGTAGGAGCAGACGATGGCGATGATGGCCCCGAAGCACGTGCATTTGACGATCGAGCCCCACAGGTCGGTCGTCGAGGCGTTGTTGAAGAAGGTGGCGTAGAAGGGCCCGAGCGGTTGGTGATTGACCAGCGCGGCGAGCATGCCCCCGAAGATGCCGGTGAGCAGCGAGTAGATGTCGAAGAGCCCGGTGACGATCATCAGGGCGAGAAAGCGCGGGACGACGAGGTTCTTGATCGGGTCGACACCAAGCACCATCAGCGCGTCGAGCTCTTCGCGGATCTTGCGCGCGCCGAGGTCGGCGGTGATCGCCGTGCCGGCCACGCCGGCGAGCACCACGGCGGTGATGAAGGGCGCGTTCTCGCGGATGGCGGCGAGGACGAAGAAGCCCCCGAGACGGTCGAGGGCGCCGAAGAGGTTGAGGAAGTTGGCCGCCTGCAAACCCGGGGCGCCGTAGTTGAAGGCCAGCGAGGAGATGAGCAGCGGAAACCAGCACAGCCGCAGCGCGAACATGAACTGGTTGGCGAACTCGCCGGTGTAGGTGTACGGCGGGCGCACCGCCTTGACCATCGTCTTGCCGGTGAGGATGGTCATGTTGCCCACTTCCTCGGTGACCGACTTGATCGGCAGGTACGCGCGCGTGGCAGCTTGACGGACCATCGCTCTCCTCCCCCCATCACCCTAGGCGTCGCGACACCCCTTGGCATCGTGGGTAGCCCACAGCGGCAGCGCGCGCTGAATGTACGTGGGCGACAAAAGCTGACGCCACGGCGCAAAACTTGGTGTATCGTCGGTGCAAGGGAGGACCGTGGCCGTCGAACAACCCACCGTGGTGCTGGTCAGCGAGCTGGAGGCCCAGCTCGAGTCACTCGCGGACGAGGCCCTGCACAGCTACGGGGAGGAGATCCCCGGCTATGCGGCGCTGTCGGATCCGGGCTTTTGCGCTGACGTGCGCGCGCACACGCTCGCGCACTACAAGGCGATCCTGCTCAGTTACTCCGAGCACCGCGCGCTGACCGCCGAAGACATCATCTTCAGCCGCACGCCGGGACGACGGCGCGTCGGCGTCGTCTCGCTGGCCGACTACCTGCACGCCTTTCGCATCGGGCAGGTCGTGCTCTGGCACGCCGTGGAGGAGCTGGCCGTCGACGACGTCTCGCGCGAGGCGGCGCTGGACTTCGTCACCCACATCATCGAGTCGATCAACGTGGCCAGCACGGTCGCCGCGGAGGTGTACCTCGAGACCGAGCGCCTGCTCCACGCCGAGGGCGAGCGCGTCCGGCGCGACCTGCTCGAGGAGCTCCTGGCCGGTCGCTCACCGGCCCCCGGCCCGCGGCTCAACGCGGCTCGGGCCGCCGGGCTCGAGCTCGACAAGGGCTGCCTGGTCATCGCCGCCACCGCCCACGGCGACGTGGAGACCCCGCGCCTTGCCGCCTCGGCCATCGTGCGCGCGACGCGCGCCGCCGTGCAGCCGCTCGCCGTAGTGCGCCAGGATGAGGTCGTCGTCGTCCTCCCGTCCCCGGGCTTCGGCTCGGCGGAGGCGCTTGCCCAGCGCCTGGAGTGCTCGCAGCGCAAGCTGGCCGAACGGGGCCTGCAGCTGGCCATCGCCGTGAGCACGGTCCATGAGACCCTCGCCGGCGTGGCCGATGCCTACCGCGAGGCCTGCATGGTCAGAGAGCGCATCGGCCCCGCGGGCGGCGTCGTCGCCCTGCCCACGATGAGCGCCTTCGAGTATCTGACCGAGGCTGGCGATGCCACCGCTCGAAGGCTCATTCCGCCGGCCATCCGCACCTTCATTGACCAGGACAAGCGTGACCACGGCGGTGTGCTCAGCGCCACCCTGCGCGAGTACGTGGCCACCGGCCTGAACGCCACGCTCGCCGCCAAGCGCCTGCACGTACACGTGAACACCGCCCGCTACCGCCTGGCCAAGATCGAGGAGGAGACGGGCTATAACCTGCGCGAGGTCGGTGACGTGATCAGCCTGCTCGTCGCCGTCCAGCTCGCGCCCCGCGCTCCGCTCTAGCGCTTCAAGCGCGCTCAGAGGCGCTGGTGGACGTAGCTTCCCGGCGCGGGACCGAGGATGGGCAGAGTGCCGCCGCCCGGCTCGGCGGGCGCGGTCCGCTCGGAGCCCGAGCGCTCACCGAGCCACTCGGTCCAGTCCGGCCACCAGCTGCCCTCCTCGCTGGCCGCCTCCTCGCACCACTGATCGGGGTCCTCGGGATGCTCTGGGGCCGTCTGCCATTGGGCCTTGGGGTTACCGGGCGGGTTGACAATGGCCACGATGTGGCCGCTCGTGGAGAGCACGAACCGGGGCTCTGAGCCCAGCAGCTGCGTGGTGCGATAGACGGCGCGCCAGGGCGAGATGTGATCGGAGATCCCGGCCACGATGTAGGCGTCCAGGGTGACCCGAGCGAGATCGATCGAGGTGCCCAGGACCTCCATGGCGCCTGGTTGCGCGAGCCGGTTCTCGAGGCCGAGCTCCACGAAGTCGCGGTGCAGGGCGGCGGGCATGTTGGTCTGATCGGCGTTCCAGTACAGGACGTCGAAGGCGGGCGGGGGCTTGCCCAGGTAGTAGTTGTTGATCACGTAGCCCCACACCATGTCGTTGGGCCGCATCCAAGCGAACATGCCGGCCAGGGATCGCCCGTCGAGGTAGCCGCGCCGGGCTGATTCAACCTTGGCCGCGGCCCCGCTGACCCGATCGAGGAGCGCGCCCGCGGTTGTCGCCGCGCTCCAATCGAGCACGGCCACGAGCAGGCTGAGCGTGGCCAGGCGATCCTGCTCCCCGGTGGCGGCGAGGTAGCCGGCCACGGCGGCGGCGAGGTTGCCGCCGGCACAGGGCCCGGCGAGATGAGTCTGGTCCTGGCCGGAGATCCGCTCGACGGCCGCGAGCGCCTCCAGGACGGCGCCGCAGTACGCGTCAAAGCCCCATTTCTTGTGGCGGGCATCGGGGTTGCGCCAGGAGATGGCGAAGACCTGCTGACCCTGGCGCACGGCGTACTCGAGCAGGCTGCGTCCCGGCGCCAGGTCGGTGATGTAGTACTTGTTGATCATCTGCGGGGCGAGGAGCAGCGGCGCGCCGCGGACGGTCTCGGTCTGCGGCGTGTACTCGATGAGCTCGAACAGGTCGGTGCGCAGCACCACGCTTCCCGCCGTCACGGCCAGGTCGCGGCCGAGCCGGAACTTCGACTCATCCACCGAGGAGGGCAAAAGCGGCGGGGAGCGCATGTCACCGGCAAATCGCCGCGCCCCGGCGACGACGTTGCGCCCCCGGGTGCTGGCGGTGACCTTGAGCACCGTGGGATTGGTGACCGGGAAGTTGGTCGGGGCGATGGCGTCGAGCACGTTGGTCGCGGCCAGGCGGATCCGCCGCTCCGCGCGCCAATCCAGGGCGGCGTCCGAGATCGTCTCGTCCACCGCCTGACCGAGGGCCAGATAGGCCTGGCACAGACGCCGAAACGCCGGGTTGCCGCTCCAGGCGGGGTCCTTGAACCGGCGATCGCCCTTCTCGGGCTCCAGCTTGGAGCGCCCGAGCGCCACCCGCGCGAGCTCGGCGCCCAGGCCGAGGCCCTGTTTGAGAGGGACCTGGGGGCGCGCGGCGAGCTTGGCCCCGAGCTTGGCTGCCGACAGGCCGGGGACGGACCGCGGCCCGCGGCCTCTCACGATGTCGGACACGAGCATCTCGAGCTTCGAGCCCTGCTCTTCGGTGGCCATCCTCTCTCCAGACTATCCCCGGGCGCCAGCGCGAAATTGGCGGGGCCCGCTGAAATCGGCCGGGGGCCGGTTGGCTGTATCGCACAAGCGCCCCGGCCGACGGGCGACTACGATCGGTGGCGGTCGCCGGTCTCCCCGGTCGCCGCCCCCAGCCCGCAGGTCATGGACTCACAACCCACCTTCTCCCCGGTCGAGTATGAGGTGAGCCGGGAGAAGATCCGGGAGTTCGTCGACGCGCTGGGTGAGCAGCGCGCCGTCTACCGCGACCAGGACCTCGCCCGCCAGGCCGGCTATCGCGACGTGGTGGCGCCGCCCATGTTCGCCGTGGCCTACACCACCCAGCCGGTGATGGGCGCCCTCCAGCACCCCGACCTCGGCATCGACATGCGCCGCGTGCTGCACGCCGCGCAGTGCTTCGAGTGGGACGAGCCGGTGTGCGCGGGCGACGTCATCACCACCGAGGTCGAGCTCTCCGACGTCGGCGAGAAGGGCAAGAGCAAGGTCTTCACCTTCACGTCGGTGTCGCACAACGGGGACGGCGACCAGACGGCGCGGGGAACCTGGACCATCCTCGTCAAGGGCGGGTAGTGGTGCCCCGGGTCGGCGACGCCATCCCCGAGCTGCGCGTCGTCCCCGACGCGACGGCGCCGGCTCGCTACGCGGCGGTGTCCGGAGACTTCAACCCGCTGCACCTCGACCCCGCCTACGCCCGCGACGTGGCCGGGTTGCCCGGTCCGATCCTGCACGGCCTCTATGCCATGTGCCTGCTCGCCCAGGCCACCGTGGAGGCGGCAGACGGCGATCCGCGGGCGCTAAAGCGCCTCTCGGCAGAATTCAGTGACATGGCCTATCCCGAACACGAGCTCGTCGTGCGCGGCAAGGTGGCCGAGGTGAGCGACGGCATGGCAGTGCTCGATTGCACGATCGAGCAGGAGGGCCGCGAGGTGATCAGCGCACGCGCCGATCTCGCGCCGGACCCTTGACCGGGACTGACCCCTCCCCGGACACGCTGGCGCCGCGCTGGTGGGGGAGGCCGCTCGCGGAGACGCGCTGGTCGCTCGAGCTCTGCCGGCTGCTCGTCGACCCCGTGTTCGCGGGTGTGGGCGTGCCGCGCGGCGACGGTCGCCCGGTGATCCTGATCCCCGGCTTTTTGGCCGGCGATCAGACGCTGGCGCCGATGGCAGGATGGCTCTACCGGATCGGCTACCGGCCCCAGCTGTGCCGGTTCGTGCTCAACGCCGACTGCGCGGACCGCGCGGTCGAGAGGCTGGAGCGGCGGCTGGTGGCCGTCACGGAGCGCTACGGCCGGCGCGCCGCGCTCATCGGACACAGCCGTGGCGGTCATTACGCCCGGGCGCTGGCCGCGCGGCGGCCCGATCTCGTCTCCCATGCCATCTCACTCGGTGCCGACCTCCAGCGAATGCTCGACATCAGCGCCCCGACGCTCGCCGCCGTGGGCGCCGCGGGCCGGCTGGCGGCGCGCACCCGGCGCGCCCGGTCGCTGGCCTGCTTCACCGACCGCTGCGACTGCCGCTTTGCCGCCGACTTTACCGCGCCGTTTCCCTGCGAGGCCGTGCACTTCACGAGCATCTATTCCAAGGGGGACGGCGTCGTGCGCTGGCGTGCCCAGCTCGTGCCCTACGCCGACTGCGTCGAGGTCACCGGCAGCCACGTGGGTTTGGTCTTTAACCGCAAGAGCTACCGGGCCGTGGCCGGGGCCCTGGCCCAGCCCGAGCGCGCGCGGCACGGCGGCGGCGCGGACACACGAGCTAGCATTCAGGACGAGTAAGACCAAACCAGGGGAGCTGGCGGTCAGGCCGGCTGAGAGGGCGCCCGCGCGCACGCGGCCGGCGCTAACCCTTAGAACCTGTGGGGTAATGCCCGCGGAGGGAGCGACCTTGATGCTGCAGACCGCCCGCGCGTCCCTTGAGCTGGATGCCATCGCGGTGCAGGACGTGACGCGGACGTTCACCGCCCGCCGGCGCCAGGTGACGGCCCTGGCCGGCATGTCTCTGCGGGCGGGCGCCGGGGAGATCGTGGCCGTCGTCGGTCCCAGCGGCTGCGGCAAGAGCACGCTGCTGGAGCTCATCTGCGGGCTCCAGCAGCCCGACGCGGGCACCGTGCTGAGCGCTCCAGCCGCCTTCATGGCCCAGCGCGACCTGCTCCTGCCCTGGCACAGCGCCATCGACAACGCCGCGCTGGCCCTGCGCCTGCGCGGCGCCGGAGCCGCCCAGGCCCGGCGGGCGGCCGCGCCCTGGTTTGAGCGCTTTGGCCTGGCCGGCTTCGAGCGCGCCCGCCCGGCCGAGCTCTCAGGGGGCATGCGCCAGCGGGTGTCGTTCCTGCGCTCGCTGCTGGCCGGCAAGCCGGTGCTGGCCCTCGACGAGCCCTTCGCCGCCCTCGATGCCCTCACCCGGCAAGAGATGCAGGGCTGGCTCGACCACGTGCTCGAGACCGAGCAGCGCACGGTGGTTCTGGTCACCCACGACGTCGAGGAGGCGGTCGTGCTCGGTGATCGCGTGGTCGTGCTCTCACCCCGTCCGGGCCGGGCCGTGGCCGAGATCGACGTCGCGCTGCCGCGGCCCCGCCGGCGCACCGACCCGGCGGTCGTGCAGCGCCGCGAGGCCGCGCTCCAGGCCCTCGGAGCCCCAGCATGAGATCCGCGTGGCGCGCCCTGCTCGTCCTGGTCGTGCTCCTGGGAGCGTGGGAGCTCTACGTCGACCTCGGCGGCGCCAACGCGCTCATCCTCCCTGCTCCTCATGCCGTGGCCAGCGCCCTGTATCGCGACCGCGCCCTGCTGTGGAGCAACTTCCTCACCACCGCCGCTGAGATCCTCCTCGGCATCGCCCTGGCCGCCGTGGCGGGCCTGGCCTTCGCGGTCGCCCTGCACTTCTCGCGCCGCACGCTGCGCCCCGCCGTCTACCCGCTGCTCATCGCCTCCCAGACGATTCCGATCGCTCTGCTGGCCCCGGTGCTCGTGCTCTGGCTGGGCTTCGGCCTGGCCCCCAAGCTGGTCGTCATCGCGCTCGTGTCCTTCTTCTCGATTGTGGTCACTACGCTGGCCGGCCTCGGATCGGTCGATCCCGACCTCCTCAAGCTGATGCGCACCCTCGACGCCTCCCGGGCCCAGAGCTTTCGCTACGTCGAACTGCCCGCCGCCCTACCCGGACTGTTCACCGGGACGAGGATCGCCGTCGTAGTGGCCGTCATCGCCGCCGTGCTGGCCGAGCAGGCCGGGTCAAGCTCCGGTCTTGGCTATGTCTTTCAGCAGGCGCTGGCCCAGCTGCTGACGGCCCGCATGTACGCGGCGGTGGCGATCCTGTCGCTGTTCGCCGTGGCCCTGTTCGCGTTGCTCACGCTGGCCGAGCGGCTGGCGCTGCCCTGGGCCCACCCGACACGAGGAGACCGATGAAGCGCACGCCCTGTGTCCTGCTCGCCCTGGCCGCCACCGTCCTGGCGCTGGCCGGCTGTGGCGAGAAGCAGGAGACCGTCCAACCCGCCACGGCCCAGCAGCAGCCGCTCAACGTCATGCTCGACTGGTTTCCCAACGCCGACCACGTCGGCCTCTATCAGGGGCTGGCCGAGGGCGATTTCGCCCGTGCCGGGCTCAAGGTGAACGTCGAGACGCCGTCGGACCCCTCCCTGCCGCTGAAGCTGGTGGCCGCGGGCAAAGTCGATCTCGCCCTGAGCTATGAGCCCGAGCTCCTGCTGGCCCGAAACGAGGATCAGAACCTCGTCTCGATCGCCGCCGTCGTCCAGGAGCCGCTGACCTCGATCGTCTCGGTGGGCGCCAAGCACATCACGAGCCCCGCGCAGCTGCGGGGCAAGCGCGTGGGCGATGCCGGCATCCCTTATCAGCACGCCTTCCTGCAGACGATCCTGGCCCAGGCCGGGGTGCCGGCCGGCGCCGTGCACACGGTCAACGTGGGCGAGAACCTCGTGCCGGCCATGCTCTCGGGCCGCGTCGACGCCACCATCGGCGCCTACTGGAACTACGAGGCGATCCAGCTTGAGCAATTGCACCAGCACCCCAACGTGATCCGGGTCGATCAGGCCGGGGTACCGACCTACGACGAGCTCGTGCTCGTCGCCAACCAGAACACGATCTACAAGAAGGCCAACCAGATCCGGGCCTTCGTCCAGGCCCTCGGCCGGGGCTACGCCTCGGCGCGGCGCGACCCGCAGACCGCGGTGGCCAACCTCGTCAAGGCCAACCCGAGCCTTGATCCCACCTTTCAGACCGCGGCGGTCCGGGCGAGCCTGCCCGCCTTCTTCCCCGCCCAGGCCGGCAAGCCGTGGGGATGGCAGGACGCCGGCCAGTGGGCGGCCTTCGGTCGCTGGATGATGGGCGCGCACCTCATCACCAACCCGAGCGCGCTCACGCAGGCGCAGAGCAACGACTTCCTGGCCGGCGTCGGGCCCTGAGCCCATGCTCCTGCGCGAGCTCCAAGACGGCTGGCTGGCCATCGCCCAGCCCTCGCACGCCTGGCTCTCGGGCCAGCTGGCCCGTGCCTGGGGCAACGAGCGCTTCGGCCCCGTGAGCCCCGCCGAGGAGGTATTCCTGGCCGCCGAGCAGCACGACATCGGGATGGGCGCCTGGGACATGGCGCCCGATCTCGATCCCCGCACCGGCCTGCCCTACGCGTTCATGGAGCTGCCGCTGGCCGTCCACCTGGCGCAGTGGCGTGACGGCCCCCGGCGCGTGCTCGGCCAGAGCCGCTACAGCGGCCTGCTCGTCTCCATGCACGGCGCCCGGCTCTACCGGCGCCGCGACCTCGACCGGCTCGCACCCGAGGAGGCCGAGGACGTGCGCGACTACCTGAGCGAGCAGGAGGGGCTCCAGGCCCGCGTGCGCCGGGCGCTGGGCGAGCCGCCCGAGGAGGAGATCGCGCGCAACAGCCAGCTCATATGGATCTGGGATTACCTCTCGCTGGCTCTGTGCCTGGGCTGGGCGCCGTGCACGGCCCATGATGTGCCGACGGCAACCGGGCCGGTGGAAATGGAAATCCGGCCCACCGGCCAGGGGCTCACTCACTCCGTGCGCCCATGGCCCTTTGGCGCCGGTGGGCCGGTGACCGTCCGCTGTGAGGCACGGCGCCTGCAGCGCCCCTACAGCTCGGAGGCCGAGATGCGCGCCGGGCTCGAGGCGGCGCCGTGGGAGACCCTGGCCTTCGCGCTCGTCCCGGGCTGAGGGTTAGGCGGCCCGGCGGGCACTGGGAGCCCCGCCGGCGCCGCGCAGCGCATAGGCCCCCGCCAGGCCGGAATACGGCGCGTAGGGAGCGAAGAACTCCGTGACCTCCTCCTCGGTGGCCCGCGCGTACGGGTGGCCGTGGCGCAGGCGGCCGACGAGCTTGAGGTAGCCGACATCGCCGGCGGGGAGCTGATCGAGCCGGCCCTGGCCGTTGAGGGCGAGCATCTGGACCGTCCAGCTCCCGATTCCCCGCAGGGCCCGCAGGCGGCGCCAGCCCGGCTCGTGGTCGGGGTCTTCGAGGTTCACCCGGCCGCGGGCCACCTCGCGGGCAGCGGCGACCAGAGTCAGCGCCCGCCCGGGCGAGAGGTCCAGCGAGGCCAGCAGCGCCGGCGCCTGCGCGGCCAGGCGAGCGGCGGTCGGGGCATCGCGGAGTCCGGTCACCGGGCAGCGTATGCCCAGGCGGGCCACGAGGCGGCGCTGGATGGCCGCGGCGCGCTCGTACTCGATCAGCTGCTCGCAGATGGCCCAGGCCAGGGCCTCGAAGGCCACCGGCCGCCCGACGACACGCAGGGCCGGGTCGGCCCGCAGCGCCCGGCCGATGAGCGGGTCGAAGCGGAAGCGCTCGTGGAAGGGCCGGAGGTCGTGGTCGACGCCGAGCGCCTGGCGCATGCGCTCGATCCCCCACTCCGCTCCCGAGGCCGTGTCGGCCCAGGCGCCGAAGAGGACACGGTCCCGGGCCGGCTGGGCCACGCGCACGACCACCGCCTCCTCACCGGCGTGCAGCAGCCGCTCGAGCACCCGTCCCCGCCGCCGGGTCAGTCCGTCGAGACCGAGCCGGGTCGGCAGCGCATAGGCCCAGCGCGGCCGGACCTCGAGGCGGACCTCGACGGGCGCCCGCACGGGCGCGCCGCCCCTCACTCGCCCGGTTTGCCCAGCAGGTGCACGTCGACGATGAACGTCCGGCTGCCCACGATCGGCAGCAGATCGACCGCCCGCCGCGGCTCGCGCCGCGCCCGGACCTGCTTGCGGGCGCTGTGGCGCTTGACCAGGGCCAGAGTGGCCGCCCCGGCGACAAAGCCGGTGGCCGCCGCGGCGGCGGCTTGTACGGCCGGCAACGAGACCAGTGACGGCGGCGTGGGCAGCGGGCGCGCCTCGACCAGCACGGGCACGCCGTCGACGGTCTCTTCCCGGGGCACGGAAACGGGCGGGAGGGCCTCGCCCTCGGGGGCGATCGCGTCGACGTGGTCGGTCATCGCGCGCACATGGTGACAGCGGCGGCGGTCATGAGGTGGCCCAGTTACGATAACTCGTCCCCGGCATACTGTGAACGGGCGCTGCCGCTTCCGACTCGCCGTCGCCCTGAGGAGCTGACCCATGCCGACCTCCATCGACGTCTTCGCCAAGACCCGCGAGCATGAGCGCCTCGAGCAGCTCAAGCTGGCCCGCCAGATCGACGCCCTGCCCTTCTTCCGGGTGCTCGAGGGGCCGACGCTCCCGGTCGTCGAGATGGAGGGGCGGGCCCGGATCATGCTCGGCTCCAACAACTATCTGGGGCTCACCGGCGACGAGCGGGTCAGGCAGGGCGCGCTGCACGCGCTGAACCGCTACGGGACCGGGCTGACCGGCTCGCGCTTTCTCAACGGCACCATCGATCTGCACCTCGAGCTCGAGCGGGCCCTGGCCGAGTGGCTGGGGACCGAGGACGCCCTCGTGTTCACCACCGGCGACCAGGCCAACCTCGGGGCCCTGGGCACGATCCTCGCCCCCGGGGACACCGTCATCGCCGACTCGGGCGATCACGCCTCGATTCTCGACGGCTGCATCCTCTCGCGGGCCAAGCTGCGCGCGTTTCGCCACAACCGCCTCGACAGCCTCGAACGGACGCTCGAAAAGGCGACCACCCGCGACGGAGGCGGCATCCTCGTCGTCGTCGACGGCGTCTTCTCGATGGAGGGCGACGTGGCCCCGCTGCCCGAGATCGCCGAGCTCTGCCGCCGTTTCGGCGCCCGGCTTATGGTCGACGAGGCCCATGCTCTGGGCGTCCTGGGCCCTCGGGGCGCCGGGGCCTCAGAGGCGCTCGGCGTCGAGGACAGCGTCGATCTGCGCATGGCCACGTTCTCCAAAGCGCTGGCCTCCTGCGGCGGTGTCATCGCCGGCCCGGCCGACGTGATCGAGTACCTGCGCATCCAATCGCGCCGGTTCATCTTCACGGCCTCCGGGGTCCCGGCGGCCGTCGGCGCGGCCCTGGCGGCGGTGCGGATCTGCCGCTCGGACGAGGGCCGCGAGCTCTTCGCCCGTGTCCTCGACAACGCCCGCTACCTGCACCGCGGCCTGCGGCGGCTGGGCTTCTCGGTGGTCAAGCCGACCACCCTGGCCGACGAGAGCGAGCTCGTCACCCCGGTCGTGCCCGTCGTGGTGGGCGATGACTGGAAGGCGGTCTTCTTGTGGAAGGCGCTCTATGAGGCCGGCGTGTTCGTCAACGTGGCCATCCATCCGGCGGTGCCGCCGGCCGGGGCGCTCCTGCGCACGAGCGTGATGGCCACCCACGATGAGGCCACGCTCGACCGGGCTTTGGAGATCTTCGCGTCGGTCAAGCGCGCCTTCGAGGCCGAGCACGGCCCGCTGCCCAGTGGCGCCTGAGAAGCCACCGCCTACACCGAAACCGCCGACTGGTTGCAAGTAAAAACGCCTGAGATGTCCTTCATGTTTTTTCAAACCGTCGCCCAAAGAAAAAGTGCGCTCGGAGCGCATCATCGATGCTTGTGACGTTGCTGTGAACCGAGCGAGCGCGATACCGTTCTGCGCAACGCACGACCGGGTTGCGCGACGGGTTGCCGGGGAGGATTGACACTGCGCTGGGGCACCACCGGGCCGGTATCGCGTGACGACAGCAGACCATTAGAGAGGGCCTCGACACCCGAGGCGTGAGGTAAGCACGTCCGCTCTCGGCGGACTTCAAAGCAGGGAGAGAGATCGCCAAATGTCGGACCGTTACATGATGGACGCCGCGCCGATCCCCGATCCGCAGCGGCTGCGGGCGCTCCAGCGAGCCAACGAGATCAGGCTGGCCCGCGCCGAGCTCAAGCGCCAGATCTCCGATGGTGAGGTCTCGGTCGCTGACGTGTTGCTTGAGGTTCCCCGACACGCGAGCAGCTGGGCGGTCGGGGATCTGCTCATGAGCCAGCGCCGCTGGGGCGCGAGTAAGTGCCGGAAATTCCTCTGGAAGAACCGGATCAACGAGACCAAGCCGGTCGGTGCGCTTACTGAGCGCCAGCGCCGGCTTCTGGCCGCACAGCTGGAAACGTGCGGCGCTCGCGAGCTGGCCGTGGCCTAAGGGCCGTCGCCGTCCCCCCAGACCGGCCCCTGCGCGCTCACCTCCTCTCCAGGGGGGTGAGCGCGCCGCCCGCCGCCCGCGCTCAGGCGGGGCGGCGCAGGATCGTGTAGACGCTCTGGGTGAAGTACTCGCGTAGGGGCGGCACGCGGCTGAAGGCCCGCATCGCCTTCACGGCCCGGCTCGTGCCCACGTTG
Source organism: uncultured Solirubrobacterales bacterium (assembly GCA_963777185.1). Lineage (GTDB taxonomy): Bacteria > Actinomycetota > Thermoleophilia > Solirubrobacterales > Solirubrobacteraceae > Palsa-465. The sequence continues at coordinate 308,741 of CAVZPU010000017.1, forward strand.
GTGGCGAAATAGACCGGCTCGAGGCCACTCGCGCCCACGATGCGCTCAAAGCGCGCCAGGGTCATCTGGTTCAGCCCGCCTTTGACCTCCGACCAGCGGCGCGCGTCCTCGTCGGGCCGGAAGCGGCGGCGCTCGGCCATGATCACGTGCTCCGGGAAGATGAGATGGGCCCACGGGAGCGGCGTCATGTAGGTGATGTGGCCCCCCGCCGGGGCCTTCCACAAGGGACTGAAGCCGATGACGAGCTCCCCGCCCGGGGTCAGCCGCTCGCGGATGCGGCTGATGAAGCTCTCCGGGTCGGCGTAGTGCTCGAAGCTGTCCTTGGAGACGATGAGGTCGAAGCGACGATCGCCCAGCTCTTGGAGATCGCCGGCCGTGGGCACGAGCTCGATCCGGTCGGTGACTTCCGGTGGCTGGCCGGCCAGGTAGGTCCGGGCCAGGCTCAGGTCGAGGTCGACGCCGCTGACATGAGTGGCTCCCTGCCGGGCCGCCTCGGCGCAGAGCACGGCGCTGCCGCAGCCGAGATCGAGAACGGTGCGTCCGGCGAAGCGCAGCCCGCGATCGAAGCGGTCAAGGAACGCCCGCATCGAGGCTTGCTCGGCCGTGAAGTCGCTCTGCTCACCGGCAGGCTGTGCGCGACGGTAGGTGACAGCATGAAACAGCCGGTTTGCCAGCGCCATGACCCGCGCCTCCTGAAAGGATCAGAGATGAATACCGAGGGGCACCGGATCGGCTCCGGCGAAGAAGAAGAACCAGATCACGAAGGCGAGCAGGGTGATACCGGCGCTGATGACCAGTACACCCTCGAGCATGACGTGCCCAGGGTCTTCGAAACCCCGCGAGAGTCGGTTCTCCCGGTAGGAGTTACTGAGCTTGCTCAGTAACGCTCCCATGAGTGGCACCGTCAACAGAACGCCGATGAACATGGTGCCCAGCCCCGCGCTCAGTGATGCGGTAACACCCTGCACCTGGGAGCCGACCCACAGCCACAGTAACGGGGTGCCAACCCAGAGCCCGAAGCTCCCGATCACCATGATCAAGCCGACGAGCGTGGCGCCGGCTCCGGTTCTCAACATCGCGCGCACGGGCACCTCCCCGCCGCTGCCGTCCGGGCCACGGGTCATGCCCCGCGGCCCCCGGGTAACGGACAACCGGAGGACAGCTTGACTTGCCACCAGCCCATGAGCATGCCAATGAGGCCCATCCGGGGACGGACCTCCCACGCCCCGCACCCGGGCTGTCCGAGAGCGGCCCGCTCCAGACGCGCGAAGCGATAGCGGCCGGGCTCGAGCAGCATTCGCTCCAGATAAACGCGCGCCTGCTCCTGCGCCTCGGCGCGCGCGGAGATCGTGGTGCGCGCGGCCCGCAGGCGCTCGGCGAGATCGTCGCGGACGAGCTCGAGCTCGCCCAGATCGAGCAGTCGGGCCTGCCGGCCGGCAGTGCTCGACACCGGATCCAAGCCACCCATCGGCACGGCGGTCAGAAAGGCGTCGGCCAGCTCGCGTTCGAGCTTGACGATCTGCGCGCGCAGCGATCGCCGCGCCGCCAGCTCGGCTTCCTCGACGACCCGGTGATCCGGGACGACGCTCGGGATGGGCCCTGCAATAGCTGCATCCCGCTCCAGCAGCTCCACGACTACCTCCTTCATCGCCACGGCGAGCTTACCACCGGTTTGTCCGGATGCGGCCAGCCCGGTCCGATGCGGGACGCTCTCAGCGCCCGCCTCGGACTCCACCGCCCTCCGGTCAGGAGTCCAGCATCTCGCCGCAGAGCCACAGCGCTTCCTCCAGGTAGATCGTCGGCACGCCGCCGACACCCACCGAGACCAAGACCACCGCGGCGGTCGCCGGACCCGGTCCAAAGCCCTCGGCCGGCGCCTCGAAGAGCAGCGCCAAAGGCCGGTGGGCGTCGGCGATGACGAGCCGGCCGGCGGGGAGATCCGGGGCCAGGGGGTCGCGACCGAGCGGCTCGCCGTCCTCGGAGGGGCGAACGATGAGCGAGGCCGGGTCCAGCGCCGCCGCATCGAAGGCCCAGACGGGGACGCCGGTTTCCACCAGGGCGACGAGCAGCGCGTCGCTGATCCGGTCCTGAGAGCGGAAGCCGCCCTGCAAAAGGCGGGCCACAGCCGCCGCCTCGCTGGGGATGCGGGTGGCGTCGGGATCGAGGCCCACCTGGCGAAAGAAGGCGCGGTAGGCATGGGCGATCGGCTGGGTTCGCATGGCCACCACCCGCGCGCCGGCGTAGCGATCCGATAGGGCCCGCAGCCGCTGGCGCACCGCGGCGGAGCTACGGCCGACTTCCGCCTGCATGCGGCACCAGCGCAGCTCGAGGCCGGGAAACTCGGCGGCCAGGCGCGGCTGCACCGCCCCCGCTCGCGTCTCTTCGCCGGGCTCGGTCATTGGCGGGCCAGGGTGGCCACCTGAGCCGACAGCGCGCCGGCGTTCAACCAGTGCCGGCCGATCAGCCGCCCGGCCACGACGCCGCCCCGACGCACGAGCTCGAGCAGCGGGCAGAGGACGATGCCATAGCGCCCGCCCACGGCGCCGTCGGCGTCGTAGGCCACCGGAATCCTCCACCGGTGGCGGCGTACGGCAGCGGCAGCCGGGGCGCGTGCGGTGTGCACGGCGACGGCGGCGAACTGGACGCCCCGGCCCGCGTAGGCGCCCGACACCGTCTGCAGCGTGCTCACCGCCCGTTCGCAGGTCGCCGAACCGGTGACGAAGAAGGCGAGGACAAGCGGACCGCGCTTGACCAGAAGGCAGGTGTTCAGCGCCCGGGGATCGTGGCGGCTGGGGTTGCAGGACGGCTGGAGGTTGGCGTCTCCGACGAGGTTCGAGGCGGCCAGGGGGGCGGCGAAGACCGGCGCCGGCCGGCCGGCCGGCACGCCCGCGGTGCCGCTGCCCTGCTTGTGGGTCAGCGCGTAGAGGGAGAAGGCGATGACGAGGGCCAGGGCGAAGGCGCCGACCGCGGCCTGGATGCGGCGCGGGTTGAAGGCTCCCGGCGGGCGATCCTCGGGCTCGGCGGGCCGGGGCCTCGCCGTCCGGTCGGGATCAAGGCGCTGCAGCGGCGCGTCATCGGGCTCCGGGCCGCCTGCGCCCGGCCCCCGCCCGGTGCTCACGCCACGCGGGTCCGGCGGCGCGGCCGGGGCAGCCCGCGGGCCAGCGACGCCACGGCGGAGCGCACCTCGTCGCGCAGGCCTTCGCGCTCCGAGAGGGCCAGCACGGCGGGCAGGACGAGCAGGACGCCGAGCAGGGAGACGGTCAGGTCGATCACGGTGACGAACCCGAAGTCGCGCAGCATGGTGATGTTCGAGAGCACGAGCACGCCAAAGCCGGCGATGGCGGTCAGCCCGGAGACGAGCACGGCGGCGCCCGTCGAACGGTAGGTGAAGCGCAGCGCGTCCGGCGCCGGCCGGCCGGCCCGGCGCTCCTGGCGATAGCGCTCGGAGAGCAGGACGCTGAACTCGGTCGAGATGGCGATGACCAGCGCGCCCAAGGTGGCCGACATGGGGTTGAGCGGGATCCGCAGGGCGAAGAGGATGAGCGCCGACCAGCCCGTGGCCAGGGCGATGGGGACGAGCGGCACGACGACGCGCTCGGCCCGGCGCAGCACCACGGCCAGGGCCAGGCCGACCGCGATCAGGCCGGCGAGCAGCGTGAGCAGGCGCCGGGGTGAGGAGGAGAGGCTCGAGTTGGCCTCAGCGGCCAGCACGGGCAGTCCGGCCAGGGCCGCGCTCACGCCGGGGGGCGGGTGCAGCTGCGCGTTCATGTAGTCGATGACCTGCTGCTGGCGCGAGAGCGGCATGAGCCGGATGCCGAAGGCGAGCATGGCCTCGCGGTCGTCAGAGGTGATCACCGCCTGGCGGAAATAGCTCGGCACGGCGCTCAGCAAGCTCTGGACGGAGGCCGCGGTCAGCGCGCCGGCCGGGCTGGAGCTCGCGCCCGAGCTCCCGGCGGAGAACAGGTCGGGAAGCGAGAGGCCGGGACAGACGAGCGAGTGCGCGCAGCCCTGCGCCTCGACGTAGCCGAAGTGGCTGAACAGCTTCTGCTCGTAGTTGATCATCCATCCGATCGTCTGCGGGGTGGCCACGTTGTGGCCGCGCACGACGACGTCGATCTCTCCGGACACACCGGTGATCCGCTCGACCTGGCGCAGGTCGCGCAGGGCGGGCATGTTGCTCGGCACGAGCTTGGTGATGTCCGACTGCACCGCGGTCTGCGTGTCGGCCACCCACCCGAGGACGGCCAGGGCGGCCCCGATGGCCAGGATCCGCCAGGGGGAAGCAAGCGCGCCGGCGAACAGACGCTCGCTCCACCGCCGTCCGGCGGCTCCCGCCGAGCCGGGCGCCGCCGGGGCCGGGCGCAGGCGGGCGGGCCAGCGACGCCGACGCGCCGGGTGGGCCCGCTGGCGGCCGGTCCGGGCCAGGGCCCGTACGGCCCGGCGAGGAGGCGCGGCCGCGGCGCCCAGGCCGCCGCGCATCGACCCGGCTGCGTCGGTCAAAAGCTCGCCCGCGCCGCGCACGGCAGCCGCCATCGCGCCGCGCCGGGTGCCACCGGCATCCTTCGCCTGGGGGCGGCCGCGGCGGCGATCGGCGAGGACGAGGGCGGCCGAGCCGCCGGTCAGGGCACATAGAAGCGCCACCGCGATGCCCAGCACGAGCAGGACGGCGAAGCCCCGGACCATGGGCACCGGGGAGAGGAGGAGGACGAGGAAGCCGGTGGCGGTGGCCAGCGCGGCCACGGCGATGGTCGGGGCACCGGTCACGGCGGCCCGGATCAGAGCCTCGCGGCCGCCCAGGTGCAGCTGGCGGCGCCCCTCGTCGACCCGAGACTGGAACTGCACGGCGTAGTCGACGGCGAGCCCGATGAGGACCGGGAGCACGGCGAGGGAGGCCATGGTCAGCGACGCGCCGACGGCGGCGCTGAGCCCGAAGGTGATCCCGGCTGCGCTCAGCGCGATGGCGAGGGGGAGCAGGCGCGGCCGGCTGCGAAACGCGACCCAGAGCACGACCGCCATCACGACGAGCGCGGCCGCCAGCAGCCAGGCGATCGACCGGGTGAGCTGGGAGGACAGGTCGCCCAGGACCACGGGGGCGCCGCTGACCGTATAAGTGCCGCCATAGGTGGAGGCGAACTGCGGCATCTTCACCACCTGGCGGACCAGCGTGATCGCCCGCTGCTGCTGCGTGGGGCTGAGCGATGCCTTGAGCCGCACCTGGATGAGGGCGGCGTTGGCGGTCGGAAACAGGTAGGAGAACCGGGCCTTGGGCTGGTTCACGCCCCGGGTCTGGTCAAAGACGATCTGAGAGATGAAGTCCTGGTCGTCGATCTGGGGCAGGCCCTGAATGCCCGACTGCACATACATCTGGGCCATGTTGTCCTCTTGCTGCTGCTGCTCGAGGCGACCGGCGGCCAGGGCGGCGCTGACGGCCTGCTTGACCGTCTCCTTGTTGCCGAGGGCGAGGAGGTAGGCGCTGCGCTCGGCCACCTTGATCTGGTTCGCGGCCTGGGCTTCGATCGTCGTCACCTCGGTGTTGACGGCGGCCACCGAGCGGTTGAGGAACGTGCCCGGGCCATAGACGACTTGCACGGGCTTTTGGCGCATGAGCTGGCCACAGGGGCTCTTCCAGCCCCCGTACGGCGCCTGCGCGCCGGGAGGGTCGACCACGAAGGCACCGAGCTTGCTGCTGGCGCTCACCGTCTCGCCGGCCAGGCACGCCTCGAGCTTGGTCACCGTGGCCAGCTCCTTGGTCAGCACCAGGTCGGTCAGCGGCTCGCGGATGAGCACGATCACCGGGTCGCCGCCGAAGTGGCGCTGGTCGTCCTGGGTGGCCTGATAGCTGGCCGAGGAGCTCGAGACGAAAGTGCCCGTGCCCGTGCTCGGCTGCATACCCAGCGCCAGCAGGCCGCCGAGAATGGCGAGGGCCACGATGATGCCCAGCGTGAGCGCCGGCCGGCGGGCAGCGAGCCGAACCAGCCACTCCATCCTCTCACTCACCCTCATGGCCCGGATGAGGCTACCGGGCGCGGGTGGCGCGGTGCGTCACTGGCGAGCCCTGCAGCTCGCCTAGTCCATGGCCAACGGGCCCTGCGACTCCCCGGCCAGGAACTGACGGATGAAGGGGTTGTCCGAGTTGAGCATGTCCTCGGCCGGGCCGGCCTCGACGATCCGCCCGCGCCAGAGGACGTTGATGTAGTCGGCGACCCGGCGTGCGCTCATGATGTCGTGGGTGATGACCGCGAAGGTGGGAAGGTGCTCCTTCTCCTGCTCCTTGGCGTCTTCCATCATGTCGCGGTGGACCTCGAGGATGAGCTCGCCGAGGAGGGCCGTGCGCACGGGATCGAGGCCCGAGTCGGGCTCGTCGAAGAGCACGATGTCGGGCTCGAGCACGAGCGCGCGGGCGAACCCGGCCCGCTTGCGCATGCCGCCGGAGAGCTCGTTGGGCATCTTGTCGGTGGCCTCAGCCAGGCCCACCTCGCCGAGCCGGTGCATGACGATGTCCTCGACCTCGTCCTCGCCCTTCTCAGTGTGCTGGCGCAGCGGGAAGGCGACGTTGTCGTAGAGGTTCATGGACCCGAACAGCGCGCCGTCCTGGAAGAGCAGGCCGAACTTCTTGCGCATCTCGAACAGGTCCTCGTCCTCCATGTTGGGGACCGACTCGCCATGGACGAGGATGTCGCCGTAGTCGGGGTAGAGCAGCCCGACCATGTGCTTGATGCACACCGACTTGCCCGTCCCCGAGGGTCCGAGGATCATCGACACCATGCCCTCGGGCAAGCCCATGTTCAGCCCACGCAGGATCTTGGCCGGACCGAAGCCCTTGTAGACGTCGATGAACTCGCAGGCATCCGGGCGCCCGGAGGGATAGACCTTGTACGTGTGGTACTGGTACTCCTCCTCGTCGGCCCCCTCGGGCGGGTCCGGCCGCTCGGGGCTCTCCTCCACCACGGAAACCCGCGAGTCCTCCTCCTCCTCGTCTTCGGACTCCTCACCGCGGCCCTCGCCGCCGTCGCGGCTGCCCCCGCTGTCAGAGCCTTCCTGGCTGTCCCGGGGCTCGCCGCCCGAGTCACCCGAGCCGTCGGAGCCGTCCTGGTCTGAATCGTGCTGAGCGGTCGCCTGCTCGTCGCCCTCGCGTTCTTCGTCATGCTGGTGGTCGCTGCCCGAGCGGCGGTTGTCCTCGTCGCGCTCGTGCTCGGACTCATCACCGCCGTCGTCCTGGCCCTCGGACATGGACCCCTCGACGTTGCCCTTCCCCGGGAGCGCGTGGGCGACCTCGTACTCGGAGTTCTCGGCCGGCTCGCTGCCTGACGGCAGGTCGGTCTCGGGCAGGTCGGGCGAGTTCTCGCGCTGCTCCTGGGCCTGCTCCTGCAGCTCGGGGTCGACGCCGGTGCCGCTGTCCTGCTGGCCGCCGCCCTGCTCCTCGGTATCCGACTCGTCTTCGGCCATCCTCACCCTCCGATCGGTGCTCGGGGATTGGCTCCCCAGAAGAGCTGCGTACCCAACATTCCGATGAGATGCACGGCGACCAGGTTGAGAACCATGGACTTCGCCGTCGCCGTGCCCACGCCCACCGGACCACCGCCCGCGTTAAAGCCGTAGTAGCAGCCGACGAGCACGATGACCGTGGCCATCGCCATGCCCTTGATGAGGCTGTATAAGAGATCCGGCGGGTTCTGGAACTCCCAGAAGATCAAGAAGAAGCCTCCGGAGGAGACGCCTCCGATCTGCTGGACGACGGCGATGTAGCTGGCCAGAAAGCCGGCCCCGATCGAGGCCAGGTAGACGAACGGGAGCACCATCCAGGCGGCGAGCAGGCGCGTGGCGCACAGGAAGCGGATGCCGCTGATCCCCATGACCTCGAGGGCGTCGATCTCGTCGGAGATCTTCATCGAGCCGAGCTCGGCCACGAGGCCGGTGCCGACCTTGGCCGCCATCATGTACCCGAACGCGTAGGGGATGAGCTCGCGCAGGTCGCACCAGGCCGCGAACGTCGCCGAGTAGGCGGGCGTCCCGTTGGACTGGGAGAAGTAGGCGCCCTCGATCCCGCACTCGAGGCCGATGATGAACACGAGGCCCCAGATGACCACGGTCGAGGAGACGATCAGGATCCCCGACTGACGCAGGGCCTCCCCGAAGAAGTTGAACACCTTCCCGGTGAAGATGTCGCGCAGGATCGCGGCGAAGAACTTGATCATCTCGCCAAAGGTTTCGATCCACCCTTTCGGGGCGGCGAGCGCCTGATTCATGGCCGTCCTCCGGCTCTCATCGCACGATCGAGGTGATCTCGGGGTGGGTGGCCAAGAGCGTCTGGGTGAAGGCGTAGTTGAACGCGAAGATGCCCAAGAACGCGACGACCACGGCCTGGTTGACGGCGCGGCCCACGCCCTCGGCGCCGCCGGCGGCGGTCATGCCCTTGTAACAGCAGACGATGGCGATGATGGCCCCGAACAGCGTCGTCTTGACGATCGAGCCCCACAGATCGGTGGTGGTGGCGTTGTTGAAGAAGGTGGAGAAGAACGGGCCCAGAGGGGCGTGGTTGACGAGCGTGGCGATGATGCCGCCGAACACGCCGAAGATCAGCGCGTAGATGTCGAACAGCCCGGTCAGGATCATGAGCGAGAGAAAGCGCGGCACGACGAGGTTCTTGACCGGGTCGACGCCGAGGACCTGGAGGGCGTCGAGCTCCTCCCGGATCTTGCGGGCGCCCAGGTCGGCGGTGATGGCGGTCCCGGCCACCCCGGCGAGCACGATGGCGTCCACGAAGGGGGCGAACTCGCGGATCGAGGAGAGCACGAAGAAACCGCCCTCGCGGTCCAGGGCGCCGAACAGGACGAGGAAGTTGGCTGCCTGCAGCCCCGGTGCGCCGTAGCCGAAGGCCACGGTGGAGATGAGCAGCGGGAACCAGCACAGCCTCAGCCCGAACATGAACTGGCTCGAGAACTCGCCCCCGTAGGGGTACGGCGGACGGACGGCCGAGACCATCGTCTTGCCGGTGAGGATCATCATGTTCCCCACCTCTTCCAGCAGGTTCTTGGTGGGCAAGAACGCCTTGTCGGCGGCAGTCCGAATCAACTTCTCTCAGATCCTCCCGAAGGTCGTGCGGCAAGCGGCTCATGGCCACTTACAAAAAGCCTACGCAGGCTACCTCGGAAGCACAACTCCCAACCGTCGGGCGAACCGGCGTGCGCGGTCCGTGACCTTGGTATAACCGCGGCCCGTGACAGGGAGGAGCTCGATCGCCACTCATCGCGTCCGCGGCCGGCTCGGCATCGGCGCCGGCGCCCTGCTCGTCGCCGTGCTCATCGGCGCCTGCAGTCAGGGACCGCGCCAGGACATCAACGAGCCGAGCGGCAACTTCCCCGTGCAGATCACGCAGGCCGTCTTCCCGGCCAGCCAGACGATCTCCCAGCACACGACGATGATGATCAAGGTGCGCAACGCGGGCAAGCGGCCCATCCCCGACGTCAACGTGACGGTCTGCAACGTCACCTGCGAGTTCCCCGCGCCCGCCGGGCAGGGCACGACTTCGGTCATCTTCGCCAACAACTCCGGCCAGAGCTTCCTCGCCCATCCCGAGCTTCCGGTGTGGGTGGTCGACAAGCCGCCGGGCCTGTGCGGCTACAGCTGCGAAGCGGGGGGCGCCGGCGCCGACGCGACCTCCTATGACAACAACTGGGCCGCCGGCCAGCTCTTCCCCGGGGACACGGCGACCTTCCGCTGGGGCGTGACCGCGATGTCGGCGGGCCGGCATGTGGTCGCCTACTCGATCGCGGCGGGGCTCAACGGCAAGGCCAAGGCCGTGCTCGCCGGAGGCGGAAAGCCGGAGGGCACCTTCACCGTGAGCATCTCCCAGAAGCCGGCTCAGTCCTACGTCACCGACTCCGGCCAGATCGTCAACCACGCCAGCGCCGCCGGCGGCCCCTGAGCGCCCGCCGGGCGGCTTGTCCGCACGGCCGACCGTATTTGTCCACGTGGATATGCCGATCCGCCCTCGGATGGCCTACGCTTGACGCGGTCTGGCCTCGGGGGCTCCGAGGCCCATGCTCATGTACGCGCCTCCGCCGCCGAGGCGCTCACCAAAAGGAACAGACATACGCATGCCCCGCATCCGTCAGCAGAATGTCCTGGCCGCGCAGTGGACACCCAACGGTGGCGCCCTTGGCGCTCCCGATCTCACCAATGCCGACAACCAGATCTTCGGATCCAACGTCTTCAGCCCGGCCGTGCAGCGCCAGCGCCTGCCCCGCGACGTGTTCAGGCGTCTGCAGCACACGCTCGCGCGTGGCGAAGCCCTCGACACCTCCTTGGCCGACGCCGTCGCCCTGGCCATGAAGGAATGGGCACTCGAGAGAGGCGCCACCCACTACACGCACTGGTTCCAGCCCCTGACGGGGATCACGGCCGAGAAGCACGACAGCTTCTACAGCCCCACCGGCGAGGGCACCGCGCTGGCCGAGTTCTCCGGTAAGGAGCTCATCCAGGGCGAGCCGGACGCCTCGTCGTTTCCGACCGGCGGCATCCGCGCCACGTTCGAGGCGCGGGGCTATACGGCCTGGGACCCGACGAGCCCCGCCTTCATCCTCGAGAACCCCAACGGCGCCCTGCTCTGCATCCCGACTGCCTTCGCGTCCTGGACGGGCGAGGCGCTGGACCACAAGATCCCGCTGTTGCGTTCGATGGACGCCCTCTCGCGGTCGGCCATCCGGGCCCTGCGCCTGTTCGGTGACCATTCCGCGGGCAGGGTGTTCACCACGGTCGGGCCCGAGCAGGAGTACTTCCTCATCGACGAGCAGTACTTCTTCGAGCGCCCCGACCTCATCACCACCGGGCGCACCCTGTTCGGGGCCAAGCCCCCCAAGGGCCACGAGCTCGACGACCACTACTTCGGCTCCATTCCCGAGCGGATCCTCGCCTACATGCTCGAGACCGAGCGCGAGCTGGCCAAGCTCGGCGTGCCGGTCAAGACGCGTCACAACGAGGTGGCGCCGAATCAGTACGAGCTCGCCCCGGTGTTCGAGAACTCCAACGTGGGCGCCGATCACCAGCAGCTGACCATGCAGATCATGCAGAACGTGGCCCGCCGCTACGGCCTCGTCTGCCTCCTGCACGAGAAGCCGTTCGCCGGCGTCAACGGCTCGGGCAAGCACAACAACTGGTCCATGAGCACCGACTCGGGCGAGAACCTCCTCGAGCCCGGCGACACCCCGCACGAGAACCTGCAGTTCCTGTTCTTCTGCGCCGCGGTGATCAAGGCCGTCAACACGCACCAGGGCCTGCTGCGCGCCTCCATCGCCTCCCCCGGCCAGGACCACCGGCTGGGGGCCAACGAGGCCCCGCCGGCCATCATCTCGATCTTCCTCGGCGCTCAGCTCGAGGACGTCTTCGACGCCATCGAGCGCGGAGAGGCGGGCGAGTCCACGCCGGAGTCCTTCCTCGGCCTCGGCACGCCGGTGCTGCCGCCGCTGCCCATGCACGGCGGCGACCGCAACCGCACCAGCCCGTTTGCCTTCACCGGCAACAAGTTCGAGTTCCGCGCCCTGGGCTCGAGCATGTCGCTCTCGCTCCCCAATACGGTGCTCAACACGATCGTGGCCGACGCCATCGACGACCTCGCCGAGGAGCTCGAGGACGCGCTGGGCCAGGGCACCGAGCTCGAGGCGGCGCTGCGACCGATCCTTCAGCGGGCCTACGCCGAGAACAGGCGCATCGTCTTCGGCGGCGATAACTACTCCGAGGAGTGGGAGCGCGAGGCCGAGTCGCGGGGGCTGCTCAACGAGAAATCCACGCCGGACGCGCTGCCGCACCTCATCGCCGAGGAGACGGTGTCGATGTTCGACAACTACGGCGTCCTCTCCCAGCGCGAGCTCGATTCGCGCTACGAGGTGTTCCTCGAGCAGTACGTGACCAAACTCAACATCGAGGCGGAGACGGCGGCCTCGATCGCCCGGACGATGCTGCTCCCCGCCGCTGTCCGGCACCTGGGCATGCTGCGGGCCGCCGAGGTCGCCGAGCTGGTCGACGACGCCTCTGAGCTCGTCTCGGAGTTCTCGGCGGCCATCCAGCGCCTCGATGCCGCCAACCTGGCCGAAAACCACCCCCACGATGATCTGCTCGCGCACGCCAAGCACATGCACGACGAAGTCGTCCCGGCCATGGAGAGCGTGCGCGAGGTGGCCGACCGGCTCGAGGGCGTTGTGGCCGATGACGTGTGGCCGCTGCCCAAGTACGCGGAGATCCTGTTCATCAAGTAATCGGCGCCCGCGTCGATTAACCGACCGTCGAGGCCCTGCACGACGCAGGGCCTCGGCGCGTTAAGGGCCAGGCGTGAAATGATCCCGCGCCATGGACACGCGAACCATCGATCGGCTCGGGCGTGAGGTCACCGTCGTCGGGCTCGGCACCTGGCAACTCGGGGCCGAGTGGGGCACGGTCAGCGACGAGGATGCCCGCGACGTGCTCGACGCGGCCTGCCAGACCGGGGTGAACTTCTACGACACGGCCGATGTCTACGGCGACGGCCGCAGTGAGCAGTTCGTCGGGGCGTTCCGCGACGAGCACGAAGACGTCATCGTGGCCACCAAGATGGGCCGGCGCGTGGCCCAGGAGCACGTCAATTACCGGCGCGACAACTTCCTGGCCTGGACCCGGCGCTCGCGCGAGAACCTGGGCGTCGAGACGCTCGACCTCGTCCAGCTGCATTGCCCGCCCGACGAGGTCATCGACGACGACAAGCTCTTCGAGGTTCTCGACGAAATGGTCGAGGACGGCCACATGCGCGGCCTACGGCGTCTCGGTGGAGACGGTCGACCAGGCCATGCGCTGCATCGAGCGCCCCGGCGTGGCCACCGTGGAGATCATCCTTAACTGCTTTCGCCTCAAGCCCCTCGACGAGGTGCTGCCGGCCGCCCGTAAGGCGGGCGTGGGCATCATCGCCCGGGTCCCCCTCGCCTCCGGCCTGCTCTCGGGCAAGTACGACGAGGACACCCACTTTCCCAGCGACGATCACCGCAACTTCAACCGCCAGGGCCGGCATTTCGACGTCGGCGAGACGTTCTCCGGGGTGCCCTTCGAGGCCGGCCTCAAGGCGGTCCGGGCGCTCAAGGACGTGGCTGGCGACCGGCCACTGGCCGAGTTCGCGCTGCGCTGGGTGATCGACCAGCGCGGGGTCAGCACGGTCATCCCGGGCGCGCGCAACGCGGAGCAGGCGCGCCAGAATGCAGCCGCGGCCGACAGCGACCCGGTCACGCGCGAGGAGCGCGACGGGGTGCGCGAGATGTACGACGAGTACATCCGCGAGCACGTGCACAGCCACTGGTAGAGAGTGGGGCCTCGCCCCACTTAGAATCGCGTTCAGGCCACGTGAACGCTCCCACCGATACCGCCGTCGCCGCTTCGCCTGCGCTCCTGCAGGTGTCCAATCTGAGCGTCGGCTTCGGCACCGTTCGCGCGCTCAGCGACGTCGAGCTGACCGTCGCGGCGGGCGAGCTGCGTGGCGGTGACCGGCGAGCCGGGCGCCGGCAAGACGACGCTCGTGCGCTGCCTCGCCGGCGATCTCGCCCCGGCCGCGGGAGACATCGTGCTCGGCGGCGGAGCCGCTGCCCGCCGACCTGGCCGGCGCTGAGCGGCGCGGCATCGCCGTCGTCTGGCAGGACCTCGCCCTGTGCGACAACCTCGACGTGGCCGGGCAACCTCCTGCTCGGCCAGGAGACGCGCGCGGCTGATGTTCTCCGAGTCTCGCGCTCTCACGCCGCGGCCGCCGCGCTGCTCGGGTCGCTGCAGATCCCGATCCGGGACACGACGCGGCTCGTCGGCTCGCTGTCCGGCGGCCAGCGCCAGCTGCTGGCCCTGGCCAAGGCGCTGAGCCGCGACCCGCGCCTGCTCGTGCTCGACGAGCCCACGGCCTCGCTGGGCGTGCTCGAGACGGCGCAGGTCGAGCGGCTCATCCGCCGGCGGCGCGGCAGGGCACCGCGATCCTGCTGGCCAGCCGCGACATCGAGCAGATGTTCCGGCTCGCCGACCGGATCGTCGTGCTGCGCCACGGCCGCGTGGTGGCCGAGCTCGATCCCCGCGCTCAGCCACCCCGACGACGTCGCCGCGCTGCTCTCCGGGCAGCAGGTCGACTCCTCGGCGCGCCGCCAGCTGACCCGCCTGCACGGCCTGGCCGACCGGCTGGTGTCCGCCGATCCGTCCTCGAGCCTGTCGCTGATCCTGTCCGCGCTCGGCGCCGCGCTCGGCACCGAGAAGGTGTGCATCCACGTGGTGAGCGGGACGCCGCTGCACTGCGCGGCCTCGCTCGGCTTCGCGCCCGAGCAGATCGCCGCCTGGTCGCGGCTCCCGTTCGGGCCGGCGGCGGGCCGGCCGGGCAGGCGGCGGCGCAGGGCGAGCGGGTCGTCGAGCCCGACCTGCGGATCAGCCGGGCCTGGGCGCCGACGGGGGAGCCTGCCGGCACGGCCAGCTCATGGTCGGTGCCCGTGATGGGACCGGCCGGCGTCAGCGCGGTCATCACCGTGTTCCGCGCCGACCCCGGCTCGCCCGAGCGCGACGAGCTCGACCTGCTCACCCTGTACGCCGGCTAGGCGGCCAGCGCCGTCGAGCGCGACCGGCTGCTCGACCAGGTCACGGCCCGCAACCGCGTGCTGGAGACGATCCGCGAGATGCTCGAGACGCTGGCCGGGCCGGTCACCGTCGGCGAGGGGCTGGCGCTCGCGCTGCAGTCGCTGCGCCGGGGCCTTCAGGCCGACGAGGTGGGGCTGCTGACCCGCGCGGCCCAATGGCGACCCGAGCTGGCGCGGCTTACGCCGGGCCGCATGGCGAGCCGATCCGGCGACGATGTCCGCAGCCGTGCGCCGCGGCGGCCTACGAGGCGCTCGAGCCGACCACCGCCGCGACGGCGTCGGCCCGCGAGCTGGCCGGCGAGGCCAGCGCAGCGGGCGCTCGCCGTGCCGTTCATCGGCGCCGGCGCGGCCCGGCCGCGCTGGTGGCCAGCCTGGAGCGAGCTGCACGGTCACCGACGCCGAGATGGCCTGATCGAGGACGCCGCCCACTCCCTGCGCCTCGCCCTCGAGCGCGAGGAGGCCGGCCGCGGCCCACCAGGAGGCCGCGGCGCTGCGCCGCTCGCGCGAGCTCCAGCGCGGCTTCCTGTCGCGGCTCAGCCACGAGCTGCGCACGCCGCTGACGGCGATCCGCGGCTATGCCTCGAGCCTGCTGCGCGCCCGACGTCACCTGGGACGGCGACTCCGCAGCAGCGCTTCCTCGACCGGATCGCCGCCGAGTCGGCGCGGCTCGGGCGCCTGGTCGACGACCTGCTCGACTTCTCGGCGATCGAGTCCGGGCGTGATGCGCCTGCAGCCGCGACTGGTGCGACATCCGCCTCGTCGTCGAGGCGGCCGTCTCCTGCCTGCCCGACGACGTGGTCGCAGCCGGTGCTCGGTGCGCGTGCGAGCCCGACCCTGCCGCCGGTCTGGGCCGACCACGACCGGCTCGAGCAGGTGTTCGTCAACCTGCTCACCAACGCGTTTCGCCACAACCCGCCCGGGACGAGGGTGACGCGTCAGGCGCAGCTGCGGCGTCAGGGCACCGCGGCCAGGTGGAGATCAGCGTCAGCGACGACGGGCGCCGGCTTTCCCCCGAGCTCGCGCGCTGCGCCGTTCGATCCGACCCGGCGCCACCGCTCGCGCACCGCCGGCGCCGGCCTCGGCCTGTCGATCGCCCGCGGCATCGTCGACGCCCACGGCGGGCAGATCGAGCTGACGCCCGGCGCGCCCGGGCACCGCGTTCCGGATCCGCCTGCCCGTGGAGGCGCGCCGGCGCGCCGCGCGCCGGAGCGGCGACTGCCGACGAGCTCGCCGCGCTGCTCGGCGAGGCCGGCGACGCGCCGTGCCGCCGGCGCTCGGGCGCCGCATGAACGCGAGCGCCAGCACCCGGGCGCTGCTGGTCGAGGACGACCCGAACATCGTCGACCTGATCCGCTCGAACCTCGCCGTGCGCGGCTTCGACACCGTCGTCTCCACCGACGGCCGCGGGCGCTGCAGCTGCTGGAGACCGAGGAGCCGGACATCGTCCTGCTCGACCTGATGCTGCCCGAGGCCGACGGCTTCGAGCTGTGCCGCCAGATCCGCGAGCGCTCCTCGGTGGCGGTGATCGTCGTCTCGGCCCGCGGCGGCGAGCGCGACAAGGTGACCGCGCTGAACATGGGCGCCGACGACTACATGACCAAGCCGTTCAGCGTCGAGGAGCTGCTGGCGCGGATCACGGCCACGCTGCGGCGCACCCGCGCCGGCGGGCGCGCCGGAGCCCGGGCCGCCGATCGATCACCGCCGGCGACGTGGTGATCGACCTGGCCCGCCAGCAGGTGACCCGGGCGGGCCGACCCGTCCACCTCACGCCCGACCGAGTTCGCCCTGCTGCGCGAGCTCGTGATCAACCGCGGCAAGCTGCTCAGCCACGCCCACCTGCTGCGCCGGGTGTGGGGCCACGGCTACCAGACCGAGACCGAGTACGTGCGCGTCTACGTCCGCCGCCTGCGGGCCAAGCTCGAGGCCGAGGAGGGCCCGCCGCTGATCCTCACCGCGCCGCGCGCCGGCTACCGCTTCGTCGCCGAGACTGACCGCGATCGTTGACAACTGCGTTCGTTCATCCCTTGTTTAACGGCACGCCAGCGCGATGTTAACGCCTCGTTCACACGCTCCGGAAATTACTGTGTGCAGGCGGAGATCGCACCACTGTGGCACGTGCTGCGGCGCGCGGCCCAGGGCCGCGGGTGCCGGCAGTCGAGGAGGAGGTACATTGTGCACTTGCTGAGAAGCAAGGCCGTCTTCGCTGCGCTCGCGCTCACCGCCAGCGTCGGCGTCGCTGCCTGCGGCAGTTCGTCATCGAGCTCGAGCTCGAGCTCGGGCGCCAGCTCGAGCGCGCATCAGCGCCTCAGTCGGCGCCCGAGCATCTCGGCCACGTCGTTCACCAACGACTTCTCCGCCATGGCGGCGCTGAAGTCGCTGGCCGCCGAGGGCAAGGGCAAGGTCGCGGCGATCCTGCCGGACACCACGAGCTCGACGCGCTACGTCGAGTTCGACCAGCCGGACATCAAGAAGGCGGCGCTGGCCGCCGGCCTGCCGGCTCGGACATCATCGTCCAGAACGCGCTCGGGAGCGACTCGACGTTCCTGACCGACGCCCAGAGCGACATCACCAACGGCGCCACGGTCCTGCTGATCGACCCCGAGCGACTCGGGCGTCGGCAAGCAGGTCGAGAACTACGCCAAGTCCCACGGCGCGAACGTCATCGACTACGACCGCCTGACCCTCGGCGGCAGCCGCGGCTACTACGTCAGCTTCAACAACGTGCAGGTCGGCAAGCTGATGGGCCAGGGCCTCGTCAGCTGCGTCGCGGCCTGGAACGTGGCCAAGCCCAACGTCGTCGTCATGCACGGCGATCCGACCGACAACAACGCGACGCTGTTCTACCAGGGCTACTACAACGGACGTCCTCAAGCCGCTGTTCAGCTCGGGCAAGTGGACCGACGTGCGTCAACACGGCCGGCACCTGGGATCCGCCCACCGCGCTGACCGAGTTCGAGCAGGCCTACACGGCCCACAGAACATCAACTCGGCCCTGATCCCCAACGACGAGAACGGCGCGCCGATCATCACCTACCTGAAGGGCCACGGCGTCAAGCCGAACACCTTCCCGACCACCGGTCAGGACGCGACGCTGACCGGCCTGCAGAACATCCTCTCGGGCTACCAGTGCGGCACCGTCTACAAGCCGATCTACAAGGAGGCGCAGGCCGCCGTCGCGCTCGCCCTCTACCTGCGGGCGGGCAAGACCCCGCCGGCCGGCCTGGTCAACGGCCAGCGCTCAGGACACGACCTCGCGCAAGTCGGTTCCGTCGGTCCTGCTGACCCCGGAGTGGGTGACCCCGTCCAACATGAAGGCCACGATCATCAAGGACAACTTCGTGCCCACCGCCCAGCTGTGCGCCGGCGCCTACGCTCGGCCTGCAGCAAGTCGGGACTGAGTTGACCCTGACCCTCGACTAACGACGATGCCGCTTGTGCCCGCCCGTCCGGCGGGCGGGCACGCGCCCAGGACGGCCAGATATGAGCACTTCAGAGCGCCCCCTCGACGCCCAGAGCGGTTCGCGGCCCGCTGCTGGCGCTGCGAGGGATCACCAAGACCTTCGGCCCGGTCCGGGCCCTGACCGGCGTCGACCTCGAGATCACCGCCGGTCAGGTCACCGCGCTGGTCGGCGACAACGGCGCCGGCAAGTCGTCGCTGATCAAGACGATCTCGGGCCTGTGGGCGCCCGACGGCGGCCAGATCCTCTGGGAGGGGCGGCCCGTCCACCTCCACGGCCCCCGGGATGCCGAGGCGCTCGGGATCACCACGATCTACCAGGATCTCGCGCTGTGCGACAACCTGGACATCGTCCAGAACATGTTCCTCGGCCACGAGCCCGTCCGCCATTTCGTGCTCGACGAGGCCACGATGGAGCTGGCCGCCCGCCAGACGCTCAAGGACCTCTCGGTGACCACGGTGCGCTCGATCCGCCAGCCCGTGGCCTCGCTGTCCGGCGGTCAGCGCCAGTCGGTGGCGGTGGCCAAGGCGGTCATGTCCCAGGCCAAGCTCGTGATCATGGACGAGCCGACGGCCGCCCTCGGCGTCGCCCAGACGAGGATGGTCCTCGACCTGATCAAGACGCTTGTCGAGCCGGGGCGTCGCGGTGCTGGTCATCTCGCACAACCTCATCGACGTCTTCGAGGTGGCCGACCGGATCGCCGTCCTGTACCTCGGCCGCCTGGTCTCGAGCGGGCCGGCCTCGGACTTCGACCGCCAGAGCGCCGTCGAATACATGACCACTGGCGCCGCGGGGCGCGCGGCATAGACTGCGCCTACGGAGGAGGAGAGAGCCTTGGCCGAGTCTGAAAGCACAGCAGGCCGAGCGGCCGCGGGGAAGCCGGCGGGCGGACTGGCCACGGCGGAACCGGCCGATGCCGATGCGCCGGCCGCCGACGTCACGTCGCGCCGGAGGTCCTCGCGGGCTCGCTGCGCGAGTACTTCGAGGCCTGGGGCCGGCGGATCCGCAGACGGCGAGAGCGGCGCGCTGCCGATCATCGTCGGCCTGGTCATCATCGTCATCTTCTTCCAGCTCGAGCAGTCGTCGTTCCTCACCGCCGGCAACCTCGTCAACCTGCTCGTGCAGGCGGCGGTGTTCATCATGTTCGGCGCCGCGGAGATGTTCGCCCTGATGCTGTCGGAGATCGACCTCTCGGTCGGCTACACGGCCGGCGTCGGCGCCTTCGTGATCGCCGAGCTGATCGCCCCGCCGGTCAGCCTTCCGTGGTGGCTGGCCATCATCGGCGGCCTTGTCGCCACCTCCTTCGTCGGCTTCATCCAGGGAACGCTGATCACCCGGCTCGAGCCTGCCCTCCTTCGTCGTCACCCTGGCGGGCTTCCTCGGCATGGAGGGGGTCATGCTCGAGCTGGCCAACGTCGACAAGACCGCGGTCGGCGGCGTGATCTCGATCGTCCTCGACGAGCCCGATCTACAAGCTCGTGACCTCGAACATGAGCGTCAGCTTGTCCTGGATCGTGCTCGTGGTGGCGCTGGCCGCCTTTGCCGCCCTGACCCTGACGCGCGCCGCCCGCCGACGATCGCAGGGGCTGAGCGCCCCGCCGCTCGGCATCACCCTGCTGACCATCGCCGTGACGGCCATCGGCGGCATCGTCCTCGTGCTGATCTGCAACGCCAACCGCGGCCTGCTCGTCCCGCTGCGCGGCGTGCCCTGGGTCGTCCCCTTCGTCATCGTCGTGCTCATGCTCTGGTCCTGGCTGCTGGCCCGCACCCGGCTCGGCCGCTACATCTACGCCATCGGCGCCAACCCCGAGGCGGCGCGCCGGGCCGGCATCAACGTGGCGCGGATCCGCACCATCGGCTTCATGCTCTGTAGCCTGACCGCCGGCATCGCCGGGCTCATCTACGAGTCGCGCCTGGGCTCGATGTCGGTCGACATCGACGGGGGCACGCTCGTCCTCTACGCCGTCGCCGCCGCGGTCATCGGCGGCACGAGCCTGTTCGGTGGTCGCGGCAAGCCGCTGCACGCCCTGCTCGGCGGCATCGTCATCGCCGCCGTGTTCAACGGCCTCGGGCTGATGGGCATCAGCGCCGCCGGCCAGGACATCGCCACCGCGATCGTGCTCATCGCCGCCGTCACGCTCGACTCGCTGGTGCGGCGCCGCGCCGCCGCCGGCACCCGCTGAGCCCCGGCCGGCGATGAAGACGAGCCTCGGCATCTGGGCGCTGGGGCCGATGGTCACCCGCTTCGTGCCGGCCGGCTACCAGCCCGAGCACGGCTACGACACCGAGCCCGTGGCCGCCAAGGTCCACCGCGCGGTCACGGGTCTGGGCGAGCTCATGGACGGCTATGAGTTCCACTATCCCCAGGAGCTCTCGCCCGACAACCTCGATGAGGTGCGCGCGGCGCTGGACGGCCACGACATCGCCTGCCTGGCCACGGGCCTCCATCTCGACCCCCGCTTCGGACGCGGCGGCCTCGTGCATCCCGAGCCCTCGATCCGGGCCGCGGCGCGGGCGGTCGTGCGCGACGCCGCCGAGTTCGCCGGCGGCCTCGGCGTCAACCTGATCATCTGGCCGGGCGGCGAGGGCTACAACTACCCCTTCCAGGCCCCCTACGCCGACTCGTGGGCCTGGCTCATCGAGGCCATGGGGGAAGCGGCCGAGGTCTGCGCCCGGCACGGGGTCCAGCTCCTACTCGAGCACAAGAACTCCGAGCCGGCCATGAAGATCCTCATGCGCAACATCGGCATGTGCCTGCACGTCATCCACAAGCTCCGGGCCCTGGGCATCGACAACGTCCAGGTCAACATGGACTGGCAGCACCTGATCATGAACGGCGAGCATCTGCCCGAGTACGCCGCCCTGCTCGCCGCCGAGGGGCTGCTCGGCCACCTGCACGCCAACTCGGGCTGGGGCACCTTCGACGACGACAACATGGTCGGGGCCAGCGCGTTTCTGGAGACGGTCGAGCTCGCCCTCGAGCTGCGCCGCTGCCGCTACGCGGGCCGGCTCGGCTTCGACCTCTATCCCTACACCGAGGATCAGATCGGCGCCGTGCGGCGCTCGGTCCTGCAATGGCGCTTCATCGATGAGGTGGCCGCGCGCATCGACGATGCGGCCCTGCGTGAGGCCCAGCGCCACAAGGACGCCGTCCGGGCTTACGAGCTGGTGTACGCGGCCCTCGGAGCTTGACGGCCGGCCCGATGAGCGGCGCCCTCGTCGGGCTCGATGTCGGCACCACGGCCGCCAAGGGGCTGGCCATCGACCCCGATGGGCGCGTGCTCGCCGAAGCGCAGGCCTCCTACCCGCTATCGACCCCGCATCCCGGCTGGGCCGAGCAGGACCCGGCGTGCTGGTGGCAGGCCGCCGAGCAGGTGCTGGGCGCCCTGCGTGATCGGGCCGGGGCGCCCGCGGCCATCGGGCTGAGCGGCCAGATGCACGGGCTCGTCGCACTCGACGCCGCCGACCGGGTGCTGCGGCCGGCGATCCTGTGGAACGACCAGCGCACCGGCGCCGAGTGCGAGGAGATCGAGGCCGCGGTGGGAGCCGAGGAGCTCGTGCGCCTGACCGGGAATCGGGCCTTGACCGGGTTCACGGCGCCCAAGCTGCTCTGGCTGCGCCGCCACGAGCCCGAGGTCTACGAGCGCATCGCCCGGATCGCGCTTCCCAAGGATTACGTGCGCTTGGCGCTCTGCGGCGAGCACGCGACCGATGTCGCCGACGCGTCGGGGACGCTGCTGCTCGACGTGGCAGGCCGCCGCTGGAGCGAGCGGCTGCTCGCGAGCCTCGAGATCGATGCCGGCATCCTGCCGCGCGTGCTCGAGAGCCCGGCGGTGAGCGGCACCACTGCGGAGGGCGTGCCGGTGGCCGCCGGCGCCGGCGATCAGGCGGCCGGAGCGCTCGGCTGCGGGGTGGTCGGCCCTGGGCCGCTCTCCGTCGTTCTCGGCACCTCGGGCGTCGTCTTCGCCGCGCTGTCGGCCTTTCGCTCCGAGCCCGAGGGGCGCCTGCACGCCTTCTGCCACGCCGTTCCCGACACCTGGCATGCCATGGGCGTGATGCTCTCGGCGGCCGGCTCGCTGCGCTGGCTACGCGACGTGGTGGCGCCCGGCGTCGGCTACACCGAGCTGCTGGCGGCGGCCGCGCACTGGGAGCCGGGCGCGGAGGGGCTTTTGTTTCTCCCCTACCTGGCCGGTGAGCGCACTCCCCACGCCGATCCCGACGCCCGCGGCGCCTTCGCGGGCCTGGCCCTGCGCCACGACCGCGGAGCCCTCGTCCGGGCGGTGCTCGAGGGCGTGGCCTTCGGGCTGCGCGACTGCCTGGATCTGCTGCGCTGCCTCGACGTGCCGGCGAGCTGCGCCCGGGTCTCAGGCGGAGGAGCGCGGGGGCGGCTGTGGCTCTCGATCCTCGCCTCGGTGCTCGAGCTCGAGCTCGCCCCCGTGGCCGTCGATGCCGGAGCGGCCTTCGGAGCCGCGCTCTTGGGGGGCATCGCGGCGGGGGTGTATGCGAACGCCGCGGAGGCGGTGAGCGCGGCCGTGCGCACACGCGAGCCGATCGAGCCGGTGCCCGCCTGGGTGGAGCGCTACCGCGAGCTGCATCCCCGGTACGCCGCGCTGTATCCGGCGCTGCGCGGCGCGACCCGGCCGTCGTGACCGGCCGCGCGCGCAACTTTTGCCCTGCTCGGGGGTTGAGATGTCTCGGTGTTTGACGGCCAGCAGGCACCGGTCCGGGCCCGTCCGTCCGCGGGCGCGCTCCGGCGACGGCGGGTGGGCGCCCTGGCGGCGCTCGTGCTGGCTGCACTCCTGCTCTTGCCAAGCGCCGCGGCGCTGGCCGCCTCCGGTGGCGCCGGCGTGGGGGCCACCCCGCACCGCAAGGCGCCGGCCCGCCACGTCGCGGCGCCGCGCCACCGCGTCGCCCGCGCCTCGGGCAGCAATCCCTTCGCCGGGCGGGGCATGTGGATCTGGTACGTCTCGGCGTCCGATGGCGGCAACCTCTCCGCGCTCATCGCCACCGCCAAGGCCTACCACCTCAACACGGTGATGATCAAGGCCGGGGACGGCTCGACGCCCTGGTCGCAGTTCAACTCGACCCTCGTCTCCACGCTGCACGCCCACGGGTTGCGCGTGTGCGCGTGGCAGTACGTGTATGGCACCTATCCGGCCAGCGAGGCGAGCGTCGGGGCGGCCGCCGTTCATGACGGCGCCGACTGCCTGCTCATCGACGCCGAGTCCGAGTACGAGGGCAAGTACATCTCCGCCCAGACCTACATCGCCCGTCTGCGGGCTCAGATCGGCTCAGGCTTTCCCGTGGCTCTGGCCGGCTTTCCCTACGTCGACTACCACCCGTCGTTCCCGTACTCGGTGTTCCTCGGGCCGGGCGGAGCGCAGTACAACGTCCCACAGATGTACTGGGTCGACATCGGCGTCAGCGTCGACAGCGTGTACGCCCACACCTTCGCCTACAACCGCCTCTACGGCCGCTCGGTCATCCCCCTGGGTCAGGTCTACAACAGCCCGTCCACGAGCGATGTCATCCGGTTCCGCCAGCTCTCCAAGGCCTACGGGACGCCGGGGGTGAGCTGGTGGGACTGGCAGGAGGCCGGCGGGTCCCAATGGCGGGCGCTGGCCCAGCCCACCCGGTGGCTGACGGGCTACAACACCGCGTGGACGCCACCCACGCTCGCGCGGGGCATGAAAGGCGACCTCGTGGTCTGGGCGCAGGAGCATCTGGTCAGCGCCGGCTATGCCGTCGGTGTGGACGGCGCCGACGGCGCCCAGGTCACCGCGGCCGTGAAGAGCTTTCAGCAGGCCAAGGGACTGACCGTCGACGGCAAGATCGGCCCGCAGACGTGGCAGGCCCTTTTGCACTACGCGCCGGCCCGCGTCGTGTGGGCGGCCGGCGGGGCGCGCACGGCACGCGGCGCCGAGGTCCACGCCGCCCGCGCCGGCCGCACGCTCGTCGCGCCCGTGCCGACATCGGCCCGGCTGCCCGCCCGGCGCAACGAGATTCCGGGGCGGCTGGGCGCCGGATAGGGGCGCGGGCTCGCCCGGGGCTCGCGGGCTCGCGCGGGCGCCCAGCGCGAGGTAGGGCCCGGGGCGCGGGGCCCCGCCCCGTCTCAGAACAGGTTGTGTTCGCGCGCGTAGGCGACGAGGTCGGCCCGGGAGGTCCGCCGCGTCTTTTGCTGAATGTGCGCGCGGTGGGATTCCACCGTGCGGACGCTGAGATAGAGCCGGGCGGCGATCTCGCCGTTGGTGTGTCCGGCGGCGATCAGCCGCAACACCTCGAGCTCACGACCGGAAAGGTCATCGGGTGGTCCGTCGGGGGCCGGTGGGGCGGCCGCCAGTCGGGCGCCGAGCTCGGGGTGCAGGTAGGTCCGGCCCTCCGCGGCCATGCGCACGGCCTGGACGAGCTCGGCGTCGGCCGCCTCCTTGAGCACGTAGCCGATGGCCCCGGCCCGCAGGGCCTCGCGGGCGAAGGCGGGGTCGCTCTGCATGGTCAGCACGACGATCTGCGTCTCCGGCGCGCTGCCGCGCAGGCGCGGGATGGCCGCGAGGCTCGACTCCCCGGGCATGTTGAGATCGAGGAGGAGCACGCGCGGACGGTAGGCGCCCAGCCGCCGCTCGGCGGTGGACACGTCGCCGGCCTCGGCCACCACGGAGAAGCTCTCCTCGGCCTCGAGCAGCAGGCGCAGACCGGCGCGCACGACCTGATGGTCATCAGCTAGGACGATGGTGATCGGCTCACTCCCCGGCGCAGACCCGGGCACAGTTGCGTTGCGCTCCACCTCCACCGTCACCGTGGCGCCCGTCAGCTGGCCATGCCGGCGAGAGCCGGGATCAGATCCGGTACTCGGGGCTGGTAGTGGTGCGCAGGCAGCGTGGCGGCGATCACCGTGCCCTGCGCGCCGCTGCGGATGGCCAGTCGGCCACCGGCCAGAGTCACACGCTCGTGCATCCCGGCCAGGCCAAACCCGGCCCGGCCGGCCCGCGGGTCAAAACCGCTGCCGTCGTCGGCCACGGTGACGGCGATCTCGCCCTCCTGCTCGACGACCTCGACCTCGATCGTGCCGGCGTGCGCGTGACGGGCGGCGTTGGTCAGCGCCTCCTGCACGACGCGGTAGACGGTGACCTCGATCTCGGGATCGAAGCGGCCGTCGAGCTGCACGACAGCATGCAGCGTGAGCCCGTGCAGCTTGGCGCAGCGCTCGAGCAATCCCCCGAGCGCCGGCTCGAGTCCGAGCTCGTCGAGCGAGGCCGGCCGCAGTTCGGCGATCAGCGAGCGCAGGTTGGCGATCTCGTGCTCGAGCTCGTCGACGGCGACGTCGAGAGCGGAGCGCAGCGCGGCGGCGTCGGCGCTGCGCCGGGCCGAGGACAGCTGCAGCCGCAGTGCCCCGAGGGACTGCAGGGTGTCATCGTGCAGCTCGCGCGCCCAGCGCCCGCGTTCCTGCTCGCGCGCTGCCACGAGGCACCTACGCAGGCGTTTCTGGTCGATCCGCGACTTCATCGTCCCTCTGCCGGTGTATCGGCAGGAGCGGGCGTTCACCCAAGGGCTGGCATGGCCGCGCACGGTCACTGGCCAATCGTGGCGCCCGGCGTCGAGCTCGCAGCGGCTCCTCGACGTGTAGCTCGGCGTCGCCCTTGACCACCACGCCCTCCCCGAAGGTGACATCGCCCTTCCACGATGAGCCGCCGGGCTTCGCGCAGGGACGGGGCTCCGTGCGGGAAGCGCTGCTCGAAGCGGTCGATGAGCTTGTAGTAGCGGGAGTCGAGATCGACGAAGGGGAGGTCCTCGGCGCGTTCGGGCACCGGCTCGACGAGCATGTCCTCGGCGACCGTGTACACGTCGGAGCGCAGCACGAGCAGGTCGTTGGTGGTCTTGACCGGGACGAAGCGCGTGCGGGGCACGAGCAGCAGCTGGGCGCCGGGGAAGCTGGCAATGGCCGCGCCCATCGGCTGACTCGAGCTGGATCACCGGCGGAGAGTCGCCGTCGCGGGGATCGACCGTCTTGTGGTTGACGATCAGCGGAAGCTCGAGAAAGCCGTCGTTGGCTCGTCGAGCAGATCGGCGAGCGCGCGCAGGTCGACCCACAGGTTGTTCGTGTTGTAGTAGCGCCAGCGCCGGAAGTCGCGGAAGGACTCCTCGTCCTCCTCCGGAGTCTGGGCGACCTCGCGCAGCACGAGCTGGCCGTCCGCCTTGCGCCGGGCGATGTGCCCGCCCTTGCGGTCGGCTTCGGTGCCCTGGACGACCTCCATCAGAAACGGGATCTCCGCCTGGGCCATGTGGGCCGGGATCCGGGGGTCGACGGTCGCGCCGAGGTTGTCGGAGTTGGAGATCATCGCGTAGCGAAAGCCCCGCTCGAGCAGCTCGGCGAGCAGGCCCGAGCCGCGCAGGGCCGCGTAGACGTCACCGTGGCCGGGAGGGTTCCACTCCAGAGCGCGGATTGTCGGGCCAGCTCACCGGCTCCAGACGCTCGGCGTCGAGCTTGGGCACCATGCTCTGAAGAAAGTCGGGTGGGAGGTCGCCGTCGAGCTCGGGGTGTCCGCTGCAGCGTCTCGAGCGTCTCTTTCTGGGTGGCCTCGCTGTCCATGAGGATCAGCGGCAGCTCGATGCCGTGGCGCTCGCGCAGGGCCACGGTCTGGCCGATGATGATGTCGAGAAAGGAGTGGCCGTCGCGGGCCTCGACGAGCGATTTCGGGCGGCGCAGGCCCATCGTCGTGGCCAGCCCGCCGTTGAGCTTGATGACCACGAGCTGCTCGAGCGCCGCTCGCCCTGTCGGTCGCCTCGAGGTCGTCGAGCGCGGGCACGTCCTCCGCCGGCTCGAGCTCGTCGCTCGGCAGCAGGGCCGACTCACCGGCCAGCAGGCGCTCGAAGGCGTTCTCAAAGGCCCGGACGGCCTCCTCGGACTGACCCGCCTCGCGCATCTTGGCCTCGGCGGCCTGGAGTCCTGTCATCGCTCATCGCGCCCCATTGTGCCCGCTCGGGCTCAGCAGCCAAGCTGCCGGCGTGCGCCTCGGCGGCGGCGAGCAGCGCGCCCCGGAGCCACGAGCGCCTCGGCGGCGGCCAGCTCGGGAGCGAGGTAGCGGTCGGGGCCGGGACCGGGAACGGCTGCGCGCAGGGCGTCGAGGACGGCGGCGGTGGCCGGGGCGGGCTGCAGCGGCGCCGCGCAGGTCGAGACCCCGGGCGGCGCAGACGAGCTCGACGGCGACGATGCGCGTCAGGTTGGCCACGGCGCGGCGCAGCTTGCGGGCCGCCCCCCACCCCATCGAGACGTGGTCCTCCTGCATGGCGCTCGTGGGCAGCGAGTCGACGCTGGCCGGCGCGGCGAGGCGGCGGTTCTCGGCCACCATGGCCGCCTGGGCGTAGTGGGCGATCATCATGCCCGGAGTTGACCCCGGGCTCGGGAGCCAGGAAGGGCGGCAGGCCCGTGGGAGCGGGTGGCGTCGAGCAGCCGGTCGGTGCGCCGCTCGGCGATGGCCCCGATCTCGGCGGCGGCGATGGCCAGGAAGTCGCAGGCGAAGCCGAGCGGGGCGCCATGGAAGTTGCCGCACGACTCGACGCGGCCGTCGGGGAGCACCATCGGGTTGTCGATAGCCGAGCGCAGCTCGGCCTCGGCCACCGCGGTGGCGTGGGCGAGGGTGTCGCGGGCGGCGCCGGTGACCTGCGGCGCGCAGCGCAGCGAGTAGGCGTCCTGGACCCGCGGATCGCCCTCCCGGTGGCTGGCCACGATCGCCGAGCCGGCCAGCAGACGGTGCATGTTCTCGCGCGCTGGCGGCCTGGCCGGGCTGCGGGCGCAGGGCGAGCAGGTCGGCGGCGAAGGCCCGGTCGGTGCCGAGCAGCGCCTCGACCGACATGGCGGCGGCGAGCTCGGCCGTGCGCAGCAGCCGCTCGAGGTCGTCGATGGCCAGCACAAGCATCCCGAGCATCCCGTCGGTGCCGTTGATGAGGGCCAGGCCCTCCTTGGCGCTCGAGCACGACCGGCTCGAGGCCGGCGTCGGCGAGGGCCTGCGCCGCCGGCGAGGCGCTCGCCGCGAGCCGTCTGGAGCTCGCCCTCGCCGATGAGCGGGAGCGCGCAGTGGGCCAGCGGCGCCAGATCGCCGCTGGCCCCGAGCGAGCCGTGCTCGGGCACGACCGGCGTGAGGCCGGCGTTGAGCAGATCGAGGATCCGCTCGGCGAGCACCGGCCGCGCCCCGCTGAAGCCCATGGCCAGCGAGCGGGCGCGCAGGAGCATCGTCGCGCGGACCACCTCGGGCTCGATCGGCGGCGCCCATGCCGGCGGCATGGGAGCGCAGGAGCGCCTGCTGAAGGGCGAGCGCGGCCGTCGGCGGGGATGCGCACGAGGGCCAGCGAGCCAAAGCCGGTCGAGATGCCGTAGGCGGGCTCGTCGGAGGCGGCCAGCCGCGCGACCGCATCGGCGCTGCGCTGCATGGCCTGCGCGCGCGGCCTCGCCGAGGCCACCGGCTCGTGGCCGCGGACCGCGGCGAGGACCTGCGGGCGCGCGAGAGGCCGTCGGGACCGAGCTCGATCATTGCGGTCCTCTGCGCACCGAGGCGCCGGGGCCGGGACTGACGGTCGACCGCGCCGTCGGGGGCGTCGGCCCCGGGGGGCAGCAGGGCGAGCACGTTGCCGCCAAAGCCGCCGCCCATGATGCGGGCCCCGAGGGCGCCCGCCGCCTGGCAGCGCGCCACGGCCGCCTCGACGGCCGGCGGTGGAGATCTCATAGTCGTCGCGCAGGCTGGCGTGGGAGGCGTCGAGCAGCCGGCCCACGGTGGCTCGAGGTCGCCGTCGCTCGAGCGCATCGACCGTCTGCTCCACGCGCTCGTTCTCGGTGAGGACGTGGCGGACGCGGCGGTCAAGCGGCTCGGGGAGCCGCGGCGATCATCTCGGCGTCGGCGTCGCGCAGGCGAGGCGAGGCCGAGCCGCCGGCAGGCCTCGGCGCACTCGCGCGCGGCGCTGGTTATAGCCGCCGGTGGCATGGCTGTGGACTCTCGCCGGAGTCGAGGGTGATGAGCGTGTGACTCGCGCGAGCTCGAGGGCCACGGACTCGACGGTCGAGAGTGTCGAAGTCGATGCGGACCGCGCGCTGCTCCTCGCCGAACAGCGAGGCGAGCTGATCGAGCAGGCCGGTCTGGGCCCCCACCCACTCGTTCTCGATGCGCGCGCACAGCTGGGCCAGCTCGATGCGCTCGCGGCGGCTCGGCGTCCGCCACGGCGCACAGCGCCAGGCGTGAGCGCGACCTCGAGCGCGGCCGACGAGGAGAGGCCGGCGCCCCGGGGCACGGTGCCGCTGATGGCCAGCCGAGCGCCGCTCAGCGGCGATGCCGGCGCGCGCGAGCTCACCCACCGCGCCGCGCACGAAGGCGCGCCAGCCCTCCGCGGGCTCGGGCGCGTCGAGCGCGAAGGCATCGTGTTCGCCGAGGTCGATCGCGGAGGCCTCGATGCGCGGCGCGCCGGCGGGCCGGGCGGTGACGGTGACCCCTTCGCGGATGGCGAAGGGCAGCGCCAGACCGCGGTTGTAGTCGGTGTGCTCGCCGATCAGGTTGACCCGGCCGGGCGCGAAGGCGGAGATCTCGTCGGCCAAGCGACACAGTTTGGCTGTTCGGTACCGGCCGGGCGCGTAGGATGCGGGCATGCGAGCGCTGCACGAAAGCGTGGTCCGGGTCATCAGTGGCGCGTTCGGCCTCGTCTGCGGCGTGCTCAGCGCGATCGTCATCGGGGCCATCACCATCGTCGGTCCCGTGCTCGGTCTGCTGGCCATCCTCGTCGCCCCGGTACGGGCGATCATCGACCGGTTCCGGGATCGGTCGGTGCCGACACAGCCGGAAAGCAATACCTGAGCGTTTCGAGGGCCGGCGCCCGTGGCCGATTGGTCGACCATCTCCTCGCTGGCCACCGGCGCAGGCACGCTGGTGCTCGCGCTCGCGACCTTCGCCTCGGTGCGCTCAGCCAACCGCTCGGCCCGCGTGGCCGAGCAGGCGCTCCGGGAACAGCGCCGGCCTGTGCTCGTGCAGTCTCGGCTCGACGATCCGGAGCAGAAGATCGGCTTCATCGACGGTCACTGGGTGCGCGTCCCGGGCAGCCGGGCCGCCGCCGAGCACCTCGACGGCACCGTCTACCTGGCCGTGAGCCTGCGCAACGTGGGTAACGGCATCGCCGTGCTGCGGGGCTGGACCGCCCGGGCCGGGCGCATCGGGGCCGGCGAGGACCCCGCTCCAGAGGAGGAGCTGCGGATCCTGACCCGCGACCTGTACGTCCCCAGCGGCGACGTCGGCCTGTGGCAGGGCGCGATCCGCGACGCCGAGCATCCCCGCCACGGCGAGCTGGCCGAGGCCATCGCCCAGCGCCAGCCATTGACGGTCGAGCTGCTCTACAGCGACCATGCCGGCGGGCAGCGGACGGTGTCGCGGTTCATGATCACCCCGGTCGCCGAGGGTGACTGGTTGGCCTCGGTGGCGCGGCACTGGTATCTGGACGGGACGGGGCCGCGGTAGGGGGCGGGGCCGCACCCCAGCTGACGGCGGGTACCGTAACCGCCATGGACGTCGAGCAGGCCATCCGGGGGCGGCGGACGATCAAGGCCTTCTATCCCGAGCCGGTGCCGAGCGAGCAGCTCGACGAGCTGCTCGACCTCGCCCGCTGGGCCCCCAACCACAATCTCACCAACCCGTGGCGCTTCCGCGTCCTTGGGCCCGGCTCGCTCGAGCGCCTCAAGGAGGCGGCCGGGCCCGAGTCGGCGCCCAAGCTCGAGCGTGCTCCCACGCTCGTGGCCGCCACGGTGGTGCGCTCGGCCGATCCCGTTCAAGACGAGGAGGATCTGTGCGCCACCGCGTGCGCGACCTACGCCATCCTGCTCGCCGCGCACGCCCGTGGCCTCGCCGGTTACTGGCGCACGCCCGGCGTCTTGCGCACCGAGGAGGGTCGGGCAGCGCTCGGCATCGGGGACGACGAGCGGTTCGTGGCCCTCATCCATCTCGGGCGACCGCGCCAGGACAAGGACGCACCCGAGCGCGCCCCGGCCCGCGACGTGGTCGACTACCTGGACTGATGGCGCTCACCTTCGCCGAGCGCCCG
Organism: uncultured Solirubrobacterales bacterium; assembly: GCA_963777185.1. Lineage (GTDB taxonomy): Bacteria > Actinomycetota > Thermoleophilia > Solirubrobacterales > Solirubrobacteraceae > Palsa-465. The sequence continues at coordinate 339,879 of CAVZPU010000017.1, forward strand.
GCGGACGGCCGTCCGGACGGCCTGCTCGTGCTCCACCACGGCCGGGGCACGAGCGAGGCGGACCTCATGCCGCTGGCCGACGTCCTCGATCCCGACCGCCGGCTTCACGTCGCCGCGCCGCGGGGCCCGCTGCGCCTGCCCGACGCCCCAGGCTTTCACTGGTACCGGGTGCCCCAGGTGGGACATCCCGACGCGGCCACCTTCGCCGCCACCCGCGCGGCTCTGGCTGCGTTCCACGACGAGCTGTGGGATCGCACGGGCACGACGCCCGAGCGCACGGTGCTGGGCGGCTTCTCGATGGGCACGGTGATGAGCTACACGATGGCCTTGGATGGCGAGCGGCCCCCGGTGGCCGGCATCCTGGCCTTCTCCGGCTTCATCCCCACCGTGTCCGGATGGCAAGCGGCCCTGGCCGGGCGCGAGGCCACGCGGGTGTTCATCACCCACGGGACGCTTGACCCGGTGATCGGCGTCGCCTTCGCGCGGGAGGCTCGTGGCGAACTCGAGGCCGCCGGTCTGACCGTCGACTATCGCGAGTTCCGCGGCGCCCACTTCATCGACCCCGAGGACCTCGAGCGGGCCGCGGGCTGGCTGGGCCGGGTGCTGGCCTGACAGACCGGCCGATGAGTTTCGGGCCGCTCGAAGTCCTAATGGCCACAGCACTCGATCGAGGAGGTGGGCCGTGGGCACAGTGGTCGTCTCGGAATTGGTCACCGTGGACGGGGTCATAGGAGACGCGGGCGACGGCCTGATGGTTCTTAACTTCGAGCCGGGACGGAGCGCGTAGGATGGCGATCATGGAGCCCACCACCGCCGGCATCAGCTCGGCCGACCTCGATCAGCTCCTCGAGCGCCACCGCCGTGAGCTGACCGGTTACTGCTATCGCATGCTCGCCTCGCCCTTCGAGGCCGAGGACGCCGTCCAGGAGACCCTCCTGCGCGCCTGGCGGGCCTACGAGCGCTTCGAGGGCCGCTCCGCGCCGCGCTCCTGGCTTTATCGCATTGCCACCAACGTGTGCATGGACATGCTCGCCAGCCGCGCGCGCCGGGCGCGCCCGATGGATATGGGGCCGGCCGGCGAGCCCGTGGCGACGAACCTGCACACGCTGCCGGAGACGACCTGGATCGAGCCCATGCCCGACACCATGCTCGCCGAGGACGGCGACCCGGCCGACGTCGCCCAGACCCGGGAGAGCATCCGCCTCGCCTTCGTGGCCGCGCTTCAGCACCTTCCCCCCGCCAGCGGGCGGTGCTCATCCTCTGTGAGGTCCTGCGCTGGCGGGCCAAGGAGGTCGGTGAGCTGCTCGACATGAGCGTCGCCTCGGTCAACAGCGCCCTGCAGCGGGCCCGAGCCACGCTGGACAGGAGCGGAGCCAGCCAGCTCGAGACCACGCTGGCCGTCGGCGAGGTCGACCGCGACCTCCTCGATCGTTACGTGCGCGCCTTCGAGGCCTACGACATGGACGCCCTGACGACGCTCATCTGCGAGGACGCCCGCCAGTCGATGCCGCCCTTCGACCTGTGGCTCGAGGGCCGGGAGGACATCTTCCGCTGGTGGTGGGGACCCGGCATCGGCTGCCAGGGCTCGCGTGTGCTGCGCGCCCCCGCGGCCAACGGAAGCGTGGCCTTCGGCCAGTACAAGCCGAGCGAGTCGGGTAAGGGCTACGACCCCTGGGCGCTGCAGGTCCTCGAGGTGCGCGAGAACGGCGTGGCCGAGCTCACCTTCTTTTTGAGCACCGAGCGGCTGTTCCCGCTCTTCGGGCTCCCGCCCCGGCTCCCCTAAAGCGCCCGCTCGCGACCCACCGCAGCCTCAGGCCTCGGGGAACACGTCCTCGAGCCCCATGAACCGGACGAGCCGGCGAAGCTCGTCGGAGGCGCCGACGAGGCGGATCTGGCTGCCGTGACGGCGCGCGGCAACTTGTAGCTGCGCGAGTGCGTCCACGGTCACGGCATCGGCGGACCGGCATTCGCTGACGTCACACAGCACGAGAACCGCAGCCTCTTCTGCCAGCAAGCGGCAGACGCGTGCGCGCAGGCCCGGCAGATCGGTCCTGCGCAACGGCGGGCGGATCGTCAACCGGGTCAGGGCGCGCCTGGGGACTGCCACGTCCTCTTGGACCGGCGCCGGCCGGCGAACTCATCGCCGACCGATGAATCGTTCCAACCCCGGTGGTCTACAGGACACCAACCATGGAGCAAGCCATGAGCACAAACCGCTTTACCGCGCTGATCGTCCTGTGTCTGGGCACGCTGATGATCGTCCTCGACACCACCATCGTCAACGTCGCCCTGCCCTCGATCAAGGCCAGCCTGCACTTCTCGGCCACTTCCCTGGCCTGGGTCGTCAACGCCTACATGCTGACCTTCGGCGGCTTTCTTCTGCTCGGCGGCCGGCTCGGCGATCTCCTCGGGCAACGCCGCCTGTTTGAAGCCGGAATCGGTCTCTTCGCGCTCGCCTCCCTGAGCTGCGGCCTGGCCCCGACGCAGCTCTCGCTCGTCATCGCCCGCGCGGTCCAGGGGTTCGCAGGCGCCGTCGTGTCCGCGGTCTCGCTCTCGCTGATCATGACTCTGTTCGTCGAGGAATCCGAGCGGGCCCGCGCCATGGGCTTCTTCGGGTTCGTCGCCGCCGCCGGCGGGAGCGTAGGCGTCCTTCTCGGCGGGGTTCTCACCGAGCTCCTCGACTGGCGCTGGATCTTCCTCGTCAACGTTCCCGTGGGCGTGGCCGTGTGCCTGCTCTCGCGCCGGGTGCTGCCCGCCGGCGAGCCGCGCCGCCGGGAAGGCCGGCTGGACGTGGCCGGCGCGCTGCTGGTCACCGCCGCGACCATGGTGGCCGTCTACGGCATCGTCGGCGGTCAGGCGAGCGGATGGCTCTCGGCCCGGACGCTCGCCCTGCTCGGCGCGGCGGCGGCGCTGCTCGCCGCCTTCGTGGCCGTCGAGACGCGGGCGCCGGCGCCACTCGTGCCGCTCGCCCTCTTGAGGCGGCGCAATCTCGCCACCGCCAACGTCGTGGCCGTGCTGTGGGCGGCGGCCATGTTCGCCTGGTTCTTTCTCTCGGCGCTCTACCTGCAGCTCGTGCTCGGCGACACTCCGCTGCGCGTGGGACTGGCCTTCCTGCCCGCCAACCTGATCATGGGCGTCTTCTCCCTCGGTCTCTCCGCCCAGCTCGTTCTGCGCTTCGGCCTGCGCCGGCCGATCGCTCTGGGGCTGGGCATCGCCGCCGTGGGCCTGGCGCTGCTGGCCCGGGCCCCGGTCGGCGGTCACTTCGTCAGCGACGTCCTGCCGGCCATGATCCTGCTCGGGCTGGGCGCCGGCATGGCCCTCAATCCGGTCCTGCTGGCCGCCATGAGCGAGGTTGCACCGGGCGACGCCGGCGTCGCCTCGGGCATTGTCAACACCTCGCTGATGCTGGGCGGTGCCCTGGGTCTGGCCGTCCTGGCCAGCCTGGCGGCCTCGCGCACGGGCGCGCTGGTGGCGGCCGGCCACGGTCACCTGGCCGCCCTCGACGGCGGCTACCGCCTCGCCTTCCTCGTCGGCGCCGGGTGCGCGGCGCTGGCCGCGGCGCTGGCGGCAGCGCGGCTGCGTCAGCCGGTCACCGCCGCCGGTGCGGAGCCGGTGCCCCCCGGACTTGACGCGGCCATCGCCGAGTGCCCGTGCTGAGCGAGCTCAGCCCGCCGGCTTCCAGAGAGCGTCGTCGCCGAGGGACTCGCGCACGGCATGGCCTGAGGCCACGAGCTCGATCAGGGCCCGCTCGGCGCCCTCGCGGTCGGCGGCGTCGTTGCCGTGCGTCATGAGCGTGGCGACCTCCTGCGTGGTCAGCCCGTGCGCAAAGCGTTCGAGCAGCGGCTGCGGCGTCGCCGGCGGGGGCTCACGGGGAATGGCCGCATCGAGGTTGACCACGCACACGTCGTAGGCCTCGACGGTCTGAAACCCCCCGGCCACGAGTGCTCGCCCGTCGCGCTCGAACACGACCGAGGGCGCGGTGAAGCGAACCGGTCCGTCCGTGGCGGCCGTCTTGCCCTGGCGCTCGGCCGGGGTGCCGGCGGCATCGCGGGCGGCGGCTCGATCGGATTCGTAGGCCTCGCTGACCTCGTCGGCGTCGAGGTGCTCGACGATTCGGCCGCCGTCGAACCCGGCGGCGTCGAGGACGCTCCGCAGCTGCTCGTCGTCGTCGAGGATGAGAGAGGTGGTGAAGTTGGCCAGCTGCAGGGCCCGGAAGACGCCCCACTCGGTCCCCGGCTCCAGACAGCCGGGCCGCCACCACGGCCCGGCACGCCCGGGCGGTGGCGCTGACCCGCTCCTTGGGGGCGGGCGCAAACGGCATGCCGAAGCGGCGAAAGCGCAGCTGCCCGAGCGCGCCGCGCAGCGGCGTGTAGCCACGCTGCTCGTACTGGCCGGCGTCCTCGGTCAGGCCTATGAGCACGAGGCGCCAGTCGAGGGCGTCGCCGTAGCGCCATTCGAGCGCCCGCAGGGCGGGATTGGCTGAATACGCCCAGGGGCAGGCGGGATCGTTGTAGAGGGTGGCGGAGATCACTGTGGGAAGGCCTCGACGATGTGCGCCAAGACGTTCCCCGCATCCTTCCCCCCATCCCCACCGTCCACAACATCGTTGGCCCGGCGCAGGACGGGCGCGGGCAAAGCCGGCCTCCCGAAGCGCCCGCTCGGCCGCGGCGGCATCGTCGAAGTGCAGATAGACGCGCCCGCGCACGAAGGCCGAGAGCACAAGCCGGAAGGCACGAATCGTGGGCGTCTGCATCGACCCGAGGTGCAGATCGGAGATGTAGCGCCCGGAGGCGAAGTCGCTCAAGACCCCGGCGAAGAGCCGCCACACCGCGGCCACGGAGTCAAAGGGCAGGTAGCCCAACAGCCCCTCGGTGATGATGGCCAGGCCGCCGTCGTGGTCAAGACCGCGGGCCAGCTCGGCCAGGCTTCCCTCCCCGTCGGCGCGCAGCGCGTCGACCTCGGCCACGTAGTGGTGCGCCCCCAGCGCGCCGAGCGACTCGAGCGCCTCGCGCTTGCGCTGCGCCATGTCCGGCAGGTCGGCCTCGATGTAGGTGAGCGCCTCGCCGTAGCGGTGGGCGAAGCGCCACCCGCGCGGTGAGAGCCCGGCGGCGACCTCGACGACCTGGGTCACGCCGTCGTGCTCGATGGCACGCTCGAGAAGGGCGTCGATGGCACGGTGGCGGGCCAGGAGATAGCTCTCCAGGGTCGGGCCGCCGAGGATCCGGCTGGCCAGGTTGGCGGGCTGCAGCGATTCGAAGAGGATGCGGCCCTGCCAGGTGGAGAAGGCGGGATCAGACAGCTCGTTGCGAAACCACACGTAGCTCGTGTAGTGCGCGGTCGGGCTGATCGCCTCCCCGTCGCTCACTCGGCCCGCTCCTCGAGCGCCTGCTCAAGCCGGTCGAGCAGGGGTACCTGGCCGACGTTGATCATCTCCCGGGCGGGCTCGAGCTCAAACCAGTCGGCGCGATCGACTTCGGGCACTTCGATCTGCTTACCCGAACGGGGCGGCCACTGGACGAGGACCGTGTTGCTGGCGATCTCTGCAGACGTCGAGGTCGCCGGGCAGCGCCCAGGCGCGCACGCGCTTGCCCGAGCGTTGGCGGACCTCCCCAAGGTCGATGGGGTCGCCGTCGGGGGCCGGGCGGCCGATCTCCTCGGCGAACTCCCGACGCGCGGCGGCGAGCGGCTCCTCGTCGGGCGCATACTCGCCCTTGGGCACCGACCAGGCCCCGTACTCGCGCCCGGACCAGGCGGGGCCGCCCGGGATGCACGAGCAGGACCTCCAAGCGACCCGGGCGCCGGCGATAGAGCAGAAGCCCGGCGCTGCGCCGCGAGCCAGGCGAACGGCGGTTTTAGCCGACCGGCTCTTCGCTGACGTCACGGGCGACCAGCGCCGCGTAGGCGCCGCCGCGTTCGAGGAGCTCCTCGTGGGTGCCGCGCTCGACGATCCGGCCGTGGTCGAGCACGACGATCTGGTCGGCGTCGCGGACCGTGGAAAGGCGGTGGGCGATGGTGACCGTCGTGCGGCCCTCGGACAGCCGCTCGAGCTCGGCCTGCACCGCCGCCTCAGTCTGCGTGTCCAGCGAGCTCGTGGCCTCGTCGAGGATGAGCACGGGCGGGTTGCGCAGCACGGTGCGGGCGATGGCCATGCGCTGCTTCTCGCCTCCGGAGAACCGATACCCGCGCTCGCCGACCATGGTCTCGTAGCCATCGGGCAGGGAGGCGATGAGGTCGTGGATCCGCGCCGTCCGCGCCGCCTCCTCGATCTCGGCGTCGGTGGCCTCGGGCCGGGCGAAGCGGAGGTTCTCGCGCACGCTGGCGTGAAACAGATAGGTCTCCTGGGACACCACTCCCACGGTGGCGGCCAGGGAGGCCAAGGAGGCGTCGCGGACGTCGACGCCGTCGATCGTCACCCGGCCACGCTGGGGCTCGTAGAGCCGGGCGACGAGGTAGCCGAGGGTGGTTTTGCCGGCCCCGGTCTCGCCCACGACGGCGGTGCGGGTGCCCGGTGCGACGACGAGGTCGATACCCGACAAATTCCAGGGCTCGTCGCCGTCGCCTCCATATCTGAACCACAGGTCCTCGAAGCGCACCTCCCCCAGCAGCTCGTCCTTGCGCAGTTCCACGGGATGCTCGGCCTCGACGATGTCGATCGGGAGGTCGAGGTACTCAAAGATGCGGTCAAAGAGGGCCAGCGACGCCTCCATGTCGGTGCCCACGCTGAGCAGCGATTGGATTGGGAACAGCAGCCGCGTCTGCAAGGTCGTGAAGGCCACCACGGTGCCGATGGACAACGAGTGCCCGACGAAGCTCTGACCGGCGAGCCAGTAGATGATGGCCGGCTGAATGGCGAAGGTCATCTGGATCGTGGACATGACCCAGCGGCCGGCCATGCGCGAGCGGATCTCGAGGTCGGCGATGTCCTCGGACTCGCCCGTGAAGCGGGCGGCGAGATCGCCGCCGCGGCCCATCGTCTTGCCGAGCATGATCCCCGACACCGACAGCGATTCGGCCACCAGCGCCGAGAGGTCGGCCAGCCGCCGTTGCTGCTCGGAGGTGATCCGGCGCCGGAGCTGGCCGACGCGCCGGGTCAGCCACACAAACAGCGGCACGAACACGAGCGAGATGGCCGCCAGGCGCCAGTCGAGCAGGCACATGGCCACGAGCGCCCCGATGACCGTGGTCACGTTCTGGGCGATCGTCGTGGCCGTGGTGGTAACGACGTTGTCCAAGCCCCCGATGTCATTGGCGATGCGCGACTGGACCTCCCCCGTGCGCGTGCGCGTGAAGAAGGCCAGTGACATGCGCTGCAGGCGCCGGTAGACGGCGGCCCGGAGGTCGTGCATGACCCGCTGGCCGACCGCGTTGGAGAGGTAGGTCTGCCAGACGCTGAACGCGGCCGAGAGCACGGCGATGGCGATCATGCCCAGGACGAGTTCGGTCAGCAGCGTATGTTCGTGGTGGAAGATGCCCTTATCCAGAACGGCACGGATGAGGAAGGGGTTGAGCATGCTCAGTCCGGCCGAGACGATGATCAGCACCACCACGGCGAGCAGGCGTCCGCGGTAGGGGCTGAACAGGCGCACGATGCGCCGCTTGTCCCGCTCGCGGGTCGGATCCATGAGCGGCGGCGGCTTTTTGCCCGGGTCACCGCGCACGCCGCGCATGCTGCCCGGGGCAGCGCCATGTGCGGCTCCGAAGCCGCGTCCCGCGAAACTCATGCGTTCATGATGACTCACGCCGCCGCACGGTTCGCTCAGCGGCCTCTGCGGATAACGTAGGGGCCGTGTCCGGCGCGGATTTCGGCCTCGCTCTCTCCGTCTTTCTGGCCTGCGCGGTCGAGGCCGTCGAGGCGCTGACCATCGTCCTGGCGGTGGGAGTGACGCGGAGCTGGCCCTCGGCCCTCGCCGGCGTCGGGGCCGCGGTGCTCGCGCTTGGCGCAGTCGTGGCCGCCCTCGGGCCGGCCATCACCTCCCTGCCGCTCAACGTACTGCGCCTCGTCATCGGCGGCCTGCTGCTCGTGTTCGGATTGCAGTGGCTGCGCAAGGCCGTCCTCCGCGCCGCCGGGCTCAAGGCCCTGCACGACGAGGCGCAGGCCTTCGCGCAGGAGGTATCGGCCGCTCGCGCGCTCGGCCGGCGCGAGACAGGCTGGGATGGCTACGCCTTCACGGTGGCCTTCAAGGGGGTCCTCCTCGAGGGGCTCGAGGTGGCCTTCATCGTGCTCACCTTCGGCGCCAATCAGCACCACGTCGGCTTGGCCGCCGCCGCGGCGGGCCTCGCGGTCATCCTCGTGACCCTGACCGGCGTCGCCATCCGCGCGCCCCTGGCCCGCGTGCCCGAGAACGTCTTGAAGTTCGCGGTGGGCGTGATGCTGACCGCGTTTGGCAGCTTCTGGGGCGCGGAGGGTGCGGGTGCCCATTGGCCAGGCGGCGACGCGGCCTTGCTCGTCCTCGTGCCCGGCGTCGCGCTGATGGCGCTGGCCATGGTGCCGTGGCTGCGATCGATGTCGCCACACCCGAGTTGTCGGGGAGCCGGCGTGAGAGCGCTCCGACGCGTGGCCGCCGGGATCTGGGACTTCGTGGTCGGCGACGATTGGCTGAGCGCAGCCGGCGTCGTCATCGCGCTCGGGGTTACCGCGCTCGTCGCCGCGGTGGGCGTCGCGGCGTGGTGGGTGACGCCGGTGGCTGTGGTGGCCGTTCTGGGCCTGTCGCTGCGCCGCGCGGCGCGGTGAGCTACTTGCGGTCGAGGTTCGGCGGCAACAGCAACGACCAGACGCGCAGCGGCCGGTCGGGTGTAATCCTGCGAACCGCGGCCACGCGAGGCGTCCGGCGCACGGGTGCCTCAGGCAACGGCTTCGTGCTCGGTGACTTGGTCTTCATCTCTCTTCTCCCTCCGACGCTCGTGAGGATACACATTTGTGACGATTTGGCCAGCACAATTCCTTGCGGTTCGCCAAGCGGTCCAACAGTGCGCTATGTGAACACACACACCGGCCCATGAGCCCCGCCGCTGTCCTCGTTGCCGCCGCCGGCGTCGGCTTCGGCCACGCCGTTCTGCCCGACCATTGGGTGCCGCTGGCGGTGCTCGGCCGCACCCGCCGCTACCCGGTCGGCCGGGTGACCCGATTGTCCGCCGCGGCGGCGGCTGCGCACGTCGCCGTCTCGATCGTGCTCGGGGCGATCCTCGTCGTCATCGGGCTGCAGTTCCGCAGCACGATCGAGCACGCGCAGGACGCGGTGGTCGGGGGGTTGCTGCTGGCCACCGGGGCGGCCTTTCTGGCCCTCGAGGTGAGCGGGCGAGGCCACCGGCACGCCCACGCGCACCCGCACACCCACGCGCACTCCCACGGCCACCGGCACGAGCACGACCACGAGCCCGCGCACGTCGAGCACCCCCCGCCCAGGGCGCTCGCCGTGCTCGTTCCCTTCGGCGCCGCCGCCTCCCCCGATCTCACCATCCTTCCGGTGTTCCTGGCCGCCACGACGGCCGGCGCCCTCACCGCCGTCGGCGCCCTCGTCGTGTTCGCGGCCGTGACCGTCGTCACGATGGTCTCCCTGACCCTCGTTGCCACCGTGGGCGGCTACCGCTTGCAAGCGCCGTGGCTCGACCGGTGGGGCAACCTCTGTACCGCGGCCGTCCTCGTGGTCATCGGCGCGCTCGTGCTCGCCGGCGTGCTGTAGCGCGCGCGGCACATCGCGCCCGTCACGCTTGCCGCCGATGAAAGAGAGCACTCAGCCATGGCAGCACTAAGCGGAAACGGAGATACTGGTGCAATGGACGGCCGCAACGGCGAGGCACGAACGCTGACGCCGACCCAGGCGCCGGCGCTCTCGGCACAGCTGATCGCCGATGTGCCGCTGGGCGGCAGTCCCTTCCCGCCCATCGCCGACTACGGATTCCTCTCGGACTGCGAGACCGTGGCGCTCGTGGCCCCCAGCGGGAGCGTCGAGTGGCTCTGCCTGCCCCGCGTCGACTCCCCCAGCGTGTTCGGCGCCATCCTCGACCGCGACGCCGGCTACTTCCGGCTCGGCCCCTCCGGCGTCCATGTGCCCGCGGCACGGCGCTATCTGCCCGGCACGATGGTGCTCGAGACGAGCTGGGGCACGGGGTCGGGGTGGATCGTCGTGCGCGACGTCCTGCTCATCGGACGCTGGCACCACGAGGACGAGCGCTCTCATACCCACCGCCGCGCGCCCACCGACTACGACGCCGATCACGTGCTCCTGCGCACGGTGCGCTGCGTCAACGGGCAGGTCGAGCTCGTGCTCGATTGCGAGCCCGCCTTCAACTACGGCCGCGACCGGCCGCGCTGGGAGTACACCGACAACGGCTACCACGAAGGCGTCGCCCGCTTGGAGGGCTCCGATCTCGAACTGCGCCTGCGCACCGATTTGCGCCTGGGCTTCGAAGGCTCGCGAGCGACCGCCCGTCACCGCATGAAGGAGGGCGAGCAGCTCTTCGCCGCCCTGTACTGGTCCGAGCATCCGCCGCCGAGCGACTTCGAGGAGGCCTCGGAGCGGCTCGTGTGGACGGCCCACCACTGGCAGCACTGGCTCGACCGGGGCAACTTCCCCGACCACCCCTGGCGGCGGTACTTACAGCGCAGCGCGCTGACGCTCAAAGGGCTCACCTACGCGCCCACGGGCGCCTTGCTGGCCGCCGCGACGACCTCGCTGCCCGAGTCCCCACAGGGCGAGCGCAACTGGGATTACCGGTTCAGCTGGATCCGGGATTCCACCTTCATGCTCTGGGCGCTGTACACGTTGGGGTTCGACTGGGAGGCCAACGACTTCTTCTACTTCATCGCCGACGTGGCCGGCGGCACCGAAGCGCTCCAGGTGATGTACGGGGTCGGCGGGGAGCGCCAGCTCGACGAGCGCGTGCTCGACCACCTCAGCGGCTACGAGAGCGCGCGGCCGGTGCGCATCGGCAACGACGCCTACAAGCAGCAGCAGAACGACGTCTGGGGCGGACTGCTCGATTCCGTCTACCTGCACACGCGCTCGCGTGATGCCCTCGACGAACGGGTGTGGCCGATCCTCAAGCGCCAGGTCGAGATGGCGGTGGCCAACTGGCGCCAGCCCGACCGCGGCATGTGGGAGGTCCGTGGCGAACCGCGCCACTTCACGACCTCCAAGATGTTCTGCTGGGTGGCCTGCGACCGAGGCGCGCGCCTCGCGGCCCTGCGTGAGGATTGGGAGCACGCGGAGCGCTGGCGCGACGCGGCCGAGGAGATCCACGCCGACGTCTGTGCCAACGGCCTGGACAGCCGCGGCGTGTTCGTGCAGCACTACGAGACCGACGCCCTCGACGCCGGCCTGCTGCTCATGCCGCTGCTGCGCTTCTTGGACCCGAGCGATGAACGGGTGCGCAACACCGTGTTCGCCATCGCCTCTGAGCTGACCGAGGAGGGCCTCGTGCTGCGCTACCGGCCCGAGGAGACCGACGATGGGTTGAGCGGGCGCGAGGGCACGTTTTTGATCTGCTCGTTCTGGCTCGTCTCCGCCTTCTGTGAGATCGGCGAGATCGACCGCGCCCGGGAGCTCTGCGAACGGATCCTCGGCTTTGCCAGCCCGCTCGGCCTCTACGCCGAGGAGGTCGACCCGCGCACCGGCCGGCACCTCGGCAACTTCCCGCAGGCGTTCACCCACCTGGCCCTGATCAACGCGATCATGCACGTGATCCGGGCCGACGAAGCACTGTCGCTGCGCCAGTCGCCGTGGGCGAACTGGCGTTCAGGGGAGCCGCGCTCGCCCCGGGCCCTCAGGCGGCGAAGCGCTGAGCCGAGCGGGCTCGCGCCTTGGCCGCCTCGTGCGCGCGGTCCTTGGGCGGCGCGGAGGTGTGCAGCTCGGCGAGCAGCTGTGAGGAGGCCGCGGCGATCGCCTCGACCGCCCGCTCGAAGGCCTCCTGGTTGGCCCGCGACGGCGTGTTGTAGCCGCTGATCTTGCGTACGTACTGCAGCGCGGCCGACCGGACCTCGTCCTCGGAGGCCGGCGGCTCGAAGTTGTGAAGCGTCCTGATGTTTCGGCACATGACGGCGACTCTAGTGGGTCCGCAGACGCACCGGCAGTGTCTTGAGCTGATTGATGAAGGCGGACTCCACCACCGTGGGCCGAGCGGACAGCTCCATGTCGGGGAAGCGCTTCAGCGTCTCCTCGAACATGACCGTGAGCTCCAGCCGGGCCAGCGCAGTGCCGAGGCAGAAGTGCCGGCCGCCGGCGCCGAAGGCCTGGTGCTCGGCGTGACGGGTCACGTCAAAGCGGTTGGGATCCTCGAAGCGGGCTTCGTCGCGATTGGAGGAGACGTACCACATGACCACCTTCTCGCCCTGACGAATCGGCTGACCGGCCAGCTCGGTGTCGTGGGTGGCGGTGCGGCGGAAGTGGGCAAAGGCGGGGTACATGCGCAGCGACTCCTCGACCGCGCTCGGGATGAGCGTTGAGTCCTCGAGCAGGAGCCGACGCTGGTCGGGGTGCTTCATGAGCGCCCGCATGCCGCTGCAATAGGTGGCCTTCGTGCTGTCGTTGCCGGCGGCCACGAGCAGGAAGAAGCCCATGACGATCTCGTGCTCCTCGAGACGCTGCCCGTCGATCTCGGCGTGGACGAGCACGCTGGTCAAATCGTCGGTGGGCTGCTCGCGCCGCTCGGCGATCATGCGCGTGCAGCGGGCGAAGATCTCCGGGATGTCGTGCTCGAGCAGGGTCTGGGAGCCCTCGGGGCTGAGGTCGGTATCACCCACGCCGAGGGCGGAGTTCATGAGGCGCGCCCACGCGGCGTCGTCTTCGGGCGGGATGCCCATGAAGCTGCCGATCACGCGCGAGACGATCGGCTGCGCGACCTCGTTGACGAGATCGGCCTCGGAGCGCCCCTCGAGGCGGTCGAGGACGTCCCCCACGATGCCGCGGATGCGGTCCTCGTGGGCGGCGATGCGCTTCGGTGTGAAGCCGGCCTGGAAGAGCATCTTCAGGCGGTCGTGCTTGGGCGGGTCCATGCCGATGAACATCGCCCGCGCGAGCTCGAGGGGGAAGACGTGCGTCGTCGCTGTCACGCCGCCGAGCTCTGAGGAGTATGTGCGCCAGTCGCGACTCACGGTGTGGACATCGTCGGCGCGGGTGACCGACCAATAGCCCTCCTCGTCAGGAAACTCGGAGATGTGGTCGGTCCAGTGGACCGGGCACTCCGAGCGCAGGCGCCGGAAGAGGTCATGGGGAGGTCCGTCCAGCCACAGCTCCCGCTCGGTCACCAGCACGTCGTCGAGATTGCTCTGCGTGGCTGTCACGAGATCCCCTTCGGCCGTGGACTGTCCTTGCGGCGCCATCGTACTGGCTGGCTGGCCAACCGGAAAGGCATCCCCCAGCCGCGCGCGGGCGAACAATGGACGATCACCCGCGCAGAGCGCGGGTCCATCGCCATCGTTCGCCGCAGGTCGCGCTGAAGGTAGGGTGAGACCTCGCCGTCCCGACGACCAGGAGTGATCCATTGAAGATCCGCGCCGCCGTGCTCGAGCAGTTCGGAACCCCGCTCAACGTCACCGAGCTCGAGCTGGCCGAGCCTGGCCCGGGTGAGGTCCTCGTCCGGATCGAGGCCTGCGGCGTTTGTCACACCGACATGTACACCGCCTCAGGCAGCGATCCGTCGGGCTACGCGCCCACCGTGCTCGGCCACGAGGGGGCGGGCATCGTCGAGCGCCTCGGCGAGGACGTCGCGAGCGTCAACCCAGGAGATCGGGTGGTGACGTTGTTCTCGCCCCAGTGCCGGGAGTGCATCCACTGCGCCAGCCCGAAGACCAACCTCTGCCTGGCCATCCGCGAGCAGCAGAACCTCGGCTACCTCCCCGACGGCACGACCCGCCTCTCCCGCGACGGCGAACCCATCCGCCACTTCATGGGCACGAGCACGTTCGCGCAGTACACGGTCATGCCGGAGATCGCCCTGGCCAAGGTCTCCCCCGAGGCCGAGCCCGACCGAGCGGCGCTCTTCGCCTGCGGCCTGTCCACCGGCCTGGGGGCGGCCATGAACACGGCCAAGGTCGAGCCTGGGTCGACGTGCGTGGTCTTCGGCGCCGGCATGGTCGGGCTCGGCGCGGTGGCCGGCTGCCGCCTGCAGGGCGCGGAGCGGATCATCTGCGTCGATCTCTCGCCCGAGCGCCTCGAGCTGGCCCGCGGCCAGGGCGCCACCGACGTGTGGCTGGGCGGAGCGGACACCGTGGCGCGCGTGCTGGAAGAGACCGGCGGGTTCGGAGCCGACTACACCTTCGAGGCCACCGGCCTCGTCGCGGTCATGCGCCAGGCCGTCGAGTCGGCGCGCATGGGCTGGGGGCTGTGCACGATCGCCGGCGTGGCCGGACGCGGGGAGACGCTCGAGATCATTCCCCGCTACCTGATCACCGGCCGGCGGGTGTGCGGCTCCTCGTTCGGCGGCGTCAAGGGCCGCGACCAGGTGCCCGAGCTCGTGGACCTCTACCTCGAGGGCACGCTCGACGTCGAGCCGTTCATCTCCCACCGGCTGACCCTCGATGAGGTCAACCACGGCTTTGAGCTCATGGAGCGCCAGGACGGCATCCGCACCATCCTGCTCATGAACTGAGCTGGGCGCGCTCCTCGCGCAGCGGCCGCAGCGCCGCCTCGGCCGCCAGCAGCTCGTCGAGCATGACGTCGGCCGCCTGCTCCATGATCTCGTTGGCGTGGATCTCGCCGTCGTCGCCGCGGAACTGCGCCACGAAGGGGATGTTGACCGCCTCGGTCACCACGAGCATCTTGACCGCGCTCAGGACCGACTTGAGCTGCTGCATGGCGCGGGTGCCGGCGGCCACGCCGCCGTAGGAGACAAAGCCGGCGGGCTTGTACTGCCACTCCTGGTGGAGGAAGTCGATGGCGTTCTTGAGCGGCGCGGGATAGCCGTGGTTGTACTCGGAGGTCACGAACACGAAGGCATCGGCGTCCTGCACGGTCTCGCTCCAACGCACCGTGTGGGGCTGGGTGTAGTCGTGAAAACGGGGGTGCTTGGGCTCGTCGAGGAAGGGCAGGTCGACCTCGGCCAGGTCGGCCACCTCGACGTCGAAACCGCCGTGCGCGCGCGCCCGGGCCTCGAACCAGCGGGCCACGGGGAGACCGACGCGGCCGGGCCGGGTGCTGCCGATGATGATCAGGAGCGTGGGCATCACGACAACTTTTACCCGCTCACCGGGGCGCACACCGCCGCCGTAACGGACGATACTGGGCACCCGATGCGCTGGGACCCGGCTCAGTACGCCCGCTACGCCGACGAGCGCAGCCGTCCGTTCTTCGAGCTCGTCGCGCGGGTGGGCGCCGACGCGCCCTCCACGGTCGTCGATCTGGGCTGCGGATCCGGCGAGCTCACTTCCGCTCTCAAAGAGCGCTGGCCGACGGCCTCGGTGCGCGGTATCGATTCCTCGCCGGAGATGATCGCTCAGGCACCTCGGGAGGCCGGCGTCGCTTTCGAGGTCGCCGACGCCGGCGACTTCGACGCCGCCGGGACCGAGGTCCTGATCAGTAACGCCCTGCTGCAGTGGGTGCCCGATCACCTGGCCCTGCTGCACCGCTGGGCCGGCCAGCTCGCGCCCGGCGGCTGGCTGGCCTTGCAGGTGCCGGCCAACTTCCATGCGCCGTCGCACCGGCTGATGCGCGAGCTGGCCGAGTCGCCGGCCTGGCGCCACCGCCTGACCGGGGTGCTCAGACACGAGGACGCGGTGGCCGCGCCCGCCGCCTACCTCGACGCGCTGGCCGCCCACGGCATGGGCGTCGACGCGTGGCAGACCGAGTACCTCCACGTTCTGTCCGGTCCCGATCCGGTGCTCGAATGGGTCCGGGGGACCGGGCTGCGCCCCGTGCTGGCGGCGCTCGATTCCGAGCAGGCCGCCGCGTTCAGCGCCGAGTACGCCGCCCGGCTGCGGGAGGCCTATCCCCCGCGCCCCTACGGGACCGTCTTTGCCTTCGCGCGCACGTTCGTCGTCGCCCAGCGGCGCTAAAGCTCGCCGCGGACGACTTTGCCCATGGCGTTGCGCGGCAACTCGGAGGTGAACTCGACCCGCTTGGGCACCTTGTACGCGGTCAGTCGCTCGGCGGCGTGGGCCCGGAGCGCCTGCTCGGCCACCTCGCCGTCGGCGACCACAACCGCGGTCACCTCCTCGCCCCACTCCTCGCTGGGGCGGCCGACGACCGCCACCTCCCGCACGCCGGGATGGGTGGCCAGCGCCTCCTCGATCTCGCGCGGGTAGACGTTGTAGCCGCCGGTGATGATGAGCTCCTTGAGCCGGCCAACGAGGCACAGGTAGCCGGCCTCGTCGCGGCGGCCGGTGTCGCCGGTTTCAAACCAGCCATCGCCGGTGAACGCTTCGGCGTTGGCGTCGGGACGATCGAGGTAGCCCGCGATGACGTTGGGGCCACGGACCTGAACCTCGTCGCGCTCGCCGAAGCGCAGCTCGACGCCCGGGAAGGGCAGACCCACTGTTCCGGGCCGGCGCTCGCCGTCGTAGGGATTGCCCGTGAGCATGACCGTCTCGGTCATGCCGTAGCGCTCGAGCGGGATCTGGCCGGTGGCCTGCGCGATGGCATCGGCAAGCGCGGCCGGCAGTGGCGCCGACCCCGACACAAGCAGCCGCAGCCCGCGCAGCGCCCCGATGTGACCGGCGCGGACGAGCCGCTGGTACATGGCCGGCACCCCGAAGAAGAGCGTGGCGTCGCGCCGCGCGCGCTCGGCCACGTCGGCGGCGTCGAAGCGCTCGCGCAGCACGACGCCGGCGCCCGCGCACAGCGAGCCGATCAGCCCCACGCCCAGCCCGTGGACGTGAAAGAGCGGCAGCGTGAGCAGCAGGCGATCGACCGGGTCCCAGCGCCAGGCAAGCTTGACCGCGGTGGCGCTGGCCAGCAGGTTGGCGTGGCTGAGCGGGACGCCCTTGGGCCGGCCCGTGGTGCCCGAGGTGTACATGAGCACGGCCGTGTCCTCGCCGCGTGCGCGATCGAGCTCGGCGGCCACGCGGTCAAGTCCGTCCAGCCCCAGGCCGAGCACGGCCACGTCGTCTCCGGCGCCTTCGCGGATCCACCCCGCCTGCTCGTCGCGCCCCACGGCGGCCGCGGCGGGCTGGGCCTCGCGCGCCATGGCGCTCACCTCGGCGCGCGGTGTAGGCGCCGTTGACAGGGACGACGGTCAGACCGGCCCGCAGGGCGCCGAGAAAGGCGATGACAAAGGTGGCCGAGGACTCGGCCACCAGCATGAGCCGGTCGCCGCGGTCAAGGCCGGCGCCGCGCAGGCGTTCGGCCGCCGCCCGGGTGCGCTCCTCGAGCTCATCGGTCGTCAGCCACTGGCCGCCCGTGTCCTGAAGCTGGCGTTCCCCCGGCCGGGACCGCCACCGCGCGGTGATGCGTGCGGGCAGGCTGCCGTCCGCCAACAGCTCCACCCCGCTCTGGCGCCAGGCCCGCGGCCAGATGGACGGCCCACTCAGGCGTGGACACGCGCTGGTGGCGTCGGACGCCGGCGGGCCTCCGGTGCGAGGGCGGGGTTGGCCCACCCGGCGTCGACCGGATTGACGTTGACCCCGGGGGCCACGATCTCGTCGATCCGATCCAGTACGTCGTCGGACAAGGTGACCTCGGCCGCTGTCAGCTGGGATTCCAGGTGCTCCATGGTCCGCGGGCCGATGATGGCCGCGGTCACCGCCGGATGGCGGATGACGAAGGCCAGCGCCATCTCGATCAGCGTGACCCCGGCCTCCTCGGCCAGGCCGGCCAGGGCGTCGGCGGCCTCGAGCTTGCGCTGGTTGGCGGGGTCGGACAGGTCGTAGCGACTCGGGGATCCGCTCCGCTCGCTGGGACTGCGGAAGCTCGGCGTCCTTGCGGTAGCGCCCGGTCAACCAGCCGCCGGCCAGCGGACTCCACGGGATCACCCCCATGCCGTAGCGCTGACAGGTGGGCAGCACGTCGGCCTCGACGCCGCGCACGAGCAACGAGTACGGCGGCTGCTCGCACACGAAGCGCTCCCGGCTGCGGCGCTCGGCCACCCACTGGGCCTCGACGATCGCGCTGGCCGGAAAGGTCGAGGAGCCGAGGTAGCGGACCTTGCCGGCGCGGACGAGGTCGGTGAGCGCGCCGAGGGTCTCGTCGATGTCGGTGTCGGCCTCGGGACGGTGGATCTGGTAGAGGTCGATGTAGTCGGTCTGCAGGCGGCGCAGGCTGTCCTCGACCTCTCGGATGATCCACCGCCGCGAGTTGCCGAACTGGTTGGGGTCATCGCCCATGGTGCCGTGGACCTTGGTGGCCAGCACGACGTGCTCACGCCGGCCGCCGCCCAGGGCCTTGCCGACGATCTCCTCCGACTCCCCGCGCGAGTAGACGTCAGCGGTGTCGATGAAGTTGATGCCCGCGTCGAGGGCGCGGTGGATGATCCTGATGCTCTCATCGTGGTCGCCGTTGCCCCAGGCGCCGAACATCATGGCGCCGAGGCACAGCGGGCTGACCTTGACTCCGGTGTGGCCCAGCGTGCGGTAGTCCATGCTGACTCACCCTACTATCGAGGATATGCGGCTCTCCGTCCTCGACCAGTCGCCCATCTCCCAGGGCTCGACGGGCGCCCAGGCCCTGCGCAACACCCTCGATCTCGCCCAGCTGACCGACCGCCTCGGCTATCACCGCTACTGGGTGGCCGAGCACCACGGTGGCCCGATGCTGGCCAGCGCCGCGCCGGAGGTGCTCATCGGCCCGATCGCCGCGGCCACGAGCGGCATCCGGGTCGGCAGCGGCGGGGTGATGCTGCCCCACTACAGCCCGCTCAAGGTGGCCGAGACGTTCACCATGCTCGCCGCCCTGTTCCCGGACCGCATCGATCTCGGGCTGGGGCGGGCCTCGGGCACCGATCCGATGACGACTTTCGCCCTGCAGCGCGACCGCCGCCAGGCCGCGCCCGACGACTTCCCCCAGCAGCTGGCCGAGCTGCTGGCCTACTTCGAAGACGACCTGCCCGAGGACCATCCCTTCCAGCGGCTGGCCGGGACGCTGCCCGGGCTGCCCGAGCGTCCGGTGCCGTGGCTGCTCGGATCCTCGCCCCAGAGCGCGATCTGGGCCGGCCA
Source organism: uncultured Solirubrobacterales bacterium (assembly GCA_963777185.1). Taxonomy (GTDB): domain Bacteria; phylum Actinomycetota; class Thermoleophilia; order Solirubrobacterales; family Solirubrobacteraceae; genus Palsa-465. Next base: position 358,960 of record CAVZPU010000017.1, read on the forward strand.
GCTGGGTCTGCCCTACGCGTTTGCCGACTTCATCAACCCTGAGGGGGCGCAGATCGCGGCCCGCTACCGGAGCGAGTTCAGCCCCGCCCGCCAGGAGCAGGCGCCGCGGACGGCGGTGGCCGCCTGGGTGCTCTGCGCGCCCACCGACGAGGAGGCCGACCACCTGGCCACCAGCAGCCGCATGACCTGCGCCTCCTGCGCCGCGGCGAGCTGATTGCCGTCCCGCCGCCCGAGGAGGCCATCGCCTTCCTGCACCGCGAGGGCCGGCGCCCGAGCGGCACCTCCCGGGCCGCCGGGCGATCATCGGCTCGCCCGAGACGGTGCGAGCCGAGGTCGAGGAGCTCGCCGTCGAGTACGGCGCCGAGGAGGTGATCGTGGTCACCATCACCTACGACCACGAGGCGCGACGGCGCTCCTACGAGCTGCTGGCCGACGCCTTCGGGTTGGCCCCGCGCGCGCCGCTGGCGCGCGCCGCGGCCTGATCTCACGCCGCCGGGCGTGGGACCGTTAGACCGGGCATGCTCTACACCACTTTTGACAGCCCGATCGGTGAGCTGCTCGCCATCGGCGATGGCCAGCGCCCTCACCGGCCTGCACATGTCAGCCCGTTCACCGTGGCGCCTGCGTGGACCCGGTGCGACGACGGCGCCTTCGCCGACGTGCGCGCTCAGCTCGGCGAGTATTTCGCCGGCGCGGCGGACGCGCTTCGACCTGTCCCTCGCCGCCGCGGGCGGCGCGTTCGAGCGCCGCGTCTGGGAGGCCCTGTACGACGATCCCGTTCGGCGACACGGCTGAGCTACGGCGAGCTGGCCCGCCGCGTCGGCGGCGCCCGGCAGCGCCCGGGCCGTCGGCCTGGCCAACGGCCGCAACCCGCATCGCCGTCATCGTCCCCTGCCACCGGGTCATCGGGGCCGACGGTTCGCTGACCGGGTACGGCGGAGGGCTCGACCGCAAGCGGCTTCTGCTCGATCTGGAGGCGGGGACCCAGCCGCTTCTCTGAGACCTCCAGAGCCGGGCCGGAAGCCCGGCAGGCTGCCGCCTGAGCCAGGCCGACAGGCACGATGCCCCCCACGTTCCGCGCCGCCTTCTAGGCCGGTCTCGCGGCCGGCTCCTCCAACCGCCGCACCGCCGCAGCCACGAACCCCTCGGCCATCGTGTCCCCCACCCCGCCGAGCGGGACGAGCCGGGGTACGTCGAGGGTGGCCTCGAGCGCGAGCACGAGCTGCGCTGGCACCGTTCCCGGTCCCCTCGCACCCGCCAGTTGACCTGGAACTCTCCGGGTCAGAGGGCTTGTGCGGGACCCGGCTCAGCGACACCGTGCCGGCGCTCCGGGTCACCGCCAGGGTGAGGGGCAGATCGCGGGCGATCGGCCCCACGGCGGCGTGCAGGGTGGCCTGCGCCTTGGTCGCGCGGCCCTCGGGGTCACGATCGAGCACCTGGAGCGAGCGAACCACGTCGGGATACCAGGCTTGGTAGCCCTCGACGTCAGCCAGCAGCGCGAGACACTGTTCAGGGCTGGCGTTGACCGTGGAGGAGGCCCCGCCGTGCAGGTCCTTCATAGCTGGCGCGAGGACCAGAGGATCGCGGACAGCACAACGCTGACGAGCGCGATGACCAGTCCGATGATCCAGCCCTGCCGTGTGGCTATGGGTCAGGATGGCGCCCAGGGCCACACCGATGCCGACCACGCCGCCGGTGGAGACGAGGCGGACGAGGAGGCGTTCGATGCCCAGAGTCCGACGCTGACGTCCCGGCAGCATGTTGCCGCCCGGGGCCGCGGTGGTGCCGCGCGCCCTTGCGACCGCCTCTGGCCGGTGCGGCCGGTGCGGCCGGGGCGCCGGAAGTCCCCGCTGCCTCGGTGGGCGTACCGGTGCCTGGACGGCTCTGTCCGCCGCTCGGATCTTGTGAAGTGCTCATGTGTCGCCTGTCCCCTTTGGGTGTCACCGGGAAACTCTGTTACGTCATATACCCCAACGGTGGGGGTTTGCGGGTAGCACGCGCCCATCGCAACCAAAGGTGCATCCCGCGGCCCGAGTCCTGAGCGGATCCGGGACCTGGCCTCCGAGCGTCTCGGCTTGCCGTCGCTGCGCCCTGGACAGCTCGAAGGCGTGCAATCGGTCCTGGGCGGCCGGGACACGCTCTGCATCATGTCCACCGGCTCGGGCAAGTCCGCCATTTACCAGCTGGCCGGCCTGCTCCTCGAGGGCCCGACCGTCGTCGTCTCCCCGCTGATCGCCCTGCAGCGCGATCAGGTCGAGTCGATCGAGGGCGAGGAGGCGGGCGAGGCGGCCGTGCTCAACTCGACGCTGAGCGAACGGGCGCGCGAGGCGGCCCTCGAAGAGGCCGAGCATGGAGAGCTGAGCTTTCTGCTGCTCGCGCCCGAGCAGCTGGCCAAGGAGGAGGTCGTCGGCCGAGCTCGCCGACGCGAAGCCGGCGCTGTTCGTGGTCGACGAGGCCCACTGCGTCTCGCAGTGGGGACACGACTTCCGCCCCGACTACCTCAAGCTGGCCGCAGCGATCGCCGGCTGTCGGGCGCCCCCCGTGCTCGCTCTCACCGCGACGGCGGCGCCGCCGGTGCGCGAGCGACATCGTCGAGGTTCTGCAGATGCGCGACCCGGCCGTCATCGTGCGGGGCTTTGACCGGCCCAACATCCACCTGGCCGTGGAGCGCCACTACGACGCCGACTCGCAAGCGCCGGGCCTTGATCGACGCGGTGGTCGAGGCCGAGCCGCCGGGCATCGTCTACGTGGCCACACGGCGCGCGTGCGAGGAGGTCGCCGAGGAGCTGGTGGCGCGGGGCGTGCGGGCGTGCGGGTATCACGGCGGCCTGGGCGCGCGGCGCCGCGATGAGGTGCAGGAGGCGTTCATGGCCGATCGCGACTGCCAGGTGGTGGTGGCGACGGTGGCCTTTGGCATGGGGGTGGACAAGCGCAACGTCCGCTGGGTCTTCCACGAGCACGTCAGTGACTCGGTGGACTCCTACTACCAGGAGCTCGGCCGAGCGGGCCGCGACGGCGAGCCGGCCCGCACGCGGCTCTTCTACCGCCCGGAGGATCTGGGCGTGCGGCGGTTCTTCGCCGGCGGCGCCGTTGACCACGATGCGCTGCACCGGGTGGGACAGGTGCTCGTGCAAGCCCGCCGTCCCGTCGAGCCAAGCGAGATCCTCGACCAGGTCGAGATCTCGAAGACCAAGCTGGCCACGGCGCTTCACCACTTGGTGCAGGCCGGGGCGGTGCGGATGCACGAGGACGGCGCGGCCGAGGCCGCTGTGGCCGAGAAGGTCCTCGATGAGGCGGCGCAAGAGGCGGCGCAGGCGGAGGAGCACCGCCTGTCCTTCGACCGCTCGCGGATCGAGATGATGCGCGCCTACGCCGAGCACGACGGCTGCCGGCGCGCCTTCGTGCTCGGGTACTTCGGGGAGGAGTACGAGCCCCCGTGCGGCAACTGCGACAACTGCGACCGGGGCCTGGCGCCCGCAGGCAGCGCCGCGCAGGATGCGGGGTTCGACACCGGGACGCGCGTGCGCCACGAGCAGTGGGGCGAGGGCACGGTCGGGCAGGTGGAGGACGGGCAGCTGACCGTCGTGTTCGACACCGTGGGCTACAAGACGCTCGACGCCGGCTTGGTCCGCGAGCGCGGACTCCTCACGGCCGTCGAGTAGGGGCCGTCCGCTCCGCACGCCGAGGCCCACACCCAGCGGCGACGTTCAGGCAAACAGGCGGGGATCCGCCGAGGTGATCCCGTCGACCCCCAGGGCGCGCAGCCGCTCGATGCCCGGCCGCTGGTTGACCGTCCAGGCGAACAGGCGCCCCTCGCGTCCGGCCACATCGGCCAGCAGCGCGGCGTCGACGAGCCGGTGCTGGACCATCACCGCGTTCCAGCGCCCCTCGGCCAGGCCGGCCAGGACGGCGGCCCGCCAGTCACGCCAGCGCCGGCTGAGCCGCGCCACGCGGCCGCCGATCGAGATCCCGACCCGTGCCGCGGGTTCGCGCGTGCGGACGCCGTCGAGCACGGCCGGCACCTGCGAGGTGATGAGCGAGCGCTCCAGGAGCCCGCCGCGCCTCAGTGCCTCCACCAGCTCGACCTCGCACCCGACGTGCTTGACGTCGACATGCAGCTCTAAGCTGGCGAAGCGCCGGCCGGCCAGGTGGGCGAGGGCCTGGCTCAGCGAGACGACGCCGCTGCGGCGGGCGTGCAGCACGGTGTGGGCCAGGACAAGCTCACGGCCCGCCGCTCGCACGTCGAACTCGATGGCGTCGACCCCGATCTCCTGCGCGGCGTCGAAGGAAGCCAGGGTGTTGGCCGCCACGAGGGCGCTGGCGCCACCATGACCGATGCGCTGACAGATCACCGTCACACGCTCAGCGTACCTGGCACACGGCGTTACTCCTAAAAGTAAGCATGGTGGGTTACTGACAGTAGGAAACCGTCGGCTGACGTTACTCCGCCACCGGGAAGGGCAGGATGAGGCCATGCATGCTGTGTTTGCCGCCGAGACCAACGCCGACGATCCGCTGAGCGCGTTGTCGATCGACGACCGTCCCGAACCCGAAGCACCTGAGGGCTTGACCACCGTTACCGTGAAGGCGGCCTCGCTCAATCACCACGATCTGTGGTCGCTGCGCGGCGTCGGGCTGTCCGAGGACTCACTGCCGATGATCCTCGGCTGCGACGCCGCCGGTCTCGACGAGGATGGCAACGAGGTGGTCGTCCACTCGGTCATCTCCGAGGACTCCTGGAAAGGCGACGAGACGCTCGACCCCAAACGCTCGCTGCTCTCCGAGCGCCACCAGGGCACGCTGGCCGAGCGGGTCGCCGTGCCCAAGCGCAACCTCATCGCAAAGCCCCCCGAGCTCTCCTTCGAGGAGGCCGCCTGCCTGCCCACGGCGTGGCTCACCGCCTACCGGATGCTGTTCACCCGCGCCCGCGTGGCTCCGGGGATGACCGTGCTCGTGCAAGGCGCGAGCGGTGGCGTGGCGACGGCGGCCACCGTGCTCGGCAATGCCGCCGGTCTGCGCATGTGGGTGACCGGACGCTCTGGAGGACAAGCGCGACAAGGCCTGGCCCTCGGGGCCGACGCAGGCCTTCGAGGCCGGCGAGCGGCTGCCCGAGCGCGTCGACGTCGTGATCGAGACCACCGGTAAGGCAACGTGGGGGCATTCCATCCGCGCGCTGAAACCGGGCGGAACCGTGGTCATCTCCGGGGCCACCACCGGCGACGCCTCGCCGGCCGAGCTCTCGCGCATCTTCTTCCTCCAGCTCTCGGTCGTCGGCTCGACGATGGGCACGCGGGAGGAGCTCGAGCGGTTGATCCGCTTCTGCGTCGAGCGCGACGTCCGTCCGGAGATTCAGATGTCGCTGCCGCTCTCCGAGGCCCGCCAGGGCTTCGAGGCCATGCTTGACGGCGACATCTACGGCAAGGTCGTCTTTACGCCCTGAGCATCGCTTGGCCGAGAAAGCGCGCGAACAGCTCGCGTCCTGCGCACCACCCGCACCTCGTACCAGCCAATCTCCGGCTCCTCGAGCCACGTCGTCTGCCCGCCGCAGGCCCAGGCTGAGCACCCGCGTCGCAGCCGGTCGGGCACGGCGCTCCGGTGGCGATCGGCCACTCGATCACCTCCACGCCCTGAGCTCGCGCCTCCGCGGCGAACACCCCGGGGCCGGCGTCGAGCTCGTGGAGCACGGCCAGCAGCTTCACGGGGCCGGAGCCGGCTCCCCGTCGTAGATCGCTCGCGCGAGGGCCAGGAACGCCGCCGCCGCCGGGGGATGGCGCCGGCCCTCGCGCCAGGCCAGCGTGATGTCGCGGCGCAGCGAAGGTTCGGTGAGCACGGCGACGCAAACCTCAGCACCCGGCTCCTCGGCGTCGGTGCGGGGCAGGATGGCCACGCCCATCCCGCGCGAGACGAGCCGGCGGATGCGCTTGGACTCGTTGGACTCGAGCAGCACGCGGGGTTCAAAGCCGGCGCTGCGCCCGGCCGAGACGAGCAGTTCGCGCAGCCGGGCGCCGGCGCGGTAGCTGATGAACTGCTCGCCGGCCAGCTCGGCCATCCGCACCCGCCGGCGATGGGCCAGGGCGTGGTCTAACGGCAGGATGACCACGATCTCCTCGGAGACGAGCTGTTGCAGGGCGAGGCCATGGCTCTCGATCCGCTCGGTCACCGAGAGGAAGGCGAGATCGAGCTCATCGACGCGCAGCATCTCGGCCAGCTCCTCGCTCGACTGCTCGCGCACGGTGAGCTCGACCGCCGGATGATGGCCGTGGAACTCAGCCAGCAGCATCGAGACGTCCACCGGCCCCATCGTGTGCAGGGCCCCGACGACGACGCGGCCGGCCTGTACCCCCCGCAGGGCCTGCAACTCGGCGCTCGCCGACTCGAGCTCAGCCAGCATGCGGCGGGCCCGGGCGACGAGTAACTCGCCGGCCTCGGTCATGGCCACCCGCCGCGTCGTGCGCTCCACTAGGGCCAGGCCGACCTCGTCCTCGAGGCGTCGGATCTGTTGGGAGAGAGCCGGCTGAGCGATGTGCTCGCGCGCCGCCGCCCGGGTGAAGTGACGCTCCTCGGCCAGGGCGACGAGGTAGCGGAGCTGGGCCAATTCCATAACCCAACCTTATAAGTACCCGGCGAGAATGCTCTTGGACTTCTGGCCAGGAGCGGCCGATCATGAGACGAGCAGCGTGCCTGCTCTCCTCCCCTCCCGAGCACGCCCCGCGTCGAGCGGCCGATGAGGTCGTCCGCGGGGCGTGTCTCGTTGTGCGCCCGGCCGGTCTGAGGCCACCGGCACCCGCGGCCGGTACGGCCCGGGCGCCCAGCCGGTACGGCCCGGGCGCCCAGCCGGTCGAGGCCGGCGCTAGGCCTCGGTGCTCGTGGCCTCGGCGACAGCGTCTTCGGCCGTGCCGGCCGAGGCGGCCGCCGCGGTGCCATCGGCGAGCTGATAACCGCGCTGCGCCTTGGTGACGTCTCCGGCGCGGGCGAGCTTGGACAGCGTCGTGCTCACTGACGCCCGGCCCAGGCCGGTCGCCGCGGCAACTTCGCTCGCCGTCAGCGCCTCGCCGTGGGCCTCGCCCAGGGCCTTGAGCACGGCGTTCTTGGTGCCGCCGGACGAGGCCCGGCCGCGCGTCGAGGCCGTCCGGGTGGAACCGGTGGTGCTGCGGGGCCGACCGCCGCGCGCCCCGCCGGCCGAGCTGCGCGTGCGCGCTGGCGCGCCGGAGGAGGAGGAGGAGGAGGAGGAGGAGGACCGGGAGCGCGAACGAGAGCCCGAGGCACTCGAGCGCGAGCCGCGCCCGGACGCGGATGCCGCCCGATCGCCGCCGAGGGCGCTCAGCGCTTGACGCAAGCGCTCAGCCTCGGCGAGCAGCTGGTCGAGGCGCTCTTGAATGTCTTGACGAATTCGATCGATCATCGTGGGTTACACACATCCTTGTCGGAGTGGGAGGAAAGGGGGCACAGAGAATCGTACTGTTAACACTCGGCGGTGGGCTGCGCTCTGGTGGATCGCATACCCTGAGAGGGATGCGTCTTACGTGTTTCTTAATAACGATTACTTCACATACTTTAGTAAGCACGGCGGCGTAAGCCACCATGGCCGACGCCGAACTGCTGTTTCGCCAGGCCCGACGGCCACTGATCCTCGGCATCGGGGGCGGAGGTGACGTCGTTGGCGCGCTGGCCACCGCCGAGTTGTGCCGACGCTACGACGGTAGCGAACCGGTGGTGGGTGGCGTCACCTGGGAGCGCCGCCCCGTCGATCCCGTCCCCGGGCCCCGGCGCGCGGCGGAGATCGAGGGCGCCGTGCAACTGGCCCCGGGCGTGCTCCGGGCCTCGGCGTCGACGCATGTGCACGGCCGCGCGGTGCGCTTTGCCGAATCGCACATGGCGGAGTTCCTCGGTGCCCCCACGGTGCTGGTCGATGTGAATCTCGGCCCCGACGCGCTCGCCCTCGGACTGGCCCAGGCCGCAGAGCAGTTGGAGTGTGACCTCATCGTGTTTGTTGATGTCGGCGGTGACGTGTTGGCTCAAGGTCACGAGCCCGGGCTCAGCAGCCCCCTGTGCGACGCCGTGATGCTGGCCGCGGCCGCGCGCCTGGCCGATCAACAGGTACCGGTGCTAGGCGGGGTGTTCGGCATCGGCTGCGACGCAGAGCTCACGCCGGCCGAGGTGCTCGCGATGCTCGCCCAGGTTGCCGCCCACGGCGGCTACGCCGGCGCCCGCGGGCTGACCGCGCCAGTGGCCGACCAGCTCGAGGCGGCCATCGAACTGGTGCCCACGGAAGCCAGTGCCCAGGCGGTCAGCGCCTTCCGTGGCGCCAGCGGGCGCCAGACCATCCGCGGCGGACGGCGCACGCTCGAGCTGACGGCGGCGGCGACCCTGACCTTCTATTTCGACGTTGCCATCGCCTTCGCCACCGCCGGACGCCTTGCGCGGGCCGTGGCCGGCGCCGCGGATCTCGAGCAGGCCAATGCGGCGCTGCACGCGCTCGGGTTAGTGACCGAACTCGACCGCGAGCTCGAGATCTCTGGGTCCGGCGGCCGGGGGAACTAGCAGCGCTTCCATATCCCGGGCCGGGAGCGGGCGGGCGAAGTAGAACCCCTGGCCGAACTCGGAGCCCATGGCCTGCAGCGCGGCGGCCTGCGACTGCGTCTCGATGCCCTCGGCGACGGTGGCCAGGCCGAGCGAGTGCGTCAACTCGATCACACCCTCGATCAACTGCGCGTGTCCGGCGTTTCCGTGCAGGTCATCGAGAAACGCCTTGTCGAGCTTGATGATGTCGACCGGAAAGCGCCGCAGATGCGTGAGGGCGGAGTAACCGGTGCCAAAGTCATCGACGGCCAGCCGCACGCCCAACTCCTTCAGGGCGCGCAGACGATCGAGCACACCTCCCTGAGTGAGCAACACGTCCTCGGTGATCTCGAGGACCAGGCAGGACGGTTTCAGGCCGGTTTCGGCCAGGATCGCGTTGACGTCCTCAACGAGGTCAGGGGCGCAGAGTTGCTGGGGCCCGAGGTTCACCGATACCGACAGCCGCGGCCCTCCACGATCGGCCCGCTGCCAGCGGCGCAGCGTGCGGCACGCCGTACGCAGGACAAACCGGCCGAGGGCCACGATCAGTCCCGCGTTTTCCGCCAGCGCGAGAAAGACGCCGGGCCCCAGCACGCCGTAGCGAGGATGGCGCCAGCGCACGAGCGCCTCGAGCCCGACGATGAGCTCGTCGCCGAGCGCCACGATGGGCTGGAAGTGCACTTCGAGTTCGTCGCGCTCGAGGGCCTGATGCAGGTCGCCGGCGAGCTCGAGCTGGCGCACGGCGGCCTCGCGCATGTGGTCGGCGAAGAACTCGGCGCTTCCCGGTTCGCGCTGCTTGGCCGCGAACATGGCCAGGTGGGCGTCGCGCATGAGCGTCTCGGCCGTCTCGTAGTCGGTGCGCCCGCAGCTGAGGGCGATGCCGATGGCGGCGTTGGTGAGGATCTCGCGCCCGGCCACGTGCAGCGGGCCTCGCAGGGCGTCGCTCAGGCGGCGCACCACGTGCAGGACGTCCTCCTCGCCGCTGAGCTCGGGAAGCAGAACGGCGAATTCGTCGCCTCCGATCCGGGCCAGCGTGTCCTCGGCCCGCAGCGTGTGGCGCACCCGGTCGGCAAAGGTGCTCAACAGCTCGTCGCCGGTGGCGTGACCAAGACCCTCCTTGACGAGCGTGAAGGAGTCGACGTAGACGAACAGGACGGCCAGGCGGCGCCCCCGCCGCCGCCCGGAGGTCAGAGCCCGGCTCAGCCGGTCCTCGAAGAGAAGACGGTTCGGCAGGCCGGTGGACACGTCGTGCGTGGCCTGGTGGCGAATCCGCTCTTCGTCCTGGCGCCGCGCCCGGGCGCTGGCCAGGATGTTGGCGATGGCCTGGGTCGCGCTGATCTGCTGAACGCCAAAACGGCCCCGGGCCCGGGACTGGACGAGGATGATCCCGAAGGGGTGGCCCGGGCCGGCCAGCGGCACGGCGATCGAGCTGAGCAGTCCGGTGGCCGCCATCGTCGGTGCCTCGGCGAAGCGCTCCTCGGCGCCCCAGTCGCGCACCGCGACGGGCTCGCGCGTGGCCAGAGCGAGAGCCACCTGGCCCCGTTGACCGATGTGGACCTCCTCGAGCAGCTCGCCGTAGCGCTCCTCCCCGTCCGCCGCCCAGCGCACGAGCAACGACTGGGGGTGCACACGGCGCAGCACGGCCACGTGGTTGGCGTCGAGGACGCGGCGCAGGCCCGCCGCAGCGTCGACCACGAGCTGGTCGAGTTCGACGCCGGCCAGCGCCCGGGCCCCGAGCTCGACGATCAGGGCCTGGCGGGCGGCATGGAGGCGATCACGGCGGGCCGCCCGGTTGCGTCCACCGACGTCGCGGGTGCTGAGCACGAGGTGTCCCGCGGCGGCGTCGTGGCGCACGAGCGTCTCTCCCTCGAGCCAGCCGCCGCTGGCCCGGCGCAGGCGCACGGTCACGGGCCGGGCGGCGAGGCCGTCGGCCGCGCCCGCGCAGGCGACCCGGAGGGCGGGCAACGCCTCCGGCTCGACGAGGGCGGCGAACTTGGTGCCCTCGAGGGCGACCGGGTCATAGCCGAGCAGGCGCTGCGCCGCTCGCGACTGGTAGAGGATGGTCAGGTCGGCGCTGACCACGGTGATCAGTTCGAGCGCATCCTCGACGAGCGCGTGCATGCGCTGGGGGTTCCTGCGCCACTCGGGGCTGTCGGCGTGCGGGAGCTCGAGCATCGGCGAACCGCTCCGCGACGGCACGGAGCGTATGGGACGTATCGACGGGGGGCCGAGCGGTTGGCCCGTGGGAGCTACGGTGCTCGTTGGGGCAGACTACGTAGGGAGCTTGGCGGGGTTTCTCAGGCCCGGGGACCGAGATCCAGCGCGGCCCCCTCCAGCGTGATGGCGGCCTCGGCCAGCACCACGCGCCGCGGCCCGTCGACGACCGTGCCGGCGACATGGGCGCCCATGCCCCGCTCGCGCGCGAGCGCCACGACCTGGGAGCCCGAGCCGGCCGCGCAGTAGACGGCGAAGCCCGTGCCCATGTTGAACGTGCAGTACGCCTCCGTGGGCGACATGCCGGTCTCGTGCACGAGGAAGGCCAGGACCTCGGGAACCTCGGAGAGCTGGGTGATCTCATAGCCGAGCTCCCGGCGCGGTCGCATGAGCTTGAGCAGCCCGTGGCCGGTGATATGGCTGAGGTAGTGGACGTCGACGGGGCTCTCGAGCACGTCCCGGACGAGGCCGGCGTAGATGAGGCTGCGGTCAAGCAGCGCGTCGCCAAACGTCCGCCCGCTGGACAGCGGCGTCCCGTAGCCGGCGGGCAGCCGGCTGGCCACCTGACGGGCCAGTGACGAACCATTGGCGTGCAGCCCGGCCGAGTCGACGAAGACGATCTCGTCGCCCGGGGTCAGCTGCGTCCCGAGGACGGGCCGGCGATGCGCGGGGACGACGCCGATGGCGCATCCGGCCAGCTCGATGTCGAGCGCTCCCACCAGGCCCGGCAGCGAGGGCGACTCTCCGCCTCCCCAGGTCGCGCCGGCGTGCTCGCAGGCCAGGCGCCAGCCGGTGAGCAGGGCCTCGTGGCGGTCGCGCTGGGCATACCACTCCGAGGAACCCGTGGCGAAGTAGGCGTTGACGACGAGCGGGAGCGCGCCCACGCAACACAGGTCGTTGACGATGGCGGCCACGGTGTCGTAGGCCACGTCGTCGAAGCGGTCCAGGCCAAGCTCCTCCTCGACCTGGCGGGCGATGACCGACTTGGTCCCCAGCCCTTCGAGCACGAAGGCGAAGGCGCGGTCGCCCAGCTCGAAGACGAACGCAGGCTCGCCGCGGGATTCATCCCGGGCCACCGCCCCATGGGCAAGCAGAAGCCCGGAGGTGGCAAGGGCCTGGCTGAGGGCGTCGCGTTTGCCGGCATCGAGCGCCGCGTAGTCGACACCGGCGCTGCGGTATGCGGACGGCTCGCTCACCGGGGAGCGAGCATATCGGTGGGCCCGACGGCCCTCAGCGTGACCGGGCGCGCCCGCGCCGCGTCGCGGCGCGCTCAGGCGGCAGTGAGATCGGCGGCGCGCCCGGGCCGCGGCGTCGCGGCGCGCTCAGGCGGCAGTGAGATCGGCGGCGCGCACGGCGGCGTCGCGTGCGGCCCACGCGTACAGCCAGATGGCCGAGCGCTCATCCTCGGAGAGGTGCGGGATCTGGTCGAGCTCCTCGTCCAGGTCGTCGAGGTCGATGCTCTCGCTGATGGCGGCACAGACGGTCTTCCAGCTCATCGAGGTCATTCGGTCCTTTCTTCCGTGAATTTCCAGCGCGGCGCAGCCCTTCGCCACCGCCTTTATCAGCCGCCGACGGGCCGGGGACGAACAACTGCCGTTTGCCGCGGACGGACGTTGGAGCCCCACAGCCGATGGGTAGAGCGGGGTCATCCGCTTCCCATTTGCGTTCAACGACACCTACCGCCTCGCCGCCCGGCCGTTCGGCATTCGGCCTGAAACGGCGTGGGTCGAGGTCACCGACCGGTCGCTCAGCGCATGGTTCGGTCCCTGGCTCGTGCAAACGCCGCTCGAGAACGTCACCGGCGTGCGCATCACCGGTCCCTACCACTTCCTCAAGACGGCCGGACCGGCGCGGCTCGGGGTCACGGACATGAGCCTGACCTTCGCCACCAACGGCGAGAAGGGGGTGTGCATCTCCTTCGCCAAGAAGGTGTGGGGGATCGACCGGCTCGGGTTGGTGCGCCACCCCAACCTCACCGTGACCGTGGCTGACATCGACGGGCTTGTCGATGTCATCGGCCACCGCGCCGCCAACCAGGCGGTCGACGGCGTCAGTCGCTTTCACCTTCCGTAATTGCTGGCCATCGTCTTCGAACGCCACGGCGGTCCCGAGGTCCTCGAGGCCAAGGAGGTGCCCGACCCCGAGCCGGGGGACGGCGAGGTCATGGTCGACGTCGAGGCCGTGGGCATCAACTTCCGCGATGTCTATGAGCGGGAGGGCCAGGGATACGGCTCCTCGCCCCCGGCCGTTCTCGGCGTGGAGGGCGCCGGGCACATCGCCGATACGGGCGAGCGCGTGGCGTGGGTGGGCGTCCCCGGCAGCTACGCCGAACGGGTGGCCGCCCGCCGTGAGGCGCTCGTGCCGGTGCCCGATGGCGTCTCGAGCGAGGCGGCGGCCGCGGTGCTCCTTCAGGGAATGACCGCGCATTACCTGGCCTTCGACTCCTACCCGGTGCAGGAGGGCGACTGGGTCATCGTCCACGCCGCCGCCGGTGGCGTCGGGCTGTTGCTCACCCAGCTGGTGCGCCTGCGGGGCGGGCGCGTGATCGCCACGACATCGACAGCGGAGAAGGCCGAGCTCGCCCGACGCGCGGGTGCCGACGAGGTCATCGACTATGACGCCTTCGCCGATCGGGCGCGCGAGATCAGCGGCGGGGAGGGCGTCGCGGCCGTGTACGACGGCGTCGGCCAGGCGACGTTCTCCGAGGGGTTGGAGGCGCTGGGCCCCACCGGTCGGATGATCCTGTACGGCGCCGCCAGCGGCCGGCCGGAACCGCTCGAGCTCCAGCGGCTGGCCGGCGCCGGATCGTTGTACGTGCAGCGACCGACGCTTGCCACCTACACGCGCACGCCCGAGTTGCTGCGCTCACGGGCGCAGGCCGTGCTCTCCCTGGTCGCCGAGGGCCGCCTCGAGGTGCGCATCGGCGAGCGCTATCCGCTGGCCGCGGCGCGCCGGGCCCTCGAGGACCTGGAGGGGCGCCGGAGCACCGGGAAGCTGGTGCTGACGCCTTCGGGTAGCGACCGGTCGGCCTAGAACCCGCCCGCCGTGCCCGTGCCGGCGGCGCGGCGGGAGGCCAGCGAGGTGATGTCGGTCACCTGACCGGCGGGCGGCGCGCTCGGCGACGGCTGGGGGCCGTACTGCGGGATGGTCATCTGAAGCGTCATGGCCATGGGCATGGGCATGTTCTGCACCGACATGTTCATGTCGAAGGCCAGCCGGCGGACGAGATTGTGGCCGTCCACCCAGACATCCATGGGCAGTTTGGAGACATGGGCGTTCTGCTCGAGGTTCTGGATCGAGCGCTGCGCGGCCGCCCGGTTGGCGGCCGGGACGACGTTGGGCACCCGGCTCGAGGTCCACGGTGGCGCGGTAGTGGGTGGTCGAGTAACCAGCCACGGTTTGCGTACCGACCTTGGTCACGCCGCCGGAGACGGCGCGCAGGTACTGCAAGAACTGGCTCGGATCGCTCGACATCGGAGAGCTCAGCGAGGAGACCGAGGGCATGCCGCTCGCCTTGGCCATGTTGACCTTCAGCCACGGACGCCCGCCGCCGATCCGGCCGCTGAGGGCCGGCGGCATCTTGAGATAGACGGTCAGCCCCTTGATGACCTCCTGGAGGCTCAGCGTGCTCGAGCCCAGAGCCTGCTTGACCTGGGGCAGGTTCGGCAGCGTCATGGCCATGTGGAAGGAGCCGCTGTGGGCGGGCACGTTGAAGGCGCCGGCGCCCGTCGCCGTGAGCGGCTGGGCCAGCCCGGGCACGGTCATCTGCATGCCCATGGTCATGCGATACCCCGGTGTGGCGGTCGAGGCGGTCGCCGCCCGGGCGACCGGATCGACCACGTTGCCGGCTCCGCAGCCGGCGGTCGCGAGAGCGAGGACGGCGCAGGCGCCGGCCGCCATGGCGACGGCGGGGGCCCGCGGGGAGCGCATGGTCAATCTCATGCGCCGCAGAGTAGCTGGCTGTGGCGAGGGTGGCGGCGGTTGGCCGGCTCAGGCGGAATCCGCCGTGACGGCGCTCTGCGCCTTGTCCTTCTCGGGCACGGCGTCCATGGCGTGCTCGGCCAGGGCGGTGATGGTGAGCGACGGGTTGACCCCGGGGTTGGCGGGGACGACCGACCCGTCGCAGACGAGCAGACGCTCGTATCCGAACACGCGCTGGTAGCTGTCCACCACGCCATGCTCGGCATCGTCGGCGATGACCGCGCCACCGAGGATGTGGGCGGTGATGGGCATGTTGAGCAGCGCCTCGCCAAGGTTCGATTGCGGGTTGCCCTGCATCCGCTCGGCCAGCTTCTCGGCCGCTGTGTTGGCGGCGGGGATGAACGTCGGGTTGGGGTTCTCGGGGTCCTGCTCGGTCTGGAGCACCACCCGGCGGTGCAGCCGCAACGGCTTGAGCGTGAAGCCGATCCGGATCGGCTTGAGGCGCAGTGAGCTTTCGACCGTCTGCATGACGAGCAGGATCAGCGTGCGCTCCGACCAGCCGCGGGGGATGGCGAGCTTGGTCGCGGTCAGCGGATGGCGAAGCACGGCGGCGAGCCAGTTGATGGGCCGCGTCAGCCGCGTCCCGGCGCCGGTCAGGGCGGTGAACAGGAGCGCCATCGAGTCCCCGGCCTTGCCGTAGGTGACGTTCTCGATGTGCGTGTCGTCGTCGGGATAGATGCTCGAGGAGATGGCGATCGAGTCGGTGAAGTCGTACTTGTTCTCCGACGCGGTGACGGCGCACAGCGCCTCGCTGTTCGTGCGCACCTTGTAGCCGAGGCAGTCGGAGAGGTCGGCCAGGTGGCCCCGTTCCTTGCTGCGGCGCAAGAGCAGGTTCGTGCCCAGGGCCCCGGCGGCGATGACCACCCCGCGGGCCCGGATCTTCTCTCGCTGCTGGCGGATCCAGCGCCCGGCGTGCTGGTGCGAGATTTCATAGCCGCCGTCCTCGAGGGCGCGCACGTCGGTGACCGTCCGCTCGGCGTCGATCTGGACGCCCTTCTTCTCGGCCAGGTAGAGGTAGTTCTTGCGCAGCGTGTTCTTGGCGTTGAACCGGCAGCCGACCATGCACGCCCCGCAGCGGATGCAGCCGGTGCGCTGCGGTCCCTCACCGTCGAAGTAGGGGTCATCGACGGTCTCGCCCGCCTCGCCGAAGAAGATGCCGACCGTGGGCCGTCCGTAGGTGTCCTCGACGTCGAAGTCCTCGGCCAGGCCCTTGAGAAGCCGGTCGGCGTCGGTCTCGAAGGGAATCTCGCTCGAGCCGAGCATGCGCTTGGCCGTCTCGTAGTAGGGCGCGAGCTCCTCGTGCCAGTCACAGTCGTCGGGCCACTCGGGGCGCTCGAAGAACGGGCGCCTGGGGATGTAGTGGGTGTTGGCGTAGACGAGCGAGCCGCCGCCAACCCCCGCCCCACTGAGGATCCCCACGTCCTTGTACAGGGTGAGGCGCATGATGCCGCGCAGGCCGAAGCGGGGCAGCCAGATGAACCTGCGCAGGTTCCAGGTCGACTTGGGAAAGTCCTCGTCCTCATAGCGACGACCGGTTTCCAGCACCCGCACCGTGTAGCCCTTCTCGGCCAGGCGCAGGGCGCTGACGCTGCCGCCAAATCCCGAGCCGACGACGACCCAGTCGACGTCGTAGCCATCCTCGCTGCCGTTCCGAGCCTCCTCCACGAGCGCCGGTAGCCTACCCCTCGTGAACGCCGCCGACACCGACAAGCCGCTCCTGTTGATCCACGGCTTCACCGACACGGGACGGACCTGGGAACCGGTCCTGCCGTTGCTGTCGTCGTCCTTCCAGCTGCTGGCGCCGACGCTCGTCGGCCACCACGGCGGGCCGCCTCTCCCCGCCGGGATGACCGACCCGGTCTCGGCCATGGTCGGCGGCCTCGAGGCCGAGCTCGATGCCGCGGGTATCGAGGCCCCGTTGGTGGTGGGCAACTCCCTCGGCGGGTGGCTGGCCTTCATGCTCGCGGCTCGGGGCCGTGCCTCGGCCGTCGTGGCCCTCTCCCCCGCCCTGGGCTGGCCGACCGACGAGCCGCCGGCGCGGACCCGCCGGCAGTTCGCCCGGACCCACTCCGTCGCGCCCCTCGGGCGCGCGCCTGGCCCGCAGGCTCGTGGCCCGTCCCCTCGGTCGCCGGCTCGCCTTCTGGGAGGTCGCCGCCCATCCCGAGCGGATCCCCCCGTCGACGGGGGTGGCCCTCATCCGCGGCGCCGCCGACTGCCCCATGTACGGCCCGTGGCGCGACTTCGAGCGGTCGGGACGGATGCGCGACGGGTGGTCTGATGTGAGCGTGCCCACGGTGATCGCCTGGGGCACGCATGACCGCACCATCCCCCGGGACTCGTGCAGCGGGTGGTTCCACGACGCGTTGCCCGGCGCCCGGTGGGTCGATCTTCCCGGCTGCGGCCACCTTCCCCACCACGACGATCCCGAGCTGGTTGCGGGGCTCGTGCGCGAGGTGGCCGGCGGGGATTCGCCGCTGCTGGGGTGAGTGGGGCTCTGCGCGGCGGCGGGGGAGGGGGGTGCCCGGTCCCCCGGGTCCTGCCGGGTCCGCCCGGGTCCGCCGAACCCGTCGTGGATCCCAAACCGCCCCCAGGCGGCCGGCCGTGGGTTCTCGGACGTGTAGAGGCCGCTCTGCATCCCAAAGCCCGGCCGACTGGGCGGTTTTGGGTTCTGGAGCGGGTTGTGAGCCGCGCCCTTTCCTCGGCCAGGGCCCGGCGCGAACGACGGCGGGCTGCCGATGAACCGGTTCTTCTCCCCAAACCTGGTGCGAGCCAGCCGGCCGTGGGTTCTCGGACCGGTATAGGCGGCTCCCCATCCCAAAGCCGCCCGGACTGAGCAGTTTTGGGTTCGTGAGCCGGTTGCGGGCCACCTCGCCCCGGCCCACAGAGACGGCCCCACGGTTTCCGCCGCCCCACGCGCGACACTAAGGGGTCCACCGATGCTGCACATCCACCGCGCTGAACGAGCCGACGGGCTCGTCGCCGCCCTCGGCGATCTCCTGGCCGCCCCGCTGGGCGATCCCCTCAGCGCCGAAGTCGTCGCCGTACCGACGCGCGGCATGGAGCGTTGGCTGGCCCAGCGCCTGTCCGGCCGGCTCGGCGCCTCACCCGGCCGCAGCGACGGCGTGTGCGCCAACGTCTCCTTCCCGGCCCCCCGCCGGCTCATCGCCGACGCGCTGGCCGCCGCCTCGGGCATCGACCCGGAGAGCGATCCCTGGCTCCCCGAGCGGGCGGCCTGGCCGCTGCTCGAGGTGGTCGAGGAGCACCTCGCGCAACCGTGGCTCGCGACTTTGAACGTCTATCTGGGCGGCGCGGTCGACCCGCCCGACCCCGTCCGCCGGGCCCGCCGGCTCACCGCCGTTCGCCACGTGGCCGAGCTCTTTGACCGCTACGCCCGCCACCGTCCGGACATGGTGTGCGCTTGGGCGCAGGGCGCGGATAGCGACGGGGACGGTGGGCCGTTGCCCGACGGCGCGCGCTGGCAGGCGGAGCTGTGGCGCCACCTGCGCGACCGCATCGGCCAGCCGGGGCCGGCGGAGCGGCTCGGCCCGGCGTGCGCGCGGCTGCGCGCCGACGCTTCGCTGCTCGACCTCCCAGGCCGGCTGTCTCTGTTCGGGCTCACCCGGCTGCCGGCGGGTGAGCTTCGGGTGCTGCGCGCCCTGGCCGCCGAACGCGACGTCCACCTGTTCCTCCTGCACCCCTCGCCGCTGCTCTGGCAGGCCCTCGCCGGGGCTGCGCCGGCCGCCGCGGCCGGGTTGCGAAGGCGCGCGGACCCCACGGCCGAGCGCGCCCGCAACCCGCTTCTGGCCTCCTGGGGACGCGACGCCCGGGAGATGCAACTCGTCCTCGCCGGGCCAGGCGATGAGCAGGCCGACCACCACCACGGCCTCGAGGGTTTGGGCGCGCGAGTTGCTCGGGCGTGTGCAGGCCGACGTGCGCGCCGACCGGTCTCCACCGGGCGCGCCCCTCGACGGTCAGCGCGACCTGCGCGCGGTCCTCGACGACGGCGATCGCAGCATCCAGATCCACGCCTGCCACGGCCGCGCGCGCCAGGTCGAGGTGCTGCGCGATGCGGTGCTTCACCTGCTGGCCGCGGATCCGACCCTCGAGCCGCGCGACGTCATCGTCATGTGCCCGGACGTCGAAGCGTTCGCGCCGCTCATCCAGGCCACCTTCGGAGCAGGCGAGGGCCACGGGCGCCACGACCACGACGGCTACGAGCCCCACCGCGGCGCCGGCGCGGATTCTCCGACGCCGGTGACCTCGTCTGAGGCCATCGACCTCCGGGTCCGGCTGGCCGACCGCGCGCTCAGCCAGACCAACCCCATTCTTTCCGCGCTTGCCGAGCTGCTCGAGCTGGCCGGCCAGCGGCTCACCGCCTCGCAGGTGCTGAGCTTCGCCGACCAGGAGCCGGTCCGCCGGCGGTTCGGCTTGCGCGACGACGATCTCGCCCGCCTGCAGCGCTGGATCGCCGATGCCGGCATCCGCTGGGGCCTGGACGCCGCCCACCGGGCGCCGTTCAAGCTGGAGGACCTCCCCAGCGGCACGTGGCGCAGCGGCCTTGACCGGTTGCTGCTCGGCGTGACCATGACCGAGGACGCGAGCCGCATGTTCACCGAGGTCCTGCCGCTCGACGACGTCGAGAGCGGGGCGATCGAGCTGGCCGGCCGCTTCGCCGAGCTCATGAGCCGGCTGCAGGAGACCGTCGACGTTCTCTGCACGCCCAAGCCGATCGACGGCTGGGCCGAGGCGCTGGCCAGCGCCGCCGATGTGCTCACCGCCACCCGCCCGCGGGAGAGCTGGCAGCGAACCGAGCTCCAGCGCCTCCTGGACGAGCTCCGCGAGCAAGCCGGCGTCCATGCACCGAGTGGCGCTCGCGCTCGGCCGAGCTCCGCGTGCTCCTCGGCGAGCGTCTGGCCGGGCGTCCCACCAGGGCGAGCTTTAGGACCGGCCATCTCACCGTGTGCACGCTCTATCCCATGCGCTCCGTCCCCCACCGCGTCGTCTGCCTGCTCGGTCTCGACGACGGCGCCTTCCCGCGCAAAGCGCCCCGGGACGGCGATGACCTGATGCTCGCCGACCCGCACGTGGGGGAACGCAATCCGCGCAGCGAGGACCGCCAGCTCCTACTTGACGCGCTCATGGCCGCCGAGGAGCACCTCGTCATCACCTACACCGGCCAGGACGAGCGCACCAACCTCGAGCGCCCGCCGGCGGTCCCGGTCGGCGAGCTCCTCGACGTCATCGACGCCACGGCGCGGCTCGCGCACGGCCCCGGGCGCGATCAGGTGCTCGTCCATCACTGCCTGCAACCGTTTGACCCGCGCAACTTCGCCTCCGGAGCGCTCGTGCCCGGCCTGCGGTGGGGCTTTGACCGCGTCGTCCCTGGACGGGGCCCGGGCCCTCGTGCGTCCGCGCCGGGAGAGCGGCCCGTTCCTCGCCGCGCCGCTGGCGCCCCTCGAGCAGGACACGGTCGATGCTCGACGACCTCGTGCGCTTCGTCGGCCCATCCTGTCCGGTCCTTCCTGCGCCGGCGCCTGGCCATCAGCCTGGCCGAGATCTCCGACGAGCTGGCCGACGCGCTGCCCGTGGAGCTCGATCCGCTGGAAGCCTGGGAAGTCGGCGACCGCATGCTGAGCAGCATGCTGGCCGGCGTGTCCGGCAACACGGTCATCAAGGCCGAGATAGCGCGCGGATCGCTGCCCCCCGGCGTGCTCGGCAAGCCGGTCGCCGTCGGCCTCTATCACCGCGTCGCCGCGATCCTGGAACAGGCCCAGGGCCTCCTCTCCGGCCCCACGGAGCCCGAAGCCTTCGAAGTCCGAGTCTTTCTCCCCGACGGCCGGCTGCTCACCGGAACGCTGCCGGCCGTCCGCGGCGACCTGCTCCTGGCCACGAGCTACTCCCGCGTGGCCGCCAAGCACCGCCTCGCCTCGTGGGTCAAGCTCCTGGCCGCGACGGCCACGGCCCCGGAGCGGGCGCTGAGCGCCGCCACGGTCGGCCGCGCGCCCCACAATGCGCCCGAGACGGCGGTCACGGTCGCGCGTATCGCGCCGCTGGCCGCCGACGCGACCAGGCGGGAGGCCGTGGCCCTCGAGCAGCTCGCCGTGCTCATGGACCTCTACGACCGCGGGATGCGCGAGCCGCTGCCCCTCCCGTGCGCGAGCGCCTCCGCCTATGCCCGGGCAGCGACCGGAGGCGGAGATCCGGTGGCCGCCGCGCGCACCGAATGGGAGTCGGGGTGGAGCTATCCGCGCGAGGACTGCGACCTCGAGCACCAGCTGGTGTTCGGAGGCCAGGTCACCCTCGAGGAGCTGATGGCCTTGGCCCCCGGCGAGACCGAAGCCGGCGCCGGGTGGACGCTGGCTGAGAGCTCGCGCTTCGGGCGCCTCGCCCGCCGCCTCTGGCAGGGCCTGCTCGACCGGGAGGAGGTCACGATCCGATGACGGCTACGCGCGCATCGCGGCCTTTCGAGCTCGCCGGGCCCCTCCCCCAGGGCCTGACCGTGCTCGAGGCGAGCGCGGGCACCGGCAAGACCTACGCCATCGCCACGCTCGCCGCCCGCTACGTCGCCGCGGGAGTTTCGCTCGAGCGGATGCTGCTCGTCACCTTCACCCGGATGGCCACGGGCGAGCTGCGCGAGCGGGTCCGCGAGCGGCTGGGCGAGGTCCTGCGAGGGCTTGTCCGCCGCCCTGGCCGGAGTGCCTGCCCAGGGCGACCCCGTCGTCGAGCTCCTCGCCCGAGGCACCGAGGACGAGATCGTCGGGCGCCGCCGCCGGCTGGCTCGGGCCCTCGCCGACTTCGACGCCGCGACGATCGCCACCACGCACAGCTTCTGTCAGGACGTGCTCGGCGGCCTGGGGATCGCCGGCGACCTCGAGCCCGACGTGACCTTCGTCGAGGATCTGAGCGACCTCGTCGAGGAGGTGCTCGACGACGTCTACTTGCGGATGCGCCGCTTTCACCGTGACGACCGGCCGCTCTTCTCCGCTCAGAGGCGCTCGCCATTGCCCGCATCGCCATTGCCAACCGCTCGACGCCGGTCGTGGCCGGCGCGGACGGGCTGCCCAAGCTGCGCACCCGTCTGGCCGTGGAGGTCCGTCGCGAGCTCGAGGCGCGGATGCGCCGGCTGGCGCGTCATGAGCTACGACGATCTGCTCGTTCGCCTGGAGCAAGCGCTCACGGGCCCGGGCGGCGAGGCGGTGGCCAGGACCCTGCGCGGCGCGCTACGACGTCGTCCTGATCGACGAGTTCCAGGACACCGACCCCACCCAGTGGGAGATCGTGCGCCGGGCGTTCGGCGAGGGCGAGGGCACCCTCGTGCTCGTCGCCGATCCCAAGCAGGCGATCTACGCCTTCCGGGGCGCCGACGTCTACGCCTATCTCGACGCGGCCGCGTCACGCCGCGTCGACCGGCGACCCTCGACGGTCAATCGGCGCAGCGACCAGCGGCTCCTCGACGCCTTCGACGCGCTGTTTGGCAACGCCAAGCTCGGTCATGCAGGCATCGCCTATCGCCGCGTGCGGGCCGCGCCGGCCCATCCCCCAGCGCGGCTTCGCCGCCCGGCGGCGCCGCTGCGCGTGCGCGTCGTCGATCGTCTGAGCTCCGGGGTGACCCAGAAGGGCTTTGCCACCGCTGCCGGCGCACGTGACTACATCGCCCGTGACCTCGCGAGCGACCTCGTGCGCCTGCTGAGCTCGAACGCGCCCTGCCCGGGCCGCAAGATCGCGAACCGGTCTGCCCACGCCATGTGGCCGTGCTCGTGGGCACAAATCGCAACGCCGCCCTCGTGCGCCAGGCGCTCGAAGAGGCGGGCGTGCCGGCGGTCATCAACGGGGCCGGAAGTGTGTTTCGGACCGAGAGTGCGCGCGACTGGCTGCGTCTGCTCGAAGCGCTGGAGCGGCCCAGCTCGGTGACCCGCGCCCATGCGGTCGCCCTGACCCCGTTTCTGGGCTGGGGTGCCGAGCAGGTGGCTTGTGCGACCGAGGCCGAGTGGGAAGGCGTTCACCAGCGCCTGCACGACTGGGCGCAGGTCCTGCGCTCCCGAGACGTCGCCTCGATGCTCGAGACGGTGGCCCGGACCGAGGGCTTGCCGGCCCGGACGCTCAGTCACGCCCGACGGCGAGCGGCGGCTCACCGATCTGCGCCACATCGGCCAGCTCCTACACGTGGCGGCCTCGGAGGAGCAGCTCGGCATCACGGCGCTGACGGCCTGGCTGCGGCGGCGGATGCTCGACGCCGGTGCGGATACGAGCGACGAGGACCGCAGCCGCCGGCTCGAGTCCGACGCCGAGGCCGTCCAGGTGCTCACGATTCATCGCAGCAAGGGCCTCGAGTTTCCCGTCGTCTACCTCCCGTTCCTGTGGGAGTCCGAGCTACATACCCAAGGGCGGGCCGGTCACCTTCCACGACCCGGACACGCGCTCGGAACGGTCGGCTCGACGTCGGCCTCGACGGCCTCCAGTACAAGCGTCACTGTGACCAGCACGTCATCGAGCAACGCGGCGAGGACCTGCGCCTGGCCTACGTGGCGCTCACGCGCGCCCGTCACCAGGTCGTGCTCTGGTGGGCCGGGTCGTGGGACAGCCGCAATTCCCCGCTCGGCCGGCTCGTGTTCGCCCGCGGGACCCGACGGCACCGTACCCGCCGTCGGGTCCGCGACGCCCACCGACGCGGCGGCGGCCGAGGCGTTCACGTCGCTGGCCGCGCAGGCCCCCGGGTGCGTAAGCGTCGAGCGCGCCGAACCCGGCCTGCCGGTGGCCTGGAGCCCGCCGAGCGGACCGGCAAGGATCTCGAGGCGGCCCGCTTCGCGCGCAGCCTCGATCGGCGCTGGCGCCGGACGTCCTACAGCGACATCACCGCCGGCGCCCACGATGCCCAGGTGGCCAGCGAGCCCGAGGAGCCGGCGTTGGCGACGAGCCCGATACCCCGCGCGGGCGGCGGCCGTCGAAGCGCCCGGCCGCCGAGGGGCGCGCGGCCGAGGCGCCCTCGCTGCTCGAGGCCCTGCCGGTCGGGGCTCGCGGCCGGGACGCTCGTCCACCAGGTCCTCGAGGCCACCGACTTCGCCGCCGGCGATCTCGAGGGCGACTGCGTCGCGCGCTCGAGACCGCGCCGGGCCGGCGCGCCGTGGCGCTGGCGGACGCCCAGGCGGTGGCATCGGGCTTGCGGGCGGCCATCGAGACGCCCCTCGGTCCGCTGCTCGGCGGGCGTGCGCCTGCGCGACGTGACGCGCGCGCGACCGCCTCGACGAGCTCGCCTTCGAGCTGCCGCTGGCCGGCGGCGATGAGCCCACGGCGATGCTCGACGGCTGTCGGCCATCGCCGGCGCTCTGGCGGCCGAGCTGCCGGCCGGCGACCCGCTGCACGGCTACGCCGGCATCTGGACGAGGCGGCGCTGCGCCAGAGCGTGCGGGGTTATCTGACCGGCAGCCTTGATCTGGTCGTGCGCCTGCCGCGGGCCGCGGTTTGCCGTCGCTCGACTACAAGACCAACTGGCTGGCCGAGCCAGGCGAGGCGCTGAGCGCCTGGCACTACCGGCCCCAGGCGCTGCGCTATCCGAGATGCACCGCCGCCACTACGCCTTGCAGGCTCTGCTCTACGTCGTGGCCCTGCACCGGTACCTGCGCTGGCGGCTGCCCGGCTACCGCCCCGAGCGCCACCTGGCCGGGGTCCTCTACCTGTTCGTGCGCGGGATGAGCGGGCCCAGCACGCCCGTGCTCGACGGCGAGCGCTGCGGTGTGTTTGCCTGGCGACCGCCCGCGCCGCTGGTCGAGCGGTTGAGTGCCGCGCTCGACGAGGGAGGGGCGTCGTGAGCACCGCCCACCGGTGGATCTCTTCGACGCCCGGATCGCGTCGCGCGGCGACCGGACTGCTGCGCGAGTTCAACGCGGCCGGAGTGCTCAGCGCCGCCGACGTCCACGTGGCCGAGCGGCTCGGCCGCGCTGAGTGGGGAGAGCGACGAGGCGGTGTCGCTGGCGGTCGCCCTGGCCGTACGCGCGCCCCGACTTGGCCACGTCCACGTCGACCTGAGCGCGATCCGCGAGACCGCCACCGTGGAGCGCGAAGAACCGGTGCGAGCTGCGCCCTGCCTGGCCCGAGTCCGGAGCCGTGGGTGAGCGCGTGGCGGCGTCAGCGCTGGTGGCGGTCGGGGAGGAGACGACGAGGCGGCGCGGCCGCTGCGTTTGGTCGAGCAGCCGCCTGTATCTCGACCGCTACTGGGCGGAGGAGCGCCGGCTTGCGGATGACCTGCTGGCCATGCACGGCGAGAGTGGCTGCGGTGGACGGCCGGCGCTGCGATCGGCCTGGCCGGCCGAGCCCGGCGGGCACGCGCCGGCGCGGACCCGGGCGCGGGCGCGACGGGACCGGAGCGGCGCGACGGCGCCGCGATGCCGACGACGGCCAGCGCCAGGCGGCCGCCACCGCGCTTGCGCCGCCGGCTTG
The DNA here is from genome assembly GCA_963777185.1 of uncultured Solirubrobacterales bacterium. Taxonomy (GTDB): domain Bacteria; phylum Actinomycetota; class Thermoleophilia; order Solirubrobacterales; family Solirubrobacteraceae; genus Palsa-465. The sequence goes on from CAVZPU010000017.1 coordinate 384,148, forward strand.
TCGGTCATCGCCGGCGGACCCGGGCACCGGCAAGACGACCACCGTGGCCCGCGTGGTCGCCCTGCTCTTGGCGCAGGCGGCAGCGGCCGGCCAGCGCCCGCCGCTGATCGCGCTCGCCGCCCCCACCGGGCAAGGCGGCGGCGCGGCTCGGGGAGGCGGTGCACGAGGAGGCCCGCCGGCTGGCGGTCGACGACGCGGTGCGCGCGCAGCATGCTCGCGCCTCGAGGCGTTCGACCCTGCACCGGCTGCTCGGCCGCCGGCCGGACAGCGACAGCCGCTTTCGCCACGACCGCCAGCGAGCGTCTGCCCCACGACGTGGTGATCGTCGACGAGACCTCGATGGTGCTCGCTGTCGCTCATGGCGCGGCTGGTCGAGGCCGTCCGGCCGGCGGCCCGGCTCGTGCTGGTCGGCGACCCGGCGCAGCTGGCCTCGATCGAGGCGGGCGCGGTGCTCGGTGACATCGTCGGGCCGGCCGGCGGTCGCGTCGGCCCCGCCAATGGCGGTCGGGCGGCGGCGAGGGCGGGCCGCTGCGACGGCCGCGGCCTGCACGGGGCGATCGTCGTCCTTGACCGCGTGCACCGCTTCGGCGGCGGCATCGCCGCGCTGGCCGACGCCGTCCGCGATGGCGACGCCGAGGCCGCCCTCGAGGCTCTGGCTGGGCGCGGCCCGAGGTGCGGTGGCTGGCCGCGGAGGCCGGCGAGGAGCGGACTCCCGAGCTCGAGGCGCTCCGCGAGGTCGCCGCCGAAGCCGGCGCCGGCGTCGTGATCGGGGCCGCACGAGCCGGGGCGGCCGAAGATGCCCTGCGAGGCGCTCGGGCGGTTCCGGTTGCTGTGCGCGCACCGCCGGGGCCCTACGGTGTGGCCGCCTGGAGCGCGCGCGTCGAGAGCTGGCTCGGCGCCGCGATCGAGGACTTCGGGCTCGAGCAACGGTGGTACGTGGGCCGGCCGTTGCTCGTGACCGAGAACGATTACGAGCTGGGGCTGCTCAACGGCGACACCGGCGTCGTCGTGGCCCGTCCCGAGGGCCGGCTGAGCGCCGTCTTCGAGCGCCGCTCGGCGATCCTCGAGTTCAGCCCGGCCCGGCTCGGCGCCGTGGACACGCTTTTCGCCATGACCATCCACAAGAGCCAGGGCTCCCAGTTCCAGACCGCGGCCGTCGTCCTGCCGAGCCCCGACTCACGGTTGCTCAGTCGCGAGCTCCTCTACACCGCCGTGACCCGGGCTCAGCAGCGCTTGATCGTGGCCGGCAGCGAGGCGGCGATCCGAGCTGCCGTCGAGCGGCCGATCGCGCGCGCATCCGGGCTGCGCGATCGCGTGTGGGGCGAGGCCGGCACGCCGTCGCGCCGTTTTCAGGACTGACAACGAGGGTACGTGCCCCCCCGTGACGTCCCGCCGGGGAAGGTTGCGTCCGTGGCTGCTGGTTCCGATCGGCGTCGTCCTGCTGGGATCGCTCGCCGTGCTGGCGGCGCAGGCCTTCGGCGGTGCTCGCCTGGTCAAAGTGCTGCTGCACCCCGCGGTCACCGTGCACGGGCACAACCCCACCCCGTGGCTGATCCTCGCCCTCGTCGGGGCCGTGGCGGCGCTGCTCGGATGGATCGCCGCCGAACTCGGCCAGCGCCGCTCCGCTCGCGCCGAGGAGACTCTCGAGGCGGCGCAGAGCGCGGAGCGGCGGGCGCGCGACGACGAGCACCAAGCGCGCGAGCGACTTGACGAGGCCGAGCAGCGGCTGCACGAAACCCAGCGCGTCCAGCAGCGCGAGCGCGAGCAGCACCAGGCCTTCGCCCGCGCCTGGAAGTCACAGCGCGACTGGAACCGGGAGCTGCGCTCCCAGGTGGCCAACCTCCAGCAGCGCCACGGCGTCCTCGGGCACTTCGACGTGCACGAGATGATCCTGCGCCTCACCCTCGAGCTGGTGGAGGCCGAGAAGGGCATCCTCCTCACCCGCCGCAACGGAGAGATGGAGGTCGTGTGCTCCGCCGGATTCACTCACGATCCCCGCCGCAGCGCCCTGGCCGCGCGCTTTGGCAAGGAGGTGATCGACCAGGACACGGCCGTCCGAGTCGACGATGCGGCTGCCGTGCACTCCGGGCCCCGCAGCCCGGCCGACGACGAGGTCGGCAACCTCCTGGCCATCCCGATCTACCTGCGCGATGACTTCCATGGCGTGATCGTCTGCGCCAACCTCGAGGGCGGCACCGAGGACGTGGAGGAAGAGGTGCTCGTCTCGGTCGGCGATCACGCCGGTGCGGTGCTGGAGAACTCGCGCCTTCACGGCGAGCTGCGCAACGCCTACCTGCAGACCGTGCGCACGCTGAGCAGCGTCATCGAAGTCAAGGATCCCGACCTGCGCGGTCACTCGGACGCCGTGGCCGAATACGTCCTCAGCGTGGCCGACCAGCTGGGCTTTGAGCCCCATCACCGGGAGGAGCTGCTCTTCGGCGCGCTCCTGCACGACGTGGGGAAGATCGGCATCTCCGAGCGCATCCTCCTCAAGCCCGCCCGCCTCAGCGATGAGGAGCTGAGCGTCATGCAACTGCACCCGCGCATCGGCTATCACCTCGTGCGCCAGATCCCGGCGCTGGAGCCGATCGCCCCTGCCATCCTTCATCACCACGAACGCTACGACGGCACCGGCTACCCAAGCCGGCTGCGGGGCGAGCTCATCCCCCTGGAAGCCCGGATCATCGCCGTCGCGGACGCCTTCAGCGCCATGATCACCGAGCGGCCGTACTCCCGGCCGCGCACCGTCGAGGAGGCCTGCACGGAGCTCGAGCGCTGCGCCGGCGGGCAGTTCGACCCGGAGGTGGTCAAGCTGTTCGTGGCCGAGGTTCGCCGCCGCCCACCCAACGAGCTAGCCCGCGATCCCTTCCCGCCCGATCCGGAGATCGAGCTGCACCGCCAGCCCGGCTCCTTCGTCCTCGGGGGCAGTTCCTTCGGCCTCATCGACTCGCTCACCCTGCTCTACTCGCACCGTCATTTCCACGAGACGCTCTACGCCCAGATCCAGCGGGCGTCACTGCAAGGACGAACCTTCACCGTCATCGTCGGCCGCCTCGAGAACCTGGCTCAGGTCAACCGCGAACAGGGCTACGCCGCCGGCGATGCTGCCCTTCAGCGTGTCGGCGAGGTGTTCCGGCGCGCGGCCGCTCATGTGAACGGCATCGGCTTTCGCGTCAGCGGTCGCCGGATCGGCTTGGTGGGCCCCGACCTCGACCAGGCCGATGCCCAACAGCTCCTCACGGCCTTGCGCGTGGAGCTGCGCGCAGGCACGGAGTGCGGCCTCGGGCTCGCTGTCTGGCGCCCGGGCGAGAGTGCTGAGCAACTGGTCGAGCGGGCGATTCGCGCCGCGCAGCCTGGGGACGCGGCGCTTGCGCCCCCGCCCGCCTGACGCCGCGCGCTACCGGGCCGGCTTGAGCCTGAAGGTGACCTTGCCGCTGTGACACGAGGCGACATGCGGGCCGCCGAGTGACCTCTTGTAGAGCTGCACGGTGCCGGCGAAGGTGCCGCGGGCTCCGGTCTTCGTCACCGTCCCGGAGCCGGTGACGGTGAACCGCTCGATGTAGCCGTTGCCCGACGGCTTGGTGTAGTGACCCGCCGCCCGCCACACGCCCTGGCGGCTGAGCGTCACGTTCGAGCTGACCGTCTTTAACCCGTCGATGTACAGGCCCTTGGTGCACCGGGCATTCCAGTAGATGGAAAAGCGCGTGATCGTGGCCTTGCTGAGCACCAGCGACACGCTGTGGCGCTGCGAGGTCTTACCGCTGTAGGTCCGAGCGCTCAGCGCGGCGCTCGCCGGCCCGGCGGCCGCGGCGACGACGGCCGCGCTGACCAGCAGCGCCCCGACGCGCGGAGCGGTCATGGCAGTTTTGAGGGCTCGATTCACCGGGGCGTTTTCCTGCGCGCAGCGCACCGCATCGGCGCCGCTCCCGCGCCGCGCGATCATAGGGACCGCGACCGGTTCACCATGACCGATGCCGTGCACCCGCCCCGGGGACCGCTCCCGGGGACCGGTTCGCCATGATGGCCCCGTGCCGCGACCGGAGGTCATCGTCCTCGATGTCAACGAGACGCTGACCGACCAGTCCGCCCTGGCGGCGCGCTTTCAGGAGGTGGGCGCGCCTGCGCATCTCGTGCCCACGTGGTTTGCCGGCACGCTGCGCGACGGCATGGCCATGACCGTGGCGGGCGGCTACGCCGGCTTCGCCGAGGTGGCCGGAGCCGTCTTGGCCTCGCTCCTGGGCGGTCTTGACGGCTTGCAGAGCGACGTCGAACAGGCCGTCTCCCATGTGCTGCACGCCATCACCGAACTGCCGCTGCACGACGACGTGGGGCCCGGGGTCCGCCAGCTCCGCCAGGCGGGCTTTCGCGTGATCGCGCTGACCAACGGTGCGGCGCAGTCGGCCCGCACCGTGCTCGAACGGGGCGGCGTTGCCGACGAGCTCGAGCACATCCTGTCCATCGATGCCGTCAGGCGCTGGAAGCCCGCGCCCGAGACCTACCGCTACGCGGCCGACACCTGCGGCGTGGCGCCCGGGGCGATGGTGCTGGCCGCCGTCCACCCCTGGGACATCGACGGCGCCCGCCGCGCCGGCCTGGCCGGCGCCTGGATCGATCGCCACGGCGCGCGCTACCCGCCGGCGATGTACCCGCCGAGCGTCACCGTGGCCAACCTCATATCGCTGGCCGACGCCCTCGCTCAGCTCTGAAGCGTCGCGCCGCCCGCCCCCGGGCGCCGGCCGGTGGTCTCCGCGCGGATTCCGGCCAGCAGCGGCGGTGAGTCCCAGGCGGGCTCTTCGCCCGCCAGCCAGCGGTCGAGGTCGGGGCGCTGGAGCCGGGCCCGCCCGAGGATGAACACATAGAGCGTGAGCTCACAGGGCCTGGGTTACCCAGTCGACTTTGCGCAAATCGTGGGCGGTAGCGGTGGCCGGCAGCGCTCAGGCGGCCATGGCCGGGCACCGCTCGAGGCCGTCCCGGATGAGCCCGAGCGGGATCGCGCTGGCGCGGCGAACCGGATCGCGATCGCCGGCCGGGCCAGCGCCGCCATCCCCAGGCGGAGGGAGGGCGGCCGCTCGGGCCCGTGGGCGTCGGAGGCGACGGTCACCGTCGAGGCCGCCGCGAGCACGCGGAAGGCGTCGTGCTTGACCCGATCGCCGTAGCGGCCGGCGACCGACCAGGCGTTGACCTGAAAGGCGCTTCCCGCCGCGCGTTCGTGCTCGAGACTGCGCCAGCCGGACTCGCGATCGATCAGGGACCGCTCGGGGTGGGCGACGACGATGGCAAAGCCGCGCGCCCGCAGCTCGTCGGTGGCGGTGGTGAAGGTGGGATCGATGCCTGCGAGCGGCGCTTCGACGAGCAGCCAGCGCCGGCCGGGAGGACCGCTCGCGATGAGCTCGAGCTCGGTCGTGAGAGAGGCTGGCCGCACGGTAATGGGCCAGCTCGGCGCCGCACGTGGACCTCGATGGGAAGACCGGCTCGCCGCAGACGCTCGGCGACCTCGCGCCCGAGCTCGGGCAGGATGGCGACCTCGGGGCGTGCAGGTCGCATTGACGTGCGGCGTGGCGACGATGACGCGGGTCCCTCGGCCGCGGCCGCGGCGGCCAGCTCGATGCTTTCCGGCATCGTCTTCGGCCCGTCGTCGAGGCCGGGCAGGAGGTGAAAGTGCGTTTCGGCCCACGGCACGGGTTTCATGTTCGAGCGCCCAGGGCCGGATCCGGTGATCGTTTCCGTGAAGGAAGGGGACGGGCATACCGGTAGGGCGTACCCCCGGGCAAGCTGGGTAAAGCCCGATAGCCATGAGCACCAATGGCTCCCGTCAGCCCAGCCAGCCCGGCGCGCCTCACCCCGGCGAGCCCGCGATCCGGCTCAATCTCCGCCCGCTCGCCAACCCGCTGCCGATCGGCCTCTACTCGTTCGGGATCGGCATGCTGCTGCTGGCGGCCCAGAGCGCGGGCTGGGTGCCGGTCAGTGAGACCAAGCAGGTCGGCCTGCTGCTCTTCACCTTCGTCTTCCCGCTCGAGGGCCTGGCGGCGATCCTGGCCTTCCTGGCCCGCGACACGCTCGCCGGCACGGTGCTCGGGCTGTTCACGACGTCGTGGCTTGGCCCTCGGGCTGGCCCTGTTCACCGGCACGCCCGGCGTCCCGGTGATGACGATCGGCTTCTACCTCTTCGCGTTCGCCGCCCCATCTTCGTCATGGCCGCCTTGGCCGCGGCTGGGCAAGCCGTTGATCGCCGCTCACCTTGTGCTGTCGGGCACCCGCGCCATCCTCGACGGTCTCTACCAGGTCTCAGGCACGACCGGCCTCGAGCGCGCGGCCGGGTATGTCGCGGCGGCCATCGCCGCAGTGGCGCTGTACGCCGGCACGGCGTTCCTGCTCGAGGATCTCCGCCAGCACGCCGTGCTCCCGGTGTTCCGGCGCGGCGCCGGCGCGGCGGCCATGGACGGCGACCGTCGACGAGCAGCTCGACCGGGCCCGCGGCGAGGCGGGGGTGCGCCAGCAGCTCTAGTGAGGGCGCTCAGCCGTCAACCGCGCCGGCCGCTCCGGTCGCCCGCCGCTGGCCAGAGCGCATCGCCCCGAGCACGCCGGCGTCGTCGCCGAGCGCGGGCGCGACGAGGTAGCGGTCGATGTCCGTCGCCGAGCAGCGGCGTGTCGAGATAGCCGTCCACGAGCTCGGCGCAGCCGCGTGCGCACCAGCGCGAGCAGGCGCGCACTGCTCCATGACCCCGCCGCCCAGCGACGACCCGCTGCGGCGAGGCGACCATGACGATGCGAGGATGCCGAGGGCGAGGTAGTCGGCCTGCGAGCGCCCAGGCCGGGTGATCGTCGGGCAGATCCTCGGGCGCGGTGCCCCAGCGCTCGGCGAGAGCCGGGCCCGCAGGCCAGCCCCTCCCAGCAGTCGCCGTGCACGGGCAGATGCCCGGCGAACGGGTCGCGGTCGCGGTCGTGGGGCACGCGCAGGTGACCGACCTCGGGGTGCACGAGGCCGTGCACGGGACGGCCGTCGATGACCAGGCCGGCGCCGATCCCCGTGCCGACGGTGAGGTAACAGAAGACTCGCACGTCGCGGCCCGCGCCCCAGCGGTGCTCGCCCGACGGCGGCCGCGTTGACGTCGGTGTCAAAGGCGACGGGGACGCCGAGGCGCTCGCGCAGCACGGGGCGCCAGCGCAGTGTGCGGCCCAGCCCGGCTTCGGCGTGCGTGGTGACATAGCCCCACGTGGGCGAATCGGGGTCGAGGTCGACAGGGCCGAAGGAGCCGATCCCGATCGCCTCGCGGACGGCCGGTCGCGCGGAGAAGAAGGCGACGATCCGCTCGATCGTCTCCTCGGGCGCCTCGGTGGGGAACTGCTCGCGGTCGACGAGCTCGTCCGGGCCGCGTGCCGAGCGCGCACACGCACCACGTCCCTCCGGTCTCCACGCCCCCGAACATTGAGCCACGCAAGGATGCGATGCCCGGCGGATTGCCGCGCCACCGCGACCGGGCACAAGGACTCAAGCAGGAGGAGCACAGTATGTCGACACATTCCTCGTGCCCCAGCCGGCGGCCGGCGCCGGACTGACTCGGTGCACCGCTCGCGGGGCAGCGGTCAGGTCGGACCGCTACGTCCGGCGCATCACCATCACCGCGGCCCTCGGCGGCTTCCTGTTCGGCTACGACACCGGCGTCATCTCGAGCGCCCTGCTCTACATCACGCCCGCAGTTTCACCTGGGCTACGTTCGGCCAGCAGGCGGTCGTCGCCTCGCTGCTGCTGGGCGCGGTGTTCGGCGCGCTGATCGGCGGCGGGCTCAGCGACCGTGCGGGCCGGCGGCGGACCCTGCTCGAGGCCGCGGCCGTGTTCGCCCTCGGCGCGCTCGGCTCGGCCGCGGCGCCCGACGGCCACGCTGCTCATCGTCGCGCGGCTTCGTCATCGGCTCGGGTCTGGGCGTCTCGTCGATGACCGTGCCCGCTGTACCTGGCCGAGATGAGCCCCAAGGAGCGTCGCGGGCGGATCGTCTCGATGAACCAGTTCCTGATCACCGTCGGCATCCTGGCCTCCTACGGCGTCGACTACGCGCTGGCCGGCTCGCACGGCTGGCGGTGGATGCTCGGTCTGGCCGCGGTCCCGGCCGCGCTCATGTTCGTCGGCCTGCTGACGCTGCCCGAGAGCCCGCGCTGGCTGCTCGGCCGCGGCCGCGAGGACGAGGCCCAGCGACGTGCTCCGCGCACCCGGCCGGCAGGACGAGATGGACGAGGAGGCGCGGGAGATGAAGGAGACGATCGCGGCCGAGTCGGGCTCCTCCTACCGGGATCTGCTCAAGCCGTCCTGCGGCCGGCGCTGCGCGTCGGGGTGGGCGTGCCCGCGATCAACCAGCTCGTCGGCGTCAACGCCGTCATCTACTACACGCCCGACGATCCTCCATCAGACCGGCTTTGGCAACAGCGCCTCGATCCTCGGCTCGGTGGGGGTCGGCATGATGAACGTGCTGCTCACGCTGATCGCGCTGCTGCTGATCGACCGCGTCGGCCGCCGGCCGCTGGTGCTCGATCGGCGTGGGCACGCTGACCGTGGCGCTGGCCGTGCTCGGCGCCCTCTACCTCCTGCCCTCGCCAGACCGGCGCCGTGGGCGTGCTGATCGTGGTCGGGCTGTGCGTGTACATCGCCGCCTTCGCGGCCAGCCTCGGCATCGCCATCTGGCTGTTCACCTCCGAGGTCTATCCGACCGAGGTCCGCGGCAAGGGCTCGAGCCTCGGCGTGCTCACCCACTGGAGCCTCGACTTCGTCATCTCGCTCACCGTCCTGACCCTGATCAGCACGATCACCACCACCGGCATGTTCTGGCTCTACGGCGCCTTCGCGCTGGCCGGCTTCTTCTACCTGCGCCGGTTCCTGCCCGAGACCCGGGGCCGGAGCCTCGAGGAGATCGAGCACACGCTGCAGGAACAGGCGAGCGCTTAGACCTGGGCGGGCGCCACGGCCTCCAGCCAGCTGCCGGACGCCGTGATGTCCTGCGCACCCTCGAGCGCGGCCGGCTCGCAGAGAAAGCCCACCGGCTCGCTCCCGTCCTCCAGGCGCACCCGGCCGAGGACCATGGGGGCCGCCACCGCGGCGGCGAAGGAGGCGAATCCGGCCGGGGGAAGCGCCCACAGCTCGCCCTCGAGTGCGGCGCCGTCCTGCTCGACGCGCACCAGCCCGGGCCGGGGCGGGTCGGTGGCCAGGCGGTGCATGCGGTAATTGGGTGCTGTGCGCACGGTCTGCAGGAGCCGGCCGCCGCGGGCGGTGAGCTCTCCGTTGAGCGGCTGACCGCAGCGATGAGCGCCGGCCACGAACAGCTTGGTGTGCTCCGGGTCCACCCCGGGGGCGCCCCGGGCCACGCCGCTCAGATCGGCGGCCAGATCGGCCACCACGGCATCGGCGAACGCCGGCGCGAGGAGGGTCACGCCGAAGTGGCCGCCGTCGGCCTGCCCGGCGGGCACCGCGAGGGCGCACAGGTCGAGCAGGTTGGCGCCATTGGTGTAGAGCCCGAGGCTGAAGTTCACCTCGATCGGGTCGGCATCGACCTCGGCGATCTTGGGCTGGGCGACGGTCGTGGGTAACAGGACGGCGTCGAGCTCGCGCATGACCGCTCGGACCTCCGCGCGCAGCCGCCGCAGGCGGGCGACGTCCTCGACCAGGGCCCGGGCCGGGATCGAGCTGCCGGTGAGGATGACCTTCTGCACCGAGGGGTCCACCTTGCTCGGGTGACGCTCGATGAAGTCCCCCACCGAGGCGTAGCGCTCGGCGACGAACGCCCCCTCGTAGAGCAGGCGCCCGGCGGCCAGGAACGGCTCGACCGGGATCTCGACCAGCTCGTGGCCGGCCGCCTCCAGCCCCGCCGCAGCGGCCGCGAACCGCTCCCGCGCGGCCGCGCTGAGCCCGGGCAGCTCGTCGGGCCGTCCGACGCGCGCGGTCGGCGGCGCGGCCAGCGGCGCGTGCGAGGGCCAGCGGCGCCCCGGGCGGCGGGTCAGCCGTCCGAGCACGTCCTGGGCCAAGCCGAGCTCCCGGGCGAAGACGCAGACGCAGTCGAGTGACGGCGAGGCGGGGACGATGCCCTCGGTGGCGACGAGGCCGCGCGTGGGCTTGACGCCGACGATGCCCTGAAAGGCGGCGGGCACCCGGCCCGATCCGGCCGTGTCGGTGCCCAGGGCGATGTCGGCGATTTCGAGCGCCACGGCCACGGCCGAGCCCGAGCTCGAGCCACCCGCGACGTACTCGGGTCGCTGGGCGTCGCGAACGGCGCCGTAGGGCGAGCGGGTGCCGACCAGGCCGGTAGCGAACTGGTCGAGGTTCGTCTTGCCGAGCACGATGGCCCCCGCCTCGACGAGCGCGGTGACCACCGGCGCACTGCGTTCCGGGCGGTAGGAGAAGGCCGGGCAAGCGGCGGTGGTGGGCAGGCCGGCTACGTCGATGTTGTCCTTGACGGCGAGCATGAGGCCCGCCAGCGGCAGGGTTTCCCCCGCCTCGAGGCGCCGCCCGACGGCGTCGCCGTCGGCGAGCGTCTCCTCCAGTGGGCGCAGGGAGATCCAGACCTCCGGGCGTTCGACGTCGGCGATGCGAGCGTAGGCCTCCAGAACTCGCTCGCTGGGAGTCATGGCGAGACGCTGAGTCCTGGTTTCGCCATCGCGCGCAGTCATACCCCTAATCGGTGACTCGCACCGCTGGCTCGGCCCCCGCCCGCCAGACGCCCCGCGGCATAACCTGGCTCAGGAACGGCGTGGCCACGGCGCCGTCGGCACCCACGGCGATCAGGCCGCCGCTGCCCGCAGCGCCGCCACCTCGCGAGCGCCCGCGCGCAGGCGTCTCCAACGCCCCGGCCCGCCTCGACGAGGGCGGCGATGTAGCGGGCCACCCCCGCGGCGGATGAACGCCTCGCCGTCGCCGGTGCAGGAGATGGCCACGCGCTCGTCGGCCCAGGTGCCGGCGCCGATGAGCGGGCAGTCACCGACCCGGCCCGGCGGCTGGGCCCGGATGCCGCCCGGTGGACGTGCCGGCGGCGAGCACGCCGTTGGCGTCGAGGCACACGGCGCCCACCGTGCGCGTGGATCGGCGCCCGCCGGCCGCCGGGCGGCCAGCCGCCGCTGCTGGCGTTCGGTGATGAAGATCGCCGTCGTCCACCGGCCCGCGCCGGCGCGTCGGCGGCCTGGCCCGCGATGAGAACTTCGTGACGGCCCAGAACCGACCGCGCGGCGCTGATCGGGTTGCGTGTGCGCCGACGAGGGCGACCGCCCCGGCGCGGCGGTCCGAGCGCATGACGGCCGCGCTGCACTCGACCGACCCGTCGGAGCACAGAACGGCTCCGCGGCCGGCGTTGAAGAGCTCGAAGTCCTCCATGACGATGACGGCCGCCTGCACCGCGGCCAGCGCATCCCCGCCCCTCCGCAGCGCCGCCCGCGCCGCGGTCAGAGACTCGCCGAGCGCCGCCCGGCAGCGCCTCGGGCTCCTCCTGGCGGCCCCGCCGCGCCCGCCCGCGCCGGCATGGATGACGACCACCGGCGCACTCACATCCATCCCTGGCGGCGAAAGAAGACCAGCAGCCCGGCGCAGGTGGCGAGCATGCTCCCGAGCCCGATGACCCAGAACGTCCACGCCGGCCGTGATGAGGTGGTTGACCATGAAGCCGAAGTTCATCCCGAAGAAGCCGGTGATGAACGACAGCGGCAGGAAGACGGTGGCGATCACCGTGAGCTGCTGCATGACCTCGTTCTGGCGGTTGCCGATCGTCGACAGGTAGAGGTCGGTGGCGCCCGAGAGCAGGTCGCGGTAGGAATCGATGAGATCGCTGATGCGGATGAGGTGGTCGTAGACGTCGCGGAAGTAGTCGCGCTCGTCGAGTTGGAGCCCGGGCAGCGCCGGCGATCTGGTCGATCGAGCGGGCGAACAGATCGCGCTGGGGCGTGACGACCTTGCGCAGCGCGACAAGCTCGCGCTTCAGCGCGAACAGCCGCTCGAGGCAGCGCTCGTCGGGTGCTCGACGATCGCCGCCTCGATCTCGTCGATCTCGTCGTCGATCTCCTCCAGCAGGGGGAAGAAGCTGTCGGTGAGCGCGTCGAGGAGCCGGTAGAGCAGGAACTGCTCGCTGTGCAGCCGGCGGCCGCTGAGCTGCTCGCGCTCGCGATCGAGCGGCGGCAGGGGGTCGCGGTGGACGGTGATCACGTAGTGGCCGGAGATGAACAGGTGGACCTCGCGCAGCGGCCCGTGGTCGCGGCGGATGCTCGCGCCAGGCGCCGTAGAAGACGAGGAACACGTAGTCGCCGTAGGCGTCGAGCTTGGGCCGCTGATCGAACTCCTCGCTGTCCTCGACGGCGAGGGGGTGAAAGCCGAACAGCTCGCCCATCCGCGCGACGACGTCGTCGGCTCGGCGCGACCAGGTCGAGCCAGAAGAACTCGTCGCGCGCGAGGTGCTCGCGGATGCGCGTCTCGTCGAGGGCTGGTCAGGCACGGCACGGTCACCGAAGGTTCATCCTGGGTGCCCTCGTTCGCATCGACGCGGGCCTTGCCAATGGTCATCGGGCGGACGCTAACAGCAACCGGCCGCGATGATTGGCGCTCTCGTGATCCTCACCGTCACCCTCAACTTCGCGCTCGACGTCACCTATCACATCGATCGTGTTCGCCCGGGCGAGACCACGCGGGTTGACACCGTGGCCAAGCTGGTTCGACGCCGAGCGCTACCGGAAGCTCCGGGGCCGGATCGAGGTGAGGGCAGCCGGGTAACCCCCGCTGCGAACCACGAACCTAGGAGACGGCATGGAGTACCGCCAGTTGGGCCACTCGGGGCTGCGCATCGCCCCTCTCACCCTCGGCACGATGGGCTTCGGCGGCGAGGGCATGTTCAAGAACGTCGGCACCGGCGACGTGGAGGCGGCGCGACGCCAGATCGACCTCGCGGTCGACCGGGGCGTCAACCTCATCGACACGGCCAACATGTACTCGGCCGGCACCGCCGAGGAGATCATCGGCGAGGCCCTGGGCGACAAGCGCGACCAGATCCTGCTCGCCACCAAGGCCCGCTTTCCCATGGGCCAGGGACCCAACGACGCGGGCCTGTCGCGCCACCACCTCATCCGCGCCTGCGAGGCGAGCCTGCGACGGCTGGGCACCGACTACATCGACCTCTACCAGGTCCACGAGTGGGACGGCCAGACGCCGCTCGAGGAGACCCTCGCGGCCCTCGAGCATCTCATCCAGTCCGGCAAGGTGCGCTACGTCGGCTGCTCGAACTTCGCCGGCTGGCAGGTCTCCAAGGCGCTCGGCATCGCCGAGGCCCGGGGACTGCCGCGCTTTGTCAGCCACCAGGTCTACCTCTCCCTGCAGGAGCGCTCGGCCGAGTACGAGATCGTGCCCTCGGCCCTGGACCAGGGGCTCGGCCTGCTCATCTGGAGCCCGATCGCGGGCGGTCTGCTTTCGGGCAAGTACCGCCGTGACCAGCCTGCCCCCGAGGGCTCGCGCCACGCCACCGAGTGGGACGAGCCGCCCGTCTACGACGAGGACAAGCTGTGGGACACCATCGACGTGCTCGTCGAGATCGCCGACGGGCACGGCGTCTCCGCCGCCCGGGTCGCGCTGGCCTGGCTGCTCGGCCGGCCCGGGGTGACCAGCCTCATCGTCGGCGCACGCACCGAGGAGCAGCTCGAGGACAACCTTCAGGCTATGGAGCTCGGGCTGAGCGCCGAGGAGCACCGCGCGCTCGAGGAGGTCAGCCGGCCGACCTTTTCTATCCCTTCTGGCACCAGGCCAAGACGGCCAGCGACCGTCTCGGCATGCCCGACCTGTCCCTGCTCGCGCCGTTCATCGACGCCGGTTAGCCATCGGGCGCCCGCAGGACGATGACGCAGTTCTGGCCCCCGAAGCCGAAGGCGTTGACGAGCGCGGTCTGCACACGAGCCTCCCGGCGCGTCTCACCGGGACGTAGTCGAGATCGCACTCGGGGTCGGCGTCTCGAGGTTGGTCGTCGGCGGGAGCACGCCGTCGCGCATGGCGATCAGGCGAGGCGAGCGCCGACAGCGCGCCGGCCGCGGCGCGATGAGATGGCCGACCATCGACTTCGGCGAGCTGACGGGCACCGACGTCGGCCGCCGCGCCCAGAGCGGCGCGGATGGCCCGCGTCTCGGCGGCGTCGTTGGCCCGGGTGCCCGTGCCGTGGGCGCAGATGTAGTCGACCTCGCGGCGCGACGCCGGCGCGCTCCAGGGCGAGCGTGATGGCGCGGGCGGCGTGAGCGCCGGAGGGCTCGGGCGCGACGACGTGCAAGGCGTCGGCGGTGAGCGCGCCGCCCGGCCACCGTGCCGTAGACCCGCGCGCCGCGGGCCGCGCGCCGGCTCGGCGGACTCGACGACGAAGACGACCGCGCCCTCGCCGAAGACGAAGCCGTCGCGATCGGCGTCGAAGGGCCGGCTGGCCTGCTCGGGGGCGTCGTTGCGCTCCGACAGCGGCGCCGATGTTGGCCAGGCCGGCGAACATGACCCGGGTGATGCTGGCGTCGGTGCCGCCGGCGATCACGGCGTCGGCCTCGCCGCTGAGGATCAGCCGCCGGGCCTCGAGGATCGCGGCGTTGCCGCTGGCGCAGGCCAGCGCGCTGGCGTTGACGGGACCGTGGACGCCGAGGTCGATGGCGACCTCGCAGGCGGCATGTTCGGGATCATGGCGGGCACGAAGTAGGCGCTCACGGCCCGGGGGCCGCCCTCCGCCATCGCCTCGACGTTGGCCTCGGTCTCGGGCAGGCCGCCGATGGCGCTGTTGATCACGACGCCGACGCGCTCGCGGACGCCAGCCACGTCCAGCCCCGCGTCGCTCACCGCCTCGCGGGCGGCGGCGACGGCGAAGTGGGAGAAGCGGGCCGAGCGCCGGAAGCGCTTGGGCCCATGACGGCCTCGCCGTCGAAGTCCTTGACCTCGGCGGCGATCCGGACCGGCGAGCTCCGAGGCGTCGAACAGGGTGATCGGGCCGACGCCCGACTACTCCGGTGGAGAGGCCGTGCCAGGTCCGGGCGGCGTCGGCCCAGCGGGGTGAGCGCGCCGATCCCGGTGATGACCGGGTCGCGCGGCCGTTGACCCCGCTCACGGGCGCTCGAGCCGCCCGCCGGCGAGATCGCGGCGGGCCTGCGCGCGGATCTGGTAGTGGAGCTTCTTGCCCGTGGCGGTCATCGGCAGGCTCTCAACGAACCGGTAGGCGCGGGGGCGCTTATAGCCGGCGAGCATCGGGTGGCTCCGGCAGTGGGCGTCGCAGGCGGCGGCGTCGAGGCTGGACGTTGCGGCACGACGTAGGCCGTGACGAGCTCACCCCACCGCGCGTCGGGTACTCCGACCACGACGGAGTCGGCGATGCCCGGGTGCTCGCTCAGGACCGACTCGACCTGAACCGGATGGACGTTCTCGCCGCCGCGAGATGATCATGTCGTCCTTGCGCCCGACGATCGTCACGTAGCCGTCGGCGTCCCATGTGGCGAGGTCGCCGATGTAGAGCCATCCGTCGCGGAAGCGCAGCGCCTGCTCCTCGGGCTGGTTGACGTAGGCGTAGCCGGACTTCACCGAGCGGACGATGACCTCGCCGACCTCGGTGCCGTCGCGCGCGGCGAGGTCGTCGGGGTCGGCGAGCCGCTCCTCGTAGACGCGGACGACGGCGACGTCGTCGTCGGTGCACGCGCGGCCGGCCGAGCCGGCGTGGTCGGGCAGGTCGCCGGGCGCAGGAACGTGTTCCAGAACGCCTCCGTCGTCCCGTAGCCGTTGAAGATCCGCGGCGTGAGAACCTCCTGGTAGCGCAGGCACGCCTCGCGGTCGAGCGGCGCGCCCATCGTGACGATGCCGCGCAGGCTCGAGAGATCGCGGGGCTGCGGCTGCTGCTCGGCGCTCAGCAGGGCGAGGTTGGTCGGGGCCCCGATGAGGAAGGTGAGCTGCGTGCTCCTGGACCCAGTCGAGCACGGTGGCGGCGTCGAACTGGCGCAGCGCGACGGCCTCGGCCCCGACGTAGAACACGGGGTTCGGGCCGCCCGAGTACAGCCCCCCGCGATGAAACCAGGGCGTCATGTTGAGCGTCCGGTCCTCGGGCGAGAGCGGGAAGTGCATGATGACGTCGTGCGCGGTGAGGACCTCGTTGAGGGTGTTGAGCGAGACGCCCTTGGGCAGGCCCGTGGTGCCCGAGGTGTAGAGGCGCGTGGTCTCGTCGTAGATGCGTCCGGGCGGCGCCGGCGGCTCGCCGGGGCCGGCCATAGCTCGGCGAACGGCATCGGCGCCTCGCGACCGGGCCCACCTCCGACGGCTCGGCGACGACGCTCGGGCCGGTGCTCGGCGCGGCCAAGCGCCGCGGCGGCATCGGCGCCAGGGTGTGGTCGTAGATGAAAGGCCCGGGGCCGGCTGTCGTCGAGGACGTGGGCGACCTCGCCGGCCGCGAGGCGGAAGTTGATCGGCGCGGCGACGGCCCCGAGCGCGCTGAGCGGCCAGCCACGTCAGCGCGAACTCGGGCCCGTTGAGCAGGTCAAAGACGACGACGTCGCCGGCCCGTGACCCCGGCGGCGGCGAGCCCGGCGGCGAGGCGACCGGTGTCTGCCATAGCTCGGCGTAAGTCCAGCGGCGTCCGTCGCCGGGTCGGCAGGGCGGGGCGGTCGCGCGAAGCGGCGGCTGTTGCGCTCGACGCCGGCGAGGTAGGTGAAGTGGTGCTCGAAGACCGGCCGGAAGGCGCTCGCGTCGTAGCGGTAGGCGGATCGCTGCGTCGTCACGCGAGGTGCGAGGGTCGCGGCGCAGGAAATCGTGTTCGGCGGCAGGGCGAGGTCGGCGATGCCCATGGGCAGGCTGAGAAAGCCGTGCGGCGCCTCGGGCCACACGCGCAGCTCGGTCGTCCCGCCGGCCAGGCGCCAGCGCGCCTCCATGAACAGCGAGTCGTCGAGCAGCGCATCCTGCGTGCCCACGGTGAAGATGGCCGGCGGCAGGCCGCGCAGATCGGCGAACAGGGGCGAGATGTCGGGGTCGCGGCGCTGCTCGCGGTCGCGGCCGGGAAGGAACTGGTCCCCGAACCAGATGATGATCGGGACCGGAGAGCACGAGGTTGCGCTCGCCCCACAGCCGCTGGCTCGGGGTCAGCGACAGGTCAAAGGCGCCGTACTGGAAGACCGCGGCCGCCAGAAGGCGTCGCGAAGGCCGTGGCGGTCGCGCAGGCGCAGGAGGGTCATCGCGCTCGAGATGCGCGCCCGCGGAGTCGCCCCCGATGGCCAGCGGCGCGTCGTCGGGCAGCCCGATCTCGCCGGCGGTGCTCGATCAGCCACAGCGCGGCGGCCTCGCAGTCATCGGGAGCGGCCGGATAGGGGTGCTCGGGCGAGCCAGGCGGTAGCCGACGCTGACGACGGTCAGGCCGGTGTCGGTGGCCACGCGCTGCAGGCGGGGGTCCTGCATGTCGCACTCGCCGAGCGTCCAGCCCCCGCCGTGGATGTGCAGAAAGGCGCCCCGGGCCTGCGCCGGCGGGGCGATGACGCGTAGCGGCCAACGGGCCTGCCGGTCCCTCGATCTCGAGCATCCGCGCGCGCCTCGGGCACGAATACCGGGGCGGGAAAGATGCCGCGGCCCTCGCGGCGGGCTTGCCGCGTCTCGCTCGGGCGGGACAGTGTGGACGGAGGGCATCGTGGCGATGAGCCGCTCGAGCTCCGCGTTGAACGCGCGCGTCTCCGCGAGCAACGAGTCGGGGATTGCCTGCACCATCAGGCCCAGGAAACCCGCACGACGACCCGGGCCGGCCGCGTGGGAGCACGCATGCAGAGAAACTCGCGCAGCGGCCCTTGGTGGCCACAATACGGGCAGGTGAGCGTGTCGGCGGGCGTCAGCCGATCTTCGCCGATGGCCACCGGGGCGTCGCAGCGTGCGCAGGCCAGGGTCCCGGCTCCGATCCGCGTGGAGCGAACCGCGCGCCGGCGCTCCTCCTGGGTCATGACCACCCGGGCGTCGGGCCGCGACGAGCTGTAGGGCGGGAGAAGCTCACGGGCCCGAGTGTAAGAGCCCGTCGGCTCCCGCATGCGCTACGTTTTTCGGGGCAGGGGCTCGGGCCGCGTGCCGGTCCCGCCGAAAACTCAGGTCAGGAGACCATGCCGCGCTCGCGCCTGAACACCTGGGTCGGTCTGTGCCTCGCCGCCTGCGTGGTGCTCGGGGCCGGCGCCCCCCAGACGGCCGGGGCCCGATCGGCCCCTCATCGCGCCGCCAAGCGCCCGCCGCGGCGCCGGCCGGCGCCACGTTGCCGGCCGACCAGGCATCACCGCTGCCCGGCTCGCCGCCGGCGCAGCTCGAAGGCGGACGTCACGCCGCCGGCGGCCCGGACCGGCGGGCCGCAGTCCGTCCTGGCGACGAGCGCCGCCCTCACCGGCTCGGTCAATCCGAATGGGACCCCCGCGACCTACTGGTTTCAGTACGGGACGAGCAAGTCCTACGGTGCCAAGACGGGCAGCGGTACCGCCAGCCGGTCCGTGTCGGTGTCCTCCGCGCTGGGGGGCCTCAAGCCGCTGACGCTCTATCACTACCGGCTCGTAGCCAGCCACTGCGGCGGGTGCGCCCTGGGTACTTCCTATGGAGCGGCCATGAGCTTCACGACGCTCGGCTATCAGAACCCTGTCTGGGGCAACGGCGAAGCGGCTGACCCGTTCGTGCTCGACAACGGTGGCCAGCACCGGGATTTCTGGGCCTTCACCACCGGGAACCTGTTCCCGATGCTGCACTCGAGCGACCTCGTGCACTGGTCCTCCGCCGGCGCGGCGATGCGCGCCCTGCCCTCGTGGGTGGTGCAGAGCGGCGACTGGCATCCGTGGGCACCGAGCGTCGTGCAGTTCCCCGGAGCGTGCCCCGGACCCTCTCCTCCAGCTGCTATGTCATGTTCTACGTCGGGCTGAGCGCAAGCACGGATGCCAACTGTGTCGCGGTCGCCACCGCCACGAACCCCGGGGGGCCCTACAGCGACCGCGGTCCCCTGACCAACGGAACGCTCGACGCCGCCGGGCGACCGGTGGGTTGCGGGGACGACGCCGGCTACGGCGTCATCGATCCCTCGCCCTTCATCGACCCGGTGAGCGGCCAGCCCTTCCTGTACGTCTCCGAGGACTTCGCCTGCCCGCCGGCAAGCGCCTCCTGCACGTCGTCCAACAGCAGGCTTGCGCCCACGATCTCGGTCATCCCTCTGGGCGGAGACTTCCTCGAGGCCATCGGCCCGCGCACCCCGCTGTTCTCCGGCACACCCGGAAGCTGGGAGAGCGCCGGCGTCTCGGTCCCGACCGTCGAGGGCCCCTTCACGCTGTTTCGTAACGGCACCTACTACCTGCTCTACTCGGGCGGCAACTGGCGCGGCGCCTACGGCATGGGCTACGCCACCGGCCCGAGTCCGACCGGACCGTTCACCAAGGTGGCCCCGGTGCTGGCCCAGACCTCGGCCGTCCTCAGCCCCGGTGGCGGCGACCAGCCGGTCATCGGCCCCCACGGCGCCATGTTCCTGCTCTACCACGCCCGCGCAGGTTCGGACGCCAATCCCCGCACCCTGCGCCTCGATCCCTTCTCGTGGCGGGCCCAGAGCCCGAGCGTCCAAGTGCCCGTGGTCAGCGGGCCGACCGCGACGCCACAGGCCGTCGTTCCCTAAAGGCCCGCGTCTGCGCTACTTTGCACCGGCGCAGGGGTTGGTTTGAGATACCGCCCTTCCGAAGCGGTCCAGGAAACCGGATGCGGCGTCTGCACGTGAACACCTCCGTTGGTCTGTGCCTGTCAGCGGCGCTTCTCTTGGCGACGGCGGCCGCAGTTCTGGGCACCGCGCAGGGCGCGCAGGCCAAGCCGGCCCATCACGCCCCCAAGCGTCGGTGCAAGCGGACCAAGCACCATCGCTGCCCGGCCCCCAAGCATCGCTCGTCGGCGAGCCGCATCCAGGCCCCCGCCGCCCACACCGGCCCGGCCCGTTCGGTACTCGGTTCGACCGCCACCATCACCGGGTCGGTGAACCCGAAGGGCCGTCCGACCACGTACTGGATCCAGTACGGGCGCAGCAACGCCTACGGCGCGCGCACGCAGTCCGCACGGGCCGGCCGGGGCACGCGCCTGGTCCCCGTGTCCGCGACGGTGGGCGGGCTGGCCCCGCTCGCCGTCTACCACTTTCGCCTCGTGGCCAGCAACTGCGGCGGCTGTCGCGGCGGCACCGCCTACGGCACTGACGCGACGGTCACGCTCGGTGGTTATGTCAACCCCGTGTGGGGGGCGGCTGAGGCCGCCGATCCGTTCGTCCTCGACAACGGCGGCCAGCACCGCGACTACTGGGCCTTCGTGACCGGCAACCTGTTCCCCATCCTGCACTCCAGCGACCTGGTGCACTGGCACCCGGCGGGCACGGCGCTGAGAACGATGCCCTCCTGGGTCATCCAGCAGGGCGACTGGCACCCGTGGGCGCCCAGCGTGGTCCAGGCCCCCCACGCCTGCCCGGGCACGAGCTCCGCCTCCTGCTACATCATGTACTACGTCGGTGTGAGCGCGCGCACGAACGCCAACTGCGTGGCCGTGGCCACGGCCACGCGCCCGGGCGGGCCCTACACCGACCAGGGACCGCTCACCAACGGCGGCGAGGATGCCGCCGGCCGACCGGTTGGCTGCGGCGATAACCAGGGCTTCGGGCTCATCGATCCCTCGCCCTTCGTGGACCCGGTGAGCGGCCGCCCGTACCTCTACGTCTCCGAAGACTTCTCCTGTCCGGCGGGCAGCGGCTACTGCACCCGGCGCAACGCCACTCTGCAGCCGACGATCTCGGTCATTCCTCTGCGCGGCGACTTCCTCGGGGCCGCCGGACCGCGGACGCCGCTGTTCTCCGGCGCTTCCAATACGTGGGAAGGCGCCGGGGTCGCCGTACCCACCGTCGAGGGGCCGTTTGGCCTCTTTCACAACGGCACCTACTACGTGCTCTACTCGGGCGGGAACTGGCGCAGCACCTACGGCGAGGGCTTCGCCACGGCGTCCTCTCCCACCGGCCCCTTTACCAAGGGGTCGCAGATCATGACCGGAAACCCCCTCGTGCTCGGCCCGGGAGGCGGCGATCAGCCGGTCATCGGTCCCCACGGCGGCACCTGGCTGCTCTACCACGGACGGGCCGGCTCGGACGCCAACCCGCGCACGCTTCGCCTCGATCCGTTCGGATGGCAGCCCGGCAGCCCCCAGGTTCCGGTGATCGGTGGCCCCACCACCACCCCGCAGCTGACCAGCCCCTGAGCCCGGCGTCAGGTCTCGCGGCTGAGCACGGCCCCGGGGTTGAGCAGCCCGTAGGGGTCGAGCGCGTCCTTGATGGCCCGCATAGCCGCGACCTCGGCCGGGCCCCGAGCGCGGGCCAGCCAGCGCGCCTTGCTCACACCGACCCCGTGCTCGGCGCTGATCGTGCCCCCGCACTGCAGCGCGAGGGCGAGAACGGCGTCGTCGACGCGCTCGTCGGCGGGGTCGGCACCGAGCACGTTGACGTGCACGTTGCCGTCGCCGAGGTGGCCGAAGAGGATCGCCCGCTCGGCGCCGGACTCGCGCACGAGCCCGGGAACCGCGTCGAGAAAGCGGTCCAGCTCGGCCAGGGGAATGCCGACGTCGAGCTTGTGGGGCACGCCGGCCGCGTTGATGGCGTCTGTATGGCCCTCGCGCAGCGACCACAGCCCTTCGCGGCCCGGGGTGTCGTCGGCCACGATGGCGTCCTCGATGCCGGCGCGCTGCAGCGCGCCGGCCAGCTCCTCGGTGGGATCGGACCGGGCGGCGCACTCGGCGATGACGTAGACCGGAGCCCGGCGGGGCAGGGGCGAGGAGCGGCGCTGGTGCGCGAGCACGAGCTCGAGCCCATCGTCGAGGAAGAAGTCACAGCTCTCCAGCGACGGCGCCTCGGCGCGCAGGGCGGCGAGCAGCGCGCCGGCCTCGGCGGCCGAGTCCAGGGCCACGAGCATCGCCACCCGGACGCTTAGCAGCGGCACGAGCCGCCAGCGCACCTGGGTGACGATCCCGAGCGTGCCCTCGGAGCCGACGAGCAGAGCGGGGAGGTCGTAGCCCGCATTGTCCTTGGTCAACCCGGTCAGGCGCGAGACGATTGCTCCGTCGGCCAGCACGGCTTCGAGACCGGCCACGTGGGCGCGAGCGGTGCCGTGGCGCAGGGCCCGCGCGCCGCCGGCATCGCAGGCCACCACACCGCCGATCTGGGCCGAGTCCCGAGCGCCGAAGTCGAGCCCGGCGTCCGCACCGGCGGCGCGGGCCGCCTGCTGCAGGGCGGCGAGCGTGGCGCCGGCGCCGGCGGTCACCTGGCCGGTGGCCGCATCGACCTCGCCGATGCCGTCCAGGCGCGTGAGGGAGAGGACGACCTCGCCGCCGCGGGGCACGCTCGCTCCCACCAGGCCGGTGTTCCCGCCCTGGGGGATGACCGCAGCCTCGTGCTCGGCGCAGGCCCTCATCACGGCGGCCACCTCCTCGGTGTCAGCCGGTCGCACGACCAGCCGCGCCTCGCCGTGGAAGCGACCCGTGTAATCGTGCTCGAAAGCTTGCTTTAGCTCCGGATCGCTCAGTACATGCCGCGACCCGACGACGTCGGCGAGCGCGTGCGGCAGGTCCATGATGGGTACGCGATACCCAGAGAGGGAGCACCGAGAGACAGCGAGGAGAGGAAGCCATGGCGTCCGACCACGAGACGATCTTCACCATGGAGGCCACGCCGGTTAAGTTCGGCACCGGCGCCTCGGAGGACGCGGGCTGGGAGCTCAAGCGGCTCGGGGTCAAGCGCGCGATGCTCGTCACCGATCCCGGGGTGCGTGCCCTCGGCCATCCCGACCGCATCAAGGAGCTGATCGAGGCCGAGGGGATCGAGGTCGTCGTCTTCGACCGCGCGCGCGTCGAGCCGACGATCGACTCCTTCCAGGAGGCGGCCGACTTCGCCCTCGAGCACGAGGTCGACGGGTTCGTCTCGGTGGGCGGCGGCTCGAGCATGGACACGGGCAAGGTGGCCAACCTGATCTTGACCCACCCCGCGCCCGGTGATGGATTACGTCAACCCGCCGGTCGGCGAGGGCAAGAAGCCCCCGTCACCGCTCAAGCCCCACCTGGCCATCCCGACGACCTCGGGCACGGGCTCGGAGGCGACAACGGTGGCCGTTCTCGACATCCCCGACATGAAGGTCAAGACGGGGATCTCGCACCGCTACCTGCGCTGCACCCAGGCCATCGTCGATCCCGACCTGACCCGTACGCTCGCGCCTGAGGTGACCGCCTCGACCGGGCTCGACGTCGTCTGCCACGCCGCCGAGTCCTTTTTGGCCGTGCCCTTCGACAGCCGACCTCGCCCGGAGAGCCCGGACGAGCGCCCGCCCTACCAGGGATCGAACCTCATCGCCGACGTGTGGTCGGCCAAGGCGCTCGAGTTCGGGGGCAAGTATCTGCGCCGCGCGGTGGCCGACGGCGACGATGTCGAGGCCCGGGGCCACATGATGCTGGCCGCGACCATGGCCGGGGTGGGCTTCGGCTCGGCCGGGGTCCACATCCCCCACGCCTGCGCCTACCCCATCGCCGGGCTCAAGCACGAGTACCAGCCACCCGGCTATCCCGACGATCATCCCTTCGTCCCGCACGGCCATTCGGTCATCGTCACCGCGCCGGCCGCTTTCCGCTTTACCTACGAGGCCATGCCCGAGCGCCACCAGCAGGTGGCCGAGCTGCTGGCCGGCGAGCCGATCGACGATCCGGGACCGGACACGCTGCCCGACCTCCTGCGCCAGCTGATGAAGGACATCGACGCGCCGAGCGGGGTGGCCACCTTCGGCTACACCGAGAACGACATCCCCGACCTCGTCGACGGGGCGATGAAGCAGAAGCGGCTGCTCGACATCGCGCCCAAGGACGTCACCGAGGAGGACTTACACCACATCATCGCTGCCTCCATGAGCAACTGGTAGTTCCCACAAGAGAGGAGAGGCCCTCACCATGTCCACCACCACCGACGCCGCCACCGCGGCGGCCGCCACAACGGTACCCGAGGGCGTCAAGCTGCATATGTTCGAGTGCGGCACGCTCAAGACCACCCTCGAGAACATCAAGATGAACCAGGGACTGGGTGATGACTACGAGGTCCCTGTGCCGTGGTTTCTCATCGAGCACCCCCGCGGCCTCGTCGTCATCGATGGCGGCAACGCCGCCGAGTGTGCGGAGGATCCAAGCACGCACTGGGGCGGTGTCTCAGACGTCTACTGGCCCGAGATGAGCCCCGAGCAGGCCTGCGTGCCGGCGCTGAAGGCGGCGGGCTTTGACCCGTCCGACGTGCAGTTCGTCCTCCAGTCGCACCTGCACCTCGACCACACCGGCGCGCTCGCGGCGATCGACGAGTTTCCCAACGCGCAGGTGATCACCACCCGGGACGAGTACGAGTATGCCTTCGCGCCCGACTGGTTCGCCGCCGGTGCCTACATCCAGAAGGACTTCAACAAGTCCGGCGTCCCCTGGGCGCTGATCGAGGCCACCGAGGATGGCTATGACGTGTTCGGCGACGGCACGATCCGCTGCTGGCGCACCCCCGGGCATGCCCCCGGGCACCAGTCCTTCGAGGTCACGCTGCCGCACTCCGGGACGATGCTCCTGACCGTGGACGCGGCCTATACGACCGACCACTGGGAGGAGAAGGCGCTGCCCGGCTTCCTGGCCTCGGTGGTCGACACCGTGCGCTCGGTGCGAAAGCTCCACCGCCTGGCCGCCCGGCGCGACGCCACCGTGGTCACCGGGCACGACCCCGACATGTGGCCGAAGTTCAAGCACAGCCCCGAGGCCTACGACTAAAGGGGCGCGACGCCGGCCGCCCGGCCCGCCGGCCTCTGGCGCGCGGGCCGGGCCCGGCACCGATGCGAAGGAGGAGAGATGAGCATTTACGACGAGCGGCCGTGGTTGGCGCTCTACGCCGAGGACGTGCCCCACGACCTCGAGCCCGAGTACCCGAACATGCTGGCCGCCTTCCAGGCCGCGGTACAGCGGGGAGGCGACCGCACGGCACTGCAGTACTTCGGTGCCAGCCTGAGCTACCGGGAGGTCGATGAGGCCAGCGACGCCCTGGCCGCCGGCCTGGCCGATGAGGGGTTCGGAGCCGGCGAGCGCCTCGCCGTCTACCTGCAGAACGTGCCCCAGTTCGTGCTCACCATGCTCGCCACCTGGAAGGCAGGGGGCATCATGGTCTCGGTCAGCCCAATGCTCCGCCACAAGGAGCTCCATGCCCAGCTCACCGACTCGGGGGCCTCGGCCCTGGTCACCCTCGAGTCGCTGTGGGCCGACGTGGCGCACGACGTGGTCGGCGACACGGACGTGCGCACGGTCATCACGACCTCCGAGCTCGACTATCTCGACTCAGGCTCGGGCGAGCGCCCGGCGTTGCTGTCCGGCGCCGAGCGCCAGCGCGACTCCGGGACGCTCGACCTCGTCGAGCTCGTGCGCGCCCACTCGGGGCAGAGTCCGGAGCCGCCCGACATCGGTCCCGACGACGTGGCCTTTCTGACCTACACCTCGGGGACCACGGGTCCGTCCAAGGGGGCCATGAACAGCCACCGCAATGTGGTCTTCAACAGCGAGGTGTACCGGGTGTGGATCGGTCTTGAGGAGAGCGACGTCTGCTTCGGCGTGGCGCCGTTCTTTCACATCACCGGACTGATCGGGAACCTGACCGGGCCGCTGCTCACGGGCATGTCGATCCTCATGAGCTATCGCTTCGATGCCGGCACCGCGCTCGAGCTCATCGAGCGCCACGGGGCCACGTTCACGGTGGCCTCGATCACGGTGTTCATCGCCATGATGAATGCCGAAGGGGGCGAGCAGCGCGACCTGTCGCGGTTTCGCAAGCTGGTCAGCGGCGGCGCGCCCATCGCTCCCCCGACCGTGGAGGCCTGGGAGGAGAAGTTCGGCGCCTACATCCACAACATCTACGGGCTTACCGAGACCACCTCGCCCTCGCACTGCGTGCCCATCGGGACCCACGCCCCCGTGGACGAGGACTCGGGCGCCCTCTCGGTGGGCGTGCCGGTCTGCAGCACGACCGTCCGCGTCGTCGACGAGGACGGCCACGACGTGGCCGCCGGGGAGGTCGGCGAGTTCGTCACCTCGGGGCCCGAGGTCGTCTCAGGCTACTGGTGCAAGCCCGAGGAGACCGAGCACGCGATTCCGGGCGGCGCGCTGCACACCGGCGACGTCGGCTTCATGGACGAGAACGGGTGGTTCTACCTCGTCGACCGCAAGAAGGATCAGATCAACGCCGCGGGCTACAAGGTCTGGCCCCGCGAGGTCGAGGACGCCCTCTACGGCCACGATGCGGTCCGCGAGGCCGCCGTCGTCGGGGTTCCCGACGAGTACCGCGGCGAGACGGTCAAGGCCTTCGTGAGCCTCAAGGAGGGCGCCTCGGTCGACGAGGACGAGCTCATCGCGTTCTGCAAGGATCGGATGGCCGCCTACAAGTACCCCCGGCAGATCGAGTTCGTCGCCGAGCTGCCCAAGACGGCGAGTGGGAAGATCCTGCGCCGGGAGCTGCGCGATCAGGAGGTGAGCCGCTCTTCGGGGTAGGCCGCTTCCGGGCCTCTATGGGCGGACTGAGCCTTCCCGTCCGGTGCATAACCCCCCAATCAAACCCTCCGTCTCTCGCCTTGGGACGATTCAGACCTCACAGGTGCACATGTCCCCAAGCCCGTCGGCGGCGCCGAGCTTTGGGGGCTTTTGAACCATCGGGACGGCCGTTCGAGGACCTCCCCGGGATCGCCGGGCCGATCAGCGCTGCCGGTGCCCGTGCACCCAGCGCTCGATCAAGAACCGGGCAATCGAGATCGGTCGGCGGAAGCTGGAGGTCACTGTTGCGGTCCTGCACCGCGGCCCGCACCTCGTCCAGCGAGAACCAGTGGACCTCCTCGAGCTCGGAGTCGGTGGCCCGGGGCTCCCCTCCGTCGGCGCAGGCCTCGAAGCCAAGCATGAGCGAGGCCGGAAAGGGCCACGGCTGGGAGGCCACGAAGCGCGGGTCGCGGGCGACGATGCCCGACTCCTCCTGGACCTCGCGGACGACCGCCTCCTCGGCTGACTCCCCCGGAGAGATGAACCCGGCCAGCACCGACATGCGCGCCGCCTCCCAGCCGGCGCGACGGCCGAGCAGCAGCCGGTCCTCGTGCTCGACGGTCATGATGACGACCGGGTCGGTGCGGGGAAAGTGGTGGGCGCCGCAGCGGGGGCAGCGGCGGGAGAGCCCGGCCTCACGCAGCTCGGTGGTCGCGCCGCAGTTGGCGCAGAAGCCGTGGCGGCGATGCCAGTTGAGCAGCGCGGTCACATAGGCGGCCAGGCCCGCCTCGGGGTGAGAAAGCTCGGCGCCCGCCTCGCGCAGGGCGACGACGTCACCGCCGTCTCGGGCGTCGGGCGCGAGGGCGTCGAGCTCGAGGGCGAACAGGGGCTGGCCGTTCTGAAGGCCCAGCAAGATCGGCTCTCGCTGCCCGTCGGCATTCACGGGGACGCGCAGCAGGGTGTGATCGCGACCGACGAGCACACCGTCGTCGCCGGCGACGAGCGCGCGGGCCTCGGGACGACAGAGGAACTCCTGAACTTGGGCCGCATCCTTGCGCTCCTCGGAGACGCGGTCGAGGCCGGCGCCGGTGAACGGGCGTGGGTCCATGCCCCCGCACCTACCCCGTGGGGCCGCCCGTCTCCTACGCTCCCCCGGATGCCCGAACTTCCCGAAGCCGAGCGCGCCCGCCTGACCTTGGAGGGCGCGCTGGGCCGGCGGATCGTCGCGGTCGAGGACCGCGACACCTACGTCTGCCGGCCCCACCCGCCGGGCGAGATCGCCGCCGCGCTGACCGGCCACACCCTGGCCACCGCCCAGCGGCGGGGCAAGTTCCTGTGGGCCGAGACCTTCGACGGGCCGGTTCTCGGCCTCCATCTCGGAATGGCGGGGCGGATCATGCTCGACCCTGATGACCACAGCCGATGGGACCGGTTCGCTGTGGAGTTCGAGGACGGCGGCCGGCTGGTGCTGCGCGACAAGCGCCGCCTCGGCCGAGCCGTGCTCAACCCCGACATCACGCACGTCGGACCCGACGCGGCGGTGGTGGGCCGGGAGGAGTTCCGCCGCCGCGTGGGCGCCGGGCGCGCGCCGATCAAGGCCCGGCTCCTGGATCAGAGCACCGTTTCCGGGGTCGGCAACCTGCTCGCCGACGAGGCCCTCTGGCAGGCCCGCATCGCGCCGGGACGGCCGGCCGCGTCGCTCACGGTCGACGAGCTCGACGGTCTGCGCCGGGCCCTGCGGGCCGCCGTGCGTTCGGCCATCAAACTGGGCGGGGTCCACACCGGGCGCTTCGTCGAGGCGCGGGGCCGAGAGGGCGCCTGCCCCCGGGACGGCCACCCCCTGGAGCGGGCCAAGCTCGGGGGGCGCACGACGTACTGGTGTCCCGCCTGCCAGCTCTAGCCGCTCCCGGCGCGTTACAGCAGCCGGACGCGCGGCAGGGCGCCGTAGCGGATCTTGATGGCCACGGTCTCGGGCCTGTGGCCGGCCTGGGAAACGACGATCAGGAGTTGGTCGCCGGAGCGAAAGGCCCGGTGATCGAGGAAGCCCACAAGACGCCTCAGCCGCCGATGCCCAGCCGAGTGAGCATGCTTGGGGCAGCCGCGGCCGTGGCAGAGGAAGGTCACGGCGGCGTGGACGGGCAGGTGGGCGATGGTGATCCGGTGCAGGTGGGTGACGCCTCGATTCCACGTCCAGCTCAGGGTCATCCTCACGTGGACGCGGGGCAGGGTGGGCACGGGTGTCGGCGTCGGGACGGTGACGACCGGGGCGGGCGCGGGAGGCGTGGGCGCCGGGGGTGGCGCGGGACAGGCGGTGAAGGCGGGACGGGAGTACCGCGGGGTGCCCTTGGCGCGGTTGGCGTTGGTATGGCTGGCCCACAGAGCCGGTTTGCCGCTCTTGGCGTAGACGACGAAGTTGCCGTCGTTTTGGACGGTGGCGAACGCTCCGGCGTTGCCACCCGTGTTGCTGGCCCACAGCTCGTGTCCGGACGAGGTGTAGACGACGAGGTTGCCGTCGCCCTGCATGATCGCGTAGGCCCCCGGATGGCCGTTGCTGCGGCTCGACCACAGTGCCCCGGAGGGCCCGTAGAGGACGAGGTTGCCGTCGGTCTGCATGGTCAGCTCGTACTGCTCCTGGGGGGCGAACACGGCCTCGCCGGCTGTCAGCTCCTCCCCCGGCTCGAGCGTGTCCTGCAGCGTCTTGGAGGCCCAGATGGCGCGGGTGCTGCTGTAGAGGACGAGATTGCCGTCGTCCTGGACGGTGAGGTTGGTGCAGCCGGCACTGCTCGTGTCGCTTGACCACAGGACCTGGGCGGTGCGGTTGAACACCGCGAGGTTGCCGTCGCTCTGCAGCACCGCGTAGGCACCGTCGTTGCCGTGGGTCCTCGACGACCACAGGGCGATCTGGCCTGCTCGTCCGTTGATCCAGTACAGGACGAGGTTGCCGTCGGTCTGCATATCGAGCGCGTAATGCCCGTCCGCCGAGGTCAACGACTGTCCGGGGGACAGCGTCTGGCCGGTGAGCAGGGTGGGGCTGGCCGCCGCCGTCGCCGGGAGAGCGAGCGCCAAGGCCATGACGACGATGACAAGTGTCCGTCTCACGGCTTCACCGTGGGCACGGTGCGGGCATAACGGCTCGGATCGCCGACGGCGCCGGCGACGAAGCGCCGGGCCCCGGCGTACTGGGCGGCGAAGTAGGGCTCACTGAGCGAGTCGACGCGGACATCCTCGCCGGTTTGCGGCGCGTCGATGAAGCGGCCGTCGCCGATGTAGAGCCCGACGTGGTGGACGTAGCCGCTCGAGTCGGCGAAGAACACGGCGTCTCCGGGCTGGAGTTGATCGCGGCTGACCGGGACCCCGGCGGCAAACTGGTCGGCGGCGACCCGGGGGAGCTGGATGCCCTCCTGCGCGTAGGAGTACTGGACGAGGCCCGAGCAGTCAAAACCCGTGGCCGGACTCGATCCGCCCCATTGGTACGGCGTGCCCAGGTAGCGCATGGCCACGTTGAGGGCCTCGCGGCTGAGGGGCACGGCCGGGTGCTGCCGGCGCCGCCTCGCCGAGGTCCGCCCCGTGCAGCAGCTCGCGGGCGGGGCCGAGCTGCAGCTGGTAGCGACCGCGGTACTGGGCCGCCGGCTGCTCGACGCTGGCGATCCACTGGCCCCAGGTGCTCGGGGTCCTCGGCCAGGGCCGGATTCTGAGCGCGCGCGGCCAGGGCGTGATCGATGAACCACTGCAACTGCAGGCGGGGATTGGATGGATAGCCCGGCGTAGGGCCCCTCGTTCCAGATCCCCAGCCGCATCTGAAAGAAGCCGACCGAGTCCCGATCGCCGTAGGGGAGGTTGTGCAGTCCCGACTCGGTGAGCGCGGCCATGACCGGCAGCGCAGGCGGCAGTCCGGCCTGCTTGGCGTGGGCGCCCATCCAGGCGGCGATCTGCTGCGGCGGGGCGGCGTCGCCGGGGTAGTGCAGGACATCGCTGGTCTGGAGATCGGCCGGGGCCGCCACCTCGGCGGCCCCTCCGTGCCCGGACGGGGCCGATGGCGCCGACCCGGGCCCGGCCGGTGTCGGGCCCGTACCGGCCGGTGTCGGGCCCGTGCCGGCCGGTGTCGCACCCGCGGACGGCTGAGCCCCGCCGGCGGAGGGTGGCCCGCCGCCGGCGCCGGCCGGGGCGGTGTGCGCGGGCGCGGGCGGCGTCGCCAGGGCGGGCAACTTGGCCTCCGGGCCGATGCTCGGCCGCGAGGGCTTGGCGGCGTGATGATGGCGGCCCAGCCGGTCCAGGAGCCGCTCGAAGGCCCGTCCGGCATCGTGGCCGAGCCGCGGCGCCGCGTGTTCGACCACGTGGGTGAGATCGACGCCCTCGGCCGCCGCCGCCACCATGGCCCCGGCCAGGCTCGAGCGCGACTCGCGCAGCTCCAGCGTGTGGAGCGCTTTGGCTCCGGCCGGGAGCCCCGCGGCCAGGGCGTGCAGGCCGTGCTCGCGCAGCACCGCCGCGGCATCGGCTCGAAACCGGCCCCGCAGCGCGGGGTCGTCGAGCATCCGCTCGATGAGGGCGGCGCTCTGGCCTACCTCGTTGCTTGCCTGCTCGCCTGGCACGCTCACCGTGCCCTCCGAATGTCTCGGGCGCAGCCCATCTGCTCGAGAACACCGTCAAGGATGCCTAAGATGCGCCTATGTGGCGAATGGTCGGGATCCTGCGTCATCTGCGTGGTGGCCGCCTTCGGGGCGGCGTTCCTGATCACGCGCGCGGTCGATCACCCGAGCACCTCTGCGTCCGCACCCCCGGCGGTCCGCGTCAGCGCCTCCGCGCCGGCCACGAGTCCCGCACTCGCCACGCGCTTCGCCCCGGAGCTGCCCAGCTTGGCCGCGCCGGCTTCCCACCCGCGCCGCCGGCCCGCGTCTCATCACCGCTCCGGGCATCCCGCGAAGGTCACGACCGTCGGCCTCCCCGAACCCCACTCCGAGCCCGTCGCCCTCGACGACGAGCACTCCGGGCGGATCCACCTCGAGCCCGTCGGCGGTCACCCCCGCTGTCTCGGCCCCCGCCCCCGTCTACACCCCGCCCGTCGAGCGGGCGCCCACCCGCTCCGGCGGTCAGGGCTCGGGGAGCACATCGGTCGGGCTGGCTCCGGCCACGCCCACGGCGGCTCGGGCACGACGACGATCGGCTAGAGGTCGTCGGGGCGCACGACGCCGGCGCTCAGCGCGCGCTCGGCAAGCAGGCGCCGCTTCTGGTTCTGGGGCGCCTCGTCGAGTCCGAAGCGGCCGAACAGCACGCGCAGGTGGCCCTTGACCGCCGACAGGCTCAGCACCAGCTCCCCGGCGATCTGCTCGTTGGTGGCCGGCGCCGCCGGGCCGTCGCCGCCCAGCGGCCGGCACAGAGCGACCAGGACCCGGCGCTGGGCCTCCGAGACCTCGGGCGCGGCGACGGTGGGCACGGAGATCGTCGCCCGCACCGGCTCGGGCTCCGGATCGCCGGAAACCCGATCACCGTGTCCCCGGCCTGGATCACGTCCCCGTCGCGCAGCGTCCGCTGGCCCCGCAGCCGCTCCCCGTTGATCAACGTGCCGTTGCGCGAAAGGCCGTCGTCCTCGATCACCCACCGTGGTCCGCGCCGTTCCAGGTAGGCGTGGACGCCGGAGACCCGGAGGTCCCAGCCGATCTGGAGATCGCTGCCCGGAGCCCGTCCGAGCACGAGCCGGTCGCCCGCTAAGCGGACAGCACCTGGTGCGCCGGCATCGTCGCGCAGAAAGAGGAACGGCGCGCCCGCTCGCGGGTGGCGTGAATGAGGGTCTGCAGCTCGGTCGGGCTGACCGCGCTGCCCAACACAGCCCTCTCCTGAGCGCGCACGCCGCCAGAGTACTCGAGCGGCCGGTCATCCGCTCACCGTCGTGCCCTGGCCGCTGAGCGGGTGGGTGGAGGTGGCGATGGCCGCCTGGCAGGCGCGGCGGGCGGTGTCGAACTCGTCGAGCAGCTCCAGCGCCTGGCGGTCAAGCGTCGCTCTCTGCTCCGGGCACAGCGCCGGGTCCTCGAGCTGGTCGGCCAGGCGGATGAAAGCGGGACGGATCTGGGCGAGGTCCGCCTCGTAGGCGCCCAGCGCCGCCGCCACCGCCCCGAAGCCCCCGTCCACAGCCTCGAGCGTGCCCGGCAGCCGGCCGATGGCCCGGTGAAAGGCCTCGGCCGCTGCCCCGTGCCAGGTCGCATCCCGCTGCGCGGCGGCGAGACCGGCCGCGACCTGGCCCGACTCGCCGCCGGCCGCGCGCAGGCGCGCCGCCGCGGCGGCGACGTCGTCCGGCGAGGCGGCCAACAGCTCGGCCGCGCGCGGGTCCGCGAACGGGTCGCCGGTCATGGACGGAGTATCAGGGCCCGGGGAGCGAGCAGCCAGTGGCCGTGGGTATCGACCGGGTCATACCTGGTGTGTCAATCGAGCCCCGACCCGGGTCACCCGACGACCGTCGTCCCCGATCCCGACTCCGACCTCGGCCGGGGGCCGGGAGGCCCGACGACCGTCGTCCCCGATCCGGCGACCCCCCGCTCGATCCGCTCGTAGGCGTGGGCGGCGCTCGTGAGCCTGCGCATGAGCTCGGCGATCTCGCCGCCCACCTCGCGGATGGTCAGCTGCCAGCGCTGGCAGAACGCCTCGAGCTCTCGCTCCAGGCC
The DNA here is from genome assembly GCA_963777185.1 of uncultured Solirubrobacterales bacterium. Lineage (GTDB taxonomy): Bacteria > Actinomycetota > Thermoleophilia > Solirubrobacterales > Solirubrobacteraceae > Palsa-465. Next base: position 417,325 of record CAVZPU010000017.1, read on the forward strand.
CCAGCCGCCCAGGCTGCCGTCGTAGGCGTCCATGACGATCGGCAGGGCGAGGAGCTGGTGATGCAGACGCCCGAGCGTGTCGCGTAGCGCGAGCAGCGTCCGGGCATCGACGACGAATCCCGACATCGGTGCAGTGTGCCGGGGTGCAACGGCCGTTGGTAGTGGCCGGAGGTGCATACCGGGCAGTACCCTGGGCGCGGCAGACATGCGTGTCGTGCTCGACAAGCCCGCCGGCCAGGACGCGGACGTCGAGCTTGCGCTCGGTCGCGAGGACGCCACCGTGGGCGACCTGCTCGACGCCCTCCCCGACGGGGCCGGCCACGCCCGGGGGATCGTCCTCGACGGCCGCTTCTGCCACGCCGACCTGGCCCTGGCCGAGATCGGTCTCTACGAGGGCGCGCGGATCGCGCCCGCCGACGGAGCCCCGCGCGACCGCGGCGAGCAGAGCGCGGCCCTCGAGCTGCACACCATCGCCGGCCTGGACGCCGGGCGGCGCCTCCCCCTCACGCCCGGCGGCGTCCGGGTCGGGCGCGACCCGGACTGCGAGCTCGGCCTCGACGACGACGGCATCTCGCGCCATCACCTCTCCGTGGAGCCGAGCCCCGGGGCCATGCGCGCCACCGTGACCGACCTGGGCTCCAAGAACGGCACCTGGGTCGAGGGCCGGCGCATCTCCGGACCCACCGAGGTCCAGCCCGGGGACATCTTCGAGGCCGGCGACGTGGCCTTCACCATCGCCCCGGCGGTGCGCGGCCTGCCCCTCGACCCCGTCCGCCAGGCCAACCTGGCCGGCACCATCGCCTTCAACCGCCCCCCGCGATCGCACCGGCCGGGGCCCGAGGGCTCCCTCACCGTCCCCGAGCCTCCGGGCGAGACGTCACGGCCCCGGTTCAGCGTCGCCTCCGCCGTCGGTCCGCTCGTCCTCGGGGCCGTCATGGTGGTGGTTCTGCACAGCATCATCTACGCGCTGTTCATGCTCCTCAGCCCCATCCTCGTGATCGGGAGCTGGATCGAGCAGCGCCGCCAGGCAGGACGCAGCTCGCGCGGCGCGTCGCGGACCTACGCGCGCGAGCTGGCCGAGTTCCGGACCGAGCTCGCCCGGCGCCGCGACGAGGAGCTGGCCCGGCGCCGAGAGGCGCTGCCCAACCTGGCCGAGATCGAGCGCCGAGCCGTGGCCCCCGACCCCCGGTTGTGGGAGCGCCGCGCCGACCACGATGACTTTCTCACCCTCTCGGCCGGCCTCGGGGAGCTGCCCTTTCGCCCGCCCCTCGGCGAGCGCCGCGCTCCCTCCCCCGAGGTCGAGAAGGCGCTGGCCGACCTCGGTTCGCTCCCCCTCGCTCCGGTCCCGGTCGAGCTGGCGGGCGGCGGCGTGGTCGGGATCGTGGGCGAGCGCGAGGCGGCGCTGGGGCTGGCCCGTGCGCTGCTGTGCCAAGCCGCGGTCCTGCACGGACCGGCCGACCTGATCACGGCCGTGTTCACCGACGCCAGCGAGGACTGGGACTTCGCCAAGTGGCTTCCCCACGGCCGCAGTCCCGGCGGGGGCTCGGGCCGCCTGCTCGCCGCCGATCCGGCCGCCGGCGCGGCGCTCGCCGCCGAGCTCGCCGGCCGCGACCAAGACGACGAGCGAACGCTGCTCGCCGTGCTCGACAGCCCGCGCCTGATCGAAGGACGGGGCGCGCCGGGGCGGGCTCTGCTGCGCGGGGCGCGGGTGAGCGGCATCGTCCTGGCGCGCACGAGCGAGCGCCTGCCCGCCGCCTGCACCACGGTCATCGAGCTCGCTGAGCCGGGCGGCGAGGCGACGCTTCACCGTCCGCGCAGCGGAGAGCGGGTGGACCCGGTGCTCGTAGCCGCCATGTCACCGGCGACGGCGCGCGCCTGCGCGCTGGCCCTGGCGCGCTTCGACGACGCCGACCTTCAGCTCATCGGCGGCGCTCTTCCCGACGACGTCAGCCTGTTCTCGCTCCTCGGCCTCGAGGAACCGCTCAGCGAGCGCCTGCGCCAGGCGTGGCAGGCGTCAGCCCACGACATCTCCCTGCCCGCCGCCTTCGCGCTCTCCGAGGACGGCGCCCTCGACGTGGACCTGGTCACCGATGGACCGCATGGCCTCATCGCCGGCACGACCGGCGCGGGCAAGAGCGAGTTGCTGCGCAGCCTCGTCGCCGCGCTGGCGGCGGCCCATCCCCCCACGCGCGTCAACTTCGTGCTCATCGATTACAAGGGCGGCAGCGCCTTCGCGGAGTGCGCCGAGCTCCCGCACACGGTGGGACTGGTCACCGACCTCGACGAGCACCTGGGCGAGCGCGCGCTGCGCAGCCTCGAGGCCGAGCTGCGCTACCGCGAGCGGGTCCTGCGCGAGCATCGCGCCTCGGACCTCATCGAGTACGACCGGCTGGGGGGCGAGCCGCTGCCCCGCCTGCTCGTCATCATCGACGAGTTCGCCACGCTGGCGGCCGAGCTGCCCGACTTCGTGTCCTCCCTGGTCGGCATCGCCCAGCGGGGCCGAAGCCTCGGAGTCCACCTGCTCCTGGCCACCCAGCGCCCGTCCGGTGCCGTCAACGAGAACATCCGCGCCAACACGAACCTCAAGATCTGCCTGCGCGTGCAGACGGCGCAGGACTCAAGCGATGTCATCGATTCGCCGCTGGCGGCCAAGATCCCGCGCCAGCAGCCGGGTCGCGCCTACGTCCGTCTCGGCCCCGCCGAGCTCGTCCCCGTCCAGACCGCCCTGGTGACCGCGACCACCCCGAGCGGTGCGGCGGCGATCGTCGCCGTGGCGCCGTTCACAGGCGCGAGCCAGGCCGCCGCCAACGGGGCCGGTCCCCGTCCGCCCGCCGCCGGGTCAGACCTGCAGCGTCTGGTCACCGCCGCCGTCGAGGCGGCCGCCGGATCTCCCCGACCCCGCCGGCCGTGGCTGGAGCCGCTGTCGGGCTTGGTCGGTCTCGAGCGGCTGCTCGACGCCGGGCCGCCTCGACCGCTGGCCGGCGAGGGGGGCCTGGTGGCCACGCTGGCCCTGGCCGACGACCCCGACGCGCAGGCCCAGTACCCGGTGGGCTGGAACCTCGACGCCGGCAATCTCCTGCTCTACGGCATCGGCGGCAGCGGCACGACGACGTCACTGCTGACGCTGGGACAGGCGCTGGCACGATTGGGCGACCCCAGCCGGCTGCACCTCTACGCATTGGATTTCGGCGCTGGAGAGCTGGCCGCGCTCGAGGCGCTGGCCCACGTTGGAGCGGTGATCGGAGCCGGCGAGCACGAGCGCCAGCGCCGGCTGCTGCGGCGCCTGCAGGACGAGTTGCGGACCCGCCGGGGCCTCGACGCGGCGACGCGCGCCGCCCAGCCCCGGATCGTCCTCTTCCTCGACGGCTACGGCGCCTTCGCGTCCGAGCACGGGGACATCGCCGGCGATGAGCTCCGCGCCACCCTGGGGCGGCTCTGGGCCGACGGCCCCGAGCTCGGGCTGCACACCGTGATCACGGCCGACCGCCTCGGCGCCGTCCCCATGGCTCTGGCCTCCCTGGCCCAGCAGCGACTGGCCTTCCAGCTCGCCGACGCCGCCGATTACGCGCAGTTCGGGATCCCCCGGCGCGCCATTCCCCAGTTCGTGCCCGGGCGGGCGGTGCTCGGCGGCTCGGGACAGGTCATCCAGGTGGCGAAGGCCACCGCCCTGCCCATGCCCGGTGCCCGCGCGAGGACCGCCGGGCCGCCGGGCGTCGACGTTCTGCCCGAGGTGCTGTCGATCACCGCGGTCCTTGACCGCACCACGCCGCGCCAAGATCCCCTCTTCGTCCCCATCGCCCTCGGCGATGAGGCCCTCGAGCCGGCCGGGTTTGAGCTCTACGAGGGCGAGCACGCGCTCATCGCCGGCCCGCCGCGGTCGGGTCGCTCGAGCGCCCTCGTCGCCGTGGCCGAGGTGGTGGCCCGCCTCTATCCGGACAACCAGGTGACCGCGGTGGCCCTGCGCCGCTCGCCGCTGCGCGACGGCGCGGCACCCGCGGCCAGGCTCGTGACCTCCACGGCTGCGCTCAGCGAGCTCGTGGCCGAGCTGCGCGAGGCCACCGGGCCGCAGTTCCTGCTCATCGACGACGCCGAGACGGTCGATGACCCCGCTCGCGCGCTCAGCGATCTGTTCGCCGCGCCGCTGGCCCATCTGCACGCCGTCGTGGCCGGACGCGCCGACGCCCTGCGCACCCTCGGCCACTGGAGCGTCGCCATCCGACGCTCGCGCACCGGACTGCTGCTCCAGCCCGACGTGCAGGTGGACGGGGCCCTGTTCGGCGTCACCCTCCCCCGCCGGCCCGCCCCGCCCATCCGCCCGGGATGTGGCTTTCGCGTCGACCCGGGCGGCTTCGAGCTCGTTCAGGTAGCCCAGCCGGCGCTCAGTACGGCGCCGGACGCTCGCCCAGCATCGCCTTATCGACCACGTTGAGGAAGAACTTCTCCCCCCAGGGCCCCATCATGTCCTCGCGGGTGGTGGAGAAGGCCATGATCAGAGCGCCGTACTGGTTCTTGATGAGGTACTGCACCACCTTCATCGCGACCGGCTCGGCATCGGGCTCGAAGGCCTCGAGGCTGAGGCGCCCCACGCGGGTCGTCGTGTCGGAGATGACCTCCACGCTGTGGCTGGAGCGCACCGTGCTGGGCGAATCACGCAGGCGCAACTCTTCGACGTCGGGCGGGCCCTCGACCTCGCCGAGGGCCACGGTCAGCGTGGCCGCCACCTCCCGCGGCTTGTCCTGCGCCGGCACGTTGCAGATCGCGGCGATGAGAAAGGCACCCGCGGCGGCGGCTCCCTGCCGCAGGGCGTCCGCCCCCTCGCCCAGCGACGCGGGTGCGCCGCCCGCGGCCTGGACCAGCGTCTCGATGTCGATGAGCTCGACGCCCGTGGGCACGCGGAGCGCAAAGACGAGTGGCTTGCCCTGCGAGCGCGGCACGGGCCAGCTCAGAAGCGGCCCCCACCCGTGCTCCTGATAGACGGCCTCCACGCGCTCGGCGCGCCGACGCCGGCCCGACAGCGGGTTGGGGCTCATCCGTCTGAGGGTGTCAGATGGAGCTTGTGGTTGAGCGCATCGTGCGAAGGGTCGGTGATGAGGTTGTCGAACAGGATGCCCGCCGGACGACCGATGTGCATGGCCCGCTCGGCCGCGCTCACCTCGGCCTGCTTGGCCTGCGCCACGGCCGCGTGCAGCGCCGCTGAATCGCCCGCCGGAAGGGTGTCGAAGAGGGCCGGGGGCTTGTCGAAGGCGAGCGAGACGGCCGCGGTGCGGTTGAGCCCCCAGCTCTCGAGCAGCTCGACATCCTGCATCCCGCGGGCCTGGGCGGCGGCGGCCTGCGCGGAGTGATCGCCGATTCCGGCCAGGTTCGTGGCCACGTCGCCGAAGCCGCGAATGTCGTCGAACGACCGCGGGACCGAGCCGATCAGGTTGGGCGCGGCCATGAAACCGACATCGAGCGCGGCGGCGCCCCAGTGGCCCTGCGCGCCGTCGCTGACCGCGCCCAAGCCCGTCGCGCCGGTGGACACCCGGCCGCCCCAGGTGGTCGCTCCGCGGGCAAAGCTCCCCGCGGTCATCCCGCCCTCGCCGCTTCCGGCTCCGGCGCCGGCGCCCTCGCCTCCCGCGGCGGCACCCTCGGCTCCGGCACCCTCGGCTCCGGCCGCCGCACCCTCGGCCCCGGCGGCGCCCCCTTCGGCCAGCCCGTCGGCCCCGACCAGGGCCGCGTCGGCCTCGGCCAGCTCCGGCGCGGCGAACGGTGCGGCCACGAGGGCGACCAGGCTGGCCACCACGGCGACGTCCTTGACGAGCTCCCCGAACGTCGACCAGCTCGGGTGCTCGATGAAATCGACGAGGGCCTTGCCGGAGATGAGGTCCCAGGCGCTCTTGAGGATGCCCTTGCCCACGCCCTCGACGAAGTTGCCCACGGCACTGAGCGCGCCCGCGAGCCAGCTCTCCGACGGAGCGACGGCGGCGGCATGCGAGACGGCCGCGCCGGCGTGCCCCCGGGCGGTGTCGAACTCGTCGAGCACCCGGTAGGCCGCTCCCTCCAGGCCGCTGAGCTCACCCTGGAGGCGCGTGACCGTCCCGCTGGCCGTGCTCACCGCATTCTTGGCATTGACCACGCCGGGGCTCGAAGACGTGGCATGGGGCGCTTTCGTGGCCGTGGTCAACGAGCCCTCGGCCGTGGAGAGGGCCCCCTGGGCGCCGGCCAAGTTGCCCCGCACACTACGAATCTGGTCAGCCAGGGTGATGAACCGGCTGCGCAGCGGGCTGAGCTGGCCCTCGTAGCCGTCCAGGGCGCTGGCCACGTCGCCGTAGGAGCGCTGCACCCGCTCGAGGTCGCCGGGGAGCTTGCCCAGCTGGGTCCGGAAGGCATCGGCGGCCTGCCCGGTCCAGGTGGCATCGTGCGACGCGCCCCGGAGCCCGGACGCCGCCCCCTCGGCCTGGGAGGCCACGCGGCGAAAGGCGCCGGCCAGGGAGGAGACTTCGCCCGGGTCGGCGGCGAGCAGGCGCGCGGCGCGGGGGTCGGCGAGCGGGTCGCCCATCAGCGGTGCGCCCCCTTCGCGATGTCCGCCTCGGACTTCGCGTAAGCCGCGGCGGCCGCGTCCAGGCGCTGCACCACCTTGGTCATGTGGTCAGCCAGCTTGCCGATCCCGTAGCCCCAGTGGCTGCAGAAGCTCTCGACCTCACCTTCGAGGTCGCTGCCACCGAGCAGTCCGTGGTAGCCCTCCACGACGCCGTGCATGGATTGCATCTCGGCGTGAATTCCCGAGAGGGTGCCCGAGAGCGCCTGCAGCGTGGCGGGGTCGACGGTGAACGTGGCCATTGGTGTTAGCCCATCGACGAGCGGATCGCGTCCTCTGTCGTCTGATACTGGGTCGCGGCAGAGCCGAGCAGCCGCGAGATGCCGTCGAGCGCGTCCTTGAGGCCGGCGGCTGAGCGCTGCCACTCGTCCCACAACGAGTGAAACTGGCCCGAGGCCGAACCCTGCCAGTCGCCGCCCACGACCCCGAGAACCTCGCCCTGCATGCGCGAGAGCTGGTCCTGGATGCTGTTTGATCCTGACTGAACGTTCGAGGACAGCGTGTGCAGATCCTCGGAGGTGACTTTGATGAGGCTCATGCTCTGAGAACTCCTCGCGTTTGAAGTGGTGGCCGCGCGCCCCGGTGCAGAGGCGCACGGTCAGTATCAGCTCGGCCGGCCCCGCCCGGAAGTGACCGCAGGTATGGACCCGGCCATACCTGGCTCAACCGGCTTTTCTCCCCAAATGGGGGGCGGTGGGGCGCCGCGTGGGATCCAGAGCCGCCTATACCGGCTCGTCAGCCCATACCCCGGCCAGTCGCCACCGGTTGGGATGGAGAGCCGCCTAGAGCCGCGCGACCTCGGCCTGGAGCTTGCGCTCGTCGGCCTGGATGTCGGTCCGCGGCGCGGTTCCAGCCCGGGCTGCTGTGGGTCCTCGCCGCCGCCGCCAGTCCACCGTAGGCACCGGCGGTGGCCGCGAGCGTGGCGTGCACTTGCGAGGCCTCCACCGTGCGGGCGGCCAGCGGCCGGGCCTGTGCGGCGGCAGTGGTGTAGGCCTTCTGGACCGCGGTGGCGGCGCTGACCTGCTGCGCAGGGGTCCGCGCGCGCTCCAGGCTGCTGAGCAGCCGGGTCCGGCTGGCGGCCAGCGTCCCGACGACCGCGGCCAGCTGGCGGTTGGTCGCCGCGGCCACCGCGGCCTGGCGCTGGGCCGCCGACTGCGTGTGACCGGACGGCCGGGCCACGAGCACGCCGACGACGGCCGCCGCGGCCATGACCAGGAGAACGGCGCCCGCCAGCAGCCGGCGGCGTCTGGCCCCCGTCGCCCCCGCCTGCGCCTCCTGCGTCGCGCCGGCGCGACGGCGGCGGGCGATGCGCATCAGCGTGGTGTGGCCGCCCATGAGCCGACGCTGGGGAGCCACCGTGGTCTGGGGCGCGCGCACCGGCGGGGGATCGGCGTGAGTCTCGGCCACCGGGGCCGGCGCGTCCTCAAACCACGCCGGCGCCAGCGTCTCGGGCTCGGGGGGCTCTGCCCCCTCGACGACCAGCCGGGCCTGGCGTCGCCAGCGCGGGCCGAGCAGGTCGAGGATCACGTCCTCGAGCGCATCCCACGCCTCGTCGGCGCAGGCAAAGCGGTCCTCCCCGCGCTTGGCCAGCAGCCGCTCGAGCCACTGGGCGATGCGCTCGTCCACGTCCGGAGTCACCGAGCGCACCGAGGGCACCGGCTCGTGCACGTGGCGGTAGAGCAGGGCCACCGGGGTGTCGTTGTCCTCGAAGGGCAGCTGACCGGCCAGCAGCTCCCAGGCCACCACGCCCAGCGAGTAGAGATCGGTGGCCGGAGTGAGGGGGCTGCCCAGCGCCTGCTCGGGCGCCATGTAGGCGGGCGTCCCGATGGTGGTCCCCGCCTGGGTGACCACGGCATGGGTGGCGCGGTTGTAGGCCCGGGCCACCCCGAAGTCGGCGATCTTGACCCGGCCGTCGCCGGAGACGAGGAGGTTCTCGGGCTTGAGGTCGCGGTGCACGATGCCATGGCGCTCGCCATGGGAGAGGCCGGCCAGCACGCCTTCGAGCACCCCGGCGATCTGGGCGCTGGACAGGCGCCCGACGTACTGGCGCAGCGAGCCGTGCGGGAGGTACTCCATGGCGATGTAGGGAACGCCGTCCTGTTCGAAGTACTCGTGCACGGTCACCACGTTGGGGTGGCTGAGCGAGGCGGCCAGGCGCGACTCCTCGACGAACCGGGGTGCGAAGTCGGTCTCGGCGTGCTGAGGCGCCAGCTCCTTGAGGGCCACCCGGCGCTGGAGGTCGCGCTGGTGGGCGAGATAGACGACGGCGGCGCCGCCGCGCCCCACCACCTCGAGCAGGTCGTAGCGGCCGACGCGCTTGAGCACCTCTTCCATGGTTAGGCCGATGCTCCTCGCGACACCCGTTCGAGTCTGCCACCGTTCGCCGTCGAGATGCTCTGCCCCGTGTGTCGCCGCCAGCTCGGACGTGCCGATCCGCGCTGTCGGGCCTGCGGCACGCCGCGCGACGGCGCGCGTCATCTCGACCTCGTCCTGCCGGGCGGCGACCGCGTTGCCCTCGACCGCGCCCTGCTCATCGGCCGCGCGCCCAACTGCGACCTGCAGCTCGAGGATCCCAGCGTCTCGCGCGCCCACGCGCGCGTGATGGTCACGGATGGCGTCGCCACGCTCGAGGACGCCGGCTCGCGCTATGGCACGTTCCTCGATGGCCGCCGGGTGGCCGGCGCCGTGGCGCTGCGTCCCGGGTCCCGGATCGAGCTGGGCGACTCCCGCGTGGACGTGGACGTTCGCACCGATCGCCGGGGCGCCGGCGCTGACGGTGTCGGTGCCGGCCGGGGTCAGCCTCGTCGTCGAGCAGCCGCGGAGCCGGCGCGGACGGATGCGCGGCACCGGCACGCGGCGGCCCCAGCTGCGCTCCGGCTGGTCGCTCAAACGCCTTGAGGACTCCGAGGGGCTACGTGCTCAAGGACCATCGTTCGGGTGGCTTCGTGCGCCTCGCGGAGCCCGAGGCCACCCTGGTCGGCGAGCTCGACGGCCATCACGAGCTGGTCGACCTCGTCGCCCGGGCCGCCGAGCTCTGCGGTCCCGAGGGACCGGCCCGCCTGGCCCGGCTGCTGGCCGAGCTGGCCGACCGTGGGCTGCTGGCCGGCGTCGCCGGCGCGCCCGCGGCGCCCCCAAGCTGGCTGCAGCGCGTCCTGCGGCCCCGCGAGCGCGAGCTGCCCGGGTTCCCGGCCCTTGTGGCCAAGCTGTACCGGCTCGGGGGCTGGCTGCTCTTCTCCCGCGCGGGAATGGCGGCGCTCGGCGCGCTGGCCGTGGCCGGCCTGGTCGCCTTCGTGGCCGTCATCGCCCTGCGCTACGGGACGCCGTTCGTGGTCGCGCGCCGGGTCGGCCTTGGCGCGCTTGTCTTCGTCGTGGGCCGGTTACTGCTCGTCGTCGGTCACGAGCTCGCGCACGGCTTGGTCGCCGAGTCCTTCGGTCGTCCGGTCTCCCGAGCCGGGATCAAGGTCGCGCTGGTCTTCCCCTACGTGTTCGTCGACACCACCGACGCCTGGTTTGAGAAGCGGAGGCGGCGGATGGCCATCAGCCTGGCCGGCCCGGCCAGCGATGTCGTCCTCGGCGGTCTGTTCGCGCTGATCTGCCTGCTCTTGGGGCGGGGGAGCGTGCGTGACATCTGCTTTCAGGTCGCCTTCGCCGGCTACGTCGGCGCGCTGTTCAACCTCAATCCCCTGCTCGAGCGCGACGGCTATCACGTGCTCGTCGACCTGCTGCGCGAGCCGGGGTTGCGCCGTCGCGCCTCGCGCCGGCTGGCCGGCGCCCGGTCGCGGTCGCGCAGGGAGCGGCGGGAGCGCCATGTGCTCGCCTACGGGATCGCGTCGCTGGTCTGGTCGGTTCTCACCGTGGCCTTCGTCGTCGTGCTCTCGCTGCGCTATTACCACCAGCTCGTCTCTCTGGCGCCGCCGGCGCTCGTCTGGACCGTGCTCGCCGCCTTCTACCTCGTGCTCGCCCTCCCGGTGGCCGTCGCGCTGTTGCGCCCCCTGTGGCGCACGGGGCGCGAGGCCGACGCGCGTGCCGCCTAGACCCCCAGGCGGCGGGTGGCTGCGCTCACGGGCGCAGGCGCAACCCGGCTCGCTCCTCGAGCAGGGCCACGGCCAGCAGCTCACCCTCGACGGCCCCGAAGCGCTCGAGGGCCTGGCGGTAGAGATCGGCCACCGCCCCCGAGACCTCAAAGGGACTGTCCAGCTCGCCGGCCAGAGCGGCGACGGCGTCGAGCTCCTCGACGCAGCGGTCGATACCGAAGGTGGTCAGGTAGTCACCGGCGAACAGGGCCCGAGCATCCTCGTGCAGAAACCGGCTCTCAGCCGCGCTGCTGGCCAGAGCGGCGCGGACCGTCTCGAGCTCGAGGCCGGCCCGGCGAGCCAGGAGCAGGGCCTCGCCGGCGGCCACCGCCTGCCCGAACCAGAGCAGGTTGATGAGCAGCTTGACCGTGTAGCCGGCCCCGGCGCCGCCCACGTGGTGCACGGTGCCCAGGACCTCGAGCAGCGTGCGATGACGCGTCACCGTCGCGGGCGCACCGCCGGCGTATAACTGCAGCGTTCCGGCCGCGGCCGCGGCCGGACCTCCGCCCATCGGGGCCTCCAGACAGGACACCCCGGCCGCCTCGGCCCGCTCACGCAGGGGCCGGGCGACAAGCGGCGAGGCGCTCGTCAGATCGATCCAGCTCGCCCCGGCGCCCAGCGCAGGGATGACCGCCGTCATCGCCTGCTCGAGCTCGCGCGAGCCCGGCAGGACGGTGACGAGCACGTCAGCGCCAGCGGCGAGCGCGGTCGTGGAGGCTGAGAAGGCCGCCCCCGCCGCGCGCACGGCGGCCGCGAGCTCCTCTCGCCGGTCGCCGGCCAGGACGCGGTACCCGGCGCCGGCCAGCCGCGCGCACACGGGCAGGCCCATCCGGCCCGCCCCGAGCACTCCCACCGTGATGCCCTGCTCGCCGGCCACAGCGCATAGCATCCTCCACATGCTCGGACCTGCACGGCACCTGGCCGACTTCGCCCGGTTCCTGGCCCGCAAGGGCGGCCAGGAGCAGGCCGACGCCCACGCCCAAACCGAGCTCGAGCGAATCCCCCTCGACTTCCCGCCCGGGCTCGAGGTGCAGTGGCTCGGGGTCTCGGGCTACCGCATGACCTATGAGGGCCACACCCTGCTCATCGACCCCTACGTCTCGCGCTGCGGGCTCGACGCGCTCCTGTTGCGAAAGCCCGTGATCCCCGACCCGGCCAGCATCGAGACCTTCATCGGCTCGCCGCCGAACGTGGTCGGCGTGCTCGTCGGTCACACCCACTTCGACCACGCCGTTGACGCCCCGGCGCTGGCCCGGTGGCTCGGATGCCGGGCCTATGGCTCGGAGTCGCTGGTCGCGCTGATGCGGGCGCACGGCCTCGAGGACCGCGCCGTGTCCGTCGAGCCCTACGTGGCCTACGAGCTCGGTCCCTTCACCGTGAGCTTCGTGCCCAGCCTGCACTCCAAGCTCGTTCTCGGGCTCAAGGTGCCCTTCGACGGCGAGCTGACCTGCGAGCACCTGGAGGGGCTGACGCCGGCCGCCTACCGCTGCGGCCAGGTGTGGGGCATCTACATCGACGTGGCCGGGGTGAGCTTCTATCACCAGGGCAGCGCCAACCTGATCGACGAGGCGATCCGCCGCCGTGGGGTCGATTACTTCCTGGCCGGAGTGGCCGGCCGGGGCTTCACGCCCAATTACTGGAAGCGCATCCTCACCGCGCTCGAGCCCCGGACGATCGTCCCCACCCACTACGACGACTTCTTCCGGCCCCTCGACGCGCCGCAGGGCTTCTCCACCAACGTCCACCTCGCCCACGTCCCCGACGAGGTGCACGCCGTCAGCGGCGACTTCGCGGTCGCAGCGCTGCCCCTGCTCGGCTCAGGGACTGCCGCTCAGTGACTGAAACGTGCCCTGGGCCGTGGGCAGCACGAGCAGGGGCGAGCCGTAGGTGATCGAGCTGGGCAGGTTGTTGGGCCGCAAGTAGGGCGAGTCGACCTGGGTGAGGTCAAGGCGGATCGTGTGGCCGGGCAACAGCCGCCACTCGTTGCCGTACAGCGGCAGGCGCAGGATGCCGCTGGGCTTGTCATAGCCGTTGAGCGTGTCGATGCGGAACGTGCCGCGCGTCATCAGGTACGCCGGTCCGCTCGGGGGCTGATCCCAGACCCGGGCGTCGATCTGGGCCTGGGTGGCGGCGGGCGTGAGCGCGTATGAGGTCGACCTCGCCAAGTCCCACGTAGGTGAGGGATTGGTCAGCGGCTGGGAGTAGCCGGTGTAGCCGCCGGCGGCGGGCTGGGAGGAGGTCGTGCAGCCCGTCTGGCTGCTCTCCTGGCGCGCGATCGGGTCGGTGGCCGGACCGTTCGGATCCGGGCCACCGCTCAGGGGGTTGCTCAGCAGGTGTGCGCCCCCGCCGTAGCCGATGGCGAGCATGCCCTTGGACAGCCCCTCGGGCGTCGCTGGCGGTGAGCTCGTCGGCGGAGGTGGCCGGGCCCTGGCCGGGCTCGTCCGTGCACACGGTGGGCTCTGAGGTCACCGTGGTCTGCTCGCGGTGGCTGCCGCCGATCTGGGACTGCAGGAACTGCCACGCCTGGTCGTTGAGGCGCTGCCAGGTGGCGGGCGTGTTCTGAGCCGGGCTGTGCCCGATGTCGGCCACCGCGACGCTGCACCGGCCAGTGCGGGTCGAGCGCCTTCAGGTACTTGAACATCCGGAAGGACTCGACGGCCTCGAACAGGTCGTCGGTCCAGCCCTGGATGGAGAACACCGCCACCTCGCGGCCGGCCTGCTTCTGCGCTGCCACTGCCGGGTCCTGGTAGTAGGCCGAGCGCAGCAGCGGTCAGGCCGCGCGCGGCCTGGCGACGAGGCACGTCGGGTCGCCGTCGAGTAGGGCTCGCCGGTGCCGCTGATGCGCCCGTGCCAGGCCGGGATGTCTCTCGGCTCGTTGGTCTCCGGTCGGTCCGGGTTCGTGGCGTGGCGTCGGTGCCCTGCTCGAAGATGCCGTCTGGTCGTGCCCTCGGCGTACAGGCCGGCGATGTAGCTCGTCTTGGCGACGCCGAGCGGGTTGCCGTGGCCGGGGTGCCGCCGCCGGTCTGGCTGCGGGCGGAGCCTGCGAGGACTGTAGATGTCCTGCCCGCTCGGTCCACCGCCGTGGCCGTTGGGCGCCAGCGCGTAGGCCAGGTCGGTCCACGGGTACTTGGGCACCGCGACCTGGAGCTGGAGGACGGGCAGCGTCGGGTCGACCGAGTGCGGGAACGTCCACGTCGGCCTGGCTGGCCTGCAGTCCAGCTCTCGCCGCCGCCGTAGGAGCCGCCGGTGACCGCGACCCGGTTGGGGTCGACGTCGGGATAGGTGGCGGCGACGAGCGCGGCCAGCCACTGGGTGTCCCGGATCTCGAAGTTCCTGTTCTTGACGTGGATGGTGCCGTTGGGCGGGCTGACCGAGCCCTTCGGGGCGCCCGGAGCGGCGTCGCCGGCTCATAGGCGGCGCTCGCGCCGTTGTCACCGAAGCCGCGGGCGGTGTAGGTGAGCACGTAGTAGCCGTGCTCGGCGAACCAGTGGTTGTTCCAGTGCGTACTTGTCGGCGTCGTCACCGCTGTCGGTCGGTCGACTCCCACTCGTGCTTGTCGTTGCCGAAGCCGTGCAGCATGACGATCAGCGGGTGCGCGAGCCCGTGTTCTGTGGCCGGCTGGGTGACGTCGACGTCGAGGGTGGTGCCGTCGAAGCTCGGCACCTCACCGGAGCAGATGGCCACACCGCCGTAGGAGGTCCCCGAGGAGCTCGCCGTTGGACAGGACGAAGTGAACGCGGAGGGCAGCGTGGTGGCCCCGGCGGATGCCGGCCCGAGCATCAGGGCGATGGCCACCATGAGCGGCGCCCAGCGCGCGGCACTCCTGCTCCTCACGAGCGTTCATCTACCCGTGAGCATGGAAGCGCTATCAGCGATCGTCAGCTTTGAGAGGCATCGCGCCAGGAACTTGCCTTAACGGCCGCGCAGGAGAAGAATGTGCCGCGAGGGAGGGGCGTCCCACGCAGTGTGCGCGAGACATCCTTCGAGGAACCCAGATGAAGGAGGTCAGGCTTGCCTTTCTCGATCGGTGCATCCACCGGTTGGAAGGTCGGGCTGGTGCTCGGCGTTGTCGTCGTGGTCGTGGCCGCGGCGCTCGTCATCGCGGTCGTCGTGCTCGCCACCCGCATCGCCGCGCAGGCGCGCACCGCCGTGGAGGGCGTCGAGCGCGTCCGCGCGCAAACCGACGCGCTCGCGGGCATCGATCGCATCAACGACTCCGGCGTGCGGATCCTTCACGCGGCCCGGGCGCTGCGCAAAGTGGCGGTGGGCAAGTGATCGGCCTCGCTCTCACCAACCACGGCGCCTGGGACATCGCCCTCATCATCGCCCTGGTGGCCGCGCTCGCCGTTGCCGGCCTGCTCGTCGTGCTCATCCGGGCCACGGGCGACATCCGTCGCTCGGTCGCGCGCCTGCTCGACGTCGCCGGTCAAGTCGGCCGCCAATACGGCCCACATCCCCAAGCTCAAGGCGACCGCGCCCGTCCTGGGACTGATCGTCGAGGAAGCGGTCATGCAGGACGGCTACATGAACGCCCTCACCGACGGGTTCGGTCGCTCATGAGCCAGACCACCCTCATCATCCTCAGCGTCGTCCTGGCCGTCGTCATCCTCGCCGTCCTGGCCGGCGCGCTCATCCTCGTCCGGCGCGATCTCGACGCGATCTCCGACGGGTTGGACACGCTGGCCTCGGCCCTCGACGGCGTGGAATCGGAGCACCTGCGTCCGCTCGAGCCCGCCGTCACGGCGATCAACGCCCAGTTCGACGTCATCCTCAGCGCCCTTCCCGGCATCGCGCGCAAAGCCGCCGTCGTAGCGGAAAGGAGACCGCAATGACCCTCGAGTGGATCGGCGCCGCCGTGCTCATCATCGTGGTGCTCCCCGTCGTCGTCTTCCTGCTGCACGGAGTTCTCGCCGCGGCCAACCACATCGCCCCGAGCGCGGGGCAGATCGCCGCCGCCGCGCAGGCCGGGTCGACCGATCTCGACGCCGTGGCGCTGCTGCTCACCACCCAGCGACAGGCGGGCCAGACCATCGCCGCGGCCGCCGATTACGGCGGCTCCCTGGACCGCATCCTCGACGACACCGCCGCCTAAGGAGGAAAGGAAATGCCAGCAGCCGGAGTCGTGATGATCGTGGCCGTCCTGGTCATCCTCGTAGCCGTGGTCGGTTACCTCCTGGCTGACGATCGTCGCGCTGCAGAAGATCCACGCCGGACTCGCCCGCGCCATCACCGGGGTGGGCGGGATCATCGAGAAGAGCGCCCCGGTGGCCGGCGTCGTGGAGTCGATCAACGAGACGCTCGACGCCGGGGTGGACCTGCTCGAGGGCCTGCTGGTCAAGAAGGCCGGCCTCGAGGATGCGGTCGGGCTGATCGATGGTCTGTACCCGGGCGCGGCCGCCGCCGGGCTGCGCAACTTTCCCGACAGCACCCGGGTGCGCGCGCCTCGGATCGGCGAGGTCTACACCCGTGGCACCCTCACCCTGGCCCGGCTGGGGCGCGAGGCCCCGATCGCCGCGGCCAGCCCCTTGGGTCCCGCCATCCGCGATGCCGTCTACGCGAGCCGCTCAGCCCGCGTGCTGTATCCGGACGGCCGCCAGGGACGGCCGCCGCTGATGCCCCGCTCGCCGGTCATCGGCACGAGCTCGCCGGTCCAGTACGACCCGGACGAGGAGGTCGGCGCGCCCCGCCGGCGGCTCCCCGCCGCGAGCCTCGACCGGAGGCGGTGAGCGATGCAGACACCCGGAGTGTTCGAGTACGAGCGTGCCACCAGCGTCGAGGGGGCCATCGCCGCGCTGGCGAGCCACGGACCCGATGCCCGCATCATCGCCGGCGGGCACAGCCTGCTGCCCATGATGAAGCTGCGGCTGGCCAATCCGTCCTACGTGATCGACATCAACGATCTCCACGAGCTCGCCTACATCCGCGAAGAGCGCGGGCAGATCCGCATCGGGGCGCTGACCCGCCACGCCGAGCTGCTCGACTCAGAGCTGCTGGCCGCGCACTACCCGGCGTTCGCCGACGCCGAGCGCGTGATCGCCGACCCGGTGGTGCGCAACCGCGGCACCATCGGCGGCTCGCTCTGCCAGGCCGACGCCGCTGAGGACCTCAGCGCGGTGTGCTCGGCGCTCAAGGCCAGGGTGGTCATCCGCGGCAGCGAGGGCTCGCGCGTGGTCTCGATGGACGAGTTCCACCTCGGCCCCTACATGACCGCGGTGCAGGACGGCGAGATGCTGACCCAGATCCGACTGCCGCTGCGCCCGGGCGCCGGCAGCGCCCACGAAAAGGTCGAGCGCCGGGCCGGGGACTGGGCCATCGCCGCGGCCTCGGCAGCGGTGTGGGTGGAGGGCGGCACGATCGCCGATGGCGCGGTGGCGTTGAGCGCGGTGGGCCCGACAACGATCCACCTGAGCCGGGCCGCGGAGCTCATCCGGGGCGCCACGCCGTCGGAGGAGCTCTTCGAGCAAGTCGCGGAGATCGCATCGGCGGACTGCTTCCCCGTCGCCGACGGCCGCGGGCCTGTGGACTACAAACGCCACCTGGCCGGCGTGCTGACCAAGCGCGCCCTGCGCCGGGCGTGCGCGCGAGCCCTACGACAGGAGGTCTGAGTGACTCAGCTCACCATCACCATCAATGGCGAGGCGGTCTCGCGCGACGTCGAGCCGCGCCAGCTGCTCGTGCACTACATCCGCGACACGCCGGGGCTGACGGGCACCCACTGGGGTTGTGACACCTCGAACTGCGGCGCCTGCGTGGTGTTGATGGACGGCCAGCCGGTCAAGTCGTGCACCGTGCTCGCGGCCATGGCCGAGGGCCACACGATCGAGACCGTCGAGTCGCTCGCGCACAACGGCCAGCTCGATCCCATCCAGCTCGGCTTTCACGAGTGCCACGCGTTGCACTGCGGCTTCTGCACGCCCGGGATGCTCATGACCACGCGGGCGTTGCTGGACGCCAACCCGAACCCGAGCGAGGAGGAGATCCGGATGGCCATCTCAGGCCAGATCTGCCGCTGCACGGGTTACAAGAACATCGTCGCCGCGGTCCGCTGGGCCGCCGACCACGAGGCCGCGGCGCGGCAGGAGGTGTGAGCGAGATGTCCACGGTGCAGACCGACCGCCCGATCGGCTTCGGTCGGCTCAAGCGCAAGGAGGACGCCCGCTTCATCCGCGGCCAGGGCACCTACCTCGATGACATCCGCCTGCCCGGCATGCTGCACGGGGCGGTGCTGCGCAGCCCCTACGCCCACGCGCGCATCGTCTCCATCGACACCTCGCGGGCCCTCGAGCACCCGAACGTGGCCGCGGTCGTCACGGCCAAGGACCTCGAGACCCTCGGCCTGGCCTGGATGCCGACCATCTCCTACGACACCCAGGCCGTCCTGGCCGGCGACAAGGTTCGCTTCCAGGGCCAGGAGGTGGCCTTCGTCATCGCCACCGACGAGTACTCGGCCCGCGACGCCCTGCCCCTCATCGACGTCGAGTATGACCCGCTCCCGGCCGTGGTCAACGCCCGCCGGGCCCTTGATCCCGAGGCGCCGCTCATCCGCGACGACAAGGAGGGCCAGAGCGACAACCTGGCCAGCCCGACCTGGGAGGCCGGAGACGCGGAGGCCGCCGACCGTGTCTTCGCCGAGGCCGACACGGTGGTGAGCCGCGACATCATCTACCCCCGCTGCCACCCGGCGCCGCTCGAGACGTGCGGGATGATCGCCGACTTCAACCCCCAGACCGGCCAGCTCGACATCTACAACGGCAACCAGGCCCCGAACGCCCACCGGACCGTGTACGCGCACGTGGCGGGACTGGCCGAGCACATGATCCGCATTCGCTGTAACGACATCGGCGGCGGCTTTGGCAACAAGGTCCCCGTCTATCCGGGCTATGTGTGCGCGATCGCCGGCTCGATCGTGGCCGGCGCCCCGGTCAAGTGGATCGAGGATCGCTCCGAGAACCTGATGTCGACCGGCTTTGCCCGCGACTACGTCATGCACGCCGACATCTGCGCCAAGGACGGCCGGATCACCGGCCTGCGCGTCGACGTGATTGCCGATCACGGCGCCTTTGACTCGACCGCCCAGCCGACCAAGTTCCCGGCCGGGTTCTTTCACATCTGCTGCGGCTCCTACGACCTGCAGGCCGCGCATGTCAAGGTCAAGGCCGTCTACACGAACAAGGCGCCGGGCGGCGTGGCCTACCGCTGCTCGTTCCGGATCACCGAAGCCGTCTACCTGATGGAGCGGATGGTCGGCGCCCTGGCCCTGGAGATGGGCGTCGATCCGATCGAGCTGCGTATGCAGAGCTTCATCGCCCCCGAGCAGTTCCCCTACGAGACGACGACGGGCTGGACCTATGACTCGGGCGACTACGCCAAGACGATGCGGGTGGCCATGGACATCGCCGGCTACGAGGAGCTGCGTCGCGAGCAGGCCGACAAGCGCGCCCGCGGCGAGCTCATGGGCATCGGCGTGTCCTTCTTCACCGAGGGCGTGGGCGCCGGGCCCCGCAAGCACATGGACATCCTGGGCCTGGCCATGAACGACGGCGCCGACCTGCGCGTCCATCCCTCGGGGCGGGCCATGGTGTCGATCTCGGCCCAGACCCAGGGCCAGGGCCACGAGACGACCTTTGCCCAGATCGTGGCCGAGGAGCTCGGCATCCCGCCCGAGAACATCCAGGTCCGCCACGGCGACACCGACCGCACGCCGTACGGCCTGGGCACCTACGGCTCACGTTCCACGCCCGTGTCGGGCGGGGCGGTGGCCATCGTCGCGCGCAAGGTCCGCGACAAGGCCCGCTTCATTGCCGCCGCCATGCTCGAGACCCGGGCCGAGGACCTGGCCTGGGAGAAGGGCCGCTGGTATGTCAAGGGCGATCCCGAGAAGGGGGCCATGATCGAGGACATCGCCGCCTACGCCTACAGCGGCGAGCCGATGCCCGAGGGGATGGAGGGCGGCCTCGATGCCCAGGTCATCTACGACCCGCCCAACCTGACTTACCCCTACGGGGCCTACATCGCCGTCGTCGACATCGACCCCGAGACGGCGCAGGTCACCGTGCGGCGCTTCATCGCCGTCGACGACTGCGGCGTGCGCATCAACCCGATGATCGTCGACGGCCAGATCCACGGCGGGCTGGCCGAGGGCATCGGGATCGCCCTGATGGAGGTGATCACCTTCGACGAGGAGGGCAACTGCCTGAACTCCTCGTTGATGGATTACCTCATCCCCACCGCGCTCGAGTGCCCCGACTTCGAGCTCGGCCAGACGGTGACGCCCTGCCCGCATCATCCGCTCGGGGCCAAGGGCGTCGGCGAGTCGCCCAACGTCGGCTCCCCGCCGGCCATCGTCAACGCGGTCATCGACGCGCTGCACCAGACGCACGGCGTCACCCACATCGACATGCCCTGCACGCCGGCGCGGGTGTGGGCGGCGATGCAGGGCCGGCCACAGCCGCCCCAGTGATGACGGGCGCCGGCCCCGGCTCGGCGGCCGCCGAGCTCGCTCATCTCGCTCCGGACGTCGAGACGCTCGCCCGGCGGCTGGCCGCTGTGGACTACCTCGTCGACGAGGGGCTGGCCACGTCGCTCTTTCTCGGGGTGCGCCTGCCCCAGCCGCTCCTGCTCGAAGGAGAGGCCGGGGTGGGCAAGACGGCGGCCGCCCTGGCGCTGGCCGGGACGCTGCAGACGCCGCTCGTGCGCCTGCAGTGCTATGAGGGCATCGACGTCGCCGAGGCGCTGTATGAGTGGAACTATCCCCGCCAGCTGCTGGCCATCCGGCTGGCCGAATCCTCGGGGCAAGCGCTCGGCGAGGAGGACCTGTTCGGACCCTCCTACCTCGTGCGCCGGCCGCTGCTCCAAGCGCTCGAGCACCCAGGGCCGCGCCCGGCGGTCCTGCTCATCGACGAGATCGACCGCGCCGATGACGACTTCGAGGCCTTCCTGCTCGAGCTGCTCGGGGAGGCGGCGGTGACGATCCCGGAGCTCGGGACCGTGCGGGCGCAGTTTCCCCCCGTGATCGTGCTCACCTCGAACCGGACGCGCGACCTGCACGACGCGGTCAAGCGCCGCTGCCTCTATCACTGGATCGATTACCCGAGCCCGGAGCGCGAAGTCGAGATCGTCCGCCGGCGGGTGCCCGGGGCCTCGGCCACGCTGGCCGTGCAGGTGGCCGGCGCGGTGTCGCGGATGCGCGCCACCGAGGTCCAAAAGCCGCCGGGGATCGCCGAGGCCATCGATTGGGTGGCGGCGTTGAGCGCGCTGGGCGTGTCCTCGCTCGACGTCGGCGCGGTGCAGCGCACGCTCGGCTCGGTGCTCAAGTACCGCGAGGATCAGGAGCTCGTGCGGGCGGCGGGGCTGGAGGCCCTCGTTGACTGACTTCACCCTCGACACGGTGACCCTGGACCTGCCGCCGCTGTGCGCGGCACTCGCCCGCCGGCTGCACGACGCCGGCCTGCCGGTGACCAGCGACCGCGCCGCAGCCTTTGCCCATGCCCTCTCGATCGTGCGGCCTGTCTCGCGCCGGCGCCTGTACTGGACGGCGCGTGCCGTGTTCGTGTCCAACCCGGCGCAGGTGCCGGCCTTTGACGCCGTCTTTGCCTCCGTGTTCGGAAGCGGGGAACGGCAGCGCGCGCCGCAGGCCGACCACACGGCGCCGGCACCCGAGACGACGCAAGACGCGCGGCCGCCGAGCGAGCGCGGGGCCGCCCATCCGCCCGCGGGCGAACCGGGCGTGCTCACCGGAGCGACGCCGGCGACGCCGGCCACGGCCGGCGAGGCCGCGGAGATGCCGGTGCCCATGTCCCCGAGCGATGACGAGGTGCTGCGCCAGAAATCCTTCGACGCCCTCACCGCCGAGGAGCTCAGCGCGCTGTACGCCCTCATGGTCCGCTTGCGCCTGGCCACGCCCCTGCGGCGCACCCGGCGCCGCGAGCGCGGCGGCCACGGCGCCCAGATCGACCTGCGCCGGACCCTGCGCTCGAGCCTGCGCACGGGCGGCGATCCCGTGCGCCTGCAGCGCCGCCGGCGGCGGATCGTGCCCCGCCGCCTCGTGCTCCTGTGCGACATCTCGGGCTCCATGGAGCCCTACGCCCGGGCCTACCTGCAGTTCCTCACCTGCGCGCTGGGCAGCGGCCCCCGGGTGGAGGCGTTCGTCTTTGCCACCCGGCTGACGCGGGTCACCCGCGCCGTGCTCTCCGGGCGCCCCGACCGGGCGCTGGCCAGCGCCGCGGCGGCGGCTCCCGACTGGTCGAGCGGAACCCGCATCGGCGAGGCCCTGCGGGCCTTCAACGACCGCCACGGCCGGCGGGGGCTGGCGCGGGGCGCGGTCGTGGTCATCCTCTCCGACGGATGGGAGCGGGGCGACCCCGCGCTCGTGGCCCGGGAGATGGAGCGGCTGGCCCGGCTGGCCCACCGCATCGTCTGGGTCAACCCACGGGTTGCGGCGACCGGCTTCGCCCCCCGGGCGGCCGGGATGCGCGCCGCGCTGCCCTTCTGCGACGCGCTGGTCAGCGGCCACTCGCTGGCCAGTCTCGACGAGGTCATCGCGGCCATCACCGGGTCGGCGCCGCTCTCCGAGCCCGCCGCGCCTGAGCCGGAGTCCGAGGAGCCGTGGGCCAGCGCCACGCCCATCCCCGGGAGCTCGGTGGCCATGCCCAGCGGGTACGGGCCGAGCCGAGGGCGCACGACGCCGGGATGGAGCCTGTAGGTGAGCGTCGCCTCGGAGCCCAAGCGCTGCATCTACCCGGGGTGCGAGCGCCCCGCCGTGCCCCCGCATCCGCTTGGTGGTCCCCAGCCCAGCTTCTGCGATCTGGAGGAGCACAACGCCCTCACCGCCCACCAGGAGCGACAGCGACGGGCGCGCGTCGACGCGTCTGTGAAGGAGGAGTCCTAGCCATGGCCAACGAGGCTTACCGAGCCGTTTTCCTGCGCATCCACCCCACCGGCAAGATGGTGCTTAGCCTCACCACCGAAGCCGACGGCAACGAGAGCCGGTACGCCAAGCTCGTGGCCGAGGAGCTCGGCGTGCCCGCGCTCGACGTCAAGGTCGTCCCCAGCGACCTCGACCGCTTCGGCGAGGGGCACGGGTACAACACCGCGCCGTCGAGCGGCACACCGGCGGCGATCCGCAGCGCCACCGGCAAGATCCTGGCCAAAGCCCAGCAGCTGGCCGGGGTGGCCCTCGACGCGCCCGCCGAGAGCCTGCAGTGGGACAACGGCGCCTTTCTGACCGGAGGTGATCCCTCCCAGATGCGGACGATCGCCGACCTCGCCCTGTACGCCCACGGCACCGGGGCGCTCCCGCCCGGCGTCGAAGGCGGGCTCGATGCCCAGGCCGTCTACCGGGACTGATTCTTGTTGAGCTTGGCCGAGAACGTGATCTCGACCTCGTCGGCGACCTGCAGGGTGCCGAACAGGGTCGTGTACTGCTTGATGCCGAAGTCGGATTGCTTGATGGTGGTCGACCCGGTGAGCCAGCGGGTGTCTCGCTCATCCTGCTCCCAGGGATCGTCCTCACCTCGTCCTCGTCCTCGTCGCTCTCGCCGTCCTCGTCGCTCTCGCCGTCCTCGTCGCTCTCGCCGTCCCCGTTGTCGCCGCCCTCGCTCTCGCCCTTGGACTGGTCCCCGTCCTCCCCGTCGGACCGGTCGGCGTCCTCCCCCTCGGACTGGTCCCCGTCCTCGCCCGCGTTTTCGTCCCTGGACTGGGCCCCGTCCTCCCCCGCGTTTTCGCCCTCGTCGTCGTCGTTCTCGCCGTCCTCGTCCCCGTCATCGTCCCCCTCGTCCCCGTCGTCCTCGTCCTCGTCGTCCTCGTCCTCGTCTTCTTCGTCCTCCTCCTCCTCGATCGCCAGCTCGAAGTGGACGGGGAGGCTCTGTCCCATCATCTGCAGCTCGCCCTCGACGCGGATGGGGCCGTCCTCCTCGCTCTGCTCGACGCTCGTCGAATGGAACTTGAGCTCGGCTCCATTGAGGATTTCCTCGTCGATGCTGTCGACGATGCCCTCCTTATCGAGGTCGGTGAGCGTCGTGACCCCTCCCTCGCCCTCGAGCACCTTCAGCGACGAGCCATCGGCGGTCAGCTCGACGCGCTGGGGTGCGCAATCCTCGCCCACCTCGAGCTCCGCGCTCCACTCCGTGACCTCGATGGTGAGGTTGTGGCCGGCCTTGGCCGCCTTGCCGGTGCGGCCGGTCTTGACGACCAACTCCCCGTTGTCGGCGCTGAAGCAGTACGTGCCGGGTTCGAGCGACATAACAGTGACGGCAACCCTACCCCAGGACGCCCGCGACCCTAAACAGGAGGAACACCATGGTGGAGCTTGACCATTCCTTCTCGACGGCAAAGCCGGTCGATGAGAGCTGGCGGGCCATCCTCGATCTCGACCGCCTCGTTCCCGCCGTACAGGGCGGCCAGGTGACCGAGCGCATCGGCCCGGAATCGGTCAAAGCGGAGATCAAGGTCCGGATGGGTGCCATGTCGATGACCTTCGCCGGCACGGTCCAGGTGCTCGAGCGCGACGAGGCCAACCACAAGGCCGTCATGGAGGTCAAATCACGCGAGGTGGGCGGACAGGGCCACGCCGACGCCAAGGTCGTCTTCGCGCTCCAGAACGGCGGCGGCACGATTCACACCGCCGCCCGGATCACCGGCAAGGCCGCCTCCATGGGAGAAGGCGTGGTGACGACGGTGCTCGATGCGCTGATCACCGATTTCACCAGCCGGCTGGGGACGATCTGAGGATGGGACGGCGGGTCATGCGCGAGGTGCAGCCCGGGGAGATCCCCATCGACGGCGGCACGGCGCTTCAAGACGACCCGGCCCGCCCGGTGTTCCGAGGCCACGGCTCCGACGACTGGGAGTGCGCGAGCTGCGGGAACCTGCTGGCGGCGCGGATAGACACGGAGTACATGACCCCGCGCGTCCGGATCAAGTGCGGCCGCTGCGCCACCGTCAACATCTCGGCTGAGGTGCCGGTGACCCAGGCGCGCCGGCCGCGGCGCTACTAGGGCACGATGGAGGATGACCATGCTCACCGGTGAACTCGAGGCGCGGGCTCAGCGCTTGGTCGCGGACCGGGCGCCGTTCGTGACCGCCACCGTGGTCCGGGCCCGACGGCCGACGAGCGTCCGGCCCGGCGACTGCGCTCTGGTCACCGCGGACGGGCGGATCGAGGGGTTCGTCGGCGGGGTGTGCGCCGAGTCCACCGTCCGCCTCTACGCCCTGCGCGCGCTCGAGACCGGAGAGCCGTTGCTGCTGCGCTTGATGCCCGGAGAGCCGCCCGATCGCGAGGGCGGCGAGACGCTCGAGGGCGCGATCGTCGAGCACAACCCCTGCCTGAGCGGTGGGGCCCTCGAGATCTTCCTCGAACCGCGGCTTCCGGCCCCGCGCCTTCTCATCGCCGGTGGCGCACCGATCGCGCAGGCCCTGCGCCGCCTCGCCGCAGCGGCCGGCTACGACGTGGCCGGCGAGGGTGTGAGCGCCGGCGACGCGGCCGTGATCGTGGCTTCGCACGGACACGATGAGCAAGCGGTCCTGGCCCAGGCCCTCAGGGCCGGCGTGCCCTACGTGGCCCTGGTGGCCAGCCGCACCCGGGGCGAGGCCGTCCGCGCCGAGCTCGAGGTAGCCGACGAGCTCCGCGCCCAGCTGCACACCCCCGCCGGGCTCGACATCGGCGCGCGGACGCCCGTGGAGATTGCCGTCTCCATCCTGGCCGAGCTGATCGCCGAACGTCATGCTCAGCCGGCGGCGAGCGCGCCCGCGGCGGCGGTGGACCCGGTATGCGGCATGGAGGTGGTGGTGAGCGACGCCAGCCCCTCGCTGGAGATCGGCGGCGTCCGGGTGTACTTCTGCGGCCCCGGTTGCCGTGACGCCTACGCCGCCCAGCGTGCCGCCCGCTGAGGGGTTCGTCACCGGCCTCGTGCTCGCCGCCGGCGGCTCGACGCGGCTCGGCCAGCCGAAGCAGTTGCTGGCCTACGGCTCGGGCACGCTGCTGGGCCACGTCCTCTCGGTGGCGCGCGCCTGCCCGTTTGACCAGCGCCTCTGCGTGATCGGCGGCGGAGCGCGGGACGTGCGCGCGAAGGTCGATTTCCGCGATGTGGAGGTGGTGGAGAACCCCGCCTTCGGCGAGGGTTGCTCGTCGTCGATCGCCGCTGCGCTGAGCGCCGTGGACGCGCGCGCCGCCGTGCTCGTGCTCATGCTCGGCGATCAACCCGGGGTGCAGGCCGCGACGGTGACGGCGCTGATCGCCGGCCTCGGTCAGGCGCCGCTGGCCGTGTGCCGCTACGACGACGGCCGCGGCCATCCCCTGGCCTTCGCCCGACCGTTGTTCAGCGAGCTCGGGTCGCTACATGGCGATAAGGGGGTGTGGAAGCTGCTTGACCGCTATGTCGCCGACGTCGCCGAGGTAGCGGTGGCCGGTCGCGTCCCGCGCGACGTCAACACCTGGGAGGACTACCGCGAGCTGGTTGCGCGCTAGCGGTCCACCTCGCGCGGACCGGCTGGCGCGTCCTTGACATCGGGCATGCCCGCGTTTGGCGGCACCGCCCCGCCGTCGCGGACGGCGTCGGCCTGATCACCGGCGCTCAGATCGATCCCGCTCGCCGTGGCCGGCGTCTCCGAGCCGGTCGTGGTGCCCAACGCGTCGCGGCCGAGCTCGGGGTCCTCGTCGAGCAGCTCGGGCGGGGCGTCCGAGCCGCCCAGCTCCGCCGGCACGACGCCCTCCTGCGCCGTCGCCGCCCACTCCCCCTTGCGCCCGGCTTCTTCGCCTCCCGGCGTCGTTCCGCCGCGCTGCTCGCTCGGGTTGATCGCGTCGCTGTGGCCCATCGTCATCCTCCCGTGCCGTTCACCAGACGATCTACCCCTCCCGGCGCACCCCGACCCTTGACCGGAGGAGTAAGTTGGGGGCCGAGTTCGCGTGTCGCCGCGAGCTCGCCGAGAGGGACGCGAGAAGGGAGCTGATTGCCATGGGGCTGACCGAGAACGGGGACCGCGAGCTGGCTGTCTCACCGGAGGTGGAATCGGCTCCGGCCACCGAGCCGCCGGCTTCCCCCCGGGAGCCCGACCGGCGCGGGCGCCGGTTTCGGGGCAGCGGCGCCAGCGCTGCCGAACGGAATCGACTGCTGGCCGAGGTCCGCAACGTCGAGTTCCCCTCGGGCTTGCGGGGCTACGACCGCGCCGCCGTCGATCGCTACGTCGAGCAGGTCAACCGCCTCATCGCTGAGCTCGAGATCTCGGCTTCGCCCGAGTCCGCGGTCCGTCACGCCCTCGATGAGGTGAGCGAGGAGACCCGAGATCTTCTTCAGCGGGCCCACCAGACGGCGGAGGAGATCACCGCGCGCTCCCAGATCAAGGCCGAGGACCGCCTCGAGCAGGCCGAAGCCGAGGCCGACCAGGTTCGCGACGAAGCGCGCCAGGAGGCCTCGGAGCTGAGAAGCACCGCTCAGCGCGACGCCACCGAGCTCCGTGCCGAAGCTCAGCGCGATGCCACCGAGCTTCGCGCCGAGGCCCAGCGCGACGCCACCGAAGCCCGGGCCGCCGCGCAGCACGAGGCCGAGGAGATCCGAACGGACGTGCGGCGCGAGACCGAGGAGATGGTCGGCAACGCCACCGTGCGCGCCCGCGAGCTCTCGCGCAACGCCGAGACCATCTGGCGCGAGCGCCGCCGGCTCATCGAGGACATGCGCGTGGTCGGCGAGCAGCTCGTGGCCGTGGGCGAGACGGAAGGAAAACGCTTCCCGCACTTCATCGGGGAAGAGTTGCTCGGGCCCGAGCCGGCCGAGGAGCGCGCGGCGCTGCCGGCGCCGCCCCCGGGCGCGCCCGCCTGAGCGCGCGTCGGCGGCCTCGACGCCCGCCGGCCGCGCCCGTCGGCGCCGGAAGGCACGACGACCCCGCCCGGGGCCGCCTGTACGCTGCCCGGCGATGAGCGTGCACGCCGATGAGCTTCCCGCGGGGGAGGCGACCGAGCCCTTCCAGCCCGTGGTGGCCGAGTTCGGCCGGCTCATGGGCAGGGGCGCCGGCGGCGGGGCCCTGGTCGTGCGCCAGCGCGGCGAGACGGTGGTCAGCCTGTGCAGCGGCCACGCCGACCGCCGCAGTACCCGCCCCTGGACCCCCGACACGCTCGCCATCAGCTTCTCCACCACCAAGGGGCTGGCCTCCACCCTCGTCCACCTCCAAATCGACCGCGGCCGGCTGCACCCCGACGACCCGGTCTGCGCCCACTGGCCCGAGTTCGCCGCGGGGGGCAAGGAGCGCGTCACGATCCGGGAGCTCATGTCTCACCGCGCCGGGCTCTACAGCGTCCAAGCGGTGGCCGCGCAGGCGGAGGATCTCCTCGACCACGAGATGATGGAGCGCCGGCTCGCCGCCCGTGCCGTCAAAGCCCCGACGGAGCGCTCGGCCTACCACGCCATCACCTACGGCTGGCTCATGTCGGGGCTGCTGCGCCACGTGACCGGCTCGGGTCTTCGCGACCTGGCCCGCAGCGAGCTGGCCGAGCCCTTTGGCATCGACGGTCTGCACATCGGCGCGCCCGTCGAGGTGCAGGACCGGGTGGCCGAGCCGGTCGGCTGGGCTCTGCGCCATCTGGGGGTGGCGGCGCACTTCACCCGGCCGCTATGGTCGCGCACCCCCGTCCCTCGCACGGCCATCGAGGCGCTTCACGTCGACGGCTTTCACCGCCTCTTCAAGGGTTCGGTCCCGCTCGTCTGGGCGGCCGAGATGCCAGCGGTCAATGGGACCTTCAGCGCCGAGGGACTGGCCCGCCTCTACGGCTTCCTGGCCAACGAGGGCAGCGACGGGGGCGCCCGGCTCCTGAGCCCCGAGACGGTGCGCGAGCTCGGACGCGTCCAGGTCCGCAGCCCCGACGCCGTGCTCGGCCTGAGGATGCGCTGGCGACTCGGATACCACCAGGCCTTCGGAGCCGGTCCGGCGGCGCCCAAGGCCTTCGGTCATTACGGCTTCGGCGGCTCCGGGGGCTGGGCCGACCCGGATCTGGGGCTGTCGGTGGGCTTTGTCACCAACCGGATCGGGGCGATCAGCACGCCGCTGGGCGACTTCACCCTGTACCGGCTCAATCGCGTCCTCCGGGAGTGCGCGCGGCGGGCTGCGGCAACGGCGTAGCCGGACGTCTCGCCCGTACACTCCCGGCCATGTCGTCCGAAGTGGCACCGACCGCGGTCGGCTCCCCGAATGGCGGGCCCGGCTATGACTACGACTGGCTGGTCATCGGCTCGGGCTTCGGCGGCAGCGTGTCGGCGCTGCGCCTGAGCGAGAAGGGCTACGCGGTCGGCGTGCTCGAGTGCGGCCGGCGCTTTGCGGACGAGGACTTCGCCAAGACGACGTGGAACATGCGCCGCTACTACTGGTTCCCGCGGCTGGGCATGAAGGGCATCCTGCGCCTGACCCTGTTCAAGGACATCTTCGTGGCCTCGGGCTGTGGCGTGGGCGGCGGCAGCCTCGGCTATGCCAACACGCTCTACCAGCCCAAGCCCGAATCGATGTTCTACCGCGACCCCCAGTGGGCGCAGCTGGGCGACTGGTATGCCGAGCTCGACCCCCACTACCGGGAAGCCGAGCGGATGCTCGGCGTGACCACCTACGAGGGCGAGGGGCCGGCCGACCGGCTGCTCAAGGAACTGGCCCAGGAGCTCGGCGTCTCTGACACCTACTCGACCACCCGGGTGGGCGTGTACTTCGGCGAGTCCGGACGCGACCCGTACTTCGATGGCGCCGGGCCCTCCCGCGACGGCTGCATTCGCTGCGGAGCGTGCATGGTCGGCTGTCGCTACAACGCCAAGAACACGCTGGTCAAGAACTACCTGTACTTCGCCGAGCGCCATGGCGCGCACGTCATGCCGGAGCGCACGGTGGTGGAGATCCGTCCCCTCGGCGCGGCCGATGGCTCGGATGGCTACACGGTGACCAGCGAGCGTTCCGGGTCCTGGTGGCGCAAGGACCGCCAGACGCTGACCGCGCGCCGCGTCGTCGTGGCCGCCGGCGCCCTGGGGAGCAACCAGCTTTTGCGCCGCTGCAAGGAGCGCGGCGCCCTGCCCCGCCTGTCGGACCGGCTCGGCTACCTGGTGCGGACCAACAGCGAAGCCATCTCCGGGGTCACGGTCAAAAACGACCGGCACGACTTCACCAAGTCGATCGCCATCACCTCGAGTATTTACCCCAGCGAGGACACCCACATCGAGAACGTCACCTACGGGCGCGGCGCGGACTCGATGAGCCTGCTCTTCACCCTGCTCACCGGTCCGGGCAACAAGCTCACCCGCCCGCTGAAGGCGATCGCCGGGGCGCTCCGCCACCCGCTGCGCTTCCTGCGCGCCGGCGCGCCCTACAAATGGTCGCGGCGCACGGTGATCCTGCTCACCATGCAGACCCTCGATAACTCGATGCGGCTGCGCCCCAAGCGCAACCTCATGGGCCTGGGGCCGCGGCTGCAGAGCCAGGAGGACCCCGACAAGCCCAACCCGCGCTTCATCGAGGTGGCCAACTGGGCCACCCGCCGGGCGGCCGAGAAGCTCGACGGCGTCCCGGCGAGCGGTGTCACCGAAGCCTTTCTCAACATCCCCACGACGGCCCACATCCTCGGCGGGGCCGTGGTCGCCGCCGACCCCTCGACCGGCGTCGTCGACGCCCAGCACCGGGCTTTCGGCTATGACGGGCTGTTCGTCTGTGACGGCTCGGCCATCCCGGCCAACGTCGGTGTCAACCCCAGCCTCACCATCACCGCCATGACCGAGCGGGCCATGGCGCTGATTCCGGCCCGGGACGAGGTGGTCTCGCCCGCCGGCCTCGCCGCCGACCGCGGTTAGCCCCGGCAGGGGTTCGTGCCCGAGCCCAACGTGCATCCACGCCTCGAGTTGCACGTTGGGTTCAGAAAGCCGCGCCCCGCCGGCCACGCCCGCAGGCCGCGCACAGGCAGCGGCGTTTCCCCTTTTCGCGGCGTGATAGCGTCCCCGCCACTTCAGGTCAAGAGGGACGGTGAGGCTGATGTGGTGGTGGAAGCGACGGCCACGGGTGGCACTGGCGCTCGGCGCGGTGCTGGCCAGCATCACCGTGCTCGGCGCGATGTCGGCGGCCGGTGCGCTGCCCATCCCGCTGCCCCTCGTCGGCAGCAGCGGTAACGGGCTCAACGACCTGGCCGCGCTCGGCCAGGGCCTCGGCCAGTCCGTGCCCCGCGCCCCGACCCAGAAGAACGCCGAGCCGCCGCTCCAGGCCACGCCACTGGGCGCCTGCGGTCCGGGCTCGAACCCGGAGCCCGGCATCGACGGCCGCGTGCCCTCCGGGACGGGCGCCAACGGCCTGTGGTGCAACATGGTCGAGGTCGCCCACCAGGGCACCTCGGGCGGCTTCAAGGTCTTTCGCTACGTGGACACCGAGGGCCACGTGTGCGCCTTCTACGACACGGCGCTGCTCTTTCCCACCAACGCCATCAACCCCGGCGGGGCGTCGCTTGGGGTCGCCGTGCTCGACATGAGCGACCCGGCGCATCCGGTCCAGACCGCCACCCTCACCCAGCTCCCGATGATGACGCCGCACGAGTCGCTCAATCTCAACGTGGCTCGGGGCCTCCTCGCCGCCGTTAATGGCAACCCTGCCACGGAGCCGGGGCTGTTCTCGATCTACGACGTGCACAAGGACTGCCGCCACCCGGTCCTGGACAACACCTCGCTGGTGGCCCGCTTCGGCCACGAGAGCGGCTTCTCGCTCGACGGCAAGACGTTCTACGCCACGAGCACGGCGCTGCCCTCGGTGACCGCCATCGACGTCTCAGACCCCACCCACCCGCACGCCATCTGGCAGGGCGATGAGGTCATCCACGGCATGCAGCTCAGCGACGACGGCACCCGCGCCTACGCCGCGGATCCCACCGGCGGCGACATGGCCATCCTCGACACGAGCCAGATCCAGAACCGGGTGGCCAACCCCCAGGTCCGCGAGATCAGCCGCCTGACCTGGACATCGGCCTCCATCCCCCAGAACGCCATCCCCTTCACCGAGAACGGCCACCCCTACGTGCTCGAGTTCGACGAGTACACCCAGGGCACGATCAACCCGGCCGGCGACCGCGACGCCGTCGGCGCCGGGCGCATCATCGACATCGCCAACGAGGCCCACCCCGTCGTCGTGGCCGACCTGCGCCTGGCCATCGACCAGGAGGCCGCGCACAAGGCCGCGGGCGCGGCGGGTGACCCCGGTACCCAGAGCCCCGCCCAGGGCTACGCCGCCCACTACTGCAACATCCCCACGCGCGTGAACCCCAAGCTGATCGCCTGCTCGTTCATCGCCTCCGGCTTGCGCGTCTTTGACATCAGCGATCTGCTGCACCCCAAGGAGGTCGGTTACTTCGTGGCGCCGACCACGCCGAACACCGAGACCGGCTACAACGGGTCCGACTACGCGATGTCGATGCCCGCCTTTGACACCGCCCGGCACGAGATCTGGTACTCCGACGGCGGCACGGGCTTCTACGTCGTGCAGCTCGTCAACGGGAAGTGGCCCGGCAGCGCGGTGACGCCGCTGCCCGGTGCCAACAAGGGCTGTCCCACGGCCACGGGCCGGCTCTCCGGCCGCAAGCTCGGTCCGGTCGCGCTCGGCATGAGCCGCACGGCGGCCCGGCGGGCCTACACGCGCAGCTCGAGCCATCGCCGGGTCAACATGGACTACTTCTGCCTGACCCCGATCGGCGTGCGCATCGGCTACGGCCTGGGCAAGGTCGCGCGCCGCTTCAGCGCCGCTCAGCAGCACCAGTTCGGCGGCAAGGTGGTGCTGATGCTCACCTCCAACACCTTCTACTCGCTGCGCGGCGTGCTCCCGGGGATGAAGCTCGCCACGGCCCGCCGGCGGGTCAAGCTCAGCCGCGGGATTCGGATCGGAGCCAACACCTGGTACCTGTTCGCCGCCAATGCGAGCCGGGGCGTGCTCAAGGTGCGCCACGGCGTGGTCCAGGAGGTGGGGTTGGCGCCGAAGGCGCTGACCGCCCGGCCCAAGCAGGCCTTCCGCTTCCTGGACGGGTTCCCGCCCAGCGCCTGACGCGCGATCCGGGCCACCCAAAGGTGGCCCGGACCCGTCATGAATGACCGGAAGCTACGCCGCGGCCGGCACCGGTTCCACCGTGGCCGCGCCATGGTGCTCAAGCGCGGGTAGCCAGCGCCGCCGACCTTCACGCACAGCTCGCTGCCCGAGCATGCGCAGTGGGGCATGCAGGCGACGTTGACGGTCGGCCCGTAGGCCGTCAGGCCTGGGTCGCCTCGGCGGCCGCCCGGCGCGCTAGGACCCACAGCCGCAGGGCTGCGCGCCGCTGAGCGCGCTGCTCGTAGGCGCGGAGGGCGAGCAGCATCCGGTCAACAGCCCGCGTCGACGTGCGGGCGCTCTGATGGGTGCAGGCGCGCACCTGAAGCGCCGCCTGCGCGCGGCGCCCGCGCGCGGAGCGGGCGGTGTATGGACCGGGAGCGTCGGCGTCGAAGTCCACCGTCGCGCAGGGTACCGAGGGGCGCGGCGGGGTGATGCCGGTGGGTCAGGCGATCGCGCGGTGGGCAAGGATGGGCTGGGCGACTCTTGATGGGTGCTCTTCGGGGGCGACGTGTCCCATGCGCCCTCGTCCGTGATCCCGTCAGGCACGCTCACTGGTTGTTCATGGGGCTGTGGGGCGTCAGCCTGCTCACCCTCGGGGTGCTTGCACTCGCCATTGGGCTCAGGACGACGAGTACGTGCTCCTGTTCCTCGAGGAGCGAGAGCCATCTGAACTTGGGTGACGGGCCACGTCCGCGTCGCGCCTTCGGGGCGATGCTTGCTGCACTCGTTGGGCTCAGTCATTGAACGGCTCGCATGTCGTCAACATGCCGGCCCGCGCTACTGGGCAGTGCCCAGCCGGGGGTGAGTCCGCCACACTAGCGGGATGGGTCCCGCGTCTGGCGCGCCGCCGGCTCCGCGTCCGCGAGAACGGCGCCGACCTTCGGCGGCCCGCACGGCCGGAGCCGTACGGCGATTCTGGCGTTCCGCGTTCGACGCGAACATCACCGGCTTAGCGGCCATGGTCGCCTACAACATGCTTCTCGCCGTCGTCCCTGTCGCGCTGCTTGGCCTGTTCGTCGCCGGGCAGGTGCTGTCCAGCCCTGCGGTCCAGCACAGCGTCCTGCGCGATCTGCGCGAGGTGTTCCCAGGCTCCACCGATCAGACGCTGACCGCGCTGCTCGATGAGATCACCGACTCGACGACCAAGACCGGCGTGTTTGCCCTCGTCGCGTCGCTGTGGTTGAGCACATCTTTCTGGGGCTCGCTCGATACGGCCTTCGCCCGGATCTACGGCTGTCGCAGCCGGACCTGGTTTGAACAAAAACGCTTCGGACTCGCGATGGTGGTGTTCATCCTCGTCTTCATGATCGCGACCGTCGCCGTGCCCGCGGCGCAGAGTCTCCTCAAGGCCGGGGAGTCGGCGCTGCCGTTCGACCTGGCCCACGTTGAAGAGTTCGTCTACGCGATCTCACTCGGGGTTGGGCTGGTCGTGGTGTTCGGGTGTCTCGCGGTTACGTACTCGCGCGTGCCCAACCGCCCGGTGCCCTGGCGCGGGGTCTGGCCGGGAGCACTCATGGCCACGATCGCAATCGGCGTCATCGACTACGCCTATCCCTTGTATCTCTCGAACATCTCGACCATCGCCCGGTTCGGGACGACGGTCGTGTTCGTGGTGCTCACCCTCGGGTGGTTCTATGCGCTGGCGCTGATCCTGCTCGCTGGGGCGGTGGTCAATGCGCAGCGGCTCGGGACGGCTTGACAGACGTGCGCCTCCCAGGGTTGCTCCGTGATCCTGACTGTGGAGCCAGGCGCCGTGGTTCAGCCGCCGCTATCCGCCGGCCACGTCGCGACAGCGGATCAAGTGGTAGCGCTGGCGATAGACGATCCGCTTGCCACTGGTAAGTGTGAGCACAACGCGCACCGTGAAACCATCTCGATCCGGTGCCGAGACCCGGACCGTCCGCAGGCGGCGGCCCGACGCATGACCGATACGCCGACGCCCGAGGAAGATGTCGGCCCGCCGAATCGGCCGGTGTTCGGGGCGCAGCTTGACGGTGAGTGTGGCCGGGGCGGCATGCGCGGGGCGCTGCCGGCGGCGGACTCGGCTGCCCGTCAGCGGCGATCAGCGCGCGGTAGGCGGCAAAGGCCGGCTTGGGCGAATAGTCGTCGCGGAGCAGACCGTCGGTCACAAAGGTCGTCGCCGCGCCGGGAAGCGAGCCCGCGACGTCTGAGGAACTGGCGTCTCGGAGGTTGAACCAGCGGTAGTCGGTCACGTTGAACGTGGCGCTGTAGTCACGCACCGCGTTGACGATCTCGCTCAATCCCGCCGCCTGCTGGGCCTCGCTCGTGGAGGCCCCGGTGGGGATGCCGTTCTCGGTGATCCAGATCGGGACCGTCGAGCCGAGCCCGGCCATCGGCATGAAGCAGTCGCGGACGACGCCGAGGGCCTGGGCGGTGTCGCTGCGGTAGGTATCGGTCGGCCCCATCGTCGGGGGGTAGACCGAGCCGGGGTAGAAGTCGAGGCCCACGAAACCGAGCGCTTGGCGCAGCGCGTCGCCGCCGTGGCTGCCGAGGTAGGAGAAGAACGAGGCGTCGCTGGCGGGCGAGAACCGGTAGGCGTAGGTGAAGCCGAAACGCAGCTGGCGATACCCCCGGGCCATGGCCTCGTTGTGGGCCGCCTCGATCCCCTGGATGAGGGCGTCCTGCGCGTCGGTGTAGCTGCCGTCTGAGGTGTTGGGCGAGAAGGTGACGTTCACCTCGTTGGTGATGGTCATCGCGACCACGGCCGGGTCAGGCCCGAACACGTCGACCACGTGACGAACGTAGGCCTGCCACGCCTGCAGGTCGCCGTCCTCGCCCGACGCCGGGTGATAGCGAACCTGCAGCTCAACCTCCAGGCCGGCCTTGGCGTACTGAGCGACGAGCGACTGAAATTGGCTGATCAACGCGTCGCCGCCTGACCAAAACAGCCGGTTGAGACGCACCACGAGCACTCGCCCGGGTGGCCTCAGCTGGGCTGAGTACGCGACATCCTTGGCCAGGTCGTCGGCCGTGGTCGGCAGCTGAGCCCCGCCCATGCTCCCGGCCATCCCCGGGTCGACTCCGAAGCGCAGCGGCTGCGCGGAGGTGACCGGCGCGGCGCCGCTGTAGTCGCCGGTGCAGTAGGGGTCACTGGTCGACGCAGCAGCGATGGCGCGTCCCGTGCCCGCGCCCCCCGAGGCGAAGGCCAAGACGACGATCAGGCTGGCGACCGTCAGACCGGCGGCCAGAGCCCTGATTCGCCCCATCGAGCCAGTTTAGTTGTGGGTGTGGGAGGAGTCGAGCGTTGATTGACCTGCGCTCGGACGCTGTGCCCGGCCGAGCGAGTAGCGCGCCAATCGCTCCGCTAGCGTACCGCCAAGCGGTACAAAATCGTACCGACAACATGGTACATTGCTGAGAGTGACCTCTGCGTTGAACCCGTTCGTCTGGGACCGACCACTAGATGACCCTTCCAAGATCGTCGGGATGGACGTGTTCGCGCACCAAGTCGCGCTGACTCTGAAAGGGCAGACGAACGTCGCGCTGTTCGGCCCACGGGACACCGGGAAGACGACCTTCACCAACCAACTCGCACTCGAGCTGAGCAAGAGCCACGGCGACGACGCGCCTCCCTTCGATGTTGTGAAGGTCAACCTCCAGCGAGTCGTCAGTATTCCCGGCTTCATCGGCTGCGTTCACGACGCGATGGTCGGACACCCGGACAAGCGGATCCGGCGAGCGGCGCAGCGTCAGGTCGGGGCACTCGAGAAGGAGATCGGTTTCGACATCAAGGTGATCAAGGGCATGGTGAAGAGCCCCGCCGCCAACCCCGCGCAGGACGGCGAGACTCTGCACGCCCAGCTCGTCGCCCTCAGGGCGATCTCGAGCCATTTGGTTGTCGTCTTCGATGAATTCCAGCGGCTCCGTCACTGTCCGGGCGATCCACTCGCGGTCATCCGCTCGGCCCTGATGAGCTCCGGGGCCAATCACGTTTCGCTCGTATTCACCGGGTCCATCCGCAACGCGCTGCAGATGATGTTGGAGAGCTCAGGCGAGCCGATCTTTGGCGAGGCAGCGCAGATGCAACTGCCGGCGATCAGCCGCGCCGACTTCCTCGAGTACCTGGACTTCCAGTTCGAGGCCACCGGAAAGCCAGCCAACGAGGATGCTCTGAACTACCTACTTGGCGCCACCAACGCACATCCTCGGAGTACCCAGCAGCTCGCGTGGGAATGCTGGAACCAGACACCCGCCGGCGACCCGATAACCCTGGACAGCGTCGCCGACGCGCACGACCGTCTGGTCAGATCGATCGAACGCTCGGAGTTCTCCGCCATCTTGAGCGTGCTGTTGGCCGGCGACGAGGGCGAAGTGAATGAAGTCCGCGCACTGCAATTGCTCGCGGATCGCGGCGGCGACAACGTCTCAAGTCGACCGACGGCCAGCCGCTACGGGTTCTCGAGCCACTCACGCGTAAGACCCGCGCTCGAACGACTGCAACGCCGGGGACTCGCTGACCGTCGCGACGCGAGCTGGTACATCGTGGATCCGCTGTTCGCGGAGTGGCTGCGGCGGGCGTCTCCGCTTGCCGACCGCCCTGTCCTCCCAGCTGGCGAGGACGTGCAATGAGGTACCGCCGGGCGGTCCACTTTTGTACCGTCAGCGCGGTACCACTGAGCTGGCTTCGCCTGGCCTAGATCGCGTCGGCATTCGCCACGTGCCTGCGACGGTGCGCGTCCGCCGCGAGTCCTCTCCGGTGCGGCGCGAGCCTCGATCCCGTCACGCGGGGCCGTCCACTGCCTCGCGAGCAGGGTCAGCGGTCGGCGATGGTCTTGGGACGAGAGGCGAGGGTCCCGATCCCCGCCTGAACGGCTGCTAGCACGATGAGGATTGTGAGGGCCGGGGTCCAGGAGGAAGTGGCCTGGTGGACGGCGCCGATGAGGATCGGACCAATCGCGGCGATCGCGTAGCCAACCGATTGGGCCATGCCTGAGAGTGCTCCAGCCTGGACGTGATGTCGGGTCCGCAGTCCGAATAGGGACAGGGCTAAGACGAGCGTCACGCCGCAGGAGAGTCCGGCGAGGCTGGCCCAGAGCACGGCGAGGCTGGGGGCGACGAGCAACCCGGCAAGGGCGGCCGCGAGCAGGGCCGATCCGCCGATCGCGATGGGGCGCTGGTCAGGCAGCCGGTGGATGAGCCTGGAACAGAGCAGGGTGCCGAATAGGCTGAACAGATTGAGCAGGAGCAGGTGAAATCCGGCGCTCGTCCGACTGATACCGGCAGCTCGTTCGATGGAAGCCAGCCAGGCGATCAGAACGAAGAAGGCCAGTGATTGCAGGCCCATGAAGATGGTGACCTGCCACGCCAGCGCACTTGTCCACAGGGCGCTGGTCCTGCGCTCTGCCGTGCTCGGCTCGGCGGAGGCCAAGGGCCGAGTGTCATGGCGCAGTTGGGGTGCGAAGACGCCCATGCGCGATGACGGCTAGCCCGGCCCAGATGCCCAGGGCCAGGCGCCATCCGTCTGGAGTGGTGGCCGGCGAGAGGAACCGCGATGCCTGCGGCGATCGCTGCAGTGCCGGCCTGCGTTGCGGAATAGGCGCCGGTCATGGGCCCGATCCGGGTTGGAAAGTCGCGCTTGATGAGCGCGGGAGCAGCACGTTGAGGATCGCAATGGCGACGCCGAGGAGCGCCGTGCCCGTCCACAGCAACGGTTGGGGAGGAACAGACCGTAGGAGGATGCCCGCGGCGAGGAGCACGAGCGCGGCACCGAGCGAGCGTTCGAGCCCGAGCCTGGCGGCGACCTTCGGGGCGACCGGGGAGAAGACGGCGAATCCGATCAACGGCACGCTGACCAGGACCGAAGCCGCAACCGAGGAGAGGCCCTGGTCGTGCTGGATAGTCCCGAGAACAGGACCGACGCTGGTGATGGCCGCGCGCAGGTTCGCGGCGACCAGGAGAAGTCCGACGAGGACCAGCGCCGGGCGCAGAGAGTTCTCGGGCGCGGTCGACCCAGCTTGACGCGGTTGCAGACCGAGACCGTCATGGCCGCGGCGCGATCCTACCGTCCGCGGTCCCGTCGAATCCGGGCGCCTTCGGTCAGACGTTGAGGACCTGGAGGTCGGGGTACGCACGAGCCATCTGGTCGTAGTCGGTGTCCTGGGTGACGACGGGCAGGCCATGCTCGATGGCCGTCGCCGCGATCAGAGCGTCGGTCAGCTTGATCGTCCGGTGGACGCCGGCGGCCTTGCTCGCGCTGACGAGCCGAGCCCAGGTGACCATGATCGCTTCGCCGATCGGGATCGGATCGGCCGCCCGAGCGAGGGCGAGCGTGTCGGCACGGCGCGCGCGGGTCGTGTCGTCGCTCGCGTTGAGAATCCCGAGTTGAAGCTCGCCGATCGTCACCACGGAGACCGCGACGCGGTCAGGCAGCTCACAGAGCGGGCGCTCGGTCTCTCGCGCGATGAAGACCGACGTGTCGAGCAGGCCGGCGGGCGCGGGGCTCACAGCTCGTCGAGCGTCTGGCCGGCGAGCTCGTCCAGTTCGCGGCTGAGCTCTGGATCGGCGGCGCGCTCTGCCAACTGCGAGCGCAGCTGCGGACCTGAGAGCCACCGCGCGCGCTGACCGTGCGGGACGATGTCCGCGACGGGCTCGCCGTGCACCGACAAGGTCACACGCTCCCCCGCCTTGACCGCGTCGATCACTTGCGCGGTCCGGTTGCGCAGATCACGGACTCCGATCTCCATGTGCGACATCGTAGCACCAGATGCCGTCCGGCTTGGCCCACGACAGAGCGCAGGTCGCACACGTCGCGCCGCCAGAACAAGCGCCGCAAGTGCAGTTCTGGACCCTCAAGTGGTACTCGAAGGTGGTACTCCGGGAGCATTTCGTCCCGATACACCACGAATTAGGGCAGAGAAAAAGGCCCTGCTTTGCAGGACCTTTCTCGAATAGCGGGGGCGGGATTCGAACCCGCGACCTTCGGGTTATGAGCCCGAACTCGCTCGTCCGGGCAGTACGGACTGTATGCCTGAATGTCCTGCAAATCAGGGGATTCGAGCAGTCTCGACGGGTCGGTCGTGATCGGGCTCAAATCGGCCTGTTCGGCGCCGTTCGTTTGACAAATGTTTGACACGCCGCGCATCTCCATCGGGGGTAGGGGCAGGAATCCGTCGAGCCGGACTCAGCCGTCCTCGAAGCCGCTCTGCTCGAACTTCAGCGTCGTGGCGTTCTCGGAGACCGTCCGGACCTTGGCGTCGTCGAAGCCATCCGGCGGTGTCGCCTCGATCTCGATCGTCACGTTCAGGTCACGCCGGGTGTGGCTGCGAGCGGCCCGAGTACCTCGTCGGCCAGCTTCTTGAAGTCCGATCGCGTAGCGGTCGGCCTGCAGGCGCTTGCTCCCGAAGTAGCGCGTCTTGCCGGGGGTCGGCGGGGTGTCGGGTCCGGACCGTGACCGGGTCCCGGACCCGGGTCCGGGAGCTGCATCTTCTCCCGGCATGACGCGCCTGTCCGCGACCTCGGCGGCGCGCTGTGCTTTCGCCCGTCCCGGGCGGACGATCAGCGTCGCGTCGGTGATCGTGACCGTGAGCCGTCGGTCGGGAGGACGAGCGCCGCGGTACTTCCCGGTCGCCTCGTCATAGC
Source organism: uncultured Solirubrobacterales bacterium (assembly GCA_963777185.1). Lineage (GTDB taxonomy): Bacteria > Actinomycetota > Thermoleophilia > Solirubrobacterales > Solirubrobacteraceae > Palsa-465. Next base: position 457,642 of record CAVZPU010000017.1, read on the forward strand.
CGTCGGCGAGCGCGAAGCCCTCCTGCTCCCACAGGAGCTGCGGCCCGGTGAGCCCGGCGTTGAGCACCTGGCGGTCGCGGAGCCGGGGCATGTACGGGTACTCGGCGTAGAGCCGCCAGAGCGCGCCGACCGCCAGGTGGCCTCGCTCCCACAGTTTCGCGGCGTTGGTGTCGAGCTGGTGGCGGATCGCGGCGGCGGCGTGCTGGGTCGCGAGCTCCCCGTCGTTGCCGAGCCGGCGGCTGACCCGCTCGGCGAGCGAGTCGGATTGGCCCTCGACCTTGATCGCGCTTGATCTCGATCGGCTGGCCGGGGGGGACCAGCGCCCACTGGTAGGCGGCGAGCAGCCGCAGGTCGATCGTCTCGCTGGCCTTGGCCTTGCGCTCGGTGGCCTGGTTCTTCTGGCTGGTGGTGAGGTCGAGGTCGTCCTCCTTGTCGAGCACCTCCTTCCAGCCGAGGTACTCGCGAACCGCGTGCTGGAGCTCGGCGATGCGTTCGCGGTCGCCGGCGAGGTAGACGACCATGTTGCGATACGTCCGGTTGGCGGTCCCGCGGTGGTCGGTCGCGTTCCGCGCGAACGTCAGGGCCTCGGAGTCGTTGACGTTGCGCTTGTGGGTCAGCGCGGGTGCAGGACGACGAGCCGGGCCTGGTCGAGGTCGGGGATGTCGCCGGCGTCGTCGGGGCAGACGTGCACGCCGGCGAAGTCACCGCGATCGCGCGTGTGGCGCTCGAGCCGCTCGGCGATCTCCTTGTAGACCTCCTCGACGTGGACGCGCTCCGCCTGGTCCTTCGCGCGACGCGAGATGTTGGCCTGCAGGTCGTACCAGTACTTGCCCGACGCGCTGTAGAAGTAGGTCGCCCGGTCGCCGAGCGTCGCGAGCGCGGAATGGAAGTTGCCCGGCTAGGTCGCCAGGGGTCGCGGTCCCGAGGAACACGCGTTGGAGCTCGAGGCCCTTGTGCGAGCCGCCGATCGTCGGCGCCGCGCCGAAGAACACGGTCCGCGCCAGCCGGCGGGTGACCGATCGCTGGCCGAACAGCGGCTTGCCGGCGTCGATCCGGACCGGCTCGGAGTTGGGGCCGTCGACGTCGGCGTCGATCACCGCCTTCCACGAGTCCTGCAGGTACTGGGTCAGCTCGGCGTTGACCGATGCGGTGGCGATCGGGATCGAGCCCGGCATGATCAGCGGCGACTGGTCGTCGCCGACCCATAGCGCGTGGATCACGGTGTTCATCAGCCGCAGCACGCCGCGGGTCCGCTGGAAGCGCTCGAGGCTCGACCAGTCCTCGTAGAGCCGGTCGAACAGCTCCGGGTGGATCGGATAGGTCTGCTTGATCCGGTCCTCGTAGCCGCCGCCGCGCGACTCCTGCGGGAAGTCGTCGGCGTGCTTGTGGTACATCTCGACGAAGCCCCGCGCGGTCGCGTTGATCGCCGCCAGCGCCGGCGCGTCCGGGCGCGTTGAACAGCCGCTGGCGGACGATGTGGTACGCCTCGTTCGACGATGCCGGGCCGCCACTGATCGGCGACCCGCCGGACCACGTTCTGCAAGCCGCGCAGCGCCTCGAGGCCGTGCGCGCCGCCGACCTCCTCCGCGTTCCCGGCGACCGGCGCGGCATCGTCGCCGCTCTCCGAAGCGGGGATCGAGATCGCCAGCAGCACGCCCGGCGTCCCCTTGACGGCCTCGGTCAGCGACTGCGCGAAGGTGAACTGGTCGTCGAACGTCCCGCCGGCGAGGTCGTCGCGTCCGACCAGGCTGCGGGCATAGGCGACCCACTCGTCGATCAGGATGACCGCCGGCGCGTACGCGGCGAGCAGCTTGTGCAGCGCCTCGCCCGGCGGCGTGCGGTCGGCGTCGGACTGCGCGACCAGCGCGAATGCCTCCTCGCCGCCAAGCTGCCAGGCGAGCTCGCCCCAGATCGTGTTGACCCGCGTCCCGTCGGGCTTCGTCGATCCCGAGGTCGCGAGGTGGTTGCCGACCAGCGCCACCCGCTCGCGTCACCGCAGCGACGCGTACGGCGTCTCGGCAAGCAGCTCCTGGAGCTCCTGCGGGAACTCGCCCGAGCGGCGTCCTCGACGCGAGGTGCCACAGCGCCAGCATCGAGTGGGTCTTGCCGCCACCGAAGTTCGTCTGCAGGTTGATCACCGGCGACGCGTTCTGATCGCCAGCCGAGCCGGCGAACCGCGCGGCCGATCAGATCCTTGAGACCCTCGGTCAGGTACGTCCGCGAGAAGAACTGGACCGGCTCGGCATAGTCGCGGCCCGCGTCCTCGGTCGCCGACACCTTGTAGAGGTCAGCCGCGAACTCCGCCGCCTGGAAGTTCCCCGTCGCGACGTCGTCGTGCGGGGCCAGCACCTCCCGCCAGGGCCGCAGCCCCGTCGACTCCGGCGTCGCGACCGCCGACATCAGCACCTTGCGGTCGTCCTTCTCGGCGCTGAGCCGGCGCAGCCCCAGGCGGATCGACTTCACCTCGTCGGCGACCGCGGCGCGCCGACGAGCACGAGCAGCCGCTCGGCAGTGTCCAGGCAGCGGTAGGCGTCGTCGTCGCTGAACGGCTTGTTGTGCGCCCAGTCGTTGCGGTACTCGCGCAGCTCCTTGGTGTACCCCTGCCCGACCCGGCCGATCGCGTCGTCGAACGGGTACCAGCCCGCTTGCAGCCCGGCCGGGATGTTCTCGGTCAGCATCCGCAGCTGCACCTGCGGATCGAGCCGCGGAGTACTCCTTGCCCGTCGATTCCCTTCTGACTCGTCCTTCAGCTGCACGAACACCGTCCAGTCGGTGCCCTTGTTCAGAGCCGGACGCGACCGACCGCGTGATGAACTCGTCGAGCGCCGGCGCCAGCAGCTCGAACATCCGCCCGATCCGGTCGCGGTTCGACGTCGCCATCTACTCCTCCTCCTCGAAATCGAAGCTGCTCTGCGTCACCTGCCGCCGCCGCGCCCGACGCGAGCCGCGTCGAGGATGTCGGGCCACGCCGTCGCGACGGTGTTGAAGGCCAGCGCGTCCTGCGTCCAGCCGTTCTTCTCCGCGATCGAGAACAGCAGGAACGCCAGCTCCTTCACGAGCTCGACGTCGACCGCCGCGTCCGGCCGAGCCTCGACGGCCGCGAGGAAGTCACCGGCGGCCGGCAGGCCGCCGCGCTCGAGCAGCGCGATCAGGTGGTGCAGCACCTCCCAAACGCCGACGCGATCGTCGGTCAAGACGTCGTAGTCCTCCGGCAGTTCGTCCGGCGCGACAGCTCGACTTTGCCGGCGGCGCTGGTGAGGATCCCCTCGTGGACCATCGTCTCGACCGATGTGTTCCGCGCCCGCGCGATGTTGTCGGCCGCGCCGAAGTCGCCCTGTCGCGTAACCGTGCTGGCGGTACCACGCGATCGCGAACCGGGTGGCGTTGTCGAAGTCGCCCTCCTGCTCGTTCAGCACCTGGTCGAGGATCTCGTTGATCCGCGCCAGCGCCGAGCGGACCGTCATCGTCGTCCCGTCGTTCTCGATCACCTTCGAGTAGCGCGAGAACACCGCCATCCCCGGGCCGATCGCCGCCTGCGGAAGATCGACCGGCGCGATCGCCCCCTGCTGGAGCTTGCGCAGCGCGTCCGGCAGCTCGTCGTGAAGCGCTGCGATGAACCCGCGCCGATCCGTCGTCGGCGCGTCGGCCGGCCGTGGCCGCAGCGCGAGCACAATCGACGACGCGAGCGCGTTGGTGCCGACGGCTGATCATCCGGCTCGCCGCGTTCGCTCCGCATCGGCCAAGTCGCCGTGATCGCCCAGCCCGAGCGGATCATCCCGTCGAGCAGCGTCTCCCAGCCCGTCGAGGCCGTCCCGTCGTCGTCGGCGTCGGACTGCTTGAACGCGTAGTAGACGGTGATCGGGAAGTCCGGCAGCGCGGACTCCCGCGCACGCGCGAACACCTGCGGAAGCCGTCCTCGAAGAACTCGCTGCGCACCGTCCTTGCCGCCATGGCGGTAGGGGTTGGCGACCAGCTCCTCGGCCTTCGGCACCAGCATCGTGCCAAGCAGATCCGGGATAGACGCTGCGCAGCGACCGACGCAGCCAGACATAGAAGAAGTCGGAAAGGTCGGAGTAGCCGATGTTGTCGTAGTACGGCGGGTCGGTCGAGAAGACGCCGCCCGCGTCAGCGGCGCGATCGGCGTCGCGCTTGCTGGACGCTCGCCGAGCGATCGAGGCTGGCGAGTAGCTCAAGGGCCTTGCGACCGCAGTCCAGTCTGCGATCAAGACTGCCGGAGCAGTCCGCGAACGGATTGCCTCCGCGAAGTCCCAAGCCATCGGGATTGCCTGACGCGCGAACATGTTGCGCAGACTCTCCATCTGCGCGATGCTGCCCAGTGGCCCAGCGACGATTGGTAGATCGGCGTGCGGCTGACAGCGAGCCCAGGTAGGTGGCGACGGCGTCGGCGTAGGCCTCGGCGCCGGTCCCGCCGATTCGAGCCGGTCGCCGCGGGCATGCCTGTCGCGAGGGCGTCGTCAGCACGCGCTCGCGCGCCTCGATGACAAGGTCGCTGAACGTCGTCAGCGCCAGGAGCTGCGGTTCGTGAACAGGTCGGCGAACTGCGTCAACCCGTAGTGCGGGCGTCGAGAAGCCTCGCGGCTCGATGGCCAAGCTCGCTGGTCCGGCGTCGTCGGCGGCCGCGGAACGTCGGCGGCGCGCCTGTGTCCGTCGGTCGGCTCGAGGTAGATGCGCTGGCGGTTGCCCTCGGCGACGACGGCCATCAGCTCGCTGCCCAGCGGCCTGCCTCGCGCCTCGCGCATCGATGTACGTCGAGCTCGACCGCCGCTCCGCACGCGACGCAGGTCGCGCCTGTCGACCGACATGGTCCCGTCGTCGTCTGCGTCGGGCACCGCCTACGCCGTGGCCGATCTCGAACTCGAACCCGCTTGCCGCTCGGATGATCGGGATCGGCCACGATGACGGTCGGACCCATGCCTCCTTGCCCTTCTTCTTGCCGAGCCACCAGGAGCGCACCAGCGGCATCTCGATCCCGCACGCGGGTTCGGGCAGGTGACGGTTCGTGCCCAGATCCAGGCGATGACGGTGCCTCGTGCCGTCGGCGAGCGTCGCTTGCGGGTAGAGGTGGCCGATGCGCTTCTCGGCCTCGTCGCGCATCCAGTCGCCGTAGGCGCGCACGTCCGCGGCGAGGCCGGTCGCGCCCTGCCAGCTGCCGATCTGCGCGTCGGCAGCCCGGGGAACACCGGCGGCTGGCCGGCGAACTTCGGCGGGATCTCGATCAGCGCCTTGTTGATGAGCACCGCGACCGGGTTGAGGTCGGAGGCGTGGGCTTCCAGGCCGAGCCGCTGGGCTTCGAGCGGGATCGTGCCGCCGCCGGCGAACGGGTCGAGGATCGGCGGCGGGTTGCCGCCGGTGGACTTCGAGGATCTCCTGCGTGGGCCTCGGCGAGCAGCGTCTGGTCGCGGGTGTTCTCCCAGACGACGAGCCGCTCGATGATGCCGTGCAGCCGCTCGCGTTCGGCGCGCTGGGCCTCCTCGGTCGGGAAGCGGTCGGGGTGCGAGGAGGGGTCGTCGACGAGCTGGGCGAACAGCACCGCCCGTGCGGCGGCGAGCGGGCGGCGCGCCCACCACAGGTGCAGGGTCGACGGGTGGCCGTGGCGGATCGACTTCTCGCGGGCGGACTCCCGGTTGATCGCCTCCAGCGGCAGCGCGACCTCGATCAGCTTGCGCTTCGGCTGGTGCACGCGCATCGTTCGGTAGTCGTTCGGCCATCGCTCAGAACGGCTCCTGTCCGCGGGCCCAGGTCTTGTCCCAGTCGCCGTAGTGGCCGTTGGCGTCGAAGTCGCCGGCGTTGAAGCCGGCGAACGGGTTCTCGAGGTAGCGGACCTCGTCGTGCTCGGCCCCGTCGGGGATCGACCTGACGAGCGCGAGGCGGTAGCGCGGAGCGCTGTTAGTGCCGGTGATGACCTCGTTGTGGGTGACGAAGAAGTCCTCGGCGCCGTCGATCCGGGCCTTGACCTCGATCCGGATCGGGTCTCGCCGTCGCGGCGCGGAGAGGATGTCGAAGCCCGGGTTGTTGAACGCCTGCTCGACGGGCTTGCGGCCGAGCGCCCGCTCGGCGGCCAGGACGAGGTCGACGCCGCGGCGCTCGACGTCCTTGGTCTCGAGGGCGTGCATCGGCGCGTCGGCGGGAGCTCGGCCTCGAGCGCGCTGAGCGGGCAGCACCAACGCGGCGGTGACGATCCGCGGGGGCTGCGGCTGCATCTGAGCTGCCGGTCGAGCGCGCCAGACGCTCTCGCGGCGGGTGTCGAGCTCGCCGGCCTTGTCAGCAGGCTCGTCTGGGTCTCCTTCGGCTTCTTGCCGTGTCGCTCCTGCTCCTGCGGCGGCCATCGCGTCGGCGATCAGCCGCTCGTTCTCCTGGTCGAGGCGGCTGCTGACGTGCTCGCGCACGCGCTGCGAGCTCGGCCTCGCGGCGGAGCTTGACCTCGGCGAGGAAGTCGGGGAGCTGGTGGGCGATGATCCAGCTCGGCGCCTGGTCCTCGGCGTCGGCGAGCCACGCAGCCGCGCGCGCGGCGATCGACCTGGTCGGTCGGCGGCGCGGCGACGCAGTCGAGGTACGGGCGCCGGGCCGGCGGCCTCGACGGCGCCGTCGCGGTCGACGTAGGCGTAGCCGAAGCGCGCGCGACGGTCGCTCGGTGGCGTCGGCGATCTCCTCGCTCACGCCGACGAGCAGCCGCGGCTCCTGCGACGGTCGGCGAGACGAGCACCGTGCCGCGGTCGAGCGCCGACGCAGCTGCTCGATCGTCAGCGTCAGCGACCGCGTCGTGCAGCGGGTGCCCGGGCGCGAGCAGGTCGGCGCGCGGGCCCGTCGGCGTCGAGCACGTGCTCGGGGTCGAAGGTGACCCGCTCGTAGCGGGTGGCGATCGGACCGCGGCCGCCGTCGCGCAGCTGCGGCCGGGACGTTGGTGATCTCGAAGCGGCCCTGCTCGCGCCGGCGGATGCGGCCGCCGAGGCGGGTGAACGCGGCGCGGAACGCGCCCTCGATGTAGTGGGGCTGCAGCCGGCGGGCGCGCGCTTCGTCCATCTGCCGCGCGCAGCTGGGCGATATCGGCGTCGGCGCAGCGACTCGGTGGCGAGCGCCCGCTCGGCCAGCAGGTCCTGGATCCCGTCGCGCGACGCTGGCGTCGATCACCTGCTCCATCTCGGCCCGCGTCTCGGGCTGCTCGCCGTAGCGGATCGCCTCGATCAGCAGCTTCCGCAGCGGCGTCTCGCTGAAGGCCTCGCCGAGCACGTCGAACACCTTGCCGCCGTAGGCCTGGCGCTGCTCCTCGATCTTCTCCAGCAGCCGCGTGAACACCTCGCCCTCGCGGGTGTCCTCGGCGACGAGGTTCCACAGGCGGCAGACCTCCTTCTGGCCGATGCGGTGGATGCGGCCGAAGCGCTGCTCGATCCGGTTCGGGTTCCACGGCAGGTCGTAGTTGACCATCAGGTGGGCGACCTGGAGGTTGAGGCCCTCGCCGGCGGCGTCGGTGGCGATCAGGACCTGGCAGTCGGGGTTGTTGGTGAACTCCTCGATGATCTGGCGCCGCTCGCCGCGGCGCACGCCGCCGTGGATCGCCAGGACCGCCTCGGGCGGCCGAGCAGCGATCCGATCCGCTGCGCGAGGTAATTGAGCGTGTCGCGGTGCTCGGTGAAGATGATCAGCTTGCGCCGCTCGCTCGGCCGATCCGCGTCAGTGGCGAGCGTGTTGTCCTCGAGGATCGTGCGCAGCTCCGACCACTTGCGATCGGTCTCCGAGGCGCGGACCCGCGCGGCCAGCCTTGATCAGGTCGGCGAGCTCGCGCATCTCGGCCTCGAGCTCCGCGACCGTCTGGGCCGCGGTGGCGGCGTCGACCAGCTCCTCCTCGACCTGCTCGAGCTCCTCGGCGGTGAACTCGTCGTCGTCGAACTCGTCGAGCGTCGCCGACCACGTCCGCGGCCTTCGGCTCGGCGACCGCCCTTGCCGGCCGCGAGCTCCTGCTTGCGGCGCTCGAGGCGCTCGGCGCGGCGCTCGAGCGAGCGGTAGATCGCCTCGGGCTCGACGCCAGCCGGCGCTGCAGCACCGTCAGCGCGAACCCGACGGTGTTGCGGCGCTTGCCGTCGAGCTTGGCGGCCCGGTTCATCCCCTCCCGCACATAGGTCGTGACCTGCTCGTAGAGGTCCTGCTCGAGCGCCGACAGCTCGTACGGGACGGTCTCGGCGATCCGCTCGGGGAACAGCGGCTTGCCCTCGAAGGTGAGCAGGTCCTCCTTGACCATCCGCCGCATCACGTCCGCTGTGTCGGCGCTGTGACCTTGGCGTCGATACTTGCCCTCGAACCGGTCGCGGTCGAGCAGCGTCAGGAACAGCTGGAAGTCCTCCTCGATCCCGAGTGCGGGGTCGCGGTCATCAGCAGCAGGTGGCGGGCGATGTCGCCGAGCAGCTCGCCGAGCTGGAAGCGCTTGGTCTTCTTCAGCTCGCCGCCGAAGTAGTGGGCGCCCATCCGGTGGGCCTCGTCGACCACGACCAGGTCCCACTCCGACTTCGCCAGCTCGGCGACTGCAGACCTCGTTGCGCGACGAGCTGATCCATCCGCGCGATCAGCAGCGGGTGCTGGTCAAACACCGAGCTGCCGAACGGCGTCTCGCCCAGCTGCGGGGTGAAGATCTCGAACCGCAGCCCGAACTTCAAGAACAGCTCGTCCTGCCACTGCTCGACCAGCCCGCCCGGCGCGACGATCAGGCAGCGCTTGACGTCCTCGCGCAGGATCAGCTCCTTGATGTAGAGCCCGGCCATGATCGTCTTGCCGGCGCCCGGGTCGTCGGCGAGCAGGAACCGCAGCGGCGTGCGCGGCAGCAGCTCGCCGTAGACCGCGCGGAGCTGGTGCGGCAGCGGCTGGATGTCCGAGGTCGTCACCGCCAGCATCGGGTCCCACAGCCCGGCGAGCTTGATCCGCTGGCACTCGGCGACCAGCCGGAAGTCCTCGGCCGGCGCGTCGAACGGCCGGGCCTCTGCCTCGGCGAGCGACAGCTCGGCCTCGGCGTCTCGGTTGAGCACCCGCTGGCCAAGGCTCCCGTCGGCGGTCTTGTAGGTCAGCTCGACAGCATCCGGGCCGTGCGGCTGCACCGCGATCACCGAGACGGCCTGGCCTGGGATCACTCCGGTCAGCCTCAGGCCAGGCTTAAGCTCCTCAAGCGTCGACACTTATCACCCCGGCTGAGAGGGTATCGCGAGAGCTAGATCTGACCTCGACCCCGGCTCGCCAGCATGCCGGCACGGATAAGCCCGTCCCTGGTCTGATGGTCGGGTCAGCCCGAGCGCTGTCGTCCTGGGCCTCAGCCCGGGATGGCGGTCGCACGCGGCCAGAAGGCACAGCGACTGTGTCACCTGGGGCGAGTCGCGACTCTCGTAGACCTCGACGGTTGAGAAGATGAAGATGATAGAGGTGGTCAATCGGCGAAGCCCCGCGCAGCACCCACTCGGCATTTGGTGACGGCCGCGGATGGGCGTCGCCAAATGCCGAGTACCGCGACCGGAAACTGCCGAATGCGCTCGACCTCACGACGCGTTCTCCGGTTACAAGGACGAGCTGGACTGGCCGGACGAGGCCCGTGGGCGACGTTCTGGGGTGCAAGCTGAGTCGGATCAACAAGACCGCCAGCGTGGTCACCGCCATCAACGACTTCGTGATCGACGCGCGGGAGCGACGCCGGCTCACGCCCACCAAGAGCGCACGCGGTCGAAGGCCGAACAGCGTTTAGTCGCCTAAGCGATGTCCGCGGCGGTGACGCCCCGAGACGCGAATGCAATCGTGGCGGCGACTTCGTCCGTGTGATCTAGGACGAGGCAACTCACTCGCTAGCGTCGCGCCGACTCGCGAGTTCTAGGTCACTAACGGAGTCGTCGCGGGGACCCCCCGCGGATTCGCAAGAAGGCATGACTCGCTCGGTTATCAGGTTCCCCAAACCCATCACGACTTCACCCGTGTTGGGAGATCGCGGCCATCGCCGCAGGCCCGGACGCCGTCTGAGCCGCACACGTAGCACGTTGGGTCCGGCGCGGGCTCTTGGACCGTCACGTGCGGTGATCTGTCGTTGACCGGCATCGTGCGCAAGATGCGAAAGCCAGCGCGCGGCCGGTCGAGACCGACCATGTACTGCATGAAGTCGTTTGCTGCCCACCCGGAAGCCATTGCGTTCAACGTGATGACACTGGGCACGTGCACGTCGGGATCGTCGAGGTAGCGCTGATTGGCGACCTGGACGGGGTCGCCCAGAGACTCCTCGGAAAGGCGTACCGGATCGATCAGATCGCTGCACGAGAGACAGCCCGCCGCGGTGCCGAGGGTGCGGACGACCCCGAAGACGTCGAGCACGTTGCCGGTCTTCTTGTCGATCACCACCTTGGAGCCGACCTGCAGCGTGGGAATCACGTACTGGTATGCGATCTGGTTGACCAGGTCGCGGGCCAGCATCGTGTCAGCGGCGAGGAAGATGAAGTCGCAGTCGGTGATACGCCGCGCGATCTCGTCGTCGGCGATGTCACCGACCATGCCCTCGAAGGTGATTGACGGATTGGCTCGCCGGGCGATGCGGCGGGCGACGCGCACCTTGCGCGCAGCGAACCGCCGCGCAGCTCGGCGCACCATCCGCGGCATGCCGTCTCGGTCGAGGTACTCCATCGCGTCGAGGCGGGTCGCCTCGGGCAGTCGCGGCAGGTTGGTCGGGTCGACGCGCTGGGGGTCGATCACCACGAGGTGCCCGACGCCGAGCCGGGCCAGCGCCTGCACGAGCAGCATGCCGACACCACCGGCGCCGACGACCGCCACCTTGGCCTCGCCGAGAATCGCCTGGCCGGCCTTCCCGTAGATGAGGGCCTGGCGGTGAAATCGCGCCGCAACGACCGGTTCGATGGTGTCCGGCTTCGGCGTCAGGACGTCGAGCCGATCGCCGACGACCACGGTGCGCCGGAGGTTCGTCTGTGTGCCGTCGGGGAGCCAGATGTCACCGGCCGCTGCCCGATGGGCGAAGACGAGCCCGCCGACAGCCTGCTTGCTCACTCGCAGAAGAGTCGGGTAGCCGCGCTCGTGCGAAACGAGGTCGGGCTCGGAGAAGCCGACCGAGTCGGTGCCGCCGTGGTTGTGGACCGCGAGGTAGATGAGCTTCTCGTCCTTGGCGCGTCGGATCATTTGGGTCACGAACTCGCCCGTGAGGAGACGGTAACCGCGCGTGCCCGGGATGAAGTCGACGCCGTCCCGGGCGAGAACGACGTCGCGCACGAGGAGGCGCGTCGCGCGGTCTCTGTGCGCGACACCGCAGAGCAGTGCGGCGCCGTGCTCGTCAGCGTCACCGGGGAACAGATGTCCGCGCAGCAGCGACCACTGGTCCTCGGTCATGCGCAGTTCATAGGGGCCCGCGATGACCGTCACCGCGTCCTGATCCAGTCGAGCACCTTGTCGATCTTCTGCAGGGCGGTCTGGCGCGTGAAGTCGCTGCGCCGGGTTCGCCTAGAGACCTGGATCACCGGTCGCTGGTTGGGTTGCCCTGGCCAGTTCAGCGAGGTTGCGGCGAACCCGTCGCAGAGCCCGCTGCCGTCGGCTCGGGCGAGGTCGTGACGTACGAACAGCGGGTACACGTCGGCGTTCGGCAGGTTGAAGGGAAGCAGGCAGATGACGAAGCTCGTCCGCTCGCGGTACGTGGCGCCGAGATCGACCTCGGGAATCTCGATCCACGCCCCGCCCTGGTCATCAGACACGGCGCGCACGGATCCCCCATACGCCGCTTTGATGTCGGCGAGTGCCTCCTCCACTGCCTCCTTCATCGGCTCAGGAGTTGTCGTCGCCGGGGATCGCCCAGAACTCGTCCCCGTCCTTGACTTCGACGTTCTTTACGTCGGCGATCGGCTTCTGATTCCCGTTGGGCAGCACCTCGGAGAGGTCGAAATCGGCCTCGATCGGGACGCCCTGTTCGATGGCCGCGGCCTTGATGCTGGCGCCGGTCTGGTGCTTGCCGGTGAGGGCCACGGGGTCGTCGTTCACCTTGACGGCGATCTTCTCGGCGGGGCGGTCCTGCTCGGTGGCGGTGGTTTCTATCTGGCTCATTGGTCACCCCTCCTTGGGGCTATGGGTGGGATTGGGACGTGAGGCTGGACCGATGCCTATAATCGAACCGGCCGTCACTCACGAAATTATAGCGCATGAGTGACGAGCAATTTCATATCTGCAATCAGAGGAGCGCGAATGGCTCAGAAGGCCCCTGACCAGGCCGGACCGCAAGCGACCGAGACCGCCTTCGACGCTGATGCCTTCTACGAGACCCTCGACGGCGAGCGCCGCAGCCGGGGGCTCAACTGGAAGGACGTGGCCAAGGAGGCGCTGGTCAGCCAGTCCACGCTCACCCGGCTCGGCCAGGGCAAACGGCCGGACATGGATTCCTTCGCCCGCCTGGTCTCCTGGGGCGGCTTCGCCGCCGACCAGTTCGTGGGTGCGCCCCGCAGGAAGCAGACGGGCGGCTTCCTGACCACGCTCCCAACGGCGCTGCGCAGCGACCCCAAACTCGACGAGAAGGGCGTGCAGGCGCTGGAGACGATCATCCGCGCCGCGTACGACCAGTTCCGGCATCCGTAGTGAGGATCGCTAGTGAAGCGCGGGTTCAAGAGCGAATGTGAGTCGATCGCCACGGCGGTCCGGGGCGAGATGGGCCTCGAGCCCCACGCCCCCCTGCGATCGCGTGATCTGGCGACCTACCTCGACATCCCGCTGCATCCGCTGTCCGCACTCGTCCAGGCGAACGACAACGGGGTGGCCGCGGGCATTCGTCACGTCCGGGCCAATAGCGCGGTGCTGTCGGCGATGACCATCTTTCCGGAGTGGCCGCGGCCGCGCCGTGTGGTGATCTTCAACGACGCCAACTCGGAGGCGCGGCAGAACTCCGACCTCGCGCACGAACTGGCTCACGGGCTGCTGCTGCACGAACCGCGGCACCCCATCGTCAACGGCTGCCGCGACTACTCTAAGCTCGACGAGGACGAGGCGGCATGGCTGTCCGGCTGCCTGCTTGTCCCCCGCGAGGCGGCGCTCGTGGTGGCACTGGCGCAAACACCCATGGGCATCGCGGCCGCCGAGTACGGCGTGAGCACCCAGATGATGACATTCCGCGTGAACTCCACCGGAGCTCGCAAGCAGGCCGAGGCAAGGCGGCGCCGGCGCGGCGGCTGACCTCGCCCGCAACCGGGCACCGGATGCGACGCTCCCCGTCTCAAGCGCTCACGAGATGCTGTACTCGCGCGTTGCAGCTTGACGAAGAAGACTCCAATCGCAGACACGAGCACGATAGCTGAGGACCGGAGGTGAGTCGGAAAAAGAAGAATCGGTACGGCGACCCGCGACGTAACTCGCCCACCGGCCGGCGCGGCTTCGGTCTCAGCCAGAAGAGCCCGATCGCGCAGGCCCCAGAGCGCGGCGCCAGCGAGTTCAAGCAGGTCAGCGTGGTGATCGTTGAGGAGCATCTCGGGCTTCCCGTGAGCGACCTCGCGAAGCTCCGCGCGATGTGCGCAAAGCTCCCATTTGAAGCTTCGATGTCTCTAGTCGCGAACCTGGCCGGTCGTGTCGAGACTGTAATGTCCGACGCGCACAAGCAGCTTCAACTCGCTGCGCAGCTATTCAGGGTCGACCACCTGATCGAGAGGTACGCGCAGCTCATCCGCGACGAGCCGCGTTTCTCGATTTTCGGCCCACAGTCGCTTTACGCGCTCATGCGCGTGCTTGTTGAAGAGGCTCGTGATGCGCCCCTAGACACGCCGATAACCGCCCAGGAGCACGCTCAACTGTTACGGGCGATCATCGCGAGCAACTCGGTCATCGAGACCGGCCGTGATCTGTCTTCGCCGCCAGGGCTGAAGGAGTATCTGGCCTACGAGTTTCAAGTGGGCGCGTATTACTCCCATTCTCGTCCTGGATGGAAGAGATCGTGCGACCGCAGGCGCTGCTACGACTGGCTGAGACGCCGAGAGTCGGCGCAGTCTCCCGTTTTTGCCCGATTTCAGAGTGGATCGAGGAAAGCGGTATTGACGCTCAGGAACAGTGGGCGATCGCGTTTGGGCTCGGATCAGTAAGCAACGCATGGGATCCGACAACGGCCATCCGCATATCGCTCAGACCGTCGTGGACGAGCTCTTCAGGCAGCTGGCGCTCGCAGACCGCCAACATGAGGCTCTCCACCTGATGTCGGCTACTCGCGACGAACTGAAGACGGAATTTGCGGCCTTTGCTCCTGAGAGGCCGGAGAGGTTCGTGTGGGAAACCCGCCCGTTCAACCGTAGACCGTTTCTGCGGCTCGGTACTGCGGGGGGTCTGCTATGATGGGACGCCCCTGGCTCCACAACTGGATGAGCGACGCTTCTACTGCCGCCGCTTGACGTTGCCCGAGCGCTTGACGCCAATCCCCCGGCTGGGCGGAAAGATCATGTTCAGCGCTACACGGCGTATACGGGCGAGGTGTTCGAGCGCTACTGCCTGGA